>CAVPPJ010000008.1:0-251624 GCA_963707065.1 uncultured Actinomycetes bacterium
AGTCTCAGGCCGCCGTCCGCAATGTTGAAGGTTAGCGAGGCTGTAGCTCTTGAGGCTGCAGCCTGGCGGAACTTCTGGCATGCACTGAGCCTGGGTCCGCACTGTCACCGACGGCGACCCTCGCTGGGCACGTTACAAGACGAGCCGGTCATGGTATTCGACGAGCCATCGGCTGTACACGAAGATCTGCTTGCGATGGAGCGGGTGGTCTTGGGCGTAACGGTTGATACCGAGCAGCGGGCATCTGCTGGGCGCGGCAATCGCCGACAGGCCGACGTGGGCCCGGGCCTGTACCAGATGATGTTGTGTCCGGAGTGTCTCCCGGCGGCTGGCCCCCGAACCCTCGCGGCTGGACATCGGGCGCACGGTCATCGATCGCTCCCCGGTCGCCATGGAGGGTGCGGTAGCGAGTGCCGGAGCTGGCGCTCATGCTTACTGAAGGTTAGCGGTGCTAACGAAATGGGGGAGCCAAGCGGGGAGCCAACGTCCACCGGCATCAGGCCATGTCAGGCCACGTCCAGCCACGGACATGGCTGGCCAACTGCCCGTCGAGCCACGTCCAGCGACGGTACGCCCTCGCCTTACAAGCGAGGGGCCGCAGGTTCGAACCCTGCTGCGCCCACTGTTTTCGCAGGTCAGGGACTTGTACTGGTTGACCGAAGGTTAGTTTAGGTAACTAAGGGAGCCAAACGGGGAGCCAGTTGATCGTGATCTTGTCCCTGGTAGGCGTCAGGGAACAGTCTTGCTGAGCACGGAGACTCCATATTGCCTGGCGACATGATCCCTGGCGGCTGGGGCTCCTTGCGGTAGTGGCGATTTGCGGCGTGCACCATGCCGGTGCTAGCCGTTCATCAAAAAGCTCCGGCCCGTTCAGCGCAGCCGTAGTGCTTCGCGTGCGGTTGTTACCGGGGTCCGGAGCAACGTCCCGACGATACGGCCCCGCGGGCCTCTGGCGTAGGGTAACCGTCGCAATGGATCAGCTGCGGCAGGTCGCGGCCGCGAAGATGGGCGGTGCCAGCTGCCCGGCGGTATAGGCCGGGCGACCGTGACGGCGGCGTATGGTCGCGCTTATCGTGGCGCACGCCGGCTCCTGGGTGCAGGACGAACGGCCGGTGCCTGTGCGTCAGTTCGTTGTCTGGCCGATCATCGCCGCGGCGGGGTGACAGTCGCGTCTCATCTCGGATCAGGGCTTGCCGCGCCGCGGACCTGGTCGTGGCGTCGTTGCCAGGAAGTTGCATTCCGGCGTGCCGCGTGCGCGCGATTGCTGTTCCGGCTGCCCCGGACCTCGGCGGCGCTCATCTTTGCGGGCGAGCCGAGGTGGTGCGTATGGCAAAAGGCGGTCTCTGCGCGGTTCCTGCCGCGTGTCAGCGATGCGCGGGACCGCGGGTGGCGTCGCCAGGGCGAGGTCCAGGTGGTTGCTGGCGAGCCGGGCATTGTCAGGTTTCCTGGGCGGCCGGGGTGATAGCTGGCATCGCGCGGGGCGGGACGTTCGCCGCGCTAGCCGGGACGCCGCGCTGATGGCCGGGTCCGGCGGGACGTCATCTGTCGGTGCTGCCGAGCCTGCGGCACCGGTTGTCATTCCTTGTGTGTCGGGAGCTGATGCTGCGTCTTTCCCGGAGCCGGGCATCCGTGATCACGGGGATGTGGTTGTGGCGAGCCTGCGCGGTGAGCTGGATTTCCTGAGCGCCTCGGCGCTGCGGGCGCATCTGGCTGATATCCGGCGGCGGAAGCGGGCAGGTTGCGTCGTTGACCTCACCGGCGTGGTTTTCATCGATTGTGCGTGCCTCGCCGTGCTCGCCTGGCACTGCCAGCAGGCCCGTGCTGAGGGTTACGGGTTTGCGCTGGCCGGGCCGCGGGCTGCCGTGCTCAGGATCCTGGCTGTTACCGGCTGGCTGACCTGGTTCGACGTGCATGACACCGTCGGGGCAGCTGTCGCTGGCGCTGGCCGGCAGCGGTCCTCCGCCGCGGCGCCGAGGATGGCTGCGGCAGAACCCGGTGAGGCGGAGCCTGCGTGATGGCTGGCAGCAACCTGCGGGTGTCGTCTCTTCCGCCACGTCCTTGAATGGCGGGCGCTGCCAGTGCGGGGCCTGGGTTGGTCTCGGCGGGGTTCCGCGCGGGGTTGCGGGGGCAACAGGAAGCTTCCCGGCTGCGGCGCCAAGAGTAAGTTCCACGCCGGGCACCTTGGTCTGGCTGGTGTCGACCAGCGACAGTACGACCACCTCGCAGGGTTCCTGCTTTGCTTAGCGGCCGGGTAGCGCCCACCGCCAATACCGCTCAGGCTGTGAGACCCGCGTCTACGTCCCGCGTAGCCGCCTGGCTGAGTATCCCCTGTGGGAAGACCGGTAGGGGTGTCCGGTGGTCTCCTCGCAGCTGCACGATGCGATCATGGAGCCGGGTCTGTTCGTGCTGAGGTCATGCTGCAACCGCCTTGCCCGGCCGGGCGGGCGAAGCGGCCGGGCGAGGCGGATTGGTCGGTGCTTATTTGGCGCCGAGCCCGCCGTCGACGAAGTAGTTGTGCATGCTGATCCACCGGTCGCGGTCGGATACGAGCAGCGCGACCATTTCCGCGACTTCTTCAGGCTCGCCGAAACGGCTGAGCGGGACCATGCCGGTCATCGCTTCGGGCGGGGCGCCCGTAGCGTCGGCGAATCCAGGTCCTAGTCTCGGCGCGATTGATGTCCATATTGATATGCGGGGACGGCAGACCTGCTCCAGGTGCCCTCCCCGGCGAGCTACTGGACACGCCTGCGGCTGTATAGATCCCTGCACCGGGGTGTCCGCTGGCGCGCACCGTATACAGACGTGGTTGGCTGGCCGCACACCTCACAGTCCGCCAAGGGTTTACCGGGCCGAGCGACTCCCGGGCCGTCGCCGCATGCGCAGGGCGGCGAAGATGAGGGCAGCCAGGAACACGACAATGCCGATGAACAGCAGATACAGCAGGCCATGCGCCGCGACGCCCACGATGCCCAGCACCATCGCCACGATCACCAGCAGCAGGAACAGGGCGATCATCCGGTCCTCCGTCTCTTGTCGGCTGCTCAGCGGCGAGCCAGCCGTGCTCACCCGGTTCTGCCCGGCCGGTAGGTAAGGCCGTAGTGCTTGAAGATCGCGTCCTCGTCGGCCCCGCAGCCGGGTACCCGCAGTTAATGACCGCAAACGGATTCCCCAAGTCAGCCGACTCGCCCGGCGCTGCCGCCTGCTCACACGGAGGCTGGTGCAGGATCGGCCCGCTGGCCGGGTGCAGGCTGGCTCGCCCTCGTGCCCGAAGCGCTGGCCGTAGCTGCTGGTCCGGCTGGGATTGTCTTACTGATCCAGATTGTCTTACTGATCCAGTTGCCCTCGTTTCCTGCTCCGCCAGGAACGGGGGTTGTCTGGTTCATGCGGGATTGGCTCCCTGGCTCATGACCAGCACCAGGAAAAGCTTGCACCCGGCGGCGACTGATTATGGCGCAACCGTCCACGGCTCGCCTTCGGCAACTCGGCGCACGCGGCCCAGACGATGTTCCAGAGCTGGCTCAGATGGTCCCGCCAGCGCACCACCGGGTACGGGTCGGAAAGGTGCTTGTCGGCTATATTATCGCTCCAGAATTTCATGGCCCGCCACGAGTTAAAATGCTATGATATCCGCTCCGGGCCAAATCGGATACTCGCATGGGACCCATGTCGCAACGCCCTGAGCCGTGAACTCGGCTTCCTCAATGCGTACGGATCTAGGGGACGAGTTCTTGCCGTCCGGGATGAACTGTGCTTCAACCTGCGTGATCGAGTAGTTACCCAGGTTCCGTATGGCCACCGAGAGCTGACTTGTGCCATCGTCTACCCGTCCCAGATTGGAAACTACCTGCACAGCCCACGCCCCGGCTGGCTGTTCGGCCTTCCTGCGTTCGCTGCCCCTCTTCGCGGAACTGAGCGTCAGAGTGCTCCATCTGCCGCCGCAATCGGTCATCAGCGGCGGTGCGCTCCTGGGCAAGCACTCCGGCTGCATGCTTCCTCTCGCTCTTCATTCGGAGGTCCGCCCGGGGTCGCCGGGCAGATCGTGACGGGCAATTGGGAGATGACAGGGCGGCCAGCTGATTGAGGTCTTCTGCCGTGGGCAGTTGCCGCGGCAGGTAAGCGCTCTCCGGTTCTGCCATCTCGCCTGCCCTAGGCCAAGGGCCGTCACTGCCTGGCCGTCCCGGTGGCCGGGCGCTGGCGAGGCTGAGCAGCTGTATGCCGGGTAAAGCGGCCTGGTTTCGCTAATGTTTAGGATTTTGGAGTGCCCATGAGTGCAGCCGGTGCAATGGATCAGCCGGAATACCGCCTCGAAGGCGATGTCGCGATTGTTGACGTGAATGGTGACATCGACGTGCTTACTAGCGGTGCACTGCGTAATCGTCTTCTTGCTGTCGCCGGCCAAGGCCATGACGGGCTTGTAGTGAACCTCGGGGATGTCGAGTTCATCGATTCAACGGGTATTGGCGTGCTGATCGGTGTCTGGCGCCGCGTGCAGGCCGGCGGGGCACCTTTGCGCTGGCCGTCCCGTCCCGCAGGACCCGGAGAATCTTCGATATAGCAGGCGTGAGCAAAGTACTCTCCATCCCGACAGTGCTGCTGAGGCCGTGCAGGCATGCTGCCGGTCGTCGCGCTGACCTACCGGGTACCGGGCTTCTCGGCCCAGGCATTGAAGGACCAGGAGAGGCGAGTTGCTGTCAGCTGTGCTTCAGCAGCTGATCCGTCACGCCGGCCTGCTGGGTTCCCGCCGTGGCGCCGGCCGGCTCGGCCAGCGTCTCGCCTGTCAACGGCACTCGGCCTGACAAACCATGACTGCTCAGCGCCGCGTCGTCTGGACCTGGCCAGCGGCGTTTGTGCCCTCGATCGCCGGGTAGCGGGCGGTAACCGAAGCGGGCGAACGCTACCGCATGGAACAAGAACAACGGGAGGACATCGTGGCGAATGAGTCTGGGCCTAAAGCAGGCGTCGAAGGCGTCGTGGAAGACGTAAAGGGCCGAGCCAAGGAAGCGGCCGGGGCCGTGACCGGGGACGAGTCGCTGAAACAAGAAGGCGAGGCCCAGCAGGACAAGGCCGCCGCGCAGCGTGACGTGGCTGCCAAGGAAGCCGAGGCAGAGAAGGCCCGAGCGGAGGCACGCGCGGCTGAAGCAGAGCAGCGGTCGCACCAGTAGAGCCTGAGCTGAGCAGAGGCTCTCGGCCCCGCGGGCTGGGAGCCTCTCGCTACAGCTAGCACTCATGAGAGCGATGGCGGCTGGGTGTTGCGGTACGCCCTGGCAGCGCGGTAACCGTAGAGGAGATCGGTGAGTCATAGCCGGGCTGGGGTTGCGCCGGACGGGCACGATCCGCGGGTCCTTCGCCTTCCGGACGGGAGGGATCTGTCTTACTGCCTGTATGGTCGCGAGGACGGGATACCGGTCCTGTTTTTCTACGGGACGCCCGGCACGATGTTCCTCGCTCCGGATCGGCTGGTGCCCGTTGATGAGCTGGGAATTCGTCTGCTGGTGGTTGACCGGCCGGGCTATGGCGCATCGACCCGGCTGCCGGGCCGCTGCGTCGCGGCAGCCGCCGACGACCTGGCCGTCCTGGTCGATCATCTTGGCTGGGACCGCTTCGCCGTGTGGGGGGCTTCAGGCGGTGGCCCGCACGCGCTGGCCTGTGCCGCGCGCCTGGGTGACCGGATCACGCGCTGCGCCAGCGTGGTGAGCCCTGCGCCGTTCGATGCTGACGGGCTGGACTGGCTGGATGGCATGTCGGCGCTTAATGTCGAGGAATTCACTCGTGCCCGGGCCGGGGAGGCTGCCTACCGGCCGATGGCCGAACAGCTCGCCTACGCCGCCGTGGCGGCGGCCGAACGCGGCGGCCTGGCCGTCGCTGATGACTATGCCCTGGCAGAATCGGACCGCGCCGTGCTCGCCGCGCAGGCGCGATCACCCGGTCATCTGTTCCGCACCAAAGCCGCCTACACCGGCGGGATCGACGGGTGCGTTGACGACGTCATCGCGTTCACCCGGCCGTGGAACGTCGATACCGGCAGCATCCAGGTGCCCATCTCTATCTGGTACGGGCCAGATGACGCCCTGTGCCCTCGGGCTCACACTGACTGGCTCCTCCAGCACATACCGGAGGCGCAAGCCCGGGAACTGCCCGGCGGTCACGTCCTGGACAAGCCAAGCCTGTACCGCCTTTACACGTGGCTAACATCAGATCCGTAGACTGTGCCGCACATTGCTGACCTGGGCATATGCCTTCTGAAGTGGCCGATTGGATCGCCGAGTCACCCAACCGCCACAGCACCGCCAGTGGCCCGTACCCGCTGGCCCAGTCCGCGCGTGGACCAACAGCAACTCGGCGAGCGGGGACCATCCGGTGATGGAGGTCGCCTGCCCTGGGCCGATCCAGCACGGCCGGAAGGTGTTCATGTTGAGGGAGTAGGCCTGCTGTCAGGCCCGTTGCGAGGGGGTGGCCAGCGACTCCTCGACGTCGCGGTAGACCGGCACGATCTGGTCTAGGCCGAGGAGCTGAACTATGCGGGCGGTCGGTGCGCCGCCGAGGGCAAGGCGCAGCTCGCTGCCGCCCGCGTCGGCCAGTTCGTGGGCGCGCGCGAGCGCGTGAACTCCCGATGAGTCGCAGAACACGGTGGCGGTCATGTCGGCCGTGATCACCTCAGGAGACTGGCCGATCACGGCCGCCAGCAGATCACTTATACCGGAGGCATTCGTTACGTCCATCTCGGCGGGCATGGTCACCACGGCGTGCCGCCCCGACCAGGCAACGTCCTGGTCCGGTGCGGTCCTGGTATCTGCTGGCGGGGATGAATCCGGCTTGCTGTCACCTGGCTCACCGGGCGGATGGCGGAGCATCAGCAGGGCGATGTCGTCGGTGTACGGGGTGTAGCTGGCCATGGCTGCCATCACCGATGCGCAGCCGACCCCGGGCTCGGCGGTGGTGACGGCGGCGCAAAGCTGGGCGATTCCGTGGTCGATAGGCTGATCCCGGCGCTCGACCAGCCCGTCGGTGTACAGGCACAGGACCGCGCCGCGCGGGAAGTCCAGGGTGCTAATCTGGCGGCGCCGCTGGCTGGAGACGCCGATGAGCACATTGGGGGCGATCTCAGCCACTGCAGCTGGCTGGCCCGGGCGGGCGATGATGGGCGGCAGGTGCCCGGCGGAGCAGATGCGTATCTGGTCGCGGGACGGGCTGACCATCGCGCACAGCACGGTCGCCAGCGCATCGGGCTCGAAGTACCGCATTTTGCGGTCCAGCCGGTCGAGCAGTTCGGCGGGGTCGGCTGTTTGCAGCGCGTAGGCCCGCAGCACGCTGCGGATACGGCCCATGATCACCGCCGCCGGCAGGCCGGTGCCGGCCACGTCGCCGATGACCGCGCACACCTCGCCGCCGGGCAGGGGAAACACGTCATACCAGTCACCGCCCACCTTCCCGGTGCCGGGCACCCAGCGGGCGGCCAGCTCCAGCCCGCCGACCGCCGGCAGCGCGGAGGGCACCAGGCTGCGCTGCAGCGCTTCGGTAGCCGCGCGGTCCACCCGGGCGGTGAGCGCCTGGACCGCGACCGCGGCACGGTCGGCAGCGAGCTGGAGCAAATTAACGTCGTCGCCGGTGAAGGCGCGAGGGCTCATGGTGCCCACGTGCAGGACCCCGATGACCTTGCCGTCAGCCAGCAGCGGGGCACCCATCAGCGACCGGATGCCCTTCTCCAGCAGGATCGGGTTGATCACCTTCGTGTGATCGACTTCATCGAGGACCACCGGATGGCCCTGGGCCGCGATCCGCCCGGCGAATCCCCTCCCCACCGGTATCCGCACCCCCTGCTGGACCTCTTCCTCCAGCCCGCTCGCCGCCGTCGCCACCAGCTGGCCGGACCGGCGGTCCAGCAACAAGATCGCGGAGGTATCGGCGCCCAGGGCCTCCCTCGCCCGGTCGACCAGCTCGGCTAGCAGCGCCTGCGGATCAAGCATGGACAACGCCGCATCGGTGACCGACTGCATGCCACGCAGCCTGTCAGCCCACTCCGGCGGCATACCCGGGCCCGGCGAGCCCGCAGCAGAAGCACTGACATCATTGAACGGCGGAAACCGGGCCGCCAGCCCTGGCGGCAGAACCCCGCTCATCGTTACTCAACAGCCCGCACCGCCTCTCTCCAGACACCGGGCATCGAATCCGAGAGAGCGGGCCTGGCTGCCTAAGCCCACCCCGGTTGCGCGCCGATCCTACCGCCAGCGGCCAGTGTGTCGATCATCTGCCTGGGCTCGTGGCCACCGCCCGTAGCCACAGAGGGCGGCCCCCGGATGCGCCGTAAGCCCATGACGTGCACGACTGGATTATCAGGAGTTCCGGTGCATGTGCAGGCGGATGGCGGTGCCAGCCGGACTGGTCCGGATCTGGACCAGATCGCAGACTTGCTGGACGACCCATAGCCCGTTGCCGCCCCCGGCCGCGGCCGGATCCCGTTTTAGCCGTCCGGCCAGCGGATCGGTGATATGGCCGGTGTCGTTGACCTGGCAGATGACCTCGCCGCCGGTGGCCCATAGAGTCAGGGTTCCTGGTCCGCTGGTGTGGGCGAAGGTGTTGGCGGCCAGCTCGCCGACCGCGATGACCAGATCACCCACGCGGCGCGGCGGCAGGCCAGCCTGGCGTGCCCGGGTGGCCGCGAAGGCGCGGACGCTAGCCAGGTCGTCGCGGTATCGCAGTGTCTCGGCACCCGCCGGTGGGGTGCTCAGCGGCTGGTCGCACTCCCGGGGAATTGTGCCTGCAATATAGGAGGAGCTAGGCCAGCGCCGGGCGCCATGGCTGAGTTCCGGGTGCGTGCGTTCCACGCTGGCAATCAGCCCGGTCCCCAGCTGGATGTCATAGGGGCATAGCACGTTCACCGGCAGAGCGGCCAGGGCCAGGTTGACCAGGGCTTCATGCCGGATTACCTCACGCAGCTCCTCCGCCGTGCGGGCGGGCCAGGCTGGTTCGTGCACGCACCAGATCGCGCGGCCGTGATGCTGGCGCGCGAACAGGCTGATGGCGTCGATCAGCCGCGCCGGATTCACGCCGATGCCGCGCATGTCAGCCCAGGTCACCACCCCGCCGTGGCCAAGGAGCCGCGGCCGCAGCAAATCCAGGCCGGGCCCCGCGCACGCCACCAGCACCGGATCACCGGCCTGCGCGGCGGTCTCCACAAACCTGGCTACACCCGCGGCGAACTCACCTGGGCCGACGTACAGCAGGGCGGCATGGCGAAGCCTGGACAACCTGGCCTGTGCCAGCTCAGCCACCGCAGCCCTAACCTCTCACCGATGTCCTTCCCCGTCTGCCCCCGCAGGTCCGGCTAAACATTAAACTGCCCAGTTCCTCGATCCCTGCGAATGGCCGCCCGAGTCAGCCAAGGGGAACTGCCCCGATTAGCTGATCTTGCACGCCGATGCTAGCAACGGACCCGGACAAGCCCGGATACAGCTGGAACAGCTCACTGCCGGCAAGCGGCACGAGCGGGTCGCGGTGGTCGCAGGGGCGAGGCCTCGCTGTCGCAGATCGCGAGGGCCTTCGGGATCTCTGAGTCGTGCCTGCACCGCTGGCTCAAGCTCGCCGATCTCGATGACGGTGTCCGCCCGGGCGTGAGCAGCGGCGAGTCCGCGGAGCTGCGGGAGCTGAGGAGGCGGAACCGGACGCTGGAACAGGAGAACGAGATCCTGCGCCGGGCGGCCGCATACTTCGCCCGGGAGATCTCCCCAAAATGACGTACCCGCTGGTCCTTGACCTTGCCGCCGACGCCATCCCTGTCGCGGTGACCTGCCGGGTGCTCGGATTCTCCAAGCAGGCGTTCTATGCCTGGCGCAAGAACCCCGTGTCCCGGCGGGACTGGGACGATGCGCAGCTCATCAACGCCGCCATCGATATCCACGGCGACGATCCGGAGTTCGGCTACGGTTCATCGCCGACGGGCTGCCCGGAAAGGGCATCGTGACAGGCGAGAACCGGGTGGCACGGCTGTGCTCCCAGCAGCAAATCTGGTCCGTGCTGGCCAACAAGCGGGGGCTAGGCCGCAAGGCCGGGCCCCGGTGCACCACGACCTGGTCGCCCGCCAGTTCACCGCGGCCGGCCCGGACCGCGTCTGGCTCACCGACATCACCGAGCACCCGACGGGCGAGGGCAAGCTGTGTGGGCTTGCCGTGCCAGGAGACCCGGGCGGGGAGCCAGCCGGGTGCCCCGGCGAGAAGGCGCCGACTATCGCCCCTGGTCTGCGGCCATGACCTGGTCCGCCGCGCTCACGCGGAGGCCTTCGAGCAGGTCGGCCTGGCGGCGGGCGGCGAAGATGAGCTCGTCCAGGCGTACGCAATCGAGCCGCCGGTCCCGGTCAGCGAGCGTCCGGAGCGTCCGCCACCCGGCGGCCTTGCCCTCTACGCCCAGGCGCAGCAGCTCGAGTTCTTCCAGGCTGCTCAGCGGTGACCGGGTCAGCAGGTAGCCGTTGAGCTTCAGCGGCCGGCCTTCTCGCCGATCCACGCCGCATAGCGCTTGTAGCTGCGAGCCGGGATGCCGAGTGCAGCCATGATCTTGAGCAGCGCCTCCCGGTCGGCGGCGATCTCGGCCGCCAGCCGCTGCAGCACCCGGGCGTCGGCCGGCATCAGGCTGGACCGGGCCACCCGCCGGGCCAGCTCGAGGCCGCCAGTCGCCCCGGCGAGATGATCATTGAGGTAGATGCCGAGCAGCCGCGGGCCGCGGCCTGCCGGGGTGCTGGGTCCCATAGTGTCTCCTGCTCGTGGCGATGGCCGTTGTCCCAGGGCGTCCGCGGCCGGTCCGGTCGCCAGCCTTCTACCCGCGCCGACCCGGTTGCCCTGTCCACCGGACGAGCAGCTAAACGTGCCGCGCAAGGTTAGGCCGCGCCGGCTGGGTAGGAGTCACTACTTATCTGGCCCTGCTTATCTGGCCCTGCTTGTCTGGCGCTGGCGAGGCTCTCGCTGGCCAGTCGCAATTTTGAGTGAGACGAGGTTGTCATGAACCAGCACCAAGCCGGGACCGCAGCGAATCCGCCGGGTACCGGCCTGGAGTACCGGGATCCGGCGCTGTCGCGGCCGCTAGCAGAGCGGGCTGGCTGGACCGATGCCGACGCCACGCGGAACCATCCACGACGCCGGGCACGGCGCCCGGCCCGGGGGCCGTCCCGCCACCTTCGCCCCGGGCTCCGGCGGCACCGTCGACCGTCCCGCCTAGCCCGGGCCGGCTGCCCGCAGCAACTGCCTTAGCTCGTTACCCCGACCGCGTCCCGTTCCGAAAGGCCTGCACATGACTGACGACACCCGCCGCGACCCGCTCGCCGACCTGTCCGCCGAGGGCGTGGCGGTTTGGCTGGACGACCTGTCCCGCGAGCTACTGGCCGGCGGCGCCCTGCAGTCCCTCATCACCGGCCGGCACGTGGTCGGGGTGACGACAAACCCCACGATCTTCGCCTCGGCTCTGGCCAAAGGTCACCGTTACGACGACCAGCTGCGTGACCTGGCCGCCCGCGGCACCGACGTGGACGCCGCGGTCTTCGCCATCACCACCGACGACGTCCGGGCCGGATGCGACATCCTTGCCCCGGTCTACCAGCGAACCGCCGGCCGGGACGGGCGAGTCTCGATCGAGGTGGATCCCCGGCTGGCAGGCGACACGGCCGCGACCGTAGCGGCGGCACGCGCGCTGCGCGGCGCGGTGGACCGGGACAACCTGTTCGTCAAGATCCCGGCAACACCGGCGGGCCTCACCGCGATCAGGCAGGTGACCAGCGAGGGAATCAGCGTCAACGTAACGCTGATCTTCGCCCTCGCCCGGTACCGCGAGGTGATGGACGCCTACCTGAGCGGCCTGGAGCAAGCCGCAGCCGCAGGGCGGGATATCGCCGCGATCCGGTCGGTCGCCTCCTTCTTCGTCTCCCGGGTGGACACCGAAGTCGATGCCCGGCTCGACCAGATAACAGGCAGCGCGGCCGCCGGGCTCAGGGGCCAGGCGGCCATCGCCAACGCCCGGCTCGCCTACCAGGCCTACCAGGAGCTGATCGGCAGCCAGCGATGGCAGAAGCTTGCCCGGCTCGGAGCTCAGCCGCAACGCCCGCTGTGGGCATCAACCGGGGTCAAGAACCCCGCTTATCCGGACACCATGTACGTCACCGAGCTGGTCGCCCCGGGCACCGTCAACACCATGCCGGGCGCCACCCTGGAAGCCTTCGCCGACCACGGCAAAGTCAGCGGGGACACCATCAGCGGCCGCTACGACGAGGCCCGGCACGTGCTTGACCAGCTCGCCGCGGCCGGCGTCGATTTCGATGACGTCACCAGCCAGCTCGAACGCGACGGCGTGGCCAAGTTCGAGACGAGCTGGAGCGATCTCGGCGCCACGGTCATGGCCGAACTGGAGCGCAGCCACCACGCCGCCCGCTCCTGACCCGGCTGCCGGGCGACGCGCCAGGATGGCCTATCAGGTTACGGGCGGTGCCTGCGAAGGCTTGCAAGCCGCGAGCGGGCGAACCGGATGCGGTCCTACCGATCTCGCCGAGAATCCGGGCGCCGGGCACGTCGCCGAGGTCGGAAAGCTGGTGATGATCGCGGCGCCAGGGTGTTCGCGGAACGCGACAGTGGGGGATCGCTCGAAGTAGCTAGGTGCTGGTAACGGCGCCATCCCGGCGTACGGGCCGGCGACGGCCAGGTCAGATGCCATACAGCAATGGCATGCCGCATCGTTAAGCACGGCCGCATCGTTAGGCTTCATCCCGCATCATCCAGGTGCCGTGCCCGTCCAGGCGGCTTCTGCTGGCGCAGGCGGAACCTCGGTGCGCAGCGGCTGGCCTCGGAGCTGATCAGCGAGCTCACCGCCACCGGTCAGGCTGCCCCAACCCCGGGCAGACGAGACCGGGCGCTGGTTACCTACGCCGTCAGCGGGTAGCCCAGGGGCCTAGCGGAAGGGACTGAGACCCATGGACGATGAGGACCGGGCAAGCACCGAACCAACTCAGGACAGGACGATGAAGGCTGCAGCAGTTCCGCCGTCGGACGTGACGGAAAAACCGGAAGGACTGGCATTCGATGTCGAGAAGGGCGCCGACCTGCCCGGAGTCCCGGTTGGCGACCAAACTCCAAAGAACCCCGGAGCCGCCCACACAGCGCAAGCAGTACGAGAGAGGGGCGGAGGCGTCGGGCTGGCCGTTCCCGGGGACCCGGACCAGAAAACGGAGGAGCCCGCCGAGGAGGCCAGCGAACGCTGACCTTGGCGGAGCGGAAGGCGGCACCGCAACGTCCGTGGACTCCTGCGGACCGGCGGGGGAGTACAGCACGAAAGTGCCGTGTGGACAAGGGGGACACGGCCGCCGTCGTGGGCGATGGCGCGGTCGGCCTTTCCGCCGTTCTCGCATCGAAGCGGCTCGGCGCCGAGCGGATCATCGACGACGTGCGATCAAGTCGCTCGTTCGCGTGGGGTCGATCTGATGGCCACTTGGACTACCGAGGAGCTTGACCGCATCGGCAACGCCGAGGAGTTGCAGCTCACCTCGCTTCGCGACGACAGAGGTCTCCGTCCGTACGTCACGATGTGGGTGGTTCGCGTCGGCGACGACGTGTATGTGCGGTCCGCAGGCGGCCCCGGTCGGCCCTGGTACCGCCACGCGAAGGCCAGCGGTGCCGGCCGTATCCGCGCCGTGGCGTCGAACGTGATGTCACTTTCGCCGAAGCGACGGCCGACGCGCAGGCCAGCATCGACGCCGCCTACCGTGCCAAGTACGACCGCTACGATTCGACGACCGTCGGTCACGTCACCGGCCCCGGCGCCCAGCCCGTCACCATCCGACTCATACCCAAGGACCGCCGCGACGGCCATCAGTGAACAGCACGCAAGAACCACGACGAACCGTTCCGAACCACCGTCTCGACACTTGCGGCTGGGCATCGGATGCACGTTGTCCTCGATCGCTCCCCGAGAGCCGCTCTGGCCGGGGGCGTGGCGAGTTTGAGGCCTCCGTTCGTGTTTGCTGAAGATTAGCCGGGCTAACGAGCTGGGGGAGCCAAACGGGGAGCCAACGTCCACCGGCACCAGGCCACGTCAGGCGGCCACAGTCATGGTTGGCAGATGCCACACTGGGCGACGTCCAGCCACGTCCAGCGACGGTGCGAACTCGCCTTACAAGCGAGGGGCCGCAGGTTCGAACCCTGCTGCGCCCACTGTTTTTCGGAGCTTGAGATGATCGTCAGCGAGCCAAACGGGGAGCCAAGGTTGCTGATGATCTTGGCGATAGCCGGGCTGGGCGAAGCCTCGCTGGCGTAGCACTAGGTCGGTATTTGCCAGCGGGCTGACCCCCGGCGGCTGTATCTGGCAGAGATTGCCGACCCCCGTTGACTATCCCGGCCCGGACGCCAAACCCGTCAAGACCAGCGCCGCGAGTGGGCAGGCCGGAGCCGGGATTGCGCGGGCTGTTGGCCCGATCTGTTCTGGCCGGAGCCGGCCATGAGGCGCATGATGATGCCGCTACGGTATGTAAGCAGTTTGGCAGCGCCTATGCGCTCACACGGAGACATATCGCGCCGATTCGGTGCTTCTCCAGGCTCCTGAGGGATGACGGGCCGCGGAAGTCAGAACGTTTCGTATGTGCACCGATAGCGGGCGGCAGGACCCGTTTGACTCGGTGCCCTGAGCCGCTGTGGGTCTTACGGTAGAGGGCATGACGCTCCCATCCGGTATCCCGATCGACGAGCTTGATTCCGGCATCCGCCCGCAGGACGACCTGTTCCGGCATGTCAACGGCCGCTGGCTGGCGCGGACTGAGATCCCCGCGGACCGGGCTCGCTACGGCACGTTCCAGATTCTGGCCGAAGAGGCTGAGAAAGCGGTCCGCGAGATCGTGGAAGGGGCCGCGTCGGCACCGGCAGGCAGTGACGAGCGGAAGTTCGGCGACCTGTATGCCAGCTTCATGGACGCGGACCGCGCCGAGCTGCTCGGCTCGCAGCCCATCAGCCAGGCGCTCGCGGCGGCCCAGGCCGTCAGCTCCGTCCCGGAGCTGACGGAGACGCTCGGCCGGCTGGAGCGACTGGGAGTCCGGGGCCTCTACCAGATCCTTGTCGAGCCCGACCCTGGCAACCCGCAGCGTTACGTGGTGTTCTTCGAGCAGGGTGTTATCTCGCTGCCGGATGAGAGCTACTACCGCGAGGACCGGTTCGCCCGCGTCCGCGACGCATTCGCTGGTCATGTGCGGCGGATGCTCGAGCTGGCCGGGTTGCCGGACGCGGAGCGGGCAGCGGGCCGAGTGCTCGGCCTGGAGAGGGCGGTGGCCGGGTACCACTGGGACAACGTGGCAAGCCGCGACGAGGAGAAGACCTACAACCTGCTCACCTGGGCCGGCGCCCTGTCTGCCGGGCCGGATCTGCGCGGGTGGCTGGCGGCCCTGGACTCGCCGGCCGGTGCCTTCGACGAGATCGTGCTCCGCCAGCCCAGCTTCAGCGCCGGGCTGGCCTCGTTGCTCACCGATGAGCACCTGCCGGCCTGGCGGGACTGGCTGTGCTGGCAGGTGATCCACAGCGCGGCTGGATACCTGTCCGAAGCGTTCGTCCAGGAAGATTTCGACTTCTACAGCCGTACCCTGAGCGGCACCCCCCAGCTGCCTGAGCGCTGGAAGCGGGGTGTCTCGCTGGTTGAGCGGGCGATGGGGGAAGCTGCCGGGCGAGCCTACGTCGCCCGGCAGTTCCCGCCCGGTGCCCGGGAGCAGATGGATGTCCTGGTGGCCAACCTCGTTGAGGCGTACCGCCAGAGCATCGAGAATCTGGAGTGGATGGGGCCTGACACCCGCCGGCGGGCTCTGGAGAAGCTCGGGAAGTTCATGCCGAAGATCGGCTACCCGGCTAGCTGGCGGGACTACTCCAGCCTGCAGATCGACCCGGCGGACCTGATGGCCAGCGTGCGGGCTGCCGAGGCTTTCGAGTTCGATCGTCGGCTGGGCAAGATCGGCAAGCCGATTGACCGCGACGAGTGGTGGATGACCCCGCAGGCCGTTGACGCCTACTACAGCCCCGGTCTGAACGAGATCGTGTTCCCGGCAGGGATCTTGCAGGATCCGTTCTTCAATCCCGGCCGCGACGATGCAGCCAACTACGGGGCGATCGGCGCGGTCATCGGTCATGAGATCGGCCACGGCTTCGACGACCAGGGCTCGAAGTACGACGGTGACGGCCGGCTTACCGACTGGTGGACCGAGCAGGATCGGAAGGCGTTCGAGGTCCGGGCCAGGTCGCTGATCGGGCAGTACAGTACCCTGGCGCCCAGGCAGGCCCCTGACCAGCACGTGAACGGAGCGCTGACGATCGGGGAGAACATCGGGGACCTCGGCGGCCTCGGCATCGCGTGGAAGGCCTATCAGGTGTCCTTGCGTGGCGAGGAGGCGCCGGTAATCGACGGCCTGACGGGCGCCCAGCGCTTCCTTATATCGTGGGCCCGGGCCTGGAAGGAAAAGATCCGGGATGAGGAAGTCATCCGGAAGCTTGCCATCGACCCGCATTCCCCTAACGAGTTCCGCTGCAACCAGATCGTGCGGAACCTCGACGAGTTCTACGACGCCTTTGACGTCGGCGCGAGCGACGAGCTGTGGCTCGAGCCCGCGGCCCGGGTCCGCATCTGGTAACCAGGGCCACGGCGCGAGACATCCCGCCGTCGGTCACGGCTAGCTCCGCGGCCGACCCAGGTCACACCGTGGTCCTGGACCGATGCGCAATACAGCGGCAGTCAAGCGATGTCGCCGTGCAGGGCGATCCCATCTGCGCTCTCCAACTCGCCAGCCCGAGGAAGCCACGACTCGTCCAGATCGAGTCCTCTTTGCTGTTGCTGTCAAGTGGTTGCCTGGGTTTTCCTTGGAATCGGCTTCGACGGTGTGCCTGCCGTGGTGGCGGCCCGTATCGTGGTGGCGGGTCCGGGAGTGGCTTGTCCGAAGAGCTGGTCTGCGGGGTGTGAGCCGGCCGCGCTGGAGTCAGAGTCGTTCCCCGGTTGCCCTCCCGGGCCCGCAGCGCTGCGGTGCGCTGGCGGCGCGCCGGGCGTCGGCCTGGAGGCGGGCGAAGATGGCGTCGCTGATCCGCCGTTTGAGGCACCGGAGCGCTTCTTTGTGGGTTTTGCCCTCGGCGATCTTGCGGTCGTAGTAGGCGCGGCCGTCGCTGTGCCGGTGCCGGATCTGGGTGATCGCGGCCATGTGCAGGGCGTGGTTGATGCGCCGGTTCCCGCGCAGCGACAGCCGGTAAATCTTGCGGTTCCCCGAGGACACCTCGACCGGGGCGGTGCCGTTGTAAGAAGCGAAGTGATCCCGGCTGGGGAACCGGGTCACGTCGGTGACGTCGCCGATGACGGTGCCGGTGTTGACCGGTCCGAAGCCGAAGACCCCGGTGAGGCTGGTGCCCGAGGCCCGGACGGCCGCGGCCAGCTTCTTCTTGGTCTCGCGGAGCCGGGCATCCAGGCCTCGCAGGTCCTCCAGGAACTGGCCGGCCAGCTCGCAGCGCGCCGCCGCGACCGGGCCGGACGGCGTGACCTGCTCCAGGATGCGGGCGGCGTGAGCTGCGGTGATCTCCTTGGTGACGCCGCCGGCGACGCAGCTCGCACAGCACCGCGTGGAGCCGGCAGGCGACCTGGTTGCGGGAGCGGGCCAGGTCCCGGTGCCGCTTGGCCCAGACTTTCAGCACCGCCGCGTGGTCCTCGGCCGCCACCTGGCGCCGGGTCCGTGGAGCGCAGCGCCGCGACCGCGACCGACAGGGCGTCGTTCGGGTCGTTCTTGTTCGTGTCCCCGGCTGCAGCAGCCGTACCCGGGCGGCCAGCTTGGGCGCCACGTCCAGCACCTGCTCCCCGGCGGCGACCAGCTGCTGGGCCAGCATGTGACCCAGGCCGCCGGCGCCCTCCACCGCCCAGGTCCGTTCCGGCCAGGATGCCGCCCATGCGACCAGCTCGCGGCCTGGGCCGCGCTGGCGCGGACCCGCAGGTCGCCCAGCGGCTCTTCCGCCGCGCTGATCGCCACCGCGGTGTGCGAGCTCTTATGCGGATCGATCCCGATCATCACTGCCGTCATAGCACGCTCCAGCATCGTCATCAGGGAATGGGAGGACCATGGCGGGCATGCCTAATACCGGATCTGCTAGCGCTCGCGCCTCTTTCGAGCCACGCCACGGCGAGAACCGACAGGCCGGCACCTCGATCTAAAGCCAGACCACGCAGCGGCCGGCAGGCGGTTCGGGAGCCAGCCCATCGGACCTCTGAACGCTACGGCAACACCGCAACGTCGATAGGTTTATTAGGCGGATCTGGGCGCATTATCCCTAGCCTCTCCGTCACTCAGCGTGATGACGTGTATCGACGTGACCCGATGCCGGCCGCCCGACTCGGCGGACGTGACTGGCCTGGACGTCCCCGTCGGCCCCGCGCCGCGGGCGCGGCCCTTAATGATGCGAGCGACGGGCGACGCCGTGTGCGGCTATGAGCGACCGTGGTCGCGCCCGGCCGCGTATCTTCCCGGCGACAGCGATGTCCTTGCGGGGATTGACAGACTGGTGGCCTACGGTGCTGTGACATGGCCAAGGCTGCGCGCGTCCTGGCGGCGCTGAAGAGAGACGGCTGGAGTGAGACCAGGCGGTCGGGCTCTCACCGGGTGCTCGTTAAGGGAGATCAGCAACGTGTCTGGGCTTACCATGACGGTGTGGATCTCGGCGGCCCAGCGATGGCCAGGATCGCCCGGGACTACGGCTATACGACCGCTGAACTGCGGAAACTGTAGGTGATCTTGCTATGAGTGCTTTGCGTGTCGAGCTGTTCTGGGACGATGAGGCCGGGAACTGGCACTACCGCGTGCCAGCCCTGCACATCAACGGCGGGGGCACGCCGACCCGCGAGGGCGCGGAACACGAGTGCCTATCTGCCATCGCGTTCGCGCTTGAGGGCGATCCGCGAGACTACGACGCTGCGGCAGAGACGATCAACTTCGACGTCAGCATCGCGCCAGCAGCCTGAAATCCACTCAAACACGCTTTTGCCACTGACTCTCTCTTCTCGGCACGACAGGTCGACTTGAAGTGCTGCCAGGCCACGTTCCGATCCGCTATGGACTCAAAAGACTTGCCGGCCCGGCGGCGCCGCCTAGGCGGCCTTGAACCGTTGCCCATGCCGAACGGCACTGCATCGAATTGTCTCCCGGCAGCTGACCTCGGAGCCCTCGTGGCTGGACATCGGGCTCACCGTCATCGGTCGCTCCCGGGGCCGCCATGGTCCGAGGGCCAGTAGCGAGATTCAGGCTGGCGGCCGTGCTCATTGACGGTTAGCGGCGCTAACGAAATGGGGACCCTCGGCGAGCACGTACGCTCCGCGGCTCGCGCAAACCCGGCCAGTGCGTGAACTCCGTTATCGGATCATCTGCACATGCTGTCACGGTCTCACGGGCCATCATCTGCTTCGCCCAGTTCGCGCAGGTCGGTGGCCAGATTGGCGGCGGAGGCCAGGGTGTCTGGGTGGTCCTCGCCCAGCACGCCGCGGCGGCGGTCGAGGGTGTCTTGGTCCAGGTCCCTGGCGGCCTGTACCTCGCCCAGTTCGCGCAGGCTGGTGGCCAGATTGGCGGCGGAGGCCAGGGTGTCGGGGTGGTCCTCGCCCAGCACGCCGCGGCGGCGGTCGAGGGTGTCTTGGTCCAGGTCCCGGGCGGCCTGTACCTCGCCCAGCTCGCGCAGGTCGGTGGCCAGATTGGCGGCGGAGGCCAGGGTGTCGGGGTGGTCCTCGCCCAGCACGCCGCGGCGGCGGTCGAGGGTGTCTTGGTCGAGGTCCCTGGCGGCCTGTACCTCGCCCAGCTCGCGCAGGTCATGGGCCAGGATGGTGGCGGAGCGCAAAGTGCTCGGGTGGTCTTGGCCCAGCACGCCGCGATGGCGGTCGAGGGTGTCTTGGTCGAGGTCCCTGGCGGCCTGTACGTCGCCCAGCTTGCGCAGGCTGATGGCCAGGTTGTGGGCGGAGTTGAGGGTGTCGGGGTGGTCCTCGCCCAGGACGCGGGAGCGGCGGGCAAAGGTGTCCTGGTTCAGGTCGCGTGATTCGGCGTAGCGGCCCATCTCCAGCAGCGTCCAGGCAAGATAGTGCGCGGCCGTTAGCGTGTGCTCGTGGTCTTCGCCGAGTCGGTCGCGCCACTGCTGGCGAAGACCGTTAGCGAGCTCGTGGGCCGTACGGGTATCGCCCCGCTCGATCAGGTACCAGCATGTGTGGCGAGCTAGCTCGCGCAGGGCGGGGCTGTCGGTGGCGGCCAGATCGGCGGCCAGCACGTGCGGCGTCAGTCGCGCCCACCGGGGCCAGGTGACCGGATTCGGCGGGTCGCCGGGGTCGCTGGCGGCCAGCAATGCCTCAGCGTAGTTGCGGGTGGTGGCGGCCTGGGCTGGGGTGAGCCGTTCGCGCAGGATGGCCTGGGTGAGGCGATGCATCTGCAGCCCGCGGTGATCGATACGGGCCAGCGACTGCCTCGTCAGATGTGCGAGAGTCTGCCGCCAGGCCAGCGGGTCCGCGGCCCGGGCCGCCAGCTCGCTGGGCAAGACGCTGACGGCGCTGGTGAACAGGCTCTCCGGGATCGGTTCGGGTGCCAAGAACGCGCACACGCTGGCCAGCTCGGCCGCGGCCGGGTCCTGGCGGGCGAGCCGGTCCGCCATCAGGTCGCTGGCGGCCGCCAGCGACCGAGGGTAAGACCCTGGTGTCCCCTGGGCCAGCAGCTGCACAGCCCGGGTCCGCAGCAGCACCAGGAACTCATCGGCTGTCATGCCGGTGTCCGCCATGAACCCCGCCGCCTGGGCGATGGCCAGTGGCAGGTCCCCGAGCTCGGCGGCGAGCTTGTCCGAGTCGGCTTCGGAGAGCACGGTGACCCGGGTCCGCAAGATCGCCATCGACTCGGCCCGGGCGAACACGTCTATCTCGACAGGCGCGGCGACCTCGTCCCAGCCCCGCTGCCGGGAGGTGATCAGCACGTGGCCGCCGCCGCCAGGCAGCCACGGTGCCACGTCCGCGGGGTCCTCGGCGTTGTCAAAGACCAGCAGCCACCGGCCGCGGTGCCGCAGCTCGGCCAGCACGGCCGCCCGCACCGCATCGGTCCCCGCCCCAGGCTGCACGCATCCCAGTGCAAGGCCAAGGGCGGCGACCTGGTCCCCGATCAGCCCGCCCTGCTCGGCGTTGATCCACCAGGCCAGGTCATAACTGCCGGCGAACCTGTGCGCGTACTCGGCTGCCAGCTGAGTCTTGCCCACCCCACCCGTCCCATGCAGCGCCTGCACCACCGCCTTATCCCCGGCCGCCAGCTGCTCCCTCACCTCAGCCAGCAGGTCGTCCCGGCCGGTGAACCCTGGATTACGGGCGGGGATGTTCCACACCCGCGGCCTCGCCCCTCGCACGGCCCCCAGCACCTCCGCAGCCGGGACCTGCCCACGAGCCGCCGCCACGAACAACGCGCGCACCGGCTCGGCTAGGCCTAACGCACCGCTCAGCAACACTGCGGTGTCCTTGCGGGCAGTGCGGTTGATGCCCCGCTCCAGGTCACTGACCGACCGCGGGCTCAGCCCCGCCGCCTCCGCCAGCTCCTCCTGCGTCAGGCTGGCCTCGGCCCGCAACTGCCGCAGCAACCCGGCAAACTCCAGCGCAGGCTGCTCCGCCATGGTTCCGGCATCCCCTCTCCGCAGGCCCTCATCCCGCCGCACCCCTACCCGGCGGGGCGAGAAAACCTCCACCAACAGTAGCCAGGCCCGACGCCCGGCGGCGCCTGAGCGATACGCCGATCCTGTGGGTCTCCTGTGAGCGGGCACGTGTGGTGATCGCCCTCGGTGGCCAGCAGCATGCTAAGTGGCGGCGGGAACTTCCACCCGGTGACCGAGGTACTGCGGCGCCCCGATGGCGCTTTATCTGGACCAGCCAACTCTTGGGGACGACATGACAACATCAGCTGGCGCTGCCGCCGCTGCGGCCAAGGAATTCCAACGATCCGTGCTCGCGACCGATGCCTTCGCGGCCGAATCTGCCGCAGATAAGACCCCAACCAGGCCGTATACCGGCCAGTCTCGAAGAGGCGGTTCACGATGACCCATCCCGATATCCTGGCCGCGCTGGCGCGCGAGCGGGTCAACACGTTCCTGAGCGAAGCGCAGGCCGCGCGCCAGGCCAGCCTGGCCCGCGCAGCCCGGCCCCGGGCCAGCGGCAAACGCGTCGTCCTGCGTGACGGGTCGAAGGTGCTGATCAGGCCAGTCTGCAGCATGGACGCGCCGCTGCTGGCCGACGGGTTCGCCCGGCTGAGCCCGCAGTCCCGCTGGATGCGGTTCCTAGGCGCCAAGACCTCGCTGTCCGCTGCGGAGCTGCGCTACCTCACCGACGTCGACCACCACGACCACGAGGCGATCGGCGCGCTGAGCGTCGCCGACGGGCGCGGCGTGGGTATTGCCCGCTACGTCCGGGACACCAACGATCCGCGGTCCGCCGAAATCGCCGTCACCATCGTCGACGACTGGCAAGGCCGGGGACTGGGCACCGAGCTGCTAGCTGGTCTGTCCGACCGGGCCCGCCAGGCCGACATCGACCGCTTCACCGCCCTGGTCTCCACGCAGAACGCCGCGATGGCCGGGCTGCTGCGCAAGCTGGGCGCCTGCCTAGTCGGCCGCGGTCCCGGCACGGTGGAATACGAGGTCGCATTGCCGATCCCGCCGGGAGATCCCGCGTATGACCAGACGCGTCAGCTAGTGAGCCAGCCATGCTGACCATCACGCAGATCGCGGGCTTTGCCGGCGTGGGGCTGTCCGGAGCAGCCTACGTACCGCAGATTTCTCACCTCATCAGGGCCCGCTGCTCCGCTGGCCTCAGCCGGCTGGCGTTTGGGGCGTGGCTGCTGGCGTCGGTTCTGGTCACCGCACGCGCGATCGCCATCGGCGCCGGCGTGTTCATCGTGTTGGGCGGGATCCAGATCGCGGCCACGGCGCTCATCCTGGTCTGTGCGGTCCGGTACAAGGACGCGCCTTGCCCAAGCCATCTGCCTCACCAGCCCGTGGCCAAGACAGCCACGGATCGGGCACCTCGGGAAACGAGCCCCCGGTTCCTGGCGTCCGCCCGATCGGCCGGCGGCCGCCTCAGCTACACCCGCCGGGCACGTCGGGGCACCGCGAGCGCCCGCCCTTTTCCAGGACCCGCGATCCCATGCGGCCACTGAATTTCACGTGACATATACCTGAAGGAGACGACGTGAGCACATCAGCGGGCGTTGCCGCCGCTGCGCATCAGGAACTGGCTGCCGCCGAGCCGGGCGAATTTCCGGCACAGGCGGCCATTGTCATCGTCAGCCGTGACCCCGACGCCCGGGAGATCCTGCACCGGGAGCTGTCCAAGCGCTATGGCGCGGATTATCAGATCGTCGTCTGCGGCCGGCCCGCGAAGCTGGGAGCCTGGATGCGGGACCTGCGGGCCGCTGGCCTGCCGGTCGCGCTGGTCATCGGCGGGGTCGGTGCGCAGGACCGGGATGGCATCGAGGTGCTGGCCGCAGTCCGCGCCATCGACGCAGCGGCACTTCGGGTGGCCGCGCTCGGCTGGGGTGATTGGCAATCGGTGCGGTCGGTCTTCGACGCGGTCACCCTCGGCACCCTCGACCACTGGGTGACCCGGCCGGTGCAGGCCCCGGACGAAGAGTTCCACCGCGCGATCACCGAGTTCTTGCGGGAGTGGAGCAACCAGCGCGGCGGCGGCTTCGAGCCAGTGCAGGTGATCGGCGAACGATGGTCCGCGCGGTCGCAGGAGCTGCGCGACCTGTTCGCCCGCCACCGGGTCCCGGTCGGCTTTTATGACGCCAGCTCCGGGCACGGCCAGCAGATGCTGGACGAACTGGGCCTTGTCTGCCCGGAACTGCCGGTTGTGGTGATCCGATTCGCCGAAGAGCCGACGGCGCTGGTCAACCCCTCCAACCTACAGATCGCCGACGCCTTCGGCGTCATGACACCGATCTCGCCTGGGGAGGTCTTCGATGTGGCGGTGGTCGGCGCTGGCCCGGCTGGGCTCGCTGCCGCGGTCGGCGCATCCTCAGAAGGCCTTTCGACCGTGGTAGTCGAGCAGGAGGCCATCGGTGGCCAGGCGGGGACCAGCTCGATGATCCGCAACTACCCCGGCTTCTCCCAGGGCATCAGCGGCGACAAACTGGCGCAGGAGTCCTGGCGGCAGGCGTGGGCCTTCGGCACCACGTTCGTCTACATGCGCCAGGCCCAGAGCCTGTCAAGGGAGAACGGCCACTACCGGCTGCGGCTGTCCGACGGCCGCGTCCTGACCTGCCGCACCGTGATCATCGCGACCGGCGCCGCCTACCGGCGCCTGGGCATCCCGGACCTGGAAGACCTGCAAGGCCGGGGGGTCTTCTACGGCACCGCGGCCAGCGAGGCACCGGCCATGCGCGGGAAGAACGTCTTCATCGCCGGCAGCGGCAACTCCGCCGGGCAGGCCGCGCTGCACCTGGCCAAATGGGCCAAGAAGGTGGCCATCCTGGTCCGCGCGCCGTCGCTGGCCGCCAGCATGTCGGACTACCTCATCCGCCAGATCGGCGCCGCGCCCAACGTGGACATCTGCTACCAGGTGCAGATCGCAGACGGCACCGGCACCGGCACCGGCCATCTCCAATCGCTGGTCCTGCAAGACACCGCCTCCGGGCAGCGGCGGACCGTCCCCGCGGACGCCTTGTTCGTCCTCATCGGCGCCCAGCCGCGGACGGAATGGCTCGGCCAGGACGTCGCCCGCGACCGGTCGGGGTTCATCCGCACCGGCCCGGGCCTGCCCGCCGGAACCCGCTGGGCCGCCGCCCGGCCGCCGCTGCCACTGGAGACCAGCTTGCCCGGGGTGTTCGCGGCCGGTGACGTGCGCCGGGGATCGGTCAAACGGGTCGCCTCCGCGGTCGGCGAAGGTGCCGCCACCGTCCCCCTGGTACACAGCTACCTGGCGCGAGCCGCCGCGGGCCGCAAATCCTCACCGGCCAGCACACCCGCCGGGGATCCCAGCCAGCACACCGGGACTCGACCGGCAGCCTGAAGACCATGCCGACGCCCACCAAGCACAGCATGATCGTCACTCAACAAGTCAGGAGACCGGAAATGAAACAGACCACGACAGACGCCCCGGAGCAGACATCGCCGCCTCATCCGCGAGCGGCCGCGGCCACCATCACCGACCTCATGCGGTCGCCGCTGATGACGGCCGGGCAGTACGACCACGTGGCTGCGGCCGCGTACCTGATGAAGCACGCAGGCACGACCGCCCTCATGGTCACAGACGTGCAGACCGGCCAGCTGGCCGGCATCATCACCGAGGCGGACATCACCCGCGCCATCGCAGCGGGGAAAGACCTCAACGACGTCCGGGTCCATGCCGTGATGACCACCCGCCCGGCGATCACCACCAGCAGCAGCATCCGCGATGCGGCCAAGATCATGACGGCCAGGCATTACCGTCACCTGCCGGTCACCGGCGACGCCGGTCTCCTCGGAGTGATCGACATCACCGACGTGTGCCAGGCGCTGAGCAACGCTGAAGAGGGATAACCAGAGCCTGGGTGCAGATCCGGGCCGGCAGCACGGCCAGGCTGACGCACTCACAACGCCGTCCTGCCTCAGCCCGGCCGCCGACCTTCCGCGCCCAGAAACGTCACACGACCCGAGGTCGCCCGCGGGCCTGATCATCGGGCTGCGCAAGCCAGCGACTCCTCTGTTCTAGCAAGCGACATGGCCGAGCAGGGGAGACGGTCGGCCCGGCCGTGTGCGCATTCCGTCCCGGTGATGAGGTGTGCGGGGCGGACCCAGATGGGCACGGTGCCGGGTTCGGATCGGGCTACTGCTTAATCGCTGGACTGACCTTCAGCTTGCAGCCGGTGTACAACACTGGAACCTCCTGGGTCCAGGCTGTGGACCGGAGGCAGCTTTTGCCCTATTGTGCCCTAATACTGCTCGGTGGGGGGTGAGGTCAAGCGTGACTGCCCTGCGCGACGGTCAGGCGTACGATGTCGAACTTCGTGCGGTGACTAAACGGTTCGGCTCGCTGGCCGCCGTCAACGCCATCACCCTGAAGGTGCGCAAGGGAGAGTTCCTGTCGCTCTTGGGGCCATCTGGCTGTGGCAAGACCACGTCGTTGCGGTTGATCGCTGGCTTCGAGCAGCCGGACGAGGGCGAGATCCTGATCGGCGGGATGGACGCGGCCAGCGCCCCACCGTACAAGCGCGACGTCAATACCGTCTTCCAGAGTTACGCGCTGTTCCCGCACATGTCCGTGCTGGACAACGTCGCCTACGGGCTCAAGCAGCGCAAAGTAAGCAAGCCACAGCGTCACGCCAAGGCGGGGGAGGCGCTCGAACTGGTGCGCATGACAGGCCGGGAGAGCGCCAGGCCGTCGACGCTCTCCGGCGGGCAGCAGCAGCGTGTCGCGCTCGCCCGGGCGCTGGTCATGAACCCGCGGGTGTTGCTGCTCGATGAACCCCTGGGCGCGCTGGACCTGAAGCTGCGGAAAGAGATGCAGATCGAGTTGAAGCGCATCCAGCATCAGGTCGGCATCACCTTCATCTACGTCACGCATGATCAAGAGGAAGCCTTGTCCATGTCCGATCGGGTGGCGGTGATGTCCAATGGTGTTATCGAGCAGCTCGACGACCCGCGCACGATCTATGATCAGCCGCTGACCCCGTTCGTGGCGGACTTCATAGGGGACATGAACTTCCTCGACGGGGAGGTCGCCGAGGCCGCGGACGGAGGCTTCGCCATCGACACCGGCGCGGGCATCGTCGTGCGCGGCCGCGGCGACGCGGTCAAGGGCACGCGGGTGCGCGTCGGTATTCGTCCCGAGCGCATCGTGGCCGCGCCCGGCGTCTCCGGCGGAACCGCCAACTCGGCCACTGCCGAGGTGATCACCAAGATGTACCTGGGCGACCAGATCCAGATCGTGGCCGAGCTCGCCGGCGGCCGCAACGTCGTAGTGCGTGAGCAGCGCGTCGGCGCCGACCCCACGCTTGACACGATCAACCCGGGGGACCAGATAGCACTCAGCTGGGACGAAACCGCCCCGCTGCTCCTCGGTGAAGCCGCCCGCGCCGGTTAGCGACTAGGGCGGCTAAAGGGAGAGTCAAATGAACGACAATCGTGATGAACTCAACATTCTTGCGCCGCGCGAGATGAAACCGAAACTCGACTACCTGCACCGCGAGGTTCAGCGCGCCGCCGGCCACCGCATCAACCGGCGCGAGGCGCTCGGGCTTGGCGGGATGGCGATCCTGGCCGCGGCGGCGGCAGCATGCGGCGGCACGACGACAACGACCAGCAGCGGCTCGCAGAATCAGGCTGGCGCCGCAGGGAATCCGCTCACCCACAAGCCCCTGGAGAGCCACCTCGAGATCTACAATTGGTCCCAGTACGACGACCCCTCGACCTTCACGAAGTTCACGAAGTTGCCAGCCGAAGCGAAGGTCGGGATGACCACCCACGAGACCTTCTATTCCAGCAATGACGAACTCCTGGCCAAACTGCACGCGGGCGGCTCCGGTTACGACATCATCGTGCCCAGCCAGAATGCCGTTGCCGAGCTGATTCAGGAAAAGGGCCTCTTGGCCCTGGACAAGGCGCTGCTGCCCAACCTCAAGTACCTGGACCCGTCGTTCCTGAAGCCGTCGTACGACCCGACGGGTGACTATCACGTCATCAAGGACTTCGGCATCACGATGTTCTTCTACAACCACAAGATCGTGAACGAGCAGCCGCAGACCATGCATGACTTCTACCTGGCCCTGCCCAAGTACGTGAGCAAGGGCCGCACCAACCTGTTGGACGGGGCGGAGGAAGTAGTGCCGCTCGCGCTGATGTCGCTCGGCCTGGACCCCAACACCAATAGCCAGTCGGACTTCAACCACGTGAGGTCGTTCCTGCTCTCGGTCCGCAAGGGCGTCACCACCATCGACTCCTCCGCCTACATCAACGACGCTATCGCCGGAAAGATCATCATGAGCCAGGGCTGGAACGGCGACGTGCGCCGGATCGTGCAGGGGCGCAAGAAGCAGGGCGACATCACGGCGATTATCCCGCACGCCGCATCGGAGATCTGGGCGGACAACTGGGCCATCCCGGTGAGCGCACCGCACCCGGTGGCCGCGCACGCGTGGATCAACTGGCTGCTGACACCCAGCACGGCAGTGACCGAGATGAACTACCACAACTACAAGATCCCGATGGCGAGCGCGCTGGCGCAACTGCCGGCCGCCCTCCGCAATGACCCGCTGTTCAACGTTCCCAAGAGCTACACGAACAACTACCACTACATCCTTAACGTCAGCCCGCAGGTCGTGGAGGCCCGCACCCAGATTTACTCGGAGTTCAAGGCGGCCTGATGACGTTCGTCGAAGAGGCGGACAAGGATACTCTCATCCCGCCGACCCCACGGCGGAAGCGGTCGTTCCAGCCGCACTACCCGGCGTGGCTGACGGTGCCATCCTTCGTCTACTACGCCATCTTCTTCCTCGGACCGATGGCGATCCTGGTGGCGTTCTCGCTGGCGACCCAGCGCGGGTTCGGCAGTCTCACCTACGGGTTCGACATATCGCAGTACCGCCAGATCGCCAGCTCGCTGTACGTCACGATCTTCGTGCGCACGCTCGTGATGGCCTCGATTGGGTCGCTGCTGACGATCGCGGTGGGCTATCCGCTCGCCTACTGGATGGCCCGCTACCTGACGACGTACAAAATGCTGGCGCTGCTCTTGCTCATCGTGCCGTTCTGGACGTCATTCCTGATCCGCACCTACGCACTCAAGATCATCCTGGACCCGAAGGGCTACCTCGCCAGGGACCTCGGCATCAACATCCTGTACACCAAGTACGCGGTGGCCGTGGGCCTGGTGTACAACTACCTGCCGTTGTTCATCCTGCCGGTGTTCGCCTCGCTGGAACGGATGGACTGGTCGCTGATCGAGGCCGCCACCGACCTGGGGGCGCGCCCGTTCACGGCGTTCCGGGAGATCACGCTCCGGCTCACCCTCCCCGGCGTGATCACCGGCGCCCTGCTGGTGTTCATCCCGATGACCGGCGAGTACATCATCCCCGACATCTTGAGCGGCGGGAATTACGAATTCGTCGGGAATGTCATCGGCGACCAGTTCAACCAGGCCCAGGACCAGCCGTTCGGCTCGGCGCTGTCGATCGCGCTGATGGCGGTCCTGTCGGTGTTCGTCATCGTCTACATCCTGTTCGCCAGGAAGGAGGAACGCTTCGGTGGCTAGGCGCGTCAAGGCCAAGCAGGGATTCACCGCTTGGGCGATGGTGGTATACGCCTTCTTGTACCTGCCAATCCTGATCATGGTGATCTTTGCCTTCAACAAGCCGTCGGCCTCCGCGCTCGCCGGCTACCACGGCTCCAACGTCTGCAACATCCCGCCCGCGCAGATCGGCAACATCACGGTGTGGAACGGGTTCACCTCGTGCTGGTTCAGCGCCGGCCTGCACGACCCCACCTACATCCCCGCCATCGTCGTCAGCCTGCAGATCGCCGCCGTGGCGTCAATCATCGCCACGCTTCTGGGACTGGGCGCGGCGCTGGCCTTGGCCCGGATGAAGCCGCGGCTCCGCGCGCCGTTCGACGTCCTCGTGTACCTGACCCTCGTCGTTCCCGAGATCGTCATCGCGGTAGCCTCCCTCATCTTCTTCGTGCAGGCACGCAGCTACTTCCACGCCTTCCCCGCGCTGGGGAAGGGCACGATCCTGCTCGGCCAGGTGGTGTTCAGCGCCTCGGTGGCCATGCTCATCATCCGGGCCAGGTTCGTCGGCATGGGCGACTCGCTCGAGGAGGCCGCCTACGACCTCGGCTCGGGGCCGCTGGCCACCTTCCGCCAGGTAACCCTCCCCCGGCTGATGCCCGCCATCGTGGCCGCGGCCCTGCTGTCCTTCACATTCTCGTTCGACGACTACGTCCTGCCTGCTTTCACCAACGGCACGACCAACACCTGGCCCATCGTCTTGTTCTCGGCCGTGCGGTTCGGGCTCACCCCCGCGGTGAACGCCCTCGCCACGATCATGCTCGGCGCGACCGTGCTGGCGATAATAATCACCGCTGTCATCCTGCGCCGCAGTCGCGTGCAAACCACCCCCCGCCAAGAGCAAGCGGGGGGCCTGGACGCCGCCCTGGGCCTGCGGTAGCAGGAGCCTCCTGTGAACGAGCGGCCACTGACTATCCTGTTCATGCCGGAGAGCGCATACGGGCCGACCAATAACTGCATCGGGATCGGCGACGTGCTGCGCCGCCGTGGCCACAGGGTCGTGTTCGCGGCTGAGGCATCTTGGCGGGGGCGCCTCGAACCGCTCGGCTTCACCGAAGACCTCGTCGATCTGGCGCCTCCCCGGGCCAACGCAGCCAGCCAGGACGCCGGGCAGTTCTGGAAGGACTTCATCCGGGACACAGCGCCGGAGTTTCGCAAGCCGACGATCGAACAACTGGACACGTGGATCAGGCCGGTCTGGGCGGAGCTGGTCAGCGGCGCGCGGTACTGCCAGCAGCAACTCACTGAGATCATCGAGCGCACTCGGCCGGATGTGATCGTTGAGGACAACGTGGTCGGCTTCCCGGCCCTGATGACCGCAGGGGCACCGTTCGTGCGTATCGTGTCCTGCAACCCGCTTGAGATCAAGGATCCGAACGTCCCGCCCGCGTTCTCTGGCTACCCGGCGGCAGACCCGGCCGGCTGGCAAGCGTTTCATGACGAATATGAGTGGGTGCACCGGCCGATGTGGGCGGAGTTCAACGCCTGGGTCACCGAGCAGGGCGCGCCACCACTGCCTGATCTGGAGTTCATCCACGAAGGCGCGGTCAACTTGTACGTCTACCCGGAGCTCGCCGACTACCGGCGTGCCCGGCCGCTGGCGCCCTCCTGGCACCGGATTGATTCCTCCGTGCGGGAGACCGACGAGAAGTTCACGCTGCCTGATGCGCTCGCCGAGGGTGCGCTCATCTACTTCTCACTTGGTTCACTCGGGTCGGCCGACGTACAGCTGATGAGGCGGGTGATCAACTGCTTGTCCGCGACCCCGCACCGCTACATCGTGTCCAAGGGGCCGCTGCATGACGAGATCGAGCTGGCCCCCAACATGACCGGTGCCGAGTTCTTGCCGCAGACGTCGATCCTCCCGATCTGCGACTTGGTGATCACTCATGGCGGCAACAACACAGTCACCGAGTGCCTGCACTTCGGAAAGCCGATGATCGTCTTGCCGCTCTTCTGGGACCAGTACGACAACGCGCAGCGCATACAAGAGCTGGGTCTGGGCGTCCGCCTCAATACCTACCAATTCACCGACGCCGAGTTGCACGACGCGCTGAACCGCCTGCTCACCCACTCTGGGTTGCGCAGCCGGCTGACCGCCGCGGCGGCCACGATCCAGCAGCGCGACGGCGTCCGCAAGGCCGCTGATCTCGTCGAGCAAACGGCGGCGAGGTAATCAGAGGACCAACCATTCCGGCCTGGAGTCAGGGTTTACGAGCTTCACCACGCTGTGGTTGCTGCGGAGGCGGCTCAGGACGGTTGCGGGGAGGAGAGGGCGTCACAAGGCTCCTGCCGGATTTGCGGCCGTGGAGCTAGCGTCGTCCTCTGGCTGCCCGGGTCTTCGCATGTTGTCTGGCAGCGAGATCCACCGGGTCGCTGGCCTCCAGTCAGGTGGACGATGCACGTGGCACGCTCCTTCCTCGCGCATGCAGTGCAGATGCCGGCCGGGCCATGACCGAAACGCTGTGCGGATGGGACACCGGCCAGCCCGCGGAAAACGGAACCATGGCTTCGCCTGGCGGTGCGCAGCGCCGCCTATCCGAGTTAACTGAAAGGATGACGGCCCGGCTCAAGGTCGCCGATGGGAGTCGGCCCGGCCACCTGTGGGATTCGCGTCCATTGCGCGGCGACCGGCGGTGGGGAGGGGAGTCACGGTGGACCATCCGCTGGCTATGGATGTGGAGGCGATGCGGCGCACCGGGTATGCGGCCGTGGATGCGCTGGTGGCCCGGCTGGCGGACCCGGAGGCCGATCCGGTGTTGCGCCGCGCCAGCCCGGCGGAGATGCGGGCCCGGCTGGGCGGCCCGGCCCCGGAGCAGGGGGGTGGCCTGGACGCGGTCCTGGCCCGGGTGATTGAGGATGTGCTGCCGTATGCGGCCGGGACCAATCATCCCGGGTACTTCGCGTTCATCCCCTACTTCACCACCTGGCCGGCGGCGGTGGCGGAGCTGATAGCGGCCGCGGCCAATGTGTCTCCCTGGGCGTGGATGGAGTCGCCCGCCGCGACCCAGATTGAGCTAGAGGTTATCGACTGGTTCCGCAGCTGGCTGGGGATGCCCGCTGGCACGGCGGGCGTGCTGGTGAGCGGTGGCTCGGCGGCGAACCTCACAGCGCTGCTCGTCGCCCGTGAAGCCGCCGGGGGTCCGTCGGAACACAGCGTCTTGTACGTGTCGGATCAGGGCCACTCCTCGCTCGCCCGGACCGCGCGGGCCATGGGCCTGCGCGCTCACCAGGTGCGGGTGCTGCCGACCGATGATCACTGGCGGCTGCAGCCGGAAACGGTGGCCGCCGCTGCCAGCGCTGACCGCCGCGCCGGCCGGGTCCCCTTTGCCGTGTGCGCCGGCGCCGGGTCGACCAACACGGGCGCCGTCGACCCCCTGGCCGCCCTCGTCGACGTCTGTGCCGCCGAGGGGCTGTGGCTGCACGTCGATGCGGCCTACGGCGGCTTCGCCGCGCTCACACCGAAGGGCCGGGCGCTGCTGGCCGGCCTTGAGCGCGCCGACTCGGTGACCATCGACCCGCACAAGTGGCTGTTCCAGCCGTTCGAATGCGGCGGCGTCCTGGTCCGCGACGGCGCCCGTCTGGCCCGCACGTTCGCTGTCCACCCCGACTACCTCGACGACACCGGCACTCACGGCGCCGGGGAGGTCAACCTGGGCGATTGGGGGCTGCAGCTGTCCCGGGGCTTCCGTGCGCTGAAGGTCTGGATGTCCGTGCAGGCCTTCGGCCTTGCTGCGTTCCGCGCTGCCATTGACCGCAACATGGAACTGGCCTCCTACGCCGAAGAACTGGTCCGGGACAACGACGCGCTGACGTTGATGGCACCGGCGTCGCTGGGCATCGTGTGCTTCCGCCGGGAATGGCCGGGCTGCGACGAGGCCGAGACCGAGCGCCGCGGGATCGCGCTCGCCGGCGCCCTGGAGCGCCGCGGGGACGCGTTCGTGTCCACCACCCGCCTGGCCGGCCGGCACGCCATCCGGCTGTGCGTCCTCAACCCAACCAGCTCCGAAGATCACATCCAGCGGGTTATCGAGCACTTCGCGCAAGCGTCACCCCTGCCGGACGGAGCCAGCGGGCGGCGGCGTCCCTCCCGATTCCAGGGCTGGCGTCATCGCGGACCATGGCGGGGACCGGGGCGGGGACGTGCTGCACGCCATGCCACTGCTGGCCGACGTGCCCGATTCGGTCATTCAAGCGGTCCGCGACCGCGGCACCTGCATGGACGTGGCCGCCGGTGAGGAGGTCATCCGCCGGTGGGATGCGGACCGCTTCTTCTACATAGCGCTGGCCGGCCGTTACGAGGTATTCATCGATGACCGGTTGATCCGCACCCTCGGCCCTGGCGAGCATTTCGGCGAGCTCGCCGCCCGCGACTGGGGCGGCGGCTACGGCTACACCCGCCTCGCCACCGTACGGTGCGCCGAAGACGGGCAGCTCCTCCGGCTCAGCAGCGCCGACTTTCAATGGCTGGTCGGCACCCAGCCAGCTGTGCGGGCCGAGCTGGCCAAGATCCTTGCCGAACGGCTCCAAAAACGTTAGCCCGCACCATGCCCTGCGCTGCTGCCGCTTATGACCTGCTAGGTCCATCGGAGTACAGCGATGTCCAGGTGTCTTGGTGTCTTGGGGTCGGTTGTGGGTGTCATCGCGGCCCGCTGACGGCTACGGGGAGCGCGGGAGGTCCGCGGCTGGATTCTCGCTCTCGACATGGGCGGAGCGATGCGAAGATGATCGGGGAGCCAGTCATAGCGGCGGAGGTGGCCAACCCAACGGCGATGTGGCTATCGGCGCGCGCTCTTGCACGGTCAGCGGAGCGGCGAGGTTGCGACGTTACGGGCGCTAACGTCCCACGAGAAGGTGCGCATCACCGTGACCATCCCGCCGACCTCATCTGGGACGGCACCGGAACGGGCGTCAGGTTCACCGGCAACCACTGCGCGGTGTCGCTCCCACCGGGGCTGTGTCACTGACCACACTTCACCAGCACCGGCGCTGGACCCAGGGACCCTAGCCCTGCACGGAAGGCCTATTCTCGCCAGCGCGCACCCGGGAGGCCGATAATCGGGGGATGGGGGAGCTCCGCGCCGAGACGATCACGATGTTGTTCAGCGACATCGAGGGGTCGACGGCGCTGCTGCGCAGGCTGGGCGACCGCTACGCCGACGCGCTGTCGGCTCAGCGCGCCCTGCTGCGGACTGCTTTCGCCGACTGCGGCGGCCAGGAGATGGGCACCGAGGGAGATAGTTTTTTCGTTGTGTTCGGCTCGGCCGCTGAGGCGGTCCGCTGCTGCGTCGCCGCGCAGCGTGCCCTGTCCGGCCATGACTGGCCGGGCGGGATTCCGGTGCGGGTGCGGATGGGGCTGCATTCCGGTGAGCCGGTACGGCACGAGGACGGGTACGTGGGGCTGGACGTGCACCGGGCGGCCAGGATCGCGGGGGTCGCGCACGGTGGCCAGGTCGTGCTGTCGGAGGCGACGCGGCAGCTTGCCGGTTCCCGGCTGCCGGCCGGAGTATCCCTCCGGGACCTGGGCTTGCACCGGCTGAAGGACATCGAGGCGCCGGAGCACATCTACCAGCTTGCCGCCGCGGGCCTGCCGGAGCGGTTCCCGCCGCTGAAAAGCACGCTGGCCGAGGCGGCAGCCCCGGCTGCCGCCGGGGCTGTGCCCATCGTGGGACGGGTGGCCGAGCGGAAGGCGTTGCTGGCCGCCTACGCGCGGGTTGTGGCCGGCCGCCCGCAAGTGCTGCTGATCACCGGGGCGGCCGGTATCGGCAAGACCAGGCTCGTCGAGGAACTCTGCGCCCTGGCCGAGTCGGCCGCTGGCGGGGCGCGGGTCCTGCTCGGCGAGTCGGCGCCGCTGGCAGGCGCCGCGCTCGCCTACGGGCCCTTCGTGGCCGCCCTGCGCGATCACGCGGGATGGCTGCTCGCCGACGACCGCACGCCGGACATGCTGGCAGCCCGGCACCGGCTGTTCCTGCGCGTGCTTGAGCTGCTGGCGGGCCTCGCCACCAGCTCACCGGTCGTACTCGTGCTGGAGGACCTGCACTGGGCCGACGACTCCTCCCGCGAGCTGCTCACCTTCCTGGCGGTCAGGTTGCGTGACCAGCAGGTCATGCTGGTCGGCACGCTCCGTGAGGAGGAGCTGGCCGGCGGCGTCGGGCAGTGGCTTGCCGAGCTGGAGCGCCGGCCCCGGGTGACCCGGCTCCGGCTGGGGCGCCTGGCCGACGGCGAGATCGCCGAGCTTGTAACCGGCCTGCTCCCGGCCGGCGCCGCCAGCGCGGACCAGGTGGCGGCGGTGGTCGGCGCCGCGGATGGCAACCCGCTGTACGCCAGGGAACTCGCCGACGCCGGCCCGCAGGCGCTGCCCGCCTCGATCACCGATGCCGTGCTGGCCAAGGCCGCGGGGCTCACCGCGCAGGCCAGGACGGTCGTCGACCAGGTCTGCGTCGCGGACGGCGGGATGTCCCATGAGCTGCTGGCCGCGGCCGTTCCGCTGCCGGAGAAGCGCCTGCTAGCCTCTGCGCGCCGGGCCGTCGCCTCGGGCCTGCTGGTCCCGGCCGGCGATGGCTACGCCTTCAACCACGCGCTGACCCGGCAGGTGCTCTACGCTCACCTGCTGCCGGGTGAGCGGCGGCACCTGCACCACCGTCTCGCGGAGGCCCTCGCCGCGCGTCCGGACTCCGACCCCGGGCTGCTGGCCCAGCACTGGCACCTGGCAAGCACACCGGACCGGGCTGCGCCGGCGGCCGTACTGGCGGCGCGCCAGGCGGTCGCGGAACGCGCCTACCCGGAGGCCGTGCGGTCCTACGCGCTCGCCATCGAACTAGCCGCCTGGCTGCCGGAGCCGGGCCCCGCCCTACTGGAGGAGGCAGCGCGGGCCGCAGGCTGGGCGGGAGACCCGGACCGTGCCGCCGGGTGGACCGCTGACGCCCTGGCCCAGTCCGGCGACGCGGCGCCGACTGACCGGGCGCGGCTGCTGGAGCGGCTCGGCCGTTACCAGTTTGACGCCCGCGACCTCAACGCGGCCGTCGATGCCACCGAGCAAGCCGTGGCGCTGCTGCCTGATGGCCCACCCTCTGCCTTGCGGGCCCGTGTGCTCGCCGCGCTCGCCACCGGACGCATGCTACTCGGCGACTTCGGCGGCGCGCTGCCGGTCGCCGAGCGGGCCGTTACGGAGGCACAGCAGGCTGGCGCCGTGGCAGAGCACGCCCATGGGCTGGCGACGCTCGGCATCGTCCTGGCACACGGCGGCGAGTTCGACGCCGGGATCGCGGCACTGCGAACGTCATTCAGCCTCGCGCGCCGCACCGGCAACGTGGAGGATGTCGTCCGGGCGGCGGCCGACCACGTGTACCTCCTGTACACGGCTGGTCGCTTCACCGAAGCGCTCGACGTAGCGAAGGAGGGCCGTGCCGTCGCCGAGTCCCTGGACGCCCCGCCGGCGCTGACGTCAACCCTGGACAACAACGTCGCGGCGGCGCTGATCGCGACCGGGCGGTGGGCGGAAGCAGGCCGACTCCTCGCCGAGTTGACGGGTGAGTCCTCGGCGAAGGCCACCCATTACCTGGAACTGCTGCAACTGGAGCTGGCCGTGGGCCGGGGCGACAGTCAGCGGGCGGCAAACCTGGCCGCGGCCCTGGCGAAGGCGCCGCCCGATCCCGGGCTCGCCGGCCCGCTACGCGCCTGCCTCGCCGAGCAGGCGCTGGATGCCGGCAACCTGGCGGCGGCGGCCGGGGAGGTGCTGGACGGGCTCGCGACGCTGGCGGGCACCGGCTGGGCCGAGGAGGAGATCCGGCTGCTAGCGGCCGGTGCCAGGGTCGCCGCCGACATCGCCGCGCTGCCTGCCGCGGACCGGCCGGGGCATCTCCCGGAGACCTGGGAGCGGGTGGCTGTTAGCTTCCCCGAGCAGGCACAGGCCATCACCGACGCCGACGGCCGCGGGCAGCCCGCCGTTGCCGCGTTCGGGGCGCTGGCCGCCGCCGAGCATGCCCGCCAGCACCGGACCGATGACCCGGCCACCTGGCGCGCCGTCGCGGACGCATGGCGGGTGGCGGGCCAGCCGTACCGGGAGGCCTACGCACACCTGCGGGAGGCGCAGGCCGCGGCCCGCGCAGGGCAGCGCGACCAGGCCGCCCGCGCCGTGGCAGCAGGGGTGGGCCTGGCCCGCAAGCTCCCGTCGGGTCCCCTGCTGAGCCTCGCGGAGGAGGTGGCTCGGCGAGGCCGGGCTGACCGCCGCAACCGGGCAGCGTGCGCATCCATCGCATCTCTGACAAACTCGGTGCGAGACTGAGGCGCCAACGGTTGATGCGGCTGGCCTGACCCAGCGGTTCCGGCAGGCCGGGCAGGCGCCATCCGAGGAGGAGCGCGGTGGCCTACATCTTCCTGCAAATCGGGACCGACCCGACCGGCTGGGTCCTCGAGAACGCCGAGCCGGATACGGTGGCGGCGCAGCTGAGTCAGGCCACCGGCCCGGTCGTGCTGTCAGTCGTCGGCCCGCTGCAGGGCGACCTGGTAGTGTCCCCGTCGGCCGCCGCCACCATCTCGGTGCAGGGGCCGCCCCTTGGCCACGGCGCCCACCCGAGTCACATCGCCTTGTCACGATGGCCAGTCGTGTACCTGTCCTCGCCAACCGGCCCAACGCAGGACCTCCCGGGTTACCCGCTGGACCCGCGAGCACCGACCTGGCTGCGCTGGAGCAGGACATCATCGCCGCGATGAGCGGGGGCACCTTCCTCAGCATCCAGCTCGCGGACATCCGGGGCGGAGTCGTGCTGCTGAATGGTGCTGCCCTGGACTTCGCCGTTCTCGCCCGGGTTCACGGCTGACCAGCCCGGCGCAGCGGACGGCGGGAGCGCTGACCACCGGCGCGCCGGTCGCCGGGCCGGATGCAAGGGCCTCCCTGCTGGGCACCATCAAACGGGCCAACAGCAAGACCTAGGTAACCTACGTCGGCCACCCGCTGTATTACCTCACCGACAGCACCAAACCGGCCAGATCAACGTCGGCGCTCATGGGAACTCCACCACTGAAGAGATCGCTTCAACTGGGAGTACCACTCTCGGCGCCGACAGTTTGAGATTGGCTGGCAGCCGTTCCTGCATCTCACCTGCAGGCACCGGGCACTAACCGGCCGTCCGGGAGAAGGTCGGCAGACCAGAGTCAATGAAGCAGGCCAATCCGGAGAGCGCACGGCACAACGTCGGCAAGGGCTGCCCAGCTCAGGCTCAATCCCGGCGTGCGGATCTCAGGCCTGTAAGCAGAGAAGGGGATCTGCGCCGTGGTTATCGGCACAAGCGCGTCGGGCTGTGTCTTGTCATCGCAACTACGCTCGAATGTTATTTCGAGACACAGTGAAAGTGCCGTAGATATGCTCGTAAAATACCCGCGGAACCGGCTAGTGCAGACGCTGCGGAACGCCGATGACACGCCGTGTGACCTGGACATCCACTACATAAAGGCATCAAAGAGGGAGCATCAGCGCTGTGAAGACAATCCCGGTAGGAAGGTCACGCCAATGCTCCCCGAGTCGACCATACCAAAGCTGTCAGCCGCCCCTCCGGCGGTTTCGGGCCCCTGGGTGATGACGCCATTGTTCAGCCCGCCGACCAGCACTGGCCCGGAAACAAACCCGCCACGGCCACCCCGGCGCCGCGCCGCACCCCGGACCCGGCGGGCCAGCCACCGCGCAAACTCACTCTCTCTCGTCGGCCAGCCAAACCGCAGTACCGAAACCGGGGAAACTGCAGCGGGCAAAGGAAACTCTGGGCCAGGCAAAGACGCGGCGGATCTGCTGGCCGTCACGGCCGAGCGGCTCCGGCGGGCGCTGATGCGCAGCTTCCTGCGCTACAACATCCCCGGCGATCTGGACATCGCGGTGCACGCTGCCATCAACGTCGTCGAGCCGGTGCTGGACGCCAGGGACAGGGAAATCCTGCGGCTACGTAGCCTGATCACCGCCAAAATCCCCGGCCGGTAGTCCAGGGAGCCTCCGCCCGGCTGTTACTGGACGTGCCGCCGCGCCGCGGCGCGGCGTTCTCCTGCTCCGACCCCGCCAAACGGCACACCCCAACTTCGAATGCACCGTGGAGTCCGGGATCACGGCTGGACATCGGCGCATGGTCATCGATCGCTCCCGAGTCGCCATGGCAGGGCCGGTAGCAAGTTCCAGGGCTGGTGCCCACGCTTGCTAAAAAACGTTAGCGAGCTAACGAACTGAGGGAGCCAAACGGGAGCTGTCCGCCAGGCGCGGAGGGCGTGGGTACTTGTACCCCGGACACCGCATGCTGCGAAGAGGGGTATTCCGCCCTCTGCTGCGGGGGTGTCCGGGAAGCGCAGCTGCCTGATCCGCCTTGGCCAGCTGTCGCAGGCGGCCGAGGAGGCTGGCCGCGCCCTGACCCTAGCTCGGGAGGTCGGCTTCCCGGCAGGCCAGGCACGAGCACTGTACTTTCTCGGGGCAGCCGCAGCGGGGGCAGGCGATGTCGTCGAAGGTGTGTCGTGGTCGCGGCAGACCCAGCGGATCGACCCAGCAACGATTCCCGAGGGCCTGGCCCGGCGCTGTGTCATCGGGCTGACGATGGCGCTGATGGAGGCCGCGGAGCTCACTCAGGCTGAGCAAGCTTGTGCCCGCGGGCTGGCCCTGGCCCGCCAGGCGGGTGACCTGCTTGACCTGGCTACCTGCCTGCTGGTGATGACAGATCTGGACCTGCGCGCGGGCCGCCTGCCACAGGCCCGGGCGCATCTGCGCGAGGCTACCGAGCTCGAATCACGGATGAATGTCCCGCTGCTCCTGGCCGACTGCCTGGACTGGTGTGGTCACCTGTGCGCGCGTAGCCAGCGGTGGGCCGATGCACTCACCGCCTGGGCGGCGCAGGCGAGCTTCCAGCAGGCTAGCGGGAGGATGCAAGAGCCACTGCCGGACGCGCGCCGACGCGAGGAGCCGCAATGCAAGGCGCGGCAGGCCCTAGGGTCACGCCAGGCCGCTGCGGCTGAGCACCGGGGCGCGGCGATGGAAGCGGGCACCGCATCCGGTTTTGCGCTATTGCTGACCGCTCCCAGGCCGCCGGACGCACCCGCCGACACGGGCCTGTCGCGGCTCAGTGGGCGGGAACGAGAGCTGGTCACCCTAGTTGCCCAGGGCCGAACCGACGCCCAGATCGCCGGGCAGCTGTATATCAGCATCCGGACCGTCCGCTCCCACCTGGACCGCATCCGGGACAAGACCGGCTGCCGGCGCCGCGCCGACCTGACCCGCCTCGCCCTCAGCACGAGACTCATCTAGCCAGGCCGGCATCTGCGTCAACGACCGCCAATCAAGCCGAGTACAGCCGTCATCGTCATCGAAACGACGAAGCGCTCCCCTAAAGCGACCGCCAGCGCCTTACTTCCACTCGCACATGCCCGGCCTCTACAGAACGATCGATCTGAGCCCCACATGCAGTCCATCTCAAATTACTTCGACTGGCCGTAACGGAGACTCCGTGCGCAGCCTTTCCCGGTCGGCGTTCGCTGCGCGGTTCGTCGCTCGCGTTGGGAAGCCCGCCAGCCACCTATCTCGCGCACGTACGCTTGAACGCCGCCACCGACCTGCTCCGCGACACCTCCCTTTCGGTCACGCTCATCGCGGAGAACGTCGGCTACACGTCGGAGGCGGCATTCAGCCGCGCGTTCAAGCACCGCTACGGCACGCCACCGGCCCGGAAGCTATCTGATGGCTCGTCGTTTTGCGGGCTGGAAACGCCGTTAGACTCCGCCGCATGGCTTTTCCGGCTCCGGAGGTAGTTGCCTGGGCCTCGGCGATCCTGGGCACCGAGATCACGGTGCTGCGTGGCTTGCGCCACGGCAGTTCGCCGTGGCTGCTGCGAGCCAGAGACCGCGAGGTGGTTCTGCGGGTTGCGCGCGCCGAGCAGGCGGCCGAGACCGCGACCGAGGTCGCGGCGATGACCTATGCGGCAGGTGTGGCCGGTGTCAGCTTGCCGGTGGCGGAACTGCTGGGCTACGACCTGGCGGTGCGGACCGGGTACGGGCTTGTGCTGGCCGCCTGCGTGCCGGGGACAAGCATGATCCCGCTCGAGCCCGACCCGGTACGGCTGCGGGCGCTGGGCGCGGTTGCGGCGTCGATCAGCTCGATCGAGCTGACTCCGGCACCGGCGCTCCCGGTCCGGAGGCGGCCGATCGAGGCCGATGACTTCGCCGGCATGCGCCGCGACCAGGGTGCATCGGATCTGCTCCGCGCGGCCGAGGCGGCAGTGGCCGGGGCCCGGCCGGCCGATGACCGGCACGGACTGGTGCACGGTGACTTGTGGCATGGCAACACGCTGTGGGATGGCGGCGGGCTGACCGCGGTGCTCGACTGGGACTGCGCTGGCGTCGGGCCGGCCGGCATCGACCTCGGGTCGCTGCGCTGCGACGCGGCCTGGTGCCATGGCGTGGAAGCCGCCGGGCACATCCTGCGCGGCTGGGAATCCAAGGCGGGCAGGCCTGCGAGCGACGTCTTCTACTGGGATGCCGTCGCGGCGCTTGCCTCCCCACCGGACATGGGCTGGTTCCCGGCATCGATGGCCGCTCAGGGCCGCCCCGACCTGACCCGCGAGGTCATGCTCGAGCGCCGCGACGCCTTCCTCAACGCCGCCCTCGGCCAGCTAGCAGCGGCCGGCTAGGCGCGGCCAAGTTGCCCGGACCAGACCTCAAGTGCCGGGGCGCGGCGGTTGCGACTCTCGACACCAACCTGCGCAGCGTCCGCGGCCGTGACCGGGCCGGCGAAGGCGTTCGACGAGCAACCCGGATACGACGCTCCGGTGGTGGCGACGCGGATAGACGCGGCCCCGGGCCGCACAGCCCGGCTGTCTCCTGGCTGTTCAGGTGGCCCGCTATGGACTCAGAACGATCTTTGGCTCTGCAGTCGCCGACGGACTGCTTGAACCCGAGCGCATACCGAACGATGCTGCGTTGGCGTGTGGGTCGGTGCGTGCGCGGGGGAGCGAATGCGGGGGAGCAGGCGCTGGCATGGCAGATGACCCGATCGGCCGGGCAGAGTCGCTATTGCGGCTTCCGCGTTCGCGGAGTCTGATCGGGTATGTGGCGCTGCTGGAGGGCGCGCCGGACGTGGTGTAAAGGGTGGGCCCGGGCCACGTCGGGATCCTGAACCTAGGCGTCCTGATGCCAGTAGCCGGAGCAGTGAGCTACAACCACGATGGAGGCAGGCGATGAGTGGCGTTTTCTCTCCGGTCCCTGGTGTGCCCATGGATGGGGCGGCACCGGGCAAGGTGTTCCGCTCGGAGTTGAACCCTGTGGACTTCTTGCACCGGGCGGCTTACCTGTACCCGGACAAGGTCGCGGTGGTGGACGGCGAGCGGCGGTACTCCTACCGGCAGCTGGCAGAGCGCTCCTGGCGACTGGCCTGCGCGCTCAGGTCGGCGGGGCTTAGCAAGGGAGATCGGGTCGCCACGCTGCTGTTCAATTCGTCGGCGATGCTGGAGGCCCATTTCGCCGTGCCGGCGGCGGGTGGGATCTTGGTCGCGGTCAACCACCGCCTGGCCAGCGCCGAGGTCGGCTACATCCTCGCCCACAGCGGCGCCCGCTATCTGCTGCTCGACACCGGCCTGGAGGCGCTGGCCGCCCCGCTGGAGCTGGCGGGCGTCACCGTGATCCGCTGTGCGAACACCGGGGGGCCCGGCGATCCGTACGAGGAATTGCTGGCCGGAGCATCGCCGACCAGGCCGCCGAGCTGGCTGGAGAACGAGGAGGAGACGATCTCGATCAACTACACCTCCGGCACCACCGGCCGGCCCAAGGGGGTGCAGTACACCTACCGCGGCGCCTACTTGAATGCGCTAAACGAGATCATCCACGCCGGCATGAGCACTGATTCGGTGTATCTGTGGACGCTGCCGATGTTCCACTGCAACGGCTGGTGCTTCCCGTGGGCGGTCACCGCGGTCGCGGCGCGCCACGTGACCATGCGCACGGTGGACCCCGCACTCGCCTGGGAGCTGATCGACGGTGAGGGCGTGACGCACTACAACGGCGCGCCGACCGTCCAGCTGATGATCCTGAACCATCCCCGGGCACACCGCCTGGACCGGCCGGTCACCGCGATGGTGGCCGCCGCTCCCCCCTCACCCACGCTCTTCGCCCGCATGAGCGAGCTGAACTTCCGGGTCGTGCACGTGTACGGCCTGACCGAAACCTACGGCCCGATCACCGTGTGCCCCGAGCAGGAGGCGTGGCTCGAGCTTCCGCTCGAACAGCGCTCCAAATACCTGGCGCGCCAAGGTCAGGCATACATCTCGTCCGACCTAGTGCGTGTGGTCGACGCGGAGATGAACGACGTCCTCCGGGACGGGCAGACGATGGGCGAGGTGATCATGCGCGGCAATATCGTCATGAGCGGTTACTACGACGACCAGGCCGCCACCAGCAAGGCGTTCGCTGGTGGCTGGTTCCACTCCGGGGATCTGGCCGTGTGGCATCCCGACGGCAACATTGAGCTGCGCGACCGCGGCAAAGACATCATCATTTCCGGCGGCGAGAACATCTCCAGCATCGAAGTCGAGCAGGCCATCGCCGCATACCCCGGCGTGCTCGAATGCGCGGTCATCGGCGTCTCCCATCCCCACTGGGGAGAACGGCCGAAGGCGTTCGTCACGCTCAACGACTCCGCCACGGCGACCTCGCAGCAGATCATCGCGTTCTGCCGTGAGCGTCTTGCCCACTACAAATGCCCCGACGCGATCGAATTCGGGCCGCTGCCCAAGACCTCGACCGGCAAGATCCAGAAGTTCGTCCTGCGCGACCGCGAGTGGGCGGGCCAGGACAAGCGGATCGGCGGCGGATAGCACCAAGCCTCACTGACACTCAGCCCGCGCCCATCCAGCCTCGCCGGGTGCGAAAGCACGCCGCGAGCCAGCCAAGCGCCACCACAAGAATCGGCGACCGGCGGAACTTGCCCGATCGCTGGCGGCAGTGGCCGACACATAGCGTGACATAGTGGACAGCGACTCGCCACGCCGGATAATGCAGTGCTGTTGGGCGACAAGAGCCCGGTTACCAGAATCGAGCGGTGCTGACTAGAGGAGGCGCCACGGCTGGTATCGCTGGGGGCTGAGCGGGTTGACTGGGACAGCTATCGGACGACCCGGACTTTCCGCTAGTTCGGACTGGCTTCCTCAGGAGACGCCAGGTGGCGGCTGGACTGGCGGGGGAAAGTCACGAGCGTAGTTTGCGGCTGAGGCGTGGGTGAGTTCTGCCGCCTTGCCGTCGGCGGTGAGGTGGCGCCAGCTGGTTTGCCAGTCCGGCAGGTCGGGGCTGGCTTGCTCCCAGTCGACGAATGTGGCCTCATCGCAGTAATGATCCAGGCGCGTGCTGATGTCCTGGTGCGGCTCACTGTCTACATAGGCCTGCATCCCGCGGCGGTCTTGCCAGGCGCTGACGCTCCACCAGGCGTTGTTGGCGTCGGCGAGCGCGTCCGCGCCGAGGTTGCCTTCGGACTTCATCGCCTGCTCGATAGCGGCGACGGCATCGGTGAAGAACTCATCGAGGAGTGCGGGGTCCTTCAGCCGGAGCCGGGTCACGACGATGACGGGCATTGCGATCTCCTTTCTAGATTCACTTCACTGACTTGACGCCCGCGGATGGATGAGACTTAGGGGCCGCGCCGCCCGCTGACGTCGTTTGCCCTTGGCGCTGCGTGCCTGGTTTCTAGATGGACGCTGGAGCCTGCCCGATGGGTACCCCGGATTGCTGCCACGAGCGCGTGTTACAGGATCTCGATCTTGCCGCGGGCTCCGCGGGCGGTGCGCCCGTGTTCATTATCGGGGCCGAGGCAGGAGGTGGCGATGGATACCATCCATCCGGGCGTCAGCGGGACCGGCGTGCACAAGAAGATCATCTGGATTGCGGGTGCGGCTGCCCGACGAGCAGCCCGGCGGGCGGACGGTGACCATCCCGCAAGTTCGCGTCGCAACTGCAGAAGATGGCGGCCTGGCTGGCGGAGCCGGGCGTCAGCGGCGCGGCGATGGAGTCCACCGGCGCGTACTGGTGGCCGGTGTATCACGTGCTGGCCGGTGAGCGGATCGAGGTGTGCGTGTGCAACGCCGCGCACTGCGCAACGTGCCGGGCCGCAAAGACTGCCAGTGGATCGCCGAGCTGCACGAGCACGGGCTGCTGGCCCAGCTGGCCCGCCGGGCGATGCGTAAGAAGATCCCCGGGCTGCAGATGGCCTGCGACGCCGGTTCACCGCCGCGCACGGCCAGATGTGCCGGCTGCACCTGGACGCCCGCGACCACCTCACCGCGAAGATCGCAGAACGGGACCAGCTAGTCGCCGACGCGACCGCACCGTTCGGACGGCTGATCGCCGCGCTGATGACGATCCCGGGCATCGGCAGCGCACCGCTCAGGTGATCGTCGCCGAGGATGGCGGGGACATGTTCCGGTTCCGCACCTCGGCCCCGGCTGGCCGCCTGGGCCGGCCCCGGCGCCCGGCGATAACGAGTCAGCCGGCAAGCGGAAAGGCCGCCGCCCGCCAGGGCGACCAGGTCACAATCATCCCGCACGGCGACGCCAGTCCGCCCCCGGCCCAGGCCGCCTGACCAGCACCGCACCTCACTGGCGGACAACCCAGCCGGCTCGTGACCTCAAGTTTCGTTACAGGAACTCCCGGGCTACTGGCGGGAATGCCGCGGACGGAACTTGACCCAGACCAGGATGCCAACGGCCGCGAGCAGCAGCCACGGGGAGAACAGGACGTGCACAGCGAAGCTGAGGACGGTCAGGGCCACGATGGCCAGGAGGATGAGGACGATGATCGCCAGCATGGTGATCAGTCTCCGTTCATGTCGCAAGGGTTGTGCCGATGTCCCCAGATTGCCGCCGTCGGCGGCCCACGGCGATCGGGAACAGCCCTGGTCCGACCCTGAGATTTATCCCCGGCGCATCAGGGTCAGCCCTGCCCGCCCGTCACGCGGCTGTGACCGGCGGCTCGTCGGTTCCGACGCGGGCAGCCTGGCGCTTTTGCAGCGGCCCGCCCAGGACCCGACGGTCGAACATCTTGAGGTAGCAGTCCCACGTCACCGTGATCTTGGCACCGGTGCCCGCACCGACGACCTCCCAAGCCCATTTGACGTACGACGGGTTGCCGTCGGCGTTGCGCGTCTCGTAACGCAAAGCGACAGCGGCGGCGGTCGCGCTCCTCGACTCGGGAGATGCTCTGCCAACTTGGCATGCGAGGCGGGTGCATCTTTATAGTCCACTCCACGCCCTCGGCCAGCGCATGAGGCCGCTCGACCACCGCTTCGATCGCGCCGTTACATTCGGGTGACGGTGGGCTATGGCAGGTCCGGGCGAGCGAGCGGTGCGTTCGCGGTGGCGGCGCCGACTGGTGCCACCGCGCTTCCGACTATGAGCGGGCTCGCGAACGACGGGACCTTCTGCCAGGTGAGGTGCTCGACTCGGGTGACGGTGAATCCGGCCTCCTGGATGGAGGTGAGCGTCGGCCGGTTGCAGTCGCAGCACACCAGCAACCTGTTCACCGGGTTCATGCGGTCCTGCCGGCGGGCGAGCCGGGGATCGCCGGAGCGGACGTGCTCGATGAAGAGCAGCTGCCCGCCGGGCCGCAGCACCCGGCGAAGCTGGCGCAGCGCCCGCGGCTGGTCACTTACCCCGCACAGCACCAACGTGGAGACCGCGACGTCAAAGGTGTCATCTTCGAACGGGAGGTCCTCGGCGGGTGCCCGCAGGACCTTAGCCAGGGACGCTTGCTCACGGACGCGCCGTTCGAGGCGGCGCACCATGGGCGGTTCCGGTTCGGTGATTGTCAGCGATTCGACCTCGGCCCCGTAGATAGTCAGGTTGGCTCCCGTGCCGCCGCCGATCTCCAGCACATGGCCGGCGGCCGCGGCGAGCAGACTGCGTCGAAGGGCCTGCAGCCCGGCCTTCTCGACCCTGGCCATCTGACGGTCGTAGGTCATGGCGAGCAACCTGCCACGGATACTCATGACTGCCTCGATTCGTCGTCCTTCGATCCCTGATCGGAAGGTAACGGCGCACCCCGCCAAGTCGCATGAGGCAGTTGCCCCATCTTTGCGTCGGCCAGGCCGGGGCGAGGTGCTCGTCGGCGAGCAGGCCGTACTGCATCGCGAACAGGCTGGCGGCTGCGCGGCTGGAGGCGCCGATCTTCACAAGGCCCATCCCTGTGGCCCGATATAGCGCATCCGTGCTGAGAGCCCGGTCGCGTCTGTGATGAAGGTGGCCGTCGCGCGACGGCCGGATTGGCTGGACTGGGCGAGTCGCAGCCGCCGCCGAGGCGGGGTCGGCCCCGGTACGCTCTGTCGATGGCTACCTCGTTGATTTACTGAGCGGTTTCATCCGGGCTGGCCGGGTGAGAGGAGCCCGATGTCAGAGGCAGGGAGGTCCCGCGCGTGAGATGGCGTGATCCAGTAGCTCGGCCTTGCGCGTGCGAGGGCCGGCGGCCCGGATCGGGGCGGGCGTGACCCCGCCCCGGCGCGACGACCCGGCCGCCGCCCTCAACCAGGTGCTCAGCGAGGTCATTGACGGGGTTCTGGACGTGAAGCAGGCCCACCGAAGGGTTCCCGAGACGCACGCCCTCCACGCGGTGCTCGACCAGCTCTTCGACGATCTGAGAACCTGGGCCCGGTTGCTCGCAGACCAGGACCAGGCGCTCGGCGTGTCGCCGCTGGCGAGCATGCCGACCGCGGCCGGCCGAAAGCCACCGCACCCCTGGCATGGGGCCGCGAGCGACGAGGAGGTCCGCCGTATTGTCGGCGAGGATCTCGACCGGCTCGGGCAGTACCTGGCCGCAGCGCTCGCGGAGCAACAGGATGACAAGGTGCGAGCGGCCCTCGCCGAGGTGGAGCGCGGATTGCTGGTTCACAGGCGGGCGCTCCAGGCTTAGAGCGAGGCAGTAGCGCCTCTGGTGTCGGTGGCGGTCAGTACTCTGCGGCCATGGCGAATTTCGCGGTGCGGCTGGCCCACGGCCCGGGCTGGGACTCCTCGCGTCAGATCCGGGATCAGGACGCCTGGGATGAGCACGCCGCCTTCATGGATGGGCTGGTCGGCGATGGCTTTCTCATCCTCGGCGGCCCGGTTGGCGACGGCGAGGAGACCTTGCATGTCATCGAGGCCGCTAATGAGCGGGAGATTAAGGCACGCCTGGCTAAGGATCCCTGGGCTCAGGCCGGAATGCTCCGGATAGCCACGATAGAGCCCTGGGCGCTCTGGCTGGACAGTCGCCCGTGGAATCCGGTTCACTGACCAGCATCATGCGCCGGGCTGCGCGCCGCAACCTGACGATGCTCACACAGCGCTGCATGCGAGTAGCGAATCCGGGCTGCCCATCGGGTTGTTGAAGGTTATCGGTGCTAAACGAAACGGGGGAGCCAAGGCTGATGGTGATCTTGTTCATGGCTGGGTCATGTGGCCGCGTTGCATACTTCTAGCCGCCGAACGGGGTGACGTCGCAGAGGTCCTGGTCCAGTTCCTGACAGCAGGACAGGCACCATGGCCGGTGAACTACCCTGCCGTTGTTGCCGCTGACCCAGAACCCGGCCGGGTTCTGGTGGCAGTGTATGCAGAGCTGGAAGGTGCGAGCCTTGGTGCGGGTCTCTTGTGCGGCTAGCTGTTCTTGTGCCTGCGCCGATAGCATGTCCGCCGCCATTCGGAAGTGGTGGCCAGTGGCGCAGCGCAGCGCAACATGATTAACGGGGCCGTCTGTGCTCGGGAGAGAAAAGCGTTCGGTGATCTCGGCAGGAACGCTGCAATCTGGGCATGATATGAGAGTTAGCAATGTTCCAACCTCCTAGGTACTGCGCGACGTTTTGCTGAAATTGGCGCAGAGCCAGCTTCGGGCAGGCTTATTGGCGTTGCTGGCCAATACGAGGTCCTGTCCAGTCGCGGGTTTCTGCTGTTGATGATCGGTGTGCTGCCTGATGTGCTCATGATCGGGATTTCATTCGCTGACAAGATGATCATTTCTGTCCCGCTAGATCTGTGCCGCGGCTGCCATACTCATCGGCGGCGGCCGGTGGGACAGTCAGGGTTCCAGTCCGGACCGATGCGCCGCGCCGCCGCCGGGTACGGGTCGCGAGCTGATATGCCGTAGCCGCCGCGATCACCAGCAGGATGGGGGTGACAACGAGGAGTTCGAATTGCCCGCGCTGCGCCTCGAAGCCCGCGGGCAGCGCGGCGTCGGGATGAGTGGTACCGGCTCCGGGCCACAGCAGGCAGATGGCGGCCAGCGCGGACCACCCTGTTGCCAGGCCGGTGACCAGCCAGGCGACGCAGGCGCCGCCGGGGACCCGGAAGGGCCGGGCGAGGTCGGGCTCCCGCAGGCGCAGGGCCACGAATGCCGGGAAGATCAGCAGGTACGCCAGCACGATCAGCGCGATCGAGACCACCAGGGCGGCGGAGAAGTATTTCTGGTTGTCCCTTCCGGTGACGGCGAGATCTGCGGCCATCGCCAGCAAGGAGATCGCGCCGGAGACCAGGCCCATGACGACGGGTACGCCGCTGCGCGATGAGATTCTTCCCAGCGCGCGTGGCCCCGCGCCATCCAGGCACGCGGCCGCTTGTGCTCGCCCTGCGCCCATGATCCAAGCTGAGCCGCTGGCCACCAAGACCCAGATGAAGACGATTGCGCAGGCCCAGCCAAACAGCTGCCCCGCGCCGGTGAGGGTCACCGTACCGTCTGCAGCGACCTGGCCGCCGTACCCGGTGAGGACGGTCTGGATCGCGTCGATGAGGCCGTGCAGCGACGTGATCTGGTCAGCCGGCAACACGATCAGGATCGCCAGGATCGGAACGCCGTACATTAGTGCCTGGCCAATCCCGGCCCGGCAGATCGCGGCCGGGATGTCGCGCCGGGGATTGATCATCTCCTCCGCGGCCGTCGAGGGCAGTTCGACGCCGACGAAGGAGTACAGCAGAACCGGGACGATGGCGATGAAGACCGCATGGGACGGGGCGAGGTCTGCGACGGAGATGCCGTGTACTCCGTTCCGCGCGCCATAGAGGATGACGCTAATGGTGAAGAACGCCAGCAGGGCGATCTGCCCGATCGCGCCGCTGGTGGGAATCCACTTGCCGAGCCGTAGCGGGAGAATCGCGCCTGCTGTGGCCACCGCGATGAACACGGCTCCGAATAGGTACAGGCCGGCCAGCGACAGGCTGCCAAGGAACTGCTGATAGACGGCCATTGCCAGCACTGCGACCGAACCGCCGAGCCACAGCGGCGTCCCGGCCCAGTAGAGCAGCGACGTCAGCGCGCCGGCGTACCGGCCGAAAGCCCGCCGAACCCAGACGTAGGCGCCGCCTTCTTCGGGGATGGCGGCTCCGAGTTCGGCGCTGGCCAGCGCCGAGGGGATGAAGAAGGTGGCGAACAACACCACGAGCCAGGTGAACGTCTGGCCGCCGCCGACGGCGATCGCGCCGATGGTGTCGACCACCACCATCGCAGAGATCAGAAAGAAGATCGTGTCAAGCCGACCGAGTACCCGCCGGAGCTTCCTCCGCTCGGCAGCGGCATCCGGGACAGTCATGACGATCGTGCCGGGATCGGTACATGACCAGGCGACCGCCCCAGCTGCCGCGACCGAGGCGGCAACGACCAGGGCCTGTGCCACAGCGCCCTGGGCGGGTAACGATCGGCGGCTATGGCGGCGACCGCGGCCACGGCCCGGTCGACTTCCTCGAGAGTGTTGTAGAGGTAAAAGCTCAGGCGGCAGCTTGCGGGCGGGTTCAGCATGAGTGCGTGATGCGCGAGCGTCGCGCAGTGGCAGCCTGCGCGTGCCTCCACGCCGACCTTGTTCAGGCCTTCCGCCAGGCTGACCGGATCGCGGCCCGCGATGTTGAACGCGACCAGCGAGGTGCGGCGCTCCGCGTCCCGCGGCCCGTAGATAGTCAGCCCCGGGATGGCGCCGAGCCCGTCCAGCGCTCTTGCGGTCAACTGGTGATTCCACCCAGATACGCGGTCCATGGCCGTCCGGACCGCCTGACGGTCAATGGGCTTGCCGGTGCTGAAGTACGCCGGGCGTCTTGGCGTCAGCGCCAGGTCGAGGAGCAAGCGCAGCGCCTGAGCAGAGACAATCGTGCCGAGGATGTTGGGCGTTCCTGCGGCGTATTTCCACGGCAGCGAGTTGTACTCGACATATTCGGGGAGAACGCGCCCTTCGGCGATCATGTCGCCGCCATACAGGAACGGCAGCGACGACCCGGCCAGGTGCTCTTTGGCGTACAGCACCCCGACCCCGAACGGTGCCAGCATCTTGTGGAAGGAGAACGCCAGGTAGTCGACGTCCAGGGCCTGCACGTCGGTGAACGATCCCGGTACCAACTGTGCGCCGTCGACCAGCAGGTACGAGCGCCGTTCGCCGTCGGGCTGGCGGTACCCGCTGGCGTCAGCCAGCGCGCGGATGGCACCAACCGGGTTGCGGGTGCCGAAGAAATTCGACGCTCCGGTGCAGCAGACCAGCTTGGTGCGCCCATCGATCAGCGACGCCAGGTGATCGAGGTCGAGCTCGCCGGTGAGCGGATCAAAACGCGCCAGCCGGTAATCCACCCGCCGCCCGAACCGCGGCAGTATCTCCCGGCACATCGCGTACCACGGGACGTAGTTGGAGTTATGCTCCATCGCCGTCGTCACGACGTTGTCGCCGTCGCGGAACTCGGTCAGCAGCGCGTACATGACCGCGTTGATGGCCTCGGTCGTGTTCCGGTACAGGGCGATACAGGCCCGGTCCGGCGCGCCGATGAACCGCGCGATCGTGTCGAAAGACTCCTCGAACAGCGCGGTCATCTGCTGCGAGGCTGAGGACTGCCCCCGGTGGACATTCTCGTATCCGGGCGCCAGCGACTGGTAAAGCGCAGCCAGCTCACGCGGCGGCTGGGTACTCGCGGCGTTGTTCGTCACAATCCGGCCAGCCCCCGGGAACTCGAAATGCCTGCGGATGGCCCGGACATCCACCGGGACGGCGTCCGGTGGTTCGCGGCTCAGCGCGCTCAATCGCAGCCTCGCGTGGCAGGTGCCGGTCGCTTCGGTGGCGTCGCCTTCGTCAACGTTCATCGGGTAAGTTCCCGTCCTTTGCGGAACGCCGGCTCATCGTTGATCCGGAATGCGGGGCGGCGCGGGCTCCCAACGCCGCATAGCTAGGTGTGGCGGTCATCGTTCGGCAGGCCGTCAGCAAGTGCCAGCACGCTTTCACCGTCCTGGCTGCCTGCCCTGGCATCCAGCCACGGCCGTACTACATAGTTCTGAGCAGCCACGCGACGGCCAGATACACCGACGTCTGCTTGCCCGGGCTGGTCGAGCCGCCTTACCAGGCCGGGGGCGAGTATGCCGCCGACGGCGCGGGACAGCCGGCTCACTGCGGTCATGCTTGCTCCTTGCGCTTCCATGCGCCGATCAGCGAGGGCCAGAGGACTGGGCGGTCGCTGAAATCGGTAGCGTCACGGTCGATCGCGGCCAGCGCCGCGGCGGCGCCGGTTTCAGTGGTGATGCCATGCGCCAGGGCCGTGGGCAGCACGCTGCGGAAGCTACGCTCCAACAGCACGCGGCCGAGGCCGAGCGGCTCGATACGACCGGCGACATCGGTGCCGTCAGGGCTGCCGATGCCGGCTTGCGCGAAGAGCTGCGGCAGCCGCGCGCCCGCGTACACGTCGCAGCCCACCGCGGTGAACGCGCCCATCACCACCCGCAGCAGCTCGTTGGCACTGTTGAGCGCCGGGAGCACGCTGACGCTGCGGAGGTCGTAGTCCTGTACGGCCAGATGGCCGCCGGGGGCGACGGCGTCCCATAGCCGCGCCAGGACGGCGACGCGCTGGGGGAGGTGGAACAGCAACAGCCGCGCGTAGACGACGTCGAACGGTGCGCCCGGGATTGGCTCGTCGGCGGTGAGGTCTTGTTCGTGAAAATGGCAGTGACGGTGGCCCGCGGCATGCAGCGTCGCCTGGGCCATGGCGCCGAGCGGGGCGTCCACGTCGATGCCCAGCACGCGGCCCGTGGGCCCGACCCGCTGCGCCATCATCCGCATCGTCTCGCCGGGTCCGCAGCCGGCGTCCAGGCAGCTCGCGCCCGGCGCGAGGCCGACCTGGTCCAGCAGGCGCCCGGTCGCGGCTTCCCACCCGCGCGACTGCGCGCGCAGCCGCGCGTACTCCTCCGGCGTGCGTCCCAGCGCGTAGTCAATCCTGTCGCCGCTCGGCTTGGGTAGTGCTCATTTGGAGTCCTTTCGGGTCGGTCACCTGGACCGATGCTCGCGACCCGCCGCCGTAAGCGCATCGTGGAGATGGCCACGAGGTTTTCCCGGGCTCCCATGTGAGCGCTTGTGCTGTCCGTGCAGGCGGCGTTAGTTTCGTATATGCACGCGCTGCTGGACCGCGACGTCGAGCTGGCCGAGCTTGGCCGCCGGCTCGCGACGGCACGGGCGGGGTCGGGTCGCGTGATAGTGGTCGAGGGCCCGGCCGGCATCGGCAAGTCCACGCTGCTCGCAGCTGCAGGCCGGACCGCCCGGATGGACGGCGCGACGGTGCTCCGCGCCCGTTGCAGCCCGCTCGAACAGCACGCCGCCTGGGGTATGGCACGCCAGCTCTTTGAGCCGCTGCGGACCAGCCCGGGGTGGGACGAGTTGACGGTCGGCGCAGCGGGACTAGCCGAGCGCGCACTCGCCACCGAGGCTGAGCAGCCGGTTCTTGCGGGCGATGCGATGCACTCCGCCGCGCGCGGGCTCGTCTGGCTGGCCAGCAACCTCGGCGAGCGCGGCCCGGCCGTGCTCGTCATCGATGACGTCCATTGGGCCGATGCGCCGTCGCTGCGGTGGCTGGCGCTGCTGGCGCGCTCTCTCGTCGAGTTGCGGGTCGGCGTGGTGTGCGCGGTGCGCTCGGGCGAGCCAGCCGCGGCACCCGAGCTGCTGGCAGAGCTTCTGGCCAGCGTGGCTGAGCCGCCCGTGCGCCCGCGGGCGCTGGGGCCGGTGGCCACGGAGACGCTCGTGCGCGAGCGCCTGCCCGCAGCGAGCGCCGGGTTCGCGCACGCCTGTCATGCCGTCTCTGGCGGCAATCCTTTCCTGCTCGGCGCACTGCTCACCCAGCTCGTCACCGACGGCATCGCACCGGACGACGAGGCCGCTGCGCGGCTGGAAGCGTTCGGGTCTGAGCAGGTCGCGCGCGTCATCGAGCGCCAGCTCGCACGGCTGCCGGACGGCGCAGGGTCGCTGGCCAACGCCGTCGCCGTCCTCGGCCCCGGAGCGACATTGCGCCATGCCGCCAGGCTTGCCCGGCTCGAACTCGCCGACGCGGCCGGCGCCGCTGACGCGCTGCGGGCCGCCGGGCTGCTCGAGGACGGTCCGGGGCTGACGCTCGCGCACCCGCTGATCGCGGGAACGCTGTACGCGAGCCTGCCGGCGGGCGAGCGGGCGCTCCGGCACGCGGATGCCGCCGCAATGCTCGCGAGCGAGCGCGCCGACCCAGAGCGCATCGGGCTGCACCTGCTGCACACCGAGCCGGCGCGCGAGGTTGCAACCGTCTCGGCTCTGCGCGACGCGGCCCGACGGGCCAGCGGGCGTGGCGCCCCGCAGAGCGCGGCGGCGTACCTGCGGCGCGCGGTCGCGGAGCCGCCGCCCGACGCCGCCGAAGACGCGGACGTACGGCTCGAGCTCGGCCTCGCGCTCGCCGCGTACATGCAGCCGGACGCCTTCGACCTGCTGCACGAGGCGGTCGCCGCCGCCACCCCGCTTCAGCGCGGGGCGATCGCGCTGAGCGGCGCACGCGCACTCGGGCTGAGCGGGCGCTTCGACCCGGCCGTCGCCCTCTGCCGTCAGGCCCTTGAGCAGGCTGAGGCGTATCCGCCCGAGCTGCGCGAGCGGCTGGAGGCGGAGCTCGTCTGCAACGGCTTGGTGCACGCGTCGACGATCGAGGAGTCGCGCCGCTACGTGCGCGACCACCGGCCGGGGCTTTCGGCGCTCGAACTGTGGCGGGTTACGGCGGCGGCCGCGGCGATGTTCGAGAACGAGGCGGCGGCGAAGGCCCTGGCCCTGCTGCGCCCTGTGCTCGAGCAGGGAGCGCTGGCCGCCGAGCCTGGCTCCCTGCTGTGGTCGGTCACGACGATTACCCTCATCGCTGAGGACGAGCTGGGCACCGCGCTTGCCCAGTGCGAGGCGCTCATCGACATCGCGCGCCCACGCGGCTGGCTGATGGCGCTCACCCACAGCAGCATGTTCCGGGCGATGGCGCTCGTGCGGGCGGGCGAGATACGCGATGCCGAGGCGGATGCCAGGCTGGCGTTCGAGTACAAGCTGCCCGTATCACCAGCGCCGGCAATGCTGTGGTGCCTGTCGTTCCTCGTCGACGCGCTCGTGGAGGCAGACGACCTGGCCGACGCGGACGCGGCGCTGACTGCCGCAGGCCAGCAGGCTGAGCCGCCGGCCGGAGCACTCGCAGCGCCGCTGCTGCTGCAGGGTCGCGCCCGGCTGCGGCTTGCGCAGCACCGGCCGGAGGACGCGCTGACCGATGCCCGCGGGGCCGCCGCCCGCGCCGACGAACTCGGCGTGTCCCACCCGGTGTTCGCGGGCTGGCGCGCCGAGGCGGCCGAGGCACTCGTCATTCTGGGCGAGACCGCGGAGGCGCAGCGGCTCGCGCGCGAGCAGCTCGAGCTCAGCGAACGTCTCGGCACGCCAGGCGCCCGCGGGGCCGCGCTGCGGGTGCTCGCCCGCACCATGACCGAGCCGATCCCGCACCTGGAGCAGGCTGTCGAAATGCTGGCTGGCTCACCGGCGCGGCTCGAGCACACCCGCGCCCTGGTCGCCCTCGGCGCGGCGCTGAGGCGAGCGAACCGCCGGGCGGAGGCCCGCGCCCCGCTCCGGCGCGCACTCGAGCAGGCGGATCGGAGCGGCATGCTCCTGCTCGCCCGGCGCGCGCGCGAGGAGCTCAACGCGGTCGGCGCCCGCCCTCGGCGCAGTGCCCTCAGCGGCCCCGGCGCGCTCACTCCGGCCGAGCACCGCGTCGCCCAGCTGGCCGCCCGGGGGCACGGCAACCGCGCCATCGCCGAGCGGCTGTACGTGACGCAGCGCACCGTCGAGACGCATCTCACGCACGTGTTCCAGAAGCTCGATATCCGCTCCCGCGGCGAGCTCGCCGCCGCGCTCGAGCCGCGGGCCACGGCGGCCGCGCCCGCGCTAGCTGGCTGACCGCCGGTCGCGTACGTGCTGGCCGGTACGTCTCATAGAGCAGAGGAAGGCCTTTCCGGGCGCTGCCGGGTGGACAATCGTATCGGCGAGCCCTCCATGGTGAGCCCAAATGCGGTGCCTGCCATGACGGCAGCGCCAGGGCAGTCACCATCACCCTGACGCAAAGCCGCGCCTGCGGCGCGTTGCGCGGGGATAAATCTTGCTGCGGGTGACAACCGAAGGCGGCGCTGCGCGCCTCTATCGGGTGTGAAGCATCTGATCGGGCATGGTGGCCGGTGAGCCGCCGGGACGCCGAGTACACCCAGTACGTCGCGGCCAGGCTGTCCTCGCTGCGGCGGCTGGCCGCGGTGCTGTGCGGTGACTGGCAGCGTGCGGATGACCTGGTGCAGACCACGCTCACCACGCTGTATGTGCACTGGGGCCGGGTTCGGGCGGCCGAGCACGCCGACGCCTATGCCCGGGCCGTGCTGGTCCGCGAGTTCATCCACGAACGGCGCTCGTCCTGGTCCAGGCGGGTGACCCTGAGCGGCGCGGCGATCGACGGGCCGGCGGCCGCGGTCGACCAGGACGCCGTGCTCGACCTGCGGGCGGCGGTGGCGGCGCTGCCGGCCCGCCAGCGCGCGACCCTGGTGCTGCGCTTCTACTGCGACCTGAACGTCGATCAGTCAGCTGCGGTCCTGGGCTGCTCGCCGGGAACGGTGAAGAGCCAGACCGCCAGGGCGCTGGAATCAGTGCGCCGGGCCCTCAATCTCGCGGACGTCCCGGCTCCAGGCGGTCAGCCCGCCGCGGCGGAACACCAGAGCTACCCAGAAACGCCAGAGCCACCCAGGAGGTCCCGGCCATGACTGAGTCCCAGATCCGTGCGTTGTTCGCCGAGGAAGCCGACGGCGAACCGGCCCCTTCAGAGGTGGACCTGATCGCCCTCCGCCGGGGCCGTGCCCGGCTCCGGCGGCGCCGGGCCGGTATGGCGGGCGCCTCGGCGCTGGCCGCAGCCGCTGTCGCGGCCCTCGTGGTGGGAGTGGTAGGAGTGAACCCGGCCCGGCCCGGCTCTAACCCGGCGGCCGGCGGCCCGGCGGCGCCGCGTCAGTTCGACCCGCTGATCACGAATGTGTCGTTCGGCTTTCTTCCGGCGGGAGAGTCGATTCAGCAGGGTGGCGTGGTGCCAACGGAGGCGTTCGCGACCGCGGCGGCCTCGTCAAGTGACGTGGTCTCTGGTTGGGATGTCTCCGTCTACGCACGAGGGCGATGCCACCTCACTGCCCACGCCAGCAACCTGAGCTGCCCCGGCCCGGCTCTGACCGGTGCGACCGTTCGATTGAGTGGATCCGCGCCCGCCGTGGGCGGGCACCGCGCGTTCTGGGCTCGCTCGGGCCTGGTCTGGCAGTATGCCCGCGGCGGCTGGGCGTTGCTGGACGCACCTGTTCTTGGCCAGGCCACGCTGCGGCATGACCCGCACCTGCGGCCCCTTGCGATCAGAATCGCCACGCACCTCCGGATTGGCGCAGTGACGCCCCACCTGGTCTTCCCGGCCCAGTTCTCCCGTCTGAACAGCCAGTGGCGGGCCGGCGAGACGCACTACTTTGCCGAGGCCGGAGCGCTGCAAGTACACGATTACACGTTGCTCAGCGGGACCTCCCGCTTCCTTCCGCACGTCGGCGACACGGGTATCTGGACCAACGGTGTTTACGTCTTGGGCCAGAAAGCCCCGGGCAACGGCACCTGTAGTGCGCACGATCCGTCGACACGGAACCACAGTGAGATCATCAACGGCTTCCGGGTGGTGGTGAAGCACGGGGCCATTGGTGGTGTCACTGAGCAGGAGTTGTGCTCCGCTCACGCCGACGGTCTCTATTTCGACATCCAGGAGTTCGGCTCCCATCCCCCTATCGGCGTGGCCACCCTGTTCCGGCACCACGTGCAGCTGCTCGGCCCCAACTCGGCGAAGTGGACCGAAAACCCCATCAGCTAAGCCAGGGCATCTTCCCGCGCACATCAGCGAGCCGCCAGCGCGGCCCGGCGCCGCCGGCGGCGTCGGCAGCACCCCGGCGGGCGTCGCAGAGTGCAGTCAAGGTGCGGATACCGCGTCTCAGGCTGAGCGCAGAAGGATGAGGCTTACCACGACGGGATCTTTCGAAGGAGCCCTTGCATGCCCATGATCGATGTGTACGCTGCGGCGGGCACGTTCGCCGACAAGCACCAGCTAGCTGTTGATCTCGCCACCGCTGTTATGACGGTCGAGGAGGTCCCGGACATCCCGATGTTCCGGAAGAACACGGCAGCGTTTATTCACGACCTTCCGGCCGACTCTCTCGCAAACGTCGATGGCGACACTAACTATGTCCGGGTTCAGGTCCTCACCAACTCCGGTGCGCTGGGCCGCCAGAAGCAACTCGCGGTCGTCCGTCAGTTGACCGATATCATCGCCGCGGCAGCCGGCGACGTCACCTTTAACGAACGAACCTGGGTACTTCTGACCGAGGCCCCCGACGGGGGATGGGGCCTGAACGGGCTGGCCAACACGAACGCAGATCTCGTCGCTGCCGCACGTGCCCAGATCGCCAAACTGCAAGAGCATGCGCCTGGAGCGTAGCCTTCAGCCTGCGGACGTCCGTGCTTGCCTAGTCGAGGGAAGCGGTTTAAATGAGAGTCTCCCTTTCGGCGTCTTCGGGATCTGGCATCGGCGTGCTGGCGCGGGCGATCACGTCGCGTAGCTGGTGGCGGGCTGCTATCCCAAGCTTGGGATAGGACCGGTACAGGTGCGAGCTGACCGTGCGCGGTGAGAGGAAGAGCCGGTCGCCGATCTGGCGGTTGGTCAGTCCGTCGCTGGCGAGGCGGGCGATCTGGCGCTGCTGGGGAGTTAGTTCCCACAGGGCGTCGCGTTCACTGGATGCCCCGGCGACCGTCACCCCGCATGCTCTCAGCTCTGCCTCGGCCCGCTGCGCCGATGATCGGGCACCTAGTCGCCGGAAGGCTCCCAGAGCCTCGGTCAGTACGGGCTTGGCATCGTTGATCCGGCGGCGGCGGCGCAGCCATTCGGCGTAGTCCAGACGAAGCTGCGCCCGTTCGAATGGCCACTGACCCCCGGCAGAGTCGGAGAGCGCGCTGTCGAAATAGGCTTCTTGCTCGGCTGCGTCGGCGAGGAGGCCGCGGGCGCGGGCAATGAGCTGCCCGACCCGGGGAGAGGCCATTCCGTTGAGATGGCTGAGGGCGCGCTCGATGACGTCGCGCCCTTCCATCCGCCGGTCTGCGCGGACCGCGGCGGCGGCGAGATCTGCCACCCCCAGGTAGGAGGCGTAGTTGTGCAGGGGCATGCCATCGTCCCCGAACAACCCGCGGAGCTGCATGAACGCTGAGAGGTAGCGGCCGTCGGCCAGAGCCGCGATGCCGAGGGCACGCCGGGCCCGGGTGGCCACCAGCCCGCATTCCGCTGGATCCACGGTGGCGAGCGCCCTGGCCGCATGCCTGCGCGCTGCGCCGGACTCGGCGCGCAGGGCCAGGACGGTGGCTGTGATCGCGTCAGCGGACGCGGCAACGATGTCCATATGGTTCGCCTCGGCCATGCCGGCGGCCTCGGCGGCAACTTCCAGCGCCTCGTCCCAGCGCCCCGTGTCGATGTATGCCCATCCGAGCGCGGTCAGTCCTCCGCCGCTGGTGCCTCGCACGCCGGGAGCCTGGAGCCGGTGGATGGCGTCTTGCAGCAAGCGGATGGCCAGGTCGGTTTCGTCCAGCAGGAACGCGGCGGAACCGGTTCCCCACAAAGACGGCTCGTCGAGGGGCGAGCCGGCGATTCTGCGCAGGTATGGGATGAGCTGGCTTCTGCTGCCGATCGGATCGGTGGAGGCGCGTATCCAGAGTTTGAGCGCGTTGACGTCAATGCGCGGGCCCTCGCCGGAGGGCGGCGGACCCCGGCGTCCCAGCAGGTCGAGGGTGCGGCTTACCGCCTCGCGGCTGGCAGGAGCGCCGGACTGGTAGGCGACGGTGGCTGCGCTCCCAAGTGCGTCCCAGGCGAGGGCCAGCTGGTCAGGCGATGCCTCTTCGGCAACGGAGATGAGCGCGGTCAGTGCGGCGGTGCGCTGGCCCGACCAGGCCAGCGCCCACCCGGCGGCGTGGCGGGCGGCAGCCGCAGTTCCGGATCTGCCGTGACGGCCAGGGCGCGGGTGGCGAGATCCTGGACCCAGTCCGCCTGGCCGGTAGGAACGGCGGCAGATGCGGCGGCGACCAGCCTCCGTGCCTGGTCTGCGCGATCGGGGCTGAGTTCGGCCGCGCGTTCCATCGCCAGCGCCGCAGCGGCCGCGCCGCCGCGATGCTGCGCCTGGCTAGCTGTGGCATCGAGCAGCGAAGCCACGTGTTCGTCAGGATGCAGCGCCGCGGCGGCGAGGTGCCAGGCTCGCCGGTCCGGCTGCTCGTGCAGTGCCCCGGCGAGCTGCCGGTGCGCCGCGGCACGCTGGGCAAAGGGCGCGGAATGATAGATAGCGGAGCGGACCAGGGGATGCGAGAACTGCAGGCCGGTCCGGTCCACCTTGACCAGGCCCAGCTGCTCGGCCGGCGCCAGGGCGCGCGCATCTGGCCCGCCACCGCGGCTGGCTGCCGCGCTCAGGTCCGGGCTGTCGGCCACCGCAGCCAGCAACAGCGCGGCTTGCGCCTGCTCGGGCAGGGCGGCGAACCTGGAGGTGATGACGGCGCTAAGCCGGTCACTGAGGGGCAGCGGCTCGGCGGCCCACCTCCGGCTGGCGGCGGGATCCGCAGCTATCACCTCGGCCAGCTCGATCAGGGCCATGGGATTACCCGCCGCCTGAGCGAGTACCTGGGCCCGGGCCCGCCCCCGGGGCGGGCGGGACTGCCCGTCGAGCAGGCGGCCGGCGTCCGCGGGTGACAGCGGCTCAAGATGCAGCTCAGGGAATCCGCGGTCAAAGCTGGCGGGCGGAGCCTGCCCGCGTGCGCTCAGAAGCAGCACGACCCGCTCGGCGTCGAGGCGGGTGCTGGCGAAGGCCAGGGTGTCAAGCGTGTTGCGGTCGAGCCAGTGCGCGTCGTCGGCGACCACGAGGACTGGGGAACGTTCGGAAAGATCTGAGAGCAGGGTGAGTAGGGCGACCCCCGTGAGGAGCGGATCGGGAGCAACGGGGTCCGTTGCGAGGCCGAGCGCCCCCAGCAGGGCCCGTGCCTGCCGGCCGGGAAGGTCAGTGACGCTGGACAGCACCGGCCGCAGGAGCTGATGCAGCCCGGCGAACGCGAGTTTCGACTCCGATTCCCGGCCGGTGACCGACAGTACCCGCATGCCCGCCGACCGCGCCCGCTCGGCTGCATCCGCCAAGAGCACGGTCTTGCCCATCCCGGCCGCACCTATGACCAGCAGCACCTGGCCCGCCTGCGGGATCGGATCGACCAGGCCGCGCATCCGGGCCAGCCCGGCAGCCCGGCCGACGATGCGCGGGGGCTGCTGTGACGGGAGGTCACCAGGACCTGGCATGTGCCTGTCCTCTCAGCCAGTCCGTCATGCTGCCTCCAGGCTAACCAGCGTGATCGTGGCCTGAGCCTGCGGCAGCGCCGCCAAGCGCCGTCAGGTCGCCGACACCGTGGGCCGCACGCGATCATCTGGGCCACCCGGCGAGGTCGGCCAGACACTGCGCCAGACACCGCTCTGCGTCATCGGCCAGCTAGGCATAAGGCTCATGGCCTGGGTCTACCCGGCGATCAGGTCGAACTCGTTGCCCTCGATGTCGGCGAAGGTCATCCACCGGGACTTGTCCCCTTGCAGGTCGCGGAGCTTCCGGGCGCCCAGGCTCAGCAGGCGCTCGCTCTCAGCCTCGAAGGTGCCGCTGATGAGGTCGAGGTGGAGGCGGTTCTTGACGACCTTCCGCTCTGGCACCTTGTTGAATACGAGATGTAGCCCGCTGCTGTCCTGGTGGCCGGCGAGCAGGACCACGTGCTCGGAAGTGGAGTCTTCCGCGACCTGCCACCCGAGGACGTCGGCCCAGAACCGGGCCAGGCCAGGGGCGTCGGCGCAGTCAACGGTAACTGCGAGCAGCGAATTGCTCATGCGGTATTCCTTTCACGGGAAAACGTCAGCCATAGGCGCGGCCAGGGCTGCGAAGTCGCCTGAGCGTTATTTCGACAGCCGCGTCCAATCGGCATGCCTGGCGGCCGGATCTTGCGCGGTGCTGGCCGGGCCGCCGGAGGTCAGATCGCGGTGCGGCCACCGTCGGCGGCGATGACCGCGCCGGTAATGTAGCTGGCCTTCGGCGAGGCGAGGAAGGCGATGACCTCGGCGATCTCGCCGGGCCGGGCGGGCCGGGCCAGCAGGGTCGTGGCACCCAGTGCCTCGGTGCGGGCGGGAGCGGCCCCATCGGTCAGGACCGGCCCGGCAGCGATGGCATTGACCCGGACCCCGGCGGGACTGAACTCGGCCGCCCAGGAACGAGTCATCGCTATCACGGTGGCCTTGGTCGCACTGTAGGCAGCCGAGCCAGCCAGGCCGATCTGGCCAGCCATGCTGCCCACGCTGACGATGCTGCCGCTTCCGCGGGCGGCCATCTTCGGCGCCAGCGCGGCGACGAGGAAGTACGCCGCCCGGACGTTCGCGGCAAAGAGCCGGTCATATGTCGCCACATCCAGGTCCGCGGTCGGCCCGAACCAGGAGAACCCGGCGTTGTTGACCAGGACACCGACCGCGCCGACCTGCTCGACGAGGTGGTCTATCTGCGCCGGATCGCCAAGATCAGCGGCGACGAAACGGGCCTTTCCGCCCGCCGTGGTGATCGTGTCGACCACCGCGGACCCGCGGCCGGGGTCTCGCCCGTGCACGATAACCTCAGCGCCGTGCCGACCCAGTTCTTCGGCCGTTGCTTTGCCGATGCCCGAAGTGGCCCCGGTAACCAGGGCGCCGATGCCCTCAAGGTCTCGCTGTTCGTTCATCTCTTGTCCCTTCGGCTGCCTACCTCAACCATGGGCAGTGCCGGGACGCCTGGGTATACGCAGCATGACTGCACATTGCGGTCCCTATTGCGCGGCGCCAGAGCAGGGCGAGGATGGCGAACAGGGCTGCGGCTGCCGAAGCGGACGCGACACCGCGCCGTCGGCAGCAGGGACGCGCCTCAAGGCCGGCGTACCAGCAGCGCCCAGCCAGCGGCGGCAACGCCCAGCCCGACGAGGATGGCGAACACGAGCACGGTGTTGGGTGCGCTCGCGCCCAGGCTGAGCGCGACTCCGGCTCCGATCACCGGAACCGAGAGCCCCACATAGAGCGCGATGAGCAGGGCCGACGTCATCGCGACACGGCTTTCGGGCGGGCTTGCTTCGAGCACGATCCCGGTGGTCCCCTTGAACACAGCACCAGAACCCGCGCCGATCAGCGCACCCCCGATCAGGAACAGCGCGAGGCTCGGTGTGGAAAGGCGCACGGAAACAACAAGCACCACGAGACCTACGAGCATGGAGATCGTTCCGAGCGCGAGCACGCGCGACGCTTGCAGCCTGGCCGTTGACAGCTGGGACGCCACTCCGCAGGAAAACAACAGGAAGAGCGAGGCGCCGGCCAGCGCGAGCGAGGGACGGTGAAACGTGGTGGCCAGGAAGAGTCCGGACAGCCCTGCGAACAGGCCATTTGCGGAGAAACCGGCAAGGGTCGCGGCTGCTGCTGGCACTGGAAGCCGGACCGGGCGTGGCGAACCGGCGGATTCTCCGTTGCCGCCCGGGGACGGCCCACAGGCCGGCCAGGGCACCGCCCCTAGCGCGATGAAGACAAGGTAGGGCAAGGTCAGCGGCCACCTCGCCCACTGCGCAAGGCAGCCCGCAATCAATGGGCCGACTCCCAGTGCGCCAACGTTCACCGACGTGCCGATGGTCCTGGCCCGGACGGCCGATGCGTTCGGATCCGCGCGCAGACGCAACTCGACGAGGTAAGTGATTGCGGGGCCCGCGGCCAGCCCGACCGCCACCCCGGTGAGCAGGCGCCCGATCAGCAGCCCCGGCAGATCCTGCCACGCGGCGAGCACCCCCATCGCCACCATCATCATCGCGACGGCGCCGAGCATCATGCCCCGGCGCCCGATGCGCGCAGTGAGGGAGTTGTCCCTTTGCAGCGTGCCGATCGTGCCGCCCGCGAAGATCGCGAAGACCACGGTGATCGTGAGGGCCGAGAGGTTATCTCGGGTTCGGTAGAGGCCGTACAGAGGGCTCGGTAGCGTTGCGACCGCCATGACGATCAGGAAGGCGAACGCCACGGCCCAGAAGCCGGAGCCGTCAGGTCCTTCGCCATCGTTGTTCTCCGCTGCCTCCGCTGCTCGCGGGAGTGAGCTCAGCTCGGCGGGCTGAGTGACTTTAGGGTTGCCACCTCACAGGTGAATGGTCGTCACCGGATCCTGGTGATTCCAGCCGGGCCGCGTGGGCCGGAGCCACCAGCGGACTAGTGAATGTGGAGCTGCCAGTCAGCGGGAACGCGGCCAGCCGGTCCGGGACTAGCGGTTAGCTGTTCAGGCCAGCCGCGAGCAGCCGCATCTCTCGTGCGCGCTGTACTGCCGAGGAACGATCCTGGGTCTGGAGCTTCGCGTAGATATTGCGGATGTGGGTGTTGACGGTATTCACCGAGACCGACAGCTCGCTGGCGATCTCCGGCCGGGAGAGGTTCGTCGGGAGATACCGCAGCACCCGCAGCTCACTCGGGCTGAGCTGCTCGATCTCTGCCGGTGAAGGCTCAATGCCCGCTGATACGGATGAGCCGCGCATGACGTCGAGGATGTCGGTTAGCAGGGCCGCGTGTGCCGTCTCATGCCGCGGCATGGCCTCGAGCAGCTCGAGCGAGCCCGTCATCGCGAACGGCAGGACCAGCCGGTCCGCCTCCGCCAGGGCCAGCGCGCACTCGGCGGCCGCGGTGGCAGCGCGCTGGTCGGCGAGTTCGCGGTGCGCCAGCGCTGCCAGCAGGTGTGCCTCAACGACTGTCACGTAGCCGATGGCCGGAGCTATCCCGGTCAGGACATCCCGGACCGCGGCGAGAGCGGCCGCCGGGTTGCCCTCGGCGAGGCAGATGGCCGCGCGGGCATTGCCGATCTCGCCGGAGCCTGCCAGTTCAGCATCGAGTGCCGCCAGCGAGGCCCGGGCCTCGCTGAGCTGCCCGAGCCGGGCCTGGGTGGCCAGCCTCCAGCTGGTCAGCTGACGCGCCAGTGCGTGTGAGCCTTCCAGCTGGGCCTGCAGGTGCTCGGCCGCGCTGTATTCCGCCAGCGCCTCGCGCTGCCTGCGCCGGCCGGACAACAGCTGGCCCGTGCCCAGGTGCAGCACCAGCCTGATGAGCGGCCCGGTGTCTGTCTCCAGAGCGCGGGCGGCGCGGCGCAGCCAGCGATCGCCCTCGTCGAACTCGCCCGCCCAGATGTGAGTGCCTGCGAGGTTCACGAGCGCTGGCGCGATGACCGGTTCCGTGCCCCAGCCATGTTGCTCGGCGAGGGCTATCGCCTCCCGGCACCGCCGCCGGGTAGTAGCGAAGGGCTCGATCTTCGCTGCGAAGGCGAGTTCAGCCAGGCAGGCTACTTCGAGGTAAGGACGTCCGATGCTCCGCGCAAGATCGGCGCCCTCTTGCAGGTGCCGCTCACTGTCGGAGTTCCCCAGCGACCACGCTTCGACGATGCCGAGATTCATGAGCGCCACCGCGCGCAGGTCGCTGTCGAGCGCGATGTCCTCGTCAGACTGCCCGGTTACGGGCGAGGCAAGGAACCTGACCTGCTCGACTACCCCTGCGAGGTGGCCGCGCTTCCGCGCGAGCGACAGTCTCAGCGCCGCGGTCGCCACTTCGAGCCGGTGTTTGCGGTCGGGCGGGGTTGCCGCGATCGAGGTTTCGGCCACTGTCAGGTGGGCGGCCGCCTCATCCAGGCGTCCCCGGGCAAGTTCGCTGGTTGCGCGGGCGAGAGGGATATCCGGGCCCTCAGTAACGGCACCTGGGGGAAAGGCCCGCAGCAGCGTCTGGATGGTCTGCGCCTGTCCGTCCAGCGTCAGCCCGAACGAGTGGTCGGCCAGCAGCCGCGCCGCATCGGACCAGTCACCCGCCGCCTGAGTATGCCGGATGGAGTCAATGATCTCGCCGTGCTCGTTAAACCACTGCGCGGCCAGCCGGTGCAGGACCCGCAGTTCTTCAGGCAGCCTCCGCCGCAGCTCAAGCCGGAGCAAGTCAGCGAAGAGGCGGTGATACCGGAACCAGGTTCTGGCCGGGTCGAGCGATAGGACGAACGCGTTGGTGTCTTCGAGGTCGAGCAGGATCCGCTCGGAGCCAGAGCGACCAGTCAGCAGGTCCGCCAGCTCGCCGTTGACGCGGTCGAGCAGGGCGGTGCGCAGAAGCAGCCGCTGGACCTCGGCCGGCTGGCATTCCAGCATTTCGGCCAGCAGGTACTCGGCAACGGTCCGGCTGCTGCCGGAGAACTCCGCGACAAATCGTTCGGGGTCAGTGCTGCTCGCCAGCGAGATCGCCGCGAGCCGCAGGCCCGCGGCCCAGCCTTCCGTGCGCTGGTGCAGCTTCGCGGCCCCGGCTTCCGACAGCGCGATGCCCGAAGCCTTCAGGAGCTCGCGGGTCTCGCACTCCGTAAAACGCAGATCTACGGCGCGGATCTCGGCCAGGTCGCCGGCGAGCCGAAGCTTGTGCAGCCGTAGCGGCAGATCACGCCGCGTCGCGAGGATCGCGTGCACATGCGGGGGGAGTTTCTCCAGCAGCCGGGTCAGCTGCGTGAGCGCTTCAGCAGAGGTCAGCTCGTGGAGATCATCGATGATCAGGTAAGTGCGGTCGTGATACTCGGCAAGTTCCGAACGAACTCTGTCGGCGATGGCCGCCTGGTTGAACTCGGGTGTCGCTGCCAGCTGCTCGCCTTCGCCGGGGGCCTGCCGGATGGCGCTGAGGACGGCGAGCCAGAACTGCTGGGAGTCCTGCTGGTCGCGCTGCACCTGGACGACGGCCAGCCGGTACGACTGACCCGGCCCATCCGCCCAGGCCCGCAACAGCGACGTCTTGCCGCCCCCGGCGGGCGCCGAGATAAGCGTTACCTTGGCTTCTGCCGCGCGATCGAGGGACGCGAGAAGTTCCCCGCGCTGAATCAGCCGCGGAGCTGGCGGACCCGGCTTTCGCTGGCTTGCCCTGGATACCACGCCTGAACCCGATCCCTAGCGCTAGCCTGCCGGCCTAAGCCGCTCAGCACCCTGCACAGGTTACGTGCTCGGCGCCGGGGTCACCAGATCCTGGCGATGTGGACTCACCTGGCCGCGCTGGACTATGGCCGGGTGGATGCTGCATCCGCCAGGTACACGATCCGGATCAACGGCCATCTCGGCGCCGCGCTGCTTTCCGCATTTCCGGCGATGGCCTGGAAGCGGCAGGGCCCGGAGACAGTCTTGACCGGTGTGCTGGACCGGCCCGGGCTATATGGCGTGCTGGCTGAGATCGAGGCGCTTGGCCTTGACCTGCTCGAGATCCGCCAGCTCAACCCCGAGGCGAGATCGCCAGAACGCGGTGATACCTGGTCACCATGAAGCTCCCTGACTTGGTCCCAGATCAACCGGCCGAGAAAATGATGGCCAGGACACGGTCGCAGATGTGGTCGAGATCGTTCACACTGACCGCCTGCGGAAGGAGTAACGCGGAATGGTTACATCGAGCAGGGAAGGCCCGGTCGGAGTCGGCCGCGCTGAATGGCTGCAGAAGGCGCGGGCCTATCTGCGCAGTGCTGACCCAATGCTGGGCAGGCTCATAGCTGACCGGCCGGATTTCGACCCGCGGCGATGGATAACTGAGCTGCCGCCGATGGACCTGTTCGGTGCCCTGCTGTTCCAGATCGTCGGTCAGCAGCTGTCGGTCGCGGCAACCCGGCGGACCCTCGCCCGCATCGAGGCGCTCTTCGGCGGCCGTCTCCCGTCGGCTGCCGACGTGCTGGGCACGGATCCGGCGCAGTTCCGCGATGCCGGGCTGTCCTGGCGGAAGATCAGCACACTTCGCGAGCTCGCCGAGCGACTGTCGGACGGCCGGCTCGACCCGGACGTGCTGGCGGCGCTGCCCGACGACGAGCTGATATCGCTACTCACCGAGATACCAGGGATAGGGCCGTGGACGGCGCAAGGTGCCCTGATCATCGCGCTCGGCCGCGAGGATGTAGTCCTGCCAGGTGACCTTGCTCTCCGCAAGGCTGTCCGCACTGTTTACCGGCTCGATCACCTGCCTGCGGAGGAGGAGGTCCTGGCGATCGCCGAGAAATGGCGGCCCTACCGCAGTCTGGCGACCGCCTACTTGTTCTCGGCCGCGTTCGATGAAGCCCAGGCACTCGCTGTCCCCGCGGGGCATACCGCTGGGCAGCAACCCGGTTCCGGAGGTACGGCATGAGCCAGGCAACGGTAGCAGTGGTCGCCGGCGCGGGCGGCGCGCTCGGGCACGCGACCACCGCGACGCTCGCGGCCAGAGGATTCACGGTGGTGGCGCTCGACCGGAGCGAGCACGCGATGAGCGATCTGCGCGACACCGCGCGCAAAGAAGTAGTCGATCCCGCCGATCCCGGCGCGGTGACGGGGGTCATCGACCGGATAGCGGCCGAGGTCGGGCCCCCGGGCGTGCTGGTGAACACGGTCGGAACATTCCGGCTGGGCGAAGCGCTCGGCACGACTCCCGAGACGTTGACGCTCATGCTCGACGTCAATCTGGGACCCGCCTTGTGGCTGAGCCAGGCAGTGGCGCCGCACATGCGACAGCGGGGTTCGGGTGCCATCGTCCATGTGACCGCGCGGCCGGGCCTGGAGCCTGCCAGCGGCATGGCGGCCTACAGCGTGAGCAAGGCCGCGCTCGTGCACCTGACCCGCACCCTCGACCTCGAGCTCCGGCCGCAGGGGATCCGGGTGAACGCAGTGGCGCCGCAGCTGATAGACACGGCGTCCAACCGGGCATCGTTCCCGGCCGAGTTGATGGCGCACGCGGTGGCGCCCGAGGCGATCGCCGAAGTGATCGCGTTCCTGGTCAGCGCGGCGGCGGCGCCGGTGAGCGGGGCGATCCTGCCGGCCTACGGCGCCTAGCGCCCTGGCCGGGCGCGGGGCCGTATCCGAATCACCATGATCCGGCGATGACTTCTCACCTGGCAGTTGGGGAGCGTGGGCCTGACGCGAAGCGCACGCCGTCAGGGGACGTGCCCTAGTTGCGAGGGAGATGCCGTGACAACATCAGCCGCCGGTACGGGTAGTGCCGACGAACTGCCCGATTACGCGCCTATCCCGCCTTCTGCGCTCGGTCCCGCTCTGAACGAGCAGGGATACTACGTCGGGCGGGTCGAGCGGAACCTGTACTGGGTCACCGATGGGGTGTACAACTCAGCATTCCTGGTCACCCGGGACGGCGTGGTGCTGTTCGACGCACCCCCGAGCATCGGCCACAACCTCCGGCGGGCTGTCGACGAGATCGCCGCCGCGGAGGGTGTCAGCAACACCGTGACCCACCTGGTCTACTCTCACCACCACGCCGACCACGGCGCGGCCGCCTCGCTGTTCGAGAATGTCGTCAGGATCGGTCACGAGGAGACGCGCCGGCTTCTGATCCGGGACAACGACCCGGCCCGTCCGCTGCCGGACGTGACCTTCGGCGATACCTACACGCTCGAGGTGGGCGGAGATCGCGTCGAGCTGGCCTGGCACGGCTCCAACCACACGCCGGACAACATCTACATCCATTTCCCCGGCCACGACACCTTGATGTTCATCGACGTCGTCAACGCCGGCTGGGTGCCGATCTACAACACCAACCTCAGCGAGGACGTGCCGGGGTACATGCAGGCTCCGGACACTGCCCTGTCGTACCCGTGGTCGCACCTCATCTCCGGGCACCTCGGCAGGCTCGCCACCCGCGAGGACGTCGCCCTGCACCAGCGGTACATCGCTGACATCGAGGCCAGCTCCCGGGAGGCGCTGGCGAGCGTTAATCCTGTGCCGTATTACATGCGGTACGGGGAGAACGTCTGGGCTGGCGTGAAGGGCCACCTCGATGCCGTCACCGAGCGCGCAGCCGCGCCCGTGATCGCCAAGTACACCGGCGTGCTGGCAGCCGCGGACATCGAGGCGTTCACGATGACGACCACGTTCGCCATCATGCAGTCGCTGCGCCTGGACAAGGGCCCGAGTGGTCCGGTCCATCCCTGAAATCCCTATCACCGCCCGCCTGCCGGGACCGGCGGCTGCCGGTCCCGGCAGGCGGGCACGCCATCTGCTTAGGTAGCTGATGTGACGGCTGATTGGTCCGTGCCCGGAACGCTGCCCGGCGCCATCGGCGTCCACGGTGCCCGGCATAACAACCTGCGCGACGTCGACGTCGACGTGCCGTTGTGGCGCACGGTAGCTGTCGTCGGCGTGTCCGGATCGGGCAAGACGTCGCTCGCCATTGGCACTTTGTACGCCGAGGGCATGCAGCGATACCTCTCTGGCCTGAGCACGTACAGCCGCCGCCGGCTGACCCAGGCGCAGCGCCCCGACGTGGACCGGATCGATCACCTCCCGCCCGCGCTCGCGCTGCGGCAGCGGCCGCCGGTCCCGGGCCCGCGCAGCACCGTCGGGACCATGTCCGAAGTCCTGAATGTCCTGCGGCTGATGATGTCGCGGCTGGGCTCGCACCGGTGCCCGAACGGCCACTGGGTCGGCCCGTCGGTGGCCGCATTTGCCGAGGAGATCGTCTGCCCGGTGTGCGGTGCGCGCTTCGAGCATCCCAGTGCCGAATCCTTCGCCTTCAACTCCTACGGCGCGTGCCCGGCCTGCCAGGGCCTGGGCGTGCGGTCTGAGGTCGACGAAGCCACCCTGGTGCCCGATCCGGACAAGACGATCGAGGCGGGAGCGGTGCTGCCGTGGAACTCGGGCGGGCGGCGGCTGTCGATGTACGCCGCGGGCGAGCTCGGGGTTCGCCTCGACGTGCCGTACAAGTCGCTCACCGGGCGCGAGCGCGACATCGTGCTACACGGCGCGCCCGTGCAGCGGCAGGTGACCCTGCAATCGGGCCGCAACGAGCGAGCGGTGCGGCTGTCGGTGAACTATGACAATGCCGTCGCCGCAGTAGAACGGTCGCTGCGCAGTGACAACGAGCGCACTCGCCGGCTGGCGCAGCGATTCGTCATCACCCGGACCTGCTCGGTATGCCACGGCACCCGGCTGCGGCCGGAAGCACTGGCTTCGCAGCTCGGCGGGCGCAACATCGCGGAGATCAGCATGCTCAGCCTGGAAGCGCTGCGAGGGTTCACGGCCGGCCTTCCGGCCGGGCTTCCGGCCGAGCTCAGCCGGGTGACCGCCGGCCTGCTCGCCGAGCTGAACGGCGTGCTCACGCCGGTGCTCGACGTCGGCCTGAGCTACCTCACCCTCGACCGTCCCGGCGCCTCGCTGTCCACCGGCGAGCGGCAGCGGATCGAGCTCACCTCGACCGTCCGTGCCAGCACCACCGGCATGCTCTACGTGCTGGACGAGCCGTCGGTCGGACTGCACCCCAGCAACGTCACCGGGCTGCGCAAGATGATCTACGCTCTGGCCGGGAACGGCAATTCGGTAATCGTGGTCGAGCACGAGCGGGAAATCATCCGCTCCGCCGACTGGGTCATCGAACTCGGTCCCGGGGCCGGTGCACAGGGCGGCCACGTGATCGCCGAAGGCACCCCGAGTCAGCTGGAATCGAACCCGCGCTCGATCATCGGCCCCTTCCTGGCCGGCGAGCCCGGCATTCCCCGTGACCGACCCGAGCGCACGGCTGACCACGGGCAGATCGCCATCGAGATCGCCGACCTCTACAACCTGCACGACCTCACCGCTGAGTTTCCGGTAAACCGGCTGACCGCGGTGGCCGGCCCGTCGGGGGCGGGCAAGACCGCCCTCGTGCTGGACAGCCTCATTCCCGCCGCCCGGGCGCGGCTGGGCGGCTCGGCCGAGCCGGGCCACGTCCGCCGCCTGGATCTGCAGGGCATACGGCAGGTTGTCCAGATTGACGCCTCGCCCATCGGGCAGAACGCGCGGTCAACTCCGGCAACCTACTGCGGTGCGTTCGATCACATCCGCCGCCTTTTCGCCGCGTCCGCGTACGCCCGGCGCCGGCGCTGGAAGCCGGGCCACTTCTCGTTCAACACCCGCCAGGGCCAGTGCCCGACCTGCCGCGGTCTCGGCCACCTGGACCTCGACGTTCAGTACCTGCCTGACATCACCGTCCAGTGCCCGACCTGTCACGGCGCGCGGTTCAATGACGCGGTCCTCGCGGTGCAGGTCGAAGGCCTGACCATAGCCGATGTGCTCGGCCTGAGCGTGCACGACGCCGTCGAACGATTCGCCGGCAGGCCGCCGATCGCGGCGGCGCTGCGGCCCGTCAAGGACGTCGGCCTCGGCTATCTGAAGCTCGGCGAGCCGACCCCGTCGCTATCTGGCGGCGAGTCGCAGCGCCTGAAGATCGCCTCCAGGCTGCGCAGCAGCCAGCAGGGCGCGCTGTACGTGTTCGACGAGCCGACCACCGGCTTGCACCCGCTCGACGTCGCAACGCTGGTGAGCGTGCTCGACCGGCTGCTGGACGCCGGAGCGACGATCATCGTCATCGATCACGACCTCGACTTGCTGGCGGCGGCCGACTACCTGATCGATATGGGCCCGGGCGGCGGCCCGGAAGGCGGCCGCCTTCTCGCGGCGGGGACGCCCGCCGACGTCGCGCGTGACGCCGGCAGCGTGACCGGGCCGTGGCTGGCCGAGTACCTTGGCTCGCCGGGCGTCAGGCGCTGACGCCATCGAGGTCGCGCAGCGCCTGATCATCGAGCGTGACGTTTTCTGCGGCCAGGTTCTCGCGCAGGTGGGCAACCGAGCCGGTGCCCGGGATGAGCAGCACGTTGGGGGCCAGCTGCAACAGCCACTGGAGTGCGGCCTGGGCCGGCGTGATGCCGAGGCGAGCAGCTGTCCGGACCACCACGGGGCTGGTCAGCACGGGGTTGTCCGGGCCGCGCGGCCAGCCGAGCGGGCAGAACGGCACGAACGCGATGCCACGGCGAAGGCACATATCCAGAAGCGGCGCCGCAGTACGGTCGGCTAGGTGGAAGAGGTTCTGTACGCAGACGATCTCGGTGCCCAGGGTGGCATGCCGCAGCTGCTCCAGGCTGATGTTGCTCAGGCCTATCCCGGCGATCAGGCCCTCGTCGCGGGCCGCCACCATCGCGGCCAGCTGGTCGTCGAAGCGCGCATCCACGCGGCCGTCGCCGGGCAGACGGAGGTTGACTGCGGCCAGCTGGGCGATCCGCAAGCCGCGAAGGTTGTCCTCGATGCCCGCGCGCAGGTCGCCAGCGCCGCTGTCGTCCCGCCCGGGCGCGACCTTGCTGACTATCGCCAGCCCCTCGGGATACGGGTACAGCGCGTCGCGGATCAGGGCGTTCACGGTGCCGGGGCCGTAGTACTGGGCGGTGTCGATGTGATCGACGCCGGCGGCTACCGCGGCCCGCAGTACGCTGACGGCCGAGTCACGGTCCGGCGGCGTCCCGGCGGCGAACTGACCCGCCAGCTGCATCGCGCCGTAGCCAGACCGCCGCACCCGCATCCGCCCAAGCGCGAAGACAGACATCATTTCTGCTCCCACCGGGCATCTCCATTGTCGTAGCGAACCTGTCGCCTGCGACGCTAGTGCCCATCAAGGTGAGCCGCCGTCACCCCAATATGGTGATCCGCGCTCTCGAGCGGGTGAGCCGCGTTGTGGTCCGGGTCAGGATCCCGCCGGATTTCGCTGGTGACCGACGAGATGGAACTCAACCCGGTACAGCAGCGTGTCGTCAGCGATGGGACCCGAGTGGGCCGCGCGCTGGCGCAGGGATTCCCGATCTCGCTCTCCGGACCGGCGGACGTCGGCCAACGTAATAGCAGCAAAGGGCATCAGGTCCACGGAGTCCACCTCGATCTCCGCAGGACCGACAGGGTAACGGCCCCCCTCCTTGACCTTTGGCCGCCGCCAGAGCCGGAATGACACGGTAATGTCGCCCGACATCACCTCGTCCCGCAGGTCCCGGCTGAACTCCATAAGCCGATGTTAGGTTGGCTGCCGCCGGGTCTGCAGGCACCCCCGTAGTGGCCGGCCGCCCGGCTCGGCGGACGTGACTGGCCTGGACGTCCCGTCGGCCCCCGTGCCTGCCGCTGGCGAGTCATGCCGCCAGCGGCCGGGTTGTGCCCGTGAGCGGCACGCTGGTGAGCAGCTCGGTCACGTAGGCGTCGATCGTCTGCCGGCGTGTCGCGGCGGCTATCGATACCCGGTGATGGCCGTCGCTCACGAAATGCAGGCCGCCCACGCGGTACACCTCGATCGGCGGGATCGCCGCGCCGCGCCGCTCCGCGAGCGCCAGCTGCTCCCAGCGGGACCGCACCCGGCTGGAGGTGGGCCGGAAGTGCCGGTCGAAGTCGCGCCGCGGGCCGGCCGTGCCGACGATCGTGTCCAGGCGTATCGTCTGCAGGCCCAGGTGCCGCTCGCCGCGCCAGCCGAGCGCGCCGGTGACCTCATCAAGCCGCAGGAGACGGTCGCTGTCATGGGGCTGGCCGCGCAGGCGGTGCGTCAGCGTGGCCAGGACCTGGTGCCGCCTGGCCCGCAGGAACTCGTTCTCTACGTCTGCCCGCGGGAATCCGGTGTCTAGCATTTAGGGCCGCCTTCGTTTGTGTGATTTGGCCTGGGGTTAGCTCGGTCAGGCCCCGCTCGGCGGGGATTCCGCCGGTCCGGGCGGCGGTCCGCCGTGGCCCGGGCCGGCCGCCAGCCTGCTGCTGGCCATGGCGGCGACAGCCACCAGGACGGCGGCGAAGCCGAGCACTGCGGTCCGGGCGCTGACGAATTGGGTGGCCAGGCCGAGGCCGAGGACCGGCACCGCGATGCCGAAGTAGGCGGCGAGGAACAGCCCGGTGAGTGTCTCTCCCCGGCGGGTGGGGGGCGCAATCGCGATCACCGTGGAGACGCTGCCCTTGAACGCCGCGCCCGCGCCTGCGCCGGCCAGCGCGCCGCTCAGCAGGAAGAGCGTAAGGCTGGGCAGCCACACCGCGATCGTCGCCAGGGCCAGGCCCAGGGTCAGCGCGGTGAGGCCGATGCGGAGCTGGCGGCTCGTCGCGGCACGGCTGAGCGCGATCTGGGCCAGCGCGGCAGCACCGAACACGACGAACGTGGCGAGGCCAGCGAGCGCGTGCGAGCGGTCACCGAGGGTGCCCGCGATGAAGCCCGGTGCGAGCGAGGTGAACAGCCCGAAGAGCGCGAATGCGGCTATCGTGGCCAATCCCGCTGCGAGGAATGCCGAGCGGTCCGCGGCGGGAACCGACACCCGCTGCGGGTGGTAGCGAGGCCGGGGCCGCGGGCGCGCGACGGTCTCGGGCGTGGCCGCCAGCGCGAGCGCACCGCCGGCCATCAGCGCCTCGGACACCAGGAACGGCAGTTGCAGTCCGTGCCCGGCGTACTGGGCAAGCAGGCCGGCCAGCAGCGCGCCGAGGCCGAGGCCGCCGAGGTTAGCGGCTGTCGCCACGACCTCGGCGCGGCGGCCGGGCTCTCCCGGCCGTGCCGCGGCGTGCAGCTCGCTGAGGTAAGCGGTCGCGGTCGCGGTCAGCATCCCGATGCCGATGCCGGAGATCACCCGCCCGGCGATCAGCCCGGGCACCGTCGGCCAGGCCAGGAACGCGACGCCGGACAGCATGTTGACGCCGAGCGCGGTGGCGACCATGCGCCGCCGCCCGAGCCAGTCGGAGATGTGCCCGGCCAGGAACAGGCTCGCCATGACGCCCACCGCGTAGGCGGCGAAGATCACGGTCACCAGCAGCGCGCCGAAGTGGTCGCGTGCCTGGTACAGGACGTACAGCGGGGCCGGAATGGTGGAGAACGCCATCGTTACCGCGAAGACGTAGCCAACTATCCAGAACCCGCGGCCGTAGCTGGGCCGCCGCTGCCGGTCCGGGGTCGCGCCTGAGTGGCGTGTCCCGGCGGCCGGGCTGGCGGGCGGTGCCAGGTCAGTCAGTGTTGTCATCTCAGTCTCCCTTCGTGTTGAGGTAACGCGGCCGGCCGTTCTGGTATTCATCTCTGATAACGACTTCTACTAGTAACGGTTATCTCTCTAAGAGATAATGGGCGGATGGAACTCCGGCATCTGGAGTACTTCGTTGCTGTTGCCGAGGAACTCTCGTTCACCCGCGCGTCCCGGCGGCTGCACGTGGTGCAGTCCGGGGTATCTGGTGCGATCCAGGGCCTGGAGCGCGACCTCGGTGCGGCGCTGTTCGAGCGGGACCGGCACCGGGTGGCGCTGACCGACGCGGGCACGGCGCTGCTGCCCGAGGCGCGGGCGACGCTCGCCGCCGCCCAGGCCGCCCGCGACGTGGTCGGCCAGGCGCGCGCCGGGCTGCGCGGCACGGTGACGGTCGGGACTATGGAGTCCACCGGCGCCTTTGACCTGCCCGGGCGGCTCGGGCGGTTCCACGTCACCCACCCGGAGGTCCAGGTGAGGCTCAGGCAGGCGGCCGCGGGATCCGCCGGGCTGGCCCGGGAGGTGCTGTCCGGCGCGCTGGACCTCGCCGTCCTCTCGCTTACCGGCCAGCCGCCCGCCGGGCTGACCGCGTGGCCGGTCAGCGAGGAGCCGCTGCTCGTGGTCTGTCAGCCTGGCCACCCGTTCGCGTCGCGGCATCCGGTGACGCTGGGGCGCCTCGCGGAGGAGCCGTTCATCGACTTCCCTCCCGGCTGGGGCAACCGTGCCGTAGTGGACCGCGCCTTCGCCGCAGCCGGCCGCGAGCGGCAGGTCTCGTTCGAGGTGGCCGGCTTCGGCGCCGCAGCGGACCTGGTGCGTAACGGCCTCGGCATCGCATTCCTGCCGGCCTCGGAGGCAGCGCGGCTGAGCGACCTGACCGCCGTCGAGCTGACCGAGCCGGCGCTGATCTGGCGGATCTCGGTCGCGGCCCCGGCGCACCGCCGCGTGCCCGCCGCCGCCCGGGCATTCCTCGACGAACTGCTCCGTGACACGCCTCGGCGCTTAACAGAACCGCGATCTTGACTCCGCGCCGGGCCCGTTCCGCCGCGCGGTCAGCCCGCCACCGTCGGGATGCTTCGCGCCTCCGGCATAACGCACGATGCGCCAGCGGTCACCAGTTCGTAACCGTCGTCATGAGAGATCTTTTAGTGGCCGCCGAGCGCTAGGCGGGCGGCGCTGACATCTTCCCGGCCGTGGCCGGCGTCAACGGCTGCATGCCACTGGCGGGACAGCGCGGCCAGCAGCGGCAGCTCGTGATCGCCCGCGGCCCCGATCGCCAGGTCTACGTCCTTGAGCGCCCACTCCAGCGGGAACTCGGGCGCGAAATCACCGCGTTCCATCTTGTGCAGCTTGGCGTCCGCGATCGGTGCGTCTAGCGGGCCGCCCTCAATGCACTCGGCCAGCCTGGAGTCATCGATGCCCAGCCGGCCAGCCAGTTCCAGGGCCTCAGCCACGCCCTCGATCAAAATGGACATGTAGGCGTTGACGACCAGCTTCATCCGGCTGCCCTGGCCGGCCTCGCCCAGCCACACGGTCTTGCGGCCGATCGCCGCAAACACCGGACGCACGGCCGCAGCCGCCGCGGGCAAGCCAGACGCCAGAATGAGCAGCTGGCCGGCCTCGGCCGGGCCCTTGCTGCCCGATACCGGCGCGTCCACGAACATCACATCGGGGCGCAGCTGACCAAGCCGACTGCCGATCTCACCCGTGGCGGTAAGGCCAATCGTGCCCATTTGCGCCCATGCCGCGCCCTCAGCCAGCGCCTCCGCGACACCGCCAGCGAAGATCACCGAGTTAACCACCTCAGCGGTCGGCAGCATCGTGATCACGACACGCGCATCCTGAACCGCCTCCGCCGGCGACGCTGCCACCAGCGCCCCGGCATCCGACAGCGACGCGGTCGCTGCGGGCGACCGATCCCAGACCGTAGTGCGCAGCCCGGCCGAGACCAGATTGCGCGCCATCGCCGAGCCCATGATGCCGGTCCCCAGCAGCGCCACCCGCACATTCTCGCCACGGCCATCCGTAGCAGCCATCTGAGTCTCCCTCCGCGCAGTTACGACAGTGTGCCGCGGCACCGCGGCTGACCTGGATGCACCGCGCTGCTGAGCTGGATGCACCGCTCAGACGAGCACTCCAAAAGGCTAGCCCGGAGCTGCCGGCCGGTGCCTCAACGGTCCTGCCGCGTAGGCGGGAACGGGACTCGGCCGCTCCGGCCACGCTACCCCGGCCATGACCGGGGCAACCCGGCCGCCCGGCCGATCCCGCATAGCGACGAGCGCTGCTGCGGCACGTTACGGGAGGACACCGATATGAACATGACCGATCCGATCCGCCGGGTGTCGGTGGTAAGCACCGGCCGGGTAGCTACGCCGGGGAAGGGTATGCATGCGGCTGGAACAACGGCACGGTGAATTCACCGTTTATGTGCCGAATAGACACTGCCAGCATGGCGCATCCGCCCAGGCGCGCGCTGCCCGGCGTGGCGCGCCGGAACCGACCAGAAGGAGAGCAATATGACCGCGGATCAGGGTCCGTATCCAGCTCAGTATCCGGTTCAGTTCGCCGTCGAGTACCCGGACCGGCCGCTTAACCGGCTGACCTCATTCTTCCGGATTTTCGTGATCATCCCGATCGCGATCGTGCTCGGCACCGTTTCCGGCGGAACCTGGGAGTCGTCGGGAAGCCACTCCACCATGACCCACGGGGCCGCGGCCGCGGGCGGACTGCTGTTCCTCGGCCCGCTGCTGATGATCTTGTTCAGGCAGAAGTATCCCCGGTGGTGGTTCGACTGGAATCTCGAGCTGCTGCGGTTCGGCAACCGGGTCGGAACCTACCTGGCCCTGATGAATGACAGCTACCCGTCCACGGACGACCATCAGTGGGTCGAGCTGGACTATGCCTATCCGGACGCGGCCGCCGACCTCAGCCGGTGGCTGCCGCTGGTCAAATGGCTGCTGGCCATCCCGCACTACATCGTGCTGTTCTTCCTGGACATCGCGGCATTCTTCGCGGTGATCGTGACCTGGTTCGCGATCTTGTTCACCGGCCGCTACCCGCGCGGCATATTCAGCTTCGTCGAAGGCGTAATCCGCTGGCACAACCGCGTCGCTGCCTACGCGTTCACCCTGGTCACCGATCGGTACCCGCCCTTCAGGCTGGCACCATGACCCAGGCCAGGCGCGGCAGGCGGACAGCACCGCGGCGCCAGGCGCGCTGGGCTGGCCACGGGCGGAGTGCCGGTCCGCACTCGCCTGCGCTAATCGGTGCCGCTCACTGCGGTGTCCCAGAACTTCTGGATGGGCGGGTAAATCAGCTCGTGATCGCGTGACAGTTCTGCCTTGACGGTCCGGGTCCGGTCGTCGGCCAGTACCTCGATCTGGCCGGCTTCGACCGCGTCGAGGGCTTGCCGGGCGACCGACTCGGGGGTGTCTTTGGGCGCGTTGGTCAGGGCGGCCATGTCGGTATCGATGAAGCTGGCGTGCACGGCGACCACGAGGGTGTGCTGGTGGTGCAGTTCGAGGCGGACGCCGTTGGTCAGCGCCCAGGCCGCTGCCTTGGAGGCGCCGTAGGAGGCGTCGAACGGGTTGCTGTAGAAGCTGGTGACCGACAGCATGTTGATGATCGCGCCGCCGCCGTTAGCGGCCAGCACGGGCGCGAAGGCGCGGCACATGCTCAGCGTGCCGAAGTAGTTGGTCTCCATCTCGGCCCGGGCGGCGTCCAGGTCCGGCGCGCCCGTGAACGTGCTGTATTTCAGCACCCCCGCGTTGTTCACCAGCAAGGTGACGTCCGCGCACTGCGCTGCGACCCGGGCGACACGGTCCGCGTCGGTGATATCCAGGGCGATGGGCATCACGCCGGGCTCGGTGACGGCGGCAGGATCACGCGCGGCGCCGTAGACCTTGCCCGCACCCCGGGCGACCAGCTCACGCGCATACACCCGGCCGAGGCCCCGGTTAGCACCGGTGACCAGGGCAACCGACCGGCTGATCTTCATGGCTCTCCTTGGCGATTGCGTGGGAGACGATGTGGGTGTCGGCGGCGAAGTCCATGTTCTGGTGCACCGGGCGCCCCGCCCACCGCTCGCCTTGCGCCTGCAGGCATGGGGTTGTCCTTTCCATATCATCATCCGGCCGCACCGGGCTGTGCCATCGCGGATTGACCATCTTTTCCGGGCAGCGGGCGTGATGACAAAGCCAATGCCACGGGCAGTACCGCGAATCGGGCACTCCGGCCGGTGCCGCCCGGCGGGAGCCGGGCCACGTCCAGCGACCGCATTACCTCGTCTTACAAGCGAGGGGTCACTGGTTCGAAACCAGTTGCTCCCGCTGTACGGGGAGGGCCGAGGGAACTGGGGGTGCCAAGGTCCGCGGCGTGTGCCTGAAGGATGTGCTGCGGCAGGGAGTGGGTCAGTGAGTCCAGCAGGAGGTGGCCGGCGCGGAAGTAGGCTGCGGTTGGCCGGACGCGCTGGCAGGGGATGAGTTCGAGGGCGGTCCTTGCGGGTGACCAGGTCCAGCGGTCGATGTCCAGCCTCATCCGCAGCAGCGGGCGCAGTCGTCCCCGGGCCAGGCGGATCTCCACCCGGCAGGTACCGGTGTCGCGATTGTGCTCGGCCGGCCCGCGCACCAGGCTGTGACCGATGCGCAGTTCGCTGTCCTGCCCCGTGCGCTGCCAGCTTTCCAGTGCGGCCACGCATGTCCCGAACGGGATGTCCACGATCCGCCGGAACGACAGCCAGGCCGGAACGGAGCGCGTGCCCGCGGTCATGCTGGCCTCGCCGCCCGGGTAGCGAGCCTGGCGGACGCTGCTTCGCCGACTGCCCGCAGTGCGCCGGGCGGGCCCGCGCGCCTGCGGGCCCGGCGGCGGATGCGCGGGATACGGTTCATGACGATTTCCTCACTCAATATTTCGTGCTGGGCAACTACCCCTGACCTGGCGGATTGCCACCCGATACCTCTCGATACGCTCGTCCGAATTCGTCGTTCTTGCGGCTTTACGGATCCGTGTAGAGGTCGATCCAGCGAACGTCCGCCTGGTTCGGCTTGATCACGATCGAGCCGCCGACGCGGCCGTTCGGATGGTCCGCGTGATACATGTTGGGGCCGCCAAGGAATCCGTTACGCAGTGCCCAATCGTTCACGCGGCGGGCTCGGCGCCTCGCGGAGCAGGCCACGCCGAACAGATAGTTAAGTTCGGCGGCGGTCTCGCTAGGGGATGTGGACTGGTTGCCCATCGGTCGACGAGCTCCAATCGGGGCGCGCCGAGACCCGCACGTCCAGGGCCAGCCCGTGCAAAGTTGCCCCGTCACTGGGCGTTACACCCACTCGCACGGTCCAGCCGTCACCCGGGCGGGTGTCCTGGACGTAATGCAAGTATCCGGACCCGCGTGCCGGGTCCAGGATCGCGGAAAGCGTCTCGCCCAGGATCGCTACATCGGCGCTATCGGATATCTGCCCCGGGCCGAGTGGAGCCCAGACCGCCTGCCCCCCTGGCACCGCGGTTTCCCGGTGCCAATAGCTGACATAGTTCGCAGCCACGTCAGCGGCAGGAGCGACGAAACGGACACCCCGATCTGCCGCGGCGAGGAACACGCACGCGTCAGCGAGGTCCAGATGGCACGTCGCATCGGTGTGAACCACTTCGAACTGCAGCGTGCGCGGCATGGCGTCCTCGGCCTCGCGGCCGGCGAGGCCGAGCCCCTCGATGCTGATCGCGGCGGCCACGTAGGAGCCGAACTCACCGGCACCGGCGGTGAACCGGGAGCACATGTCCTGGGTGATCGTCATCGGGCCTCATCTCGGGTACGGGGAGCGTCTCGCAACGCGCCAACCAAAGCGTCTCCCGGGTCAATGACGAGGCACCAGGACTGTTTCCACTTCGGACACAGGCATTGACCCGGCGATCGCAAGTGGATTGACGGGGTCGCGGGCCATTTCGTCGGCGAGGCCGACCCGGATGCAGGTCCGTGCGGTCGCCGACGACCTGCGCCACGACGAACCGCGAACCCGCCTGCGCTGCCGCAGCTGACGGCCGCTGGCGCCTCAGACGAGGGCGTCGGGCGGCACCGCCTGAAAAGCGTTGAGCAGCTCCTGGACGGCACCACGATGGTCATCGCTACGGCGCGCGGCATAAAAACCCATCCGCGGACCGCCGAGCAGCGTGACCGCGCGCAGTTGCGGGCCGAGTAGCGGACGCATCATCGCGACGTTCGTTATGACCGCGTCACCCCCGGCGACTTTGCGCAGCACGCTGGCATGATCCTGCGCGTCGATCTCGACCAGCTGCGCCTCGTGCTTTGATCGCAGGTCGGCCAGCCAGAACGGGGCCATCCACTCCTCGGGGACAGCGGGACTGTAGAGCATCGGCTCCTCGCAGAACTGCTCCACGTCGATCGAACCGGCATCAGCCAGGCGGTGCCGCGCTGCCACCACACCGATGAGCTCGGTGCCCGCTTGTATGGGATGAGACTCAACCGCCACATGGCGCACGGAAGAATTGGTCCACAGCACGTCGACACATTGGTCGGGTAGACATCTGGTCAATTCGGTAAACGCGATCTCGCGGACCACGAAACGAGCCTCAGGATAACTGCGCCGGACGTCCCGGGCGATCAACTTCAGTCCGAGCCGCGGCAGTGATGCGAGCGTACCGGCGGGGAAGCCGATCCGCACTGTGTAGCGATCGGGCCGCGTCCGGGCTGTCTCGCGAACGGTGTCGGCATGCGCGAGCAGAGGACCCGCCGCGTCGGCGAAGCGGCGCCCGGCGATCGTCACGCGAACGACCCCGGCTGGCCCGCGGTCGATGACGGTGACGCCCAGCTGCCGCTCTAGGCGCTGGATGCGCTTGGACAGGGCCGAGGACGTCATGTGCAGGCGGGCGGCCGCACGGCCGTAGTGTCCCTCCTCCGCCAACACCAGGAAGCTGGCCGCAAGACTGAGGTCTAGGTCCATCGGCCCTCCCCACCATCGGGTGCCGGCCCGTCGTCCGCCTAGGAGCAGCCCGTTCACCCAGTCTGACGCATAGGTCAAGGCATTTCGCGTCGTCCACCCCGGACAGGCCGCCGGCTCTACCCGTTAAGGCCGGACACATCAGGCTTACCGTTATCGATCGCTCCCGGGGTCGCGATGGCCGGGGGAGCAGAGGAGGAGGCATGACCGCAGTGCAGCTGCGCACGGCGTGCTCGAGTGCCTCGATGCGATCGGGTGCCGGCCTGGTCGCCGGCACCCGATCGCTGGTATGTGCTGGTCAGCGGGTCAGGGTGAAGATGAAGTCGTACTCTGATCCGACTGGGTTGCCAGTGGCGTGGAGCAGCATGGAGCCTTCAGCGCCGGTGTATTTCCCGGTGCCGCCGGTGATGGTGAGCGTGGTGTTGGTGCCGTCGTCGAAGTAGGGGCCTTCGACGGTGAGGTGGCCGCCGGGAAGCAGGGTTGTCCAGGTGCATTCCCATTCGGTTTTGCCGGTCGCGACAGTGCGGATGCAATAGCCGTTGTCGGTTGCGATCCGCCGCGTATTGGAGGCGTTGTAGACCGGGTTGTGGAAGCCAAGCACGTCACCCAGGCTGTTCTTGGGCGGATGGAACTGCTGCACCGTGTCGGTGATCGCGTGCTCGACCACATGGATGGTCATGGGATGACGTGAGGCGTTTGGCGAGCTGGTGCTCGCGACGGCCGCGACGGGCGCGAGCACCAGAGCGATCCCGGCCGCGGCTGCCGTCATGAGTTTCTTGTTTCGTGTCATCCCTGCCTCCATGTTGAAATCGGTATATTGACCGAGCCTACGTCGATCATCTCGCGAGCCTCAGCGCCGTCACGCATCCCGTCTCGGGTGCTGGGCAGCCCGCCGGGCCCGGCCACGGGCTCGCCCGGCCAGGACAACCGGACGTGCGTTTACTGAGCGGCCCGGCGGCTCAGCTGGTTCAGCTGGTTATGCGAGGCGTGCGTGGAGGTGCATGTCATGCCAGCCGTCGGCATGGCGGGCGTGCTGGCGCATTGTCCCTTCCGGGCGAAGGCCAGCCTGGGCGCCGAGAAGCTAGCGCCGATCAGGCGGCTGGTCAGCTGCGGGGCTGCGCAGTCTGCGAAGCTCAGGTCGCCTGCGGCGTAAGTTGAGAATATGGACTATCGCACTTTGGGGCGTAGCGGCTGCGCAGTGTCAAGTTTCTGCCTGGGGACCATGACCTTCGGGTCGGAGGCGGATGAGCATGGTGCGCATGAGCAGCTCGATCGTTTCGCCGAGGCAGGCGGCACGCTGGTCGATACGGCCGATGTGTATAGCGGCGGGATGTCGGAGGAAATCATCGGCCGCTGGTTCGCCAGCCGGCCGGCCGAGATCACCGAGCCGGTGGTGCTGGCCACGAAGGGCCGTTTCGGGCTGGTTGATTCCCCGAACGGTGCCGGGCTGTCGGCGCGGCACCTGACGCGCGCGCTTGACGGGTCGTTGCGCAGGCTGGGGCTCGAGGCGGTTGACCTGTATCAGGTCCACGCTTTTGATCCGTGGACGCCGCTGGAGGAGACGCTGCGCACGCTCGACGGGTTCGTGCGGGCCGGCAAGATCCGCTACTACGGGCTGTCTAACTTCACCGGCTGGCAGCTGACAAAAGCCGTGCATCTGGCCCGCGCGCTGAACGTCGCCGGGCCGGTGACGCTTCAGCCGCAGTACAGCCTGCTAGTGCGGGAGATCGAGTGGGAAATCGTGCCTGCTGCGGTGGACGCGGGCCTGGGGCTGCTGCCGTGGAGCCCGCTCGGCGGGGGCTGGCTGTCGGGCAAGTACAAGCGTGATGAGCGCCCGGCCGGCGCCACCCGCCTGGGCGAGGACCCGGGCCGCGGCATGGAGGCCTATGACAGGCGGGGCACGCAGCGCACCTGGCAGGTCATCGACGCGGTCCAGAAAGTCGCCGGTGAACGCGGTGTCTCGATGGCTGAGGTAGCGCTGGCCTGGGTGACCGGCAGGCCCGGGGTCACCTCGACGATCCTCGGTGCCCGCACCGCCGACCAACTTGAGGCCAACCTTCGCGCGGCCGGGCTGCGCCTCAGCACAGCGGAAACCGCCGCCCTCAACGCGGCCAGCGACCCGCAGGCAGCTGACTATCCGTACGGCGAAATGGGCACAGAGCAACGCGACCGCCGCCTCGCCGGCGGCCCGTAAACCCGGCATGCTTCCAGCGCCTGATTCTCCGACGGCCGGGGGACGCTAGCGGCCGCGATGCAGGCCGCCGGAGCGGTGTTCACGGTTACCACCCCGTTTGCGGCCGGCCGGACGCCGAACTGCCCCAGGCCACGCGATCTTCGGTTGTGGGCGTGGTGCTACGGGATCAGGCCCAGCTGCCGGGCGCGCGTGACAGCCTCGGTGCGATTGGCCGCGCCGAGCTTGCCCAGCACGTGGCTGACGTGCTTCTTGACGGTGTCGAGGGTGACCACGAGCTGGCCGGCGATGGCCTGGTTCGACCTGCCCGCGGCCAGCATTTCGAGCACTTCCAGCTCGCGGCTGGTGAGCGGCTCGACAATGCCCGATATAGCCGCAGTGGCCCCTGGCCGGGAATCTGGCGTCGGGTGCCCGGCGTCGAGGGCCCGCTGGAGCCGCGCCAGGCAGCCGAGCGGGACCTGTGCGGCGGCCTCGCCGGACCGCTGGGCCGCGACCAGCCGGACCAGCAGCGCGGCTATCGGCGCGCCCTCGTCGGCGAAGACCCGGACGTAGCCTTGTGGGCAGGCCAGCGTCAGAGTCGCGGCCAGGGCGTTCACTGCCGCGGTCTCCTCGCCGCTGGCCGCCAGGGCCAGCGCCCGCAGCGCGCCGGTCTCGATGAGGCTGCCTGCCCGGTCCTGGGCTGCCGCCGCCGCGTGCAGCCGATCCAGCAGGGCCAGTGCCTGGCCGGAAAGGTCTTGTGCGAGCAGGACGCGGGCCAGCACCAGATGCCCCGGCTCGCTGGAGTAGTCCAGCTCGTCGTCCGCGGCCAGGCCGCGCTCGGCCGCCCAGCGGGCGGCGGCGGCCAGGTCACCCTGGGCCAGCAGCAGCCGTGCTCGCTGCGCCGGGACCGGGTTGAGCAGGCCCGCCGGGCCCGGCGCAACCCGCCCGGCCTCGCCGATCGCCTCCAGCGCTCCGGCCGGGTCACCGGTGGCCTGCCGGATCCATGCCAGCGTCACCAGGCCGGCGGCCAGCGGCGGGGTGTAGGCCAGCTGGCGGCACAGCGCGATGCCCACGGTGACGTGCTCCAGGGCGCTGTCGAGCTCGTTCCGCTGGTAGGCGACCTCGGCCAGGCCCACGTACGCCGGCCAGCGGCGGCAGCGGCGGCCGGCCGGGCGGCGCGGTGAGCTCCAGCGCCTGCTGGTAGGTCTGGGCGGACGCGTCCAGACGGCCCCGCGCGTGCTGAACCTGGCCAAGTATGTGGCGGGCCCAGGCGGTGATAGCGGGCCTGTCGGCCCATCCGGCGATGCTGGGCGCGAAGGCACGCTCGGCCTCGGCGACCCGGCCGCGGAGCCATTCAGCCACGGCCAGGTTGCACCGGGTGACGTATTCCAGCAGCCGCTCGTCCTCGCCCAGCCCGGCCAGGGCTTGGGACGCGAACGCGGCCGTGGCCTCGGCGTCACCGCGGTGCTGGGCGAGATTGCTGCGATGGAGCGCGATCAGTGCAGGGACGTTCACCAGCAGGCTGGCAGCGCTGCCAGCCGTCGGCTTGAACGGCTCCTCGGCCGCGCCTGCGGCCGCGCGCTCGGCCGCGTCTAGCAGCGGCTCCACCGCCTCCACGCGGCCAGCAGCGGCTGCCAGCTGGGCTTGCGCCAGCAGCAGCCTGGGACGGGACCGGACGAACTCAGCGGGCAGCCCCGACAGCCATCGCTGAGTCGTCGCCGCTTCGCCGCGCAGGCCGTAGACCAGGTCAAACTCCTGCTCGATCAGCCGGGCAGCCCTGGCGGTGTCGCCCGCGGCCAGCGCGTGCCGGATCGCGTCATCGGCGAGCCCGTGCTGCTCATACCAGGCGGCGGCGTTGCGGTGCAGCGGTACCGCCCGGGCGGGCTGTTCGTCTTGCAGGCGCGCGCGCAGCAGGTCGGCGAACAGGTGGTGGTAGCGCCACCAGCCGCGCACCTCATCCAGCGGCAGCAGGAACAGTCCCGCCCGCTCCACCCGCTCCAGCATCGCCTGGCTCCCCGTCTGGCTCGTCACCGCGTCGCACAGCGGCCCGCTGAGCCGGTCCAGCACCGAGGTCTCCAGCAGGAACGCGCGCATCTGCCCGTCCTGGCGGTCGAGCACCTCTTCGGCTAGGTAGTCCAGGACGTAACGGTGGCTGCCGGCGAACGCGGCCACGAACCCGGCGATATCGGGCTGCCCGCGCAGTGACAGCGCAGCCAGCTGCAGCCCCGCTGCCCACCCCTCGGTGCGTGCCGCCAGCGCCGCCACGGCCGCGTCGGGCAGCGCCGCGCCAGGAGCGGCCGCCGCCTGCTGCAGCAATGCCGCCGCCTCGCCGCTGGTGAACCGCAGCTCGGCGGCGCGCAGCTCGGCCAGCTGCCCGCGGGCTCGCAGCCTGGCCAGCGGCAGCGACGGATCGGAGCGGCTGGCCAGCACCAGGCAAAGGCTCGGCGGGCGGTGCTCCAGCAGGAATCCGAGCGACGCGTGTACCGGCTGAGAGCTGATCAGATGATAGTCATCAAGGATCAGCACTGTCTCATCGTCCCCGCCGGGCTGGGCGGCCAGCTCGTTGATCAGCGCGGTCACCAGTCCCTCGAACGAGGCCGCCGCGGGGGAGCCGAGCAAAGCGCCCGCCCGCGCGCCGATCCCTGGCCGCACCCGGTCCAGCGCGGCCACTGCGTGGCGCCAGAACCGGGCCGGATCATTGTCGGCGGCGTCCAGCGACAGCCACGCGGCCTGCCGCTGGCCGGACCGGGCCCAGTCGGCCAGCAGCACTGTCTTGCCGTATCCGGCCGGGGCGCAGATCAGGACCAGGCCCCGGCTCAATCCCTCGTCGAGTTGTTCGGCCAGGCGCGGGCGGGGCACGAAGCCCGGCCGTGGCCCGGGGACATGCAGCTTGGTGGCTAGCAGAACATCCCGCTCTGACGCGGCTAGCGCTGCTCCGGGCGCTGCGGGCGGCGGCTCAGCCATCGGAAACCCGCACGCTCAGTGCCTCCGGCCCTACTCCGCGTCGCTGCTGGAATGACCCATAGTAATGGCCGGCTGGGCAGCGCCCTGCAGTTGCGCCGCCACCTGTCCGCCGATCGGATTTCACCGCACAGGCGGCCATCCCGCCTGCCTCCCCGAATAATCCGTCTGCAAAACATGCGCCAGAGCAAGCAGCGAATCCTGGCCCGCTCACCAAGAAGTTGATCCCGAGGTCAGGAGAGGCAGGAGAGCAGATCAGGTCAGCTTGCGAGTAACGGCAGCAGCTCGGCGAGGAACCGGCCCGGGTGCTCGAGGTGCGGGATATGCCCGCAGTCGGGTACTACCACCCGGGCTGGGCCCCTCTAGGACGCGGCGGGAACGCCGTTTGCTGTTTGGCCCGATAAGAGTGCGCCGCCCGGCCGGGGCTGTTAGCGTGCCGTGAGTCAGGCGCCGATCAGGCTATGTCCGGCTAAAAGGCCCAGGCCAGAGAAGCGTGCAATCGCGACGTGAGGATACCTATGCGCCGAGTAATCGCGCACCTGGTAGCACTGGTAACGCTGACGGCCTCGGCTGGCCTGTCAGCGTTTGTCGTCTCGGCGCCTGCCAGCGCCGGCACCGTGGTCTCCCCGCCTGCCAGCACCAGCAGCAGGGCGCCGCTGTTCGGAGCGACGATTCCGAGCGCGGGCGATCTCGCTCAGGAGACTGGCCAGTTCGGCCACATGCCGATCGTGCACGTCTACTACAGCGGGCTGCCCAAGGCGAACGCCTGGACCGGCGGCCTGGCCGGCGCCAACAAGTCAGCGGTGATCGTCAGCTTCAACGCCAAGCCGTCGGTCATCCTGTCCGGTGCCGATGACAGCGTGCTCAAGCATTTCTTCGACACCGCGCCCACCGGGCACCCGATCTACTACTGCTTCATTCACGAGCCCGAGCATCACATCGAACTCGGCCAGTACACCGCCGCGGCGTACCGCGCCGCGTGGACCCACGTCGCGAAGATCGCCCAGGCGGCGCACAACCCGGACCTGCGGGCGACCCTGATCCTGATGGGGTACGACGTGGTGAAGTCGTCGCATCGCAACTGGCGCGACTACATGCCCAGCGGCGGGATTATCACCACCCTCGCGTGGGATGCCTACCCGGACGGCGCGGCACCTGGCCCGACGAAGGCGCTGGTACCGCCCGGGCCGAAGTTCATGGGCCCGCAAATCGCTGCCTCCAAGGCAGCCGGGCTCGCCTTCGGGTTCGCCGAGTTCGGCGCGACTATCCAGAACGGCCGCGGCCCATGGCTGACGGCGGTCGGCAAATACCTCATGACCAGCGGTGCCGCGTTTGCCAGCCTGTTTGACTCGCCTTTGTTCCACTTCCGGCTGACCGACTCGGCGTCGATCAACGCCTGGCGGGCCGTCGTCGCTAAGTCCGGCTGAGCCTCACCCGCCCGGCACGCCTATCGCGGGCCCAGGTGTCCGGCCTCACGCACGACCGCAGGGGGCTCGCGTCTGCAGGTGATATGCCTGTGACGCGAGCCCTCGTTGGCCGGCTCGTCATCTCGGCAGGATAGGCCGCGGAACGACCACGCCGCGTGCGACGCCAGCTCGACCGGCTGGCGGCATGGCGCCTTCTTCTGAGCTTCAGGGGTGCGCCACGGGTGCTTCGATGTCGTCGTAGACGCGGGCCGCAGCCAGCAGTCCGTCCGGGCCGCGCTCGTAGACGCCGATGCCCGCCTGGGGCGGCAGATCGTGGTTACCCCAGCGGACGCAGTTGTACTCCAGGGCGCAGCGCACGCCGTCGTCGGTGACGGTGCAGTGCTGGAGGCCGATGCCGCCGCCTGCGCTGAAGCACGTGGTGAAGAACGAGCGGAGCTCAGGGATGCCGCGATGGGTGTAGTGCGGGCCGATGGGCTCGCGGAAGTACCCGTCCGGCGCGAAGGTGTTCACTATCGCCTCGGCGTCGCCAGCCTCCAGCGCGGCCTGGTAGCGGCCGACGATGTCACCGGGGCGGGCGCTCCCGGACCGGAGTATGGGCGGCCTGACGTGGCGCCGCCCGTCGACCGGCCATTGGCTGCAGTAAGTGCGGAACACCACCGACCGGGGATCGGGCGATTCGGCGACGACCGCGATCGGCCAGGCCATTTCCCGGCCGTTGCGGGTCAGGTGGGCCAGCAGCTCTACCACCGCCCGGCCGCTGACACACGTGGACGTCACGGTCTCGATACGGGCGCGGAGCCCGGCTAGCCAGGTCTGATTCTGGCTGACGAACCGCCGCAGCTCGCGGTGGCCGCGGATCTCCCCGGCCTTGGGATCGTAGATCACGACCTCGCCAGGCCACACAGTCTCCAGGGCGTGGGTGTCACCTTTGTTCAGTGCAGCGAGGTACTGCGCGACCGGGTCAGCCTGGCCTGCGGCCCGTGTCTGCCTGCGCGCCAGTTCCACGGCATTGGTGAACTCCGGGAACCACGGCATCTCAACCCCCATGTTCCGGTTCTCTGCACACTGCTGCCTGCGGACGCGGACGCTGCTCATGACGGGTGCCGCCCTGAGCGCGCTCGTGGTTGGGCTGACGCGGCTTTATTTGGCCGCCAACTGGATGATCGACGTGCTGCCCGTTGACATCCTTACGTCGGTCTTGGCCGGACGATGCCGGATGCCCCCGGCGCGTCGGTCCGCTCGCCCGGAGCATGGGGCACGATCGTGGCGATGTCGGCCGGACGTGCGGTCCAGCGCCACGTGCAGGACCTGGTGTCCGCGCAGTACCAGCGGACGTCGCCGCATGCGGGGCCGCCATCGGCCATCATGCTGTCAGCTGGCATGTGGATGCCACATAGCCAGCACGAGACGACTGCGGTTCCACCTGGGCGCGGGCTGGAATCAGCGGCGGTGGGCGGCCGCGCCGGGCGATGGCTCAGGAGGCCGGCCGGGCGCTCCGCAGCGGTGCTCACGGCGCGGTCGGGTTTGTCGAGGCGATTGCAACCATGGCTACTCCTGGTTCCCTGTCAACTCGCTGCAGCCGATCTGGTGACCGGATGTCCTGGCCGTGCCCGGTGGCAAGTTCACCCTGATCGTGGTTCTTTCGGCCGGAACCGCTCGGCGATGACTACTCCGCTGCCATCTTACGGCGAGCTGGCGGGACCGGCTCGGAGTCGGGTTAATACGCTCATGCCGACGGCGCTGCCCTGGGCGCGCTGCTTCTGGTGCGCTGGCAGCTGCGGTCGGCCAGAGCCTGCGTCAGGCCGGTCGACCTTGTTGTCGCCGTCATCCTGGTCACGTGTGCCTTCGCTGGATTGGCAGCAAGGCATTCGGCCGGTGGGCGTGCATCTTCGCCGCGGCGATCGCCGCGATCAGCGCCATCTGGTGGATGCCCTACTACCCGGTCTGGGCGTTCACCTACATGAGCCGATGTCAGTGGCTAGGCGTTTGCGGATCAATGATGTCGGCTGCCTGCCGCAGCGCGTTGGCTATCCGGTCCCGCAGCCTCAGCTGCTGAAGCTCCTCCACAAGCTCGGAGAGCAGCTCGCGCAATGGCGTCAGGTCAAGCACTCCTGGCTCGCCGTCGCTATTCACTACCCGTCCGGCCTTCGCGGCGTTGGCCGTGCGGCGCGCCTGGTCGCTGATGTGGCCGACGATGGTGTCGGTAAGTCGCGTTCCGTTGGCCAGGCTGACGTCGTCGCCGCCTAGGCCGGCGTCCGGGCTGGCCGGTGGATCGGGAGTTACATGTGGCGTTGGGTCCTCAGGCAACGAAATCATCCCTCTCCGGAAGATTGGCCGATATGACGTGCATTGTAAGCAGGAACGCTTCCTGCCCGGCTCCGATTTCCACGGCGATCACCTCTAACTCGCGGTCCCGATTGTCCTGGCCGGTCCACCGTCATGCGGATGATGGGCCGGGTTGCTGTTACTGCCTGGTTTTGCCGTCATCAGCCAGCCCGGAGTCGGCCACCGCGATCGCCAAGCGCAGAGCCCTGGGGATGTTCCCGCCTGCCGAGACCACCCGCGCCGTGCCCGCAACCGAGATCATAGCTCCCTGGCTGTCGGCGGCGGTGACGCCGCTGGCCGTGGTCGGCGTTCAGGGACAGGTGTCTCGGCAGTCACGGAGCCCTTCCCGGCTACTGCGGAATGCGTGGCTGCTGGCCTCGCTGGATATATCAGTACTACATCGCTGCTCCTGACCGGGGACATCACCCCCCATGGGTGAGCCGTGCCCGCCATCGTGCGCGGCCTTCGGCGATATCAGACAGCAGGAGCTGAGGCAAAGAGGTTAAGCCCCAGTGCTTCTGAGAGGTACCTGGTAATGCGTTGGCCTCGCACGCTGTTGCCTGCCGCATCGAGCGGCGGGGAGAACGTGCCGAGGCCGCCCTTGCCGGGCGATACAGTCACGATGCCTCCGCTGACCCCGCTTTTACCGGGGAGACCCACGTCGTAGAGCCACTCGCCAGAATGCTCGTAGAGCCCGGCCGTGACCAGCACGGCCAACACTCGCTTGCAGTAACGGGTATCGATGGCTTGCTCACCAGTTACAGGATTCACTCCGCCATTCGCCAGCGTGGCTCCCATAACGGCAAGATCCCGCGCGCTCACCCGCAGGGAACACTGGCGGGTGTAGACGTCGGTGGCGAGATCAGGGTCGCAGTACATGCGGCCGTAGCCATCGAGGAGGTGGGCGATACCCCTATTGCGATTGTTGGTAGCAGCCTCGGATTCGTAGACGTTATCGTCCATCACCAATCGCCGCCCGGCGAATCGCGACATCGCGGCAACTATGCTCTCGAATTTCTCGTCAATAGTCGTACCCGGCACCAAGCTCGTGGTGGCCATGGCACCGGCATTGACCAAGGGGTTCATCGTGCGATCGGTGTTAAGCTCGATGGCCATCACCGAGTTGAAGGGCAGGCCGGTGCCGTTGACGCCCAGTTTCCGGCGTGCCTCCTCATGCCCTATGGTATGACAGACCAGAGCGAAGACAAATAGCTTGGAGACGCTCTCGATAGCGAACTCCTGGTCAGCGTCGCCAATCGAGAAGAGCCGCCCATTAACCCCGGCAACACACACGCCGAAGGCGTTGGGTGAGGCCGCTGCGAGGGCGGGAATATAATTGGCGACGGCGCCCTCGTCAAGATGAAGATAGCGCTCGTAGCCGACGGAGACGAGGGCCTGCACGTCGGTATCGGGCGGGAGCACCCCGGTCGACACGCGTTCGGTCCCAGGCTCGTCACCGGTGAGGGGATCGTGGTCCATCTTAATCCTTATCAAAGAATCCTGGCCGGCAACTGAGGCCCTGGCCGCTCAAGCAGCTTCAGCTTCAGCTTGGGATGGCGAGCTGGGCAAACGGGATCGTAAGCTCAGAGGACGCACAGCATAGCCACGGCATCCTTGTGAGGGACGATGGAAGCGGTGGTGAGTCCTGCGCTGAATTTCGGCGGGCTGAACTCGGCTGGGTGCGACGGCTGACCGGGGACTACGCGGCCGCCGCCGCTGACCAGCGCCAGGCCCTGGACCTGTTCCGGCAGCTCGGCGACCGGCTCGGCCAGGCCCGGGCCCTGGACGAGCTCGGCCTGATGCAGCAACAGGCGGGCGACTACCCGGCCGCCACCGCGAGCGTGACCGAGGCGATCGAATTGTTCCGCGACCTCGGCTCGCGGTACGACTTGGCCATGGCGCTGAACAGCCTCGGCGAGCTATCGTTCCGGACCTCCGCGACCCAGGAGGCCCGCAGCCGCCACAGTCAGGCGCTCGCCATCGCCCGCGAGCTTGGCGCCCCCTTGAGGAAGCACGCGCGCTGGAAGGAATCGGCCGCCGCCTTCTCCACCAGGACCCTGCCGAAGCCACCGCGCACCTCCGGCGCGCCCTGGAGATCTATCAGGGCATCGGTGCCCCCGGCGCCCGGCGCGTTCAGGACACCCTTGACGACGACCGCCGCAAAGAAACGCGCGGTTAGTTCGCCCGATGCGCGGCCATGCGCCAACGGTCGTCCTCGATAAAGGCGGCGCCGTCCGGAGTTCCGGCCGTGCCGTTGAGCAGAGCCTGGGCGTTCAGCAAAGTCCATAGCCGAAGTCCTGCTCGGCGGCCACGGCTACCCCGGCCGCTCGCCGTCCGTGCCCGGCCATGGGCCGCGCCGATCCGGGAGACTCTCCAGATCTGGGTCCCAGCCATCGTATGTGCCCTCCTGCGTCATTCGGCTGGTTCCACCGTCGCCAGAAACTGCGGCAGGCACCACACGTGCTGGCCCACAGGAGCACCCACAGGATTACCCCGGCGCACCGGGCTGCAGGCAGTAACGTCTTTGCCCGAGCGGCACCGGATCAGGTCGTGACCCCGGGCCGCGCGTTCCCCCCGCCTTGACTGGCCGTCGGCCTGATCAAACGGTGATGCGCCGGATGGTCGCGTACCCGCCCAGAATCATCACAACCGCGATTGCCGCCAGGGAGCCGGTCAGGCCCGCCACGGTCAGGCCGACGAAGAAGCGGCCGATTCCCGGCCACGCATGTGCCCAGGATGCGACTAGGGCTACGGCGAGCAGCACTATCACCTGGGCCCCGCTGAATACCGTCACGCCGGTGAGGTGCCAGCGCCGGTACACCAGGCCGAACCACATGCCGTAGACGAACAGCAGTACCAGCAGGACGAATGACGTCAGCCAAGTCAGATACCAGGCCCCATCTAGGATCCAGCCGACCCGGAAGTAATGCATGGCCACTCCCCAGCCGCTGGTGGCGCGTTCAGCGGCCTGCAGCAAGGCAAGAGCCAATGCGTAGACGGATGCAAGCCCGGCCACCAGCAGGACGGTTCCCAGGTAAAACGACCGCCTGCTCAGCCCAAGAGCGAGTCCGAAGGGTAGCCACCTGGCGACGCTCAGCACGCCCATGATGAAGAAAAAGAAGAAGATCGTCAGCACTGCGCCGGTATGAGCACCGCCGGAAGGAGTGGGGACCGTCGCGAAGAGCGTCAGGTTCACCAGGAAGGCGAACGCCATGACACCGCAGGGCAGCAGGACATACTGCGTCCGGCTCATGAGGTGGTAGCGGGCCACCTTGATCAGCGTCTTCATGCGCTCTTCCGCTCGCTGACCGGCGTGCCAGCGGCGTGCACCACGAGCTGCTGCAATGACAGCGGTTCCCGGCGGACCTCATCGGCGGGCGCGTCCAGCACGATACGACCCCGGTCGATGATCACCACATGCTCCAGCAGGCCGGCGGCCTCGTCGATCAGGTGGGTGGACAGCAGCACCGTCCGCGGGTGCGCTGCGTGGTCGGCGAGCAGCCGGTCGTAGAACAGCTGCCGTGCCGTCGCGTCCAGGCCCGCATACGGCTCGTCGAGCAATGTCAGCTCCGCCCTGGCCGCCAGCCCGATCACGATGCCGACGGCCGAACGCATCCCCCGGGAGAGCTTCTTGATGGCACGGTTCGACGGGAGGTCGAAGTCGGCGAGCAGCGTCGCGGCGAGCTGGTTGCTCCAATTGGGGTAGAACCATGACGCGACCTGGATGGCGTTCCGGACCTTGAAGTCGGGGTACACCTGGTCCTCGCGGAGGAGGAACATCCGGCGCAGCACGTCATCATTCTCCACGGGATCCTCGCCGAAGACCCGCACGGCGCCGGCAGTGGCGAACTCCTGACCAGCGATGACCCGCAGGAGGGTGCTCTTGCCGGCGCCATTGCGGCCCAGCAGCCCGGTGATGGCGTGCGGCTGGATGTCGACAGTTACGCCATTGAGCGCGATCTGGCCGCGGTACCTGCGGCTCAGCCCCACTGCGGAGATCGTCGGGGTCATGGTGTCGTGCCTCCAGCAGGAACAGGTTTCTGTCATCTGCACGCTACGAACGCTGCCCGGGCCGGGACGTCACCCGAAGGTGCACCTACGGGTGGAATCTTCCGGGCGGCACCCGGCACGAAGGTGCCGCTGGGGATGAGCTGTACGCCCTGGCGCTGGCGGCCAGCGGCGGCGTCCCGCTCGGCTACCCTGGGCCGGCTCCTGCGGGCGTTCGACGCCAAGCATGCCCGGCCGGACCCCGGACGAGGCACCGCAGCGGTGCCGCGCCTGGTCGAGCCGCTGACCGGCCGTTTGGCGATCCCGGCCGCACTTTCGTGCCCGGGCCTGCTGCGGAACATTCCACCTGGCATGTCCACTTTCGGGTGACGCCTGCCGCGTCGCCGGCTCATACCGTCCTTCGCAGCATCAGTAACCCGCACGCATCTGCGGCGCAGCCAGCACGAAGTGTCGTGGCGCGGCCCGGCCGGGCCGCGGTGCGGGATCCCGAACCCAGGAAGCTAAGGGGAACGTAATGACCACCACGCGATCCGCAGGCAGCCGCGCCGCGCCGCCGGCCAGCAAGTCCGCAGGCGGCACGGGCCGTAGCCTTGGCCTCGCCCTCATCGTCATCGCCACCGCACAGCTGATGGTGGTGCTCGACGCCAGCATCGTCAACGTGGCACTGCCCCACATCCAGCGCGCGCTCGGCTTCTCCGGCACGGGCCTGGAGTGGGTCGTCAACGCCTACGCGCTGACCTTCGGCGGCCTGCTGCTGCTCGGCGGCCGCGCCGGGGACCTGCTCGGCCGGCGCAAGGTGTTCATCGCCGGCATCATCTTGTTCTCGGCGGCCTCGCTGGCCGGCGGTTTCGCCACCACCCAGGCCTGGCTGCTGACGGCCCGGGCAGCACAGGGCGCAGGCGCCGCGATCATCGCGCCGACCGCGCTGTCGCTGGTCACCGCCACCTTCCCGGAAGGCCAACCGCGGAACCGGGCGATGGCCGTCTACGCTGCGATGAGCGTCATCGGCGGCGTGGTCGGCCTGATCGCTGGCGGCCTGCTTACCGCCTACGCGTCCTGGCGGTGGGTGCTGTTCGTCAACGTCCCGATCGGGATCGCGGTCGCCGCGGCCGCACCGCGGGTACTCGGCGATACACCAGGCCGCCGCGGCCGGTTCGACCTGCCCGGCGCGATCACCTGCACCGCCGGGCTGGCCGCCCTGGTCTACGGCCTGTCTAACGCCGCCACGACCCCCAACGGGGTCTCGCACTGGGGCGACACCAAGGTCGTGGCCTCCCTCGCCGCAGCGGCCGTGCTGCTCGTCGGCTTCGTGCTCATCGAGGCACGCAGCAAGCACGCGCTGCTGCCGCCGCGCCTCCTCGCCAGCCGCGACCGGACCGGCGCCAACCTGACGATGCTGTGCGTCGGCACGGCGCTGTTCGGCATGTTCTTCTTCCTGACCATCTTCGTGCAGACCGTCTGGGGTTACAGCGCGCTGAAGAGCGGCTTCGCCTACCTGCCGATGATGGCCGCGATCATGGCGATGTCCGGCGCCAGCGCCCAGCTGATACCCCGGGTCGGCGCCAGGCCGCTGCTGATCGCAGGCTCGGCGACCGCCGCCGGCGGGTTGTTCTGGCTGTCACGGATCAGCGTGCACAGCCACTACGCCTCCGGGCTGCTCGGCCCGACGCTGGTCGCCGGGACCGGCTTCGGCATGCTGTTCCTGCCGCTGACCATCGTGGCCCTGTCCCGCGTCCGGGACGCCGACGCCGGGGTGGCCTCCAGCCTGCTCAACACGGGCCAGCAAGTCGGCGGCTCGATCGGACTCGCCGTGCTCGGCACGGTGGCCTGGACCACCGTCGCCAACAGCATCCGCAGCCAGGCTGCGATCGCGGTTCGCGCCGCGGCCAGGGCCGGCCAGCCAGTACACCCGGCCGCCGGCGGGACGCCGCCGCCCGCGATTTACCAGCACGCCCTCGCCACCGGGTTCTCCCGCGCATTCGAAGTATCGGCGGGGATCATGCTGCTTGCCCTGATCGTCGTCATTGCCGCCATCCGGGTCCGGCGTGCCGACCTCGACGGCGCACAGGATCCGGTGACCACCTGACTCGCGGCCACGCCAGCAGCTAACCGGCACTTTCGTGCCGGATGCCGTAACTAAAAAGATTCCACCCCCGGGTGGCACCTTCGGGTGACGGCCGCTCAGCCATGACTTCGTAACGTGCCGATGACAGAGACGCAGATCTGCAGAACGGAAGGACCGACATGACACAGCAAACCGTAGCCACCGCGCGCGGTACGGCGGAGCCCAGGCGGCGCCACCGCCTGGCAACCGTTCCGGCCGCGGCGGGCGTCGCCTTCACCGCGTCGTGGGTGGTAGGCCTGTCCGTTTTCGCGTCCTCTACCGACGTCCACCCCACCGGCGCGAACGTCGTCGCCGGCTACGCCGGGCACGAAGGGCTCGCCACCACGCAGTTCCTGCTCACCGAGGGAACCGCATCGCTTGCCCTGGCCGTAGTGGCGGTGGTCCTCGGCCGCGCGGGCCTGCGCGCGGCTGCCTCGAGGCTGGCCTGGCTGACCATGGGCGCCGGCTTGGCCGCGGCCGCGATAGGGCTGGTGCAGTGCGTGCTTGGCGTGTACCTGTCCAGCTCCGTGGGGCCAGCAGGCCACGCCGGAACCGCGGCGGCGATGAACGACGCGATCAACCGGCTCGACGGGGCGAAGATGTTCATCCTGGCCGTCATGGCCATCGCGGGCGCCGGCTTGGCCCAGCGGACCGGGCTGCTGCCACGTTGGCTGCGGTACACCGGAATAGCCCTGGCCGTCGCAATCACCGCGTCCGGCGTCGGATACGCGCTGCTGAACAACATCTTCGCGCTGGCCGCGTGGGTGTCCCTGCCGCTGTTGCTGGTCTGGGTGACCGGATCGGGCGTCGTGCTCGGCCGGTCCAGCCGGTAATGGCCCGCGGGTCCGCGCCGGTCTCTTGCCTACGCAACCGGGCTGCCTGGGCCAGAAGGAGCAGGCAGCCATGCCGCGCGCGGGCCTGACCCGTCAGCACCTGCGGCCGCCCGCACGGCGAAGGGACGCACAGAGTTGAACGGCACCGCATCGCATTCACGTTACGAGATCCGCGTGAACGGGGTTCTCGACAGCCGCTGGGCGGCCTGGTTCGACGGCCTCCAGGTCAGGGGCGAAGGCAGCCAGACGGTCATCTCTGGCCCGCTTGCCGATCAGGCCGCCCTGCACGGGGTGCTGACCAAAGTGTGCAACCTCGGGCTCGTCCTGATCTCTGTGCGCCGACTCGATCCAGGTTAATCCGCACATGACGACCGTCCCGGCCGCGCTCTCCCGGTGACAACGCGATCGGGCATCACCAACAGGGAGGTAGCAGTTCCATGCCGCACATCACTTCCGCTGGCGCCAGCCCTCACCACATGGCGTCGGCAGGCGGGTACGGGCACGCAGGCGGGGTAATCGTACTGGCACTCCTCGTGATCATAATTGCCTCGGCCGGCGTTATGGCCGCCTCTCCGAGATGGAGACGGCGGCTGCCGCGGTTCACCGCAGCGGCTGTCGTCGGCCTGCTTGCGGTGTACGAGGTTGTCCGGGGCATCGCGGAGTTCTTCCTGATCCACTACTCCCAGCCGGAGAGTTACCGGGACGACTGGGGAGGCCCGAGTCTGGCTGGGGTGCTGGCCGTGCACAGCGGTCCGGGCCTGGCGATACTGATCCTCGCTGGCGTGTACCTGCACCACTGGCGGCGGGCGCGGAGGAGGAAAGCGCGCGCGTCCGACGCGCCAGCCGGGAGCGAAAGCGTCAAGCACCGAGTCCGCGGGGTAAGCGACGTTTCGCAGCTGCCGGGGCTCTCCGTACGCTGCCGCTCATGACCGGCAGCCGTGCAAGTCAGCAGGACTGCTGCCAGCGCGGACGGTCACCCTGGTCTGATGCGACGCGGCCTTCGAGAGAGTGCGGGCCTTCGGCGCCGAGGTGCTGCAGGAGCCCATCGACCAGCCCTGGGGCCGCGCGACTGCGCGTTCCGGGACCCCTCAGGCACCATGGTGCGCATCTCGCAGGCGCCCAAGGCATAATCACCGAGTCAGCGGGTGGCCGGCTGGCGTACCGGCAATGTCATGTTCGCCTCGTCGGTATTGAGTTTGCCGGGGCCGCGGGGGAGGCGGTGCGCGGTCGGCCAGTAGGAGAGTGCGAAAAGGGCAAGCAGCGGACCGGAGTTCGGGTCGGTGCCGGAGCCGGTGAGGATCCCGCCGAGTCCTTCGGCGACCCAGATAACTGCTGCGATCACGATAGCCAGCGACGACAGCGGCCCGGGGCGGCCTGCCGGGGAGGCAGGCGGCTGCTGCTACGACGGCGAGTGCGGCCGCGAGCAGGACCGAGGCCGGCAGCCCCCGGTGACTCAGCGCGCTCGCGGCATGGCTAACGGTCCAAGCCAGCCAGCCGGGCTCGCCGGGCGCCATGTCCGAGATCATGCCGCTGATGGCCTGCGGTGCGCGCGCCGCGGGCTGCATGGCCAGGCCGGCCAGGCTTCCCCAGACGATCAGCCAGATCCCTCGCGCGGCTAGTGTGCCTATCGTGCGGCCCGCGACGAACGGCGCGGGGCGATCGTTAGCGATGGGCCAGAGCAGGATCGCCAGCAGGGCGTACAAGAGCACGGCTCCGGGCGCCCCGTTGACAGGGCTGGCGCCGCCGGTGAGCACTGAGCCGAGCCCTTCGCCGAGCCACCACACCGCAAGCGCCCAGCCGATCGAGGCGCCGAGCGCGAGCTTCACGGTGGGCCGCCACACCATTCCGAGGCCGAGCAGCAGCTGAATGGCCGCGAAGCCGGCGTTCATCACGACGACATGCTGAGCAATGAGATGAGCCGACCAGGTAATCGGGTCCGCGATGAGCGGCGGGTTACCTGCTGCAGCAGCGGCGAGCATCTGCGGGAAGGCCCGGGTGAACATGGCGGGCTGGCATTGCAGCACCCCGTCCAGCAGCCAGATCGCGGCCAGGGCCAGCTGCAGCCGCCTGCGTATGTCCGGGGGCGCCCGGCGCACGCGGGACGCGGCGCCCGCGCTGTCCTGACGTGCTGCATCCTTAGCGATCGCGAGTCTGTTGCTCATCGTGCTTTCCTTCCCGAACGGAACTCGGGCAGTTAGCGCCAGGCGACGCTGCCGCACCTGGCCTTGGACGGCTGCCCCGCTCGTGCCCGGCGACGCTGCTGTTCCTGGCGATGCACCGCTGCCCCGCGAATGCCTGATCTTGAAGGAGCGCCGGGTTCGTTTTGCGGGCGCGGCCCGCCCAGATATTGGACGGGCCACGCCCGGTCAGCCGGCTAGTGGCCGACGCGCGAGTTGGTTACCTGACGATGTGGATGACTCGCTCCATGCCGAGCCTGGTGTGGTCACGGCCGTCCTGGGTCTCCATGAAGCAGGCCAGCACGTACCAGCCGCGGTGGCGGACGACGAGCTGCTGATAGGAACCGTGGGACAGCGGCCCGGCGAAGGTGCCGAACCCGGTGGCGTGGCGTTGTGCCTTGCGCTGCTTGCCTTCCTTGAGGAACCGGGCGACCTTGCGGGCCTGGCGGTGGCTGCTGGCGGTAGCGAAGACGATCATGTGCACCAGGAAGCCATGGTTGGCGAACCGGACCAGGTCGCCCCGGTGCAGCGTGCGGGGACCGCGGAAGCCGAACTCGATCGCGGCTATCGTCGCGGCCGGGGCCGGCAGCGTTGCCGGGTGCGCGGCAGTGGCGATCTTGAAGGTGGTGAACGGCCATTTCGCCGGGTTGCCGCGGACGGTGTCAAATGCGACGTACTGGCCCGCCTTGAGGTTCGCCTGGATCCGGCTGGTGCCCTTGTTCGCCTGGGCGTCGGTGACGATCGACGCGGTCCCGTTGAGGTTGTTCGGATCGCTGGCCGCGCTGGATTGCAGCAGCGCGAAGAACTGCGCCAGGGTGACGCCAGGGTCCAGCCGGACGAAGATCGGATCGCCCTGTGGCTCGCGGGTGACCGTCGAGACGATCCGTACCCCGCCGGACTGCAGTGCCCCGCTGACAGTGATCTTCTTGCCGTTCATCGCGACCGAGATCTTGGGCAGCGCGGCCGATGCCTTGGGCAGCGCGGCGCGGTGCGGTGCGCCGGCAGCCCCGGATGCGCCGCCGGCCAGGGCTAGCGAGAGGGCCGCCGCGACAGCGGTCGCGGCGGCGGTCAGTGAGAAGATACGTTTCAACGTCCCTCCAGGGCGTAAGTACAGGCAGATGCCTGCAGGTGGTGACGCGGGCGGATGCCGTGCCGGTTTCGCTGCCCCCGGGCGTCCGATCATCGGTAGCGCTCGGTGTTTGCCTTTCCGCGGGCGGTGACAGCCGGACCCCGGGTAGGTGGCCCGCCCATCCGATTGCCGGTCTCGGGAACGACCAACTGCCGTTCAGGATGCCCAGCCGCGAGGTGACTGTCAGTCATGCGGCTGACAGGACTGCTGTCAGCTTGCTGACACCTAGTTGCCGGCGAATCGGCCGAGTGCTGCCGCCTGCTTCACCGTCATGGCCCGATCATGGACTTCAATCCATCCTCGTCTTTCGAAACCGCGCAGCGCGGCGTTGACGCTTTGCCGGGTCCCGCCGACCTGATGCGCCAGCTCCTCCTGGCTCATCTTCGGCCGGATGACGCCGTCGTCGCTCCTGGGCAGGCTGAGCAGCACCTTCGCGACACGGCGCGGCAGGTCCAGGAACACGAGGTCTGACGTCGCCTCGGTGAGCCGCCGAAGGTCCGACGCGATGGAATTCGTCAGGGCCTGAGCAACGGACGGCACGCGGGCGCAGATGCCCTGGATAGTTTCGCGCGGGACGAACAGCAGGCGGCATTGCTCCAGGGTTTCGGCGTCGGCGGACCTGGGGCCGCCGTCGGCGACGCTAAGCTCCCCGAGCACGCCACCCGGCTGGATGATCGTCAGGGTCAGCTCGCCGCCGTCCGCGGAGCGAATCGCAATCTTGACGCTGCCGGAGATAACAACGATCAAGGTGTCGCTCGGATCACCCGCGGTGAACACGACCTGACCACGACGGAAAGTCCGCAACCGGGACATCGCGGCGACGGCCACGAGATCCCCGGCCGATACCGAACGGAACAAATCGGTCTCGCCTAAAAGGCCTGTTACCTCAGGCTCCATCGCTGGCTCCCTGAACCATGGCGGTACCGGCCACGGCCCGCAGAACAGTCTTGACTTCGAACGGCGTGATGCGCGCGTGCTGCTCAGCGACCGGGCCGCCGGTCCCGTCACACGGGCCGCGGCGATTGAGTTGCCGGTTGAGACGATCGTGGAGCCGGACAGTCATGGAGTAACTGATCTTGCAAATTCTACGCCCGCCCGGCGGGATGGACCACCGTCCGGCGCACCGGCTCGCGCCGCGGTTAACCACCACCGCGGCGTAACCCATCGTGACGGTGCCCCCGCCCGGTACCTGCACTGATCATGGCCGGCCGGGCGCGACGGGGCCGGCCCGGCGGATGCGCGGGAGGCGGCCGTGATGATCAGGTCAGCGACGCGGCCGGGGTCGTCGCTCATGGGCAGGTGGCCGCAGCCGGGGAGCGCAGCGGATCGGGCGCCTGGCGGTAGTTCGCCGAGATTGCGTGACTGGTGCTTGAGCAGCACGAAGTCACGGGAGCCGAATGCCACCGTGACGGGGGCCGTCACCTCCCGGGCGCCCTGCAGGCGCCGGCGAGCGGTGGCCTTGAGCGTGGCGTCGAAGCCCGGGCAGGTTCCCAGCGCCTGCACCGCTGAGCGGGCCTGCGCAGCCGGCAGCCGCGCGGGATGGCCGAACATCTGGCCGAGCACCAGAACGCGCCCGGGGCGGGTGGCGACGATCCTGGACAGCGCCGGCCTGGCATGTCTGGCCAGCCAGCGGGACAGCCGCAGGCTCACCATGCAGTACAACGGGGTGCCTCCTCGCCAGAGGCCGGCCGGTGACAGCAGGGTCACCGACCGGACCGGGCGGATCTTGGCCAGTTCCATGGCCACCCAGCCGCCGAGAGAGTTCCCCGCCAGATGAGGCCGGTCGATCCCCAGTTCGGTCAGCATGCGCGCGACGGCCGTGGCCAGCTCGGCTGGGCTCGGTTCGGTACCGGCTGGCAGCGGCAGGGTCGCGCCGAAGCCTGGCAGGTCGACAGCGATGACGTCGAACCGCTCCGCGAGGGCCGGCATGAGCGCGCCCCAGGCTGCGCGGGAGGAACCTATTCCGTGCAGCAGGACCAGCGGCTCTCCCTGACCGCTGCGGGAATAACTTGTTGCCTTCACCTGCTCGCCTTCCTCGCTTGTGGTTGTGGTTGTGGTTGTGCTCGCGCGAGCGCCTGGCGCCTGCGGTGCTTCCGGAATTGTCATGACCGTCACATCTCCGCATTGATCGTTGCCTGGACCAGCTGCCTTGCGTGCTGCGGCTCGCAGCCACCCACCCGGTCGCGGCCGCGAATCTGTCGCGGCCTGGGAGCGGGGGTTCGGCTCGGGAACGGTCTCCTCGGTGATCCACTCGTCTGCCCGGTCGGGATAGACGAAGGCGCCCCCCTCCTGGACGAGCCGGCCGACCTCGTGCCGCAGTGCCGCATCGACGAGGATCCGGCTGCCCTCGGTGCGGATCCGGTCGTCCTCCCGCCATGCCCGGGCGCTGATGGCCGCGGACCCGACCGGAATGTGGGTGGCCAGGTTCACCACCGCGTCGTGCCCGGCGACGGCGCGTCCGGGTCGAACAGGCTCGCCTGCACGGCCCGCGCGTCCTGGCGTTGCAGCAGCCCGGCCTTCCCCGCCGAGCGCGCAAGCCCGGTCACCTCATGTCCGGCCGCCACGAGCAGGGCCACCGTCCGGGCCCCCACGACTCCGGTCGCCCCCGCAATGAACACTCTCATCGCACGTCCCTTTCTTGCCTGGCGCCCTGGCCTGGGCGGCCGGGCGCATCGTGAACCGGAGGCGGTCCCGCCGCCGGGCGGGAAACCAGGGCGAGCGCGCACTCGGTGAGATGGCGGCGGAAGGTAGCCTGCTCGGCTCCGGTCAGCGAGGCCACCATCTGCTGTTCCACTGCCCAGACGGCGGGCCGGGCAACGGCCAGCACCTCGTGCCCGGCGGGTGCGACGTAGATCCGCCGCAGCCGCTGGTCCCGGCCGTCCGGATGCCGTTCGAGCAGGCCGGCCCGCTCCAGGTACACCACGATCGCGTTCACGCTCTGCGGGGTCAGCATGGTGTCGCGAGCAAGCTCGGCGCCCGACAGGCCTGGTTCCGCGTCGGCCACGCTCAGCACCGAGTACTGCGCGGCCGTGATCCCTGCGTCAGCCAGCGGCTGGTACATGGCCGTGCGCAGCGTGTGCTGAGCCTGGCGAAGAAGGTACCCGACGCGCCCGTCCGGCCCCCGGAACCCACGGCCCAGTGGCACCGGCATATCGTCAGCCTCCTGATAAGTTCGTCAGGACACTGACGATATTGCATGAGCGCCGAACGGGCAAATCCCGACCACCGTGGATGCCCGGCATCACCTGCGCGGAGGCGGAAGGTTCGCGCTGGACAGCCCGGCCGGGGGGCACCACGAGCTCGATCGAACTGCCCCGCGGCTCGCAGGCGATGGAAGAGCGGCCCGCGCTCTGACGCCAGTTGTCTCCGGGAGGTTCCTAGGCGAGCTCCGGTCAGCTGGCCCGGGCAAATCTCGCGTGCCGGGAATAGGAGGTTTCTCCCACCTGGCCGGATCTATTTTACTTTCGCATTAATCGCTCTACAGTTGGCGCGTGGATGCCGAGAACCCCAATTCCGGGGGGTCTGCGCCACCGCTTGTAGTGCGGTCGCAGGGAGCTGACCGGAGCCTGCCGCCCGGCCCTTCGTACCTGGTCGGCCGCGATCCGTCGTGCGACGTGGTGATCACCGATGCCCGCGTGTCCTGGCAGCATGCCGTCCTCCGGCTGGAGCACGGCCGCTGGGTGCTGGCGGACAACGGCAGCACCAACGGCATCTATGCCGGAGACCGGCGGGTGGACCGGATCGAGATCACCACCGAATGCCTGGTCCGGCTCGGCCATCCGGCAGACGGGCCGGTGCTGAGCTGCGCTGTCAGCGCGGCCGGCCAGGGGGCGCCTGGCCGGCCCCCCACTCGCGTGGTAGCCAGCCCGGCGGCCGCGAACAGCGCGACGGCCGGGGCCAGCCCGGCGGCCGGGGCGCTGCCCGCCGGGACGCTGCGCATCGGCCGGCAGCCGGATAACGACATCGTGGTTTCCGACCCCGGCGTCTCCCGCCACCACGCCGAACTCCGCGACGTGGCCGGCGCCTGCCGCATCGTGGACCTGGACAGCGCTAACGGCACCTTCGTCAACGGGCAGCGCGTCACGGCCGCGCCGCTGTCCGAGGGGGACATTGTCGGCATCGGCCCAGCCACGTTCCGGCTGGCCGGCCAGGAACTGCGGAAGGTCAGTGACACCGCCGCCGATGCCGTCGCTGATGCCGCGCGGCGGCCGGCCGCCGCCCCGCCTGGCGCCGGCGGCGGCGACGGCACGCTAGAGATCCCGTACGCGGTCCGCTGGCTGGTGCCGAAGGGCGAGCGGTTCGCGAACTTCGACATCCTGAACGACAACGACTCGCAGATCGACTATTACCACCGGTTCGGGCACATCTACGCGGTCGGTATCCCGACGAAGAAATGGCGGCTGGTCGTCGTCTCGGACCCTGGGCTGCTCGATGAAGTGGCGGCGGACGAGGAGCAGTTCGGCAAGCGGGCCGAGGAAATTAACTTCTTCGCCCAGCTGAGCAACTCCCGCGGCGGCGGCATCTCGGTGATCGGCGACGGCGAGCACACCGAGCAGATCCGCCGTGTGATGCTGCCGTGGTACGCGCCGTTGAACCAGCGGACGCAATTTCCGCTGATGAAGGAGCAGGCTCGCAAGCTCGTCGCCGCGTGGTCCGCGATCCCCGACGCCGAGCCGCTCGACGCGCGCGGCTGGATGGAGCGTTACACGCTCGAGGTTTCCGGACGCGGCGCGTGCAGCTACAACTTCGGGCTGCTCGACGGCAGCGGCGACCCGCACCCGTTCGCGGTGGCCGTGCCGGAGAGCACAAAGGAGAGCATCCTGCGCGTCGCCGAGCCTCGTCCCGACTTCACGCTCTTCGCCGGCCGTGCCCGGCGCGCGCGCCGGAAGCGCTACCGCCGTCATAACGAGGAGCTGTTCAGGACGGCCGGCGCGCTCGTGCGCGCCCGCATGCACACCTGCCCGCTCGGGCAGCAGACGGATCTGCTCAGCCGTCTGGTCAGCACGCCGGATCCCGAGACGGGCGAGTTCCTCGACGCCGAGACCGTGCGCGACCAGATCCTCATGCACCTCTCGAACGGCTTCAACGGGCCGTCGATCACGGGTGCGTGGCTCGCTTATGTCCTGGCCACGCGGCCGGACGTGGAGGAGAAGCTGATCGCCGAGATCGACGGGATCACCGGCGGCGACCCGGACTACGACCTGCAGTACGACGACCTGATGACGATGCCGTACACGACGCAGGTGATCAAGGAGACGCTGCGGATCTACCCCCCGCAGCCGGTCACGATCCGCCGCAGCCTCAAGGACGGAATGCTCGGCAGTTACCGCATCCGGAAGGACGACATCATCCTGGTCGGGACGCTCGCCGCGCAGCGCGACCCGCGCTACTGGGGACCGGACCCCGACCGGTTCGATCCGGAACAGTTCGCGATGGAGAAGGTTGTCGACCGGCCGCGCCACGCTTTCATCCCGTTCTCGATCGGCAAGCGGCAGTGCATGGCGCAAGAGGTCACGTTCATGATGCTCCGCGTCGTGCTGTTCGAGATCTGCAGGCGCTACCGGCTGCGGCTCGCGCCGGGCGCGACCGTGCTGAAGAACACGGTCGTGACGACGAAGCCGGCCGCGGTTCCGATCATCCGGCTGCCGCGCGAGCTGCCGGGCGGCAGGCGGCCGCCTGCCGCGCCGCGCGAGCAGGAGGAACGGCCGGCGCCCGCCGCGCGGCGAGAGCGTCCCGGCCCGCTCGCTCCCGCCGCCGCGCGCGAGTGGGGAGAACCGGCGGAGATCCCCGGCACGAGCGCCTACCGCCATCTCGTGATCGCCTACGGCAGCAACTTCGGCGCGAACAAGGAACTGGCCGAGCGCTTCGCCGAACGGAGCCACTTCTATGGCTACACGAGCGACGTAATCACGCTGAACGAGCTCGCGGAGTCGCCGCCGCCCGCCCAGCCGTGGCTGCTCGTGGTCATGACGTCCACGTACACCTCCAACCCGCCCTCGAATGCGACGGCGTTCAAGTCATGGCTCGAGCGCACGGAGCCTGGCGCGCAGCTGTGGCGGAACTGCCGGTACCTCATCTGGGGGCTCGGCAACAGCCAGTGGAACGCGTTCCTCGCGTTCCCCCGCTACGTGCACAAGAAGCTGGCTGAGCTCGGCGCCACGCCGCTCGCGGAATTCGCGTACGGCGACGTTGGCTCGCCCGTGTGGGAGCGCCTGTACGCGGACTGGAACACCCTCGTCTGGCCCGTCCTCCTTGAGCTGTCCGGGGCCCGGCCGACGGCGGCCGCGGCCGCGCGCGAGGCTGCGCGGAAGGCGGCCGCGGGCGCGCTGACCGGCGCCGACTCGAACACGGCGATGCAGCAGTCGCTCTACGGTGACGACGTCGTGCCGCAGCTGATCGCCGAGGCGACGAGCGTTTCCTCGTTCATGCGCCTGATGGCGTCAGGATCACGGCGGCTGGCCACGTCGATGCGCGGCGGGCCGCCAGGATCGGCCGATCGCGGTCGCACCCAGCCGCGGGTGCTGCTGGCCCCGACGATCCTCACGAACGCCGTCGGGATGGACACGATCGAGGCACGAGCCCTGGCGTGCCGGGAGCTCCTGCCAGCCGAGTCGCCGAAGCGGACGCGGCATCTGGAGGTCAGCCTGCCGCCCGGCGTCGGCTACCGGGCCGGCGACCATATCGGCGTCTGCCCGAGGAACGACGACGATCGGGTCGAGCGGCTCGCGCGGCACCTCGGCACCGCGCTCGACGGCCTCTTCATGGTGCCGAAGACGATGGCCGTTCGCGTCGTGCCGAAGGGTGTCGTGCTCCAGGTCCGCAATGTGCTCACCAACCTCACCGACATCACCGGGAGGCCGACAGTACCGCTGCTCGACCTCCTGGTCGAGAAGGCGGCCGACCCGGCTGAGCGGTCGAGGCTGGCCGAAATCAGGGACGTCCTGCAGTCGCCGGATGGGCCCGGTTCACCGCTGCGCGCGGTGATCGACGCTGGCGGCTACGACGTGCTCTGGCTGCTGGACGAGTTCCCGTCCTGCTCGCTGAACATCTTCGAGTTCCTGGGAGTTGCGGGGCCGCTCCGGCCGCGCTACTACTCGACGAGCTCATGCCCGCGGATCCACGGCGACGGCGTCGCCCACCTGACCGTGGGCCTCGAGGCGGTGCCCGTGCCGGGCCTGCCCGGCCGTGACTTCCGCGGGATGAGCTCGCACTACGTGCACACGCTACGAGAAGGCGACCGCCTGAACGTCTTCCTGGATAGCGCCGACGGGTTCCACCTGCAGGATGACGTAACCAAGCCGATGATCTTCGTCTCGGCCGGCACCGGCTTCGCTCCGATGCGAGCGTTCCTCTGGGAACGGCTGGCGATGAAGCGGGCCGGCCTCGCCCTGGCGGAAGCGGCGCTGTTCAACGGGATCCGGTCAGCCAGCCTCGACTACATCTACCGCGACGAGATCGAGCAGTTCGCCGCCGACGGAGTGCTCGACCACGTTTACGTCGCGACGTCACGCGAGCGGCCGGGCGGCTGCGATCATGTCCAGGACCGGATCCGGGAGCAGGGCGCGCTCATCTGGCGCATGCTTGCCGCTGACGGCTACGTCTACGTCTGCGGGTCGCAGCCGATGCGCGACGCCGTTCGCGGCGTCTTCGTCGATGTCGCGGCTGAACATGGGCCGCTGCCGCGCGAGCACGCGAAGGCCTATGTCGACGAACTGGAGACGACCGCTCACTACCGCCCAGATCTCTGGGGCTGACCCTTCCTTGGAGCCCGCATGGACGCCCTCGCCCTCATCCTGACCGTTGCGGCCATGGTCACGTTCCTGTTCGCCGCCAGCGGCCGGGAGCTGCGCCGCTTCAATGAGATTGCGCTCGGGCTCGTTTTTCTCACCGCGGCGCTGATCTGCCAGTTCACCTCGATCACCAATACGCATATCGGCCGGTGAGCGCGAGCTGGCTCGTCCCGGCGCCGGGTCGCCGGCCGGCGATCCGGCTTCAGGTTGCGGTGCCGGTGCCCGTTGCGATGATCAGCCGGAGTCCGCAGTCGAATTCCGAGAGTTTGCGGAGGCTGCCGTTGCGCGCGTCCCAGGCCCCGGATCGCAGATCAGCCTGAAGCTGCTGAAGGCCGGGGCTGATCTCCGCCTCGCCGAGGAGCCCGAATGCTGATATTCCGGCGCGTATGCGGCGATCAAGGTAAGCCTCGGGCCGTGCCCAGAATGCCTCGCCGAAGCCGTCCAGGCAATCCTGCGGCACGGGGAACGGCTCGATGCGGACGTTGCCGCCGAGCAGGGCAGCGATGTGGCCTGGCTGTATCTCCGGACGCCGCAAGGCTATGGCCGGGAAGTAGTCGCGGATGAGCCAGAGCTGGTTCAGCCGATCGGAGGCGGTCACGATCACGACGCTGCGGGCCACTCGCCGCAGCTCGGCGACTCCGTTGTCGGGATCGGCCCAGTGGTGGATCGTCCACAGGGCCATCGCGGCATCGAATTGATACTCGCCGAATGGCAATGCCTCGGCGGCGGCCCGGACTGCGGGCCCAGCGCCAGCAGGCCGCTGGGCAATCATCACGGCGGAGGGCTCCACGGCGATGACTGCCCGGTCCCGCGGTTCGTAGGACCCGGTGCCGGCTCCGACGTTGACCACCGAGCGGGCTTCGCCCAGCGTGGCGTGGATGCGCGCCACCAGCCGGGGATCTTCCCGGCGGGTCCGCTGATATCCCATGCCGAGCCGGTCATACCGGCCCGGCATCCGCTCGCTCACCGCCATGGTGCTCCCTGCGGACATCGGCCCGGAATCCACCCTAACGCGGCGGTCCTCGGCCGGGTGGCGTCAGCTAACGCGTGCAGCGACGAAGACCAGCTCGCGGCCAGGCCGGTCAGGGGCATCCCTGACCTCGGCTACGGCGAAACCGGCTGCCAGCAGCGAGTCGGCGACCTCATCGCGGCCGCGGAAGCGCAGTGTCGAATCCGAGATCAGGACCGCGCCGTCTTCCTCGAACACGTAGGTCCCGCGGAAGGAGACAAGCTGCCCGCTGACATTAGTCACCTCGACCCAGGACTCGACGGATCCGGCTCCGGGAATGTCGGCGCGGGTGCAGGAGTCCTCGCGGTTCCAGGCCCGCCAGGCCTCTTGCTGCGGATCCCGGGTCTCGAACACGAGGTGCCCGCCCGGACGCAGCGCCGCGCGAGCGCACCGCAGCGTCGCCTCCCATTCCTCGTCGGTCAGGAAGACCTGCGCGACATTTGCCGTCATCGTCGCCAGGTCGACGCGCAGCGGCGGCAGCATCGTCGCATCGCCGTGTATCCACCGGACCTGATCCGCGCCGGGCTTAGCGCGGGCCACATCGAGCGAGGCGCCAGCGGGGTCGACCGCGGTCACCTCGATTCCCCGTCCGGCCAGCAGGCAGGCGAACGTCCCTGTCCCGCAGCCGATGTCCAGGACTTGCCTGGCGCCGAGGCTCTCGGCGAGCGCCACGTAGGCGTCGAGGTCGGAGCGGTCCGGGTCCATCGGATCGTAAATCTCAGCGAGGCGCCGCTCTTCGAAGATCGCATCGGCCACGACTCAATTTTATAAACTGACTGGTCAAGAACGCAGCCTGCCATCCGGGCGGCCCTATACCGTATCCGGATGACGCCCTGACCGATCTGTCCTGACGGCGTCAGGTTGAGCGTCCGGCGCGCACGCAATAGCGTGCGGTCATGTCTCCTAACTGGCCGGCGGTCTCGTACGAGCGGTGGCGCCCGACGTGCGACACCCTGCATGCGCATACCCAGGTGCTTGGCAAGCTGGCGGCGAAGCTCGCGCCGCCAGAGCCGCAGTTGCAGCACGCGGCGCTGCGGCTGACCGCGCGGGGCTGGGAAACCGCCCCGCTGCCGGCCCCGGACGGCTCGGGGTCACTGGTCGTCGCGCTCGATCTGCGGTCCCACGAGGCGGTTGTCGAGCACAGCGGCGGCCGGGCCGAGCGGATCGCGCTCACCCCGGACCGGCCGGTCGCGGAGGTGACGCGCGGGGTGCTGGCCGCGGTACGCGGCGTCGGCGGCACGGTGGAGATCGACCCGGCGCCGCAGGAGGTGCCGTGGAGCGTGCCGCTCGATGAGGACCACGAGCACGCGCGCTATGACAGCGGCCAGGTGGCTGACTACTTCGCCGCGGCCACCCAGGCGGCGCTGGTGCTGGCCGCGCTCCGTGCGCCGTACCGCGGGCGGTCGACGCCAGTCAATGCGTGGTGGGGTTCCTTCGACCTGGCGGTGAACCTCTTCTCCGGCCTGCCGGCCGCGCCGCCGTCGGATGACTTCATCATGCGCAATGCGATGAACGCGCAGGAGGTTGCCATCGGCTGGTGGCCGGGTGACACGCGCCACCCCAAGGCGGCGTTCTACGCCTACGCGCATCCGGCGCCGGAGGGATTCGGCGGCACTGCGCTGTCGCCTTCGGGGGGCCGCTGGGACGCGGCCCTGGGCGAGTACGTCCTCGACTGGGACCAGGTCCGCGCGCACCCGGACCCGCATGCGGCGGCGCTGGAGTTCGCCCGCTCGGCGTTCCGCCATGCCTGCGTGGAATGCGGCTGGGATCCGGAGCTAGCCGCGAGCGCCGACGGAGTCCCGCCGCCCGTCGCCTGAACACCCAGTAAACAGAGGGTCCCGGCTGCCGTTCCGAAGGCAGCCTTGCCGCATAAGGGGGACGCGGTGAGCGTAGCTGTCGTAACGGGTGCTGGCGGGTCGCTGGGCCGGGCCATTGCCTGCAGGCTCGCCGCGGACGGCCACGCCGTAGCGGTATCGGACATCGACCCCGGCACCGTCGGCGCGACCCGGGCCGCGGTCGAGGCTCAGGGCGGCGTTGCCCGCGCCTGGACGGTCGACCTGCGGGACGCCGCCGCGATCGGCGGGTTCTTCCAGCAGGCAGCCGGCCAGCTCGGCCCGGTCGCCGTCCTGGTCAACAACGCGGCGATCTACCCGGCCACGCCGTTCCTGGATGTCCCGGTCACGGAGTATGACGACGTGCAGGCGGTTAACCAGCGGGGCTACTGGCTCTGCGCGCAGGCCGCCGCCCGGCAGATGGCCAGCTCCGGCGGCGGCGTGATAGTGAACATCGCGTCCATCACCATGTACGGTGTGCTGCCCGGCCTGGCCGCCTACGTGGCCACGAAGGGCGCCGCCGCGTCGATGGCGCGTGCGCTGGCCCGCGAGCTCGGCCCTCGCGGCATCCGGGTGAACGCGGTATGCCCGGGAGCATTCCCGACGGCCGCCGAGGAGATTCATGCCGATCCCGTCGCCTACAACCAGTACGTGCTTGACCAGCAGTCGCTGAAGCGCCGGGGGACACCAGCGGAGCTGGCAGCTGTCGTGTCGTTCCTGGCCGGCCCCGATTCGTCGTTCGTCACCGGGCAGACGATCAGCGTCGACGGCGGATGGGTGATGACATGACCGCCGGCCCGGCTCAGTCCGGCCGTCCTGCCAGTCCGGCCGTGCGGCGATCGAGCACCGGGACCTTGCTGCGGCCGGGCTGGACTAGGGCATTACCTCGCGGTTCAGGTGGCGAAGAACTCCAGCAGTTCCGGGGCCAGCGCCGCGGCGGAAACGTTGTGCAGCTGTCGTCAAGGACGCGGTGAACCGAGTCCCATCCTGCCGAGGTCCGCCCGGTCAGCCGCTGGTTAGCTGCGGAGGCGCCGAGCTGCCCGGGCCGATCTCGGCCTTGAGCGCGGCGAGTTCCTTGTCCACCTCGGCGGCCGACCCGGCTTCATCGAGTTCCCGCTGGATGTCGTCCGTGTCGCCGCCGACGTCCTCCAGGACGCCGGACTGGAGCAGTTCGTCCATGGCACCGGCCCGGGCCTGCATCGTGGCGATCTTGTCCTGGGCGCGCTGGAGCGCCGCCCCGGAGTCGCCGAAGGTCGTGGAGATCCCCGCGACGCTCTCGTTGACCGAGCTCTCGGCCTGCGCCGCGCTGTACTGCGCCTTCAGCACTTCCTTCTGGGTCCGGAAGTCGTTGACCTTCTTCTGCAGGGCGGCGAGGGTCTGCTCCAGCTTCTCTTCCTGCTCGGTGAGCTGCTGGCGCTGGGGCTCCATGCCGTCGATCTGAGCCTGGGCTGCGGCCTTGCGCGACAGGGCCTCCCGCGCCAGGTCCTCTTTGCCCTGGGCGAGCGCGGCCTTGGCCTGGTCCTGAAGGTGCGCCACCGAATGCTGGAGCTGCTGCTCCTGCAACTCGATCTGCTTGCGTGACGCGGCGATGGTGACAAGCGCCCGGCGGACCTGGGTGATCTGGTCGAGCATCTGCTCATAGGACAGGTCGAGCATCTCGTCGGGCTTCTCGGCCGCGTCGAGCGCCTTGTTGGCCTTGGCCGCGACGATGTCGTGGGCTCGCTGGAAGAGGGACATGTCGGTCTGCTCCTTGTCGATGGTGAGCGGAGCCCAGACCATTCCGCTTACCGGGCCGGCTCCGGGTCGGTGCGTCGCCTGTAGTGCCGCGGGACCTCTCCGAGGCTACCTCCCAGCCCGGTCCCCGGCCGTGGCCGCTGTCAAGATCACGGGCACGGCTGATATCCCGGACAGCTGAGCTAACCGGGTCAACCGGCCGAAATCCGGCCGGTCATCGCTGCCCGCACCTTCGGGTCATTCCGGACGACCCCCCCAAGCCCGCGCGAGAGGCCACAATACTGGGGAAGGCGGACGGCATTCCGGGCAAAGGACGGGCATCATGCGGTTGCGGGCGGGCGTAGCGATCGACCTCGGCACGGTCAACACGCTCGTCTGCGTCATCGGGCGCGGGCTCGTTCTCGAAGAACCCTCGGCGATCGCCGTGGACAGGGCAACCGGCAAGGTGGCCGCCGTCGGCCAGGCCGCCGATGCCCTGTCCGGGAAGGAACCCCAGGACATCGAGGTCGTCCACCCGCTGCGGGATGGGGTCATCGCCGACCTGGACGCGGCAGCGGCCATGCTGCGGGCCTTCCTGCGCCGGGCCCGGCTGCGGCGCGGCGTGCTGCGCCCCTCGGCCGTGGTCTGCGTGCCCGGCGGCGCTACCTGGGTGGAGCGGCGGTCCCTGGCCGCCGCGGTGGAAGCGCAGCGGCCCCGCTGCGCCGTGCGGCTCATCGACGAGCCCGTCGCTGCCGCGGCTGGCGCGGGCTTCGACCTCGCCGCCGGATCCGGGGCCTTCATCGTGGACATCGGCGGCGGGACCACCGAGGTCGCGGTGCTGGCGGGCGGGCACGTGGTGCGCGCCCAGTCGCTGCGCCTCGGCGGCAACGTCATGGACGAGGCGATCGTCGCTGCCGTCAAGGCCGAGTTCGGCCTGCTCATCGGCCGCAACGCGGCCAGGAGCCTGAAGGTCACGCTGGGTCTTGCCGACGGCGCGAGCGAATCGGTGGAGACGGTCGGCATCGATGCCGCGCGCCGGACGCCCCGGGTGGAGCAGGTGCCGGCCTGGCTCGTTGCCGAGGCGCTAGAGCACTCCGCCGCGGCGATCGTCGATTCGGTGCAGGAGATGCTGTCGGATATCCCGCCGAATCTGGCCGAGGACGTGGTGCGGGGGAAGATCCGCATCGCCGGGGGCGGCGCGCTGCTGCCGGGGCTGGGCAGCAGGATCGAGGCGGCCGCGGGCATCCCGGCGCAGGTCGTGGACGACCCGCTGCGCTGCGTCGTCCGGGGCGCGGCCGAGATCCTCGAGCACGGTGACTGGGTCGCGGGCACCCAGGCGCCCTGAGCCCGTGACTGGCCGGTCAGCCTGATTCCAGGCCCAGCAGCGCGGCCAGCGCGGCCAGCACATCCTCGATCGCCCCGGTCGCCGTGATCTCCGGATCGCCGAGCGCGAGCGGGATGCCGACCCCGTCAACGAGCGCGATGGCCAGCACGGCGACTCGCTCAGGGGAGTGTCGGCCGGCGAACCGGCCGGCCGCCGTTCCGGCGCGGACGGCCGCGGCGACCAGACGCCGCCAGGCCGCGTAATCACCCAGCGCGTCGCCGCGCATCTCGGCGTCCCTGATGCCGAAGTGCCACGACTCGATCCACAGCCGCCCGGACCCGGCCTCGTCTGCCTGGTAGCCGGCCAGCGCCCGGGTGACGATGCAGGTCAGCTGCTCCCAGGGGTCGTCCAGGTCAGCGAGCTCGGCCTGCAGCGCGGCGATCTCGGTGCCGGAAGCGTGCCGGAAGGCGGCGACCAGGAGATCCTCGCGGGATCCGAAGTAGTACTGCAGGGTGCTGACCGGCACGCCGCTCTCCGTGGCCACGTCGGCGAACCGGGTGGCCTCGGCTCCCCGTGCCGCGATGACGCGGACGGCGGCCTCGAGGACGGCGACCTTGCGGCGGCCCGCGCGCCGGGTGCCTCGGCCCGCGCCGGGTGCGCCACCGGGCCGGGCTGCTATGTCGACCGGGGTCATTCCGCGTCACTCCTTGCGTCGGTGCCGATGCCGGTGGACGGCTGCCGGACCGGGGGGAGCGTGCCGCCGGCGAAGAAGGCGGGCAGCCGCCACCTGGTGATCAGCATAAGGACAACCCCGACCAGCAGGGAGCCGGCGCCGATCAGGAAGATACCGCCGATTCCGGCGAAGCTCGAGTAGCTGCTCGCGGCCGGCCAGTACGACTTGATCGACAGCACGAACGCGGCCAGCAGCGCCAGGCCGCCGAGGGCCGGCGCGATTCCCTTGAACAGCAGCGCGCGGGGGCTCGCCAGCAGCTCGCGGCGGAAGAACCAGGCGCAGGCGAACCCGGTCAGCCCGTAGTAGAACGCGATCAGCAGGCCGACCGAGGAGGCCGAGTCCGCGAGCACGTTCTTCGAGGTCAGCGTCAGCCCGACGTAGAAGATAGCCGAGACCCCGCCCATCACCAGGGTTGCCGTGGTCGGGGTGAGGTAGCGGGGATGCATCCTGGCGAACCGGGCCGGCAGCGCCCGGTGGGCGGCCATGGCCAGCGTCGCGCGGGCGGTCGGCATGATCGTGGTCTGGGCCGACGCGGTGGCCGAGGTCAGCACGCACAGGATGAGCAGCTTGCCTGCCGTGCTGCCGAGCACGGCCGTGGACATCGCGCTGAGCACGTCGGTGCTGTGCCGGGCCAGGAAGGCCGGCCCGGCGAAGGCCAGCGCGGCGGTACTGATCACGGCGAAGACGGCGACCAGCATGACCGTCGAGATGACTGCGGACCGCCCAGGGGTCCTTGCCTTGTCCTTGGTTTCCTCATTGACGGACAGCGCGCAGTCCCAGCCCCAGTAGATGAAGACGGCCAGCAGGAACGAGTTCGACAGGTTCCCGAAGGACCCGGTCCACGGGCTGAGCCAGGAGGCCGACGGATGAGCCGCGCCCGGCAGCGCATGGCCGGTGCCCGCCTTGACGAACGCCACCACGGAGAAGACGCCCAGCGCGATGAGCTCGATGGCCAGCAGGACCTGCTGCAGCCGGGCCGAGACCTCGATGCCCCGGTAGCAGATCCAGGTGAGCAGCGCGATGAAGGCCACGCCGCCGACCGTCACCCAGAGTGTCTGCGCCGCCAGCCCGTCCGCGCCGACCAGCAGCAGCGCGTACCGGCCGGCGATCTGCGAGAGGCTGGCCATCACGATCACGTCGGCGGCGATGATTCCCCAGCCGCCCATCCAGCCGGCCAGCGGACCGAAGGCGCGGGTCGTCCAGGTGAACGTCGTGCCGCAGTCCGGGTCTACCTTGTTCATCTCGCGGAACGCGTAGGCGATGCAGAGCATCGGCAGGAACGACGCGATCAGCGTGCCCGGGCTGTGCACGCCGACGATGGCGACGATAAGGCCGAGCGTGGCGGCCATGCTGTAGGCGGGCGCGGTCGACGAGACCGCGATCACCACGCTGGAGACCAGGCCGAGCGACCCTGCTCGCAGGCCTTTGCTGACCGGAGCGCTTGGCTCCGCAATGACGACGTTCGCAATCACCGGGCACCGCCTTCCGCCCGGCTACCTCAGCCGGGCACAGGCCGACTGTATCGCAATACCATATCTTCGTACAGGTTTAAAATACGGAAATCTGGCCACTCCTGGCACGACAGGCTTATTACGTCGCACGGGCAACGAGAAAGCATCCGGCGGGCTGACCGAATGGCCGCGGTGGCTGGACGCGCGGCACCGCTAGCCGCGGCGCCCGCTGCCGGGCTGGCGGTTAGCGGGCGCGGCTGGCGGGAGCTGACTTACTGCCGTCTGGCTCCTTGCCGTCCGGCAGGTACCAGCGGTACGGCGCGATCAGGCGGTCGATCGACTCCGGCCCCCACGAGCCCGGGGAGTAGAGCTCGACCGGCGGCGGGTCGTCGAGCAGCGGAGCGGAGATCTCCCACACCCGCTCGATCCCGTCCGACCGGGTGAAGAAAGACTGATCGCCGAGCATGGCCAGCAACAGCAGCCGCTCATAGCCCTCGAGCTCATGCGCCCGGCGGAACGAGTCGCCATAGCGGAAGGTCATCTCCGCCTCGCCGAGGTGCATCCCCGGGCCGGGTTGCTTGGCCAGGAAGCGGGTAGTGATCCAGCCCGGATCATCGAAGTCGATGACCAGCTGGTTCCCCTTGGCCTTGCGCTTGGCCCTGGTCTCGTCTCCGAACATCTGCATCACCGGCGCCCGGAAGGTGAGCGTGATCACCTGGCGGCGCTGCGGGAGCAACTTGCCGGAACGCAGGTAGAACGGCACGCCCGCCCAGCGCCAGTTGTCCACCTCGACGCGCAGGGCGGCGAACGTCTCGGTCTGCGACGTGGCCGAGACGCCCGGCTCGTCCCGGTAGCCCGCGTACTGGCCGCGGACGACATGCGCGACGTCGAGCGGCCTGATGGCGTCAAAGACCTTGCCCTTCTCGTCCCGCAGCGATTTGGCGGCCAGCGACGTCGGCGGCTCCATCGCGACGAAGCCGAGCACCTGGAACAGGTGGGTCACGATCATGTCCCGGAACGCGCCGGTCCCCTCGAAGAACTGGGCCCGGCCCTCGATGCCGATCTCCTCCGGCACGTCGATCTGCACGTGGCTGATGTACTGGCGGTTCCAGAGTGGCTCAATGAACCCGTTGGCGAAACGGAGGGCGAGGATGTTGTCGATGGACTCCTTGCCGAGGAAATGGTCGATCCGGAACACCTGCGACTCGTCGAAGACCGCATGGATCGTCTCGTTCAGCTTCCGGGCCGAGGCGAGATCCGTGCCGAACGGCTTCTCGACGATCACGCGGGAACGCTTAGTCGCAAGACCAGAGTCGCCGAGCATCCCGACGACCGACCCGAAGGCGCCCGGCGGCACGGCCAGGTGGAAGATGCGCCGCGGGCTCCCGCCGAGCTTCTTCTCGGCGGCCTTGACCGCCGCCACGAGCGGGCCCGGGTCATCCGGGTCCGCGGCACCGAAATGCAGTGCTGCCGCGAACTTCTGCCAGGCGGTCCCGGTCGGCATGGAACTGCCGAATTCGGCGACGGCATCCTTCGCATGCTTGCGGAAGTCGTCGTCGCTGAGCGCGGACCTGGCCGGCGCCGAGCCGATGATCTGGTAGTTCTCGGGCATCAGGCCAGCCTTGGCCAGGTGGAACAGGCCAGGCAGCAGCTTGCGTTTGGCCAGGTCGCCGGTGACGCCAAACAGCGTGATGACGTGATCGTCCGGGCGCGGGCTTGCCATGGTCTTTTGCGTTGCCATGGTTCATACTCCCGCGCCCGGGCGGATGACGGTGACCCCGGGGGTGCTGCCGGTACTCATCGCCGCGAGCGCCTCGGGCACGTCCTCCAGCCCGATGACGCGGGTGACCAGGTCGCCGGGCCGCACTGCCCCGGACCGGATGAACTCGAGCATCTCCGGATACTCGCGCGCCGCCATGCCATGGCTGCCCAGCCATTGCAGTTCCCGCCCGATCAGTGCCGTCAGGTCGAGGCTTATCTCGCCCGGCAGCAGCCCGATCTGCACGTGGCGGCCGCGTGGCCGCAGGGATCGCAGCGCCGACTGCGCTACCTGCGCCGAGCCGATCGCATCCACGGACAGCTGGGCGCCGCCGCCAGTGATCTGCCGGATCTGCCCGGCGATATCCGGGCCTGCGGCCAGCGTGTACGCGGCGCCGTGCCCGGCGGCGAGCGCGAGCGCGCCGGGACTGACATCGACCGCGATCACCGCGGCGCCCGCCGCCGCCGCGATCATGACCGCCGACAGCCCGGCGCCGCCGCAGCCGAAGACGGCCACCCATTCGCCCGCGGCCACCCGGCCGACCTGCCGGACAGCCCGGTAGGCCGTCGCGAAGCGGCAGCCCAGCGCGGCCGCCTCGTCGAAGCCGAGCTCGTCCGGCAGCCGGACCAGGTTGACCTGCGCCCAGGGCACGGCGACGTACTCGGCGAAGGAACCCCAGTAGCTGAACCCCGGCTGTTCCTGGTGCAGGCACACCTGCTGGTTCCCGTCACGGCACTGCGCGCAGGCGCCGCACGCGCAGACGAACGGGACGGTGACGCGGTCTCCCTCGGACCAGCCCCGCACCTCCCGGCCGACCGCCGCGATCGTGCCCGCGATCTCGTGCCCGGGTACATGCGGCAGCCGGATGTCATGATCATGACCCTGCCAGCCATGCCAGTCGCTGCGGCATAGCCCGGTCGCGGCCACCCGCAGCGTGACCCCGTGATCAGCGGCCGCCGGGTCAGGCACCTCGGCGACGGCCGGCCGGACCCCGAACTGCTCCACCAGAATCGCGCGCATGGCGCCATCCTGCCGCGGAAGGGCCTCGCCTTCACGCCGGATACCCGGCCGCAGGATCGTGATGTGCCCCGCAGTCCTCGGTAGGGCGTGACGCTCCGGCGCCGTTGCGCACGAGGAGGAAGCGGTAACGTGGCCGCTGTGCTGGCCCCCACTGACGAATCCGGCATTCCGGAGGTGCCGGCGGGCACGCCGGGCCGTGGCCTGACCTCGCTGCGGCCGCTGCGGCACCGCAGCTTCGCGCTGCTGTGGGCTGCCGGGCTCGTGTCTTACATCGGTTCCTGGATGCAGACCGTCGCGGTCGGCGCCCTGGTCATCTCCCAGACCGGGAAGGCGACGTGGGCGGTTCTGGTCGCCGCCGGAGCGTTCCTGCCCATCGGCCTGCTGTCGCCAGTGGGCGGCGCACTGGCCGACCGGCTGCCACGCCGGCCCGTACTCGCCATCGGCAACCTGGCCGCGGCGGCCAGTGCCGTGCTGCTCGCCGTTCTCGTCGGCTCCGGGCACCAGAGCCCGGCCGAGCTCGTGGCGCTGGTCACGCTGCAGGGCTCGGCATCCGCCCTGATCGGGCCATTCCAGCAGGCAATCCTGCCTGACCTGGTGCCGAAGTCCGAGTTCCTCGCGGCCATCTCGCTCAATTCCGCCCAGTTCAATCTCGGCCGCATCGCCGGGCCGGCGCTGGCCGGGCTGACGGTGGCGGCGTTCGGCTACCCGGTCGCGTTCGAGGCAAATGCTGCGTCGTTCCTCGCTGTCGTCGTCGCCCTCGCGTTCGTGCGGCTGGCCCCTCCGGGCGGCGGTTCAGCGGGCCTGCTCGCGTCGCTGCGGGCCGGCTTCGGCGCGGCCCGGCGCGAGCCGTCCTGCCGGGCCGCGATCATCGCGATCGCGGTCGTGGCCCTCATCGCCTCGCCGTTCATCGCCCTCGTCCCGGTGATGGCGCACCACGTCACCCATGACGGCGCCAGGGCGGTGGCGCAGACGACCGGGCTGCTCACCACCGCTCAGGGCGTCGGCGCCGTGGCGGGCGCGCTGGCCCTCGCGCCGCTGGCGTCCCGGCTGGGCCGCGGCCGCGTGCTCGGCTGGAGCCTTGGCCTGCTGCCGGTGACGCTGGTCGCCTACAGCACGTCGCAGACGCCCTGGTGGGGCGCGGCCACGCTGTTCGCCGTCGGCCTGGTGTACATCGGGGTGCTGTCCGGGCTCTCGACCGTGGTCCAGCTCCGGGCCCCGGCCGCCTACCGGGGCCGGGTGCTCAGCTTTTACCTGGTAGCCCTCGGCGTCGCTTACCCGATCGGCTCGCTGGTGCAAGGACCCGTCATCGACCGGATCGGGGTGGGCTGGACCACCGCGGGCTCGGCGCTGCTGCTCGCCCTGGTGATGGCAGCCGTCGTGATCTGGCGGCCGGCGCTGGTCCGGGCTATCACCACGCTGCCGGGCGAGCCGCCAGGCGGCTTAACTGCCTCGCGGGCGCTTCCGGCCGACCCGGCCCCGGGAGCGACTCAGGCCGGCGCTGTCCCCGGCGCGCTTCCGGCCGCTACTCAGGCGGCGATCGGCGAGTAGCGGCTCGCGTCACCCTTGCGCACCACGCTGGTGTCACCGCTGATGCCGACCGGGATGTCGCCGGCCAGAGTGATCCGGTGCAGTAGCCGCGGCAGGTCGTCGTAGTCGGCGACCGCGTAGTGCTGGGTGGCCCGGTTGTCCCAGATCGCCATGTCACCGTGGCTTGCTAGTCCTTCTTCTCGGCGTGGCCGCCGAACTCGCTGCGCATCGCAGACAGGACCTTGTCGGTGAACTCGCCGAGGCCGCGGGATTCGAACCGCTGGATCAGCGCCGCGGTTATCACCGGGGCGGGAACGCCCTCGTCGACCGCGGCGAGGACTGTCCAGCGGCCTTCGCCGGAGTCCGAGACCCGGCCCTCGAAGTCGTCCAGCTGCGGCGACCGGGCCAGCGCATCCGCGGTCAGGTCGACCAGCCAGGATCCGACGACCGAGCCGCGGCGCCATACCTCGGCGACCTCGGCGACGTCGATGTCGTACTGGTAGAACTCCGGGTCGCGCAGGGGAGTGGTCTCCGCGTCACCCGATGACACTTCGGCCTTGCCGACGTTGGCGTGCTTGATGATGGACAGGCCCTCGGCGATCGCGGCCATCATGCCGTACTCGATGCCGTTGTGGACCATCTTGACGAAGTGCCCCGCCCCGTTCGGCCCGCAGTGCAGGTACCCGTCCGGGGCAGTGCCCGTGGTCCGGGTCCGGCCCGGGGTGGCCTCGGCGCTGCCGAAGCCGGGGGCCAGCGTGGCGAAGATCGGGTCCAGCCGCCCGACCGGCTCGTCCTCGCCGCCGATCATCAGGCAGTAGCCGCGGTCCAGGCCGAAGACCCCGCCCGAGGTGCCGCAGTCCAGGTAGTGGATCTGCTTCGGCGCGAGCTGCTTCGCCCGGATGATGTCGTCCCGGTAGTAGGAGTTCCCGCCGTCGATCACCGCGTCGCCGGGCTCCAGCAGCTCTGCCAGCTCGCCGAGCGTCTGCCCGGTGATGGCGGCGGGCAGCATCAGCCACGCGGCCCTCGGCGTCTCCAGCTTCGCGACGAAGTCCGCCAGGGACGTGGCGCCGGTCGCGCCCTCGGCCTCAAGCTGCTTCACGGCCTCGGAGCTGACGTCATAGACGACACAGCGGTGCCCGTCCCGCATCAGGCGGCGGACCAGGTTCGCGCCCATCCGGCCGAGCCCGATCATGCCGAGCTGCATGGGCTTGTCGGTTGTCATCGCTGTTCTCCTAGCTCCCGGCGCCCGCTAGCCCTTGAGGCCGCGGTAGCGCCGGATCAGGGCGTTGGTGGACGAGTCATGCGTGAGCTCGGGCTCGGTCTCGTTTTCCAGCTCGGGGATGATCGCGGCCGCCAGCACCTTGCCGAGCTCGACGCCCCACTGGTCAAAGGAGTCGATGCCCCAGATCGTGCCCTGGGTGAACACGCTGTGCTCGTACAGCGCCACCAGCGCGCCGAGCAGGCGCGGGGTCAGCTTCTCGGCCATCAGCACGTTGGTCGGGCGGTTGCCCTCCATCACCCGGTGCGGCGCTACCTCCGGCGGAGTGCCCTCGGCCAGCACCTCCTCCTCGGTCTTGCCGAACGCGAGGGCCTGGGCCTGCGCGAAGACGTTGGACGACAGCACGTCGTGGTGGTCGCGCAGCGGGTTGAGGCTCTGGCCGAAGCCGATCAGGTCGACCGGGATGAGCTTCGTGCCCTGGTGAATGAGCTGGTAGAAGCTGTGCTGGCCGTTCGTGCCCGGCTCGCCCCAGTAAACCGCCCCGGTCTGGTAGTCCACCGCGGTGCCGTCCAGGGTCACGTGCTTGCCGTTGGACTCCATCGTGAGCTGCTGCAGGTACGCGGGGAATCGCTTCAGGTACTGCTCGTACGGCATCACGCCGGCCGTCTGCGCGTCGAAGAAGTCCCCGTACCAGACCGCCAGCAGCCCCATCAGCACCGGCAGGTTCGCCTCCAGCGGCGCCGTGCGGAAGTGCTCGTCCATCTCGTGGAATCCGGCCAGCAACTCGCCGTAATGCCCGGGCCCGATCGCCAGCATGGTGGACAGGCCGATGGCCGAGTCCATCGAGTACCGGCCGCCGACCCAGTCCCAGAAGCCGAACATGTTCGCCGTGTCGATGCCGAACTCGGCGACCCGCTCGGCGTTCGTGGAAACCGCCACGAAGTGCTTCGCCACCGCCGCCTCGTCGCCGAGCTGGCTGATCACCCAGTCCCGCGCCGAGCGGGCGTTCGTGCGGGTCTCCAGGGTGCCGAACGTCTTGGACGAGATGATGAACAGCGTCTCGTCGGCGTACAGGTCGCGGGTGGCCTCGGCGAAATCGGTCGAGTCCACGTTGGAGACGAAGCGGAACGTCAGGTCGCGGCGGCTGTAGAAGCGCAGTGCCTCATAGGCCATCACCGGCCCGAGGTCGGAGCCGCCGATGCCGACGTTGATGATGTTCCTGATCGGCTTGCCGGTGAAGCCCTGCCACTGGCCTGACCTGACCCGCCCGGCGAAGTCCGCCATCCGGTCCAGCACTTCGTGTACCTGCGCCACGACGTCGGTGCCGTCGACGATCAGCGAACTGCCCCTGGGCATCCGCAGCGCGACGTGCAGCACCGGCCGGTGCTCCGAGACGTTGATCGGCTCGCCGCGCAGCATCATGTCCCGGCGCTGCTCCAGCCCTGACTCGCGGGCAAGCTCGAGCAGCAGCCGCAGCGTCTCGTCGGTGACCCGGTTCTTGGAGTAATCCAGGTACAGCCCGGCCGCCTCGGCGCTGAGGCGCTCGCCGCGCCCCGGCTCCGCGGCGAACAGGTCGCGCAGGTGCCGTCCGCCGATCTCGGCGTGGTGCTGCTCCAGCGCCTTCCACGACGGGCGCTCGCGTAGCGGGATGGTCGGCATCTGTCGTCCCTCCGGTAGGTCATCCGGTCCGGTGACCGGGCCGCTCAGGTTACCGGGCAGCCCGGCCCGCCGGGCTGGTGATCGTCGCTCAGGTCAGGGACTCGCTGTGCGAGGAGATCACGTCCAGCAAGTCGGTCCACGCGTCGACGAACGCATCCGCGCCGTCATCCTGCAGCTTCGTCGCCAGTGCCTGCGCGTCGATGCCCGCGTCCGCGAACTTCGCGAGGACCTCGTCGCAGTCGCCGCCGTCGGCGGGCATCGCCTCGCCGACCTCGCCGTGATCAGCGAAGGCCTCCAGGGTCTTGTCCGGCATCGTGTTGATCGTGAACGGGGCGGCCAGGCCGTGCACGTACAGCGTGTCGGGCGCGTCCGGGTTCTTCGTCCCGGTGCTCGCCCACAGCAGCCGCTGCATGCGCACGCCCGCGTTCTCCAGCCGGAGCGCCCGGTCCGAGTTCAGCAGCTGCCGGTAGGCACGGTAGGTGGCCTGCCCGACCGCCAGGCCGAGCCGGTCGCTCAGCTCGGCCGGGACCTTGCCCGTCACCGCCACATCCCAGCGGGACATGAAGACGGATGCCACCGACGGGACCGCCGGGTCAAGGCCGGCCGCGATCCGCTGCTCCACGCCGCGGAGGTAAGCGTCCGCGGCGGCCAGGTACTGCTCGGCGGAGAACAGCAGCGTGACGTTGATCGGCACGCCCGCGGCGATGCACTCGGTGATCGCCGGCAGGCCCGCCGGGGTGCCGGGGATCTTGATAAACAGGTTCGTCCGGCCGGCCTTGGCGTGCAGCATCTTCGCGGCCTCGACCGTCTTGGCCGTGTCGCGCGCCAGCAGCGGTGATACCTCCAGCGAGACCCAGCCGTCCACCCCGTCGGTCCGCTCGTGGATGCCCAGGAATTCATCGGCCGCCCGCCGCAGGTCCTCGATGGCCAGCTCGAAGAAAAGGTCCTCGCCGGACAGCCCGGCGGCGGCCTTGGCGGCAATCGACTCGTCGTAGTCGCCCGAGCCGATGGCCTTGTCAAAGATCGACGGATTCGAGGTGAGGCCGGTCACCGAGTAGGAATCGATGTAGCGCTGGATCTTGCCGGAGTTCAGCATGGCGCGGGTGATGTTGTCGAGCCAGATGCTCTGGCCTCGCTCGTGCAGTATCTCGGTGGCCTTCACGTGCTGTCCTTCCTGAGCAGTTCTTTTCAGCGGGGCGGAGGCGCCGGACGCGAGCTTCCCGATGACGGTGCCGCCGTCACCCACATAACGATCCCAGCCGGGCGTTGATGCCCGCTCGGCCGCGACTCATGCGTTAACGGCAGGCTGCGGGTTACCGGCAGGCAGCGCTGCCCCGCCCGTGTATCACCCTGCCCTGTCTACTCCAGCCGGTCGCCGGGCGCCTCGGCGGGCCGGCGGTTCCCGGTCATGGCCGTGCTGTGCCCGTGCTAGACCTTGGCCGTCTCCGGCGGCAGGTCCGGCGCGTTCCGGCCCGGCCCGCCGGTCGCAGTCCCGGCTGGCACCTCGCCACCGGCCGCGAGGTAGGCGCGGTCCCGCAGGGGCAGGTCTTTCAGGAACAAGGTAAGGACGAAGGCCAGCAAGGCGATCGGCGCGCCGATCAGGAAGACGGCATGCAGGGATTCGCTGAACGCCAGGACATAGCCGTGATGGATGGCCGCCGGTAGCGCATCGAGCTGAGCGGGACTGGCCGAGACGTTGCTGCCGTGCACGGCCCGCAGCGCGGCTGGTGGCAGGTACTTCGGCAGGTTGGCGGCGAGGCGGTTGTTGAAGATCGCCCCGAAGACGGCGACGCCGAACGCGCCGCCGATCGAACGGAAGAACGTCGAGGAGGATGTCGCCGTGCCGAGCTGGCTCTGCGGTACTGCGTTCTGCACGGCGACAACGAGAACCTGCATGACGCAGCCGATTCCCAGTCCGAGGACGACCATGTAGATCGACGAGACGGCAAGCGGAGTCGACGGCGTGAGGAGGGAGAACAGGAAAAGCCCGAGGGACATCACGGCGGTGCCGATGACCGGGAAGATCTTGTATCTTCCCCACTTCGTCACCAGCCGCCCGCTGATGGTGAACGTGACGAGCATCCCGCAGACAAGCGGCAGCAGCTGCAGCCCTGAGCTCGTCGGCGTGGCGGCGTGCACCGTCTGCAGGTACAGCGGAATGTAGATAATCGCGCCGAACATCACGAAGCCGACGATGAAACCGATCGAGTTCGACACGGAGAATACTGAGTTCCGGAAAAGCTGGAGCGGAATAACCGGCTCGGCGGCGCGTACCTCCACCCAGCAGAACGCGGTGCCGAATACCGCCGCGGCCACCGCCAGCGAGAGGATCGGCGCGGAGCCCCAGGCGTAGGTCGTGCCGCCCCAGGTGGTGAGCAGGATGATGACGGTGACCCCCGCTCCCAGTAGGGCAGTTCCGAGATAATCGATGGCATGGCGGGTGCGGTGCCGCGGCAGCTGGAGCACGACCGAGATGACCGCGAGCGCGACGATGCCGATCGGCAGGTTGATGTAAAAGACCCACCGCCAGCTCAGGTGCTGGGTGATGAAGCCCCCGGCCAGGGGGCCTATGACACTGGAGAGGCCGAAGACCGCGCCGAAGTAACCCATGTAGCGACCGCGCTGGCGGGGGCTGACGACGTCGCCGATGATCGCCTGGGCGCCGACCATCAGCCCGCCGGCGCCGATCCCCTGCAGCGCACGGAATCCGATCAGCTGGGCCATGTCCTGCGACAGCCCGGACAGCGCCGAGCCGATGAGGAAGATAACGATCGCCGCCTGGAAGAGCTTCTTCCGGCCGTAAAGGTCACCGAGCTTGCCCCACAGCGGGGTCGAGATCGTTGCGGTAAGAATGTAGGCGGTCACCACCCAGGACAGGTGGTTCAGGCCGTGCAAGTCACCCGCGATCGTCGGCAGCGCCGTGGCGACGATCGTCTGATCGAGCGCGGCCAGGAACATGCCGAGCATCAGCGCCCCGAGGATCACCAGGATCCTCTTGTGCTCTGCCTTGCTCATCTCGCCGGTTTCGCTGCTGGCCGGAGACAGCAGAAAGCTCAGGCATCGAGGCCCCCCAGGTGCCGGTCGACGTCGCTGGTGAACTGGCGGAGCAGCCGCGCGAACTCGGCCTGCTCGGATTCGGGCCAGCCGGAGAGAAGCCCGGTCAGCCAGGCCCGGCGGGCAGCCAGGATCCGGCTGATCGCGTCGCCGCCCGCGGCGGTGAGCTGCAGCCGGGTCGCCCGCCCGTCCGCGGAGTCCCGGGATCTGCCGACCAGGCCGGAGCGTTCGAGCTGCTGTGCCTTCCTGGTCACCGCGGGTGCGTCGATGTGCAGTTGCTCGGCCAAGTCGGTCAGCCGCAGGCTCGCCCCGTTCACGTGCAGCACGTAGAGCAGGGCCATGCCGGCCCGGTCGACATCGACACGCGCCTCGGCGCGCAGGAAGTCATGCAGCCGGACCTGCCGGAGCGAGCGGGAAAGTGAGTGCAGCGCCGACTCGATCGCGCCTATCGCCGCGTCGTGCCCGGCTTCGTCGTGCCCTACATCGGCGTTGCCGGGCAACGCGCTCTTTACTGGCATTCTTGTACGCTACCATCTTACTTGCCTGCGGCAAGCAAATAAATCAGCCGGCGAGCATGGCGAGGAACCGCCTGCCGAACAGGTAGGCGTCGCCGGGCCAGCGCGCGGAGATGTAGTTGCGGTCCTGGACGACGAACGCAGCGGAGTCGTCGCTGGCGGTGCCACGGGCGGCCAGCACCCGCGGCCCGCGCTCGAACTGGGCCGGATCGGCCAGCGCGGCCGTCACCTCGTCCTGCACGTAGGCCGGGTAGGTCCGGTAGTAGCGGCCGAGGCGCCAGGCGGTGAGCAGGTACGCGCCGCGTTCCATGTACTTGGGCAGGCAGGTGGTCCGGCGGTCCGCAAGCACGCTGCGGCCGGTGCCGGGGTCCGCGGTCCGCGCCAGCACGAGGGTGCCGTGGCAGATGGCCCCCACCGGGCGGCCGAGTGCCCAGAACTGGGCGGCCTTTTCTTGCAGAACGAGCGCGGACAGGTACTGCCGCATGCCCGGCGCGTGCCCGCCGGGCAGGATCAGGCCGTCGTAATCGGCCGGGACGATATCGGTCCAGCTGATGGTGCGCAGGAACTCGTCGTCGGTGCTGAGCTGCCGGTAGAAGCGCTGGGCCTCTGCTGCGGCCCCGAGCTTTCCGAACAGGACGCCGGTCAGCAGGCGAGGATCGCCGGCCGGCCTGGTCCCGGCCCGCTCGGTGGCGAACGTCACCCGGTGGCCGGCTGCGGTGAGGATGTGCCACGGGACAGCGACCTCGGTGACATCAAAGTCGTTATCGGGCAGCGGCATCAGGACGCGCACGGGGCGAGCCTAATGGCCGTCGGCAACCGGGCGGCCTGCTGATGACGGCTGTGCTACGAGCTGCCTGGTAAAGGTCGATAAAGCGACAAATAGGCGGCGGCTGCCTCGCAGGCTAGCCGCGAATAGTAGCGGAGCGGCACACGGTCAGCCGCGGCCGGGCCGGGACGAACTGGTCAGACGGTGGTGGCGAGTCCGCCGTCAACCGGGATCACCGCGCCGGTGACGTACGCGCCGGCCCGCGAGGACAGGTAGACAGCGACGCCGGCCATATCGTCGGGGCGGCCGATGCGGCGCAGCGGGGCTCTGCTCGCGATCTCGTCCCCGGACGCTTTCAGGGTGGCGGCCATCATCTTGGACTCGAACGGGCCGGGCGCGACTGCGTTGACGGTGATCTGCCGGGGGCCGAGTTCCCTGGCCAGTACCCGGGTCAGGTGGTGCAGTCCGGCCTTGCTGGCCGAGTAGGAGTAGGTGGGGAGCGACGGCACGTGCAGCCCGTCGATGCTCCCGACATTGATGACCCGGGCCGGGTCATCGTGCGTGCCGCCGGCCTCCAGCAGTGGCAGGAAGGCCCGGGTGAGGAAGAACGGGGCCTTCAGGTTGAGATCGACGACCTTGTCCCAGGCCGCGGCGGGGAACTCGGCCAGGGGCGCGCCCCAGGTGGCCCCGGCGTTGTTGACCAGAATGTTCACGGCCTGCTCGCGGTCGCCGACCTCGCTGGCCAGGCGCAGGCATTCCGCCTCGGTGGACAGGTCCGCGGGAATCGCGGTGACGGTCCCGTACCGCGAGAGCTCCTGTGCGGCATCCGCGCACGCATCGGCCTTGCGCGAGCTGATGTACACGTGCGCCGCCCCGGCTTCCAGCAGGCCGCGCGCCATCATGAGCCCGATCCCGCGGGTCCCCCCGGTGACGACGGCCGTCTTCCCGGACAGGTCGAACAAAGTCATCGTCTCTCCTTGCAACCCGGTATCGGCAAACTCGGCATCGGACCTGGCGCTCGGCATACTAGGGCGTCGTGACGGCTTCGCGCTTCGTGGTGCAGCTCCATGACGCGACCAGGTTGCATTTCGACCTGCGCCTGCAGGTGGGAGAGGTGCTGCGGTCCTGGGCGGTGCCCAAGGGACCGTCGCTCGATCCCGGCGTCCGGCGGCTGGCCGTGCCAGTCGAGGACCATTCCATGGCGGCAGGTGATTTCGAGGGCGTACACGAGGGCCAGCAGCGCGGTACCGGCGCAGTGATCATCTGGGATGAGGGCACGGTGCAGATCGTGCGTAATGAGCCGGGCCAGTTGTCGTTCGTGCTGAGCGGCGGCAAGCTCTCCGGCCGGTTCTCCCTGATCCGGACCGGCGAGCGTCGATGGATCCTGGTCAAGGCTCGCGATGACAGCGCCCGGCCGGGCTCGGATATCGTCACCGAACGTCCCGCGAGCGTGCGCAGCGGCAAGACCTGGCAGCAGCTGGCCGCAGGCGCTGGCGGCGAGTGATGGCGCCCGAGGCACAGGAGGTCCGGCGGGGGGTGCGGCTGTCCGGTAGCGGCGGGTGCGCGGCCGTTCCGGCGGCGTGGGTGCGCGGCCGTTCCGGCAGAGGCTGGTGCGGTCCTTGCGATGGCGGCGGGTGCAGGGTAAGCCGTGGCCGCCTTACAGTTTGTCCATGGCTGGAGAGGTTTCCCCGACTGGGACCCGGGTCCGGGTCCGGCGATGAGGTGGTGCCGGCGGCCCAGGTGCGCGCTTCGCACGAGGACCGGGACCGGTTCGTCGAGATGCTCCGGGTGGCGGCGGGTGATGGCAGGCTGACCGCGGAGGAACTCGACGAGCGGCTGGAGCTAGCGCTCACGGCGCGCACCTACGGCGAGCTCGCGGCGCTGACCACCGACCTGCCCGTCACCCCTGGTTTCGCGATGGGAGGGCAGCCCGCGAAACCCAAAGACGTCGTGCACATCGACTGCCACAGCGGCAACGTGAAGCGCGACGGCCACTGGGCCGTGCCCCAGCGGCTTGAGGTACGGGTAACCAGTGGCAACGTCACTCTCGACTTCACCAACGCAGTGGTGTCTCAGCCATCGCTCCAGATCGACGCCGAGGTCCGCAGCGGGAACATGACCCTGGTGACCAAGCCAGGCATTGTCGTGGACACCGATGACGTGGCCATCCGGAGCGGCAACGTATCGGTCCGGACGCCGTGGGGCCACGATGTGCCCGTCACGCTGCGCATCGACGTATCCGGCAAGGTCGGCAGCGGCAACATCACGGCACGCCCGCCACGGCGCACGTTCTGGCAATGGCTAATGCGCAAGCCCCGGCCCTATGCGCTCGCATCGCGCTGATCTGGCCGAGCAAGTCGCCGTCGGGCAAAGTCGCCACCGGGCGAAGCTGATGTCGGACAAAGCTGACGTCGGGCGAAGCTGACGTCGGGCAGGCCGACGCCGGGCAAGCGTTCGGGACGCTGACACGCGCCTGGCCGGGCCCGGACGATTGTGCCGTTGATGGCATCTGTCAGTAGGCGTTAGAACGATCGCCCTCGTGTTGCAAACTGCTCGAATATGCGTTCGTTTTATAGCTCTTTTTGTCGGTACTGCTCGTTAGTCTGGTTGAAGACGGATTGACCAGGGCGAATGCCGGCTTAGGTGCTCAGCGCAGGAGGTGACCCGATGCCAGCAGCAGATGCAGGAGACACCGACGGCGAGGGTGCCCCGCAGGGCCTGTCGTGGTCATGGGAGCTGGACCTCGGTGCGCTGATCGACAGCATTGACGCGGTGCTACCTGGCGCGGTGTCCTCCATCGCACCTTCCTCGGACGACCCTTCCTCCGACGGCCCTTCCTCCGACGCTCCTTCCTCCGACGGCCCTTCCTCCGACGCTCCTTCCTCCGACGGCCCTTCCTCCGAAGCTCCTTCCTGCGGCGCACCGGGCTCAGCTGAGGAGGAGGCCGAGCAGGAGGCCATCCTGGATGAACTGCTAGCGATGGACCAAAGTGGCGGCGGGAAGAGGATCCCGATGCGGGCGCTGGCGGGCCGGGTCGCGGAGCGGCTTGCGCCAGGCCCCGACCTGACTGCGTGGCTGGCCGCTGCCCCGGTCGCCGAGCTGGACGATCGTGACCTGGCTGCGGTCGCGGGTTCCTGGCGGCGGGTCGCGGCATGGGCGCAAGCACGGGAACTGGCCGCGGTCGCGCAGATCACCTCGCGTGCTGCCGCCCGCGACGAGAAGATCGGCACCGAGGCTGATGGCCGTCCGGTCCGCGTGCCGGCTTCGGCGGCGGCAGAGGTAGCGCTCGAGCTGACGTTGTCGCAGTACAGCGCCTGCGCATGGGCTGATCTCGCGGTCCAGCTGACCTGGCGGCTGGCCGCCACCGGTGCGGCATTGGCGAACGGGGTGATCGACCTGCAGCGTGCCCGGCTGATCGCCGAGGCAACCAGCATGCTCTCCGATGAGAGGGCACGGGCGGTCGAGGACAAGGTGCTGCCGGGCGCGGGGGACCTGACTACTGGGATGCTCCGCTCGGTGCTGCGCCGCGCCGTGATCGCGGCTGATCCCGACGGCGCCGAGGAGCGCCGCAAGGAAGCCGAGCGCCAGGCCAAGGTAGTGCTGTACCCCGATGAGGACAGCACCGCCACCCTGACCGGGCAGCGGCTGCCCGCTATCCAGGCCGCCGCCGCGATGGCGCGGATCACCGCGATGGCCTGGGCGCTCAAAGCATCCGGCGCCGGCGGCGGCATCGACCTGCTGCGCGCCCAGGTCTATATCGGGCTCCTGCTCGACACCCTGCCGCTGATCCCGCCCGCCGAAGGCGCACCCCCGGACGACCCGCCCCCGGACGACCCCCTCGATAGCCCGCGACCGGATGACCCGCTGCCCGGCGGCGAGCACCGTGATCCGAGTTCCGGCGACTTGCACGATGGCCCCGGCGCCAGCCTCGTAGATGGCGGCGCGGTGGATGGTGGCGACGTAGATGACGTGCCGCCGCATGGTGATCAGGACGCTCCGTGCGACGACGACTCGGGTCCCGACGACGGCCTGCTCGGCAACTCCGGTTACAGCGATGACGATGATGACTGGCCTGACCGAGGCCCAGCCCGGGACTGGCCGGGTCTTCCTGCCGTGATCCCACCCGCCTTCACAGGCCCCGGCGCCGGGCGTACGAACGGCCGGCCGACGGATAGCCGGCCCGCCGCCGGGCTACTGGACGTGATCGTGCCCTGGCAGGTGCTGGCCGGGATCTCCAGCGTGCCCGGTTTTCTGGGCCGGATCGGGCCAGTAACCGCGCCGCAGGCCTTGCGTCTCGCGACGGTCGCAGCAGGCGACCCGGGTGCCGTGTGGCGGATCATCGTGACTACCTCGGCCGGGCAGGCCCTTGCGGTGACCCGCGTTCCTCGCCTACGCGGCCGCCAGCCTGGATCTGGTACGGGGCAACGGTCCGGTGCTATGCGATGGCCCAGTGCCGGGATGGGACCCAGTGCCGGGATGGGACCTGGTGCCGGGATCGGCCTGGTCGGCCGGGTCACCCTGACTATTCCTGAGGACCTGCTGACCCATCCGCCGCCGTCATGGCCAGGACCAGGAGCAGGCCCGGACCCGCCGGGCGACATCCTGGCCAAGGCCATCGCCGTCGCTGCCACCGCCGCGGGCCGCGCCCGGGCTGCCATGGCGGCTGATGCCGCGGCCGGCGGATGCGCGCACTCGGCGGCCAGCCTCGCCTACCGGCCCCCGCCGCGGCTGATGGAGTACATCGCTGCCCGGGATCTGACCTGCCGGTTCCTGCGATGCCGGCAGCCGGCCTGGCGCGGCGATCTCGACCACACGATTCCATTCGACGACGGCGGACTAACGTGCAGATGCAATCTCGGCGGCCTTTGCCGTACGCACCACATCCTGAAGCACCATCCCGACTGGAACCTGCGGCAGGTTGCCCCCGGCGTCTTCACCTGGACCACCCCGGCTGGCCGTAGTTACACCGCCACTCCCGACACCCACGCCGCGTAGGAAACCGGGCGAAGAAGCGGCCCTCAGCGGAGAGTGGCAGCAGGCAGGCAGGTGTGCAGCACGAACGTCACGAGCTGTGACACGCCTACGCTGGCGGCCGAAGCCGGCGGCGGAGATAGTCATTTCGTCATGGGATTGGCGCGAACCGGATGTCGTGATCCTGTACCTCCGGAGCCGCGAAGGCGAGCAGGCGCTCGCCTTCGCTGGTGACAGCGTCACGGTCAGGCCCGCTGATGGACTCGAACATGTCGATGCTCAGCGCAGCAGCGTCCCGGGACCGGGTGATCCTCCATATGCCGAGGACGAATCCGTTGATGAGCACCGTGCCGGGGAAGATGCCGTTCTTCGTAAATAGCCGTTTCCGGTTCTGCCCGCTGATGACGCGAGTGCGGTCGGCGTGAGACAGGACAAGGTTGTCGAACTCGGCGATCAGGCGCACGGGGGCAGGCGTGCGAGGATCCGGCCGCGGGGATTCGGGCAGGTCGAACAGCTCGTTTCCTTGCTCATCGCGGAAAATGCGCAAACTGGGCCGGAGGCGTTCCACCGGCTCCCGCAGCCGGGTCAGGCCGGACCACGCTTGAATGTCCCTGACAGTCGCAGGGCCGAATGCTGCCAGGTACCGGGTAACGAGACGCTCCAGCGGCGGGCCGCTATCCAGCGGGCGGCCGAGCCAGGCCTCGGCTGGGGTGTGCGCGGACTGCCCCGCGGCGCCCCACACCGCCCGGGGTGGCACCTGGATCAGCGGCACCAGGGCGCGGACGGCCTGGGCGAGGGCATCGGGCGGATGGCCGGGCCATTGCTCCGAGAGCAGTGCGCCAAGCTCACTGAATGTCCGTGGCTTCTCCGCCAGCAGAGTCCGTCCGGCGGCGGCCAGGGCAATGCTGTCCACGCCGTCGATCTGCTTGCCGAAAACTGCCTTCAGGCCCCGGTCCAGGACCGGCTGGATCAGCGGGCGCAGCAGCAGGCAATCGCGGGCGGAAACCAGATGGATAGTCCCGCGCATCAGCGCGATGCGGACTATCCGGCGGTCAAGGATCAGCTCGGCCAGATCGACAGGACGGAAGCCGGTCAGCCGGGACCACAGGCCGTAGTAGGGCGGAAAGGGCGCCTGGGCCTGCAGTCCGACCAGGTGCTCGACCGTCTCGATGACCCGATCGGCCCGCGTCTGAGTGGCCGGCCGGGGAGCCCTGCGCAGCAGCAACTGCCGGGCAAGCAGAGCACGGTTCAGTGCCTGCAGGCTCAGCACGTCAGAAGACACTGGCTGTCCCTCGCCGCCCTGTTCCTGTGTCTGGTTCCTGTGTCTGGACGCCTGACGAGCTGATCGCCGGTTAGCGGCGACCGGTCTTTCCCGTTGACAGAAGTCCCGGAAGTGGCGGCTAGTTCCGGGGCGGAAGCTGCTGTAGTGCCCAGGTGTTGCCGTCAGGGTCGCCGAAGTAGATGAACGAGCCCCAGGGCTGGACGTCGATCTCGCTGGCCTTCACGCCGTTGCCGAGAAGCTGTTCGCGGGCAGCCGCGACATCCGCGACCACCATCATCACGCCCTGCTGCGTGCCTGGCGTCATCGTGGTGATGCCGGTTCCCATCACGATCGAGCAGGCCGAACCGGGCGGGGTGAGCTGCACGAAGCGCAGTTCCGGATTGACCTGAATGTCATGATCTGCGTTGAAGCCGACCTGGTCGACATAGAAAGCCTTGGCACGGTCGACGTCGGTAACGGGAACGGGTACGACTTCTAGTTTCCAGTCCATCCCCTAACGGTACCGGGAGGGTCTGACAGTCCAGCCTGGCAAAGTTGACGGCATGCAGCCGCTGCCGCCCGAGGGCCGTCCGCCAGTGGATGCCCAGCCGACGGCGCCTCCGCCGGGACTGCGTCGGCCCGGGGCGCCTCCGCCGGGAGCACATCGGCCCGGGGCACATCCGCTGGCGGTGCTGATCACCGAGGCGGCGGGCGGGCGGTACCCAGCGCCCGATGGGAGCTGGCGGCGAGTGCCGCCGTGGCGGCCAGGGCTGGAGGGAATCGTGGCGTTCACCGGGCATGCGGTGCTGGCCGTGGCGCCGGATGTCTCCGACGCGCGGATCATCGAGCTCGGGGCCAACGGGCTGGGCGGCGCGCACGACCCGCGGCTGGTCGCGGCCCTGGCCGGGCCGGACGGCTGGATCGACAGCCTCGACGTGCTGCTGGCCGGCCGCGGCACTGGCGAAGCCGACCGAGCTGACCCCCGGCCTGGCCATGGGCCTGGTGCAGCCGGCGGGCGGGCGGGCTCAGGTCACAGCAAGGCGGGCTCAGCTGACGGCAGGGCGGGCTCAGCTGACAGCCAGGCGGGCTCAGCTGACAGCAAGGCGGGCTCAGCTGACGGCCGGGCCAGCGGGACAGACGCCGGCTCGCGGCTGGTGGACCGGCCTGATCTCGCGGTGCATCCCAGGGCCCAGTTCGCCGCCCGGATCCGGGACCGGCGACGTGTCCTCGGCTACCCGGACCGCGGCCGGTCAGCGCTGGCGGTGATCAGCACGGGCCTGGCCGGGCTCACCGAGCTGGGCTTCGAGCTGGAACCGGAACGGCGGGGAGCAGGCGGCGGAGCCGCGCTGATCCGGGATGCACTGAGCGCCGTCCCGGCCGGCGAACTAGTCGTGGCGGCCTGCGCGCCGGGCAATGCGGCGAGCCTCCGTGCGCTGCTGACAACCGGGTTCTCGCCGCTCGGCTCGCTGCAGCTATTTAGCCGGGCGCCTCTGCGTGATCCGTTCATGGCGAAGGATTAGCGGGGAACGCCAGATCCTTCGCCGATCTTGACCGGGCGGAAATGGCAGACTAGAGCGCATGGCATTCGAGCTTGCGCAGGTCAATATCGGCCGGCTGACAGCGCCGGTGGACTCGCCGGTCCTGGCCGGTTTCATGGCTGCCCTCGACCCGGTCAACGCAGCCGCTGAGCAGGCACCGGGCTTCATCTGGCGGCTGCAGACCGAGGACGGCAACGCGACGGCGATCCAGGCATTCGAGTGGGACGCGGCCGGCAGCGCCGGCGTCATCGTCAACATGTCCGTCTGGACCAGCGCCGAGCACCTGGGCGCGTTCGTCTACGGCGAGATGCACCGCCAGATCATGCGCCGGCGCCGGGAATGGTTCTGCCTGATGCGCGAGGCATACCTGGCCTGCTGGTGGGTTCCGGCCGGGCACCGTCCCGGCACCGGCGAGGCCGAGGACCGCATCCGTTACCTGCGCTCGCATGGCCCGACGCCGGATGCCTTCAACCTGCGGGTCAGTTACCCGCCGCCCGGCGCCGCGGGTGACCGGCCGGTGCGCGGGCCCGGCGAGTGGCTCTGCCCGGCATGAGCCGGGCTGGTCGCGGCTGGCGGGAAGTGCTCGTTAAAGCGCTTTGTCGTCCGCACCGTCCGCGGACGGCACGGGCCTCGCGGCATAGCTGCTGCCTGGCGAAGAGACGTGCCCGGGCACAGTGCCTCCCGGAGATTGCCTGCCGCGGCTGATCGCCAGCGGCCGGCCATCTGTGGCAACGTCTCGGTCATGAGCGCCAGCGTAGTGAGCCCGGTCTTCGTGGGCCGTCGCGACGAGATGGCCGCGCTGGCGACCCCGCTGCGGCTGGCCCGTGGCGGCGACGCGGCGTTCGCGCTGATCGGCGGTGAGGCCGGCGTCGGCAAGACCCGGCTCGTCGGCGAGCTCGCGGCGCAGGCCGCGGAGGCCGGATTCACCGTGCTCATCGGCCATTGCATCGAGCTGGGTGCCGAGGGACTGCCGCTCGCACCGCTGGTCGACGCCCTGCGCGCGCTGGCCCGCAGTACCCCGCCGGCCGAGCTGGCCGGGCTGCTCGGGCCCGCCCGGCGCAACCTGGCCAGGCTGCTGCCGGAACTCGACCCGGATGCCGCGGCCGGCCAGGCCTCGGACGGCGTCCAGCCGGCTCAGCTGCTGGAGCTGGTGCTGGGCCTGATCAGCCGGCTCGGCGCGGTGCAGCCGGTCCTGCTCATCCTGGAGGACCTGCACTGGGCCGACCAGTCCACCCTGGAGCTGCTGGCCTTCCTGGTCCGGTCGCTGCGCGACGTGCCGGTCCTGCTGCTGGCCACGTATCGCTCCGACGAACTGCACCGGCGTCACCCGCTGCGGCCGCTGCTCACCGGCTGGGACCGGGTGCGCTCGATGCACCGCATCGAGCTGCGCCGTTTCGACCGGGACGAGGTCGCCGCCCAGCTGGACGCGATCCTGGCCAGGCGCTCCGAGCCCGAGCTCGTCGACCTGGTCAGTGATCGCTCCGGCGGCAATGCGTTCCTGGTAGAAGAGCTCGCCGGGGTCGTGCGGGCCGGCGGTGACCCGGCCGACCTGCCGCCCTCGCTGCGGGACGTCCTGCTGAGCCGGATCGACTCGCTGAGCGCGACCGCGCAGCTGCTGCTCCGCACCGCCTCGGTAGCCGGCCGGCGGGTTCCCGAGCGGCTGCTCGCCGCCGTGACCGACCTCGACGAATCCGCGCTGTTCAGCGCGTTGCGCGAGACCGTGGAGAGCCATCTGCTCGTGGTCGATGACACCGGCCTCGGCTATGCGTTCCGGCATGCGCTCGCGCGTGACGCCGTGTACGAGGACATGCTGCCGGGCGAGCGGGTCCGGCTGCACGCCGCGTACGGCACCGCGCTGGCGCGCGAGCCGGGGCTGGCCGATGACCAGGCCGCGGTGCCGGCCGCCCTGGCGCACCACTGGTACGCCGCCCTCGACCTGCCGCTGGCGCTGCCCGCTTCGGTCACGGCGGCCCGTCAGGCGATGGCGTCCTACGCTCCGGCCGAGGCGCAGCAGCATCTCGAGCGGGCACTGCAGATCTGGCCCCGGGTACCGGACGCCGAGCAGCGCACCGGCCTCGACCAGGCCGAGGTGTCCAGGCTCACGGCGGACGCCGCCTACCAGGCCGGGGCGGTCGACCGGGCGGTGTCGCTGCTTGACCAGGCACTCGCCGAGCTCCCCGCCGACGGTGACGTGGTCCGCCGGGCGCTGCTGCTGGACCGCCGCGCGCACGCGCTGCGCGACGTCGGGCACGAGGACGAGGCCATCGCCGCGCTCGATCAGGCGCTGGCGCTGCTGCCGGCCGATCAGGTCACCCGGGCGCACGCGGTGGTGCTCGCTTCGCTGGCCAGTTCCCTGATGCGGACCACCGGCATGCACGCCGCGGCACCGACCGCGCAGCGCGCAGTGGAGGCAGCCCGCGCGGTCGGCGCGGCCGCGGAGGAGGCCGATGCCTGCATCACCCTCGGCCTCGCCCAGTCCTATCTCGGCGATGGCGACGAAGGGCTGGCGGCCCTGCGGGCGGGGCTGAGGCTCGCGCTTGACCTCGATCCGCCCATGATCGCCTTGCGCGGCTATGTCAATCTCTCCGACGTGCTGGAGTTCCTCGGACGGCACACCGAGGCGGCGCAGACCGCGAGCGAGGGTCTGGCCCTCGCCGCGCGAGTGGGCCTGGCCCGTACCTTCGGCTCCTACCTCACCGGCAACCTGGCCGACTCACTGCTGCGGCTCGGCCGCTGGGACGAGGTGGACCGGCTGACCGCCCGCGCGCTCGGCACGTTCCCGGTGGGCATCTTCGCCGGCACCCTGCTGCAGCTGCGGGCCGAGCTTGCCGCGCTGAGCGGCCGCTATGACGATGCCGAGACCGAGCTGCGCGCTGCCCGGCGGGCGCTCGGCGAGACAACCGACGGCCAGTTCATTCTCACGATGCTGCACGCGGAGGCCACGATCGCGCACGGGCGCGGCGATCTCGCCGTGGCGCGGGAACTGCTCGCGGCCGGGCTGGCCGGCGAGGCGGTGCCGGGGTCCGCGCGTTATGCGTGGGCAGTGTCCGCGCGTTATGCCTGGCCGCTGCTGTGGCTGGCGATGCGGGTCGAGGCGGACGACGCCGTCCGGTGCCGTGACCGCCTTGAGCCGGTGCCGGCCGCGGCCGCTGAGCGCTGCCGCGAGCTGGCGCGGCTCGGCGGGCTGCTGGCTGCCCCGACGCCCCCGGCCCGCGGCTGCCAGGCGTCGGCCGCCGCCGAGCACGCCCGGGCGGACGGCGCGGACGACCTCAGCGGCTGGGCGGCGGCCGCGGCGGCGTGGCGCGCGGCCGGCGAGCCGTACCCGCTGGCCTACGCCCTGCTGCGGCTGGCCGAGGCGCACTGCCGGGCGGCCGACTGGAAGGCCGCCGCCAGCGCCGTCCGGGAGGCCAGCTCGACCGCCAGCCGGATCGGCGCGCTGCCGCTGGCCGGCGAGGCCGGCGCCCTGGCCCGCCGCGCCCGGCTGAGCCTGGCCGAACCGGGTGCCCGGGAGGACGGATCAGGCGAAGCAGAAACGAGCAAGACCGGTGCCCCTGGCGCCGCGGCAGCCGGCCGGGTGGCGGGCGCACCAGGCGTTACGGGCGCGGCGGCTGACGAGCTGGCCCGCTTCGGCCTGACCGAGCGCGAACGCGAGGTTTTCCTGCTGCTCGCCACCGGCCAGTCGAATCCGCAGATCGGGAAGGCCCTGTTCATCAGCCCCAAGACCGTCAGCGTGCATGTCTCGAGCATTCTCGCGAAGCTCGGCGTCACCGGCCGGATCGAGGCCGCGGCGGTCGCCCACCGGCTTGGCATCGTGGGCCAGCAGGCCTAGCGGCCTTGCTCGCCGGTCGTCTGCAGGCCTAGTCGTCAGCACCGCCAGAGAGTCAAGATCACCAGCGTCAACGGGATTCTCATCTGGGCCGCCAGCGTGTTCCGCAGGGCGGTCGCGTGATCCGCAGGGCGGTCGCGTGATCCAGGCAGGCGCTTGCTTCCAGATCGCCGGTCGCGGCGTTGGCGGTCCGCGCCGCGCCGCTATCTGAGCGCAGGCAGGCGGGCCCGGCAGCAGATCTGAGGGCCTGCGGGCCGGCCCGGCCGTAAATCTGAGGGGCTGCCGCCCGCGGGCTAGGGCAGCAGCCGGATGTGAGGTCCGGCCCCTTAGCCGCACCGTGATGGGGACGGAGTTCTTACCGGCGAAAGGGACGTGACCATCATGAACATGGTGCAGAACGCGGCGGCCGGCACCATCCGGTCATCGCTGCGCTACCCGGCGTTCCGGCGGCTGCTGTCCGCGCTGGCCACGTCGCAGATCGGCGACTGGATGTACAACCTGGCGCTGGTCACGCTCGTCTACAGCCGGACGCACTCGGCGGCGTGGGCGGGTGCCGCCACCGCGGCCCGGGTCGTGCCGATCGTGGTCATCGGACCGCTCGGCGGCGTGCTGGCTGACCGCTTCAGCTGGCGGAAGATCATGATCATCGCGGATATCGCGCGGATGGCGCTGATGCTCGTCATGACGATGGTCGCCGCGAGGCACCTGCCGATCGCCCTCGCGCCGGTCATCGCCGCGGCAGCGACCGTGATCGCGGCGCCGTACCTGCCCTGTGTCGCCGCTCTCACCCCGCGCGTGGTTGGCTACCACGACCTGTCCGGCGCGAACGCGGCCCGGTCCGCCGTCACGCATGTCGGCGTCATTGCCGGCCCGGCCCTCGGCGGCGTCCTGCTCCTGTTCGGTTCCCCGGCGCTCGCTTTCCTGCTGAACGCGGCCACCTTCGGGCTCTCCGCGCTGGCGGTCATGTCCATTCCGGCCGGCTACTCGTTCCGGGCCGCAGGTTCCGGCGAAGTCCCGGCCGGACTGCTGGCCGGGATCCGGGCCGGTGCAGCGGCACTGCGCGCCAAGCCGGAGGCGCTGCGGCTGGTCGGGGCGGACATCATGTGCAGCCTGACCTACGGGGCGCAGACCGTACTGCTGATCCTGGTGTCCCGCCGCATCGGCCTGGGCACGCACGGCTACGGATACCTGTTCGCGGGGATCGGCACCGGCGGCCTGCTGGGCACCGCGCTCGCCGGCCGCGTGCTGCGGTCAGGCCGGCCACGCCTCGTGCTCAGCGCCGCGCTGGCCGCCGTCGGCCTTCCGATGGCCCTGCTCGCCATCATCACCTGGCCGGCCGCGGCCATCGCGCTGGCCGCCGTCACCGGCACCGGGGCCGTCCTGGTCGAGATCCTCACCGAGACAAGCCTGCAGCGGACCCTCGACGAGGAGGTATTCGGCCGGGCATACGGCCTGGCCGTGCCGGCTTCACTGGGCGGCATCGTGGTCGGGTCGCTGATCGCGCCCGCGCTGGTCAGCGTGCTCGGCGGGCAGGGCGCCCTGGTGGTGGCCGGCGCTGGCGTGCTCTGCTACGCGCTGACGCTGCTGCGGCCAGGCCGTGCGCTGGCCGGGCGGGCAGCGGCCGGGCAGCAGATCGCCGAAATGGCGGCCGCGGCCGGATAGGCCAGGACTGACTGCCATGGCTGATTGGCCAGGACTGACTGCCATGGCTGATAGGCCAGGACTGACTGAGCCATGGCTGATAGGCCAGGACTGACTGATAGGTAGGCCAGGACTGACTGATAGGCCATGACCTGGCCAGCGGCCTGACCGGTGGCGCCAGATTCCTGGCGGCTAGCGCCGGCCTGGGGCGATGCTGGCCGCCGGGAAGGTTCTGTCATAGGCACTGGGCATACTCGGCGTCATGATCGGACACTGGCACGGCCTCGTCATCGACTGCCCGGACCCCTCATTGCTAGCCGGGTTCTACCAGGATCTCCTGGGTATGCAGCGAGTACAGGAGGACGAGCACTGGGTGGTGATCGGTGACGCACCGGACCGTCCGGGCCTGGCCTTCCAGCGAGTGGCCGGGATGCGGCCGCCACGGTGGCCAGACCCAGAGCATCCGCAGCAGATGCACCTTGATGTGCGCGTTAGCGATCTCGACGAGTCCGAGAAGGCGGCGCTGGCACTCGGCGCGCGGAAACTGCCCGGCGGGGGCGAGCGCTTCCGGGTGTTCGCCGATCCGGCTGGCCATCCGTTCTGCCTGGTGTCCTGACCCCGGGCAGCGCCATCCGCTGGCCGGGCGCCAGTGCGTCCCGCAGGGGGCCGAGCGGCCGACCGGTAAGATAGAGAAAATGACCGGGCTCTCTGCTGGACGGATACGTCGGTGCTAGCGCTGACTATCGCCGCCCTCGCCGTCGGTTTCGGGAACTTCGGGGCATCCATCGGCATCGGCGTGTCCGGTGCCACCATGGGGACCCGGATCCGGGTGGGCATCATCTTCGGGATCTTCGAGGCCGGGATGCCACTGGTCGGACTGCTGGCCGGCCGGGGTGTCGCGCAGGCGCTTGGCGGCGTGTCCGGCTATGCCGGCGGAGCGCTGCTCATCGCGATCGGCGGCTGGCAGCTAGTCCAGGCGTTCCGGGCCAGCAAGAATCAGGGCGCGATTCCGCCCCCCAGGACGGCGCGGTTGCTGCTGACCGGCTTCGCGCTATCCCTGGACAACCTCGTGGTCGGATTCAGCCTCGGCACTCAGCACGTATCGCTGGTCCAGGCGGTCGTGGTATTCGCCCTGGTGAGCGTGTGCCTGAGCTTGATCGGCCTGGAGTTCGGCCGGCGCATCGGCGCCGCCCTCGAATTCGGCGCCGAGTACCTGGCCGGAATCGCGCTCATGGTGGTCGGCCTTCTCGTCGCGGTCGCCTAGCAGGCTCCGGGTCAGCCTGGACCCGGAATCAGCGGATCTCCAGGACATGCTCGCCGCGCGGCACCAGCTCGCCGATCACCGGCGCACCCGGGACCTCCCCGGCGATCAGCAGGCCGCCGCTGGTCTGCGGATCGGCGAGCAGCAGCCGGTCGGGCTCGGCGACCGCCGACGCGAACTGGCAGTGCGGCTCGACCCAGGCCATGTTGCGGTGCGTCCCGCCGCTGACGTACCCGGCGCTGACCGCGTCCCGCGCTCCGGCCAGGTAGGGCACGCTGGCCGCGTCAATCACCGCGGTGACCCCGCTGGCACGGGCCAGCTTGTACAGATGACCGAGCAGCCCGAACCCGGTGACGTCCGTGGCGCAGACGGCTCCGGCCGCGAGCGCAGCCTCGGCCGCGCCGGCATTGAGCCTGGTCATGCAGTCGATCGCCTGCGCGAACACCTCGCCGGTCGCCTTGTGCCGGTTGTTGAGCACGCCCAGCCCTAGCGGCTTGGTCAGGCAGAGCGGCAGGCCGGCCCGGCCGGCATCGTTGCGCAGCAGCCGCCGCGGATCGGCCAGCCCGGTGACCGCGAGCCCGTACTTCGGCTCCGGGTCGTCCACGCTGTGCCCGCCGGCCAGCGGGATGCCGGCCTCGGTGGCCACGGCCAGGCCGCCCCGCAGCACCTCCGTCGCCAGCTCAAGTGGCAGCACGTCGCGCGGCCAGCAGAGCAGGTTGAGCCCGAGAATCGGCCGCCCGCCCATCGCGTAGACGTCCGATAGCGCGTTCGCGGCCGCGATCCTGCCCCAGTCGAACGGGTCATCCACGACCGGGGTGAAGAAGTCCACCGTGCTGATCACCGCGACATCGCCGGCCGCGGTCAGCGAGACGACCGCCGCATCGTCGCCATCATCGAGGCCGACCACCAGGCGGGCCTCGGCGTTCGCCGGGGGAGTGACCAGCAGCCCGGCGACCATGCGCTCCAGCTCGCCCGGCGCGATCTTGCAGGCGCAGCCGCCGCCATGGGCGTAGGAGGTCAGCCTCCTGGTCAGCACCGTCATGGCGTCCCACTCTGCTTTCTTCCGGTTGAGGCTCCCGGCGGCTTCGGCATCGACGGCCGGCGCCTCGGCTGCCCGGTGCGGTGGCGGCGAGGGCACCCGCGCATCCGCTATCGCGGAGGTGGACGGGAATCGAACCCGCCAGCCCGAGATGCTCGGGCTCAGCAGTTTTGAAGACTGCGGAGACCACCAGGTGCTCAGACACCTCCGGGCTCAGCCTAGCCACCCGGCGGCTGGCCCCGGCCGGCCGGAGTGGCTCTCACACCCGCCAGGACGCAAGCAGCTCGGCCGCCCGCTGCCGGTGCTCCGGGAGACGCTCGGCGTACAGGGCGTACCAGACGGTCAGGTGCAGCCGCCGGAGCTGCTCGCAGACGGCCAGCTGCACGGTGTCGACGGGTGTGCCGTAAGCGGTCAGGATCCGCGCGCCGTCCAACCGCTGGCTCGCGGTCGACGCGGCGAGGTCCCAGGCGACCGGGCCGGAGCAGGTGTCCTCGAAGTCGTGCCAGATCCATCCGGTGCCTGCGGCCATGAGATTGCCCGCGCCCGCATCGCCGTGCAGGGGCTGCGCGGCGAGGGACCCGGGGTCGAGTTCCGCCATGAGGCGCGCGAAAGCCTCGCCGAGCATGGTCCGGTCGGCGGCGCCGAGCCCGGTGCCGGCCCTGGCGAGGAACCTGGGGATGTCGTCCAGCGGCGTCAGCGGCCCGATCGCGCCGGGATAGCCGCGCAGGGCGGCGTGCAGGTCCCTGAGCATGGACCCGATCACTGCCTCGCCCGGCAGCGCATCGCCGGACGGGTGCTGGTAGCGCCAGAACGACATGACATGACCGTCTGCAGTGTGGCTGGTGGCGGGAATCTCGGCGCTGGGCGCCAGCACCGGGGCATTACCCCGGGCCAGGAACGATGCGACGTCGAGCTCGCGCTGCAGCCAGCCCGCCACGTCCGGGCGGACAAGCATCGTCGTGGCCGCGACCTTCGCCACCACCGGCGACGGGCTCAGGTGCACGATCACGTTGGCGCCGTCGGAGAGGATCACCGGCTCCGCGGACAAGACGCCGAAGCCGGCCGCGACGGCGACGGCCGCGCTGGCCGCGGCGGCTGAGGTGGTGGTCATCGGCAGCGAGGTGGGCATCGCTACAGCATGCCGGAGTGCCCGCGGCCGCGGTGCCACGGCAGAATGTGCGCATGCCGGATAACACAGTCAGTCCTGCCAGTTCCCCGCGGCCCGTGCGTGACGTGGCCGATGCCTACGTCGTCGCGCTCGCAGAACTCAATCCGCTGGTAGCCAGCCGGCTTGGCCTGCGTCCCGGCGAGGATGGCCTGCCCGACCTGTCTCCCGCCGGGCAGCAGGCCAGCGACGACCTGGCGCGCTCGACGCTGGCCGGGCTGGACTCGGCCGAGCGCGCGGCCGTACCCGCCGACGGGGACGAGCGGCGCTGCGCGCGGCTGCTGCGCGAGCGTCTTGAGGCCGAGCTCGCTGTCAGCGGGGCAGGGGAGAACCTGCGTAACTTCTCCAACATCTTCGGGCCGGCCCAGCAGGTACGCAGTGTCTTCATGATCATGCCGGCCGCCACCGAGGACGACTGGGCGGTCATCGGCCGGCGGATGGCACGGGTAGCGCACGCCCTGGCCGGTTACCGCGCGTCACTGACGGAAGGCGCCCGCCGCGGCCTGCTGGCGGCACCGCGTCAGGTCAGCACCACCATCGGGCAATTCGATGAGTGGGCGGCAGCGGCGGGCGGCCGCGGCTGGTTCGCCGACTTCGCGGCCGACGCGAGCGTGCCGCCGGCGCTGCGGGCCGACCTGGACGAGGCAGCCGACTCCGCCTCGTCGGCTGTGGCCGACCTGCGGGGCTGGCTGGCGGCCGAGTACCTGCCGCGCGCGGCGGGGGTCCCGGACGGGGTCGGCGAGGAGCGCTATCGCGTGTGCGCCCGCCGCTGGACGGGCGCCGACCTGGACCCGGCCGAGGCCTATGCCTGGGGCTGGTCGGAATACCAGTTGCTGCGCGGACAGATGCGCGACGAGGCGCAGCAGGTGCTGCCCGGCGCGTCGGCCCTTGACGCCATGCGGCACCTGGACGCGCACGGCGAGGCGATTGACGGGGTCGAGCAGATCCGGCGGTGGCTGCAGCAGGTGATGGATGACGCCATCACCGATCTCGACGGCACCCATTTCGACCTGGCCGAGCCGATCAAGGTAGTCGAGGCACGGATCGCCCCGCCGGGCAGCGCCGCCGCCCCGTACTACACGGCGCCCTCGCAGGACTTCGCCCGCCCCGGGCGGACCTGGCTGCCGACGCTGGGCCATACCAGGTTCCCGGTCTGGAACCTGGTGAGCGTCTGGTACCACGAGGGGGTCCCTGGCCACCATCTGCAGCTGGCCCAGTGGGCTTACCTGGCGGAGCAGCTGTCGATGTACCAGACCAGCATCGGCAGCGTGAGCGCCTGCAGCGAGGGCTGGGCGCTCTACGCCGAGCGCCTGATGGACGAGCTGGGTTACCTGTCCGCGCCGGGCACGCGGCTCGGCTACCTCGACGCCCAGATGATGCGGGCGGTCCGGGTCGTGATCGATATCGGCATGCACCTGGGGCTTACGGTGCCCGCCGACTCGCCGCTCGGCGCGGGCGAGACGTGGACGCCGGAGCTGGCGCGCGAGTTCTTCGCCGCCCACAGCGGCCGCGACGGGGCCTTCATCGAAAGCGAGATCATCCGCTATCTCGGCCTGCCCGGCCAGGCCATCAGCTACAAGCTGGGCGAGCGGGCCTGGCTGGCGGGGCGCGCAGCCGCGAAGGCGGCTCACGGCGGCGATTTCGACCTGAAGTCGTGGCACATGGCCGCGCTGTCGCTCGGCTCGCTGGGCCTTGATGATCTTACCGGCGAGCTGGCAGCGCTGTGAGGCGCTAAGGACTCCTAACAAATTGAGTGGTTGCGGAGTCGTCGCCAGCAGCTGATGGCGCAGCCCAGGGTGACGAACGCGTTGTGGATGTCGTCGCGGATCTCCCGGCGGGTACGCAGGCGGCGGAACGGGTAGGCATGCGGCGGAACCAGTGCAGCAGCGCGAGCGTGGAGTGCCAAGCTCATCCGAGGCGATGCGGGATGCCAGGTAACGTTCTGCGGTGCGATATGACCCTTCGTTCTATGCTGGCGCGGCGGTCCACTACCGGTGCGGTAGGCCCCCGTACTCGCCCCGGCTCGGGGCTCTGCTCGCTGCGGAACTCGGCCTGGATGGCGGCGGAAGGCTCCTGGACGTCGGGTGCGGTCCTGGCATCCTCACCGTACGACTGGCCCACCGCTTTGAGGGCGCCGTCGGCCTTGAACCCGATCCGGCGATGATCGCCGAGGGCCGCCGGGCCGCCCAGGAGCGGGACATCGCGAACATCACCTGGATCCAGGGCCGGGCCGAGGAGCTTCCCGCGGTGGCGCCCGGGCCGTACCGGCTCGTCACGTTCGGCCAGTCGTTCTACTGGACCGACGAGGTTCCGGTGGCCGAGGCGGTGTACGACATGCTGGAGCCGGGCGGAGCCCTGGCCCTTGTCGGGCATCAGGCCGAGGGGCGGGCCATCCCGCCGAGCCCCGGGCCGCCGCGGATTCCGCACGATGAGATCAGGGAACTGGTGCGGAAGTATCTCGGGCCCACGAGGCGAGCGGGCCAGAGCACCGCGCCGGTTCAGGCCCTCAGCCTCCAGGACGCCCTGGCCAGTACCCGGTTCGGCGCGCCACGGGTGATCTTCGCCCCCGGCATCCCTGACCACGTGCAGGATATCGAGGGCGTATTGTCCAATTACCTCTCCATGTCTTATGCCGCGCCGCACCTGTTTGGCGACCGAGTCGAAGAATTCGCCGGCGAGGTTCGAGAGCTGCTGAGGGAGCGGTCTCCCGAAGGCGTTTTCTGGGACTGGCCCGGTGATACCGAAGTGATGCTCGTCCGCAAATGACCGAGGAGGGACAGGGAACGCGCAGCATCTGCTGGCGACGACTCCGCAACCACTCAATTTGTTAGCAGTCCTCAGGCAGCGGCGCGGCGACCGGTGCGGCGCCTGGCGGCGCGGTCGGCAGATCCCGCAGCCCCCGGAAGGTCCGGGTGAGCAGCAGCGCACCGGAGAGCACCGCGATGCCGATCATGATCCACAGGGCTGGCCGGACGCCAAGCCAGGTGGCCAGGCCGCCGGCCATCAGCGCACCGAGTGGGTTAGTGCCCACCAGCAGGAACCGCATGGTCGCGGTGACCCGGCCGAGCAGCTGCGGCGGGCAGTACGCCTGCCGGAAACTCCCCAGGATGACGCTGCCGGCCACGATGCCGCTGGCGGAGACCAGTAGCCCTGGTACGAAGAACGCCAGCCGCGGCCCCGGCTCGGTAAGCGGGATAAGCAGCGCGAACGGCAGCGTGCCCAGCGCGCTCAGCAGCAGGGTCCTGGCGGTTCCGAATCGTGCGCTGACCCGGCGTGCGACCAGGGCGCCGAGCAAGCCGCCCACGCCCGAGGAGGCCAGCAGCAGGCCGGCCGACCCGGCGCCGAGCCCGACGGTCCGCACCAGGAAAACGACAGCGAGCGCCCCGTACCCGGTGAGCCCGAGGTTGACCAGCGATGCCCAGATGGTCAGCGGGCGCAGGTAGCGGTCAGCCGCGACGTAATGCACTCCATCGGCGATCTCACGGCGGATCCCTATCCGGCTGGAGGGCGCGGGCGTGGTCCGCGCCGCGCCGCCGCGGATTCTCAGCAGGCACACCGCCGACACCCCGAAGCTGATCGCGTTGGCGAGCAGGGCGGCGGCGGCGCCGAGCGTGCCGGCCAGCAGGCCAGCCACGCCCGGGCCGCCGATCGCCGCGGCCGATGCGCTGCCCTGCAGTTTCGCGTTGCCCTCGACCAGCTCGCCGGCGGCGACGATGGACGGCAGGTAGACCTGGTAGGCAGTGCCGAAGAACACGTCGGCACCGCCCGCCAGCAGGGCCACGACGATGACCTGGCCGATCGTCAGCACGCCGAGCCAGGCAGCCACCGGCAGGCTGCCGTACAGTACCGCCGCCACCAGGTCACAGGCAATCATCAGCGGCCGGCAGCGGAGCCGGTCCACCCAGGCGCCCACCGGGAGGCCGATCAGCAGCCAGGGCAGGTACGCGGTGGCGGTGAGCAGGGTCACCGCGAACGTGCTGGCATGCAGGACAAGCACGGCCAGTAGCGGCATCGCGACCCTGGCCATGGTGTCGCCCAGCTGGCTGATGGTCTCCCCGGTCCAGAACAGCCGGAAGTCGTGCTGCCGCAGCAGGCCGCCCATCCGCTGGCGCTGCGGCGCGGCCCCGCGCGCAGCGGCGGAAGGCGCCGTCATCGGCATGTCCTCATGATCACCTCGCCTACCAGCCTGGCCCGGCGGCCGGCCGAAGGCCGCGTGGTTCAGCGCCGGGCTGAATTGCCCGTCGGAATGACGCCGGCGGAGACGGGAATCCTCGGCGAGCGCCCGGCCGGGGGATCGCGCTCAACGACGTGGTCCTGGTTCACCCGCGCTGGCTCCGGCGGGCCCACTGCTGCTCCGGCTCCGGCTCCGGCCCGCTAACGGCGACGCTCGGCGCCCCCGCCGGCCTGGCCTGAGCCGAGCCTGGCCCCGGCCCGGTGAGCATCGCCGGCCGGGTGGCACGACGAGCGGTTGGCGTCGTCAGCTACGATGTCTTTCATCATGCGGCGCTACGTACTCATCCTTAGCAGCCGTAGCGGGACCTGATCAGGGCAGGCCAGCACCCCGCTACGGGTTGAGGTGCTGGCCGTAAGCCTTGAGACTCCCGCCGCCCCAAGCCGCTCATCGCCCGGATTACCGGCCTTCGCCGGTCCGGCAAGAGCAGGCAATCCCGGGACTTCACAGATCCCGCGGCACGGAATGCGGCACGGAATTCTGAGGCAGCGGCGCAGCCCATTGCTGGGAGCCTGACAAGTCACCATCACGTCCTACCTCAGGAGAAGTACCGTGCCGAAGACCAGTTCCCCGAACCCGAATACCGCTGCCGACCGCGCCGAGTCCTCGTTGCGGGCGCTCGCCGCCGTGCAGATAGCGCTCGACCGCCGCGACAACGGTGGCGATGCTGCCCGTGACGCCGACGCGGCCCGCGCGGCGTCGGCTTAGCCCGCCACCCACTACCTCGTTACGCCACCAGAAGGAGCAGCGGTGACCAGCAGCCAGAGCCCGGATATTGAATTCGATATTCGCCCGTCCGATCACCGGGTCGCGGCCGCGGAGCGGGAACGGATCATGGCGGTGCCGGGCTTCGGCGAGGTATTCACCGATCACATGGTCACCATCCGCTGGACGGCGGAAGACGGCTGGCACGACGGCCGGCTGGAGGCCTACGGCTCGATCACCCTGGACCCGGCCACGTCCGTGCTGCACTACGGGCAGGAGATCTTCGAGGGGCTGAAGGCCTACGTTCAGGCCGGCGGCCCGGTCGTCGCGTTCCGGCCGCAGGCCAACGCCGCGCGGTTCAACCGGTCGGCGGCCAGGATGGCGATGCCCGAGCTGCCGGAGCAGGCGTTCGTCCGGGCCATCGAACTGCTCGTGCGCCAGGACCGGGACTGGGTGCCTGCCGCCGCCGGTCACAGCCTGTACCTGCGGCCATTCATGATCGCGACTGAGCGGGGCCTCGGGGTGAACCGGCCGTCGTCCTCCTGCCTGTTCACGGTGATCGCGTCGCCGGTGGCCGCCTACTTCGCCGGGGGAGTGCAGCCCGTCTCCGTGTGGCTGTCGCAGGACTACACCCGCGCCGCGCCGGGCGGCACGGGCGAGGCGAAATGCGGCGGCAACTACGCGGCCGCCTTCGCCGGCCAGCTGGCGGCCCTGCGCAACGGCTGCGATCAGGTCGTCTGGCTGGACGCCGCCGAGCACCGCTGGGTCGAGGAGATGGGCGGGATGAACCTGTTCTTCGTGCACGGCTCGGGCGCGGAAGCCCGGATCACGACCCCGGCGCCGACCGGGACGCTGCTGCGGGGGATCACCCGGGACTCGCTGCTGAAGCTCGGCCCCGATCTCGGCATCCCGGCCGAGGAGGCCCCGATCTCGGTCGATCAGTGGCGGACTGGCTGCGCATCGGGTGCGATCACCGAGGTGTTCGCCTGCGGTACGGCCGCGGTAATCACGCCGGTGGGCGTCGTGAAGGGTGCCGGGCAGGAGTGGGTCATCGGCGACGGCAAGCCCGGCCCGGTCACCATGCGGCTGCGCGACGAGCTGCTTGACATCCAGTACGGCCGCCAGCCCGATCCGTACGGCTGGATCCACCAGCTGTGCTGAGCCGCCGCCCGCGTCCGGGCTAGTGCCGCGACAGGCGACGTTGGCCCCACTTCCTCCGCGGCCGAGATGGCTGTGGGCAGGCGCCTGATCGGCCGTATGGTCGGGAACTCGACCCGCGCGGGACTGCCTCAACTGGGTCCCGAATGGCTGATCTGGGCGTGCTGCCCTGGCGAGGAGCGGTTGCGGTCGGGGGTTGCCGGGATGTCCGCAGGTGGCGTGGCTAGACGGTGGAGAAGCGCTGCTGCTGCGCCGTGGCGGCTGGGCGGGGAACCGGCCGCGCCGGGTTGGGTGCGGCCGGGAGGATGAAGTGTGGCCGTCGACGTCGCCGCTGCTTGGCGGGCTGGAACCGGATAACAGCGGTTCGGGCCCGGCCGGTGGCCGGGCGGATTCCGGGGTTGAATCTGCCTCCGGAGGTCCCTGGGCCTTCGTTTCCTGCGGTGGCCTGTTTGGGGTTCATCCCCGTGCCGGGTTTGCGGGCAGGAGCTGGTGCACGGTGGTGGCGTCGATGTGGATCAGGGTGGTGCGGCGGGTGGTGTGGTGGAGCCGGTGGCGGGGGCCCCATGTTTGTTTGGGGGTGAGGGTGGCGGGTTCACCGGCCGCGGTGGTGGCTGTGATCTTCCCGGAACGGACGATGCCGTAACTGTTGGCGAGGGCGGCGGGTAGGGGGTGGCGGGTGCGGTGCAGCTGCCCGGCGAGGATGCCGAGCTGGGCGGCGGTGAGGTCGGCGAGTTCGGGGTGGGTGGTGGTGAGCTGGGCGGTGGCGGGGATGCGCCAGCGCCATTGGGTGCGGAAGGTGAGGGCGTCGTGCAGGTTCGGGCGGTGTGGGCGGCGGCGGCCAGGCGGGCGGCAGCGGCGGTGGCGGCGGGGCGTCCGAGGATGATGGCGGCGATGGTGAGGGCGGCCCAGCCCGCGGGGCCGTGGTGGGTGAGGGTGGTGGTCAGGCCGCCGAAGAGCTGGTACCAGAAGAAGGCGGCGGTGGCGAGCAGGGCGGTGGCGGCCAGGCTGTTGGCGGCGGTGTAGGCGGCGAGGGCCTTGTCTTCTGCGGGGATGGGCTGGCGGGTGGCTAGTGCGGTGAGGAGCCGGGTGAGGGCGCCGCGGGCGCGGTGGGTCAGGCCGGGGATGCCGGTGACGTCGGCGAGCAGCCAGGATCCGTCCAGGCCGGTGAAGGGGAGCAGGTTGGTGGCGATGGTGGCGGCGTTGAGGAGGACGAACCGGTGCAGCAGCGGCGCCGAAGCCGGCGGCGGGCACAGCCAGAGGAGGATCGCGATCAGGGAGGTGAATTGCCATTCGGCCCACACGCCAGCGGCGGCCTGGGCGAGCCGTGCCCGGCGGGTCAGCAGCACGGCGCTGGCGGATTCGACGTAGAAGGCGGGGGTGCCCAGGTGCAGCCGGATCCCGGCGGCATCGACGGTGCGGTGGTGGCGGATCACGACCAGGGCGTGGGCAAGTTCATGGACCGCGACGGCGGCCAGGCTGAGCGCGATCACGACGGGGATCTGGGCCGGGTGGACTCGCAACAGGAAATGCTGGCGTGAGGTGAGCGCGGCGATCACGGCGGCCACCCCGGCGACGGCCAGCAGGGCCTGCGCGGCGAGCGCGGCGGGGTGGAACAGGTGCCGGGCGCCGTGGCGGTAGGCGGCCGTCACGAGCCGGCCCAGCGCCGGCCCAGCGCAGCTCCAGCCGGGCGGCGCTGGCCGTACCGCGCGCCGCGGCGGCGGGCGGGGGCGGGTCGCTGGCCAAGAATCCCTGCTCACGCAGCTCAGCGGCGAACGCGGCCGTCGCGGGGCTGGCCTCGGGGGCCTGGCCAACGTCCAGCTTCTGGCAGATCTGCGCCTCGGCGCTGGTGAGCTCGATCACCTGGCTGGTGCGGTGGTTGACCAGCACCCGCCAGGTGCGGCCGCCGCGGCACGGCTCGGCGTGGGCCTCCACCCATGGGCCCAGCGGGCCGGGACGTACGGCAGCGGTCTGGCCGGCCGCCGGTGGCGTGGTCATGGTCATCACGAATGCCTTTCTGCTCAGATGCTGGCGGGGCCGGGCACCAGGCCCGGCCCCGCCAGATCGCCGGTCACTGCCGGGATGCCGGAGCCGCCTGCGGCTGTCCGGCCGAGGGTGCGGCGTTAGTAGGTGTTCTTGCCGAGGGTGCGGCGCGAGTAGTTGCTCTTGCCGAGGGTGCGGCGCGAGTAGGTGCCCTTGCCGAAGGTGCGCCGGGACGGGTGATACTGGCCGAGGGTGCGGCGCGAGTAGTTGTTCTTGCCGAGGGTGCGGCGCAGCAGGCCGCGGGTGGCGGTGCTGGGGGCCTGGGCCGGGCTTGCGGCGGGGCGGACCGGGACGATCACCGTCGCGGTGTGCGGGGCGCTGGGGTGGGACTTGGTGGCCATGACGTTCTCCTGTCTGTCGGGCTGGGCGGGAGATGTTCCCGCCGCCTAGACACAGGCTGCCGGGCCTGGACCTGTCTCGGCAGGGGCCAGATTGCCTCTCTTCACCTCGATGCCTGGGTTAGGCAGAATTGCCCACACCGAACCGGCTGCGGACGGGCTCTGGGCCGCTGAACCGCGCCCTGGCTGCCCGGCGTCAGCCGCAGCCGGTGAGCAGCCCGGGCTGGCTGGTCACCGGCCGGGTATGGTTTCGGGGTAATGGGAGGGAATGCCGCAGATGTAGTTGCCGGGGGCATGCGCGGTTTCGCGCCTGCCTTGACGAGTTTTGTTGGCCGGGCGGGGGAGGCCGAGAAGGTCGCTGGGCTGCTGGGTGAGTACCGGCTAGTGACGGTAACCGGGCCGGGCGGTGTCGGTAAGACCCGGCTGGCCAGTGAGGTGGCCCGGCAGGTGGCCGGCCGTTTCGCGGACGGGATATGGCTGGCAGAGCTGGCGGCAGTGCAAGACCAGGCGCAGGTCGCGGCGGCGGTGGCCGCCGCTCTGGGTGTGCCGCAGGTTTCTGGCGAGTCGGCGACCGAGTCGCTGGCCGCGGCGCTGCCGCGGCAGCAGCTGCTGCTGGTGCTAGATAGCTGCGAGCATGTGCTCGGCGCGGTCGCGGAGTTGTGCGCCGCATTGCTGACCGCCGCCGATGATCTGACGGTGCTGGCGACCAGCCGGGAACGTGTGGGGATGGCCGGGGAGGCCCGGTACCGGCTGCGGCCACTGCCAGTCTCTGCTCCGGCCAATGCGGCGGAGCCGGGGATACCCGCGGCAGTGGCACTGTTCTCGGACCGGGCCCGGCAGGCCGACCCGGAATTTGTCCTGAACGGTGAGACGCGGCCGGTGGTCGCGCGACTGGTGGCGCGGCTGGACGGGATGCCGCTGGCGATCGAGCTGGCCACTGCCCGGGTCGAGGCACTTGGCCTGGCCCAGCTGCTGGACCGGCTGGAAGACAGTCCGCAGCTGCTGACCAGCGGCGACCGGGCGGCGGCGCCGCGGCACCAGTCGCTGGCGGCCACGGTGCAATGGAGCTACCAGCTGCTGGGTGAAGCGGAGCGGCAGGTGTTCCGCAAGCTGGCGGTGTTCCCCGGCGCGTTCACCCTGGAGGCGGCGGTGGCGGTGGCCGGGACCGGGACCGAGCCGGTGGTGCTGCACCTGGTTGACTGCTCGCTGATAACCCCGCCGCAGACCGGGATCGACGGCCGGGGCCGGTACCTGATGCTGGAAACGCTGCGTGCGTTCGGCCGCGACCAGCTCGCTAGCACTGGCGAGCTGGACGAGACCGGCGGCGCCCTGGTCCGCTATGCCCTGCAGGTGGCCGAGCAGGCCGCCACCGGCCTGGAAACCGGTGCCGGGGATGTGGCGGCCGGGCGGTGGCTGGACGCTGAGGACCCGGCCATGCACCAGGCCCTTGCCTGGGCGATGCAGCACGATCCGGCCACCGCGCTGCGGATCGCGATCGCCCTGACGCCCTGGTGGACTCTTCGGGGCCGCGCGATCGAAGCATACGCGCAGCTAAGCGCCGCTATCCGGCACGCCGATCCCGGCAGCGAGATGTGGTGCTCCGCACAATTCTGGCTCAGCCAGGCAGCAGCCGAAGCCGGCGATGCGGCTGCCATGCTCAGCCATTCCACGGCGGCCCGGGATGCGCTGGCCGCGGGCGGGCCATCGCGGGCGCTCGCCGACGCGCTGTCGGTCCGGGCTGATGCCCTGATGAATACTGACCGGGTCGCTGATGGAGCCGCGGAGGCCGGCCGCGTGCTGGAAATGGCGCGCGGCATTGGTTACCCGGCGGGGGAGGCATACGCTCTCTCCAACCTGGGTCTGGCCGGGTACTACCTCGATGACTACGACACAGCCGTGCGGTGGCTCCGGCAGGCCTGCCAGATCGATCCGGCCACCATCCCTGGCGACCTCGCGCGAGAGTGCAGAACTCTTCTGACGTCGGCGCTGATCCAAGCCGGCGAGATCGTGGCCGCCGGGGAGAGCGCCGCCGCCACGCTGGCCCTCGCCCGTGAAGCTGGTGATCTGCAGGCGGAGGCGCACTGCGCCCATCAGTTGGCGGACGTAGACATGCGGGCAGGGCGCCTGGCTGAGGCCTGGGCGCAGCTGGGGGCGGCGTCGAAGCTCGCCACGCGGATCCGAAGCAAATATCGGCTGCATGATTGCCTGCGTGTGGGCGGGAACTTGTGCACGGCCGCGGGACACTGGGCCGAGGCCGTCACGATCGTGGCGGCGATCACGACGTATAACCGAGACAACCTGCTCACCGTGCGGCCGCGGCAGATCCGCCGCGACGAAGAGCTGCTGCAGGACGCGGCCACGGCGCTGGGCCCGGAGCTCACCAGGGCCGCGGAGGAGCGGGGCCGGGCGATGACGCTGGACACTGCCGCCGAGTTCCTCCTGATGCTGACCGAGACCGTGCCATCGGCGCCGGCGGCGCCAGAGACCCCGGCCATGCTGGACGAGCTGAGCCCGCGTGAGCAGGAACTGGTCACGCTGGTCGCCCAGGGCTGCACGGATGCGCAGATCGCCGGGCAGCTGTTCATCAGCGTGAGCACGGTCCGCTCCCATCTGGACAGGATCCGGGACAAGACCAGTTGTCGACGGCGCGCTGACCTGACCCGGCTGGCCCTGCATGCAGGACTGGTGTAGCCGGCTTACCGTAAGCGTTCCTCCTCCTGGGCCAGGCTCGCCCCTGGCTGCCGTGCCACCTGAACACAGGTAGCGTGACCCTGCACGGCAGCGGCCAAGCCGCATGCGCGGGCAACTATCTGCTGCAGTCACTGGGGGCGGCAATGCAATCGCTGCCGCGTCCAGGTGTGGGTATTTGTGCCTATCTCCGCGACTGGACTGAAGATGGGCAATCCAGCCCCTGCCCGGCAGGAGGCGCCGCTGGGCAGCCTGTGTCTCGGTGCGGGAACACCTCTCGCCCTAGTCCGAGCACACTGGAGAACCCCATGTTCAGCAACTTTCTCCCCGCGGCCGCAGATCGTTACGTCTCCCCAGCCGATGCCCATACCGTCCTCGGGCTTCTCCAGGGGCTGAGCGGGCCAGCCGTCATTGCCGCCATTATCGGCGGCTTGATCGGATACGCCGCCGCGTGCAAAATCGACGCGCTCCCAGCTGGAATCGCGATCGGCCTTGGCATGGCCGGAATGCTAAGTCTCATGATCCTTACAGCGTAATTGGATCACCGCTGCCGGACCGCATCACCCGACACGCGCCCACGGCAACCAATTTCAGTTGCTCCAGCAGCCGCATCAGCTCACGCGCCGCCCACGCCTCAGTTAGATCCCCTGCAGACAGCGACCCGAAGCGCCCGGGTACCCCCGGGCGCTTCGGGTCGGTCATGCCAGGTGGCCCTCTCGGTGTGAAGGCCCGCAGGGCAGCCAGTAAGGCTAGCGCGGTCGACCGCTGGTCTCATTCCGATCCAGTCCGCACACACAGAACCGCTGATCTGCCGGACGGTGTGCCGCACAGGTTCAGGCCGCAAGCGAAATACCGATTAGGCGATCGGCGTGCCGTTTCGCTCCCGCCCAGGAACTATCCCACGAGCCAAACGTTGCCGGTCGCGGCACTAGCACAGCTCGCGGCTGTCCGGCCGGCGGCCGACTGTGGCTGGGGGCAGCGCGGGGTGCCGGAGAGGTAGCTGGCCGGCCGTGGCGGCGGCCAGGCTCGCTGCCGGAGAGGTAGCTAGGACGCTGCTGAAGTAGTCGTTCACGTGGTCACTGGCGCGAGCCGGGTTTGGTCTGGAATGACCGGGCTGGATTCGTGTCATTGCCTGCGACAGGTGCCTTGACCTGGGAAAATCGTGTCATGGCGCTGGGCAGGGCACGGATCGGGCAGGGGTTTCAGGATCCCCGGGACATCCTGGGTGACCGGCTGCGGGAGGGGTCGTTGTACCGGCTGCTGGCCGATCACGGGCGGGTGATGTTCGGTGACGGTTATTTCGCTGACCTGTATACGGGGTCGGTGAAGGGGCAGCCGACGGTCCCGGCGCGGGTGGTGGCCACGGTGATGGTGCTGCAGGCGTTCGAGGGCCTGTCGGATCGGGAGGCGCGGCCGGCTGGAGGCCGACCTGCGCTGGCAGGCCGCGGCCGGGGTCGATGCCGGTTACCGGGCGTTCCACCCCACGGTGCTGGCCGGGATGCGGAGCGAGCTGCGGGCCTCGGGGCGGCCGCGGCGGCTGTTCGAGGACACCAGGGTGGCCGCCCGTCAGAGCGGGGTGATGAAGGGCCGGGCGCGGGTGCTGGATTCCACTGCGGTCTATGCCGCGGTCGCGACGCAGGACACGGTGACCCAGCTGCGGTCGGCGATCCGCAAGGTGCTGGCCGCGCTCGATCACGCGGGCAGCCCGCTGGCGGCCGGGATCCGTCAGGTGCTGCGCCGCGATGATGACTACGCAGGGCCGGGTAAGCCGCCGTGCGACTGGGACGACCCGGCTGCCCGCGAGGCGCTGGTCGATGAGCTGGTGAAAGACGCGCTGGCTGCGCTGGCCGTGCTGGATGGGCAGCCGCTGGCGGGCGCGGCTGGCGAGGCCGCCGGGCTGCTGGCGCTGGTCGCCGGGCAGGACGTGGAGGAAGGCGGCGACGGGGTGTTCCGGATCGCCCGCAAGACCGCGCCGGACCGGGTCATCTCCACCGTGGACACCGCGGCCCGGCACGGGCACAAGTCGCGGAACCGCCGGTTCGACGGCTATAAGGCGCACCTGTCAGTGGACCCGGATTCGGAGCTGATCGACGAGGTGGCCGCCACCGCGGCCAATGTCCCGGACCGGGACGCCGCCGGGCAGCTGCTCGGCGAGCTGCCCGCCGGTGACGCCAGGCCCGACGTGCCCGGTGACTCGGCCTACGGCGGCGCGGCGACCCGCGCGGGCCTGGAAGAGCAGGGATTCACCGTCATCGCCAAGTGCCCGCCGGCCCGCAACGCGGCGGGCCGGTTCGCCAAGGACCGCTTCGGCGTCGACCTTGACCGCGGCACCGTGACCTGCCCGGCCGGGCAGACCGCCGTGATCACCGCTTCTCCCCGCGGCGGCGGCACGGCGTCGTTCCGGCCCTGGTGCGCCGCCTGCCCGCTGCGATCTGCGTGCACCGCCGCCCGCCGCGGCCGCACCATCGCCATCCACCCGCTGGAGGCCGTGCTGCAGCGAGCCCGCCGGGAGCAGAAGGAACCGGCCTGGCAGCAGCGTTACCGGGCCGAACGGCCCATCGTCGAGCGGAAGATCTCCCACTTCACCCGCCGGGCCTGGGGCGGCCGCAAAGCCCGCACCCGCGGGCTGGCCCGCATCAGCACCGACCTTTACGCCCGCGCCGGCGCCATCAACTGGGCCCGGCTCGCCGTCCTCGGCGCCCGCCACGACGGAACCAGCTGGACAACCGGGCAAACCTGAAACCCGGCCACCCCGGCCGGGGCGACCCCCAGCCCGCCAGGCCCGTGAGCACATCCAGCCATAGAGAGCAGCACCTGCCCGGCGCCCGCCCAGCACCTTCCAAGCCCTCAGCCGGGCATCCCAAGATAGGCCTACTTCAGCACCGTCCTAGCCGACCGCGTCGGCCAGGCTCGCGGCCGCGGCGCTGACGGCGGGCGCGAGCCGGCGGCATGCCGCCGGGCCAAGCCGGCTGGCCGGGCCGGAGACGCATACCGCGGCCAGCAGCCGCCCGGCCCCCAGGACGGGCGCGCTGATGCTGGCCACCCCGGCCTCCCGCTCCGCGACGCTCGCGGCCCAGCCACGGCGCCTGATCGCGGCAAGCTCGGCCGCCGGCACCGTGGGAAACCGCTCGCTGTCATCCGACCAGGCCAGCAGCACCTTGCCGCCCGACCCGGCGTCCAGCGGCAGCAACTCGCCGACCGGCACGCTGTCGCGCAGCCCGGAGCCGGAGTCGCGCGCGGCGACGCATAGCCGCCGGTCCCCGGACCGGACGTACAGCTGAACGCTCTCGCCGGTGTGGTCATGCAGGCGGCCCAGCGCCGGGCCGGCCAGCGCGGCAAGTTCCAGCTCGCGGCCGGCCCTGGCGGCCAGCTCGGCCAGCCGCGGCCCGAGCCGGAATGCGCCGCCGCCGGCGCCGCGCGCGACCAGGCCATGCGATTCGAGCGCGACGAGCAGCCGGTGCGCGGTCGGCCTCGGCAGCCCGCTGGCGGCGGCCAGGTCCCGCAGCGACCGCGGGCCGTCGCCGAGCAGCTCAAGCAGCGCCACCGAGCGATCCAGCACGCCGACCGCGGTGATGCGCTTGCCGTCCGGCGGAGGCTGTGGCAGAGTTTCCATATCGCGGACACCATATCTCATTATTTGAGATGTAGTGGAGCCAGCGAACACCGAGACTAGATTCGAGAAACGCGTGAGCGGACGCCTGTTCGACCAGGTCTGGGACCGTCACCTCGTGGTCAGCCCCGAGGGTGAGCCGCCCCTGCTGTACATCGACCTGCACCTCGTGCACGAGGTCACCTCGCCGCAGGCCTTCGAGGGCCTTGAGCTGGCCGGCCGCCGGGTGCGCCGGCCGGACCTGACGGTGGCGACGATGGACCACGACGTGCCGACCACCGGCCTGGACCGGCCGATCGCCGACCCGCTCGCGGCCGCGCAGATCTCCCGGCTGCGCCAGAACTGCGCCGCCCATGGCATCACGCTGCACGGCCTCGGCAGCATCGAGCAGGGCATCGTGCACGTCATCGGCCCGCAGCTCGGCCTCACCCAGCCGGGCATGACCGTGGTCTGCGGCGACAGCCACACCTCGACGCACGGCGCGTTCGGCGCGCTGGCCTTCGGGATCGGCACCACCGAGGTGGAGCACGTCCTCGCCACCCAGACGCTGCGGCAGGTGAAGCCGGCCGCGATGGCGGTCACGGTCGAGGGGCAGCTCGGCGACGGGATCACGGCCAAGGACCTGGTGCTCGGCATCGTCCGGGCGCTCGGCCCCGGCGGCGGAGTCGGCTCGGTCATCGAGTACCGCGGCGACGCGATCCGCGCGCTGTCCATGGAAGGCCGCATGACGGTCTGCAACATGTCCATCGAGGGCGGCGCGCGAGCCGGGCTGATCGGGCCGGACGACACCACGTTCGCCTACCTGGAGGGCCGCAGGCACAGCCCGCGCGGCAAGGACTGGGAGATCGCGCTGGACGACTGGCGAAGCCTGGTGACCTCCGACGATGCCGAGTTCGACCACGAGCTGCGCATCGATGCCGCGGCGCTGCGGCCGGCCATCACCTGGGGCACCATGCCCGCCCAGTCGGTCTCGATCGACGACAAGATCCCGGATCCCAGCTCGTTTGCCAGCCCGGCCCAGCAGCAGGCGGCGCAGCGCGCGCTGACCTACATGGGCCTGGAGCCCGGCACCGCGATCAGGGACGTCCCCATCGACGTCGTCTTCATCGGCTCGTGCACCAACGGCCGGCTAGAGGACCTGCGGGCGGCGGCCGGGGTGCTGCGCGGCCGGCACGTGCGGGCCGGCGTCCGCGCCCTGGTGGTGCCCGGCTCGGCGCGGGTCAAGGCGGAGGCGGAAGCGGAGGGCCTGGACCGGCAGTTCACCCAGGCCGGCTTCGAATGGCGGTCCGCCGGGTGCTCCATGTGCCTGGGCATGAACGGGGACATCGTGGCTCCTGGCGAGCGCAGCGCCTCCACCAGCAACCGGAACTTCGAAGGCCGCCAGGGACCCGGCGGCCGCACCCATCTCGTATCACCAGCGGTGGCGGCGGCAACAGCCGTCGCCGGCCACTTCACCCTGCCAGGAGACCTGTAATGCCCGGGGTAGCGCGCATCGCCGGACGGGCCGTCGCCATTGAGCGCGACGACGTCGATACCGACCAGATCATCCCGGCCGCCTGGCTGAAGCGCGTCGAGCGCACTGGTTTCGCCCCCGGCCTGTTCGGGGCCTGGCGGGAGGATCCCGGGTTCGCGCTGAACCGGCCCGGCGCGGCCGGGTCCAGGGTGCTCGTGGCCGGTGACAACTTCGGCTGCGGATCCTCCCGTGAGCACGCCGTCTGGGCGCTGCAGGACTTCGGCTTCGCCGCGGTCGTGTCACCCGGCTTCGCCGACATCTTCCGCGGCAACGCCATCAGCTCGGGCCTGGTGCCCGCGCAGGCTGATGCGGCGACCGTAGCCAGGATGTTCGCGGCGCTGGCCGCCGACCCGGACGCGGAGGTCGTGGTGGACGTCGCCGAGCGGACGGTCGCCATCCCGTCGGCAGGCCTGCTGGAGCCCTTCGCGCTGCCGGACTTCGCCCGCTGGCGGCTGCTGGAGGGGCTGGACGATGTCGCGCTCACACTGCGGCACGAGCCGGCGATCACCGCCTTCGAGGCCGGGCGGCCGTCCTGGCTGCCCGCCCAGGCGACGGCGTCACGCTGAGCCGGCCGTGCTGAGTTTGCCGGAATGCCAAGTTGCTGGAATAGTTACCCGCGAGTGCCGTGGCGCCAATGACGTGCCGCCCGTGCGCCGGAGACCCAGATGGAGCAAATCGTGATCCGCATCACCCAGTACCAGGTACTCCTTATCACGTAGCGCGAGCCCGCCCTCAGGGTTCGCGCTACTACCTCCTCCGCCGGACGGCGAGGAGGTTTTTTGTTGGCACACCACCCCACCGAAGGAGCATCCAGTGCAGCTGACCGGAGCCCAGGCCCTCGTCCGCAGCCTTGAGCACCAAGGCGTCGACGTGGTCTTCGGGCTGCCTGGCGGCGCGATCCTGCCCGCCTATGACCCGCTGCTTTCGTCCTCACTGCGGCACGTGCTCGTCCGGCACGAGCAGGGCGCCGGGCACGCCGCGGAAGGCTACGCATGGGCGACGGGACGGGTCGGCGTCTGCATCGCCACCAGCGGTCCCGGCGCCACCAACCTGGTGACCGCGCTGGCCGACGCCTACATGGACTCGGTGCCGATGGTTGCCATCACCGGCCAGGTGCCCAGCGCGCTGATCGGCACCGACGCGTTCCAGGAAGCCGACATCACCGGGATCACGCTGCCGATCACCAAGCACAACGAGCTGGTGACCGACGCCGGCCGCATCCCGGCGGCCATCGCCGAGGCATTCCACGTGGCCTCGACCGGCCGCCCGGGCCCCGTGCTCGTGGACATCCCGAAGGACATCCTGCAGGCGCCGATGAGCTGGGAGACCTGGCCGCCGGTCATGGAACTGCCCGGCTACCTGGTGCCCGGGCCACCCGACCCGGAGCAGATGCGGGCCGCCGCCGCCCTGCTGCACCAGGCGCGACGGCCGGTGCTCTACGTCGGCGGCGGCGTGATCAAGGCCGATGCGCACGCCGAGCTCAGGCAGCTCGCCGAGCTCGCCAGGGCGCCGGTCACGACGACGCTGATGGCGCGCGGCGCCTTCCCCGACTCGCACCCGCTGGCGCTCGGCATGCCCGGCATGCACGGCTGCTACACCGCGGTCGCGGCGCTGCAGGAGGCCGACCTGGTGGTGGCACTCGGCGCGCGGTTCGACGACCGGGTCACCGGGAAGCTGGCCGACTTCGCGCCGCGGGCCAAGGTGGTGCACGTCGACATCGACCCCGCGGAGATCGGCAAGAACCGCACGCCGGACGTGCCGATCATCGGCGACGTGCGCACCGTGATCACCGGGATCACCGCGGCACTGGCGGAACTCGTCAGCAGCGGCGGCCCGCCGGACACCGGCGGATGGACCGCCGCAGTCGGGACATGGAAGCAGCAGTTCCCGCTGCGCTACACCCAGGACCCGGACGGGCCGCTCAAGCCGCAGCACGTGATCGAGCGGCTGTCCGCGCTGACCGGCGGCGACGCCATCGTGGTGTCCGGCGTCGGCCAGCACCAGATGCATGCCGCCCAGCACTTCACCTTCACCAAGCCGCGGGCCTGGATCAACTCCGGCGGCCTCGGCACGATGGGATTCGCCGTCCCGGCCGCGATGGGCGCGCAGGTCGGCCGGCCGGGGGAGCTAGTCGTGGCGATCGACGGTGACGGCTGCTTCCAGATGACCGCGCAGGAACTCGCGACCTGCGCGATCGAGAAGCTGCCGATCAAGGTCCTGATCATGAATAACGGCTTCCTCGGCATGGTGCGCCAGTGGCAGGAGCTGTTCTACGACGAGCGCTACTCCTACGTCGAGCTCGGCACCGCCATCCCGGACTACGTGAAGCTCGCCGAGGCCTACGGCTGCGTCGGCCTGCGCTGCGATCGGGCCGGTGACGTGGACGCGGTGCTCGACAAGGCGCTCGCCGTGACGGACGTGCCGACCGTGGTCGACTTCCGGGTGCACGACCGGGAGGGCGTCTTCCCGATGGTGCCAGCCGGACGCGCCAACGACGAGATCGTGCTAGGCCCCGAGTTCAGCGCCGATGAACAGCGCGCCGCGACCCGCAGAGAGGTGATCGCGTCATGAGCACCCACACGCTATCCGTCCTGGTGGAGAACAAGCCGGGCGTCCTCGCGCACGTGGCCGGGCTGTTCTCGCGCCGCGCATTCAACATCTCGTCACTGGCCGTCGGGCCGACGCAGGACGACCGGGTCAGCCGCATGACGATCGTGGTCGACGGCGCGTCCACCCCGGTAGAGCAGGTCACCGAGCAGCTGAACAAGCTCGTGCGCGTGCTCAAGGTGGTCGAACTGCACGAGGACGCCGCGGTGGAGCGCGAGCTTGCGCTGATCAAGATCCGCACTGACCCGTCAAAGCGCTCGCAGGTCCTGGAGGTGGCATCGGTCTTCCACGCCGACGTCGTCGACATGGGCCCGGACACGCTGGTGCTGGAAGCGACGGGCAGCCCCGGCAAGCTCGACGCGCTGCTGGCGATGCTCGAGCGCTACGGGCCGTGCGAGCTGGTCAGGACGGGCCGCATCGCACTCGCCCGGGGCGGCGCCACCATCACCGACCACGTCCCTGCCGCCGATCCAGCCCTGGCCGCGCAAGCTTCCTGAAACTCAACCGAAAGGACATGTTCCGATGGCCACCGTTTACTACGACTCCGACGCCGATCTCAGCCTGATCCAGGCGCGCAAGATCGCCGTCCTCGGCTACGGCTCACAAGGTCATGCGCATGCCCTGAGCCTGCGCGACTCGGGCTGCGAGGTACGTGTCGGCCTGCCGGACGGATCGAAATCCGCCGGCCGCGCGGAGGCGGCCGGCCTGCAGGTCAGCCGCGCCGGCTGAAGCCTGCGCGTGGGCCGACGTGATCATGGTGCTGACGCCGGACACGACTCAGCGCGGGCTGTACGCCGAGGCAATCGCGCCGAACCTGGCCGCCGGCGACGCGCTCTTCTTCGCCCATGGCTTCAACATCCACTTCGGCTACATCACCGCGCCCGCCGGGGTCGATGTGGCGATGGTGGCGCCGAAGGCACCCGGGCACCTGGTGCGCCGCCAGTACGAGGCCGGCCAGGGCACGCCGGTGCTGGTGGCGGTGGCGCAGGACGCCAGCGGCAAGGCCTGGGAACTGGCGAAGTCCTATGCCGCGGCCATCGGCGGCACCAAGGCCGGGGCGCTGGTCACCACCTTCAAGGAAGAGACGGAAAGCGATCTGTTCGGCGAGCAGGCCGTGCTGTGCGGGGGAGTGACGGCACTGGTCAACGCCGGGTTCGAGACCCTGGTGAAGGCCGGCTACCAGCCGGAGGTGGCCTATTTCGAGTGCCTGCACGAGCTCAAGCTCATCGTCGACCTGATGTACGAGGGCGGCATGAACGGGATGCGCTACTCGGTCAGCGACACCGCCGAGTACGGCGACCTGACCCGCGGCCCGCGGGTGATCGGCGCGCCGGCCCGCGAGGCGATGGACAAGCTGCTCGCCGACATCCAGTCCGGTGAGTTCGCCCGCGAGTGGGTCGAGGAGGACGACCGCGGCCGGCCGAACTTCGAGCGGCTGCGCGCCGCCGCCGCGGACAGTCAGATCGAGCGGACCGGCCGCCCGCTGCGGCAGATGATGAGCTGGCTGAATGCCCCGGTCGACGGAGAGGGCGCCTGACCATGGCGGACCAGGTAAGTTACGCCGTCGCCTGCGTGCCCGGCGACGGGGTCGGCCCCGAGGTCACCGCGGTGGCGCGGCGCTGCGTCGATGCCGTCGCCGCGCGCCGCGGCTTCGGGGTCGAGTGGCGCCCGTACCCGCTCGGCGCGCGGCACTGGCACGCGACCGGCGAGGTGCTTCCCGACGGCGTGCTGGACGAACTGCGGACGGCCGACGCGATCCTGCTCGGCGCGGTCGGCGACCCGTCGGTGCCGCCGGGCATCCTGGAGCGCGGCCTGCTGCTCCGGCTGCGCGCCGAACTCGACCTCTACGTGAACCTGCGGCCGTCCAAGCTCCGCGCGGGCGTCGGCGGCGCCGTGGCGCGGCACAAGCTTGAGGACCTCGACCTGGTGATCGTCCGGGAGAACACCGAGGGCCTGTACGCGGGCGCCGGCGGGACCGTGCACCGCGGCACGATGATCGAGACCGCGACGGAGGAGTCGCTGAACACCCGCGGCGGCGTCGAGCGGTGCATCAGGTACGCGGCCGACCTGGCCGCGCGGCGGAGCGGGCGGCTGACCCTCGTGCACAAGACCAACGTGCTCGTGCACGCCGGTGACCTGTGGCTGCGCACGGCCCAGCAGGTAGCCGCGGACACCGGCGTCACGCTGGACTACGCGCACGTGGACGCGGCCTGCCTCTACCTGGTGGACAACCCGGCCAGGTTCGACGTGATCGTCACCGACAACCTGTTCGGCGACATCCTCAGCGACCTCGGCGCGGCGCTGACCGGCGGGCTCGGGGTCGCGCCGAGCGGGAACCTCAACCCGGCCCGCACCGGCCCGTCGGTGTTCGAGCCGGTGCACGGCTCGGCGCCGGACATCGCCGGCACGGGGCGGGCCAACCCGGCCGGCGCGGTGCTGTCCGCGGCGCTGATGCTGGATCATCTCGGCGAGGCCGACGCCGCCGCCGACCTGGATGCCGCGGTATCGACCGTGCTGGCAGCCGGGGCGCCGGCCAGCACGGACGGCTGGGACGCGGCGCTGGACGCTGCGCTGCCCGCGACGGCGGTGCAGCGATGAGCGCCGGGGAGCCCGGCCTCGCCGGGCAGGCTGGTAAACCACCGGCAGGCTGGCACCGGCGAGCCGACGGGCGCGCCCGGGCAGGCCAGTCTCGCCGGGCAAGCCAGTCTCGCCGGACCGGCCGTCACCGGCTGGCAGACCGGTGACGCGAAGGTCGAGGTCTACGACACCACCTTGCGGGACGGCTCGCAGCAAGTCGGGCTCGACCTCACCGTCGCCGACAAGCTGCACGTCGCGGTGGCGCTGGACGCGCTCGGCGTGGACGTGGTCGAGGGCGGCTGGCCGGGGTCCAACCCGAAGGACGCCGAGTTCTTCGCCCGGGCCGCCGACCTGCCCTGGCGGCACGCGAAGCTCGCGGCATTCGGCGCGACCAGGCCGCCGCGGCGGAGCACCGACGACGACCCCAACCTGCTGGCGCTGCTCGCGGCCAGGACGCCGATCGTCACGCTGGTCGGCAAGGCCTGGACGCTGCACGTCGACGAGGCGCTGCGGACCACCCGCGAGGAGAACCTCGCGATGGTCGCCGAGTCGGTGCGCTTCATGGCCGCGCGCGGCCGGCGGGTGATCTTCGACGCCGAGCACTTCTTCGACGGCTACCGCGCCGACCGCGGCTATGCCCTCGAAGTCCTGGCGGCCGCCGCCGAGGCCGGCGCTGACACGCTCGCGCTCTGCGACACCAACGGCGGCACCCTGCCGGACGAGGCCGCCCGCATTCTCGCCGAGGTCAGCGCCGCCACCAGCGCGCGGCTTGGCGTGCACTTCCACAACGACTCCGCCTGCGCCGTAGCCAACTCGGTGATCGCCGTATCCGGCGGCGCGCTGCACGTGCAGGGCGCCGCCAACGGCTACGGCGAGCGGTGCGGCAATGCCGACCTGTTCGCGGTCATCGCCAGCCTGGAGCTGAAACGCGGCCACGAACTGCTGCCGCCGGGGCGGCTCGCGGCGCTGGCGTCCACCGCGCGGACGATCGCCGAGCTCGCCAACCTGCCGTTCGAGTCGCGGCAGCCGTATGTCGGGTCGTCGGCGTTTACCACCAAGGCGGGGCTGCACGCCTCGGCCATCGCCCGGCGGCCGGATGCTTACTCGCACGTCGATCCCGGCCTGGTCGGCAACCAGGCGCGGGTGCTGGTCAGCGAGCTGGCCGGCCGCAGCAACGTGCTGGCCAAGGCGGCCGAGCTCGGCCTTGACCTGAGCGGCGACCCGGCGCTGGCCACGACGATCCTGGACCAGATCAAGGACGCCGAGCACCGGGGATATGCGTTCGAGGCCGCGGACGCGTCGTTCGAGCTGCTGGTGCGCAGGACCGCGGGCGTGCTGCCAACCTGGTTCGAGCTGGAGGGCTACCGGGTGGTGATCGAGCGCGGCGCCGCCGAGGACCGCAGCGAGGCGATCGTTCGGCTGCTGCTCGGCGAGCACCGCGCCGTCGCCGTCGGCGAGGGCGTAGGGCCGGTGCACGCACTCGATCAGGCGCTGCGCCGCGGCCTGGCCGAGCTGTACCCGGCGCTGGCCAGCATCCACCTGGTCGACTACAAGGTGCGGATCCTGGACGGCCGGGCGGCGACAAGCGCGGTCACCCGGGTGATGCTGACCTCGGCCGATCACGACGGCGAATGGACGACCGTGGGTGTATCGGAGGACATAGTCACCGCGTCGTGGGAAGCTCTGGCCGACGGCGTCGTCTACGGGCTGCTGCGCGCCGGGGCACGGCCGCTGGCCAGCCCCGAGCTCACCGCGTCCGGCGCCCCCGCCTAGCCATGACGGACTCCGTGGGGCCAGCCACGGGGGATCCGTTCTTCCTGATTCTTGTCCGTTTTTGCCCAGCCGATTTACCGGAGGTCTTCCGATGACCAGCAAGCTGCCGCGGCCGCGTTCCGGCCCGCTTACCACCGGCCCGTCCCGCGCGCCGGCCTGCGCGATGCTGCGGGCCGTCGGGCTCAGCGACGCGGACATGGACCGGCCGCAGGTGGCCGTCGCCTCGTCCTGGAACGAGGTCACGCCCTGCAACCTGCACCTGGGCGGGCTGGCCGCCGCGGCTAAGGACGGCGTGCGGCAGGCCGGCGCGGTGCCGTTCGAGTTCGGCACGATCGCGGTGTCGGACGGGATCTCGATGGGCACCGAGGGCATGAAGTCCTCGCTGGTCAGCCGTGAGGTGATCGCCGACTCGGTCGAGGTGATGGTGCACGCCGAGCAGTTCGACGCGCTGGTCGCCATCGCGGGCTGCGACAAGTCGCTGCCGGGCATGCTGATGGCGTGCGCGCGGCTGGACGTGCCCGCCGCGTTCCTGTATGGCGGGACCATCCTGCCGGGCTGGGCGCACGGGCGGTCACTGACGATCCAGGACGTGTTCGAGGCGGTCGGCAGTCATGCCGCGGGGGAGATGTCGGACGGCGAACTGCACGACATCGAGCGCGCCGCCTGCCCGGGCGCGGGATCCTGCGCCGGCATGTACACGGCGAACACAATGTCCGCGTGCGCCGAGGCGCTCGGCATGGCGCTGCCCGGCTCGGCCACCGCGCCCGCGGTCTCGGCCGAACGCACCGAGCTGGCCCGCCGCACCGGCGAGATCGCGGTCCAGGCACTGGCGGCCGGCCTGCGGCCGCGCCAGATCATGACCCGCGCGGCGTTCCTGAACGCCGCCGCCGTGGTGATGGCGACCGCGGGCTCGACCAACGCCGTGCTGCACCTGCTGGCGATCGCCAACGAGGCGGAAGTCGAGCTGACCCTGGACGACTTCGACGCGATCAGCAGGCGGACTCCGCACATCGTGTCGATGCGCCCGGCCGGGCGGTTCATCATGAGCGAGCTCGACCAGGCGGGCGGGCTGCCGGTGGTGCTGAAGGAACTGCTGTCCGCCGGGCTCATCGACGGCGACGCGCTGTCGGTCAACGGCAAGACGCTGGCGCAGAACGTGCAGGACGCGTTCGCCCCGGACGGCGACGTGGTCCGGGCGGTCAAGGACCCGTTCAAGCCGGACGGCGGCCTGGCCATCCTGCGCGGCTCGCTGGCGCCGAACGGCGCCGTGGTCAAGACCCCGGGCATCGAGACGCTGCGGTTCGAGGGCCGCGCGCGGGTATTCGAGCGGGAAGAGGACTGCATGGCCGCGGTCACCGCGCGCGAGGTCAGTAAGGGCGACGCGCTGATCATCAGGTACGAAGGGCCTAAAGGCGGGCCCGGCATGCGCGAGATGCTCGCGGTCACGGCCGCGATCAAGGGCGCGGGCCTCGGCCGGGACGTGCTGCTGGTCACCGACGGCCGGTTCTCCGGCGCGACGTTCGGTGCCTGCGTGGCGCACACCGCCCCGGAGGCGTTCGACGGCGGCCCGATCGCGCTGGTGCGCGAAAGTGATCAGATCGTGCTTGACGTGCCCGGGCGGCGGCTAGAGCTGCTCGTGGATGACGCCGAGCTGGCACGGCGGCGGGCACTGTGGACGCGGCCGGCGCCGAACTACCGCACTGGCGCGCTGGCCAAGTACGCGGCGCTGGTCTCCGGCGCCGACCGCGGCGCCGTCTGCGAGGTGCCGGCCAGCTGAGGTCCCGGCGCCGGGCAGCACGCCGTCAGCGGTCCTGTGATGGCGTGGGACGCTAGCTGGCATGACGAGTGACGGTACCGCGGCCGGCCTGCTGCCCGGCCTGCGGGAGCCGGCCCACCGGGTGAGCCGGCGGGCCATCAGGTACTGGACGGCGCGGGCGGCGGTCAACGGGCTCGCGATCGTCGCGGCGGAGATCGCCGTGACGGTAGTGGCCGGCCTGGCCGCCGCCTGGTGGACCGCCGTGGCGCTGACCGTGCTCGCGGGCACCGCGCATGCCCTGATCATGCCGCGCTGGCGGTACCGGGTGCATCGCTGGGAGGTCACCGACCAGGCCCTGTACACGAGATCTGGCTGGTTCTCGATCCGCTGGCGGATCGCGCCGATCAGCCGGATCCAGACCATTGACAGCAGCCGCTCGTTCGGGGAGCGGATGTTCGGCCTGGCCAACGTGACCGCCACCACGGCGTCCGCGGCTGGCCCGGTGCACATCCGCGGCCTCGACCGGGCCACGGCCGACCGGCTGCTGGACGAGCTCACGGTGGCCACCGCCGCGATCCAGGGCGACGCCACGTGACCAGCGAAGGCCACGTGACCAGCGAAGGCGAGACGGGCGGCGGACGCGAGCAGCCGGACATCAGCTGGCTCCGGCTGAGCCCGCGCAGCCTGATCGTCAGGCCGGCCATGGACCTGGTCCGCCTGCTGCCCGTGCTGCTCGGGGTGCTCTACCTCCGCTCCAGCGGTGGCGGCGCCAGCTACTGGGGGCTCGGATTCGCCGCCCTGGCCATCGCGTCCAGCATCGTGCGCTGGTTCACCACCCGCTACCGGGTCACCGAGGACCGCGTCTACCTGCGGCGCGGCCTGCTCAACCAGAAGGTGCTGTCCGTCGCCAGGGACCGCGTGCGCAGCGTGGACCTGACAGCGCACCTGCTCTACCGGCTCCTCGGGCTATCCCGGGTCAGCATCGGCACCGGGCGCAACGATCGGCGCGACGGCGAGAGCTTCCGCCTCGACGCTCTTACCAGCACGGACGCCGAGGCCCTGCGCGCCCGGCTGCTCGCCTGGCCGGCCGCGGCCGGCGCGGTGATGCGGGCCACCGGGGACACCGCCGCCATGACCGCCGGTGAGGCGGCGGCCCGGGCGCCCGGGCAGGCCGCGAGCCCGGCCGCCGCGGAGACCGAGATCGCCCGGCTGCACCTCAGCTGGATCCGGTTCGCCCCGCTGACCCTCACCGGCATGGTGATCATCGGCGTGCTGTTCGGCTTTCTGCTGCAGCTCAACGACGCCGCGCAGGTCAATCTGGCGGCCAGCGGCCCGGTGCGCAGTCTCAGCGGCGATCTTGGCGGCCTGCCGGTCGCCGGACGGGTTCTTGCCGTGGCCGTCACCATCCTGCTCTGCCTCGTGCTGATCTCCACGGCGGGCTATGTCGCGCTGTTCTGGAACTTCCGGCTGACGCGGCTGGCCGGCGGCGCCCTGCGGGTGACCAGGGGCCTGCTGTCCACCCGGGCCACCACCATCGACGCGCAGCGCCTGCGCGGCATCGAGATCAGCGAGCCGCTGCTGCTGCGTGCCGCGGGTGGCGCCCGCTGCATAGCGATTACCACCGGCCTGCGGGTTGGCCGCGGCGCTGAGCGCGGCGGTTCGCTGATCCTGCCGCCGGCCCCGCGGGCCGCCGTCCGTGCCACCGCCGCCGGGGTTCTGGGCGCGCCGGGCGAGCTGGTGACCAGTACCCTCGTGCCGCACGGCCCCCGGGCCCGGCTGCGGCGCTATACCCGCGCCGTGGGCGGCGGCACGCTCATCGTGGCCGCGGTGATCGCGGCATCGGCGGCCGGGCAAGGCCCCGCCTGGATCTGGCTCCTTTCGCTGGTGCTGCTGCCGCTCGCCGCCCTGCTGGCCGCTGACCGGTACCGCAGTCTCGGGCACGCGCTGGCCGGCGGCTGGCTGGTGGCCCGCACGGGCAGCCTGCTGCGCCGGCGCGGCATCCTGTCCACCGAGGGCATCATCGGCTGGCGGATCCATCAGAGCTGGTTCCAGCGGCGGCAGGGCCTGGTGACCCTGACGGCCACCACGGCCGCCGGCCGCCAGCATTACGACGTGCGTGACGTGCCGGCCGCGGAGGCACTCGCCGTCGCGGCCGCCGCCACACCGGACCTGGTCGGCCCGCTGCTCCGCCAGTAGCTCATCCGCCACTTCAGTTCCGTCAGTAACTCATCTGCATCAGCCGCCGCACCGAGTCCAGGGTGTCCGCGGCGAGCGCCGCGGCCCTCTCATTGCCGCGCCGGAGCACCGCCCGCAGGTAGGCCGGGTCGGCCGCCAGCTCGCGGCGGCTGGCCCGGATTGCGCGGAAGCGCTCGTTGACGGCCTCGGTAACGACGGCCTTGAGCCGGGCGGCACCGCCGTTGCCGATCTCCTCGGCGACGCTGGCGGGCGGCCGGTCCAGGCACATCGCCGCCAGCAGGATGAGGCTGGACACCTCCGGCCGGCCAGCCGGATCGTAGCTGATATGCCGCTGCCCGTCGGTCCTGGCTGCCCTGATCAGCCGCGCGGTCTGCGCCTCGCTGGCCGCGAGCGGGATCGCGTTGCCGCGGCTCTTGCTCATCTTCTGGCCGTCGAGGCCGGGCAGCAGCGGCATCACGCCGAGCAGCGGCTCGGGCAGCCGGAAGAACGGGCGCTGCGGGCTATAACGCTCGTTGAACCGGCGGGCGACCGTGCGGGTCAGCTCCACGTGCGGCAGCTGATCCCGGCCGACCGGCACGAGATTGGCGCGGCAGGCCAGGATGTCGGCTGCCTGATGGACGGGATAGGTAAACATCAGGGCGGACATCACCGTGCCGCCAGTGGCCGAGAACTCCTCCTTGACCGTCGGGTTACGGCCAACCTCCGCCACGCTCAGCAGGCTCAGGAACGGCAGCATGAGCTGATTCAGGGCGCCGGCCTGGCTGTGCGCGAAAATGGTCGCCCGGCCAGGATCGATGCCCGCGGCAAGGTTGTCGGCGACGAGGCCGAGCACATCGGCGGCCAGCCCGGCGCCCGCATGGCGATCGGTGATCGCCTGATAGTCGGCGATGAGCACGAGCACGTCCGCGCCGAGGTCCTGCAGGCGGACCCGGTTCTGCAGGGTGCCGAAGTAGTGGCCGAGGTGCAGCGGCCCGGTCGGCCGGTCGCCGGTCAGGATCCGGAAGGAGCGCGGGACGCGGCTCAGTTCCGCCTCGATCCCCGCGCTTCTCGCTGTCGCGGCGGCGGTACTGGCGGCGGGGGTTCTTGCGGTGATGGTGCTGGGCTGGGACATGGTGACCTTCCTCGGATGGGGCGACAGGTCGCCCGCGGGACGGTCGTGTCCGCGCAAAAAGCTGCGGGCCGCCCACCGGGCGGCCCGCGCGTGCAGGAATGACTGGCCGCCTTACTGCGGCGGCCACCAGCACGCGACGGCTGACTTCATGCTCATCATGGTAGCAATCGGGTGCCTAGAGCTCCACGACGTCAGCAACCACGCCGGTGATGTTGTCCGGGCCGCCGCCCTGGATGGCCAGGTCAATCAGCTGCCGGACCACGTCGTCGGGGTCGGCGACCGTGCTCAGCACCTGCCGGAGCTGCTCCGTGCTCAGCACGTCGTGCAGGCCGTCCGAGCACAGCAGGTAGCGGTCGCCCGCCATGGCGTCATGCAGCTGCAGGTCGGGCTCGGACTGCTTGCCGTCGATGGCCCGCAGCAGCAGCGACCGCTGGGGATGCGAGGCGGCCTCGGCCGGGGTGAGACGGCCCTCGTCGACCAGCGTCTGCACCAGGGTGTGGTCGTGCGTGATCTGGAAAAGCTCGCCGTCCCTGAGCAGGTAGGCCCGCGAGTCGCCGATGTGGACGAGCGCAAGCTGGGAGCCGGACCAGAGCATCGCGGTCAGCGTGGTGCCGAGGCCCTGGAGCGACGGATCGGTCTCCACGATGTGCTGCAGCGACTCGTTGGCCTGGTGAACGGCGTGCTCGAGGGCGTTCAGCAGTTCGCCAGCTGGCAGCTCGGCGTCGAGCGGTTTCAGCGCCGCGATGGCGGCGGCGCTGGCGACCTCGCCCCCCGCATGGCCGCCGAGGCCGTCGGCGACCGCGAGCAGCCGCGCGCCCGCGTAGGCCGAGTCCTCGTTCAGCTCGCGGTGCAAGCCGATGTCCGAACGCACGGCATAGCGGATTCCGAGGGTCTTGTGCGCGTCAAGCATGGCAGCGTCCTTCCCGGACAGGTAGTCGATGAGAAAGCCGGCCAGGTCCCGCCGGGCCGCCGTGGCGGACTCGATACCGGACCAGTATGCCGAGACCTCGCGGGCGGCCGACGCGTGCGGCAGCTCGCATACCACGCGGATCCGGGCAAGCGGCATGCCGAGCCGCCGCAGCCACGCCAGCAGGCGGGCATGCTCCAGCTGGTCGGGGTGATAGAACCGGTAGCCGGATACCGGGTCGACGTGAGCCGGCCGCAGCAGGCCGAGCTCGTCGTAGAGGCGCAGCGCCTTCGGTGACAGCCGCGCTGCCCTCGCGAACGAGCCGATCGTCAGCAGGTCCATGCTCGCCTTTCTGGCGCCGGGCAGGCGGCCCGGCTGACCACAGGCTGCGGCTTCCCCCAGGGACAAGGTCAAATCCGCCGCCTCGGCGTGCCTACCAGGGTCGCACGGCCCGGCCGCCGCCGCGGCCGGGCCCGGCACTAGCCGGCCGCCATCCATGGCGCGGCCCAGGCCACGTCGAGCAGCTCAGGCCGCTGCAGGTAGCCGATCATCAGCTGCACGGCCGGGCTGACATCGCTGGTCAGCCGGAAGCATTCGGCCGCGGAGCGGCAGCGGGCCGGGGAGAACCGGCGGGCCAGCGCGACCACCTCATCGGCCAGGCCCGGCAGTTCGCTGGCGTCGCCGGGATCGAGCTGCCACGGCTTGCCGTTCGCCGCGGCGCCGGCGCTGCTGATCTGGTCACCGAGCCAGCGCCAGGGATCCGCCGTCAGCGCTGGGTCCCAGACCCGGCCGGATGGCTCGTTGCCGGAGAACTCCGGGTGGTAATGCGCGGCGCCGAAGCTGCCGGGCTCGTCGCCGTGACGGTCGAAGAGGTCCGCCCGCCAGAGCGGCCGGTCGGCCGCGATGAGCTGCGCGGCCGACTCGCTGCCGCGATGCGTGCCCGGGGCCAGCTCACGCAACTCGATCCGGGCACCGTGCTCCATCGATGCGTCATCCAGGTCGATCTCGAACCAGTGCCGCACGATCAGCGCGGAATGCGACAGGGCGAGGATATGCAGCACGGTGCCTCCCAGGTCCGCTGGTCAGGCCGCCGGCACCGGGATTTCAGGGCGGCTCGCCCGGCACCCTGGCCGGCAACTGCCAGTAAGCATCTCACCGGCGGCCATCCGGTGCCCGCGGCACCAGCGGTCATCGGTCGCCGCCGCATGCCGGGCAGCCGCTGCGGCGCGGGTGCCCGATGACGACCGGCTCACCCGCACGCAGGCACTCCCCAGCACGCACCGTGCCGCCGGGTACGGGCGCGGCGGTGGATGCGCCGCGGCCGCCGTTATTTTCCAAGCTCTAACGAATAACGCGATAGTCGACGAGCAGGTAGCCAGTCGGTGAGATCTCGCTTCGGATCGATTCGAGCTGAATCGATGGCAAGCCGTCGAGGAGTCGTCGTCCGCGGCCGGCGATCCTCGGCGCTATCACGAGCCTGAGTTCGTCGACAACGTCGGCGGCGAGCAGCGCCTGCGCGACCGAGATACTTGCGTGGACGCCGACATCGCCGCCGCGCTGCTGCTTGAGATCCCGAACGAATTCGACCAGCCCGCCGTCGAGCACCGTCGCATTGGCCCAATCTCGGTCAAGGGGCGTCGATGTCGCGACATACTTCGTGACCCCGTTGATGAATGTCGCGAATGGCTGGATCTGGCTGCTTGGCCAGAACTGCGCCCACTCGGTATAGCTACGGCGGCCGAGAATGACCGCGTCCTGTGTCGCGATCACAGCGGCAAGGTTGGCGTCCATCGCGTCGTCCCAGTCGGCGAAGAAACTATCTGGGTCCTCGGCCACCCCGTCGAGGGACAACAACTCGTACACGACGATCTTCCGCACGCCCTGCACCTCCGATTGGTCTCGATGCTTCTAGTTGACTGATCAAGCCGCCGAAACTCATCGCTGCGACGTGATCGATGGCCTGTTTCGACACGCCGGAGCCGCAGCCACGCCGGTGGCGGCTGCTCGGCGCCAAGCCCCCGGGCCGCTGGCCGTGGCGCTTGGTTTTCTATCCGACGGAATCCGGGTCCGACCGGTCGGCCGCTAGGCCAAGCGCCCGCATGGCCTTACGGTAGGCAACGGCGACGACATCGAATTTCAGGTGCAGTTCCGCGGCAAGGTCGAATGGCACGCGGCCGGGCCGTTGCGACTCAACGATCACCTGGTCCTGACCGAAGATCGTGTTCTCGAATTCCTGGATGACCTGAGCGGACTGGCCGAAATTGTAGTTGCGGCCGATGACCACGTAGCCGGCGCAACGGTCCGCTGCCACCGGCTGCGCGGCGAACAGGTAGACCATGCCGCGCTGGCCGCCCCAGTCCAGCCGCAGCGTGATGGTGTAGGGCAAGTGCAGCTCATACCGGCTGCGACGCTCCGGCGGCGTTGCCTGCTCATTGCCGAATACGGGAAAGTCGTCGGTGTTGGCAGCCTCGGGCCGGACGATCGAGTAACGCAGCACATGGCCATCGGTAAGCACCTCATGCCGTGGCACGACAGGGCGCGCCGGATCGCCGAGTAGCCCCGGATGCACCCAGGGGAAATGGCCGAAGTCGGTAAAGTTCTCGACCTGCCTGGCAGCGTCAGACTGCCATCGATAGGGCCCGGCCGACACGATGGCCCAGCTGTCATCTTCCAGTTCGGGAACTTCTGGCAGCGGCCAGCGTGCCTCTTGCAGGGCGACCCAGATGAGACCGTAGCGTTCCTGGACCTTGAACGCGGGAACCCGCGCCTTGGCGGGCACCCGGGCGGGATCCTCCAGCTGCGGAATCGCCACGCACCGGCCATCGGCAGCGTAGCGCCAGCCATGGTACGGGCAGACGATCTCATCACCGCTGACCTGGCCGAGCGAAAGGGCAGTGCCCCGGTGCACGCACAGATCCGACATTGCCCGCGGCTCGCCGCCCGGGCCGCGCCATAGCACCAGGGATTCACCCAGCAGTTCAGCGGGCGCGGGCGTGCTGCCGACCTCGCTGCTGTAGGCCACCGGGTGCCAGCACGCCCGCTGCGCCTGCAAGTCTGCGTAGACCCCGGGAGCCGTCACGCCTGCCTCCGCCCCGCCGCAGCGTCACCGGTCTCGCGGGAACCTGCCCCGCGGTCGGCCATGCGGCCCTGTCTGGAGGCTAGCTGGCGTCACGCCCGATGGCGACAGGCAAGCAGGTCATACTGGTGCAGAGCGGCCGGCCCGGCATCATTTCGCGCGGCGGCCGGCCAGGATGGGGCCAGCCGCTCACGCGGCCCTCAGGCACCCCCTCGCGGCCCATTCCGGCAGTCCGAGCGACCCATTCCGGCAGTCCGGGCGGCACTCTCCGGCACTCCGGGCGACCCTCTCCGGCACTCCGGGCGACCCACTCCGGCACTCCGGGCGGCACTCTTCAGGCGCTCTCCGCTAACCGGAGGATTGTAATGATCAAGTCACTATTCGCAACCAACGGTCTTGTGCTCAGTGCCGGGTCTGGGGCATGCTGGCACGCGGTCAGACGTCGCGAATTGTCAAGAGCGGGAGCATCCCGGTTTGATGTCAAGCTTTACCCGCGCGAGCCGGCCGCTGGCCGGCCCGCGGAAGCCGTCCTTACGCCCGCGCTGCGAGCGGGCAGCCGCCCGGTGCCCGGGCACCAGTCCGGGCCGGGCTGGCCGGCTGGCCCTGGCCGCAGCCGCGCCGGCGCTCGCGCTGGCGGCCGCCGGGTGCGCGGGCCAGGCCAGCGTGCCGCTGCCGCCCAAGGCGGCGGCCGTGCTGAGGTCACCGGCCCAGGTCGCTGACCGGCTCAGCCCGCGCCAGCAGGTCATGGCCGCATACGCCGGCTACTGGCAGGCCAGCGACGCCGCGGTCAATGCGGGCAGCGCCGGGCCGGCCCGCCGGCTGCTGGCCCGATATGTCCCGGCCACCGCCATTCCCGACCTGATCGCCGCGCTCAGGCAGGACTGGGACACCCATTCCGTCATCGACGGAAACCCGGTCCTGCACATAGTGAGCGTCACGGTGCGGCAGCGGCGGGCGACCGTGCACGACTGCGTCGATCTCAGCCACGCCGGCCTGAAGAACGCGCGCACCGGCGCCGTCCTCCCGCACAGCTTCGGCAACGCGCGGGCCAACTACTACGCCAATCTCGTCCTGCGCGGCGGCAGGTGGCTTGTCAGCAACATCGTCCCGGTGGTGGCGTCATGCGATTCGTGAGGCACCTAGCACTGGCCATTTCGATCGCGGCCGTGATCATCCTGCAGGCAGTGCCGCCGGCCTCGGCGGGCGGGCCGCCGCCGGGCTGCCGCGTGGTCCGGACGCCCACCGGCTGGGTGGTCGTCTGCGGCAACGGCGGCAGCGGGCCCGGCGGCCCGGGTGGCGGCGGCGGGGGCGGCGGCGGCGGGGGCGGCGGCGATAGCTGCAAGCTCTTCCCGCTGCCGGCCGGTTACCCGGATCCCTACCCGGCGCCGAAGGGCGACAAGTGGATGTGGCTGGTCTGCCAGGTCACCGAGCAGACCGGGATCGTCCTGGTGCCCACCGGGTCCACCACCGCGAATCCCGGCGTGACGCCCCAGGAGCTGCTGCAATGGGCGCTCGCGGACTTGTCCGTGCCGCACCCCGCGCCGGTCACCGCGCCGCCGCCCGGGCATGCCGGGCTGGTCGGGCTGCCTGAATGGGTGTGGCTGCCGGCCAGCCAGTGGCGTCCGGTGACCGCGCAAGTCTCGGTCGGCCCGGTGTGGGCCAAGGTGACCGCGGTGCCCGGTCAGATGACGATCTCGCCCGGCGGCGGGCTTCCCGACACATCGTGCACCGGCCCGGGGACCGCGTACGATCCGCGGCTGCCGGCCAGCGCGCAGCACACCGACTGCTCCTACACCTACGCCCAGTCATCTGCGCTCCAGCCAGGGCACGCCTACCAGGCATCCGTGACCGTGACCTGGACGGCGACCTGGACAGGATCGGGCGGCGCGGGCGGCGCGGTGAACCCGCCGCTGCGGGAGACCACCGGCTTCGGTGTCCGGATCGGCGAGGGCCAGGCGCTGGTGACAGGAGGCAGCCAGTGAGCACTGACCACCCGGTGCCCGGCTTCGGCACCGCCTACCACCCCGAGCCGGAGCTACCGCCCAATGGCAGCGGCACGGTGCCGCCGCTCGGCCAGCTGCGCGGCCTGCCGCGCCGCCGCCGCCCCGCGATGATCGCGCTGGCGGTTGCCCTGGTCGGGGCCGGAGTACTGGTCAGCGCCGGTCTCTACCAGCGGGCGAACCACCAGGTCCCGGTTGTGCTGGTGACCACCGCCGTGCCCGCTGGCGCGGTGATCACCTCCGCTGACCTGGCGACCACGACCGTCGCGGCGGGCCCGGGGATCAAGCTCATCCCGGGCCGCCAGCTGCAGCAGGTCGTCGGGCACGTCGCCGCCACGTCGCTGGAGCCGGGAACGCTGCTGGCCGCATCGGAGCTGACCACAGCTCAGCCCCCGGCGCGAGGCCAGCGGCTTGTCCCGGTCCCGGTCCGGCCGGCCACCCTGCCGGCCAGCGGGCTGTTCCCCGGTGACCAGGTGCTGGCGGTCGCCACCCCCGGCGCGCAGGGGCAGGCGGGAACCGCCGGGACCGCGCCCGTACTGACCGCGCCGGTCCCCGGCGTGGTCGAGAAGGTCAGCACGGTCCCGGACGAAGACGGCTTCGATGTCGTTGACCTGCTGGTGCCGGACTCAGGCGCGATCGGGCTCGCGGAGCAGGCATCGACCGGCCAGATCGCCCTCATCGTTACCCAGCGGAGCCCTTGATGGCGCTGTTCGCGCTCGTGTCGGCGGGCGGCTCACCCGGCGTGACAACCTCGGCGCTCGCGCTCGCGCTCGGCTGGCCGTCCCAGGTCATCCTCGCCGAATGCGATCCCAGCGGCGGCGACATCCTGGCCGGCCTGTTCGCCGGTCACGTGCCGGCCACCCGCGGACTGCTGAACCTGGCGTTCGACGCGGGCCGCAGCGCGGACGCCGCCGCACGCGGCCTGTGGCCGCAGCTGATCGAGCTGGACGACGCCCACCAGCGGATGCTGCTCGCCGGGATCTCCGACCCGCGGCAGGGTGCCGGGCTCGCGCTGGCCTGGCCCGCGCTGGCCACCGCGTTCTCCTGCATTCCGGCGGACGTCATCGCTGACTGCGGCCGCCTCGACGCCGGCCAGGGGCCGCTGCCCGTACTGACCGCCGCGAGCGCCGTGGTCCTGGTCATGCGCCCGTCGCTGCGGCAGGTCGCCAGGGCGCGGCCGCGGATCGAGATGCTCGGCCAGCTCCTCGGCGGGCTGCAGCGGGTCACGCTGCTGCTGGCCGGGGAGGGGACCCATGCCCCCCGCGAGGTCGCCAAGGCCCTGGGCGTGCCGGTCACCGGCACGCTGCCCTACGACCGGAAGACCGCCAGCGTGCTCTCGGACGGCGCCGGCAGCCGGCGGGGGCTGACCGCCCGGCCGCTGCTGCGGGCAGCGGCCGTCACCGGCCGGGCGCTGCGCGGCCTGGCGGCAGCCACCGGCCAGGATCCCGCCTTCGCGCCGCCTGCCCCCGCGGCCCGTGACCTGGCCGAGCCCGGTCAGGCGGCCGGGCTGGGGCCGCCGCCATGACCGAGCTGCGCTGGCCGATCACGGCGCAGCCGGACGGGCCGCGACCGGCTCCAGCACCGGCGCTTGCGCCCGCGGAGGCCGCGCTCGGCCCGCCGCGGCGGGCCGCCGGCGGTCCTGCGGACCCGCGCCTGCAACGCGGCGTGGCCGAGATCCACGCCATGGTCGCCAGCCGGCTTGAGGACGGCGCGCCGCCGGAGACGATCCTGCCGCTGATCAGGGACGCCGCCAGGGTCTGGGCTGAACGGCAGGTCAGAGCGGGCGCGCCGGTCCCGTCACCGGCGGACCGGGAGGCCCTGGCGCAGGCCGTGTACGACCAGCGGTACGGCCTCGGGCCGCTGGCCAGCTACCTGCGGGACCCGGCCGTGGAGAACATCGACATCAACGGGTGCGATCAGGTCTGGGTGACCTACTCCACCGGGGAGCGGGTGATGGCGCCGCCCGTCGCCGCCAGCGATGAGGCCCTGATCGACATGATCCGCAACTGGGCGGCCCGCGGCGGCCAGACCGCGCGGGATTTCTCGGCCGGCGCGCCGCTCGTGAACGTCGCGCTCACCGGCGGCGCGAGGATGACCGCCACCATGGCGGTGACACCGCGGCCGTGCGTGTCGCTACGCCGGCACGGCCATCTCGATGTGAACCTCGCGAAACTGGTTCAGCTCGGCACTGTCGATCCGGCGGTAGCCGCGTTCCTGGCCGCGGCGGTCAGGAGCCGCTGCAACATCGTCATCACCGGCGGCGTGAACGCGGGAAAGACCACGCTGCTGCGCGCGCTGGCGGGCGAGATCCCGCCCGGCGAGCGGGTCGCCACCCTGGAGTCCGAGTACGAGCTTTTCCTGCACGACATGCCCGGCCACCCGGACGTGATCGCGTTCGAGGCCAGGGAGCCGAATTCGGAGGGCGTCGGCGCCATCTCGCTGCATGACCTGGTAGCGCATGCGCTCCGGCACAATCCGCAGCGCATCCTGGTCGGCGAGGTCCGGCGGTCGGAGATCATGCCGATGCTGGAGGCGATGAACTCGGGCCAGGACGGCTCGATGTGCACGCTGCACGCCAACTCGCCGGGTGAGGCATTCGACCGCATCCTGATCCTCAGCCTGCGTGGCGGGCTGGCCCTCGCCGAGCGCGCGATTCACGTGCTCGTCGGCATGGCCGTGGACCTGATCGTGCATGTGCGCAAGCGGTACGACGGCAAGCGGACGCTGCGGTACGTGTCCGAGATACTCGAGGTCATGCCGCCGGGCGACACCGACCGGCCGTCCGTCAACCGGCTGTTCCTGCCCAGCGGGCCAGCCGGCCTGGCGGTCGCCGCCCACACCCCGTCGCCGCGGATGCTGGCCAGGCTCCAGGCGGCCGGCTTCCAGGCTGCGGCGCTCGACCGGCAGCGCGCCATGGCCCGGGCGGAGGGCTGGCGATGACCATCCTGGCCGCCTGCGGCGGGGCTCTTGTCGCGGCCGGGATCGTGCTGCTCCTCAGTGAGCTCACCAGGCGCGCCCCGGCACCGGGAACGCCGCCGGGACCGCGCACGCTGCGCGTAATCCTGCCGGGAGCCTCGGCGCGGCGGTGGCTGCTCGCCCTGGCGGCATTCCTGGCCGTGCTGGCGATCACGCGCTGGCCGGTGGCTGCTATCGCCGCGGCGGCCGGGGTGATCTTCCTGCCGAAGCTCACCTCCAGCAGGGATCAGCGGCACCGGACCGCGACGCTGGAAGCACTGGAGCAGTGGGCCCGGCGGCTGGCGGACATGCTCACCGCCAGCCGCGCGCTGGAGGACGCGCTGGAGGCAAGCGCCCGCTCGGCCCCCGCAGCCATTGCCGGGCCGGTCGGCGCGCTCGCCCGCCGGCTGTCCGCCCGGACCGGCACCGAGACGGCGCTGCGGGCTTTCGCCGCCGAGATCGACGATCCGGCGGGGGATCGGATCGCCGCGGCGCTCATCATCGCGACTAGCCGCCGCGGCGGCGGGGCGCACGCCGTGCTCAGCGCCCTCGCCGAGATGCTCGGCCGCGACGTCGCGGCCCGCCGGGAGATCGAGGCGGAACGGGCGCAGCACCGGACGACAGTCCGGTGGATCACGATCTTCGTGTGCGCCTTCACTGCCTTCGCGGTGCTGAACCGTGCCTACTCCGCGCCCTTCGGGACGGTGGCCGGGCAGGTCGTGCTCGCCGCGGTGGCCGGCATGTACGCGGCCGGGCTGGCCTGGCTGCACCGGCTCGGCAGTATCCCGGCGGCCGGCCGGTTCCTTGACCCCCCGCCGGCGGCCGGCCCGCCGGCTGGCATCCCGGCCGGTCAGCGGGTCGCCGGGAGGCTGCGGTGAACCTGTGGCTCGTTGCCGCCGGCGTGCTGGCCGGCCTCGGCTTCTTCCTGGCCGCCCGTGAGATCCTGCCCGCGGCCCCGCGGCTGGACGCGGCGCTGGCCAGGCTTGAGCAGGGCCCCGGCAGGGCAGACGGCGAGTCGGTGTCCCGGCAGGCCGCCCGGCGGCTCAGCGCGGCGGCGCCCTGGCTGCCGGTACCGACCCAGGACCTGGCCATGCTCGGCCAGGACCGCGAGTCGTGGCTGGCCAGCAAGGTCGCCTGCGGCGCGATCGGCCTCGCCGTGGTGCCGGTCCTGGCCGGGCTGCTCGCGCTGGCCGGCGGCCACCTGCCCTGGGCGCTGCCCGCCGCCGCGTCGCTGGCCTGCGGCGCGGCCATGTTCTTCGCCCCGGACCTGGTCACGCGAGTCAACGCAGCCGAGAAGCGGGCCGACTTCCGGCACGCGCTCACCAGCTATCTCGACCTTGTCGCGCTGGAGCGCGGGGCCGGCGCGGCGCCCACCGAGGCGCTGGAGGCCGCGGCCGGGATCGGCGGCGGCTGGGCCTTCGAGCGGATCGCCGCCGCGCTCGACGAGGCGCGTAAGGCCGGCCTCGCCCCGTGGTCCGGCCTGGCCGCGCTGGCCAGCCAGACCGGCGTCGCGGAACTCACCGACCTGGCCGACATTGCCGGCGTCGCCGGGCAGGAAGGCGCGCGGATCATCGAGACGCTGAGTGCCCGGGCCGCGTCCATGCGCGCCCAGGCGCTGGCGGCCGACCGCGCCATGGCCGGCTCGCGCAGCACCACGATGGTGATCCCGATCGCCCTGCTCGGCGCCGGCTTCCTGCTGCTCATGATCTTCCCCGTCGTCTACCGCACCCTAGGAGCGGGATAGTCCCGCCCGGACTGAGGAGGGCCCATGCATGACCCGTTGTGGACAGCGGTCAGATACCTGCTGCTCCGGGCACGTGCTCGCACCCGCGCCGCGCTGGACGGGCAGCCCGAATCCGGCGCGATCACGCTGGAATGGATCGTGATCGCCGGGATCCTGGTGGTCGCGGCCATCGCGGCCGGCGTCGTCTTCATCGCCGATATCAAGAAATACGAGGCGAAGATCCCTTAAGCCATGAACGCAATCCGGCGCCGGAACCCCGGCCGCGGCGACGCAGGCGCGCTGACCCTGAGTTACGTGATCATCGTGCCGGTCTTCCTGGCCGCCGTGATGGTCATCGTGCAGACGTCACTGTGGTACCTGGCGCGGCAGTCCGCGCTCGCCGCCGCCCGCCAGGGCGCCGATGCCGCGAGGGTGCTCAATGCGCCGCTGGGCGCAGGCCCGAGCGCTGCCCTCGCGTTCGCCCGCTCGGCGGCTTCCGGCTACCTGCTCGGACCCGCGGCTTCGACGGCGGGCAGCAGTCAGTTCACCGTGGAGGTCACCGTCACCGGCGACGCGCCTTCGCTGGTACCCGGCATCGTGATCAGGGTGACGCAGGTGGCCAGGGCGCCAGTCGAGCACTTCACCACACCGTGACAAGCCAGGAACGCGCCGTGCGGCCCGGCTGGCCGGGCCGCGATGACGGCAACGCGGCCCTTGAGCTAGTGATCCTGGCGCCAGTGATCCTGTTCCTGCTCGGGCTGCTGATCGCGGCCGGGCGGACGTCGATCGCGCAAGGATCCGTGAACGCCGCCGCGCGCGACGCCGCCCGGCAGGCATCGATCTCCCGCACCCCGGCCGCGGCCCAGGCGGCGGCACTCGCCAGCGCGCGCGCAGCGCTCGGCCAGGACGCCATCGACTGCGCGCCGGTAGTGACAGTCAACACCTCCGGCTTCGGCATCCCGGTCGGCCTGCCCGCGCAGGTAACGGCCCATGTGACCTGCCGGGTATCCCTCTCTGACCTGCTCGTTCCCGGCATGCCGGGAGGCAGGACGCTAACCGCGACCTTTACCTCGCCGCTCGATCCCTACCGGGCCAGGTGACCCGCAGATGAACATCGCGGTACATGTCACAGGAACCGTCACAGGCCGGGCGGCACTATCGAGCGGCGGACAGCACACGATGAACCTTGATCACCGGGAGCCGCGGATGAGCCGGCCGAGCCAGCCGCCGCGCGCACGCCTGCGCGGGCGCGGCGAGCGAGCGCGGGCCGGGCGGCGTGAGCGCGAGCGCGGCTCGATCACCCTGATGCTGGCGGCCCTGTCGGTGGCGCTCATCGCCCTGGCCGGAATCGTCATCGATGGCGGCGCCAAGCTGAGGGCGGCCGAGAACGCGGATGCCGTCGCGCAGGAGGCGGCCCGCGCGGGAGCAGGGATCGTGAATCAGTCCACGGCCTACTCGACGGGGACTTTCATCGTCGACCAGAGCCAGGCCATCGCCGCGGCGCGCGCTTACCTGGCCGCCGCCGCCCACGCCTACCAGCCCGTTGGCGGCCTGCACGGCACCGTGGCCGCGCATGGCCGGGACTCCATCCGGGTCACGGTGACCGTCAGCGAGCCGACCAGCGTCCTGTCGATCATCGGAATTGACTCGATGAGCTCCACCGGGGCCGCGACCGCGGCCCTGGTGACCGGCGTGACGGGACCGGGCGCATGACGCGCCGCCGGGCGGCCTCCGCCGCACGCGGCCTGGCCGCCCTGGTCACGCTGCTGCTGCTGGTGGCTGGCCTGCCGGTGGTGCTGTACCGATTCGGCGGCAGCCCCGTCCCGCACCGGCTCCCGTCCCTGCATCAGGTGACCGCGGCGCTGCTCCGGCGAGATAGCGGAGCGCTGTTCTTCGGCGTCGTGCGTGACGTCAGCTGGGCGGCCTGGGCGCTGTTCAGCCTGGCGGTGGTCGCCGAGAGCCTGGCGGCGATAGGCGGGCGGCAGGCTCCGCGGCTCCGGCTTGGCGCCCTGCAGAATATGGCCGGCCAGCTGGTCGCGCTGGTCGCCCTCACGTTCAGCAACCCGGCTACAGCGGTGCTCGCAGCGGCGCCCGCTGTCCCGGTCGCGATGGCGCCCGCATTCCCGGCGCAGTCTCCGAATGCGGGCATTCTCGCCGCAGGCCAGCCGGCCCCGGCCAGTGCCGCCGAGGCCGGCCCCGGCGGCATCGCGGCCGGGGAACACGCCGCCACAGACCAGTCAGCCAGTCCGCCGGCCGTTCCGCAGGTGATGAGCATGGCTTCCTATCAGGCGGTGGTCGTCCGGCCGGGTGAATGCCTGTGGACGATAGCCCAGCGTTATCTCGGCGAGGGAGATCTCTATCCCGAGATCGTCAAGCTCAATATCGGGCACGCAATGGGCGACGGCCACGTCTTCAGCGACCCGGCCGTGGTCTGGCCCGGCTGGGTACTGCAGCTTCCGCCGACCGCGAGCCCGGCGCAGCAGGCCCCGCCGCCGCAGCCTGCTCACCATCCCTCTCACCCGTCCAGGGATCCGCACTTCAGCCACCCGCATCAGGCCGCCAGCCACCCGCATCAGGCCAGCCACCCGCATCAGGCCGCCAGCCAGGCCGGGTCGCTGGGCAATGGCGCCGACCCGGCCGGCTACGACCCGCCCGCCAGCCGGGTGGCCGCGGTGCCGCCCCCGGTAATGCAGGCGCAGCAAGAGGAACTGCCGCCGATCGAGGTGTTCGCCGCCGGGATGCTGGCCGGCGGCGTCATGACCACGATCGCCCGGATGCGTCATCGCCAGCGGCAGTCCCGGCGGCCGGGACGCCGGATACCGATGCCGGCCAGCGCGCCGGTGATGCAGGCCGAGCAGCGGCTCAGCGCGATCAGGCCGCCGCAGCCCGCTACCGCGCTCCGGGCGGCGCTCGGTGACCTCGCCGCCGGCCTCGCGGCGTCAGGCCAGCAGCTGCCCGACGTCGCGGGCATTCATCTCACCAGTTCCGCGATGGAGCTGCTGCTGGCAGCACCGGGCAGCGAGCCGCCGCCCGCGCCGTTCAGCGTGCCGGGCGGCCGCCAGGGGATGGCATGGCACCTGCCGCTGCCGGCTGGCGCCGAGCCGCCGGCCAGCGGGCCCGCGGCCGAGCACGGTGATCTCCTGCCGGGGCTGCTGGCCGCGGGGACCGCCGACGGCGGCGGGTACCTGCTGGTCGATCTTGAGCATCTGCGGGTGACGACCGTCGACGGACCGCCGCGGCTGGTGAACCGGGTACTGGCCACGGCCGCCGCCGAGCTTGCCACCAGTGAGCTGGCCGGCTGGTACGACCTCATCATCTGCGGCTACAGCGAGCTTGACGTGACCGACGGGCGGGCGATCACCTGCGACAACCTCGACGAGGCACTCGACCTGCTGGCCGCCAAGGCCGTCACCCTGCAGCGCAGGCTGGCGGACGGCGGCCCGGCCGACGTCCGTTACCGCCGCATCGCGGAGCCGGACGATGAGGACTGGGCGCTTTACCTGCTCGTCAGCCGGATCCCGCCGACCCCGGCGCAGCTGTCCTTCCTGATCGACATCACCAGCGAGCCAGGGGGCATCGCGGCGATCGTGGCCGGCACCGGCAGCACCGCCGGGCCGGCCAGCTTCCTGCTGGCCGCCGACCCGGACCGGCCCGGCGGGATCGTCTCGCAGATCTCCCCGCTGCAGCTCGAGGTCAGGCCGCAGGCGCTGACGGACGAGGACTACGACTCCATCGTCAGCCTGTTCGAGACAGCGGCGCTGCCGGGTGACGTGGCCGCCGATTGTCCCCCCTATGACGGGGCTGCCTGGACGTCGGCAACGAGCCCGCCCGGCTGGACGGAAGATCCGGACGGGGACCCGCTAACCGAGCTGGACAGCGACTTGGAGCCGGGGGATGGTGCCTCCGGCGGGCCGGATCGCGATGGCGTCCCGGCCCAGGCAGGGACGCTGCGGATCGGGATACTCGGCTCGTTTACCGTCAACGGCGCGGCCGGCGCGCTGCTGCCCGCGCAGAGCCAGCTCATCCTGGCACTGGCGCTGAACGGGTCGGTCGGGCTGTCCAACCCCCAGCTCGGCTACCTGCTCGGCGCCGACCCGGATCACCCGAAGCCGAGTGACTCGCTCCGCCAGCTCATCGCCCGGACCCGCCGCCAGCTCGGGCCTGCCCCCGGCGGCGCGGAATGGATCGTCCATCTCGGCGGCGGCCAGTACGCGCTGCACCCGGACGCGCGGTTCGACTGGGCGGATTTCAGCGCCCTCGCCGAGCACGGCATGGCCGCCCGGGATGCCGGGGAGCTGCGGGATGCCCTCGCGCTGGTCCGCGGGCAGCCATTCACTGGCTGTTACCACTGGTGGCTCGACCTGGCCTTCGTGGAGACGGTACGGGCGCAGATCGTCGATGCGGCCGAGCTGCTTGCCTCGCTCGAACTCGCCGCCGGGGATGCGTCGGCGTCGGCCCGCGCTGCCCGGGCCGGGCTGGCCGGTGACGTCGCCGCCGAGCAGCTGTGGCGTGCCCTGATGCGCGCCGAGCATGTGGCCGGGAACCTCTCCGGCGTCCGTGAGGCATGGAACCACTGCCTCGGCGTGATCGCCGACATCGCGCCCGCGGGCGAGCCTCATCCCGATACCGCGGCGCTCTACCAGGAGCTGCTGCGCAGCGCCACGTCATCGCGGACCACGTCACCGGCCTGAGTTGCGGGCCTGAGTTGCGGGCCTGCTGCGCGGCCGCCAGACGGCCGCAGCCGGATGATCACCCCGCGGACCCGGCGGCACGCGGCCGAGGGCCGGCGCTAACGGCGCGTCAAGACCGGCCAGGGGGGCGTTAAGAACGCGTGAAGATCGGCGGCGGCCGGCCGGATCAGCGGTGAACTGGCACGGAGATGAACAACTCACCGAGGCGACGCGGGCTTGCCGCACCATACGCCCTGCCGGCCGGCTTCGCTGCGATGCTGACGATCGGCGCCGCCGCCGCTGCCCTGCACGGCCGCCTGCCGGCCGGCGCGGTGCTGGCACTCGCCGCCATCGTCGTCGTGGTGGGCGCCATGGTCGCCGAGCCGGCCGTCGCGCCCCTGCTCGGCGGGATCGGATGGCTCACCGCCGTCGGCTTCGCCGGGCCGCCGTACGGCCAGCTACGGCCGACCGGGCCGCTGGCCTGGCACGCGGTCGTCGTGATGGGCAGCTGCGCGGTAGCCGGAGCCGCGATCGGCCTGGTAGTGCGTCGCGTCGCTTCTTCGTACACACTGTGGATTGTGGACGTTCCCGGCGATGCCTGGCCCGCAGGCGCCGCTGATCCCGGTATCCCGGCCGGGCAGCCCGGCGCGCTGCAGCCTGCCGCCAGCCAGCCGGCCGCGCCGCAACCGGACGCGGGGGACGCCGGGGTGCCGGAGCGCAGCACGGCGATGCCGGGCAGCCCGGAGCCCGGGCCGGGCTGGCGCGGCCGCCGGCTGCCGAGCCTGTCCGGCGGCATCGGCACCAGGAGGCGGCTGGCCGGGGTGCTGCTCGCCGCCGGGCTGCCGCTGCTGACCGCCGCGCTGGTGGCCGGCCGGCCGAATCTCGGCCTGGCCGATGACCTGCTGATCTACCTGGTCGCCGTGGTCGGGATCGCGGTGGTCGGCGGGTTCTGGCCGGCCGTGCTCGGCGCGGTCACCGCCAGCCTGCTGCTCAACTGGTATTTCACCAAGCCGCTGCACACGCTGACGATCGCCGAGCCGCGGAGCCTGCTGGCGCTGCTGCTGTTCGTCACCGTGGCGGTCACCGTCAGCAGCGTGGTGCACCTGGCCGCGCGCCGGGCGATCCAGGCTGACCGCAGTGCCGAGGATGCCGCGTCGCTGCTCGCGCTGGCGCAGACGGTTCTCGGCGGGGCTGACACTCCCGCGGCCGTGCTTGAGCACCTCACCAGCACCTGGCAGGGCCGGGCCGAGCTGGTCGAGCAGGTCCGCGGCCAGTGGGTCAGGGTTTCCGCGCGCGGTACCGCGCCGGAGTCCGCCGCCGTCACCCGGGTGGAAATGCGGCCCGGGCTGGCGCTCCTGGTCGCCGGGCAGGCCAGGCCGCTGAGCACGCGGATGCTGGACGGCTTCGCCGCGCAGGCGGCGGCCGCGCTCGACCGGGACCGGCTCCGCACCCAGGCCGCGCAGGCGGAGGCGCTGGCCGAGGGCAACAGGATGCGCACCGCCCTGCTCGCCGCGGTCAGCCATGACCTGCGCACCCCGCTCGCGTCCATCAAGGCCAGTGTCAGCACGCTGCGCCAGACGGACGTGCAGTGGACCGCCGCGGACGAGGCATCCCTGCTCGCGACCATCGAGCAGTCAGCCGACCGGCTGGATGCCCTGATCGGCAACCTGCTCGACATGAGCCGCCTGTCGGCCGGCTCGCTGCAGCCGTTCCTGCGGCCGACGGCGATCGACGAGGTGGCGCCAGTCGCCCTGCGCGGGCTCGATGAGGGCATGAACGTGCAGCTGGCGGTGCCCGACGGGCTGCCGCTGGTGCGCACCGATCCGGGCCTGCTCGAGCGGGTTCTGGCCAACCTGTTCGCCAACGCGCTGGCCTACTCGCCGCCCGGCCTGCCGCCTGCCCTGTACGCCAGGCAGGAAGGCCAGGCCGTGATCCTCGACGTCGTAGACCACGGCCGCGGCGTGCCGGACGAGCTGAAGCCGCGGATGTTTGAGCCGTTCGAGCGGCTCACCGCGCGGAACACGGGCACCGGGGTGGGGCTCGGCCTGGCCGTCGTGAAGGGCTTCGTTGACACCATGGGCGGTTCCGTCACGGCCACCGACACCGACGGAGGCGGGCTGACGATGCGGGTGACGCTGCCCGTCGCGAGCCGCTCCGCCAGTTCTGCCGTGGCAGCCGAGTCGTGACCCGCGTGCTCGTGATCGACGACGAGGCGCCGATCCTGCGGGCGCTGCAGATCAACCTGACCGCGCGCAGCTATCAGGTCAGTACCGCCGCGGATGGCGCGTCGGGTCTCGCCGCGATGGCCAGGGACCGCCCGGACGTGCTGATACTCGATCTCGGCCTGCCGGATATGGACGGCACGGAGGTCATCAGGGGAGTCCGCGGCTGGACCTCCACGCCCATCATCGTGCTGTCAGCCTGGGGCCAGGAGAGCCAGAAGGTGGCCGCCCTCGACGCGGGTGCCGACGACTACGTCACCAAGCCGTTCGGGATGGATGAGCTGCTCGCCAGGCTGCGCGCTGCCGTCCGGCGGGCCTCCCGGGCGCCGGACGAGCCGGTCGTGGTGACCGCCGACTTCACCGTTGATCTCGCCGACAAGCGCGTGATCAGGAACGGCAGCGACGTGCGGCTCACCCCCACCGAGTGGCAGCTGCTGGAAGTGCTCGTACGTCATCATGATCGGCTGGTGACGCAACGGCAGCTACTACAGGAGGTCTGGGGGCCGCGGTACGAGACGGAGGGCAACTACCTCCGCGTCTATGTAGCCCACCTGCGCAGGAAGCTGGAACCTGATCCGTCCCGCCCCCGCTACCTGCTGACCGAGCCTGGCATCGGCTACCGCTTCACCGGGGCCGAGAACAGCCGCTCAGTCAGGACCTGAGGACCGCAGCTCATAGACCGGGTTATAGATCGTCAGCTCGCCCTTGATCCGGGCCACCCGCCCGTGCACCACGATGCGGCGGCCGGGGCTGATACCGGGGATATCGCGCCTGCCGAGCCACACCAGGGTGATGCAGCCGCTGCCGTCCCACAGGTCGGCCTCCATGGTCAGGCTCGGCCCCCTGGGCCGCAGCGTCACCGTCCGCAGCGTGCCGGCCACCTCGGCGATCTCGCGGTCCTCGACGTCGGCGATCAGCTTGGCGCTGACGTTGCAGATCTCCTCCTGCAGCTCCTCGGCATGCAGCTGGTCGCGTCCCGCGGTGAGCCGCCGCAGGGCTGACAGCCGCCGGAGCCGCGGCGCCGGGCTGGTGCTGCCGTCCGGCCTGGCAGGCACGGCATTGCGGACTCTGGCCTTGACCGCCGAGGCCGGCGGCTGGCTGCCGTTGGCGCCGGGGACGGCTGCCGTGTCCGGCTTGCCGTCGGCTGATCCGTTCCTGGCCGGCTCCGGGGCGCGCGGCACGGCGGGCCCGAGCGAGCCTTCCAGGCCGTGCGCCTGCTTCCTTGTCGCCGAGCTGAGCTGGTAAGGCACGCTGGCGACCACCACGCCGCGCTGCTGCAGCAGCCTGGCCTTGAGCCGGAGCGCGGTCTGGTTGTGCAGTACCTGCTCCCACCAGTGACCGAGCACGTACTCGGGGATATAGACCGTCACGATGTCGCGGGGGCTTTCCCGGCGCAGCCGCTTCACGTATCCCATGACCGGCCGGGTGATCTCCCGGTACGGCGAGGCGATGACGGTCAGCGGGATCGCCATGCCGCTGCGCTCCCATTCCTCCTTCAGCCGGAGCGTCTCCGCCTCGTCGACGTCGACCGTGATCGCCTCCAGGTGGCTGGGGCTGGCCGCCCGGGCGTAAGCGAGCGCGCGCAGCGTCGGCAGGTGCAGCTTGGAGACCAGCACGATGGCCCGGTTGGTGGCCGGCAGCGTGACCGGCGCCCCCTGCGGCGCCTCCAGCTCGATCGCCACGCTGGCGTAGTGCCGGAAGATGCCGCGCATCGTGAGCCAGATCACCGGCATCGCGATCACGACAATCCAGGCTCCGCTGACGAACTTTCCGACCAGCACGATGACCAGGACGACGGCGGTGACGCAGGCGCCGACCGTGTTGATCGCCCTGGACCTGACCATGCGCCGCCGGACACTGGGGTCGGTCGTGCCGCGCAGGTTGCGGTTCCAGTGCCGGATCATCCCGGTCTGGCTGCAGACGAAGGACACGAACACGCCGATGATGTACAGCTGGATCAGCCGGGTCGGGGACGCCTGGAAGATCACGATCAGCAGGATCGCGAAGCCGGAAAGGAGCAGGATCCCGTTGCTGAAGGCCAGCCGGTCACCGCGGTTGCGCAGCTGGCGCGGCAGGTAGCCGTCCCTGGACAGGATCGAGGCGAGCACCGGGAACCCGTTGAACGCGGTATTCGCGGCCAGCACCAGGATGAGCGCGGTGGCCAGCTGCAGGAAGTAGAAGAACGGCGATGACCCCCCGAAGACAGAACTCCCGACCTGCGCGATCACGGTCTGCGGTGTCGTCCCGGCGGGCACGCCGGTCAGGTCAGCCGGCAGGCCGGTATGGACGTGGCTGACAATGGCCAGCGTGGTGATCCCGGCGAACATCGCGACCGAGACGCCGCCGAGCAGGGCCAGCGTGGTGGCGGCGTTCTTGCTCTTCGGCGGCCGGAACGCGGGCACCCCGTTGCTGATGGCCTCGACGCCGGTCAGCGCCGTGCAGCCGGACGAGAAGGCCTTCAGCAGCAGGAAGACCAGGGCCAGGCCGGTGAACGCCTTGGCTGACTTGTACCGGTAACTGGCGCTCTCGGCGTGCAGGTGCTGGCCCAGCCCGAGCCGGGTGGCTCCCCACACGATCAGCAGCGTCACGATGGCGATGAAGCAGTACGTGGGGATGGCGAACGCCGTGCCCGATTCCCGCACGCCGCGCAGGTTCATCACGGCGATGGCCGCCACCACGATCACCGCGATCAAGGTCGATCGCGAGTACAGCACCGGAAACGCCGAGGCCAGGTTGGCGACGCCGGCGGAGACCGACACGGCGACCGTGAGCGTGTAGTCGACCATCAGCGCGCTGGCGACGGTCAGGCCGATGCGCGGCCCGAGGTTGGTGCTGGCCACCTCGTAGTCCCCGCCGCCGGAGGGGTATGCGTGCACGTTCTGCCGGTAGGACGCGACGACGACCAGCATCAGCAGCCCGACCGCCAGCGCGATCCACGGCGTCGCGGAAATAAGCGCGATGCCGCCCGCGGACAAGACGATCAGGATCTCCTCGGTCGCGTAGGCGACGGAGGACAGCGCGTCGCTGGCAAAGACAGGCAGCGCGATCTTTTTAGGGAGCAGGGTATGACCCAGGCGGTCGCTCTGCACCGGCCGGCCGACGAGCACGCGCTTGACTATTGACACGAGCGCATGGTAGGCCGGCGGGTGGCCGTCCGTATACCCCGGTAGCACCCGGGCAGTTCTTGCACCTGCCCAGCAGAATGAAACGATCGTGACGTGACGTTGCGCAAGGACGAGCCGCCGCCGGGCAGGCGCGGGCGCCGGGCTGGCCCTGCGGACCCCGGCCCGGCGCCCGGTGAGCTGGCAGATCCGGGGCCGGCGGCTCCCGGCGTGGTATTTCCCGGCGGGCCGGATCCCGGCCCGGCTGAGCCCGGGCCCGTCCCGGCCATCGTGGTCCACGATCACCTCGCGCGCCGCGTGCGCCGCCCGGTCGATCTGCTCCGGTTCATCGCCGACATCATCCAGATCGTGCTGGTGGCCGGGCTCGGCCTGGCTGCGCGCGCTGCCGCGAACGGTGCCGAGTACGACATTCTGAGAGCTAGCCAGCACCTGCCCAAGCCCCTGCTTGACATCTTGCATCCGGTGGCGCCGCTGGCCTTGCTGGTGCTGCCCGTGGCGCTGGCCATCCGCCAGATCTTCCGCCGGCAGGCACGGCAGCTGGCCGAGGCCGTGGCCACGGGCATCCTGGCGATTGTCGTCGTGGCCGGGATCAATGTCCTGCTGCGCACGTCCTCGGCCCAGGTGCTGTATGACGCGATCACCATGGTGCGCCGGGGCGTGATTGACCTGCCGCCGCTCGATCCCAGGCTGGCTGGCTTTGCCGCCTACACCACGATCATCGGCCTGAGCGGCCGCCCGCAGTGGCGGACGGCGGCATGGCTAACGGTCGGCACCTACTCGCTGGTGAGCCTGGTGGCCGCCCAGACGACAGTGCTCGCGCTGGCCATCACGCTGCTGGCCGGCCGGGCGATCGGGCTCGGCGTGCGCTATGCCGCCGGCTATCAGGCACAGCGCCCGTCAGCCGAGCAGATCGCGCTCGCGCTCGGCCTGCCCGGCCGCCGCATCACCGACATGCGGCGGCTGCCCGGGACGGGCGCCGGGTCTCGCCGGTATGCCGCGACCCTGCGGGACGGCGGCCGGCTCGATGTCCTGGTCTTTGACCGGGACCAGGAGGCGGCCGGCCTGATCTACCGGCTCTATCGCTCGCTGCGGCTGCAGGCCCAGGTGTCACGCTCGGCGGTGCTATCGCTGGACCGCGCGGTCGAGCGGCGCGCGCTGCTGTCTTACGCGGCCATGGAGGCCGGGGTCCTTGCGCCCCGGCTGAGCGCCGTCGTGCGCGCCGGGCCTGAGGCCATCGCCTTCGCTTACGATCATCACGCTGGCACCACGCTGGCGGAGCTGCGGCCCGGCCCGGCCGACGGTCAGCTGATCCGCGCCTGGGATCAGGTGCTGCGGCTGCACCGGCACCGGGTCACGCACCGCGCGCTGACCGCGGACCAGATGCTGCTGACCGGCGATGGCCAGGTCATGCTGCTGGGGCTGGGCAACGGTGACGTGGCGGCGAGCGACCTGCAGCTCCGGCTCGACGTGGCTCAGCTGATCGCCGAGTTCGCGCTGCTCGCCGGGCCGGACCGGTCAGCCGACCTCGCGCTGGGGAAGGTCGCCCCGGCCGAGATTTCCGCGGTGGTGCCGCTGCTGCAGCCCGTCGCGCTGCACCGCGCCACCAGGGCGGCGCTGCGCCATCACAAGGACGTGCTTCCGGCGGTCAGGAAGCGCTTGCTCGGCGCCATCGAGCGTGACGTGGCGGCACCCGTCCAGCTGGAACGGATCAGCCCGCGCAGCCTGCTGACCTTGATCGCGGGCGTCGCGGCGGTGTACCTGCTGGCTGGCCAGCTCGCCGAGGTCGATTTCCGCACCTTGCTCCGGTCGGCCAGCTGGCAGTGGAGCCTCGTCGCGCTCGGCTTGTCGGCGATTACCTACCTCGGCGCGGCGTGGTCGCTGTCCGGTTTCGTGCTCGAGCGGCTGAGCCTGGCCCGCACTTGCCTGGTCCAGGTCGCAGGCTCGTTCGTCACGCTGGTGACGCCTGCCGCCGTCGGCGGGGTCGCGCTTAATATCCGGTACCTCCGGCGCAGCGGGGTCTCAGCCGCCGACTCGGCCGCCAGCGTAGGCGTGTCACAGCTCGTGACGTTCGTGCTGCACATCTGCCTGCTGGTGCTGTTCGCGGCGATCTCGGGTACCGCCAGGGGCCACTCACTGCGGCCGCCGAACTGGGTCTTCTTTGTCATCGCCGGTCTCCTCGCCGCGGCGCTCGCCATGCTCGCCTTCCCGTTCGGCCGACGGCTGCTGCGAGCCCGCATCGCTCCGATGCTCGGCCAGGTCATCCCGCGGCTGCTGGATGTGGCCCAGCAGCCGGCCAAGCTGGCCGAGGGCGTCGGCGGAGCCCTGCTGCTGACCGCCGCGTACATCCTGTGCCTGTACGCATCGGTGCGCGCGCTGGGCGGATCCCTGCCACTGGCCAGCGTCGCCTTCGTCTATCTGACCGGCAGCGCCCTCGGGTCGGTCATTCCCACGCCGGGAGGCCTTGGCGCGGTCGAGGCGGCGCTTTCGGCCGGCCTTACCGCGGCCGGCCTGCATGGCGCGACCGCGATCAGCGCGGTGCTGCTCTTCCGCACGCTGACGTTCTGGCTCCCCGTGCCCGTCGGCTGGGGTGCCCTGAACTACCTGCAGCGCAAGCAGGCCCTGTAACCGGCGGCCGCGCTGTAACCGGCGCCGCGCTGTCACCGGCGGCCACGCCGCCAGGCGGCGCCGCAGCCTGCCCGGCTCGCTAGGCGAGCCGGGCGACGGCGAGCGAGGCTGCGAGCAGCACGATAGCCCACGACATCGCGCGCAGCGCATGCTCGAGCGGAGCCAGCAGCATCGCTGAGTCGATCTTCCTGATCTCGCCGGTAGCGAGCGTCATGGTGCCTTCCACGTGCGCGGTCCGGCGCCGGATAGTGCGGGCCGGCGTGCTCAGCCACCGCTGCGCGGCGGACAGCGCGAGGGCGCCTGCCGCGGCGAGGACCGGCGCAAATGCCAGCCTGCCAGTTTGCGCGGCATACGCAGTCAGCACCGGGAAGGCGCCCCAGCCGACCGCGAAACCCAGGTCGGTATGGATGATGCCGCCGAAAAGCTCGGCGTTGTAGGCAATGACCAGCACCGGGCCGACCACCATGAACGGCAGCAGCCCCCACCCGACCCTGGAGATGCCCGCGACGCCCAGCGCCACCGCGCCGGCCAGCCCGGCCGCCGCGACCGCGATCAGCGCCGGCCCGGGTATCCGCGTCTGCAGGGGCCGTCCCCGCAGCTCATCCAGGGCATGCGCGGACAGCCCGACCGCGAGGAAGAAGGCGAGCAGGGTGGCGAACAGGGCCGGCAGCTTGACGATCGGCGCCAGCGCGGCGCCGATCACCACGTACGACAGGTGCCACGCGGTATAGGGCGGGTGCAGCAGCGTCCACCAGTCCCGCCAGGCGCCCTGCCGAGCGGCGTAATAGGCCGGCCGGGAATCCCGCGGCGGATCGGCCGCGGCGGCCGGTTCCGGCGGAATCGGGCTGGCGGAGCCCGGGCTGCTCCCGTCAGTCACCGGCACGGGTACCCCACATCACGAGGCCGCCGCCCAGGCTCATGACCCGGACGCCGACGTCCTCGAATCCGGCGCGCCGCCAGGCCTCGACCGTCCAGGAGACGGGATACCGGCGATAGTGCCGGGAGATGTTGGGGCCGAGGAAGCGCCCCACGATGTACCACTCCCGGCCGCCGGTCAGCGCGCCCCCGACCGGGAGCAGCAGCCGGGTGTAGAGCCACCACCAGAATCGCCAGAAGAGGGAGGGCGGCCGCAGGAACTCGAGGCTGGCGACCTTCCCGCCGGGCCGGACCACCCGCGCCAGCTCGGTCAGCGTGGCCTGCGGATCCTGGACGTATCTCAGCAGGTAGGTGAAGGTCAGCGCATCAAAGGATCGGTCAGGGAACGGCAGTTGCTCGGCCCGGCCGGCCACCAGCCGCACCCGCCCGCCCAGTCCCGCGGCGCTGACATTGCGCAGCCCTTGGCGGAGCATCTGCTCGGTCAGGTCCACGCCGACTATCCGCGCCGTGCTGCGCTCAGCGAGCTGGAGCGCTACCCCGGCGGTCCCGGATGCCACGTCGAGCACGGTATGGCCGGCCACCGGCGCTACCTGGTCGACCATGGCCCGCCGCCAGCGGCGGTTCTGGCCCATCGAGAGAAGCTCGGCCAGCCGGTCGTACCTGGAGGGAAGGGGGGTGAACAACCGCTGCGCGAAGCGATTGCGTCCAGTGGCGGGAAGCGTCATGCGCGTCTCCTCGTTACTCGCGGGATTTCAACGGTACGCCTGGATAACGGCGCCGGCCCACCACAAGATCACCAGATGCCATATCGGCCAGGGCGCTGCCGGTCCGCCAGTGTCCCGCGGTGGCCTGCAGGCGTCCCCGTCCGCCCGGCCCTGGCCTTAGCGGCCGCCCAGCCAGGGGAGTACCTCCAGGATCATGAGCAACGAGCCCGCCGCCAGGATCATCCTGTCCCGGCGGCCGCACGCCGCCCGGACCGGGGCCCCTGCCGGGCGCGTTCAGCGCTGGGGCGCTGGCCTGCCAGGATGCGCCGATCGTCTAATAACATGCCAAGCCTTTGCCGGGCTGTGGTTTCCCGTTTACCCGAACGCAAGTTACGGTCGCGACGACCCCCGTTACTGCGACGGACATCCGAACACTCTGAGTATTCGTCGCGGTCGTCACATCGTGGCCGAAGGAGCCCGCATGATACGAAAGTGGTGCATACCGCTCGCAACCCTGGCCCTGGTATTCGGGTCCATGCTCGCCGCCGGCAGTGCCTCCGCGGCCGCGATGGGCCCGCATCCCGGCGTTTCGCATTTCACGCCGGGCGGCCTCATGGTCCGTCCCGCCGGGCAGGTGGCCGGCTCGCCGAAGGCGCACCTCAACCAGGATGAGAGCACGAACTGGTCCGGCTACGCGGTCACCGGCGCCAGCGGAGCCTTCCACAGCATCTCCGCCAGCTGGGTGGAGCCCACCGGGACCTGCACCTCCAGGCGCTCTGCCCAGTACTCCAGCTTCTGGGTCGGCCTGGACGGATTCAACAGCAACTCGGTCGAGCAGACCGGCACCGACGTGGACTGCAACGGCAGGACGCCGGTGTACTACGGCTGGTATGAGATGTACCCGGCCTTCCCGGTCAACTACACCAACACAGTCAGGCCGGGTGATCACTTCAGCGCCTCGGTGACCTTTAGCGGGACCGAGACCTACACCCTCGTGCTGACCGACAGCACCCAGGGCTGGACGCACAGCACGGTCCAGAACGAGACCGGCCTGGCTCGCTCCTCGGCTGAGGTCATCACTGAGGCGCCCTCGTCCTCGTCTGGCGTGCTGCCGCTGGCCGACTTCGGCACCGTCAACTACAGCACGTCCAGCGCCAACGGGACGTCGCTGGGCACGCAGAGCCCGACTCAGATCATCATGGTCGACAACAGTGGCAAGCAGAAGGACTCCACCAGCGCGATCGCCAGCAGCGGGGCGTTCAGCAACACCTGGATCAGGAGCAACTAGCCGGCCTGTGAGACTGGATCAGGAGCAACTAGCCGGGCCTGCAAGAAGAGCAGGCCCAGCTAGCCTGACGCCCGAATGATGCTGTCCCGGCAGCCGGTGGCTGCCGGGACAGCATCACGTTTGCGTGCAGCGGCCGGCCTTCGTGACCATGCCGCCCGGCTACCCTCGGCTCATGACAGCTGATCGGTTCACCGTCCCGGCCGCTGGCGGCAGGACGCTGGATGTGCTCGCCTGCGGCCCCGCGGCCGGAATCCCGTTCGTTTTCCACAGCGGCACGCCATCGGGCCTCGTTACCTACGACCCGATGACCGAGACGGCCGCGGCGCTCGGCCTCCGCACCGTGATCTACTCGCGGCCAGGTTACGGCGGGTCAGCCCCGCACCCGGGCCGGCTGGTCGCCCACGCGGCCGCTGACGTGACCGCGATCCTTGACCACATCCAGGCTGGCCCGTTCGTCACCGCGGGCTGGTCAGGCGGCGGGCCGCATGCGCTGGCCTGCGCGGCAATGCTGCCCGGGCGGTGCCTGGCGGCCGCGTCAATAGCCGGCGTGGCGCCCTACGGCGGCGTGGGGCTCGACTGGCTCGGCGATATGGGGCCGGAGAACGTGCAGGAGTTCACGGCCGCTGCCGATGGTGAAGCGGCGCTCGCCGGCCTGCTCGAGAAGGGGTCGGACGCGCTGCGCGACATCACCGCCGCGGAGCTGGCAGCCAGCATGGGCGGCTTGCTGTCCGAAGCCGACAACGCGGTGATCAGCGGGGAGTTCGCCGAGTACCTCGCAGCCTCGTTCCGCGCCGCCGTGGCCACCGGAACGGCAGGCTGGCGGGACGACGACCTGGCATTCGTCCGCGACTGGGGGTTCCCCCTCAGCGGCGGCGGGAACGGCGCAGGCGTGCCCATCACGATCTGGCAGGGCGGCCAGGACCGGATGGTTCCCTATGCGCACGGCGCCTGGCTGGCCGGCCAGCTACCCGGTGCGCGCGCTCACCTGCTGCCGGGCGAAGGCCACCTGACGCTAGCCGTCACCGCGTTCGGCCAGATTCTCGCCGACCTCCTCGACCTGGCCGGCCTGCGCCCGCCCGGCGGCCAGCAAGCCTGATCCAACGTCTTCCTGTCCGACCGGCGCTACCGGGAGGCCAGCGCCCGGATCCGCCACGAAGTCCTCGGCGGCCACCGTCCCGCTCTGACCGTCATCATCACGGGTATCTACGACGAAACGTGGCTGCTGGAGATCGAAGCAGTCGCGGCGGCCTGAGCACCGGCTTCATCGGAGTTAATGACTCGCCATCCGGCCGGTGCGGGGCCGGGTGCCGGCATCGTGCCGGTGCGCTACGGAGCCCCGCTCGATCCAGGCATGAGCGACTGGCAGGCTTGCTGAGCAGACTGGAACTGCTGCGAGCCAGGATCAACGCCGCTCGTGAGCGGGATCGAAATGCCCTTGCCGTTCGAGACGGGGTCAGGGAAATTCGTTATCCCGTGCGAGCGCATGCACTGGGAGTGCTTCAGCAGGGCGCTCATCTCCTTCCGCAGCAGCGCCGGCGGGATTCCCGTCCTGCCGGTCGGGAGCAGCTTCTGGCAGGCCTTGTATGCCGACTGGTACTGGGCGGAGTTGGTGCTAATCCGGCTGGCTGGCGTTATCTTGAACGCCACCGCGCCATTGGCCTTCCGGGTGGGGTCGGGGTAGGCCGGCTCGCCGTGCGAGCGCATGCACCGCGTGAAGGACACCGCTTGCTGGTAAATCGATTCGCCCGCTGCTGCCGCGGAGCCTGCCGGCGCGGCAGAGCTTGACGAGCTACCGCACGCCGCCGCGAGCAGGGCGATAGCCGCCAGGCCGACGGCCAGTCCGCTCGCCCGCCGGGTCTCCGATCGCTGCCGCCGGCCGCGGTTGCCGCTGGTTTCGTTGTTCATGTCGTGGTCCTGTCGGATAGGTGTGAGCGAGCGCGCTCGGGCGCGGATGGCGTACCAGCCGCTCGCGAGCAGGGAGGCGGCGAGCGCCAGCAGGACGGCAAGGAAGGTCAGCTGCATCAGTTCCGCTCCCCGGCGGCGGTGGTGTGTTCGATTTGGTTGATGAGGTGCTTGAGCTGGGTGATTTCGTGGTGCAGGGCGTGTTTCCCGGCGGCGGTGAGGTGGATCCAGGTGCGGCCGCGTTTGCCGGCGTAGCCTTTCTCGATCCTGACCAGGCCGGCTTTCTCCAGGACCGCCAGGTGCTGGGAAAGGTTGCCCGCGGTCAGTTCCAGGCTGGCGCGCAGGAACCCGAACTCGACCCGCCGGGCCTCGCGGGCGATGGCCAGGATGCCGAGCCGGACCCGCTGGTGAACGACGTCGTCCAGCCCGTTCGCCGGATGCGTCATCCCCGGCCCCGCCCGGCGGCGGCGAAGGCGGCGCCCGCCAGCAGCAGCACGGCGGCCGCGGCCCACAGCCGCGGCATGAACGTCCACGCCACCGGCACGGCCCAGCCGTGCTCCCGCAGCAGCCCGCCGACGTTATAGGAGCCCGCCAGCAGCGCCGCGAGATTCGCCGCCGCGAACACCAGCAGCGCCCGGCTGCGCTCCGCCCGGGCCAGCACGAACAGCGCCAGCCCGATGGCCAGCTCCCGGGTATCCAGCAGCAGCTCCCGCGGGGACCCCGCAGGCGGAACTTGCTCTTCCGTCATGCCAATAGCTTTGCATAGCAAATCATTTTGAGCAAGACACTAATCTGCGTCTCGGTCACAGCGCGGCCTCGCGCAGGATGGATTCCGCTGAGATCGCGGTGGATCCGCACGTTCTGACCGGGCGGATCCTCCGTCCTATTGCCGACCCGCCCCCGGCGCCCGGACCGCGCGGTCCGTCAGGACGGATCGGGCGATGGGCCGCCGTCGCCGGACAGCGGCAAGGTGATGACGAAGACCGTCTGCCCCGGCCGGCTTGTTACCTGGACGTGCCCGCGATGAGCCGCGACGACCGCATCGACGATCGCCAGCCCCAGGCCCGTGCTGCCGGCCGCGCGGGACCTGGAACTGTCGCCGCGCACGAAGCGCTCGAACAACTCGGGCTGCAGCTCCGGCGGAATGCCCGGGCCGTCGTCGGCCACGCTCAGCGCAGCCAGGCCTGCCGGGCCGGCCGCTGCGCCCTCGCTGCCGGGCATGGCCAGTGCGATCGTCACGGTGGTCCCCGCCGGGGTGTGCCGGGCCGCATTGCTCATCAGGTTCGCGAGTACCTGGCGCAGCCGGTGCTCGTCGCCGCGGACGATGATGGACTCTCCAGGCAGCTCCAGCTGCCACCGGTGGCCCGGCGCGGCTGCCCTGGCGTCGCTGGCCGCGTCAATCGCCAGCCGGGTGAGGTCCACGGGGTCGCCCGCCAGCGGGCGCCCCGCATCGAGCCGTGCCAGCAGCAGCAGGTCGTCAACGAGACCGCTCATCCTCGCTGATTCCGACTCCACCCTGGACAGCGCGTGCGCGACGTCGTCGGGCAGCGCGCCCGGGTGACGGCGGGCCAGCTCGGCGTAGCCCCGGATCGCGGCCAGCGGCGTGCGCAGCTCATGGCTGGCGTCGGCCGCGAACGTGCGCAGCCGCGCCTCGCTGGCGTGCCGCCGGGCAAGTGCCGACTCGACATGGCCGAGCATCCGGTTGAACGCCACGCCGAGCTGGCCCACCTCGGTCCGCGGATCGGCGTCCGGGACCCGGTTCGGCAGCGCCACCTCGCCGCTGCCCAGCGGCAGCCTGGTGACCTCGGCCGCGGTGGCGGTCACCCGGCGCAGCGGACGCAGCGAAAGCCGCACCCAGCCGGTGCCGATGACGCCGGTGAGCAGCAGCGCGATCGAGAAGACGGCAATCTCCGCGATCTCGACGCTGTGCAGCGTGCTCTGCATCTCGCCGAGCGGCAGCCCGGTCACCAGCACGTCGCCATCGGGGGAGCGCTGGGCAGTCAGCCGGTATTCGCCGTGCGCCGACGGCAAGTCCCGGTTGTAGGGCCGGCCGTTCACCGGCAGCCGGGCCAGCACCGCAGCATCTGATGCGGACAGGTCGCACGTGCCGCGCACGATGTTCACGGTCGTGACCCGGTAGTTGACGAGCTGGGCGCTGAATGTCCCGGCGGCCTGGCCGGGGATATGGTCCCCGCACTGGGGCCACGCCGGGGGCGGCATTCCCGGCGAAGCCTGCGGGGGCGGGCCGTCCTGATGCTGCATGCAGGAGGAGTACCGCTGGCTGGCCACGTTGAGCTGCTGGTCAAGAGAGCCGAACAGGAATCCGCGCAGGGCTAGGTAGGTGACCAGCCCGACGCACGCGCAGGCAACCGCGAGCAGCGCGACCAGGCCGGCGATCAGCCTGCCGCGCAGGGTCCGGCCGGCCAGCCAGCCGCGAGGCCCGCCCCGGCGCCGGGCAGCCGGGCGCGAGCCGGGACGGCCCGCGCCCGCCCCTGTCGCCGGGTCGCTCATGACAGCATCAGTCCCTGATCTCAGCCGGCCGGCTTGAGCACGTAGCCCACGCCGCGGACGGTGTGGATGACCGGCTCGCGGCCGACGTCGATCTTCTTCCGCAGGTAGCTGATGTACAGCTCGACGACGTGGGCCTGGCCGCCGAAGTCGTAGTTCCACACCCGGTCCAGGATCTGCGCCTTGGACAGCACCCGGCGCGGATTGCGCATCAGGAAGCGCAGCAGCTCGAACTCGGTCGCGGTCAGCTCGATCAGCTCACCGGCCCGGCGGACCTCCCTGGCTTCCTCGTCCATGGTCAGGTCGCCGACCGTGAGCCCGGTCCCGCCGCTGGCCCGCGCGACCCCCGCCCGGCGCAGCAGGCCGCGCAGCCGGGCGAGCACCTCTTCCAGGCTGAACGGCTTGGTCACGTAGTCGTCGCCGCCTGCGGTGATCCCGGCGACGCGGTCCTCGACGGCGTCGCGCGCGGTGAGGAAGAGCACGCAGACGTGCGGCAGCTCGGCGCGTAGCCGCCCGAGCACCTGCAGGCCGCTCAGGTCGGGCAGCATGACATCGAGCACGACGGCGTCCGGCCGGAATTCGCGCGCCGTGCGGATCGCGCTCAGCCCGTCTCCGGCCGTCCTGATCTCCCAGCCCTCGTAGCGCAGGACGCTGGCCAGCAGCTCGGCCAGGCTCGGCTCGTCGTCCACCACCAGCACGCGGACCGGCGTCCCGTCCTGCCGCCGGAGGGCCGGCTCCTGGCCGCCCGGGGCCGACTGCGGCGCTGCCGTCATGCTCATCATGATTCCAGGATGCTCGTGCTTGCTACGCCGCAGATATGCGCTTGCTCTGAGTTTGCTCTGAATGCCATCGGCCCCGGCCGCGGATCTCAGGGCGCGGGGGAGAGCAGCAGGGCGAGGGCCGGGCAGCTGGCCACGGCGCGCCGTGCCGCACGGTCAAGGCCGGCCGGCACTTGCTGGCCCGCCAGCACCGGGTAGCCCCACTCGTCGAGGGTGATCAGCTCGGGCAGCAGCTCGGCGCACAGCCCGTGCCCGGTGCAGGCAATCGGGTTGACCCGCAGTTGCTTGCTCATCGGGGCATCCTCCAGTCATTCTCGCTGCCCGGCCCGGCGGGGACCGGCAGGAACGCCCGGCCGCCGGCCGCCGTGCACGCGCCCTGCTGGTGACTGCGGATCTCAGCCGCGAATACCCGCAGGCCGCTGCGGACGAACCGGGCGGCGCCATCCGGGTGGTGACACGCGCCACGGCCCTCGGCCAGTCCCGCCCACCGCTCAACATCAGCAATAACGCAGCCGTCCGGGCGGATCCCGGCCAGCCCGGCGAGTGCCGTCGCGATGCGTGGCAGTCCGTTCAGGCACGGGCCGCACTGGCCAGCGGACTCCAGCGCGAGGTAACGGGCGACCCGCGCCATCTCCGCCAGCCCGCAGGTGCCCGCCGGCAGTGCGGCGAGGACGCCAGCGCCGGCTGAGGCGCCGGCCGGCCGCAGCGCCGCGTTGCTCAGTGCCAGCCGCCCGGCCTGGCCGGCCGGCAGCCACGCGCCGTGGTAACCGCCGGCCAGCACGGCCTGCACCTGACCGGAGAAGCCGAGCAGGTCCCGCAGCGGGGTGCCGAGGGCGGCTTCCGCGACGGCCGAGCTGCCGTCCGCCTGCCGGATGGTGCACAGCATGCTGCCGGGCTCGGCCGCCGTGCCGACGGCGCGGAACCAGGCGGCGCCGTATCGCGCGATCAGTGCCAGGTGGGCAAGCGTCTCGACGTTCTGCACCAGGGTCGGCTGGCCGCCAACGCCGCGCTCGAAGGTGCGCGGCGGCGTGAACGCGGGCAGCGCCGGACCGCCGTTGACCACGTTCACGGCCGCGGTTTCCTGCCCGGACAGGAATCTGGGCGGAGCCGCCACGACCTCAACCTCGACGCGGTCGAGCCCGCCGGTCCTTCGTTCGGCAATGAGGCTGGCCAGCTGGCCGGGCAGGGAGAAGTCCGCGTGCAGGTAGAGCACCGCCCGGCGGGCGCCGACCGCCTCGGCGGCAAGCTGCAGCCCGTCGAGTACCAGGTGCGGCGAGTAGCGCAGCAGCGTCTTGTCCTTCGCGCTGAGCGGCTCGCTTTCGGCGCCGTTGGCGACCACGACCGGCCTGCGGCCTGCGGCCGCGACCGCGGCGAGCTTGCGGCCCGTCGGGAAGGCGGCGCCGCCGCGGCCGGCCAGGCCCGATTCGGTGACGTCGGGGATCAGCCGGCCGGGACCGCCGCGGTACGGCAGCGGGCCGTGCTGCGCCAGGTGGGCGGGCAGCCCGGCCGGGCTGCCGTCAGCCGGCAGCAGCCGGGGGAGCTGCGCCGGGCGGCCGGGCGGGTGCCGGCGGCCGGCGATCAGGAGGCTGCTGCCGCGAGTGGTCATCGGGCACCTGCCTGGCTGGAGAGCACGGCGGTTACCCGCCGCGCCCGGGGGGTGCTCCGCAGCGTGCGCAGCGTCCGCCAGCCGACGGCGCCGGCCACAGCGAGCGTGCATGCGGCGGCAAGCGCAAGCAGCGGACCGCCCTGCAGGTCGCCGCTGCTGCCGATGCTGTGCGCGAGCGCCACCGGCCAGGACGCATAGGCCAGCCAGTGCACCGCCCGCCAGGTCCGGCGGCCGATCCTGGCCCGCGCCAGGCTGGTCACGATCAGGGCGATCATCAAGTCCAGGGACACCGCGCCGAGGCCGATCCACACTGAGCGGTACGGCGAGGCGAGCGGGATCACTGCCGCGGCCAGGCCGATGGTGACGAACGGGTCGGCGATGGCCGTCGCGACGTGCACGGCGACGAATCCGACGGCCAGCAGCGACAGGTTTCGGTGCAGCCCGGTGACCGCGAACCTGGGCAAGCCGGGAAGCGGCCCTGCCGGTTGACCAGGATGCCGAGGACCATTACGGCCGTGAGCAGCACCAGGCTGATGATCCCGGTGGCCCGGCTGGCATACCAGAGCGCCGTGCTGGAAGTAATCCCGCTCATTGCCGTCCTGTCTTTCCGCTGGCGTCCGTATGGCCCGCGATGTTCCCGTCAGCCGCCGTGATCCGGCGGCCCGCACCTGCCGGGTCATCCGTGGCCGGCCATCCGGCTACGGTCCGCACCCGGCCAGCAGTGTCGACGAGGCGGGACGGCAGCCCGAGGCTGGCCAGCCAGCCGATGGCCTGACTGCCCCTGATGATCGCCGCAATGCTCGCCGCGCTCGCTTCCGCGCAGCTCGCGGCGGTGACGGTCACGGTGCGCCAGACCAGGCCAGTCGGCCCGCCCGCGCGCGGGCGCAGGATGTGCCGCAGAACGTCACCGCCGTGCCGCCAGCGGATCGTGCTGGCGCCGGCGGTGGCAAGTCCGCCGGCGCCGATCGACACCGTGGCGGCAGGTCCGGCCGGCCGGACAGCGGCGGGACCGGCTTTGTCCTGCACCCGGATCCGCCATCCGCCGGTCGGCGGCTCACCGTAGGCCGCGACATTCCCGCCCAGGCTGATGAGCACCCCGCAGCCGAGCTGGGTGGCGATGCTGGCCGCTGCCCGGTCCGCGGCCCATGCCTTTGCGGTGCCGCCGAGGTCGAGCCGGGCGCCGGGCGGGAGGCCGAGCAGCCCGTTTTCCTGGTCCAGCCGGACCTGCCGCCAGCTGGCGGCGGCCGTGACCACGAGACGCGCGTCGGCGCCGGGGCGCTGCGGGCCGTCCTGGGTGAGTGCGACAGCACTGTGCGGGGCGGCGGTCCGCTGTGCGCGGGCACGAGCGAAGGTGCCGTGCGCCATCGAGGCCTGCTGCCCGGTGACCGGGTCGACGTCGCCGCCAGTCTGCTCAGCGGCGCGGAGAGCAGCGGAGATCGCCTCGGCGAGCAGCGGGCTGACCCTGACCGGGCCGTCCTGGCGGGCGGCGGCATTCACCGCGGTGAGTTCGGAGTCGTCGCGGAAGCTGCTGCAGGCCGCGTCCACCGCGGCAAGCTCCGCGGTCAGCAGCTCGCGGGCCTCCGGCAGGACCGCCGGGTCAGTGACGGCCAGCGCCGCCAGCGTCCCGAGCGCCGGCCACTCGGCCACGGCCGGCCCGGGCCAGGCGGCGGCAATGGCAGCCGACCGGGCGGTAGCCGGAGCGGCTGACCGGACAGCGGCGCTGGTGGCTGACCGGGAAGTGGCGGGGGTCGCTGGCCTGGCGGCAGCCCGTCGCATGGTCCGGGCGGACGGGGGCATGGTCGCCGTCATCATGAACCGCCGGAGGTGACGCTGCCGGTGCCCGAGCTGGCGGACGGCGCACTCGGTGCCTGGGTGAGGCCGTTGCTCTTGGTTGAGCTGCTCGCGCTTGAGCTGCTCGATGTACCAGAGCCAGAGCTTCCGGAAGTTGCGGTGTTCCCGGCGGCGCTACCCGAGGATGCCGAGGCCGAAGTGCCGGAGGCAGTGTGCGCCGCCCCGGGCAGCGCGAATGCTATTGCGCCGGCTGCGAGCATGCTCCCCGCGGCCGCGGTCGCGGTGACCGTGCGCAGCCGCGCATGCCCGTGATCGCGGTCCGCTACCGCTCGCCCGATGTCGCCGGAGTGCCTGCTCATGGGTGGATCCTTCCTAGCTGGCTTCTGGCCACAGCCTTCCTCCCCGTGCTGGGCCGCGCCTCTGGCCCGCCTCTGAGCTAGCTATGAACGGCCAGCGATCAGGCTGCGAGGAACTCATCAGCGCGCCGCGAGATCTCCAGTTCACGCGGCAGCCGAGCGAGTAGTCCGGGCACTAGCCGGCGGCCAACCGCCGCTTCGGCCGGCCCGGCAGGTTGAGTGCCAGTCGCCCTGCCGATGTTAAGCGCGATCCAGTCAACCGAGCTCAGCAGGCTCTGACCGAGGTCGCACGGGCGTATCCCGGTGGCGGGGCCGCCCGCCGCGCGGTAGGCGCACTACCTCACGGCCGATCTCCTGCTGCTTCCAGCCAGCCAGGGACATGGCCACATCGGCGAGCTCGCGGGCCGGGATCATTGGCGCCGCGGCGTCCCAGTCGCACAGCACCGGGCCGTCTGCGGTGAGCAGGATGTTCTTCTGATCGACGTCGCCGTGTGTCATGACCTCGTCGCCGGGCCCCTGGTCTGCCGGCGCGGGCCAGTGCGGCAATCTCGGCTACGACGGGGCGGATGGCCGCCAGCTGATCCGCCCACGGCACCCGGGCCAGCCGCGCGGCGCTGACCAGGTCAGGCCACTCGTCGGCAGTCCTGGTATTCAGCACCGGGAACAGGCTGCGATCCGCCGGGCTGATCCCAAGCAGGTGCAGCGTCGCGAGCGTCCGGCCTGCCCAGCTCGCCGTCTGCCTGGTGACGGGCGCAGGTCCCGGCTGGGTCCCCTCCACCCACGCGTGCAGGCGCACCGGGACTGGCCCGGCACGGCCCTGCTGCTCTACCCAGGCCACGCAGCCGCCGGATGGGCTGGGCACGGGCACCGGGATTGCTACCCCGGCGGCCTGTGCTGCCAGCTCAAACCGCCATGCCGCGTGCAGCGAGTCAAGCCAGCTCGGTTCCCGCCACGGATTGAGGAGCTCCTTGACCGCGTAGCTGCCCAGGTCCGTGCTCAGCCGGTAGACCCGGTTGGACCATGCCCCGGCCACCGGCACCATGGCCGTTGCCCCGCCGCCGATGCCGAAGGCTGCCAGGATGGCCTCCGGGCTCGGCGCGTCATCCGGTGTCTGCACGCCATTCATCATCCACCCGGCGTCTCCGCTCGTTCATCGCCAGAGATCACGGACAGCCACCCCGGACCCTGACGACGCGGCGGGCCGGCGCCGCCCGGGAACCCGGTGGGCTGGCGCGGCACGGGAGGTGAAAACCAGTAGCGGTCCGCGGCCGCCGTGCCCATGCTGGGCAGCATGCTCATCAGGGACGCAGAGCCGGGGGACTGGCCCGCGATCTGGTCGTTCATGCGCGGTATCGCCGCGGCGGGCGAGACGTTCAGCTGGGACCGTGACATCAGCGAGCAGGATGCCAGGGAGTACTGGCTCCGCCCGCCTCCCGGCCGCGCCGTCGTCGCGGTCGGCCCGGACGGGACGGTCCTCGGCACTGCCGAGAGCGGGCCCAACCACGGCGGGCCCGCCGCGCATGTGGCTAGCGCCGGGTTCATGGTCGATCCGGCACAGTCCGGCCGCGGCGTCGGGCGTGCTCTCGGCGAGCATGTACTCAGCCAGGCGCGGGCGGACGGCTACCGCGCGATGCAGTTCAATGCCGTGGCGGAGAGCAACGTGCGGGCAGTCTCGCTGTGGCGCTCGCTCGGCTTCGAGGTCCTGGCGACGGTACCGGAAGCCTTCTGCCATCCGTCCGACGGCTACGTCGGCCTGCACATCATGTACCGCAGGCTGTAAGCGCCCGGGCGACCCAGCTACCGGGTCTCACCGAGGCGGCGGCCTCAGGAGCCGCCGGGCCTCGTTAAGCCACGGGCCTCATTGAGGCCACCGGACCTCAGTCCCTGAGGGTGATATCCGCCTGCTGCAACCGGTGCTCTGCCGGATCCACCGCGATCTCCAGGAAGAACCTGGCCGTCTCGCCATTGAGCTCCACGGCGACGGAGGTTTCGCCATCACCACTGGTGAACGCGCCGGGCTGGCAGCGGCCAGCCCACGCCGCGACTACCTTCAGCCGGCGCAGCAGCAGCCCGGTGTCCACCGCTGCGGACACCGGCAGCGCGGCGGGCCAGCTGCCGGCGCCGTTGTTCAGCAGCGAGATGAGCGACTCAAGGACGTGCGCGAGCGGTGCGTCAGCGGCGGGCGGCACGGCAACGACGAGCGACTGAACGCGGGGCGGCCGGTGCGGGGTGAGCCGGATCTCCGCCTGGACCACGCCATGCTCGCCGCGCAGCCACCAGCGGCAATGCGCGGGCGAGTCGAACTCGGCGGGCCGTGCCTGATCCTCGCTGAAATCACCGATCCGCTGGCTGATCAGCCCGATGCTGTGCCGGCGCTCGGCGAATGGCTCATCCTGCGCGACGTTCGCGGTGAACAACTCGCTGGCCACCGCGTCATCCCAGGATCCGAGCAGTCCCATCACCGCGCGCTGCCCGGTCAGCGTCTCCGGCCACGGGCCGCCGGGCGCCGGCACCGGGCCGCCGACGGTCAGCTGGCCGGGCGCGGCGGACCGGGACCGCAGCAGGGTTTCCAGCAGCCGCGCGCCGAGCGGCAGTGCGGGCGCGTAGGTGCCGTTCGCGAGGACGATGACGCCGATGCCGCTGGCCAGGTGCCAGCGCATGTGACTGCCGAAGCCGGGGTAGCCGCCGCTGTGCTGGACAACCCGGCCGTGCGCGGTGTCGTCTTCGACGAACAGCCCGAAACCGTAGCTGCCGGGGCCAGGGCCTGCCGGGACCGAGGGCGGCAGCGGCGGAAGGGCTACCTGCGGCAGTTGCATCTCGCGCCGGGAAGCGCGCCGGACCGGATGCGGTCCGCCGGCGTCGGCGTCGCCAGGCGGGAAGGCCGCGGCAAAGCCGCTGACCCAGCGGGTGAGGTCGCTGACGGTGCTGAATACGCCGCCCATCGGGGCGAACGCGCCGTAGCCGTCCGGGACGAGTTCCTCCCACCCGTCCGCGCCGCGCCGGTAGCCGCGAGCGAGCCGGTCGCCGGCGAACTCGGCGGCCTCGAACCCGGTACTTGTCATCCCGAGCGGTTCCAGCAGCCGGTTCCGCACGAAGTCGGCATATCCGGTGCCGGACGCCGCTGTGATGACTCTGCCGAGGATCGCGTAACCGAGGTTGGCATATTCAAATCGGGTACCAGTCGCCCAGGCAAAGGTGATGCCGCCGGCGAGGAATTCAGCGAACTCCCCGTCCGGCGTGCCCTGCTCCCGGTCGCCCCAGGGATCGTCGGTGGGCAGGCCCGCGGTCATGGTGAGCAGGTTACGGACCGAAATGCGCGGTGAGTCGGCGGTCGCCGGGCGCAGGCTGCGTAGTTCGGGGACATACTCCTCGGCCAGGTCGTCGAGGGCCAGCGCGCCGTCGTCGCGCAACGCCAGCACCGCCGCGGCCGTGAAGCTCTTCGTCATCGAGGCGATCCGGAAGACCGTGCCGGCGTCCGGCGCCGGCCCGCCGAGCCACCGCTCGCCGATGCCCCGGGTATGCACCAGGGAACCGCCGGCCACGATCCCGTACACCAGCCCTGGCTGGCCCCCGCGGGCCAGGTAGCTGTCCGCGATGGCAGCCAGTTCATCGATGACGCTGGCCGGGAATTGCTCCGGCCGGGCCACGCCGCCTGCCGTCGGGACGGGACCTGGTCGCTGGTCAGGCAACGCGCACCTCCGGATCGCGGCTGGCGGGTATGCAGCCGGGCTTCGGCCCGGTGCGGCCCGCAGGCTGGCTTCTCAATGCTGCCTCACCAGCCCCAGGGTAAACAGCCAGCCCGGCCGGCCGGCAATCCGGCCCCGTGGCTCTGCGCCGAAGGCAATAGCGGCGCGGGCCGGTCATCCCCCGGCGGGCGGCGCGGCAAGCACGCGGCTGAGCTTGCTCGCGGAGCCGGACGGCCTCGCGCCGGCGTCGCGCAGCCGCTGACCGGCCGCCGCCAGGATGGCCGGCGGCCCGGAGACGAGCTCCACCTCGACTTCCCGCCACGTCAGGTCCGCGGACTCTACCTCGCCGCGTCCAGCGGAACCGGGCAGCGCATCGCGGTGCCCGGTTACCACGTCGTCGGCCACTTCGGCGAGTACCTCGGTGCCTGGGCCGGTGATGCGCCAGACGGTCCGGGTGGTCTCCAGCGTGGCTACCGGCCGTAGCGGCCGGCCGTCCGTCCAGCCGGCGACCAGTTCGGCCAGGCTCTGCGGGACGCCGTCCGCACCGCTGTCCAGCGGCACATGCACCTCGCGCCTGGTATCACCGCCGACGGGCAGCTTGAGGTGCCAGGCCGCGTCCGTCCCGCCGGTACGCCGCCGCAGTGTCACGCGGGCCGCGGCCAGCCGCAGATCGTCAGTGTCGTAGTAGCGGGCCACGAGCAGCTGGGTCTCCGGCGGCGCGGTCACGTCCGAGCCGCCCAGCCCGCTGAGGTCAGGCATGGTGAAGTCCGCGTCGGCGTCGTACTTCTGCTCGGTCTCCAGCTTGCCCGTCATCCCGCCATTCATGCTGAGAGGCTACGCCCGGAGCGGCCAGGCCTGCCCGCCGGATACCTTCGCAGACCAGGGCAACCAAGGCAGCTACTGCGGCCATCGGAAACCAGGAGGCCGGAGCATCTTTCCCAAATGACCGAAACCTCCTTACCGCTGATACCGGTGCCGGGCCGATCGCGGTCGCCGGCGTGGCCTGGGCGCAGTTACGCGTTGTCGATGACCACCGACACGCCCGGGTAGCCGCTCGCCCCGTTGGGCGCCGGCTGCGCCTGCAGCGCGGTCTGGGTATAGCCGGTCTTGTCCGTTGCCCTGGCTTGCAGCAGGTGGTTACCCGGGGTCGCGTTCCATTCCCAGACCCACTGCCGCCAGGTGTCGATATCGGGTACCGCGGCCAGCCGCGCCTCGTGCCACGGCCCGCCGTCCACCCGCGCCTCGACCGCGGCGATCCCCTTGTGCTGCGCCCAGGCCACGCCGGCGACCGCGATCTTGCCCGGCCGCAGCGTGGTCAGCCCGTTCGGGACGTCAATGCGCGACTCGGTCTTGATCGGTGCCTGCTGATCCCAGCCGCGTACCGTCCAGTAGGCGTGGTTCGCGGCGAACGTGGTCACCTCGATATCGGTGATCCACTTGCACGCCGATACGTACCCGTACAGGCCAGGCACGACCATCCGGACGGGAAAGCCGTGCTCTACCGGGAGGGCAGTGCCGTTCATCGCGATGGCGAGCATCGCGTCCCGGCCATCCATGACGGTCTGCAGCGGGGTGCCGGAGGTAAAGCCGTCGGCGGACGTGCACAGCAGCTGGTCGGCGCCGGCCCGTACCCCGGCCCGGCGAAGCAGGCTGGCGACGCTGGCTCCCAGCCAGCGCGCATTCCCGACGTAGGGCCCCCCGACCGGGTTGGAGACGCAGCAGAGCGTGATGTAGTCCTCGGTCAGCGGGCGGCGGATCAGCTCATTGAAGCTGATCTCTATCTCCTTCTCGACCATGCCGTGGATCCGCAGGGTCCAGCTGGTGGACGGTACCTCCGGCAGCACGATCGCCGTGTCGACCCGGTAGAACGACGAGTTGGGCGTGATGAACGGGCTCAGCCCGGGAATGTCGAAGTGGGTGGCCGCCGGCAGCACCGGGCCAGGGCGCGCGGGCACCGGCACCCGCAGCGAGGCCTGGTCCTGCGCCACGCTGGAACGTTCCGACAGGAACCGGCCACCGAGGCCGGCCACGGCGGCCACGCCCGCGGCTGCCGCGCCGGTCCGCAGGAAGGTCCTGCGCTCAGGCTGCAGGCGGCGGCCCGGCGGCCCGCGGGGCCTGGGCGGCTGCGAAGGCCGGCGCGGCGACGGCGTGCCGCCACCGCCAGGGCGATGGTCGCTGCCGCCAGGGCGCTGGCTGGCCGGGGAGCCCGCCGGCTCCGGCGTGCCCGTCGTGGCCGAGCCTGCCCGCCTCGAGCCCGGTCGCCCTGAGCCCGGTCGCCCGGCAACGGCCGGCGCCTGACTGGCCATGCCCGTGCCGGCGGCGCGCACCAGGTAGTAGAGCGCGACCCCGCCGGCCAGGGTTCCGGCCAGCGTCGGCAGTACGTCCGTGGCCGTGGAATCCGGCCTGGTGGTCGCGGCGAGCAGGCCGACGGCCCCGAAGATCGCCAGCCCGATCATGCCGTAGGAGAGCCTGCGGACGGCCACCGCGCCGATCACGGCCGCGAAGATCGCGAGTACTACCAGGATGCCGCTGACCAGGACAAGCTTGTCGTTAGAGCCGAACGCCGAGATCGCGAAGTCCTTGACCGCGGGCGGAGCACGGTCGATCGAAAGGCTGCCGACGGCCACTACGGGAGAGCCGTCCGGGCCGGTAATCCCGGCCACCAGCTGGCCTACCCCGATCGCCACCGCGGCGGTCAGCAACCCGGCGATCAGGCCCCGGCCGGCGAGCCATTTGTTTTGCTCAATAGCCACACTGGTTATTCGTCGCCGAGCCGGCACCGGATTGCCTTTCCGCCAGTAAAGCTTGAGCATGACAACGTCACCCGGCCCCGGCCGGGCAGCCCAACCAAGCCATAACCGCAACGGCTACGAATAGAAAACGTGGGCATGAGCGATAGCCAGGGATTGCCTCGGCGCGGCCCGGCCGATGGCGCCGGGGCTGATGCCCACGTGGCCCTGCTGCTCACCAAGGTCGCCCGCGGAGATCAGCTGGCCTTCGAGGAAGTGTACGACCGGATGGCGGGGCCGGTGCTCGGGATGGTCCGTGGCGTCATCCGTGACCTGGCTCAGTCCGAGGAAGTCATGCAGGAGGTGCTGCTCGAGCTGTGGCGGACCGCCTCCCGGTTCGATGCCAGTAAGGGCAGCGCGATGGCCTGGGTGATGACCATGGCGCACCGGCGCGCGGTGGACCGGGTCAGGTCAGAGCAGAAAGCAGCGGACCGGGAGCAGCGCGCTACCTCGGCCGAGATCGACTACGACGATGTGACGGAGGCTGTCGAGGCCACCATGGACCGGGAGCGGGTACGGCGGTGCCTGCGCTCCCTGACCGATCTCCAGCGCGAGTCGGTCACGCTTGCCTACTACGGCAGCTACACCTACAGCGAGGTTGCCGGGCTGCTCGGCGTGGCCGTCGGCACGGTCAAGACGCGCATGCGAGACGGGCTGATTAGGCTCCGCGACTGCCTGGGGGTGGAGTGATGAGACGCGCCCAGACCGATCTGCATGCCCTCGCAGGCGCGTATGCGCTTGACGCGGTGCCGGACGGCGACCGGGCGCGTTTCGAGCGGCATCTCGGGCGCTGCGAGGCCTGCGCCCAGGAAATCCGCGGGCTCCGTGAGGCGACCGCCCGGCTGGGTGCTTCCGCGGCGGTCCGGCCGCGGGCAGAACTGAAGCAGCAGGCGCTGCGCGCGATCACGCGGACCCGCCAGCTGCCGCCGCTGAGCAGCGATACCCCGCCGGAGTGGCGGGGCTGGCACGGCATGCCTGCTGGTGCCCGTACCCTGTCCCGGCTCCGGCAGCGTCCCTGGCTGCCGCGGGTGGCCAGCGCGCTGGCCGCCGGGTTCCTGGTAGTCGCGGTGGCCATGGGCGTGCTCGCGGTCGGTGCCCAGCATCAGGTCGACATGGATCAGGTGCACGGGCACGCGATCGCCGCGGTGCTGAATGCGCCGGACGTGACCATGCTGACCGCGCGGGTGACCACCGGCGGAACCGCCACGGTGCTGGAGTCCCGGCATCAGCACTCGCTCGTATTCACCGCGTCCCGTCTCCGCGCGCTGCCGGCCGGCCGGAACTACGAGCTCTGGCTGATGAGCCCCGGCCGGGCCAGGCCGGCCGGCATGCTGCCTCATCCCCGGGCGGGCATGATCGGCCCGATGGTCATTTCCGGCCTGGCCGCCGGCGACCGGATAGGCCTGACGGTGGAGCCCGCGGGCGGCTCGGCGCGGCCGACCTCCGCTTCCCTGCTGAGCCTCAGCCTGGGTCCCTGAGGCCGGTCCCGTCGCCGGGTTACCCGCGCTGGCGACAGCACCCGGCAGGCAGGCTAACGTGGGGATCCGTGAAAGCATCTCCCGAGGAGCAGCTGCGGCTGCTCGAACTGGCCGACCTTGATGCCGAACTCGGCCGGATTGATCATCGCCGGCAGGGTCTTCCCGAGCACGAAGAGTTGCGCGCGCTGGAGGAGCGGGACGCCCAGCTGCGGGATTCCCTCGCCGCCCTGGAAGCCGAGGACGGTGACCTCAAGCGTGCCCAGGGGAAGGCAGAGTCGGACGTCGACCAGGTCAGGAGCCGTGTCGACCGGGACAGGCAGCGACTCAACGCCGGCCAGGTCTCCTCCCCGCGTGAGCTGGAAAACCTGCAGTCCGAGATCGTCTCGCTCACCCGCCGTCAGTCTGACCTGGAAGAAATCGTGCTCGAGGTAATGGAGCGCAGGGAGGCCGCCGAGCAGAACCGCGGCGCCGCCACGGCCGAGCGGGCGCAGCTCGCCGCCGGGCTCGCGGCTGCCTCCCAGCGGCGGGACGCGGCCATGGGCGAGCTCGCCGAGCAGGCCGCCAAGGCCGGCAGTAAGCGCGCCGAAGTCGCCGCGCAGGAGCCTGCCGAATTGCTCGCCCTGTACGACCGGCTCCGGGCGCAGCATGACGGGGTCGGTGCCGCCGCGCTGCGCCGTGGCCGGTGCGAAGGCTGCCACCTGTCCCTGAACACCGTCGATCTCAATGCCATCCGGGCAGCCCCGCCGGATGAGGTGCTCCGCTGCGAGGAATGCCGCCGGATCCTAGTGCGGACTGACGAGTCCGGGCTGTGACGCGCAAGCTCATCGTGGAAGCCGATGGCGGCTCCCGTGGCAATCCGGGCCCGGCCGGCTTCGGCGCGCTCGTCCGCGATCCGGCGACGGGTGAGGTACTCAGGGAAGTCTGCGACAGCATCGGCATCGCCACCAACAACGTGGCCGAGTACTCCGGGCTGATCGCGGCGCTGCGCGCGGCCGCGGAGATCGCTCCCGGCGCCGATGTCGAGGCGCGGATGGACTCCAAGCTCGTTGTCGAGCAGATGTCGGGGCGCTGGCAGATCAAGCATCAGAATCTGCGTGCCCTCGCCCGGAGCGCGCAGGACGCGGCTGCCCGGCTTGGCCGGGTTAGCTACACCTGGGTGCCCAGGGCACGCAACTCCCATGCCGACCGGCTCGCGAACCAGGCCATGGATGCCGCCGCGCGGGACCAGGCCGGCGGGGGAGAGGGCGGGGGGCGTGCTCGTTCTGCCGGTGTTGTGACTGAATCTCCCGCGGCGGAGCCTGACCCGGCGCCGCACTCGCCGGGCTGGGCGCGGGCCGAAGGCCAGCCGACCACCACCATCCTGCTCCGTCATGGCCAGACGGAATTCTCCGCCGAGCGCAGGTTCGCCGGCCGCGGCGACATCGCCCTCACCGAGACCGGACTGCGCCAGGCCGCCGCGGCGGCGGACCGGATGGTGCCGCGCGGCATCGACGCCATCGTGACATCCCCGCTGCAGCGGGCCCGGCGGACCGCCGAGGCCGTGGCCACGGCTACCGGCGCGCCGCTGACCATCGATGACGCCCTGGCCGAGACTGACTTCGGCAAATGGGAGGGCCTCACCTTCGGCGAGGCGGCGGAGCGCTGGCCGGAGGAGATGTCCGCATGGCTGGCCAGCGCGGATGTCTCGCCGCCTGGCGGCGAGAGCCTCGCCGAGGCCAGCGCACGGGCGCTCGCTGCGCTGGACCGGCTGCTCGCCGCCCATCCGCGCGCTACGTTGCTGCTGGTCAGCCACGTCACGCCGATCAAGGCAATGGCCTGCCGGGCGCTGCTCGCGCCGCCCGCCGCCATGTTCCGCATCCACCTCGACGTGGCGTCGCTGACGGAGATCGACTGGTTCGCCGACGGCCCGGTGCAGCTGCGGTCACTCAACGACACCGGGCACCTGCGGCGGTCCGGGCGATAACCCACTATCCTCGGGGGAGCGGCGGGCGAGCCGGCCGGGCGGCCGCGCAGCGTCATGGCTTTCATGGCGCGGCGAGGAAGGTCCGGGCTCCGCAGGGCAGGGTGGTCGGTAACGCCGACCCGGGGTGACCCGCGGGAAAGTGCCACAGAAAACAGACCGCCCCCGGCCTGGCCGGGGGTAAGGGTGAAACGGTGGTGTAAGAGACCACCAGCGCCGCAGGTGACTGCGGCGGCTTGGTAAACCCCACCCGGAGCAAGGTCAAGAGGGCAGCGCGTTCTTCGGGCCGCGGTGCCTGCGCGAGCGCTTGAGGGCGGCCCGCCCGATGCTCGCGGGTAGACCGCACGAGGCTGCCAGCAATGGCAGTCCCAGATGGATGGCCGCCGGCCCGCGTGAGCGGGTGCACAGAACCCGGCCTACAGGCCAGCTCGCCCGCCGCCTGGCCTCGGAGGACGCGCCCCCGTACGGCTGCGCCGGAGTGACCGGTGATGGCTGCCGGCGGCCGCCCAACCCGCAACCCGGTTCGCGCATCGCATCCTCCAGCCGGATCGGCGACCGGGTAGCCTGCGGTCGTGAGCGTGATCGACTGGCTGCTCGAAGGCGATTCCGGCATCCGCTGGCAGGTGCTGCAGGATCTCACGAACGCGTCGGCGGCCGATGTGGCAGCCGAGCGAGCCCGAGTGGAGCACGACGGCTGGGGCGCGCGCCTCCTCGCGCTCGAGGATCCCGACGGGCTCTGGGACGGCGGCACTTGCTTCCCGGCGTCCTATACCGGCGGTAGACCGGGGCAGCCCTGGACGGCCACGATGCACACTCTGCAGCTCCTCGGGCTCGATCCGGCGTCGGGGTCCGCCCGCCGGGCGATCGGGCTCGTCGCGGAGAACGGGCGCTGGGAGCACGCGATCTGCCGTTTCGCCGGCGCGGGCGAGGCATCCAGGCTGGAAGGACGGGAACGCCGGATCTCTTGACAGGTTTGTTTGGAAAGTATACGAACTAACTGTCCATTCAGCGGGGCGCCCTCGTTCGCGGTTGACCGCCGCGGGACAGGAGTTGCCAGCGATGAAACGAACCATCCGCCGCCATTCCGCCCGCTGGGCAGCCGCGGCTGCCCCGGCAGCCATCGTGCTCTGGCTGGGATCGAGCGTGCAGGCTATACCGCAGGCCGTGACATTCCCGGCTGGCAGCACGGCGTCCTTAGCCACGGCCGGCATCGACCGTGATTCATCGTCCGGCACCGGGGCCAGCGATGTGTCGAACCTGGGATCGGGCGGCTGGAAGGTGCAGAGCAGCGCGACCGCCACCCAGACCGGCGCGCAGATCTCCACGCCGGGCTTCAGCACCAGCACCTGGCTGCCGGTCAGCCAACGACGACGCAGGCGCGCCCGGCACCGAGATCGAGGCGCTGGTGCAGAACGGCAAGTGCCCGGGCGACACGGCCCTGCAGCCGGTAAATCAGGGCAGTCCGGCCCGAACAGCGTCTTCTTCTCCAACAACATGAAGAACTGCTTCGGCTACATGACCAAGGTCGGCGCGGACACGATCGCGCAGTTCAGCGTGCCGTGGTGGTACCGGACCGACTTCACCGCGAACCTGGCGGCCGGCCAGAACGCGACGCTGATCGTCAACGGCGTGGTCGGCACGGCCGACGTCTGGGTGAACGGCACCGAGGTCGCCACCTCGGCGACGGTCGCCGGCGCCTACACCAGGTTCACCTTCGACATCACCAGCCTGCTCCGGCCGGGCACGAACTCGCTGGCGATCGAGGTCAACCCGAACAACCCGACCACCATGCTCACCCTCGACAACGTGGACTGGACCCAGATCCCGCCGGACAACAACACCGGCATCCAGTTCCCGGTGCAGCTGCAGACCGACGGCCCGCTCGCCGTCGGCAACGCGCACGTCAACCAGACCGACGCCGCCGACCTGTCCAGCTCGGCGCTGACCGTCAAGACCGACGTCACCAACACCGCCGCCGACCTCGCAGACCGGCACGGTGACCGCGACGATCACGCCGCCGCACCGGCTCGCCGATCACCGTCACCCAGAGCGTGACGGTGCCGGCGAACACGACCCAGACCGTGACGTTCACCCCGGGCAGCTTCCCGGCCTGACGATCAGCCAGCCCGCAGGTCTGGTGGCCGTACCAGCTCGGCGCCCAGCCGCTCTACACCCTGGCGACGTCGGTCGCCAGGGCAGCACGACGCTGAACTCGACCAGCGAGACCTTCGGCATCCGCACGGTCACGTCGTACCTGACCGGCTCGATCGCGATCGCGCCGAGCGGCATCCGCGCCTTCAAGATCAACGACGTGCCGATCGTCATCCGCGGCGGCGGCTTCGACCCGGACCTGTTCCTGCGCTACTCGGCGGCCGACACCGCCAAGCAGATCGCGCTGATGAAGACCCTCGGCGTCAACACGATCCGGCTCGAGGGCCACCTCATGCCGGACGACTTCTACCAGCAGATGGACGCGGCCGGCATCCTGGTCAACGCCGGCTACCAGTGCTGCGACTTCTGGGAGGTCGACAGCACCTACCGCAGCGCCGACACAGGCCATCCTGCAGAACTCCGCGCAGACCATCGGGCAGAACCTGCGCAACCACCCGAGCGTGTTCAGCTTCCAGTGGTCCGACAACCAGCCGACGTCGACCCAGGAGTCGCTGTCGCTCACCGGGTTCGCCGCGGCCGACTTCTACCCGCAGACCCGTTCATCTCCTCGGCCGAGTACAAGTCGAGCCCGCAGCTCGGCGCCTGCGGGCGAGAAGGAGGGCCCGTACGACTGGGTCCCGCCGAGCTACTGGTACGACACCACGCATCTCGGGCACGCGACTCGACCGTGACCAACGCCGGCGGCTCCTGGGGCTACGACAGCGAGGAGAGCGCCGGCAACACCGTGCCCACGCTCGACTCGCTCAACCGGTTCCTGTCCGCCTCCGACCAGGCGACGCTGTGGCAGAACCCCGGGCGCCAACCAGTACCACAACAACTACGAGCCGCGCAGCACACCGGCTACGCCTTCGGCACGCTGTACAACTTCGACACCGCGATCACCAACCGGTACGGCGCCTGGTCCAGCCTGGCCCAGTACGTCGAGGAGGCCCAGGTCGCCAGAACTACGAGAACACCCGGGCGCAGTTCGAGGCGTTCATCGACCACTCGACCAACACGCCGCTGCCGTCGACCGGCACCATCTACTGGCAGCTCAACAAGGGCTGGCCGACCCTGCTCTGGTCGCTCTACAACAACGACGGCGACCAGGCCGGCAGCTACTTCGGCGCGCAGGAGGCCAACCGGACGCCTGCACGCGCTCTACGCGCTCGACAACGGCACCGTCACGCTCGACAACCTCAGCGGCACCAGCCCAGGCCGGCCTGACGGTCGAGTCGAAGGTCTACAACCTGGCCGGCACGCTGCTCGACGACCAGACCGCCAGCACCATCACGCTCGCCACCCAGCAGGTGCGCAACAACGTGCTGACCCCGAAGGTGCCGACCGGCAACCCGGTCCAGGTCTACTTCGTCGAACTGCTGCTCAGGCAGAACGGGACCGCTCGTCGACCGCAACGTCTACTGGCTGTCCACCCAGCCGGACGTCATCAACTGGACCAAGACGCTCGGCAAGCCGCAGGGCACGATGTCCCAGTACGCGAACCTGCACGGCGCTGCAGACCCTGCCGCCGTCGTCCGTCGCCGCCACCGCCGCGACCACCAACCAGGCCGGGCCGGACGGCGCCGACCGGGCCACCACGGTCACGATCACCAACACCTCGTCATCCACCGTCGCGCTTCTTCCTGCGGGCCGACATCCGGCGCGGCACCGCCGGCGGCCGGGAACTCTCCGGCGACAACGAGCTGCAGTCCTCGATCTGGAAGGGCAACGACATCACGCTGTTGCCCGGGTGAGTCCCAGACGCTCACGGTCACCTGGAACTCGGCCGACCTGCAAGGCGCCACCCCGGTGGTCAGCGTCTCCGGCTGGAACATCGCCGAAGATCGACATCCTGGCGTAGCGCGCCATGCGGCGCCGGGGTGCGTCCCGGCGCCGCGCGTGCAGCCCGCCTTCCCGACCAGCTATGGGAGCTCATGTGAGAATCCGCCGCCGCGCCGCCTTCGGCCTGAGCGCCGCCGTCATGCTCTGGCCCGCCGCCGGGATCATCGCCGCCGCCGCCGCTGCCGCCTACACGCCGCTGCCTGCCCATGTGTACGCCCCGTACTACGAGACCTATCTGGCGCCCAACACCCCGAGCCTTACCGCGACCTCGCAGGCATCAGGCGCCAGATACTTCACACTGGCGTTCCTGCAGTCCACCGGCAAGAGCTCGTGCAGCCTGGACTGGAACGGCAACTCGTGCCCAGCCGCTGAACTACTACGCAGCCGACATCGCGTCGCTGCGCGCCGGCGGCGGCGACGTGATCCCGTCATTCGGCGGTTACAGCGCCGATCAGGGCGGCACCGAGATCGCCGACTCGTGCACGAGCGTCAGCTCCGATCGCCGCGGACTACGAGTCGGTGATCACCACGCTCGGCGTCACCAGGCTGGACATGGATGTCGAGGCCAAGTCGCTGAACAACACTGCCGGCATCGACCGGCGCAACGAGGCGATCGCGATGACCGAGGCATGGGCGGCCAGCCAGGGCATCCCGCTGCAGATCCAGTACACGATTCCGGTGGAGCAGTACGGGCTGGACCCGAACGGCGAGGCGGTGCTGCAGAGCGCCGTCGCCAACGGCGCCACCGTGACCTCGGTCAACATCATGGTGTTCGACTACTACATCGCCGGCGAGGGCACGGTGAACATGGGCCAGGCGGCCGATCAACGCGGCGACTAACACCCACACCCAGCTGACGGGCATCTTCACCGACCCTGAGCTCGGCGCAGATCTGGAACATGGAAGGAATGACGCTGCTGCCCGGCATCGACGACTACCCGAAGAAGACCGAGGTCACCTCCGTGAACGACGCGCATACGATGCTGAACTTCGCGCAGGCCAGAGAACATGAACTTCCTGTCGATCTGGGCGATCGAGCGTGACAACGGCGGCTGCCCTGGCACCCGCGACAGCAACACCTGCTCGGGCATCACCCAGAACACCTGGGACTTCAGCCACCTGCTCGAGCCCTTCACCAGCTGACCGCCATGGCGTACCCAGTTGACCTGCCAGTTCGTACGGCGCGGCATGTCCTGCCTCGCATACTGAACGGCCGCCCCTGGCGCCCGTCGCAAAATACGCCGTCTAAACCGGTGCGGTGATAGCTACTTGCCTGCTGGCGCTGACACAGTCGGCCCTGGCGAGCTCGCAGATAGCGGGCGCTGATCGGCGTAGTTCGCCGCTGGCCATGGCCGAGGTGGGCACTCGGGCAGGCTGGCCGCCGCTGCCTCACTTACCTCGCCATCTTCCATGTCCTGCTGCCGCTGGTCGCCCCGGTCGTCGACGTATTCTCGGTGTATGGCCTGGTGTTCCTCAACCCGGTCAAGGTAACGCTGTTCTGGCTGACGTTCGTCCTGCTGCAGGCACTGGCCGGCGGATACGCGCTCTGGCTCGACCGGGAGCGCCTCCGATCCCTGTGGGTGCTGCCCCTGCAGCAACTGGTCTACCGGCAGCTGCTCTACCTCGTCACGATCCACTCCGTGATCACCGCGCTGCTCGGCACCCGCCAGCGCTGGCAGGTCATCCAGCGCGCGGGCGTGTTCGCGAGTGGACCGCGCCAGCCGGCCAGCAACAGTTACCCCGGATAGTATTCTTCGTGGCCCTATCACTACTGACCTGTGCTCGGCAAAAACGGCTCTATTAACGACACGCAGTGCCGTTCTGACCGCCCACGTCGCGAAGGGCTGCCACAGGAAGTAAAGGGCGCCGCCGCCGACCAGGTTTGCGCAGCGTTAGGCCCTCACCGAGGCTGGGCCGGTACGGCCGCCAGTTGATGCAGTGGCCGGCGTGGCGCTGTCAGCACAGCCCGTTCCGGTAGGTCACGAGACGATCGCCGTCCCGTCGGGCTTGGCTGCGGATCCGGTGATACGGGCAAGCGACGTTGCAGGATCCGGGCGGTCTGGCAGGATGCACACCATTCCGTCGCTGAAGCCCGCCGAGCCGATCCTGAACGCGGCGTTGAAGCGGTCCAGGTTCACCAGCGTCAGCAGGGCGGTGATCTCCACCAGCTGGCGATCGTCGAAGTACGACCGCACTCGCGTGAACAGCTCGTCTGTGACCTCGACAGGTGTGCGCATCACCGCGACCGTGTAATCGAGTGCCGCCTTCTCGCGATCGGCGAACAGGTCGCTGGACTGGTAGCGCGGCATGGCGAGGAGTTCCTCGTCGGAGAAGCCGGAGTTGCGGCATATCTGTGAGCCGAGGTCGACGCAGAACTCACACCCGATCATTTGCGCGCCCTTCAGCTCGACCAAGTTCTTGATCCGCTCATCGACGGTCTTGCCCTTGCGGATCGCCTGGTTGAACTTGCCCATGCCCATCATCATCTTCGGCTGGTGCGCCCAGATTTCCATCGGCTCGATCCCGTTGCCGGTCTGCGGATCGCGGCCGGTCAGCTTCTTCATCGCCTTGGGCCCGAACCTGTAAACGAGCTTGACGATCGGACCGGCCTGGGACTTTGATACGCCTTCAATGCGTGCCATCGGGCACCCTCCTGTCACATCGGCTGGTGTACGGGGTCCACATGCACGACCCGGGGCTGCCGGGAAATGTGACGTGGATGGATCAGTTGAGGTCACAGAGCGTTTCGGCAGGCGGTGCTCGGGCTTCGCTCATCGGCGATCGCCCGGGTCCTCGGCTCCGCCGCAGTATTCTGCCAGCCGGTGTCGCAATGGACGTTCCAGGCTGCTCCAGCGCCGCGGCTACCACGATCGCGAACGCGCGCAACGCCAGTTCATCTGCGGAGATTGCCTGGTCACGACGCTGTCAAGGCGTCGGGTTGTACGCGGACAATGGGCGGCGAAAGAGCGAGTCAAGGTACATCTGCGCAGGTCAGGGCCTGTCTGCTGGTGGGGTAAGAGACCATCAGCGCCGCAGGTGACTGCGGCGGCTTGGTAAACCCCACCCGGAGCAAGGTCAAGAGGGCAGCGCGTTCTTCGGGCCGCGGTGCCTGCGCGAGCGCTTGAGGGCGGCCCGCCCGATGCTCGCGGGTAGACCGCACGAGGCTGCCAGCAATGGCAGTCCCAGATGGATGGCCGCCGGCCCGCGCGAGCGGGTGCACAGAACCCGGCCTACAGGCCAGCTCGCCCGCCGCCTGGCCTCGGAGACGTGCGGTGCCCTTGCTGCGGATAACCGTCCGGAATCGCAGTCATCGGTGGCGCGTGCCTACGGGCAGATCAGTTCGACTGTTGGGAAGTAGGTGCGGTAGCGGGCGGAGGCGCGGGTCAGGAGCCGGTATCTGCGTACGGCGGCGTGTGCGCCGATATAGAAGTCGGGTAGCGGGGATCGTCGCCGACCGCCTCGCTTGCGGTAGATGAGGAATGCTTTTCCTGCGATGAATCCTGCCTGGTAGGGGAGAGGCTCGCGTTCGAAGTCGCCTGCGGGGACGGCGTCGTCGAGGTCTTCGATCCGGTCGAACCCGGCCGAGACCTCGGCGTAGATGATCGGGTTGATGACCAGCGTGCCGTTATCCCGGGCCCGGGTCAGGGCGTCCCCGGACCACTGTGCCCAGGCGACATCCTGGGTCAGGATGTCGAGCATGACGCTGGAATCCACCAAAGTGACCGGCGGCTGAGTCGCCGGTACTGCCCGGAGACGCGGCTCATTCGCCACGCAGCAGGTCCAGCAGCTCGTCGGTGCTCATCGTGGTGGTTGCCCGGCCACGCATCCGGTGCACAAGCCGCTGCCCGCGAGTGCTGCTGGCCTCGGCGCGGACGATGCGCAAGGTTTCTCCGTCCTCGATGACATCTACCTCATCGCCCTCGTGCAGGCCGTGCCGTTCGCGGAGGGGAGCGGGGATGGTTACTTGGCCCTTGCTGTTAAGCCGCATTCGAATCTCCTGATACGTATAACTCCCGACACGTATTACATTATCTCCGGCCAAGGAGATGGTCGAGGTCAGTAGTCTCGGCGAGTCCGCAGTCTGGAGCCGATGCCGGTGGGGTATGAGACCACCAGCGCTCGGGGTGACCTGAGCGGCTCGGTAAACCCCACCCGGAGCAAGGTCAAGAAGGGAGGCTTCGGCCTGCTGCGCGAGTGCTTGAGGGCGGCCCGCCCGATGCTCGCGGGCAGATCGCACGAGGCTGCGGTGACGGCAGTCCCAGATGGATGGCCGCCGGCCCGCGCGAGCGGGTGCACAGAACCCGGCCTACAGGCCAGCTCGCTCGCCGCCTAGTCCCTGGCCTGCGGCTGCGCGTTCATGATCGCTGGCGGGCGCACATCGGGCGCACGTCAGCCGGGGCGAACATCGCGTCGAGCGCGCCGCGGCCGTGCTCGCTGGCGTCCGGGAACAGGTGCCCGTAGGTGTCCATCGTCTCGGCCATCGTCGCGTGCCCGTGGCCGGGCTGGATCCGCCGGGTTTGCCAGTCCGGACCGGGGGCCGCGGGGCGTGCATCGGCAGGGCTCACCGGTCCCAGTATCCGAAATTACGTTCGGAAAGTCGAGCCTGGTACTACATCCGTAGATCGTGATCATGCGGCGTGGCTGCGGCTGATCCGATACGGTGATGCGCAGTGTGCCGGGGATTGAAGCGGAGGGCCAGCATGAGCCAGGAGACGCTGGGTCCGAGGGGGTTCCTGCTGATCACGCGGCGGCACTTGGCCGCTGTCGGCGCGGCCGCGGTGCTGGGTCTCGTCGCGGGGGGCGTGTTCGCTGTGCTCACCCCGCCGGTGCTCGCGAGCAATGCGCTCGTTATGTTTCCGGCCGCCACGAACAGCATTTCGACCATGGTCGTTGTCGCGGCCAGCGACCCAGTACTACGGGGTGCCCAGCCTCACATCCGGCCTGCGATGTCGCTGCGGGCCCTGCGCAGCAGTGTGCAGGCCAAGAGCCTGACCTCCACTATCATCTCGGTCGGCGCGCAGGGTAAGACCGCAGTCCAGGCAGAGAGCACAGCGAACGCTGTTGCTGACAGCCTCGTCGCCTACATCAGCAGCGCGCACAACCCCGCCGGGCAAGTAAAGGCGCAACTGCTGGAGCCGGCCATGGACGCTACCGGGACGCCGCTGTCCCATCGGCTGCTCGTTGCTGGCGGGCTCGGTGCGCTGCTTGGCGCGCTGCTCGGAGCCATTGCCGTGATCAGGCGCAGCCGCAGTGACCGTCGCATCCGGATGACGTGAGCCCGGCGACGTCCGGCATGTTCCGGGTGCCGATGGTGCCGGACGCGGGACCCAGTTCGGTGCCGCAAGCAGCGCATCGCCACGTAGTCAGCGGGGCGCTTCCGTCTGGCTGCCAGCCGGGTTACGGCCCTGCCTGCTCGGCCGCCTGCAGCTTGGCGGCCAGCTCGGCGGCGTGTACGACGAGCCGGGGCTTGTTGCCGTCCTCGCGATCGCCGGTCCAGACGTGCAGGACCGGATCGTGAGTGATCGTCCAACACTAGACGCCGTAATGCCCAGAACAGCGCAGTAGCGCACGGTAGCGTTCGCGCAGGTCAACAGGGATGCCGGGGGAGTAGTGGCAGGTCAGGAATCCGGGGGTGACAGAACCCGGCCTACAGGCCAGCTCGCCGCCGCCTGACCTGGGATGAAGTGCTGCGGCTCGGGTGGTTCTTGGTGAGCGCATGCTGCGGCAAAAGACATGGAGCGAGAGGTTCAGGTGCGCTCTCGTTCGGCGGCCAGTCGTAGTAGCTCCGCTCGTGAGCTGATACCTAGCTTCGGGAACATGCGGTAAAGGTGGCTCCCGACCGTCCGGTGCGAGAGGAACAGCCGTTCACCGATCTCGCGGTTGGTGAGGCCCCGGGTGACCATGGAGGCGATCTGTAGCTCCTGCGGGGACAGTCCGTCCCACGCGTCAGTCGCTGGCAGGTTGCTGCGCTCGCCGGCGGCGCGCAGTTCTTCGCGGGCGCGTTCGGCCCACGGCTTGGCACCGAGCCGTTCGAAGCCGTCGCGTGCTTCGCGCAGTCCGCACGGCCTGGTAAGGCAGACTCGCCGGCGAGCCGGTGCCCGACTGTGTCCAGGTGCCCGCGGTCAGCGGCTGTTCGCGCAGCCCACGGGTTCGGGGCGGTGTAGGAGTAGTAGGCGGCATCGCCAAGGCTGTCGTCGGCTCCCGTCGCCCGGTCCGGACCTGGTGCCGCATCAGGCTCATCTTGCCCGGCCGGTGAGGCCGGCCGGGCAAGACGGCTTGATACGGCACGAGCGGGACACCGCGACGATCGGGCTACTTGGTCCGGCCTTCCACCCGCTGAACGTCCATGGTCAGCGTCCGGCCGGACGGGTCGGTGGCCGTGTAGACCACGTCCACCGCCACGGGCGCGGTCGTCACCAGTTCCAGGAAGCCGACGGTGAGCGGCAGCGGCTGGGGAGGCGGTGAGCCATACAGCAACTGGCCGATGCGGTAGCAGTCGTCCATCGTCGCGGTGTTGGGCGGCATAGTAATCGCGTCCTTGCCGCGGATGCCGGTAAGGTCCGGCTCGCGCCCGATCACCTTGTCCCCGTACACCAGCGGGAGCGCGTACTTGAGGATCCGCACCGGCACGTCGTGGTAGTTGTGGATGTTGATTTCGGTGGCGTAGATGCCGGGGCGCACGACGGCTTGCCCGGGTTCCTGGCTCTGCTGCACCCCGCAGACGAACTTCACGCTGTAGGTGAGCAGCTTGCCCGGCTTCTCCTGCGGGGCGAACGCGAGCCCGTAGTCGACTCGGTTCACCGCGATCAGGGTGGCGGTTCCGGTGGCCGGATCGATGCGGTAGAACCCGCCGTCCGCGGCGAAGGTGGCGTACAGCGCGCCGGTGGCCTCGTCGAACGCCAGGCCGCCGGTGTCGCCGATGGTGGCCCCGGTGAGGCCGATCTGCGTGTAGGAACCGGTGGCGACGTCTAGGCGGCCGAGGCTGTTACTGGGCCGGTCGATGCCGTACACGACGGTATCGTCGCGGGTCAGGCCGTTGATGTCGCGGGCCTGGCCGCCCGGCGGACCGATGATCGTGGCGGCGCCAGTAGCGGTGTTGATCTCAAAGGTGGTGGCGGTGTTGTCGTCGCCCTGGTCGACGCCGATGAGGCGGCCCGCCGCGTCGAACGTGAGGCCGCCCTCGAAGATGAACCCGATACCGAGCGGACCGATGGCGCTGGCTGCGCCGGTGGTCACGTCGATCCGATACAGCTGGGCGTGATCGGTGAGGCTGATGCCATAGAGGACGCCGTTGTCGGCGAACGCGAGCGCGCCGATAGCGAACTCGACCGGGCCGTGCGGGCCGATCAGGCTCGCGGCGCCGGTGGCCGTGTCGATCAAGTACAGGTTGGCGCCGTCGGTGCCGTATAGCCCGCCGGGCACGATGGCCGCCATGGCGGCGGCGGTTGCCGGGAACTCGCGCCGGGCGGCCATGACGTTCTGGCTCTGCTCGCTGAACCGGTCCGCGCCGGTGCTGGGAGACGGGTTGTTCTCGTTGCTCATGCTGGATCCTCCGAGTCATGCACATGCAGGCCGAATCAGGCCATGCCCCCGTGATGCGGGCGAAGGGAATTCGCCGTCGCCCTGTTGGAGTCAGCAGGCGCGGTTCTGATACGTGCCGCTACGCGCCGCCGGTCATGATCCCGTCGCCCTCACCCCGGCCCAGCTGCGGCAGCTGCGCACCGCGTCCGAGCGAATCCTGCAACGAATCGAAACCAGCGCCGGATAGCTGGGTAAGGACTACCGGAGCGCTAACGCGATGGCGCGCCGCGCCGGCGGAGGGAGTACGCGCGTCAGGCCAGCAGCCAGGACGCGTAGAAGATACCGAGGCCGAGCGCCACGCAGAGGCCAGAGATCAGCCAGAACCTGATCACGATCGTCGTCTCCGCCCAGCCGAGCATCTCGAAGTGGTGCTGCAGCGGCGCCATCTTGAACACCCGGCGCCTGGTCACCTTGTAGAAGCCGACCTGAATCACGTCAGACATCGTGATGATCACGAATAGCCCGCCCAGAATGATCAGCAGCAGCTGCGTCTTGGTGCAGATGGCCAGCCCAGCCAGCACTCCGCCCAGGGCCAGCGACCCGGTGTCACCCATGAAGATCTTGGCCGGTGGCGCGTTCCACCACAAGAAGCCGAAGCAAGCCCCGAGCACCGCGGCGGCCACCACCGCCAGGTCGAGCGGATCACGGACCGCGTAGTTCTGCGGTGCCAGGAAAAGCGTAACGTCGTTGCGCTCTTGCCAGATGCCGATCATCACGTACGCCGCCAGCACCAGCCCGGTCGCGCCGGCTGCCAGCCCATCCAGCCCGTCGGCCACGTTCACCGCATTGGAGGTGCCGACGACCATGATGACTGCCCAGACCACGAAGGGCAGCGTGCCGATAGCCGGGCCGAAGTCCCGCAGGAACGATAGGTGCGCGTCAGCGGGTGTCAGGTCAAATCTGTCGGGATGCCGCAGTATCTCCACCGCGAACACGGCAGCGATAGCGACCTGGCCGACCACTTTCGCGCCGCCGCGCAGCCCAAGGCTTGTCTGTCGGAAGATCTTGAGAAAATCGTCGATGAACCCGACTATGCCCAGGCCCGTCATCAGCAGCAGCACCAGGACACCCGAGGCCGTAATCGGATCGTCGGTGGCCGCGTGCCCGACCACGTAGCCGATCAGCGACGCGATCACGAAGACCGCACCGCCCATCGTCGGCGTGCCCCGCTTGGTCTGGTGCGACTCGGGGCCCTCCACCCTGATCGGCTGGCCGTAGCCTTTCCGCTGCAGCAGCCTGATGAGCAGAGGCGTTCCGAATAGGGCGGTGACCAGTGCCACCGCGCCGGCAACGATGATCGTCTTCAACGGCGCGCCGCCTCGTCAGCTTGCGCCACCGACCGCGGAATCACCCGTCGTCCTTCGGCGCATCTTCGGCGGTTGCGCGGCTCGCTAGGGCCGCTGGCGCCACCGCTGCGGAAATCGACCTGGCCGCCCAGACGCGGCACCGCTGTCGGAATGTGCCTCCGCCCGCGGCGGTAGCGTGCGGCATCCGTTATCTCCTGGTGCTCGGTTCTGCTCGGGCGGCCTGAACTACGTGGAAACCTTCTGCCGGGGCTGTCTCGCGGCGGGGTAAGCCCGGTGGCAATGAGCGACAGTACCTCGGCTTCCCGGGGAATGAGACCCGCGGGACAGGTAACAACGGTCGTGGCCGGAAGGCGGCCTCGAGCTCCGCCCGGGCCGGCAGCCCGGGGGTCCGGCCAGAGACTTTCCTGGGCGCCACAGAGCTAGCAATGTGACAGTGGACTGCATCAGCCGATGAACGCTGCTACCCGTGGGTCAGTACGCATGAGGCTGCGGCACCGACCCGATGATGGGAGCCTGCTCATGTCCACCACGCCGATCGCCGACCATGCCCTGCTGTCCGACCGCCACTCGAGCGCTCTGGTGACGACCAGCGGCTCTGTCGACTGGCTCGCCTTCCCGCGCTTCGACAGTCCGTCGGTGCTGGGCCGGCTGCTAGGAGATGCGGCCGGGCACTGGCAGGTGTCGCCGGTCGGCAGCTGGACCAGCAGCCGGCGCTACCTCGACCGGACGCTCGTGCTGGAGACAACGTTCAGCACTAGCGCTGGCACGTTCGTGCTGACCGACGCGATGGCGCTCGGTCCGGACAACTGCGGCCACCGGATCGGCAGGGACGTGCCGCACTTGCTGGTGCGCAAGCTCGCCTGTGCCGACGGCGAGGTCGAGGTCGAGGTCGACTACCAGCCCCGCCCCGAGTACGGGCTGATCGTGCCGGTGCTCGGCAGCGTGCCGGGGGGTATCACCGCGCGCGGCGGTGCCGAGTGGCTGGTCCTCACCGCCGACGGCCTGAGCATCGACGGCCCGCGCGCCCACGGGCGGCGCAGGTTGCGCGCCGGCGAGGAGGTCTACCTCGCGGTGCACCGTTCGACGCTCGAGGAAATCCCGGCCCGCGTCTGGTCGCAGGCGGATCTCGCAGAGATCCTGACCCGCACCGTCGAGGCGTGGCGCTCGTGGTCAGCCCTGCACCAGACGTACGACGGCCCGTGGGCGGACCTCGTGCACCACAGCGGCATCGTCCTGCAAGGGCTCTCCTTCCAGCCCAGCGGCGCGATCATTGCCGCCGCCACGACGTCGCTGCCGGAGTTCGCCGGGGGAGGGCGCAACTGGGACTACCGCTATGCCTGGGTGCGCGACTCGAGCTTCACCATGGAGGCCCTGTGGGTGGCCGCCTGCCCGGACGAGGCCGGCGATTTCTTTGCGTTCATGACCACGGCTGCCGCCTCGTCGCTGGGCACGGGCGCCGGGCTGCAGATCATGTTTGGCATCGGGGGAGAGCACGACCTGTCCGAGCGCGAGCTCAGACACCTGCCTGGCTGGCGTGACAGCCGCCCGGTCCGGGTCGGCAACGGTGCCTGGGACCAGCAGCAGATCGACGTGTACGGCGAACTGCTCGGTGCGGCCCGCCGCCTCGCTGGCCACCTCTCCGGGATCGACGGCGACACCAAGCGCTTCCTGGTGGCGTGCGCCGACGCGGCCGCCGCCCACTGGGTGGAGAAAGATCAGGGCATCTGGGAGATTCGCGGTGATCCTCAGCACTTCCTGTACTCCAAGGTCATGTGCTGGGTTGCGCTGGACCGCGCCCTGGCGCTTGCCGACCTCATCGACGCCGGCGACCGAGCCGACCGGTGGAAGACCACGCGGAACAAGATCTGGGAGACCGTGGTCCGCGACGGCTGGAACGAGCAGGCTAACGCGTTCACACAGTACTTCGGCAGCACAGCCCTCGACGCCGCCAACCTGATGATGGCGAATGTCGGCTTCCTCCCGGCTGACGACCCGCGGATGCTCGCGACCATCGACGCGATCGACGCGCGCCTCACTGATGACCGAGGGCTCGTCTACCGCTACCGGACGCAGGAGGGCGTCGACGGCCTGGCCGGCGGGGAGGGCACCTTCCTCATGTGCACCTTCTGGCTTGCTCAGGCGCTCGCCTCAGCGGGGCAGCTGGACCGGGCCCGCGCGGTATTCGAGCGCGCAATCGCCTTCATGAACGACGTCGGACTGCTCGCCGAGGAGGTCGACGCCGTTTCGGGTGAGCTGCGGGGCAACTTCCCGCAAGCCTTCAGCCACATCGGGCTGGTCAATGCAGCCTGGGCGATATCGGAGGCGGAACGCCGCGCGCGCACCCGCAAATAAGCGCTGGGTCCTGTCACGCCGACCTTTCATAACGCTACGTTCATCAATGATTTGCCAATCGTTCAATGCATGGCTGCCAATTGATCGCAGGGCGACCAACGCAAACACTCTGATCGGCCAATGTCTTCACTCCGCTGGGGTGATCACGGGAGAGCCGGGACCTATCACCCTCCCAAGGTGATGAACTTGCCTTGTCCGCCTGCTAAGAAGGAATTGGTGGTTGGCTGCGCATTTCGTCTGGCACGCCGCGATCACACCGGATCACGAGGCCCGGCCTCACCTGCGCAGGTTCTGTACACCGAAACGGAGGGACGCCAGTGGGCGCGGAACGTGAGCGGGTGGCGGGATTCGGCAAGCTAGAGGACGGGCTTCGCCAGGCGGGCGATTGGTACCGGTGGGGCCCGTACGTCAGTGAGCGGCAGTGGGGGACGGTGCGGGAGGACTACAGCGCGGATGGCGAGGCGTGGGACTACCTGCCCCATGATCACGCCAGGTCCCGCGCTTACCGATGGGGGGAGGACGGCCTGGCCGGATTCTGCGATGTGGAGCAGCGGCTGTGCCTGGGCCTGGCGCTGTGGAACGGGCGGGATCCGATCTTGAAGGAGCGGGCGTTCGGGCTGACCGGCGCGCAGGGCAACCACGGGGAAGATGTCAAAGAGTACTGGTGGTATCTCGACGCGCTGCCGAGCCATGCGTGGAACCGGTGGCGCTACCACTATCCGCAGGCCGCGTTCCCCTACCAGGACCTCATCGACCAGAACGGGGTCCGTAACCGCGAGCAGCCCGAGTACGAGCTGCTGGATACCGGGGTGTTCGACGAGAGCCGGTACTGGATCGTCGAGGTCCACTACGCCAAGGCCAGCGCCGATGATCTGCTGATGGCCGTGCAGGTGACCAACGCGGGCCCGGAGCCGGCCACCCTCCATGTACTGCCGACCGCATGGTTCCGCAACACCTGGTCCTGGGATGTGGACGCGCCCAAGCCGACCATGCAGGCGGTGGGCGAGTCGGCGGTGGGCATCGACCATCCGTTCGTGGGCCCGATGGAGTGGCTGGCCGGCCCGGGACCGGACGGGACGCTGCCGACGGCGGTGTTCTGCGAGAACGAGACCAACGAGCAGCGGCTGTTCGGCGCCGCACCGGTCACGCCGTATCCCAAGGACGGCATCAACGACCACGTAGTGAGCGGGGCGGCCACCGTGAACCCCGAGCGCAAGGGCACCAAGTGCTCGCTCTGGTACCAGGTGACGGTCCAGCCCGGCGAGACCGCCGAGCTGCGGCTGCGGCTGCGGACGCCACCGGCGAGGGCGGCCAGCGGAAAGGCGGGCGACCCGCTCGGCGCGCTGTTCGGCGAGGTGATCGCGCAGCGGCGGGCCGAGGCCGACGAGTTCTACGCCGAGCTGACCCCGGCCGGGGCGAGCGCCGACGAGGCGCTGGTGATGCGGCAGGCGTTCGGCGGGATGCTGTGGAGCAAGCAGCTGTTCTACTACGACGTGGCCCGCTGGCTGGACGGCGACCCGACGCAGCCGACGCCGCCGCCGCAGCGGCTGACGGGCCGGAACTCGCGGTGGCGCAACTTCGATGCCTTCGACATCATGTCGATGCCGGACAAGTGGGAGTACCCGTGGTTCGCCGCGTGGGATCTGGCGTTCCACTGCGTGGCACTGGCGCACGTGGACCCCGCGTTCGCGAAGTACCAGCTGATCCTGCTGTGCCGGGAATGGTTCCAGAATCCCAACGGGGCGCTGCCTGCCTACGAGTGGGACTTCGGTGACGTGAACCCGCCGGTGCAGGCGTGGGCGGCCGTGGAGGTGTTCGCGATCGACGGCGCCCGGGATATCGACTTCATCAGCCGGGTCTTCGACAAGCTGCTGGTCAACTTCACCTGGTGGGTGAACAGGGAAGACGCCGAGGGCAACAACCTGTTCGAGGGCGGCTTCCTAGGGCTGGACAACATCGGCCCGATCGACCGCTCGCACCTGCCGGTCGGCGGCGTCCTGGAGCAGTCCGACGCCACCGGGTGGATGGGTTTCTACGCGATCGCGATGGCCACCATGGCCGTGATCCTGAACCGGTCCGGCCAGCGGCCGGGCGTGGATCTCGTACTGAAGTTCATGGAGCATTTCGCCGCGATCAGCGAAGCGCTGGAGGGCCTCGGGCTGTGGGACGAGGCCGACGGACTCTACTACGACAGGCTGGTAACGCCGAGCGGGGCGGTCGTGCCGGTGAAGGTGCGGTCGATGGTCGGCATCATCCCGGTCCTGGCGGCCGTGGTCATCGGCGAGAGTGATCTCCAGCAGTCACTGGTGGTCGGCAAGCAGTTCGCCGGGTTCCTGGGGCGCCGGGGCCTGGCGGACCGGGAGAAGCTCCATGAGATCGGGATGGTGCGCGGGGAACTCGGCGAGCAGCGCATGCTGCTGAGCCTGGCGGGCGTGGGCCGGCTCGAGAAGCTGTTCACCAAGCTGTTCGACGAGAGCGAGTTCCTGTCCCCGCACGGCCTGCGCGCCCTCTCGGCCTGGCACCGCGACCATCCCTACGAGCTCGACGTCGAAGGAGTACGGGCGAGCATCGACTACGAGCCGGCCGAGTCCACCACCTCCATGTTCGGCGGGAACTCCAACTGGCGCGGCCCGATCTGGTTCCCCCTGAACTACCTGGTGATCAGCGTGCTGGGACGCTACCACCGGTTCTTCGGTGACGAGTTCACGATCGAGTATCCGACTGGATCGGGCCGGAAGCTGGCCCTGGACGAGGTTGCCGCCGACCTGCAGGACCGGCTCATCTCGATCTTCACGCGCGGCCCCGACGGCCGACGGCCCTGCTTCGGCGGGACCGAGCTGATGCAAACCGACCCCGCGTGGCACGACAACCTGATCTTCAGCGAGTACTTCCACGGCGACAACGGCGCCGCGATCGGCGCTTTCCACCAGACCGGCTGGACCGGGGTGATCGCCGACGTGATCCGCCGCCGGCATGGAGCGGTCGAAGATATCGGAATCGTCGTCCGCAGCGTCTGGACGGATACCGGGCGATGAGCGCCGTCTCGGCCGAGCCGGGCGTGATCGCGCGGCCCGGAAGCCAGTTCCCGCTCGGCGCCACGGTCCGGGACGGCGGGACGAACTTCGCGGTGGCCTCCAGCATTGCGGACGCGATGACGCTGTGCCTGTTCGACGGCACCGGCCGGGAAACCCAGGTACCGCTGACCGACTACGACGCCGGCGTCTGGCACGGCTTCGTCCCCGGGGTCGGGCCCGGGCAGGCCTACGGGTACCGCGTCACCGGCCCGTACGATCCGGGCCGGGGCCTGCGCTGCAACCCGGCGAAACTGCTGCTCGACCCCTACGCGCGGGCGATCAACGGCGAGGTCAGGTTCGGGCCGGAGGTGCTGGGCTACGCGGTGGACGATCCCGGCGCGCCGAGCGCCCTGGACTCCGCCGGGCACATGCCGCGCAGCCTGGTCACCGGCGAGCCGTTCGCCTGGACCGACACCCGCCCGGTGCGGCGGCGCTACTCCGACACGATCATCTACGAGGTGCACGTCAAGGGGTTCACCATGCGGCATCCGGGCGTGCCCGCCGAGCTGCGCGGTACCTACGCCGGGCTCGGGCACGAGGCGGCCGTGGCCCACCTGGTGGACCTCGGCGTGACCGCCGTGGAGCTGCTGCCGGTGCACCAGAACGTGCCGGAGTCCTTCCTCCCGGCCGAAGGGCTGACGAACTACTGGGGTTACAACACGATCGGGTACTTCGCGCCGCACGGCGGCTATTCGGCGGCGGTACGGGCCGGGAAGCCCGGCGGCCAGGTCGCCGAGTTCAAGGCCATGGTGGACGCCCTGCACGCGGCGGGCCTGGAGGTCCTGCTCGACGTGGTGTTCAACCACACCTGCGAAGCCGGGCCCGACGGCCCCACGCTGTGCTTCCGCGGCCTGGACAACCCCGCGTACTACCGGCTCGAACCCGGCGACCCGAGCCGGTACGTCGACACCACCGGCTGCGGCAACTCGCTCAACGCCGGGGACCCGCTGACCCTTCAGCTGATCATGGACTCGCTGCGGTACTGGATCACCGAGATGCACGTCGACGGCTACCGCTTCGACCTCGCGCCCACGCTGGCCCGCCAGGACGGCGGGTTCGACCAGGTCTCGGCGTTCTTCGATCTCGTGGCGCAGGATCCGGTGGTGGCCCAGTCGAAGCTCATCGCGGAGCCGTGGGACGTGGGCCAGATGGACTCCTACGACCTGGGGCGCTTCCCCCCGCTGTGGCGCGAGTGGAACGGGAAGTACCGCGACAGCATGCGCGACTTCTGGCGCAGCCACCCGATCGGGATCGGCGAGTTCGCCACCCGGTTCACCGGCTCGTCGGATCTCTACAGCGGCCCGGGCCGGCGCCGGCCGACCGCGTCGGTGAACCTGTTCACCGTGCACGACGGCTTCACGCTGCGGGATCTGGTGTCCTACAACGACAAGCACAACGAGGCCAACGGCGAGAACAACCGCGACGGCACCAGCGACAACCGTTCCTGGAACTGCGGCGCGGAGGGCGCCACCACCGATCCGGACATCCTGGCCCTGCGCCAGCGGCAGGCTCGGGCCATGCTCACCACCTTGCTGCTGTCGTTCGGCGTGCCGCTGCTGCTCGGCGGGGACGAGTTCGGCCGCACCCAGCAGGGCAATAACAACGCCTACTGCCAGGACAACGAGATCACCTGGTTCGACTGGTCCGGCGTGGACGATGACCTGCTGGCGTTTACCCGGCGCCTGATCGCGTTCCGCAGGGAGCACCCGGTGTTCCGGCGCCGCCGCTTCCTGGGCGGGGTGGAGGCGGCCGAGCTCGGCTGGTTCACGCCCGCGGGCACGCCGATGACCGGCGCGGACTGGGCTGACCCTGACGCTCGGTCGCTGGCCATCTATCTCGACGGCGCGGATGACCCGGACCCTGCGGAGGACGGCATCCCCCTGCTCGACGACGACTTCCTGGTCCTGGTCAATGCCTGGTGGGAGCCGCTAGCGTTCGTGCTCCCGGTCACCAGGCGGAACGCTGCCTGGCAGACCGCCATAGTTACCTACGCGCCGGCCGCGGCCGCAGGTCCCGTGGCCGCGCCGCGAGCCGCCGGTGATCACATCACCGTCGGCCCCCGGTCCATCGTGGTGCTCGCCGACCCGCACCGGGGCTACTCCTGAGGTCCATCCCGGCCGACGGGAACCCTCGTCCAGTCACCTCCCGGCCCCCGCGGGGTTTCGCGGCTTACCCGATAGAGGCAGCGCGGTTGGTGTCCGGCTCGGACTCGATGAGCAGAGACACAGCCTCGATCAGGGCCAGGTGGGTGAAGGCCTGCGGGAAGTTGCCCATGTGCTCGCCGGTAGTGGCGTCGATCTCCTCGCCGTACAGCTGCAGCGGGCCGGCGAACGACAGCAGCTTCTGGCACAGGGCGCGGGCGCGTTCGGTTTCGCCGATCATGGCCAGCGTGGTGACCAGCCAGAATGAGCAGATCGTGAAGGTTCCTTCCTTGCCCTCGAACCCGGTGTCGGTTCCCTCGACCTTGTAGCGCAGGACCAGGCCGTCCTCGGTCAGTTCGTCGGCGATGGCCAGCACGGTCGCTTTGATGCGCTTATCGTCGGGGGGCAGGAATCCCATGATGGGCAGGAGCAGCAGCGATGCGTCGAGGCCGTCGGTCTCGTAGTGCTGCCGGAACACGCCCCGCTTGGAGACGCCCTTGGCCAGGACCTCGGCCTTGATCTCGTCCGCGCCCGCCCGCCAGCGCTTGGCGCGTTCGTCATCGCCGCGTTCCTCAGCGAGATCGGCGCCGCGCGAGGCCGCGACCCAGCACATCACCTTGGACGCGGTGAAATGCTTGGGGTCGCCACGGACTTCCCAGATCCCCTGGTCGGGCTCACGCCAGCGCTTCAGGGCGTCCTCCACGAAACCGGCCAGGCCTTTCCACACCGGCGCCACGATCGTGCTCGCGCCCCGGTGGAACTGGACATCGAGGGCGTCGAGGATCATCCCCCAGACGTCGTGCTGTTGCTGATTCCAGGCCCCGTTGCCGACCCGGACCGGGCGCGCCCCGCGGTACCCGGACAGGTGGTCGAGGGTGTGCTCGGTCAGGTCGCGTTCCCCGCCGATGCCGTACATGATCTGGAGCTCGGGCTTGCGGTTGAGGTCACCCCCGGTGACTGCGTCGAGGACGAAGCCCCAGTACTCGATCGCCTCCCAGTCGAAGCCCAGCCGGTACAGCGAGCGGAGCATGAACGCCGAGTCCCTGATCCAGGTGAACCGGTAGTCCCAGTTGCGGGCCCCGCCCCAGGTTTCCGGCAGCGAGGTGGTCGACGCGGCCATGATCGCGCCCGTCGGGGCGTAGCTGAGCCCCTTCAGGGTCAGCGCGCTGCGGTCGAGGTAGGTCTTCCACGGATGGTCCGGGATCTTGGCGGAACTCAGCCAGTCGCGCCAGTACTCGACCGTGCAGTTCAGCGCGCCCGCGCCTCGTCCAGATCAGCCGGGACCTGCGCCGCCGCCCCAGGACAGCGCGACGAAGGCCGACTGGCCCGCCGCCAGCGACGTGCGGCCGTAGCAGCGGGCGCCGAGCACGCCGAGCGGGATGGTGCCGCCAGCTCAAGCTGCATGTCTCCCTCTGCGGGGGCGAGGGTCATCGAGTCGTAGCTGTCGCCCTTATAGCTCCAGGTGCCACCGGTCCGGCCGTAATCGAACAGCGGACCGCAGTTCACGACGGCCTCGACCCGGCCGCTGATGCAGGTGGCGATCCGCACCAGCGCGCCGACGGCGCCGAAATCGGCGGGCGCCCGGTGGTAGTCCGGCCGCCGTCCCTCGTGCTGGACCGGGCCCATGGCCAGGAAGTCCTGCACGACCATCCAGCCCGTCGGGGTCTGCCAGGTCGTTTCCAGCACCATCGTGCCCGGCACGTAGCGCCGATGCTGCGGCACGTGCGTATTGCCGGGACCGAACCTGAACAGGCCGGCCGACCGGTCCAGCAGCGCCCCGAAGACACTGGGGGAATCGGGGCGGGGCAGGCACAGCCATTCGACTGAACCGTCCGGCGCGACCAGGCAGCTCTGCTCGCAATTGGACAGGAACCCGTAGTCGGCAATGGGCGGGAAGGTGCTCATCGGCCTGGCCTTTCCCAGTCGGGATGAATATCTGGTCGCGGTGTTCCGGCAATCGGGTCTGCCGGTCAGCCATCCGGCTGAGCAGGTGCTCGCCGACGCGGATGGCGTTGGCCATCGCGGTGAGCGCCGGGTTCACCGCGCCGATGCTGGGGAAGAAGCTCGTGTCGACGACGTAGAGGTTGTCGAGCTCGTGCGCCTTGCAGTTGACGTCGAGCACCGAGGTGGCCGGGTCGGTGCCGAACCGGCAGGTGCCCGCCTGGTGGGCGACGCCGGCGATCGGGACGTTCATGTTCATGTAGAAGTTCTTGTCGAGCACGTGGTGCTCGGCCATCCCGACGTGGTTGAGGATCTTCTTGAGCTCGTGGTACAGGCCGTCGGCCTCCTCGTCGTTGGTCGAGGTGTAGGCGAGGTGGACGTGGCCGTCCTGGTCGACGGTGACGCGGTTGTCCGGCTTGGGCAGGTCCTCGGTGGTCAGCCAGAAGTCGACGGCGTGCTGGGCGACCTCGTCCAGGCTCAAGCGCGGCGCGAGCTTGGTGAGCTTCGGCTCCTCGCCCTTCATGGCCATCGCGTTCGACTTGCCGAGCATCTGGATGTTGCCCAGCGGCCACTCGCCGGCCGTTCCCGGCGAAGTAGAAGTCGTTCAGGGCCAGCGTCTTCTGGAAGACCGTGTCGTTGCGCTCCTTGCCCAGCGCGACCACGGCCTTGCTGTTGTGGAACATGTAGTTGCGGCCGACCTGGTCGGAGCCGTTGGCCAGGCCGGCCGGGTGCTGGTCGGAGGCCGACCGGAGCAGGATCTTGGCGCTGTTGGCCGCGCCCGCCGCGACCACCACGATGTCGGCCGCGTAGACCTCGCGTTGCCGTCGCGGGTCACCACGACGCCGGTGACCGACCGCCGGCCGGGTCGGTCTCCAGCCGCACGACCTCGGCGTTCACCAGCAGGGTCACGTTCGGCTGGTCCAGCAGCGGGCGGACCGCGATGGTCTCGGCGTCGGACTTGGCGTGCACCAGGCACGGGTAGCCGTCGCACCAGGCGCAGCGGATGCAGTGGCTGGCCGGCCGGTCGGCCTCGTCGAGCAGGATCCCGCACGGCGCGTGGAACGGGTGGTAGCCGCCGGCCGGCCAGGGCGTCGGAGATCTGCTGGATCCGCGGCTCGTGCGAGACCGCCGGCCACGGGTACTGCTTGGACCAGTGGCCCTCGGTCGGGTCCTCGCCGTGGCTGCCGTGCACCTGGTACAGCCACTCGGCCTTCGTGTACCAGGGCTCGAAGTCGTCGTAGCTCAGCGGCCAGGCCGGCGACACGCCGTCGGCGTGCTTGAGCTCGCCGAAGTCCTCGGGCCGCAGCCGGTACAGCGCGGCGCCGTACAGCTTGGTGGCCCCGCCGACGAAGTAGTGCACCTGCGGCTGGAACGGCTTGCCGTCGGCGTCGTACCACGTGTCCGGCGAGATGTACTTCCCGTCGACGAAGACCGGCCCCGGGATCCCAGTTGTCCATCTCCCTGGGCAGGAAGTCGCCCCGCTCGAGCAGCAGGATCCTCTTGCCGGACGGGGCCAGCGTGTGCGCCAGCGTGCCGCCGCCGGCGCCGGTGCCGACGATGATGACGTCATAGTGCTCCACATGCCACCATCGCCGCGGCGGCGGCCCGGCGCATCATTCCTTGGGGTGAGCCCGCCGGGCGGCAATCACCCCGGGCGGATGATGCCCGATGGTAACCGCGCGGCCACAGTACCGGTCATGAGCATGTCTGATGGACGGAGCACCGGGCCGCAGCTCAGATCCGGCCCGCTGATCACCGGGGCGGCGCTCGTCGAGTCGGCGGCCTGATCGCCATGGCGGGCTCGCCGTCGGCGGCTCGCACGTGGTCCGGCGATCCGGCGATGGGTCGACGAGATGGAAGTGCCGCCGAGCGAGCTGGCGAAGAAGAAGCTGGCGCAGGCCAAGGCGCGGCCGCCGCGGGCGCCGGCGCCTGGCAGAACGGCGCCCGGAGCGCGCCAGCGTAACTGATTCGTGACCCACCGGCCGGCCCTGGCGCCCATGGACCAGCCATCCGGAGCTCTGGACCGGAGGAGTAGATGACGAACGTCGATCTCGCCCGGTGGCAGTTCGCGTTCGTGACGATCAACCACTTCTTGTTCGTCCCGGTCACGATCGGGCTGGCCTTCCTGACCGCGCTGCTGCAGACCGCCTGGTACCGCAGCGGGCGCGACGAGTACCTGCGGCTGACCCGGTTCTTCGGCACGCTGCTGGTCATCAACGTCGCGATCGGCGTGGTGACCGGCCTGGTGCAGGAGTTCCAGTTCGGGATGAACTGGTCGGCGTACTCCCGGCTGGTCGGCGACATCTTCGGCGCCCCGCTGGCGATGGAGGGCCTGGCGGCGTTCTTCCTGGAGTCGACGTTCCTCGGGCTGTGGCTGTTCGGCTGGGACAAGCTGTCGCGGCGGATGCACCTGCTGACGATCTGGGCGGTCGCGCTCGGCAGCGTGCTGTCGGCGGCGTTCATCATGGCGGCCAACTCGTGGATGCAGCATCCGGTCGGCTACGCGATGGTCAACGGCAAGCCCGCAGCTGAACGACATCTGGGCGGTGCTGACCAACCCGGTGTTCCTCTGGGGCTACGCGCACGTGCTGCTGGCCTCGCTGGTCACCGGCGCGGCCGTGATGCTGGCGGTCTCCGCCTGGCAGCTGCGGCACGGCGGGAACCCGGAGGTGTTCACCCGGTCGGCCCGGCTGGCGCTGGTCGTGCTGGTCCCGGCGATGCTGTTCGCGATGCTCGTCGGCAGCGAGCTCGGCGTGATCGAGGCCAAGTACCAGCCGATGAAGATCGCGGCGGCCGAGGCGCAGTGGACCACCTGCCAGCCGTGCTCGTTCTCGCTGTTCCAGATCGGCGGCGGCAACAACGACCAGACGCCGACCCAGATCATCGCGATCCCGCACCTGCTGTCGCTGCTGGCCACCAACCACTGGAACGGCAAGGTGGTCGGGCTGAACCCGCTGCAGTCCGCAGTACAGCAGCAGTACGGGCCCGGCAACTACGTGCCGAACGTGTTCATCCAGTACTGGTCGATGCGGGTGATGGCCTACATCGGCGGTCGCTGGTCTTCCTGCTCGGCGCTGTGGGGGCTGTGGCTGATGTGGCGCAAGAAGCTCGCGACGTCCCGGCGGTTCCTGTGCGTGGCGATCTGGGCGGCGGTGCTGCCGTTCCTGATGAACACGGCCGGCTGGCTGCTGACCGAGAGCGGCCGCCAGCCCTGGATCGTGCAGGGCCTCATGCTGACCAAGAACGGCGTCTCGCCGTCGGTCGGCACCACGGCGCTCGTGATCAGCCTGGTCGCGTTCGTCCTGCTCTACGGCGCGCTCGGCGATGGTCGACGTGGTGCTGATGATGCGGTACGCGCGCGAGCAGCTCGCCGCCCGCGCGAGCCGAGGCCGACCTGGACGCGCCCGTGCCGGCCGTGCCGTACTGAGGTCGCGATGAGACTCGTCCCGTTCTGGTTCATCGTCATCGCCGTCCTGTGGACCGGCTTCTTCGTCCTGGAGGGCTTCGACTTCGGCGTCGGCATGCTGCACGGCGTCGTCGGCCGGGACGAGGCGGGCCGGCGGGCCGCCATCAACACGATCGGGCCGCTGTGGGACGGCAACGAGGTCTGGCTGATCGTCGCCGGCGCCGCCATGTTCGCCGCGTTCCCCGGCTGGTACGCGACCATGTTCTCCGGCCTCTACCTGGCGCTGGTGCTGCTGCTCGTCGCGCTGATCGTGCGCGGCGTCGCGTTCGAGTACCGCGGCAAGCGCGACGCGCGCGCGCTGGCGCCGCACCTGGGACGTCGCTGCTGACCGCCGGCAGCCTGCTCGCGCCGCTGCTGATCGGCGTCGGCGCTCGGCGACCTGCTGCACGGGCTGCCGATCGACGCCAAGCAGGAGTTCACCGGGACGTTCTGGGACCTGCTGCAGCCGTACGCGCTGTTCGCCGGCGTCACCCTGGTGCTGCTCTGCCTGCTGCACGGCGCGACGTTCCTGGCGCTGAAGACCACCGGCGAGATGCACGAGCGGGCCGCGCGGCTGGCCCGCCGCGTGCGCCCCGGTCGACCGCCGCTGGTCGTGCTGGCCTTCGTGATCTGGACGCACGTGCACGGCCAGCAGCGGCGTGCTGCTCAACCCGTCGAGATGCCGCCGTGCTGGCCGTCCTCGCCGCCGTCTGGCTGGTCTACGACGGCGCGACGGCTGGGCGTTCGCCGCGACCACGCGTCACGATGGCCGCCATGCATCTGTCGATCTTCGTCGACCTGTACCCGAACGTCATGGTGTCGAGCACCAACCCGGCGTACAACCTGACCGTGCGCAACACCGCGTCCGGCGCCGTACTCGCTCAAGGTGATGACGGTCGTCGTCGTCGTCTTCCTGCCCGTCGTGCTCGCCTACCAGACCTGGACCTACTACGTGTTCCGCCGGCGGGTCAGCCGGCAGGACTTCGTGCCCTCGCCCCAGCCGCACACACCAGGCCCGCCTCACCCGGCCGCAACTGGCCCCGATGGGAGCGCCACGCCAGCCGGACAGGGAAACTGACCCAGAGAGCGTAGCCAGGCCGGGGACGCGCGGCTACGGCAGGATGTTGACCGCCCGGGCAATCACCAGTCCCAGAATGGCGATAGATGTAACCGCCTGCACCGTCATGGCCAGTTTGGCCCAGCGGGCGAGCGGCATCACATCGGTCGGGCTGAACGCGGTGGCATTGGTGAAGCCGAGGTAGAGGTAGTCGAAGAATTCAGGGCCCCAGCCCGGCGGTGCTCCCCCCGGGTTGAGCAGCAGCGGGCGCGGGCAGCGTCCAGCGTCGCCACCACGTCGGCCTGGTCACCGCTGGCCCGCACGCTTACCACAATCCAGGCCCGGTCATCATGGGCCCGGGCTTGCGCGGGCACCTGCGAAGCCAGCGCGAGATGCTGATGGCAGCCAAGCCACTCGCTGGTCACCGGCCCAGCCAGCGGTACCCGCACCGTTACCTGCCCATCGGCCGGCTGAAGCTCGATGTCTGCTCGGGGATCGATGTCTGTCATCTAGACCCGGCCTTCCTGCACAGCGCCGGCCACCCTCTGCTCCGGCCGGGTGGGAGATCACATGATCGCAATCGGGTTGACCGGGGACCCAGTGCCCCGGTCCAGCCGCAGCGGCGCGATCACGCAGAAGAATGACCAGCGGCCCGGCCTCGTCGCAGAGCCGGACGAGATCCTCAAACTGCAGGTAATCAAGCAGATGCAAGCCCATCGCGTTGATCGCGAGCACGTGCACGGGGAAGTCCACGCCCTCGGCGGCGCTGGGCGCGGTGTCGTTGTTGCTGTCGCTGCCCAGTACCGCGACCCGGCGCTCGGCCACGAACTCCAGCGCGGCGGGATGCAGCCCGGCGCGGGCGCTGGCGGCGTCCCACGGGCCCAGCTCGGCCCGGCGCTGGCGGTGCCCGACCCGCACGAAGAGCAGGTCGCCCTGGCCGACGCGGACCTGCTGCGCTGTCCTCGGCCGCGGGCGAGGTCATCGGCGGTCACGTGATCACCGGGCTCCAGCCAGCGCACCCCGCGCAGCCGCGGGATGTCGAGCAGCACGCCGCGGCCGGCGATCCCGTCCTTGGCGACGTCGATGGACAGCTCGGATGCCCCGGCCGCGGTCACGGTGTCCGCTGGCACGCCGTTGTACAGCTTGCGCGGTAGATGACATGGCACAGAGCGTCGATGTGGCTGTCGGCGTTGCCGTGGATGTTGATGGCCAGCCGGTCCATGGCGAACGACAGCCCCGCCGGGTCGCGCTTGGTCCCCGGTCCCGGTCATCTGGTGCACGCTGGGATCGGGATTGTCGGCCGTCACCGTGCCCTCGATCGGCGCGGCTAGCGTGGCCGTGCGGCCGAGCCTGATCTCGCTGGCCGCGGCCAGCACCTGGGCCGGCGTTATGTTGTTCAGCGCGCCCCGCCGGTCCGCCGGCCCCCAGGCCGCCGCGCGCCGCAACCGCTGGTAGAGAGCGCCGAAAGTCGGCTCTCGGCGTCTCACTCGATGGGTGAGCTCACCCGGTCAGCTGTCATCCCGGCCGGATCGAGATACCGCCATCACCCGCTTGGAGTGATGGCAGCAGCGGCCGGCCGCGATCAGATGGTACATGTGGCGATCAGGACTAGAGGAGCTGAAATGGCGACAGATGAGTGTCGACGCGCTGGTGATCTTCGGCGCCACCGGCGACCTGGCCAAGCTGGAGACCTTCCCCGCGCTGGTGGGCCTGGTCGAGCGCGGCGTGCTCGACGTGCCGGTGATCGGGGTGGCCAAGAGCGGCTGGGGGCTGGAGCAGTTCCGCGACTACGCCGCCGCGTCGCTGAAGCTCAACGACATGGACCCGGACAGCCCGGCCGCGGTCAAGATGCTCGGCCTGCTGCGCTACGTCGACGGCGACCTCGGACGACCCCGCCACCTACAAGGCGATGTCGGACGAGATCGGCGCCGGCGCGACGCAGGTGCTGTTCTACCTGGAGGTGCCGCCGGCGCTGTTCGGGCGGATCGCCGAGGGCATCGCCGGCGCCGGCCGCGCCGAGGACGCCCGGGTCATGGTGGAGAAGCCGTTCGGCACCGACCTGGCCAGCGCGCGGCAGCTGAACGACACCATGCACCAGTACTTCCCCGAGGACGCGATCTACCGGGTCGACCACTGGCTCGGCCTGGACCCGGTGGAGAACGTGCTGTTCGTCCGGTTCGCCAACTCGATCATCGAGCCGCTGCTCAACCGCAACTACGTGGAGAGCATCCAGATCACGATGGCCGAGGCGTTCGACGTCGCCGACCGCGGCCGGTTCTACGACAAGACCGGCGCGATCAGGGACGTGCGTGCAGAACCACATGCTCCAGGTGCTCGCCACCGTGCTGGCCGAGCCGCCGGACGGGCCGCGGCCTGGACTCCTGGCGCGACGTCGAAGTCGCGGGTGATCGGCGCGCTGCGGCCGCTGACCCCGGAGGACGACGGTCCGCGGCCAGTACGAGGGCTACCGCGACGTCGACGGGCGTCGACCCGGACTCGACCGACCGAGACCTACGTCGCGGTCCGGCTCGCCGCCGACTCCTGGCGCTGGGCGGGCGTGCCGATCCTGATCCGGGCGGGCAAGTGCATGCCGGTCACCGCCACCGAGGTCAACATCACGGTTCCAGCAGCCGCCGCACGACGTGTTCGGCATCGAGCCGATCGCGGTCGCGCAACGCGCTGCGGTTCCGCATCTGGCCCGGAGACCGCGGTCAGCCTGACCCTGGTCGGCAAGAAGCCGGGCGCCGGCTGGGAGCCGCAGCCGGAGGACCTGACGTTCGCCGAGCAGCCGGGCTCGGACATGCGCCCCTACGACCGGCTGATCGGCGCGGCGCTGGACGGGCGACCGGTGGCTGTTCGCCCGCCAGGACACCGTCGAGGCCGCCTGGCGGGTCGTCGACCCGGTGCTCGGCGACGTCGTGCCGGTGCACCCCTACGCCAGGGGCAGCTGGGGCCCGAAGGAGGCCGACCGCGCTGCTGCCGGGCGGCGACACCTGGCACGACCCGGCCGGCTGAGCGGTCGGCGAGGAGCACCGACTTGCACGACGAGCAGGCCGCCGCCGGGTCGTGATCGTCGGCGGCGGGTTCGGCGGGCTGTTCGCGGCCCGCGCGCTGCGGCGCGGCGCCGTGTCGGTGACGCTGATCGACCGGGCGAGCACCACCTGTTCCAGCCGCTGCTGTACCAGTGCGCGACCGGATCTTGTCCGAGGGGCAGATCGCCGCGCCGCTGCGCGCGTGCTGCAAGGGCACCAGCAACGTCGAGTGCGTGATGGCCGAGGTCATCGACATCGACGCCGACGGCCGCGCGGTGATCTGCCGTGCGGCCGCGTCGGCGAGCGAGATCGAGTTCGCGCTACGACGACCTGATCGTCGCGGCCGGGGTGCGGCAGTCCTACTTCGGGCACGACGAGTTCGCCGCTGGGCGCCCGGGCATGAAGACGATCTCCGACGCGCTGACGATCCGGCGCCGGGTGTTCGGCGCGTTCGAGATGGCCGAGACCGCCGACCGATCCGGCCGAGCGAGCGCGCGCTGGCTGACGTTCGCGCTGGTCGGCGCCGGGCCCGACCGGCGTCGAGCTGGCCGGGCAGATCCGCGAGCTCGCCACCAAGACGCTGCGGGACGAGTTCCGGCAGCATCAAGCCGGAGGACGCCCGGGTGCTGCTGTTCGACGGCGGCGACGCGCCGCTGGCGTCGTTCGGCCCGAAGCTGTCCGGCAAGGCCGCCGCAGGCGCTGCGGCAAGCTCGGCGTCGAACTGCACATGGGCTCGATCGTCACCAACGTCGACGCGACCGGGCTGGCGGTCCGGGACCAGACGGCAGCGACGACCCGCTACGACGCCGGCACCGTGCTGTGGACGGCGGGCGTGGAGGCCCCGCCGGTCGCCGACGGCGCTGGCCAAGGCGACCGGGGCCGAGCAGCGACCGGGCCGGGCGGATCGTCGTCGAGCACGGACCTGACCATCCCGGGGCATCCCGGAGATCTCCGTCATCGGCGACATGATGAGCCTGGACAAGCTGCCCGGGCGTCGCCGAGGTGGCGATGCAGGCCGGGCTGTACGCCGGGCGCCGCATCCGGCGCGGGCTGAGCCGGGCAGCGACGTCCGCGGCAAGCCGTTCCGGTACCGCGACCTCGGCTCGGCCGCCTACATCTCCCGCGGCCACGCCGTGGTGTCGGCCGGGCCGCTGCAGCTCGGCGGGTTCCTCGGCTGGGTGGCTGGCTGTTCATCCACATCGCGTTCCTGACCGGGTACCGCAACCGGGTCGGGGCCGATCGCTGACCTGGTGGGTGGCCTTCACCCGCGACATCCGCCGCGAGCGGGCCTTCACTACCCAGGAGGTCAAGGACGACGCGCGACATCTACACGCAATCCGCTAGCGCCGGCACGCCCACCCCCGCCGAATGAGGCCGCAGGCCGCCCTGCCACCACCCGGCCCAGCTCGGTGAACGTCGAGCCCTCCAGCAGCTGCACGGTCCGCGCTGCCGGGGAGGGCCGCACCGCGTGCCGGGGCAGGCGGACCCGCAGGGCGCCGGGCAGCGACTCGAAGACCAGCGGGGGATCCATCAGCAGGGCCTCGCCGTCGATCCCGATCTCCACCAGGGCGCTGGAGCCGACCTCAAACCTCGGCGCGCTCCACTCCTGCCAGCCGGGGAAGCGGCTGACCTGCCCGGCCGCCTCGAGCGCCACGAACCGGCGGGCGTCGGCCGCGTCCGCGATCCTGGCCGCCAGGATCCCGAGCACACCAGCGTCGAGCTGCTCCCGCGTCCCCCGGCCGCCGATGTGATCAAGCTGATAGGGATCGTTGGAGACCAGGATCAGATGGGCGGTCGGGTACTCCGTGCCA
>CAVPPJ010000009.1:0-13890 GCA_963707065.1 uncultured Actinomycetes bacterium
AGTTTCAGGCTGCCGTCCGCAATGTTGAAGGTTAGTGAGGCTGTGGCTCTTGAGGCTGCAGCCTGGCGGAACTTCTGGCATGCACTGAGCCTGGGTCCGCATTGTCACCGACGGCGACCCTTGCTGGGCACGTTACAAGACGAGCCGATGGCCGGTCATGGTATTCGACGAGCCATCAGCTGTACACGAAGATCTGCTTGCGACGGAGCGGGTGGCCTTGGGCATAACTGTTAATACCGAGCAGCGGGCATCAGCTCGTGACGGAGGGACCTCATGATCAAAGGCGTGAACCTGGGCAACTGGCTGGTCCTGGAAAAGTGGATGAGCCCGGGCCTGTTCGCTGGCACGAATGCCGAGGACGAAACCCAGCTGTCCGGCGACCTAGCCGACGCCGCCAAACGCGAACGGCTCACAGCGCACCGCGACTCTTACATCACCGAACGAGACTTCGCCTATCTCGCCCACCAGGGCATCGACACCGTCAGGATCCCGGTTCCCTTTTTCATCTTCGAGGGCTATCTGCCCTACGTCGGCTGTGTCGAGTACCTGGACCGGGCCTTCGACTGGGCCGAGACGCACAAATCAAGATCCTGATCGATCTGCACACGGTGCCGGACTCGCAGTACGGTTTCGACAATGGCGGCATGTGCGGTGTCTGCAAGTGGCATAAAAACCCGGGGCAGCCTGACGACGAGGTCGTGCCGTGGGCATCGCACAGCCTGGCGTTCATGACCGAACTGGCGGAGCTGCAGCACTGGCGCTGCCCGTGGTGCGGGGATTGCCTGCCGGACTCCCCGCGTGGCACCGCGATCGATCACATCATCCCCCGGGTGTACGGCGGGCCGCATCGCCGCTGGAATCTGCAGCTGCTGCACCAGGAGTGCAACTCGGCCAAGGGCAAGAAGATCACCGCCGGGGCACTGGAGCTGGCGGACGCGCACGGCGTGACGATCAGCATGGACATCGGGCACTACCGCGCGGGTGTCCGCCGCCGGGCGGCCATCTATGCCGTGCGGGCAACTCGCCAGCTCGGCGGCGAGGCCCGCGACCGGGCTCTGGCCGCGGCCAGGACTCTGACCGTGTTCTTCCCGGAGGCAAAAGTTCATGCCGTCATCAGGGCAGCGGCGGAAGGGGCCGGCCCGCTGCAGCCTCGGCTAGCCATACCCGCGAAGCACTCCGCCCTGCGGACCGGTGACGACCAGCGCAATGGGAGCGGCGGCAGCATAAGCACTCAGTTGCTCGCGCAACTCTGGTTACTCCAGGTGACCACGGCGGCCTGACTATCGCGGCGCCCAACACCCGATCGCCGAATAGGAATGCCGAGCAAATTAGTAGGTTATAGGTGATCGTCGGGTCCAGATCTACCTGTTCTGCGGCCCTCGGCGAGCACGTACGCTCCGCGGCTCGCGCAAACCCGGCCAGTGCGTGAACTCCGTTATCGGATCATCTGCACATGCTGTCGCGGTCTCACGGGCCATCATCTGCTTCGCCCAGTTCGCGCAGGTCGGTGGCCAGATTGGCGGCGGAGGCCAGGGTGTCGGGGTGGTCTTGGCCCAGCACGCCGCGGCGGCGGTCGAGGGTGTCTTGGTCCAGGTCCCTGGCGGCCTGTACCTCGCCCAGCTCGCGCAGGCTGGTGGCTAGATTGGCGGCGGAGGCCAGGGTGTCGGGGTGGTCTTGGCCCAGCACGCCGCGGCGGCGGTCGAGGGTGTCTTGGTCCAGGTCCCTGGCGGCCTGTACGTCGCCCAGCTCGCGCAGGCTGGTGGCTAGATTGGCGGCGGAGGCCAGGGTGTCGGGGTGGTCTTGGCCCAGCACGTCGCGGCGGCGGTCGAGGGTGTCTTGGTCCAGGTCCCTGGCGGCCTGTACGTCGCCCAGCTCGCGCAGGTCATGGGCCAGAATGGTGGCGGAGCGCAAAGTGCTCGGGTGGTCTTGGCCCAGCACGCGGCGGTGGCGGTCGAGGGTGTCTTGGTCGAGGTCCCTGGCGGCCTGTACGTCGCCCAGCTTGCGCAGGCTGATGGCCAGGTTGTGGGCGGAGTTGAGGGTGTCGGGGTGGTCCTCGCCCAGGACGCGGCAGCGGCGGGCAAAGGTGTCCTGGTTCAGGTCGCGTGATTCGGCGTAGCGGCCCATCTCCAGCAGCGTCCAGGCAAGATAGTGCGCGGCCGTTAGCGTGTGCTCGTGGTCTTCGCCGAGTCGGTCGCGCCACTGCTGGCGAAGACCGTTAGCGAGCTCGTGGGCAGTACGGGTATCGCCCCGCTCGATCAGGTACCAGCATGTGTGGCGAGCCAGCTCGCGCAGGGCGGGGCTGTCGGTGGCGGCCAGATCGGCGGCCAGCACGTGCGGCGTCAGTCGCGCCCACTGGGGCCAGGTGACCGGATTCGGCGGGTCGCCGGGGTCGCTGGCGGTCAGCAACGCCTCAGCGTAGTTGCGGGTGGTGGCGGCCTGGGCTGGGGTGAGCCGTTCGCGCAGGATGGCCTGGGTGAGGCGGTGCATCTGCAGTCCGCGGTGATCGATACGGGCCAGCGACTGCCTCGTCAGATGTGCGAGAGTCTGCCGCCAGGCCAGCGGGTCCGCGGCCCGGGCCGCCAGCTCGCTGGGCAAGACGCTGACGGCGCTGGTGAACAGGCTCTCCGGGATCGGTTCGGGTGCCAAGAACGCGCACACGCTGGCCAGCTCGGCCGCGGCCGGGTCCTGGTGGGCGAGCCGGTCCGCCATCAGGTCGCTGGCGGCCGCCAGCGACCGAGGGTAAGACCCTGGTGTCCCCTGGGCCAGCAGCTGCCCGGCCCGGGTCCGCAGCAGCACCAGGAACTCATCGGCTGTCATGCCCGTGTCCGCCATGAACCCCGCCGCCTGGGCGATGGCCAGTGGCAGGTCCCCGAGCTCGGCGGCGAGCTTGTCCGAGTCGGCTTCGGAGAGCACGGTGACCCGGGTCCGCAAGATCGCCATCGACTCGGCCCGGGCGAACACGTCTATCTCGACAGGCGCGGCGACCTCGTCCCAGCCCCGCTGCCGGGATGTGATCAGCACGTGGCCGCTGCCGCCAGGCAGCCACGGTGCCACGTCCGCGGGGTCCTCGGCGTTGTCGAAGACCAGCAGCCACCGGCCGCGGTGCCGCAGCTCGGCCAGCACCGCCGCCCGCACCGCATCGGTTCCCGCCCCAGGCTGCACGCATCCCAGTGCAAGGCCAAGGGCGGCGACCTGGTCCCCGATCAGCCCACCCTGCTCGGCGTTGATCCACCAGGCCAGGTCATAACTGCCGGCGAACCTGTGCGCGTACTCGGCTGCCAGCTGAGTCTTGCCTACCCCACCCGTCCCATGCAGCGCCTGCACCACCGCCTTATCCCCGGCCGCCAGCTGTTCCCTCACCTCAGCCAGCAGATCGTCCCGGCCGGTGAACCCTGGATTACGGGCGGGGATGTTCCACACCCGCGGCCTCGCCCCTCGCACGGCCCCCAGCACCTCCGCAGCCGGGACCTGCCCACGAGCCGCCGCCACGAACAACGCGCGCACCGGCTCGGCTAGGCCTAACGCACCGCTCAGCAACACTGCGGTGTCCTTGCGGGCAGTGCGGTTGATGCCCCGCTCCAGGTCACTGACCGACCGCGGGCTCAGGCCCGCCGCTTCCGCCAGCTCCTCCTGCGTCAGGCTGGCCTCGGCCCGCAATTGCCGCAGCAACCCCGCAAACTCCAGCGCAGGCTGCTCCGCCATGGTTCCGGCATCCCCTCTCCGCAGGCCCTTATCCCGCCGCACCCCTACCCGGCGGGGCGCAAAACCTGCACCAACAGTAGCCAGGCCCGACGCCCGGCGGCGCCCTGAGCGATACGCCGATCCTGTGGGTCTCCTGTGAGCGGGCACGTGTGGTGATCGCCCTCGGTGGCCAGCAGCATGGCAAGTGGCGGCGGGAACTTCCACCCGGTGACCGAGGCACTGCGCCGCCCGATGGCGCTTTATCTGGACCAGCCAACTCTTGGGGACGACATGACAACATCAGCTGGCGTTGCCGCCGCTGCGGAAACGAAATTCCACCAATCCGTGCTCGCGACCGATGCCTTCACGGCCGTATCTGCCGCAGATAAAACCACAACCAGGCCGTATACCGGCCAGTCTCGAAGAGGCGGTTCACGATGACCCATCCCGATATCTTGGCCGCGCTGGCGCGTGAGCGGGTCAACACCTTCCTGACCGAAGCCCAGGCCGCGCGCCAGGCCAGCCTGGCCCGCGCAGCCCGGTCCCGGGCCCGCGGCAAACGCGTCGTCCTGCGTGACGGGTCGACGGTGCTGATCAGGCCGGTCTGCAGCATGGACGCGCCGCTGCTGGCCGACGGGTTCGCCCGGCTGAGCCCACAGTCCCGCTGGATGCGATTCCTGGGCGCCAAGACCTCGCTGTCCGCTGCCGAGCTGCGCTACCTCACCCACGTCGACCACCACGACCACGAGGCGATCGGCGCGCTGAGCGCCGCCGACGGGCGCGGCGTGGGCATCGCCCGCTACGTCCGGGACACCAACGATCCGCGGTCCGCCGAGATCGCCGTCACCATCGTCGACGACTGGCAAGGCCGGGGACTGGGCACCGAGCTGCTAGCTGGGCTGTCCGACCGGGCCCGCCAGGCCGGCATCGACCGCTTCACCGCCCTGGTCTCCACGCAGAACGCCGCGATGGCCGGGCTGCTGGGCAAGCTGGGCGCCTGCCTAGTCGGCCGCGGTCCCGGCACGGTGGAATACGAGCTCGCATTGCCGATCCCGCCGGGAGATCCCGCGTATGACCAGACGCGTCAGCTAGTGAGCCAGCCATGCTGACCATCACGCAGATCGCGGGCTTTGCCGGCGCGGGGCTGTCCGGAGCAGCCTACGTACCGCAGATTTCCCACCTCATCAGGGCCCGCTGCTCCGCTGGCCTCAGCCGGCTGGCGTTTGGGGCGTGGCTACTGGCGTCGGTTCTGGTCACCGCACGCGCGATCGCCATCGGCGCCGGCGTGTTCATCGTGCTGGGCGGGATCCAGATCGCGGCCACGGCGCTCATCCTGGTCTGTGCGGTCCGGTACGAGGACACGCCTTGCCCAAGCCATCTGCCTCACCAGCCCGCGGCCAAGACAGCCACGGATCGGGCACCTCGGGAAACGAGCCCCCGGTTCCTGGCGTCCGCCCGATCGGCCGGCGGCCGCCTCAGCTGCACACGCCGGGCACGTCGGGGCACCGCGAGCGCCCACCCTTTTCCAGGACCCGCGATCCCATGCGGCCACTGAATTCACGTGACACATACCTGAAGGAGACGACGTGAGCACATCAGCGGGCGTTGCCGCCGCTGCGCATCAGGAACTGGCTGCCGCCGAGCCCGGCGAATTTCCGGCACAGGCGGCCATTGTCATCGTCAGCCGTGACCCCGACGCCCGGGAGATCCTGCACCGGGAGCTGTCCAAGCGCTATGGCGCGGATTATCAGATCGTCATCTGCGGCCGGCCCGCGGAGCTGGGGGCCTGGATGCGGGACCTGCGGGCCGCTGGCCTGCCGGTCGCGCTGGTCATCGGCGGGGTCGGTGCGCAGGACCGGGATGGCATCGAGGTGCTGGCCGCAGTCCGCGCCATCGACGCAGCGGCACTTCGGGTGGCCGCGCTCGGCTGGGGTGATTGGCAGTCGGTGCGGTCGGTCTTCGGCGCGGTCACCCTCGGCACCCTCGACCACTGGGTGACCCGGCCGGTGCAGGCCCCGGACGAAGAGTTTCACCGCGCGATCACCGAGTTCTTGCGGGAGTGGAGCAACCAGCGCGGCGGCGGCTTCGAGCCAGTGCAGGTGATCGGCGAACGATGGTCCGCGCGGTCGCAGGAGCTGCGCGACCTGTTCGCCCGCCACCGGGTCCCGGTCGGCTTTTATGACGCCAGCTCCGGGCACGGCCAGCAGATGCTGGACGAACTGGGCCTGGTCTGCCCGGAACTGCCGGTTGTGGTGGTCCGGTTCGCCGAAGAGCCGACGGCGCTGGTCAACCCCTCCAACCTACAGATCGCCGACGCCTTCGGCGTCATGACACCGATCTCGCCCGGGGAGGTCTTCGATGTGGCGGTGGTCGGCGCTGGCCCGGCTGGGCTCGCTGCCGCGGTCGGCGCATCCTCAGAAGGCCTTTCGACCGTGGTAGTCGAGCAGGAGGCCATCGGTGGCCAGGCGGGGACCAGCTCGATGATCCGCAACTACCCCGGCTTCTCCCAGGGCATCAGCGGCGACAAACTGGCGCAGGAGTCCTGGCGGCAGGCGTGGGCCTTCGGCACCAGGTTCGTCTACATGCGCCAGGCCCAGAGCCTGTCAAGGGAGAACGGCCACTACCGGCTGCTGCTGTCCGACGGCCGCGTCCTGACCTGCCGCACCGTGATCATCGCGACCGGCGCCGCCTACCGGCGCCTGGGCATCCCGGACCTGGAAGACCTGCAAGGCCGGGGGGTCTTCTACGGCACGGCGGCCAGCGAGGCACCGGCCATGCGCGGGAAGAACGTGTTCATCGCCGGCAGCGGCAACTCCGCCGGGCAAGCCGCGCTGCACCTGGCCAAATGGGCCAAGAAGGTGGCCATCCTGGTCCGCGCGCCGTCGCTGGCCGCCAGCATGTCCGACTACCTTATCCGCCAGATCGGCGCCGCGCCCAACGTGGACATCTGCTACCAGGTGCAGATCGCAGACGGCACCGGCACCGGCACCGGCCATCTCCAATCGCTGGTCCTGCAAGACACCGCCTCCGGGCAGCGGCGGACCGTCCCCGCGGACGCCTTGTTCGTCCTCATCGGCGCCCAGCCGCGGACGGAATGGCTCGGCCAGGACGTCGCCCGCGACCGGTCGGGGTTCATCCGCACCGGCCCGGGCCTGCCCGCCGGAACCCGCTGGGCCGCCGCCCGGCCGCCGCTGCCACTGGAGACCAGCTTGCCCGGGGTGTTCGCGGCCGGTGACGTGCGCCGGGGATCGGCCAAACGGGTCGCCTCCGCGGTCGGCGAAGGTGCCGCCACCATCCCCCTGGTACACAGCTACCTGGCACGAGCCGCCGCGGGCCGCAAATCCCCACCGGCCAGCACACCCAGCCAGCACACCGGGACTCGGCCGGCAGCCTGAAGACCATGCCGACGCCCACCAAGCACAGCATGATCGCCACTCAACAAGTCAGGAGACCGAAATGAAACAGACCACTACAGACGCCCCGGAGCAGACATCGCCGCCTCATCCGCGAGCGGCCGCGGCCACCATCACCGACCTCGTGCGGTCGCCGCTGAAGACGGCCGGGCAGTACGACCACGTGGCTGCGGCCGCGTACCTGATGAAGCACGCAGGCACGACCGCCCTCATGGTCACAGACGTGCAGACCGGCCAGCCGGCCGGCATCATCACCGAGGCGGACATCACCCGCGCTATCGCAGAGGGGAAAGACCTCAACGACGTCCGGGTCCATGCCGTGATGACCACCCGCCCGGCGATCACCACCAGCAGCAGCATCCGCGATGCGGCCAAGATCATGACGGCCAGGCAGTACCGTCACCTGCCGGTCACCGGCGACGCCGGCCTCCTCGGAGTGATCGACATCACCGACGTGTGCCAGGCGCTGAGCAACGCTGAAGAGGGATAGCCAGAGCCTGGGTGCAGCTCCGGGCCGGCAGCACGGCCAGGCTGGCGCACTCACAACGCCGTCCTGCCTCAGCCCGGCCGCCGACCTTCCGCACCCAGAAACGTCACACGACCCGAGGTCGCCCGCGCGCCTGATCATCGGCTGCGCAAGCCAGCGACTCCTCTGTTCTAGCAAGCGACATGGCCGAGCAGGGGAGACGGTCGGCCCGGCCGTGTGCGCATTCCGTCCCGGTGATGAAGTGTGCGGGCGGACCCAGGTGGGCACGGTGCCGGGTTCGGATCGGGCTACTGCTTAATCGCTGGACTGACCTTCAGCTTGCAGCCGGTGTACAACACTGGAACCTCCTGGGTCCAGGCTGTGGACCGGAGGCAGCTTTTGCCCTATTGTGCCCTAATACTGCTCGGTGGGGGGTGAGGTCAAGCGTGACTGCCCTGCGCGACGGTCAAGCGTACGATGTCGAACTTCGTGCGGTGACTAAACGGTTCGGCTCGCTGGCCGCCGTCAACGCCATCACCCTGAAGGTGCGCAAGGGAGAGTTCCTGTCGCTCTTGGGGCCATCTGGCTGTGGCAAGACCACGTCGTTGCGGTTGATCGCTGGCTTCGAGCAGCCGGACGAGGGCGAGATCCTGATCGGCGGGATGGACGCGGCCAACGCCCCACCGTACAAGCGTGACGTCAATACCGTCTTCCAGAGTTACGCGCTGTTCCCGCACATGTCCGTGCTGGACAACGTCGCCTACGGGCTCAAGCAGCGCAAAGTAAGCAAGCCACAGCGTCACGCCAAGGCGGGGGAGGCGCTCGAACTGGTGCGCATGACAGGCCGGGAGAGCGCCAGGCCGTCGACGCTCTCCGGCGGGCAGCAGCAGCGTGTCGCGCTCGCCCGGGCGCTGGTCATGAACCCGCGGGTGTTGCTGCTCGATGAACCCCTGGGCGCGCTGGACCTGAAGCTGCGGAAAGAGATGCAGATCGAGTTGAAGCGCATCCAGCTTCAGGTCGGCATCACCTTCATCTACGTCACACATGATCAAGAGGAAGCCTTGTCCATGTCCGATCGGGTGGCGGTGATGTCTAATGGTGTTATCGAGCAGCTCGACGACCCGCGCACGATCTATGATCAGCCGCTGACCCCGTTCGTGGCGGACTTCATAGGGGACATGAACTTCCTCGACGGGGAGGTCGCCGAGGCCGCGGACGGAGGCTTCGCCATCGACACCGGCGCGGGCATCGTCGTGCGCGGCCGCGGCGACGCGGCCAAAGGCACGCGGGTGCGCGTCGGTATTCGTCCCGAGCGCATCGTGGCCGCGCCCGGCGTCTCCGGCGGAACCGCCAACTCGGCCACTGCCGAGGTGATCACCAAGATGTACCTGGGCGACCAGATCCAGATCGTGGCCGAGCTCGCCGGCGGCCGCAACGTCGTGGTGCGTGAGCAGCGCGTCGGCGCCGACCCCACGCTTGACACGATCAACCCGGGGGACCAGATAGCACTCAGCTGGGACGAAACCGCCCCGCTGCTCCTCGGTGAGGCCGCCCGCGCCGGTTAGCGACTAGGGCGGCTAAAGGGAGAGTCAAATGAACGACAATCGTGATGAACTCAACATTCTTGCGCCGCGCGAGATGAAACCGAAACTCGACTACCTGCACCGCGAGGTTCAGCGCGCCGTCGGCCACCGCATCAACCGGCGCGAGGCGCTCGGGCTTGGCGGGATGGCGATCCTGGCCGCGGCGGCGGCAGCATGCGGCGGCACGACGACAACGACCAGCGGCTCGCAGAGTCAGGCTGGCGCCACAGGGAATCCGCTCACCCACAAGCCCCTGGAGAGCCACCTCGAGATCTACAACTGGTCCCAGTACGACGACCCCTCGACCTTCACGAAGTTCACGAAGTTGCCAGCCGAAGCGAAGGTCGGGATGACCACCCACGAGACCTTCTATTCCAGCAATGACGAACTCCTGGCCAAACTGCACGCGGGCGGCACTGGTTACGACATCATCGTGCCCAGCCAGAATGCCGTTGCCGAGCTTATTCAGGAAAAGGGCCTCTTGGCCCTGGACAAGGCGCTGCTGCCCAACCTCAAGTACCTGGACCCGTCGTTCCTGAAGCCGTCGTACGACCCGACGGGTGACTATCACGTCATCAAGGACTTCGGCATCACGATGTTCTTCTACAACCACAAGATCGTGAACGAGCAGCCGCAGACCATGCATGACTTCTACCTGGCCCTGCCCAAGTACGTGAGCAAGGGCCGCACCAACCTGTTGGACGGGGCGGAGGAAGTAGTGCCGCTCGCGCTGATGTCGCTCGGCCTAGACCCCAACACCAATAGCCAGTCGGACTTCAACCACGTGAGGTCGTTCCTGCTCTCGGTCCGCAAGGGCGTCACCACCATCGACTCCTCCGCCTACATCAACGACGCTATCGCCGGAAAGATCATCATGAGCCAGGGCTGGAACGGCGACGTGCGCCGGATCGTGCAGGGGCGCAAGAAGCAGGGCGACATCACGGCGATTATCCCGCACGCCGCATCGGAGATCTGGGCGGACAACTGGGCCATCCCGGTGAGCGCACCGCACCCGGTGGCCGCGCACGCGTGGATCAACTGGCTGCTGACACCCAGCACGGCAGTGACCGAGATGAACTACCACAACTACAAGATCCCGATGGCGAGCGCGCTGGCGCAACTGCCGGGCCTCCGCAATGACCCGCTGTTCAACGTTCCCAAGAGCTACACGAACAACTACCACTACATCCTTAACGTCAGCCCGCAGGTCGTGGAGGCCCGCACCCAGATTTACTCGGAGTTCAAGGCGGCCTGATGACGTTCGTCGAAGAGGCGGACAAGGATACTCTCATCCCGCCGACCTCACGGCGGAGGCGGTCGTTCCAGCCGCACTACCCGGCGTGGCTGACGGTGCCATCCTTCGTCTACTACGCCATCTTCTTCCTCGGACCGATGGCGATCCTGGTGGCGTTCTCGCTGGCGACCCAGCGCGGGTTCGGCAGTCTCACCTACGGGTTCGACATATCGCAGTACCGCCAGATCGCCAGCTCGCTGTACGTCACGATCTTCGTGCGCACGCTCGTGATGGCCTCGATTGGGTCGCTGCTGACGATCGCGGTGGGCTATCCGCTCGCCTACTGGATGGCCCGCTACCTGACGACGTACAAAATGCTGGCGCTGCTCTTGCTCATCGTGCCGTTCTGGACGTCATTCCTGATCCGCACCTACGCACTCAAGATCATCCTGGACCCGAAGGGCTACCTCGCCAGGGACCTCGGCATCAACATCCTGTACACCAAGTACGCGGTGGCCGTGGGCCTGGTGTACAACTACCTGCCGTTGTTCATCCTGCCGGTGTTCGCCTCGCTGGAACGGATGGACTGGTCGCTGATCGAGGCCGCCACCGACCTGGGGGCGCGCCCGTTCACGGCGTTCCGGGAGATCACGCTCCGGCTCACCCTCCCCGGCGTGATCACCGGCGCCCTGCTGGTGTTCATCCCGATGACCGGCGAGTACATCATCCCCGACATCTTGAGCGGCGGGAATTACGAATTCGTCGGGAATGTCATCGGCGACCAGTTCAATCAGGCCCAGGACCAGCCGTTCGGCTCGGCGCTGTCGATCGCGCTGATGGCGGTCCTGTCGGTGTTCGTCATCGTCTACATCCTGTTCGCCAGGAAGGAGGAACGCTTCGGTGGCTAGGCGCGTCAAGGCCAAGCAGGGATTCACCGCTTGGGCGATGGTGGTATACGCCTTCTTGTACCTGCCAATCCTGATCATGGTGATCTTTGCCTTCAACAAGCCGTCGGCCTCCGCGCTCGCCGGCTACCACGGCTCCAACGTCTGCAACATCCCGCCCGCGCAGATCGGCAACATCACGGTGTGGAACGGGTTCACCTCGTGCTGGTTCAGCGCCGGCCTGCACGACCCCACCTACATCCCCGCCATCGTCGTCAGCCTGCAGATCGCCGCCGTGGCGTCCATCATCGCCACGCTTCTGGGACTGGGCGCGGCGCTGGCCTTGGCCCGGATGAAGCCGCGGCTCCGCGCGCCGTTCGACGTCCTCGTGTACCTGACCCTCGTCGTTCCCGAGATCGTCATCGCGGTAGCCTCCCTCATCTTCTTCGTGCAGGCACGCAGCTACTTCCACGCCTTCCCCGCGCTGGGGAAGGGCACGATCCTGCTCGGCCAGGTGGTGTTCAGCGCCTCGGTGGCCATGCTCATCATCCGGGCCAGGTTCGTCGGCATGGGCGACTCGCTCGAGGAGGCCGCCTACGACCTCGGCTCGGGGCCGCTGGCCACCTTCCGCCAGGTAACCCTCCCCCGGCTGATGCCCGCCATCGTGGCCGCGGCCCTGCTGTCCTTCACATTCTCGTTCGACGACTACGTCCTGCCTGCTTTCACGAACGGCACGACCAACACCTGGCCCATCGTCTTGTTCTCGGCCGTGCGGTTCGGGCTCACCCCCGCGGTGAACGCCCTCGCCACGATCATGCTCGGCGCGACCGTGCTGGCGATAATAATCACCGCTGTCATCCTGCGCCGCAGTCGCGTGCAAACCACCCCCCGCCAAGAGCAAGCGGGGGGCCTGGACGCCGCCCTGGGCCTGCGGTAGCAGGAGCCTCCTGTGAACGAGCGGCCACTGACTATCCTGTTCATGCCGGAGAGCGCGTACGGGCCGACCAATAATTGCATCGGGATCGGCGACGTGCTGCGCCGCCGTGGCCACAGGGTCGTGTTCGCGGCTGAGGCATCTTGGCGGGGGCGCCTCGAACCGCTCGGCTTCACCGAAGACCTCGTCGATCTGGCGCCTCCCCGGGTCAACGCAGCCAGCCAGGACGCCGGGCAGTTCTGGAAGGACTTCATCCGGGACACAGCGCCGGAGTTTCGCAAGCCGACGATCGAACAACTGGACACGTGGATCAGGCCGGTCTGGGCGGAGCTGGTCAGCGGCGCGCGGTACTGCCAGCAGCAACTCATTGAGATCATCGAGCGCACTCGGCCAGATGTGATCGTTGAGGACAACGTGGTCGGCTTCCCGGCCCTGATGACCGCAGGGGCACCGTTCGTGCGTATCGTGTCCTGCAACCCGCTTGAGATCAAGGATCCGAACGTCCCGCCCGCGTTCTCTGGCTACCCGGCGGCAGACCCGGCCGGGTGGCAAGCGTTTCATGACGAATATGAGTGGGTGCACCGGCCGATGTGGGCGGAGTTCAACGCCTGGGTCACCGAGCAGGGCGCGCCACCACTGCCTGATCTGGAGTTCATCCACGAAGGCGCGGTCAACTTGTACGTCTACCCGGAGCTCGCCGACTACCGGCGTGCCCGGCCGCTGGCGCCCTCCTGGCACCGGATTGATTCCTCCGTGCGGGAGACCGACGAGAAGTTCACGCTGCCTGATGCGCTCGCCGAGGGTGCGCTCATCTACTTCTCACTTGGTTCACTCGGGTCGGCCGACGTACAGCTGATGAGGCGGGTGATCAACTGCTTGTCCGCGACCCCGCACCGCTACATCGTGTCCAAGGGGCCGCTGCATGACGAGATCGAGCTGGCCCCCAACATGACCGGTGCCGAGTTCTTGCCGCAGACGTCGATCCTCCCGATCTGCGACTTGGTGATCACTCATGGCGGCAACAACACAGTCACCGAGTGCCTGCACTTCGGAAAGCCGATGATCGTCTTGCCGCTCTTCTGGGACCAGTACGACAACGCGCAGCGCATACAAGAGCTGGGTCTGGGCGTCCGCCTCAATACCTACCAATTCACCGACGCCGAGTTGCACGACGCGCTGAACCGCCTGCTCACCCACTCTGGGTTGCGCAGCCGGCTGACCGCCGCGGCGGCCACGATCCAGCAGCGCGACGGCGTCCGCAAGGCCGCTGATCTCGTCGAGCAAACGGCGGCGGCGAGGTAATCAGAGGACCAACCATTCCGGGCTGGAGTCAGGGTTTACGAGCTTCACCACGCTGTGGTTGCTGCGGAGGCGGCTCAGGACGGTTGCGGGGAGGAGAGGGCGTCACAAGGCTCCTGCCGGAATTGCGGCCGTGCAGCTAGCGTCGTCCTCTGGCTGCCCGGGTCTTCGCATGTTGTCTGGCAGCGAGATCCACCGGGTCGCTGGCCTCCAGCCAGGTGGACGATGCACGTGGCACGCTCCTTCCTCGCGCATGCAGCTGCAGATGCCGGCCGGGCCATGACCGAAACGCTGCGCGGATGGGACACCGGTAAGCCCGCGGAAAACGGAACCATGGCTTCGCCTGGCGGTGCGCAGCACCGCCTATCCGAGTTAACTGAAAGGATGACGGCCCGG
>CAVPPJ010000010.1:0-117254 GCA_963707065.1 uncultured Actinomycetes bacterium
GCGAAGCGCGGTATTGGGCAACCCAGTCAACCAGCTGGCGACCCAGGCGACGGAATTCATCTCGCTCAAGATCAGGCACGTTGTATCCTATGAGGTCGTAACGGTCATGGCGATAGGCACTCCAGGCGGCAATGACAAGCCGTCGGTGACTACCCGGGCGTTGAGGGCCAGATGCCCGGCGCGCGCCGGCTGGTTCCGGATTCGAAGGCCCGATGCCACCGCACCGACTATTTTCGCACCAGAGGCGCGCACGTCCCAGCCTGCATCTTTCGTGATCTTGGGTGAGTGGCTTGAGGTATATTGCCGTCCCGACCGCGCGACTGGCGGCATCATGAGGACGTTCTCGGTAGCGTGCGATCATGCGTAGTCATGGGCGCCGGGCCGGGTCTAGTAGGTGCCTTGGATGCCGCGATCCAGCCGGTCTAGCGCCCGCCGCAGCCAGTCGACGTCGCCGTCGCGTAGTTGTGCGAGGTCGTCTGGCATGACCGTGGGGATGAGTTGTGAGTAGGTGCGGGCCTGGTAGAGCGCACCGGTTACAAGGGCAGCCGGCCGGCTTCCTTCAGGTCGTCCGGTGAAAGGTATCTGGACCAGAGTCCCAGGTAGTGCTGGAGCAGGTGGTGGCGCAGGGCGAGATCGCCGGTGCGCATGATGTAGGTGACGAGGTCGAGGAACGGGTGGGCCACGGCTGCGTCGGTCCAGTCGAAGATTCGCGTCCCGTCCTGGCCTGCCACGACGTTCCACGGATGGAAGTCGCCGTGGACGAGCGAGGGGCCTGGTCCGATCCGGTCCAGGCTGGTGCACGCATCGGCCATCGCCGGCACGGACCGCAGCCAGGCATCGCGCACCTCCGGGGCGAGGCGGCCCATGAGGTCCGCGTCGAGGGCGTGCCATTCACCCAGTCGGCAAGCTGGCCCAGCGGCCGCGACTCGGCACCTGCGGCGAGCAGGTCACGGTGCGGCCGAGCCACTCCTGCTGCAGGCCAGCCAGGGCGTCAAGCCCCAGCTGCCACGTCGATTCCGGCTGGTCACCGAGTAGCGGTGCATCAAGGTCACGCATCAGCAGCCAGCCGCGGTCTGGCTCGATCGCCAGGACATCGGGCAGGTATTCCCGGCAGCGGTCAGCCAGCGCCTGGGTCATCCGGCCCTCATGCCTGAACCGGTCACTACTGCATTTCAAGAAGGCGTTACCGGTACGGGAATCGGCGGACAGCACCACCGAGATGCCCCACAGATGATGGATTCGCGGGACCTCCGGGTCGAGGTATCCCGCCGCGATCATTTGTTCTCGCATCCACCGGGCCGCCTCTGCCAGCCATCCAGGGCGGGACCACTGCGGCCGCAGATCCGACCAGCCTGCCCTGCGCTCGCCGATCCAGGACCGCAGCGAGGCACGAGCCCACGCCGGATCGATGGTCTCAACGTCACACTCGTCGAGTAGCGCCCAGCAGAACCCGTCGGGCTCCGAAGTCAGCGGGCCGATTTCCGCGATCAGGGCGGTCACGTCGAAGCCAGAGTCCCACGCTGCGGCATTGGCGCGCAGCAGCGTCACCCGCTCCCCGACCAGCTGACTCACACCCCGGATCACCTCGTCAATGGCCGGCTCAGCACTAACGGCAACTGTTGGCAGAGCACGGACCGCCTCAGGATCTAGCCAGAGGGCAGGCGGCACAACGTCGCCCCCTCGCCCTGGCGCGGCGCCAAGACCACCACCGTGCAACCAGCGTCCCTTGCCTGTTCCGCCACGTGCACATCCTGCACGGACCCGACGGTTCCGCGCCACCGCCCTGAGTCACAGCGCGTAGCGAGCGGCTCCGGATCTGGACTTCACTTCCAGCGGGCAACGCGCCTGAACCGCCAGGGATCTTCGGAATCGCAGTCGGGAACGTTCGGGGAACGGGTCGACGTGAGGGGCAGCCCGATGAGGGTTTCGTGTCCCCACCGCGCCGGCCTACATCGCCGGCGTTCTGCGGGCCCTCGGTTATTGCGTCCACCTGCATCTGGTCCCGATCGCGACGATCACCAAAGCGCTGTGGAGGCGTGTGCAGATATCGGTCGAGGGCGACTGGGTAGCCGACTACCCCGACCCCTCGTCCTACATCCCCCAGTTCTATGGCTGCGGCGGCGGCAACAGCAACGGCTTACAAGCACCCGGCCAAACCGGGACGGGTGACAGTGGCTGGCAAGCTGAGCGCCGTCTTGCCACCAGGCACCGAGCGAAGCATCCTGAGACAGGCAGGACTGAACCGGAGGACCCCATGACCAGTTACGCAGTCGTCATCGAGCGTGCCGACGACGGCGGATACGGCGCATGGTGCCCTGACCTGCCGGGCTGCGTCGCGCTCGCAGATACCGAAGAAGGAGTCCTGGACGAGATGCGGCAGGCCATCGAGTTCCACCTCGCCGGGCTCCGCGAAGACGGCCAGCCCATCCCTCACCCGTATGAGCGCATCACGCTCGGAGCGCAGCGCCTCGGCTTTCTCGGGGTTGCCGGCGGCGTCGGCGTTGTCGATCTCGTGGGCAAGGTCATCCAGCCGCGACTTGAACGCCGCCTTGGCTCTCTCGTCCAGCACCGGGTCGGCACCCATGCGTGCGAGCTTGTGGCCGACCAGGGTCAGGACGTGCACGTCGGCTCCGTGGGCGGCGCCGAGCAGGACCGCGAGGTCACCCAGGCCCTTCGAGTCCGGGAGCTGGACCTGCTTGCCCTGGTAGGAGAGCAGCCGCACGTCGTTCGCCAGCCGGAACTCGTTCGCCGTCTGACTTGCGGGCGTGGCCAGGAGGTTCGTCAGGGCCTGCTGCGACAGACGCGTCCATCCGGCGGCCCCGAGCCGCTCGTGCATCGCCAGCGCGGTGCGGAAGTGGGCTTCGGCGGTGGCTCTGTCGCCGAGCGAGGCTGCGAGCGTGCCGAGGTGGTGGTCGACGGCGGCGCGCCTCAGATCTGCGTGGCCGTCCTGGGACGTTGATCTCGGCCAGCACCTGCGTGCTGGTCCGGGCGGTCGCGTAGCGACGGATGGTCATGCGCTCCTGGCGGCAGGCTTGGCTGCCTGGATGATCACGGAATGGAGGCCGGCGTCGGCTTCGTGCGTGCTGGTGATGCTGATGTTCGTGAATCCGGCCGCGAGCAGCAGGTCGCGGTATTCCGGCCGGGTCAGGGTGCCGCTGATGCAGCCGACCCGCTGTTCGGCTTCGGCGCGCTGGCCGGGGTCGACGCCTTTGTCGGCGGTGATGTCGCTGATGCCCAGGCGCCCGCCGGGGCGCAGGACCCGGAACGCCTCGGCCAGGACGCGCGGCTTGTCGGCGGACAGGTTGATGACGCAGTTGGAGATGACCACGTCGATCTGCTCGTCAGGCAGGGGGATGTCCTCGATATGCCCGTGCAGGAACTCGGCGTTGCCGACCCCGGCCCGGGTGGCGTTGGCGCGGGCCAGCGTGAGCATGTCGGTGCTGGCGTCCAGGCCGTAGGCGGTGCCCGTGGGGCCGACTCTCCGGGCGGAGAGCAGGACGTCGAGTCCGCCGCCGGAGCCGAGATCCAGGACGGTCTCGCCCGGCTGGAGGCTGGCGACCGCTAGCGGGTTGCCGCAGCCGAGGCTGGCGCGCAGCGCCGCTTCCGGGACGTCGCCGGCGCCGGGGTAGGCAGCGGCGCCGAAGCACCCCTCAGCGAACGCGTCACCATCGCAGTCAGTGGGTGCGCCGCCCGCCAGGGCCGTGCGGGCAAGGCCGGAATAACGGTCGATGACCGCGTCCCGCGTTTTGCGGGTGCTCGCGGCGTCGTCTTCGGTCACTGGTGCGCTCCTGATGACTGTGCCGGGGGAGCAGGGGCTGGCTGGGCGGGGACGGGGCGGCCCATGACAATGTCGGCGGCGGTGGGAAAGCAGTCCACGCAGGCGTCGTTGATCCGGTAGTAGCTCGCGGTGCCGCGGTGCTCGGCGAGCACGAAGCCCACCTCGGCGAGCACCTTGAGGTGGGCGGAGACGGTGGACTGGCCGACGCGGACGGCGGCGACGATCTCGCCGACGTTCATCGGCGCGGCGCGCCGGGCGAGCAGGGAGACGATCTCGATCCTGGTGGCATCGGCGAGGGCCCTGAACCAGGTGGCGTACTCGGTGGCCGTGGCCCGGTCGAGAGGCTGAATGGGCTGTTTCATCGTTCATCGACGATAACCGATTAACAGCGAGAACGGAAGCCCTCGCCGTACTGCGGCGCTATGGCCTGCCGTGCGCCGCGATGGACTAGGCCGGGCTATCTGGGGCTGGCGCCGTGGATTCTGGCGAGCGGCATGCCTGGCCTGTCAGGCATGGCCCGGCCCAGGAGTCTTGAGCGGATCAGTCATCCCGGCGGGTCGCCGATCAGCGCGCCGAGGCTGGCCAGCGCGTCGGTCCTGGCCCGGTAGTAAACCCAGACGCCGCGCTTGTCGCGGTCCAGCAGGCCGCTGTCGTGCAGCACCTTCAGGTGATGGCTGATCGTCGGCTGGGACAGGTCGAAGGCATCAGCCAGGTCGCAGACGCATGCCTCGCCGCCCGGGTGCGAGGCGACCAGGGACATCAGCCGCAGCCGGACCGGATCGGCGAGGGCCTTCAGCAGCGGCGCGACCAGCTCGGCCTGCGCTCGGGACAGCGGCTCGCGGGACAGCGGCGGGCAGCACGCCGCCGGGTCGGCCGGGCTCAGCACCATCAGAGACTTCGACATACATCTATATTGACAGAGTCCGATGTCTGTGGCAAGCTCGCCGCAGAGTCAGAGATAGACAGTCATCGAAGTCCCGTGTTCAGGAGGTTCTCATGTCCCGCGTGCAGCTCGCGCTCAACGTCAATGACATCGACGAGGCCGTCGCGTTCTACCGCAAGCTGTTCGGCGCCGAGCCCGCCAAGCGCCGTCCCGGGTACGCCAACTTCGCCATCGCCGAGCCGCCGCTCAAGCTCGTCCTGCTGGAGAACCCGGGGCAGGGCGGCAGCCTGAACCATCTCGGCGTCGAGGTCAGCGACACCGACGCCGTCGATGCCGAGCAGAAGCGGCTCGCCGGGACCGGCCTGGCGTCCGTCGATAAGCGCGACACGACGTGCTGCTACGCCCGGCAGGACAAGTTCTGGGTCCAGGGCGCGCCCGACGGCGAGTCCTGGGAGATCTACACCGTCCTGGCCGACAGCCAGACCTTCTACGACCATGACCACGGCGGCCCCGAATGCTGCGGTGCCGACGGCAGCCTCAGAGGAATCGTCCGCCTCGGCCAGCCGCCTGCTGCTAGGCGGCGCCAGCGCCCAGGACTGCTGGCCCGCCTGACGCCACCCCTGGTAACGGCGCAAGCCCAGGCAGAGCACCGAAAGCGCACGGGCCGGCCCGGCGGGATTATCCTCCGGGCCGGCCTCGCTTTTGCCGGCAGCACCCGGCTCCGGCAGCAGCCGCCCGAGTGCAGTTAGCGGCCCGGGGCGGACAGCAGCGCGGCCATCCGCTCCAGCGCGGCGGGTACGAGCCAGTAGTAGACCCAGGTGCCGCGGCGTTCGGAGTCGATGATCCCGGCTTCGCGCAGGATCTTCAGGTGATGGCTGATCGTGGGCTGGGTGAGATTGAACGCCGTGGTCAGCTCGCAGACGCATGCCTCGCCGCCCTGATGTGCCCCGATCAGGGAGACCAGCCGGAGCCGGACCGGGTCCGCGAGGGCCTTGAACACCTGCGCCAGCCCGGCCGCCGCGCTCTCGCCGATCGGCTCACCGACCAGCGGCGTGGAGCAGGCTTCGACGACGACCCGCAGCTCGGCGGCGGGGATGAACTCCAGCGCTCCCTGGCTCAGCCTGCATCGACATGGCTCTATCTTGACGGCCATCTATCCAGCCTGGCAAGCTGGCACCGAGTTGCATAGACGCTTATCGATGAAAGTAGCCGGATGACTGATGAGGCCCGTGTGGCAGTCGCGCTGCGAGGACGGGCGCCCGCGTGAGCAGAGTCGGGCGGTGCCCGGCGATGAGTGACGTGGCGTTGTGGCGGCGGCTGCTCGCGGAGCTGCTGGGCAGCGCGTTCCTGGCCGCCGTGGTGATCGGCTCGGGCATCGCGGCCCAGACCTTGTCTCCCGGCAATGTGGGGCTGGAGCTGCTGGAGAACGCGGCGGCGACCGCGGCCGGGCTGTACACGATCATCTTGATGTTCGGGCCGGTGTCCGGCGGCCATTTCAACCCGGTGGTGTCGTTCGCCGATGCTGCTTCGGCGGGCTGAGCTGGCGGGACGCCGCCGCGTACCTCCCGGCGCAGGTGGCCGGGTGCATCGGCGGGGCCGTGGTGGCGAACCTGATGTTCGCCGGGGCGGCGGTCAGCATCTCCACCAAGCACCGGGCCTCGCCCGCGCATTTCCTGTCCGAGATCGTCGCCACCCTCGGGCTCATCCTGGTGATCTTCGCGCTGGCCCGGTCCGGCCGCAGCCGCACGACCCCGGCCGCGGTCGGGGCCTATATCGGGGCGGCGTACTTCTTCACGTCCTCGGCCAGCTTCGCCAACCCGGCGATCACCATCGGCCGGATGTTCTCCGACACCTTCGCCGGCATCGCCCCGTCGTCGGTGCCGAGCTTCATCGCCGCCCAGATCATCGGCGGCGCCCTGGCCGTCGTGGTCATCAGGACGCTGTATCCCGGCGTCACCCCGGCCGAGGCCGCCGACATCATGGTCCCCCACCACCGGAGCCAGGCCGGGCCAGCTCGCCGATCGCGCAGCGGGCGATGGCGCATCCCCGCCGCCGGGCCGTTCGCCTGGCCATAGCCAGCCTCATTGACCTAGCCAGCCTGAACGGAGCCCGGCATGCACCTGGTCATGATCGGCGGCAGCGACGCGGGGATCAGCGCCGCGCTGCGCGCCCGCGAACTCGACCCCGCCGCCGAGGTCAGCGTGGTGGTCGCGGACGCCTACCCGAACTTCTCGATCTGCGGCATCCCGTACTACGTCTCCGGCGAGGTGACCCACTGGCGCAACCTCGCCCACCGCACAACCGCTGACCTGGAAGCCACCGGGATGAACCTGCGGCTGGACACCACCGCACGCCGGATCGACGTCGCCGCCCGCAAGCTCCTGGTCACCGCCCCCGGCGGCACCGAGGAACTGCTCGGCTACGACAAGCTGATCGTCGGCACCGGCGCCGTCCCGGTCCGCCCGCCGATCACCGGCCTGACCGGCCCGGATGCTCTCGGCGCCGCCGATGGCGTGCACCTGCTCCACTCGATGGGCGACACCTTCGCCGTCATGCGCACCCTCGAGCAAGCCGGCCGGCCACCGCGGTCATCGTCGGCGCGGGCTACATCGGCCTGGAGATGGCCGACGCGCTGGTCACCCGCGGCCTGTCGGTCATCCAGATGGAACAGCTGCCCGAGGTACTGCCCACCGTCGACCCCGCCCTCGGCGGCCTGGTCCACGGCCAGCTCGCCGCCCGTGGCGTCGAGGTCCTGACCGGCACCACGGTCCGGCAGATCACCCGCGCCAGGACAGGCCAGGCGGGACGGCTGCGGGTCGAAGCGACTCATGCCGATGGCGGCGTGGTGACGCGGCTGGCCGACATGGTCCTGGTCGTCGTCGGCGTCCGGCCCGACACCGATCTGGCCAAGGCAGCGGGGGCGGCCCTGGGCGTCAGGGGCGCGATCGCCGTGGACCGGGGCATGCGGACCGATCTTCCCGACGTGTTCGCCGCCGGGGACTGCGTCATTACTCACCACCGGCTGCTCGGCGAGAGTTACCTGCCGCTGGGCACGACCGCGCACAAGCAGGGCAGGGTCGCGGGCGAGAACGCCCTCGGCGGGAACCGGGAGTTCGCGGGCAGCCTCGGCACCCAGGTCGTGAAGATCTTCGACCAGGCAGCCGCGCGCACCGGGCTGCGCGACCACGAGGCCGCCGCGGCCGGGTTCGACCCGGTCACCATCGGATCAGAAGCCGACGACCACAAGGCCTACTACCCCGGCAGCCACCGCATCACCATGCGGTTCACCGGCGACCGGCCACCGGCCGGCTCCTCGGCGTGCAGCTGTTCGGGCACCGGCACGCCGAAATCGCCAAGCGGATCGACATCGCCGCCACCGCGATCTTCCACGACATGACCATCGACGCCGTCAGCGACCTCGACCTGGAGTCGGGGGTGCCCGGCGATGAGTGACGTGGCGTTGTGGCGGCGGCTGGTGGCTGAGCTGCTGGGCAGCGCGTTCCTGGCCGCCGTGGTGGTCGGCTCGGGTATCGCGGCCCAGACTCTTTCCCCTGGCAATGTGGGGCTGGAGTTGCTGGAGAACGCGGCGGCGACCGCGGCCGGGCTGTACACGATCATCTTGATGTTCGGGCCGGTGTCCGGCGGCCATTTCAACCCGGTGGTGTCGTTCGCCGATGCTGCGTTCGGCGGGCTGAGCTGGCGGGACGCAGCCGTGTATCTCCCGGTGCAGGTGGCCGGGTGCATCGGCGGGGCCGTGGTGGCGAACCTGATGTTCTCCGGGGCGGCGGTCAGCATCTCCACCAAGCACCGCGCCTCGCCCGCGCATTTCCTGTCCGAGATCGTCGCCACCCTCGGGCTCATCCTGGTGATCTTCGCGCTGGCCCGGTCAGGCCGCAGCCGCACTACGCCCGCCGCGGTCGGGGCCTATATCGGGGCGGCGTACTTCTTCACGTCCTCGGCCAGCTTCGCCAACCCGGCGATCACCATCGGCCGGATGTTCTCCGACACCTTCGCCGGAATCGCCCCGTCGTCGGTGCCGAGCTTCATCGTCGCCCAGATCATCGGCGGCGCCCTGGCCATCGTGGTCATCAGGACGCTGTATCCCGGCGTCACCCCGGCCGAGGCCGCCGACATCATGGTCCCCCACCACCGGAGCCAGGCCGGGCAGCCCGCCGATCGCGCAGCCGGCGATGGCGCATTCCCGCCGCCGGGCCGTTCGCCCGGCCATAGCCAGCCTCACTGACCCAGTCAGCCTGAACGGAGCCCGGCATGCACCTGGTCATGATCGGCGGCAGCGACGCGGGGATCAGCGCCGCGCTGCGCGCCCGCGAACTTGATCCCGGCGTCGAGGTCAGCGTGGTGGTCGCGGACGCCTACCCGAACTTCTCGATCTGCGGCATCCCGTACTACGTCTCCGGCGAAGTAACCCACTGGCGCAACCTCGCCCACCGCACAACCGCTGACCTCGAAGCCACCGGGATGAACCTCCGGCTGGACACCACCGCACGCCGGATCGACGTCGCCGCCCGCAAACTCCTCCTCACCGCCCCCGGCGGCACGGAGGAACTGCTCGGCTACGACAAGCTGATCGTCGGCACCGGCGCCATCCCGGTCCGCCCGCCGATCACCGGCCTGACCGGGACCGATGCTCTCGGCGCCGCCGATGGCGTGCACCTGCTCCACTCGATGGGCGACACCTTCGCCGTCATGCGCACTCTCGAGCAATCCGAGCCGGCCACCGCGGTCATCGTCGGCGCCGGCTACATCGGCCTGGAGATGGCCGACGCCCTGGTCACCCGCGGCCTGTCAGTCATCCAGATGGAACAGCTACCCGAGGTACTGCCCACCGTCGACCCCGCCCTCGGCGGCCTCGTCCACGGCCAGCTCGCCGCCCGTGGCGTCGAGGTCCTGACCGGCACCACGGTGAGGCAGATCACCCGCGCCACGACAGGACAGGCGGGACGGCTGCAGGTCGAAGCGACTCATGCCGATGGCGGCCTGGTGACGCGGCTGGCCGACATGGTCCTAGTCGTCGTCGGCGTCCGGCCCGACACCGATCTGGCCAAGGCAGCGGGGGCGGCCCTCGGCGTCAGGGGCGCGATCGCCGTGGACCGGGGCATGCGGACCGATCTTCCCGACGTGCTCGCCGCCGGGGACTGCGTCATTACTCACCACCGGCTGCTCGGCGAGAGTTACCTGCCGCTGGGCACGACCGCGCACAAGCAGGGCAGGGTCGCGGGCGAGAACGCCCTCGGCGGGAACCGGGAATTCGCGGGCAGCCTCGGCACCCAGGTCGTGAAGATCTTCGAGCAGGCAGCCGCGCGCACCGGGCTGCGTGATCACGAGGCGGTCGCGGCCGGGTTCGACCCGGTCACCGTCGAATCAGAAGCCGACGACCACAAGGCCTACTACCCCGGCAGCCACCGCATCACCATGCGGTTCACCGGCGACCGCGGCACCGGCCAGCTCCTCGGCGTGCAGCTTTTCGGGCACCGGCACGCGGAGATCGCCAAGCGGATCGACATCGCCGCCACCGCGATCTTCCACAACATGACCATCGACGCCGTCAGCGACCTCGACTTGTCCTACACCCCGCCCCTCGGCAGCCCATGGGAAGCGGTTCAGATGGGCGCCCAATCCTGGCTCCGCCTGGCCGCGCAGCACTAGCCCGCCCCTCGAACCTTTGGTATCGGTCACCGGGCCTGCCATCATGCCGCTGACGATCGTGGTGGTCAGGTGTGAGTAAAGGTCGCTTGACATGAACCTGGAGTAAAGGTACCTTGACATCATGCAGAACCGGGTCCGGGAACAGCGGACGCAGCGGGGCCTGTCCCAGGCCGAGCTGGCGGCGGCGCTGAGCGTGTCGCGGCAGACGGTGATCTCTATCGAGAGCGGCCGGTACCTGCCCTCGCTGCCGCTGGCGTTCACGATCGCGCGGTTCTTCGACCTGACGGTCGACAAGATGTTCGACCCGGACGATGAGGAGGCAGGCGCATGATGAAAATCCTTCCCCCGAGGCTGCGCAAGCCCGCGGGAATCGCGCTGGCCGGGGTGCTGTTCGCCGCCGCGTGGCTGGTGCGCGGCGGCCCGCTGTGGTGGATCTCGATCCCGGCCGTGATCCTGGCCGCCGTCCGCGCGGTCTACCTGTACCGGCTGGGCGGGAAGGACACCGATGAGGGGGCGCTGGCCGGGTCCCGGGCGGACGAGCGCCAGAAGCTGCTCAGCCTGCGGTCGCGGGCGCTGGCCTGCAACCTGGCCGTGATCGCCGCGTTTCTCGGCCTGACGGTCGCGATCGCGGTCAAGGCCGGCTGGTGGTGGCCGTTCCTGGTCATCCTCGCCGTCGCTGGCTTTGGTTACCTGCTCGGCTTGTCGAACTACGGTGTCGCTGAGCAGGACCCGGCGGACGAGGACGCCGGGCAGCGGTCGCGATCCCCCGGTCAAGCGCTGGGGTGACCGGCATGACGACGCACCAGTTGAACCTGCTTGCCGGGATCAGCATCGCCGTGTGCTGGTGTGCGTTCGTGGCGACCTGGCTCGCGGCTGAGAATTACAGCGAGGCGCGGGTCCCGGCGGAACGGACGCGTTCCCGGTTCGGAACAGCCGTCACGCCCGGCCTGATTATGGTGACCGTAATCTCCGTCGCAGTGCCCAAAGCAGACTGGCATTCCCTGGCCGTGCACGCACCCGTGGCTCGGATTCTGGGGCTGGTGTTCCTGATGGTCGCGACCGCGTTTACGATCTGGGCCCGGCTCGTGCTGGGCGTCATGTGGAGCGGCGCGCCCGCGGTCAGGCAGAAGCACCAGCTCCGCACCGGTGGTCCGTACGGCATCACCAGGCATCCCATTTACACCGGAATCCTGGGCATGCTGCTCGGCTCCATGCTGGTGGCCGGGGGCGGGCGATGGATCGTGCCCTTCCCCGTTTTCCTCGTGCTGCTAGAGATCAAGATCCGCATCGAGGAACGCCTCATGCTGGCCGAGTTCCCTGACGGCTATCCGCGCTATCGCCAGCGGGTGCCCCGGCTGGTACCCGGCATGCACCTGACTGGCGAGCGCACGCCGCCAGCAGGTAGGCGCGCTCGCCAGCTCCGGAAGACACAGGAGACGCGACCATGACTCAATACGGTGCCTGGGCCAGCTATAGCGGCAGCGCCAAGATAGTGCTCGCCTTTGTCCTGCTGGCCGCCGCGGGAGGCGTGACGTACGCCGCGACCCGGCTGCCACGTCCCGTCCGGCCAGCAAGGCCCGGCGAGGCAGCTACGACCTTCATATTCGTGGCCTGGGGGTTTGCAATTGTGGCATTTGCCGCATGCGTAACTACCTACCTGCAGGCTGCGAAGCGGGAGCACGTGTTTCACGCCCCGCCAGTGGATCCCATCACGCCCGTTACCCTCAGCTGCGTAGGTGTCATCTTCGTCATCATCCTTCTCATCAGCGCCCGCTCGCTTGGATGGGGGGTTGCGCTAGGAAGCGCTGCCATCGGCGCCCTGGCCGCGCCGATGATCTTCGAGTTTCCGTTCGACCTCATCGTCATGGCCAGAATCTACCCACCGATTCCGCCCCATCCAGCCTTGTACCGGGTCCTGTTCTTCGCCCCCCTGTTCCTCATCGAAGTCCTCACGCTGTCGCTGCTGACCCTGTCTCCGGCGGTCCGCCTGTCCAAGGCGGCCTTCTTTTTCTTCGCGCTGATGCTGGCGGTTTTCGCGGTATGGGGCCTGTTCGGATTCGGGTACCCCTCGGCCCCGGCCCCCTTCACGTTCAACGTGGTGTCAAAGATCCTGGCCTTCGTCGTGACGCTCAGCCTTTTCCTCCCCAGAGAGCCCAGGCCAGTACGCCCGATCGGGCACGTAGCGGGCACGGCAAGCTCCCTGACTGCGACCACGCTTGACACCTACGGGCACATCTGGCCCGACCGGGACGAGTCCACCAGCGCCGCCGTCGATGCCGTCATCACTGCCCGGCCGGAACGGGACGGAACAGCGCCGACGCTATCAAGCAGCGGCGCAGGTCAGGACTCGTTTGACGGTCAGCATCGAAGTAAGCTCGAAAGTTGCTGATCGCTTCGGGCGCCGACGTGAAGGCCGTTCAGACGCGTCTGCGGCCCGCCTCTGCCAAGACCACGCTCGACACCTACGGGCACTTGCGGCCGGACCGCGACGAGTCCACTCGCGCGGCCGTGGACGCGGTTCTGCAGGATCGTGCGGACTCTGTGCGGACTCTGCGGACCGCACAGTGACGCGCTGCAGGTCAGACGGGGTAGCGGAAAGTCGAAGTAGAGCTCGAACTCGTGCGGGTGCGGGCGGAGCCTGATGGGGTCGATCTCGGTGGAGCGCTTGTAGGAGATCCATGTCTCGATCAGGTCCGGGGTGAACACGCCGCCGTCGAGCAGGTACTCATGATCTACCTCTAGCGTGTCCAGCACCTTGTCCAGCGAGCCCGGCACTTGCGGGATGCTCCTGGCCTCGTCCGGCGGCAATTCGTACAGGTCCTTATCGACCGGCTCGGGCGGCTCGATCTTGTTCTTGATCCCGTCCAGGCCGGCCATCAGCATCGCGGAGAAGGCCAGGTAGGGGTTGCAGGACGGGTCGGGTACCCGGAACTCCAGCCGCTTCGCCTTCGGGTTGGCACCGGTGATCGGGATGCGGACGCAGGCGGAGCGGTTGCGCTGCGAGTACACGAGGTTGACCGGCGCTTCGTAGCCGGGCACCAGCCGGTGGTAGGAGTTCACCGTCGGGTTGGTGAACGCGAGCAGCGAAGGAGCGTGCTTGAGCAGGCCGCCGACGTAGTACCGGCCGAGGTCCGACAGCCCGGCATAGCCGATCTCGTCGTAGAACAGCGGCGCGCCGTCCTTCCACAGGCTCTGGTGGCAGTGCATGCCGGAGCCGTTGTCGCCGAACAGGGGCTTCGGCATGAAGGTGACGGTCTTGCCCGCGGCCCGGGCGACGCTCTTCACCACGTACTTGTACAGCATCAGCTTGTCAGCCATCGTCCGCATGCTGTCGAACCTGACGTCGATCTCCGCCTGGCCCGCGGTGCCGACCTCGTGATGCTGCATCTCGACGGTGATACCGCACTCGATCAGGGCGTGCACCATCTCCGAGCGCAGGTCGGTGTAGTGGTCGGATGGCGGGACCGGGAAGTATCCGCTCTTGTAGCGGGGCTTGCCGGCCAGGTTCCCGCCCGGCTCCTCGCGGCCGGTGTTCCAGGCGCCCTCGATCGAGTCGAGGTAGTAGTAGCCGGAGTTCGATGCGGTCTCGAACCGGGCGGAGTCGAAGATGTAGAACTCGGCCTCGGGCCCGAAGTAGGCGGTGTCCGCTATGCCGCTGCCGCGCAGGTAGTCCTCCGCCTTGCGGGCGATGTTGCGCGGGTCACGGGTGTACGGCTCGCCGGTCAGCGGGTCATGCACGAAGAACGTCAGGTTGAGCGTCTTGCGCGCGCGGAACGGGTCAAGCACGGCGGTCGTGGCGTCCGGCATCAGCAGCATGTCCGACTCGTGGATCTCCTGGAAGCCGCGGATCGACGAGCCGTCGAACATCAGCCCGTCGGTGAAGACCTTCTCGTCGAAGGCCCCGGCGGGAACCGTGAAATGCTGCATCGTGCCCGGCAGGTCGCAGAACCTGACGTCCACGAACTCAACCTGCTCGTCAGCCAAAAACCGCAGTACCTCATCGCCGCTGGTGAACATCAACTCTCCTCTGCCGCCTGCCGCGTTGACCCGTTCCGTTCGCCGGGTGCCCCTGCGAGGTTAGGCGGCGGCCGTTTCCTGTCCGTGTCCCCGATGTTTCGCATGTGTTACGCCCGCGCCGCGAAACCATAAGGATGGCAGGCGGGAGGTGGCCGGCGGGCCGGTCCGCCGGGTTGCGCGGATACGGTGTAATCGTGAGTGAGCGACGCTGGGCGGGCTCATGGCTGTCCGGGAACCGGGGCGGCGGAGAAGAGAACGGCTATCCGGGGCAGCACTTCGGGCTGCCGGAGGAGGGGCCGCGGTCGGTCGCGGGCGTCGGCCGCCGGATCGGCGCCCTCTGCATCGACTGGCTGCTGTGCATGATTATCGCCGTGGCCGTGTTCCACTCCCAGTACTGGACCATCGTGGTCTTCGCCGCCGAGGTCTACGTGCTCACCGCGCTGACCGGATTCACGGTGGGCAAGCGGATAGTCGGCCTGCGGGTGGTGCGGCTGGACGGCAGGCCGGTTGGCCTGTGGTGGGCGCTGCTGCGCACGCTGCTCCTGCTCGCGGTGGTGCCACCGCTGGTCTTCGACGGCGACCTGCGCGGCCTGCACGACAAGGCCGCTGACACGCTCGTGATCCGGATCTGACTGAAGCCACGAGTGGACCTTCCCTATAACGGGCTCACGCTGGACCGCGCGGCCGGCCGGCGCGGCGACGAGGCGTGGCTGCGCGGCCTGCGGGAGCGCCAGGACTCGCTGGTCATACCGTTGTGGCGGGACCAGTGCCTGGTCAGCGGCCGCGAACTCGTCACGATGGCCATGGCCGAGGCAGCCGCCGCGCTCGACCAGAGTGCCGTGCCGGGCGGCCGCGCCGCGCCGGTCTTCCTGGGGCTGGACGGCGAGGCCGGTATCTTCGCCGTGGACTTGTCAGTCCTGGAGGAGGCGGCGGCCCTGCGGCTGGCGGGGGCGACCGGCGTGACGGACACGCGCAGCCTGTTCGCCGCGCTGGGCGCACAGCGCGCGGCCGCGCTGGCCTACGCCCGGGGCCTGCTGCGCTGGCACCGGGACCAGGGCTTCTGCGGTGAGTGCGGCGCCCCATCGCGGGTGCAGGCGGGCGGGCATCAGCGAACCTGCACCGGGCCGGGCTGCGGCCGGCTGCTCTTCCCCAGGATCGAGCCCGCGATCATCGTGGTGGTGCAGGCGCCGGGACCGCCGCCCCGGTGCCTGCTCGGCCGTCACCGGGGCGCTGCGGCCGACGCCTATGCGCTGATCGCCGGATTCGTCGATATCGGCGAGAGCCTGGAGGACGCGGTGCGCAGGGAGGTCGGCGAGGAAGCCGGCGTCGGAGTCGGCGAGGTTCGCTACATCGGATCGCAGGCGTGGCCGTTCCCGGCCGGCCTGATGGCCGGCTTCCGCGCCGTGGCCATCAGTGACGCGATAGCCGTCGATCATGACGAGCTCGAGGACGCCCGCTGGTTTACCCGCCCGCAGCTGGCCGCCCACCGGGCGGCCCGGCCCCGCACCCACGGCGACTCGATCGGCACTTTCCTGCTGGACGGCTGGCTGGCGGAAGGCGACTGACGGGGGCTGATCCGTTCTGCCTGGTGGCGTCGGCCCGTGTCAGCGGAACTTCGGCCGCGGTGCCTTCGGCATCCTGCCTTGCCTGGGCATCGGGCCCTTGGGCATCTGCAATGACTGCGGCAGTGCCTTGAGGCGGTAGTTCAGGTCCAGCACGGCCGGGCCCTTGAGGTTGCGGGGCAGCTTCATGATGTGCCGCTGGAGCTTCTTGATCGGGATCTGGCCTTCCTCGTCGCCGACCTGAAGGTCATAGATCGGCACGTCGAGGGCGACCCGGGAGACCCGCTTCTTCTCCGCGGCCAGCAGGCTCGGCAGCCGGCTCGGCGATCCCTCGCCGACCAGGACGACACCTGGCCTGCCGACCGTGCGGTGCAGGACGTCCATGTTCTTGTTCGCCGCGATGGCGGGCGTGACCGTCCAGTTCCCGCGCATGCTCTGCAGGACGGCGGCGGCGGCGCCGGGCTGGCCCGCGATCGTTGAGTACTGCGCTGCCTGCGCGAACCGGCCGAACGCGATCATGGCGCCCATCAGCCCGAGGATCACGCCCAGCGGGATCAGGAACAGCGCCGTCCCCGTGATCAGGCCCACGACCACGGCGAGCGCGATGATGCCAATGGCTATCAGGAACACGATCGGCAGCGCCTTGGGGTTGGCCTTGCGGACGACTCCCGCGACCATGCCGATCTGCTTGAAACGGCCGGGCGTGTCGTCGGCAGTCTTCTTTGACGCCGCGGCGCCGGGCTTCTTCACCATGCAGGTGAGAATACGATCAGCCGGCCCGCTGCGCGAAACCGCGGTGCCCTATTTGACTCGCATTCGTGCCGGGCATGCGGCAAGGGTCGTTTTTGCCCGTCCGGGAAGTCCCGCCAAGCGAGCCCTAGGAGTCACTCACCGGGACCTGCTGGCGGTCCATGGCCTGGCGGTCCATGGCCTGGCGGTACAGCCGGCCAGGCCCGGTAAGACGAGCGCACCAGCGGGCCGGACATGACGCCGGCGAAACCCAGGCCGAGGGCTTCCTCGCCGAGCTCGTCAAACTCCTCCGGCGGGACCCACCGCTCGATCGGGTGGTGGCGCACCGATGGCCGCAGGTACTGGGTGATCGTGAGCAGGTCGCATCCGGCCGCGCGCAGGCCGGCCATCGCCTCGCTGACCTCGTGCCGCTGCTCGCCCATGCCGAGGATGAGATTGGACTTCGTGATCAGTCCCGCCTGCCGGGCGCTGGCGAGCACGCCGAGGGAACGGTCGTAGCGGAAGCCCGGCCGGATCCGCCGGAAGATCCGCGGCACGGTCTCGATGTTATGCGCGAGCACCTCGGGGCGGGCGTCGAAGACCTCGGCCAGCTGCGCGGGTTCCGCGTCGAAGTCAGGGATCAGCAGCTCGACGCCGCAGCCCGGCACGGCAGCGTGGATCTGGGCGCAGGTCTGCGCGTAGAGCCACGCGCCGCCGTCCGGCAGGTCGTCGCGGGCGACCCCGGTGACGGTCGCGTAGCGCAGGCCCATGGTGGCAACCGATTCGGCTACCCGGCGCGGCTCGTCGGTGTCCAGCGGACCAGGCTTGCCGGTGGCGATCTGGCAGAAATCGCAGCGTCTTGTGCACTGATCGCCGCCGATCAGGAACGTGGCCTCGCGGTCCTCCCAGCATTCAAAGATGTTGGGGCACCCCGCCTCCTCGCAGACCGTGTGCAGTCCCTCGCTGCGCACGAGCTGCTTGAGCTCGGTGTACTGCGGCCCGGTGCGCAGCCGCGTCTTGATCCACGGCGGCTTGCGCTCGATCGGGGTCTGGCTGTTGCGCGCCTCCAGGCGCAGCATCCGACGTCCTTCAGGTGCGAGTACCACGCCACCAGGGTACGTCCGCTCACACCGGAAGTTGACGCGCCAGGGGTGCCGGGGCGGCGCTGCCGTGGCATGGGTCCCGGCGGGCCCTAGCCCGAGAGCCTCCGTGGATGCCTGCCGGGTCAGGATCCGGCGGTGATCGCCCACCGGGGGCTGGTGCCGAGCAGCTGGTCGAGCAGGCCGCGCCCCTCCAGGACGGCCCACTCGATGTCACGCAGCCGCTCGACCCTGGCCTGCCCCCAGGGACTGGCCTGGACGAGGTCAACCGCCTTGGCCGGGCTGAGGCCGCCGCCGTGCGGGAGGGCGCTGGCCACGCGGTCGCTGTAATGACCGTGGTGGCCCGGCTCGGCGTCGCCGCGCACGCGCCTGGCCAGCTGCCGAATGTCGGCCCGGATGCCGTCGATCCCGCCGTCCTTGCCCCAGCTCCCCTCGACGAGCACCAGGCGCCCGGACGGCGCCGCCGCCCGCCACGCCGCCAGGGCGGCCGCCGGGTCGGGCAGGGTCCAGATCAGGTGACGCTCCACGACCGCGTCGAAGTCGCCACCGGGCGGGCTGGCCGCGTCCGCGTGCACGGTTCGCACGTCGAGCCCGAGCCGCGCTGCCTTGGCCTGCAGGCTCGCCAGCATCCGGGCGGACAGGTCCAGGGCGGTGACCTGATAGCCCTGGCCAGCCAGCAGCAGGGACAGGAACCCGGTGCCTGCCCCGGCGTCGAGCACCCTCGCCGGGGGATCGGGCAGCAGGCGCCGCAGGGTGCCGCTCCACGCCGCGAGTTCCTGGGGCCGCTGCGGGTAGTGCGAGGGCGAGTTGTCGTAGCTGTCCGCGTCCTCGTCCCAGAACTGCCGGATCTCCTCCGAGATACTGTCAGCCGTCATCGCCGTTCGCCTCCGCAGTAAGTCGTCGTCGCGCCGGATCCTAGGCCGAGTCTGGCACCATCAGGGACTGCAGGACGTTGCGGCAGCCGGGCCCGAGGCCGGCTTCGGAGTAGGCCAGGTAGAGCAGTCACATCCGGCGGAAGCCCGGGAGCGGGGCCGGACGCGGCCGCGCTAGTCGTTAGCACTGCCCTTGGCGGCGGCCAGGTCCCATCTGTGCTCGATCTTGCCGAAGTGCCAGATGGCCAGGGCGACGATCCAGGTGACGACGAACATCCCGACGATGACGAAGCCGGCCTTGTTGATGTTGAAGTCCGCCATGAACGCCCAGAACCCGCCGCTGAGGTTGTATTCGCTGCCGATGAGCCCGAGGATCTCGATGGTGCCGACGAACAAGGCGACGAACACCGACAGGCCGGTGATGGTGAGGTTGTAGAAGACCTTGCGCACCGGCCGCGCGAAGGCCCAGTCGTAGGCGAAGTTCATGAAGCACCCGTCGATGGTGTCGAACAGGCACATTCCCCCGGCGAACAGGATCGGCAGCGACAAGATGGCGTAGAAGGGCAGGCCGCTGACCGCCGCGGTTCCCGCCAGCACGAGCAGCGCGACCTCGGTGGCGGTATCGAACCCCAGGCCGAACAGGACGCCGATCGGGTACATCTTCCACGGGGCATCCACCCGGCGGGCGAGCGGCCCGAAGAACCGGTTCATCAGGCCGCGCTTGTTGAGCTGCTCTTCCAGCTGATCATCGTCGTACCTGCCGCTGCGCATCTCCCTGAATACCTTGATGATGCCGGCCATGACGACGATGTTCAGCACGGCGATGAGGTACAGGAATGTCCCGGAGACCGTGGTGCCGATGACCGTGGTCATGTTGTGCAGCCCGGAGCCGCCGTTCTTGACCTGGCTGTCGAGGGCGCGGATGCCGAAGTTCAGGAAGAGCGCCAGCACGAACACGACGCTGGAGTGGCCGAGGGAGAAGAAGAAGCCCACCGACAGCGGCCGCTTGCCGTCACTGACGAGCTTGCGGGTGGTGTTGTCGATCGCCGCGATGTGGTCGGCGTCGAAGGCGTGCCGCATACCGAGCGTGTAGGCGAGGATGCCGGTGCCGAAGCCGAAGATCTGGGTTCCGTTGATGTGGTAATGCCCGCTGACGGCAGCGGCCAGCATCACCCAGCCGAGTACGTTGAGGCCGATGACGATGCCGGCCATGGTTCCCGCCCGGGCCCACTCCTGCGGGGTCAGCCCGGCACGGATCCTCGTCAGCCGGCCACGCGGATCGGACATCTATGGGTACCTTCCCGGGAGGCGTCGGCATTCAGGAGCGTAGGCCAGCTGCGACTGACTTGCAATAGCATCGCATAGGTACCTGCGTACGGGTGCCTTGTCCTGGCCGCGGAGGAGGCAGCCGGATGGAGCAGGCAGCGGGATGCCGGATCCTGGCCGTGATGGGCTCGGGCGAGACCAGCCCGACGATGGTGACCACGCACAAGGCCCTGGTAGCACGACTGCCCGCCTGCCGCCGGGCTGCGGTGCTGCTGGAGGCTCCGTACGGCTTCCAGGAGAACGCCGCCGGGGTCTCCGCCCGCGCACAGGCCTACTTTGCCCGCAGCGTCGGGCTGACGGTGACCGTGCGGGCGGCACCCGCCGGGCGGGGGAGCGGGGATCCGGCCGGTGACGAGGATGCCGCGGCGGTGCGGTCCGCTGACTGGGTGTTCGCCGGGCCTGGGAGCCCGTCCTACGCCCTGGCCCAGTGGCGCGGCAGTCCGCTCGCGGCGGCGCTGCTGGACCGGGTAGCGGCCGGGGAGGGAGTGACGGTCTTCGCCTCCGCCGCCGCGGCGACGATGGGATTCGCCGCCGTGCCGGTGTACGAGATCTACAAGGCCGGCGCGGCGCCGCACTGGCTGGATGGCCTGGACCTGCTGGGCATCCTGGGGCTGAAGGTCGCTGTCATTCCGCACTACGACAACGCCGAGGGCGGCAGCTACGACACCCGGTACTGCTACCTCGGCGAGCGGCGGCTATCGCTGCTGGAACGCGAACTGCCCGCGGATGCCGCCGTGCTGGGCGTGGACGAGCACACCGCCGCGGTCTTCGACCTTCGGGCCGGGACCGTGGAGATCTCCGGCCGCGGCGGCGTCACCGTGCGCCGGGCCGGCACAGGCATTGTCCTGACACCGGGCACGGTCCTGGCCCTGGCGCGGCTGCGCGAACTGGTCCGCGGCGAGCCCGCGGCCGGAGGCGGCCCGGCCAGCGGCATCGCGGCCTCGCCATCCCCGCCCTGGCCATCCTCGCCCCCGTCATCCTCGGCGCCGGCGGCCTCATCCTCATCCTCGCGGTCCGCATCGCCGGCGTCCCCGCCCCCGGCGTCCCCGCCAGGGGCCGCTGCGCCGCCGGGGGCCGCTGCGCCGCCGGGGGCCGCTGCGCCGCCGGAGGACGCGCCGCTCTCGCTGGCCGAGATCGCCCGGGCCGCGGAGCGCAGCTTCGGCGCGGCGGCCGGCGACCGCCAGGCATCTGGCATGGTGCAGGCCATCCTTGACCTGGAGACCGAGATTCAGGCCTGGGCAGCGGACACTGACGAGGACCAGGGCACCGGGCAGGCCACGGTAGTGCTGCGCGGCCTCGTCACCCGGCTCGGCCAGGCCGCGGCCGCGGGACTGAATGACCCGCGCGACCGGCTGCTGCCCGCGGTGCAGCCGCTGATCGCGCTGCGGGCCGACTTGCGCGGCCGGGGCTGCTACCTGGAGGCCGACGCGATCCGGGACGCGCTTGCCGCGGCCGGGCTGCAACTGCACGACACGCCCGACGGCACGGCGTGGACGCCCTGATCTAGCGGTTCGGAGATTAGCGGTTCGGATTGCGCCGGTTGCAGCCGGTCAAAAGCTAACCGCTGATCAGAGGGGGTGCAGAGACTGAGTCGTCTGTGTCTCCCGTGGCTAGTGGTGCGCTCTCCGGGCAGCGCCCGGACACCGCGGAAGCTGCGGAATGCTCGTAACGTCGGCGCCGTCCGGCACTCCGTGAGTCGGTGGCGTCCGCCGCAACCGGCTCAGCTCCCGTGATCGCCAGCCGCAGCGGCCGCGCGGCGCGCACGGGCCACCCGCCGGGCGTAGATGGCGGAGCCTGCCGTCCCGGCCACGATGCCGCCGCAGCCGGCCACGGCAAGGACTCCGCGGGCGCCAAGCGCGGGGAGCAGGCCGGCCGCGAACGCCATGCCGACCGACGCAGCACCGAACAGCACTCCCGAGTACAGGGCGAATACCCGCCCGGCGACCGCCTCGGGCGCACGATGGTTCAGGAAGCTGCGGGTGGCGACGACCTCGACGCCGCCCGCCAGGCCGCCGAAGCCGTACGCGACCGTCGCCTGCCAGAGCACGGCGGCGGCGCCGGCCGCGGCAATGCCAGCGCCGGTGGCCAGCGTCCCGGCCAGGGCAGCGACCAGCAGCCAGCGCTGCGGCAGCCTGCCGCTGGCCAGGGTGCCGACGACCATGCCGCTGGTGAAGCCGGCGACCAGGATCGAGTAGCCGCCAGGCCCGGACCGCAGTACCTGCTCAGCGAAAACGACCTCGGCCACGACTGCCAGGTTCGAGAACGCGACCATCACGCCGACGATGATGACCAGCATCCCCGCGTCCTTGTCCGCACGCAGAAAGCTGAAGCCCGCCCGCATCTGGCTGGCCAGCGAGACTCGCTCCGGCTGGCCGGCGCCGTCCGGCTGGGTCAGCGGCGCGAGCCGGAGCGCGCCAAGCCCGGCAGCGCCGAGGGCGTACAGAGCGGCGTCAGCGGACAGCGCAAGGCCCGACCCGCCGGCCGTGGTCAGCACTCCCGCCAGCAGCGGCCCGGCGGTGAAGCCGCCCCACGTTGCCGCCTGCAGGTAGCCGTTGGCCCTGGTCACGCCCTGGTGCCCGGCGATGCGCGGGACGATGGCGCCGAGCCCTGGCTGGAGTACGGCGGCGCAGATGCCGAAGCCGACGGCGAGGCCAAGCGTGGCACCGACGCCGGTGATCCGGCTGAGCGCCAGGGCGACCAGGGATTCGGCGAGAGCGGCGGTGACCAGCACGGGCCGGGCGGGAAGCCGGTCAAGCAGGACCCCGGCCACCGGGGAGAGCGCGGTAATCGGCACGCACACGGCGAGGAAGACCGCCGCCACCGCCCAGGAAGCGTGCGAGCTCTGGAAGACCCGGTTTGCCAGGGCGATCATGGCCAGCCCGTCCCCGGCCGAGATCACCACCTGCAGCGTGACCGCCAGGCTGAGTACCGAGCGCTGGCTCTGCGCCCGGGGGCGGGCTGCTCTGCCGTCGCCCGGCAAGGGTGCCACGCTGCTGTCGCCGGGCGCGAGGCCCCGGCTAGCTGGCGGCCGGCTCGGCCACCCGGCGACCGGCGGCGCCGACGGCCGGGCAGCCGATCGCTGGCTGGACGCGCGGCGTCGCCCGGCTGGGCAGCAGGGGGTATGCCGGTGATCTCTGGGCGGGACAACGCAGCTGCTCCTCGGGCTAGGGCTGGGTCTGATGGCGACGCCGGGGCCGCTAGTCCGTAAGCACAGGATTCACGTTAACACGGCATATGACCTGCTGACCTGCGCGGGCGCGGGGCCAGTGTCGCGTCAGGCGGCCGTATCGGGGAGCATGGGCGCATGCCAACGCCGTCTGACCCGATCGCAGGTACCCGCGGACGCCCGCCGGCCAGGCCGGCCCCGTAACGATGACAAGCGGGCATTTCACCGACCATGACACCTGGTTCGCGCAGCTGCCCGGCGTCGTGGTGGCGGCGGGTGCGCTGATCACGGACCCGGCCGGGCAGGTACTGATCGTCAAGCCGAACTACCGCGATCACTGGACGCTTCCCGGCGGCATCTGCGAGCGGGGCGAGCCACCGCACGCCGGCTGCGCCCGTGAGGTCGAGGAGGAGGTCGGCCTGATCCGGCCGCCCGGCGCCCTGCTGGCGGTGGACTGGTCGCAGCCCTACGGCGCGGAGAGCCGGCCCATCATGCATTTCGTGTTTGACGGCGGCACCGTCGGCGAGGGCACGCGCATCGTCGTGCAGCCGGAGGAACTGGACGACTATCAGTTCGCCGCCCCGGGCCGGCTGGCCAGCTACGCGCCGCGCTATGTGACGGACCGGATAGCGGCCGCGCTCGCGGCACGCGCATCGGGCGGCACGATCTACCAGCCGCAGCGCCTCAGCTGACGGTGGCCGCGGCGGCGGCGAGCCCGGCGGTACCGTCGACCTGCCGCCAGCTGCCCGCGCCGAGGGCGGCAGCGAGATGACCCATGATGACGTCCGCCGCGGCCAGCACGGGGACAGCGCGGCCAGCTTCGGCGGACAGCGTCGAGACCGCCGCATCGCTGATCCCGCAGGGCACGATGCGGTCGAACCAGGCCAGGTCGCAATCGCAGTTGAGCGCGAAGCCGTGCATCGTCACGCCGCGCGATACCCGGATGCCGACCTGGCCGACCTTCCGGTCCTGGCTGCCGGGCCCGCCCGTCACCCACACGCCGCTGCGGCCGGTCACCCGCGTCGTGGCCACGCCGAACTCAGCGCAGGTACGGATCATGGCTTCCTCAAGCGCCCGGACGTAGGCGATGACATCGATCGGCTCGCCGAGCGCGATGATCGGGTACCCGACCAGCTGACCGGGGCCGTGCCAGGTGATCTTGCCGCCCCGGTCGACGTCGATCACCGGCGCGCCCGGATCGCCCGCCGGGCGGTCCAGCGGGCTGGTCCGCTTACCCGCGGTGTAGACCGGCTGATGCTCAAGAAGCAGGCACGCGTCGGGAATGTCGCCGCGGCAGCGCCGCTCGTGCAGCAGCCGCTGCAGCTCCCAGCCGTCCTGGTAACCGATCGCCCGGTCGCCGAAGCCGGCCAGGGCGAAGATCAGCTCTCCGTCCACACCGACAGCCTACGCGGCCGGCCGGAATCTCCGCCGCTGAGCGGTAACCGCTAGCCGAAGGGGGCATATACGACTCATTCCGACCGATGACGCCGACGGTGCGGGGTCAGCGCGACAGGGGAGGGCGAGTCGTGTTCGAGGAGGAAGAGCTGCGGGCGATGAGCCCCGATGACCGGCTCCGGCTCCTGCACACCCTGGTGGAGATCGACGGCATCCGCCTGCCCCGCCGGGCGGTCAGCGCGCCGCCGCGCAGCGCGCGCCGCCGCCGCATCGTGCTGATGGTCATCATCGCCTGCTGCATAACTCTGGCCGCCTGGACCGGGATCCTCGCCGCGACGCTGCCCGGCTACTACCGCTCTGGCGACTGGCGCGGGGCATGGGTCGGCTTCGACATAGCGCTGCTCGCGGCCCTCGCTGCCACCGGATGGGCCGCCTGGCGCGGACGGCAGGTGCTGATCATCTGCCTCATCGTGCTGGCGACGCTGCTGCTCTGCGACGCCTGGTTCGATGTCGTCCTCGACCTGCGGACGCCCGGGTTCCAGCTGAGCCTGCTGTCCGCGGTGGCCATCGAGCTGCCGCTCGCCGGGCTCGCCATTGCCGGGGCCAGGCGGCTGCTCCGGCTGACCATCGGCATGGCGACTGACCGCGGCGGGCAGCAGGCCCGGGTGCCACCGCTATGGCGCATACCGCTGTTCGGCGACGGCCCGGCCGGTACCTTCCGCGACATGATGCCGCAGATCAGGTACGGGCCATCGGAGGAGGAATGCGGGCCGCCGGTCCCCGAGCACGCGGAACAAGATAGCTAGCCAGCTGGCCAGGCGCCGCTCCCGTTCGGCCGGAGACCTGGGACAGGGGACCGGCCCGGGCACAGGGTCAGGCACGGCCGAGGCCTTGGCTCAGCCGGGCGCAGCTCAGCCAGCGCCTAGCTCAGCTGCGAGCGCAGTGTCGATGGGGCCGCCGCGGAGCCACAATTCCTTCCCGCCGGCCTTGAGCAGGCGGGAGGGCAGCACCCGGGCGCTGGAGAGCAACTCGCCGGAGACCTCCCCGAGGCCGAGCTGCAGCACTGCGGCCGGGATTCCCAGCCGGGCACGGTGCCTGACCGCGGCCGCCAGCGCGCCGGTGAACTCGGCGTTGGTGGCCGGGTGCGGCGCGGTGAGATTCACCGGCCCCTCGACCTCCGGGTGATCCAGCAGGAAGCGGATGATCCGGACCACGTCGGTGAGCGTGATCCAGCTCATGACCTGAGTGCCCGGCCCGACCTTCGCGCCGAGCCCGAGCCTGAACAGCGGCAGCAGCCGGCCAACCACCCCGCCGCGCGGGGACAGCACGATGCCGGTGCGCAGGTTCACCACGCGGATCCCGGCATCGCGGGCGGGCGCGGCGGCCGCCTCCCAGTCCCTGACCACGTCAGCGAGGAAACCAGAGCCGGCCGGGGCCGACTCGTCGACTTCCCGGCCGCCGGTATCCCCGTAGTAGCCGATGGCGGACCCGGAAAGCAGAACGGATGGCGGATGGTCCATTGCCCGCAGCGCCGAGACGAGCCCGGTGGCGCCCAGGACCCTGCTGTCCCGGATCTCCCGCTTGCGCGCCGCCGTCCAGCGGCCAGCGGCAACCGGGGCGCCGGCCAGGTTCACCACGGCATCAGCCCCCGCGAGGGCCGCAGGGTCCAGCGCGCCGCCCGGGGCATGCGGGTCCCACTGGATCTCGGCGGCCGAGGCCGGTGCCCGGCGCACCAGCCGGATCATCTCATCGCCGGTGCCGGCCAGGCTGGCGCCCAGTGCCCCGCCGATCAGCCCTGATGACCCGCTGATGACAACTCTCACGGCGTTGCGCCTCGAGGTCCGCCAGCCGCTAGAGCCCTAGCTCGGTCTCGAATGCGCCCTCCTCGAGCCGGGACTTCATCGTGACGAGGAAACGTGCCGCGTCCGCGCCATCGACCAGCCGGTGGTCGTACGTCAGTGCCAGGTAGACCATGGACCGGACGGCGATCACCTCGCCGAGAGCGGGATCCTCCACCACAACCGGGCGCTTGACGACGGTGCCGGTACCGAGGATCGCGACCTGCGGCTGATTGATAATCGGCGTGTCGAAGAGCGCCCCGCGGCTGCCGGTGTTCGTCAGCGTGAACGTCCCGCCGGACAGATCGTCCGGGCTCACCCGGCCTGCACGGGTGCGCTGCGCCAGGTCAGCGATCTTGCGGGCAAGGCCGCCGATATTGAGATCGCCCGCCTTCCTGATGACCGGCACCATCAGCCCGCGGTCAGTGTCCACCGCGATGCCGAGGTGCTCCGCGTCGTGGTAGGTCACCTGGGCGCTGGCCGTATCGATGACTGCGTTGAGCCGCGGGTGCACCTTCAGCGCCTCCACCGCGGCAAGCGCGAAGAACGGCAGGAAGGACAGCTTGACGCCCTCCCTGGCCTCGAAGTCCGCCTTGGCCAGGTCCCTGAGCCGGGCGATCGCCGTGACGTCGGCCTCCACCACGGTGGTCAGCTGGGCAGACGTCTGCAGCGACTCGACCATTCGCTTGGCGATCACCTGGCGAGCGCGGGACATCTGCTCGGTCGTGCCGCGCAGGGTGGAGGGCACGATCGCGGGCCTGGCGGCGGCCGCGGGTGCCTGGCCGGCCTGCGGCTCCTGGCGGACCGCCCCGGGCGGCCCGGCGGGCGCCTGCTGGGCCGCCGCGCGCGGCGGCCGCGGGTGCCGCCGCCGGTGCAGCCGCACCCGGGGCCGGTACCTGGGCTACCGGGGCGGAACCGGGCTCGCGGAGCACGCGGGCGGCGTCGAGGACATCCTGCTTGCGGATGCGGCCGCCGACGCCGGTGCCCGTCACCGCGGCGAGATCGACGCCGTGCTCCGTGGCGAGCTTGCGGACCAGCGGCGTGACGTAAGGACCGCCGGTGCCCGAGGCCATCGGCGAGCCGCCGTCATCCGGGCTGGCCCCGTCGGCTGCGGCGGGGTACGCCGGCGCTGGCTGCGCGGCCGCAGCCTGCTGCTGCGAAGGGGGAGCCTGCTGGGCGGCCGGGGGATACGGGGACTGGGCGGCCGGGGGATACGGCGACGTCGGCTGCTGCTGTGCGGGCTCGGCCTGCTGCTGCCCGTCCGCACCGGACTGCTGCTGATACGACGGCTGCTGCGCGGCGGGCTCCGGGGCGCTGGCCTGCTGGTACGAAGGCTGCTGCGGCGCATCCTGCGCCGGAGCCTCGGCGGGAGCCGAGGCGGCCTGCGGCGCGTCATCCTGCGCCTGGCCGCCACCGCCGTCCGGCTGGCCGCCGGGCGCGGCCGGCGCCTCCGCGGCGGCGGGACCGTCGGCCGCGCCAGCGGTGTCCGCCTCGGCGCTGGAGCTTCCCTCGTCGTCGATCACGGCCAGTTCCGCGCCGACCGCGACAGTCTCGTCCTCGGCGACGGTGATGCCGCGCAGGATCCCGGATACCGGCGACGGGATCTCGGTGTCGACCTTGTCGGTGGAGACCTCGAGGAGCGGCTCGTCGGCCTCGACGCGCTCGCCTTCCTTCTTCAGCCAGCGCGTGACCGTTCCCTCGGTGACACTCTCGCCAAGCTGTGGCATGGATACGGAGACCGACATGGCGTTCCGCGACTCCTTCGCTGTTCGACGCTCACGGCTGGGCGTGGCGGGGGGCCAGCCCGCCCGCAGGGGGCGGGCTCTCCATTATGAGTGCACGTGCAGGGGCTTGCCTGCAAGAGCGAGGTGCGCTTCGCCGAGCGCTTCTGACTGGGTGGGATGCGGATGGATGAGCTGGGCGACGTCAGACGGCGTTGCCTCCCAGTTGTAGATGAGCTGGCCCTCGGCGATCAGGTCGCCGGCCCGCGCGCCGACCAGGTGGATGCCGAGCACCGGGCCGCCGCCCGCCGTGGCGATGACCTTCGCCACGCCCTGCGTCTGCAGGATCTGGCTCTTGCCATTACCAGCGAGGTCGTAGGTGAACCCGGTGAACTCGATTCCGCGTGCCACGGCGGTGGCGGACGTAATGCCTACCGACGCGACCTCGGGGTCGCTGTAGGTGACCCGTGGCACCCCGTCGTAGTCGATCGGGGTGACGGCCAGGCCGCTGAGCCGCTCGGCCACCATGATCCCCTCGGCGAACCCGGCGTGAGCTAGCTGGGGGCCGGGGATGAGGTCGCCGACAGCGGAGATTGTCGGCACGTTCGTCTGGCAGTAGCCGTCGACGGTGACGTAGCCGCGCTCTATGGCCAGGCCGGCTTCCGCGTAGCCGAGCCCGGCCGAGACCGGCCCGCGGCCAACCGCGACGAGCAGCAGGTCGGCATCGATGGCGGCGCCGCCCTCAAGCGTGACGGTCACCCCGGACCCGGTGTCCTTGACTCCCTCGAACCTGGTACCGAGCTTCTGGCCGATGCCGCGCCGCCGGAAGGCCCGCTCCAGCAGCTTCGAGCTCGATTCCTCCTCGGGCGGCAGCAGATGCGGCAGCATCTCGACGATCGTGACCTCGGCGCCGAACGACCGCCAGACGCTGGCGAACTCCACCCCGATGACCCCGCCGCCGAGGATCACCACCGACGACGGCACCCGGTCGAGGGTGAGTGCCTGGTCGCTGGTGATCACGCGCTCGCCGTCGATGGCGAGGCCGGGCAGGCTGCGGGCCTCGGACCCGGTGGCCAGGACGATGTGCGCGCCCTCGATGACGGTATCGCCGACCTTGACCTGGGTCGGCGATACGAGCCGCCCGTCGCCTTCGATGACGTCAATGTGCCGGAACGAGATCAGCCCTTGCAGGCCCTTCCACAGCCGGGTCACTACCTTGTCCTTGTAGGCGTTGACTCCGGCCATGTCGATGCCGTCGAGCGTGGCCCGCACCCCGAAGTTGCCGCTCTCCCTGGCCAGGTCGGCGATCTCGGCGGCGTGCAGCAGCGCTTTCGTCGGGATGCAGCCGCGGTGCAGGCAGGTGCCGCCGACCTTGCCCTTCTCGATCAGCGCGACGCGCTTGCCAAGCTCCGCGGCGCGCAGCGCGCAGGCATAGCCGCCGCTGCCGCCGCCGAGGATGACGATGTCGTAGCCGCTGCCTTCCGCCACCATGAGCTCCTTTTCCGTTCCGTCAGCCCGGGCCTGCCGCAGCGCGGCCCCGGCCGTCCTTGCACGTCCTGCCTACAGCCGTCCGTCCGCGACGTCCAGCGCGATCTGTACCAGCGCCCGTGCCGCGGCGCCGGTCCCGCCTTTCGCGATATACCCGTACGGCTCGCCTTCATGAAACGAAGGCCCTGCTATGTCCAGATGTGCCCAACGAACCCCGGGCGGCACGAATTCCTTCAGGAACAGGCCGGCCACCAGCATGCCGCCATGCCGTTCGCCCGTCACGTTGGCGAGGTCGGCGACCGGCGAGTCCAGGCCCTTGCGGAGCTCATCGGGCAGCGGCATGGGCCAGGCCATCTCGCCCGCCCGCCGGAAGGCGTCCACCACGCCGTCGCGCACATCGTCATCGTTGGCCATCACGCCGCTGATCCGCGGGCCGAGCGCGACGAGCTGCGCGCCAGTCAGGGTGGCGACGTCGACAAGCAGGTCCGGCGAGTCGGCTTCGGACCTGGCGAGCGCGTCCGCCAGCACCAGGCGCCCCTCCGCGTCGGTATTCAGCACCTCGACGGTGGTGCCGCCGAAGATGGTGATGACATCGGACGGGCGTTGCGCCGTGCCGCTGGGCATGTTCTCGGCGAGCGGCATGTAACCGACGACGTTGACCGCCGGGCCGAGCGCCGCCAGTGCCTGCAGGGCGGCGAGGACGGCCGCGGCGCCGCCCATGTCCGACTTCATCGTCTCCATGGCCTTGGGGGGCTTCAGCGAGAGGCCGCCCGAGTCGAACGTGATGCCCTTCCCCGCGAAGACGACGGTCTTGGTCGCGCCGGGCGGGGAGTAAGCCAGCCGGACGAGCCGCGGCGGCCGGACGGAGCCCTGCCCGACGCCGGTGATGCCGCCGTAGCCGCCGTCGGCCAGCGCGCGTTCGTCCAGCACCTCGATGTCGAGCCCGCTGGTGCCGGCGATGCGCTCGGCCTCGGCCGCGAAGGCGGCCGGAAACAGGTGCGAGGGGCCGGTGTTCACCAGGTCGCGCACGAGCATGACCGCGTCGGCGAGGGTCCGGGCGCGCCGCACGGCGGCGGCGCTGGCGCCGCCGAGGATGGTGAGTTCGGTCGTTGGCTGGTGCCCGTTGGCGCGGTACCGGCTGAACACGTAGCCGCCGAGCAGTGCGCCGAGCCCAACTGCCTCCGCCTCCGCGTCGTTGCTGGCCGGCAGCGCCAGCGCCACCTGCCGCGGCTTCGCGCTGGCCAGCGCGCGGACCGCGGCGCCGGCCGCCCGGCGCAGCGCTTCGCCGTCCGGTGGCGCGCCATCCTGGACCGGACCGATGCCGACCGCGACGATCAGCGGGGCGGTCAACCGCCCGGCAGTGGCGATCTTGGTGATTTCCTCGGCCCGGCCGGTGGCGCCGAGCACCGAAAGCGTGGTCGCGAGGCCGCCATCCAGGGCCTGGTCGACGTCGCCGGATCCCGGGGCGGGCTGCGGCCCGCCGGGCGCCTGGACCACTCCGATCACGATGGCGTCGGCCTGGATGTCGCGCGGGGATGTCTGACTGGTCAGCAAGGTCATGGTCACGGTCCGATGCTAGTGCCTGGCCGACCGGGCCGATCACGCCCGCTCAGGTTCCCGGCCAGAGCACCAGATGCTTCCGGCCGGAGCACCAGATGCCGCCGGGTCAAAGCACCAGATGCCGCCGGTCAAGCACCAGATGCCGCCGGTCAGAGCACCAGATGCCGCCGGTTAGCAGTCGGCCGGGCTACTGACGGGCCGCCCTGGCCTGGCCGATGCGCTCCATCAGCTCGGCATCGCTGCGGATCTCGGCCTCGCTCGGCGACAGCAGGATCGTGGTGGTCATGGCGAACGACAGCACGCTGATCCCGATGATCAGCGGGAGCAGGAACCCCTCCGCTGTCGCGCCGCCCATCAGCATGCCGGTCCCGGCGCTCGCGGCGTGGATGCTCATCGCCGCCATCCCGGTGTAGTGCATGCCGCTGACCGCGACGCCCATGATCATGGCGGCGCCCAGGGTGGACAGGACGCCGTGTAGCCGCAGCGCGGCCCACAGCGCTGCCGTGGCGGCCACGATGGCGATGACCACGGAGAGGACCAGGAGGGGCACGTGATAGGTCATCGCGGCGTTCATCCGCAGCGCCGCCATGCCCATGTAGTGCATGCTCGCCACGCCGAGCCCGGCGATGACGCCGCCGATGAGCAGCGGCTGGTAGCTATCGCTGCCGAAGCCGACGATGAATAGCCCGACCCCCACCACGGTCACCGCGAGCAGCATGCTGAGCACGGTCACCGGCACGTTGTAGCGGATGGTCTTGCCGGGGACCGTGTACCCGAGCATCGCGATGAAGTGCATCACCCAGATTCCCGTGACGCCGATCGACACGGCGGCGAGAGCCAGCCAGCGGGCGCGCGCGCGGCCCGAGTAAGCGCGGGCCCGGGTGGTGCAGCGGAGCCCGATGAACGCGCCGAGGCACGACATCACGTAGCCGAGCGCGGGCGTCAGCAGACCGTAGGAGAAGTCATTGGGATGCAGCATCGAGAGGCTTCCTGGCGTGTGAGGGGGGTTCCAGCAGCGCACCAGCGGGCCGCCGCGGCGGGGGCACTTCGTCATCGAAGGGGGTAAAGCGCGACAAACAATACTCCCGTGCCGCAGGTGGTTCGCAGCGGTACCGCGCATCGGTTGCGGCCGGTCCGGAGGCGAGGCCGGCCGGCCTCGCCGAGGAGGCAGCCTGGCCGCCGGCGACTAGGCCGTCCGGCCGCCGGCGATTAAGCCGCCCGGCCACCGCCGGCCATTCCGGCCTGCATACATTTCTTGACACTTATATAAGCACAGCACTATGTTGAAGAGGTGCCTACCGCTTTCGATGTCATCTCCGAGCCGCACCGGCGCCGCATCCTGGACCTGCTGCTGGAGCGCCCGCGGCAGGCCGGCGAGCTGACCGGCCCGCTCGGACTGACCCAGCCGGGCGCATCACGGCACCTGCGGGTGCTGCGCGAGGCCGGGCTCGTCCGGGTCCGCCCCGATGCGCAGCGGCGATGGTACGAGCTGCAGCCCGCCGCGCTGGCCGAGATCGACGCGTGGCTGCAGCCGTACCGCCGGCTCTGGGCCGGCCGGCTGGACGAGCTCGAGCGACACCTCGACCGGACGGCGGATGCCCGCGCGGCCGGGGGCGCAGGCGGAGAAGGCGCTCACGGATACTCAGGCGAAACGGAGGCCCGGTCATGACGCAGGACAACCGCCCGGAGGCTGACGGAGTACTGGAGATCGCCCCCGGCGACCATGCCGTGCTGCGGTTCAGCCGCCGGATCACGCACCCGGTGGAGCGCGTGTGGGCGGCGCTGACCGATCCCGCCGAGCTGACCGGCTGGTGGGGCCAGGCCGAGGTCGACCTGGTCGAGGGCGGCAAGTTCGTGCTCCGCTGGCTGAACACCGACGATTGCGGCAACCGCGCGGAGATGCATGCCACGATCACCAGGCTGGAGCCGCCGCGCCTGCTGGAGACGACCGGCGACCTGCACGGCGTGCTCCGCTGGGAACTGCGGCCGGACGGCGACGGCACCCTGCTGGCCTTCTCTAGCACCCTTGAGCTGCCGGCCGAGTACCGCACCATGGTGCTGGCGGGCTGGCACTGGCACCTGGACGCGCTGGCCGCGTATCTCGGCGGGACGCCCGCCGACCTGGTGAACGTCACCGGGTGGGACCAGGTACATCAGCGTTACGCCTGACGACACCGGGCTACGCCTGGCGGCATAGGCGCTACGCCTGACGGAGGCAGCGTTGCGCGTGCTGAGAGCAGGCTACGCCGGAACTACCGCCGCGCTACGCCTGGCCGCGCGCCCGGACCAGCCCGTTCTCGTACGCGAAGACCACGGCCTGCACCCGGTCGCGCAGGCCGAGCTTCGCCAGGATGCGGCCGACATGCGTCTTGACGGTGGCCTCGGAGACGAACAGGCAGCGCGCGATCTCGCCGTTCGACAGGCCCTGGGCGACGTGCCCGAGCACCTCACGCTCGCGTTCAGTCAGGCCGGACAGGCCCGGCGGCGGGGGCGCGTCCCCGGCGGGCAGCAGCGGCGCGAACTGGTCGATTAGCCGCCGCGTGGTAGACGGGGCGACGACGGCGTCGCCGGAGTGCACGGCCCGGATCGCGAAGAGCAGTTCCTCGGGCGGGACGTCCTTCAGCAGGAAGCCGCTCGCCCCCGCCTTCAGCGCGGCGAACGCGTACTCGTCCAGGTCGAAGGTGGTGAGCATCAGTATCCGGGGCAGGTCCCCGGCCTGCCGGATCCGCCGGGTTGCCTCCACCCCGTCCAGCCGCGGCATCCGCGCGTCCATCACCATCACGTCCGCCGAGTGCGTGCGGGCGAACTCCACGGCGGCCAGGCCGTCGGCGGCCTCGCCGGCCACCGTCATGTCCGGCTGCGCGTCCAGCACCATCCGGAACCCGGTCCGGACAAGCTCCTGGTCATCCACGAGAACGATCCTGATGGTCACGCCGCCGCCCCCGGCTTGACCGCCGCCTGGCCGTCTGCAGGCGCCGCCGCCGCGGCCGGGACCAGCGGCAGGCTGGCGCTCACCAGGTATCCGCCGGCCGGCCGCGGCCCGGCGTGCACGGTGCCGCCGTACATCCCGACCCGCTCGCGCATCCCGGTCAGGCCGAGCCCGGCACCGTCGTCAGCGGCGGCCGCGCCGCGGCCGTCATCGGTCACGCCGACGACCAGCTCATCGGCGGTGTACCGCAAGGACACGGCCACCGACGCCCCGATCCCGCCGTGCTTGCGGGTGTTCGTCAGCGCCTCCTGGACGACCCGGTAGGCCGCCAGCCCGACCCCCTCAGACAGCGGCTTGGGCGTGCCCTCCAGCGTGAACGACACCGTTCGCCCGGCCGCCCTGGTCTGGTCCAGCAGGTCACGCAGCTGGTCGATACCAGGCAGCGGGGCCAGCTCAGCCTGCTCGTCGCCGGACCGCAGCACGCCCAGCAGACGGCGCATCTCGGCTAGCGCCTGACGGCCTGTCGCCGAGATGGCGCCGAGCGCCTGCCGTGCTCGTTCTGGCTCTGTTTCTAGCGCGTAGCGCGCGCCGTCGGCCTGCACGACCATGACGCTGACGTTGTGCGCCACCACATCGTGCAGTTCGCGGGCGATCCTGGCGCGCTCGGCCGCCGCGCCGAGCCGCGCCTGGGCGTCCCGCTCGCGCTCGAGCCGGGCAGCCCGGTCCTCCAAGGCGAGGTAGTACGCCCGGCGGTACCGCATGGAGTCGCCCAGCACCCAGGCGACCAGGGCCGTGCCGCCGACGACGACCATGCCGCCCAGGAACATGTGCAGATCCCGGACCCCGACGCGCGGCGTTCCTATCTGCAGGGCAACGGCCGAGCCGAGCAGAGTTACCGCCAGCCCGGCCACCGATTCGCGGCGCGGCCGGTAGGCGGCCAGCGTGTACAGCAGGACCACGATCGCCAGGTCAGCGCCGGCCAAGCCGCCGCGCGTCAGGACAAGGCAGGCGCCGCCGATCGCCGCGATGGCGAAGGCCAGCACCGGGTTGCGGCGGCGGAACGCCACCGGCACGACCAGCAGCAGCACGAACAGAACGTGCGGCCAGTGCCCCGCGATGATCTGCGGTAGCTCGGTCAGCGCGAGAACGAATGCCAGCATGCCGTCCACCAGCACCGGGTGGCGCCGCAGCCAGGCGTAGAGCACGGACATCTGTCCAGCGTATGCGCGCCGTCGCCGGATAGTCGTCCGCCTTCAGGCTGATGCTGTACGCCAGGCGGCTGACCTTGCGGAAGGCCGGCCACGGGCCGCTACGGCAGTAGCCGGGCGGGCAGCCTCGTCTCGGCGGCGCCGCCCGCGCCGTCCGGCTCGACCCGGTAGCCGGCCGGGCCCGGCGCGTCGGCGACGATCCCGGCCAGCTCGCCGTCGGCGAAATGCGCCGCGGCCCCGTCGTCGCACGCGATCCCGGCGGGCAGGCTGCCGCCGGCCACCAGCGACTCGTACAGCGGGCGGCGGCCCGGCTCGGAGCTGTAGTGCGGGCAGTAGCTGCCGGGCAGCATCGCGAGCCCGCCGGTGAACGGCCGCAGCACCGGGCCGAACGAGTCCGTGGTGCCGCCCTCGAACCAGCACAGCGCGCCGGCGCTCACGCCGGACAGCACGGTGCCCTGCTCCCAGGCCTGCCGCATGATCCGGTCCAGCCCGTGCACCCGCCAGACCGCCATCAGGTTGGCGACGCTGCCGCCGCCCACGAAGATCACGTCCTGGGAGAGCAGCAGATCCTCGGGATCGGCGACGTTGGGCATCGGGAACAGCTGCAGGTGACTGGGCTGCGCGGAGATACCGGACAGCCACGAGTACATGCGCACGAACGTGCCGGGGTCATCGCCCATCGCGGTATTGAGCACGCAGGCACGAGGGCTGTCCCGGCCGGACAGCTCCAGCGCGTGCGCCACGAGCCTGGGCATCGCGGCCTGGTCACCGCGTGGTGCGCTGAACCCGCCGATGGCGAGCACGTGCCGTCGTCCGTCAGCTGCCACACCGGCACGTTACCGTGCCGGGATGAACGATTGCCTGTTCTGCGGCATCATCGCCGGATCGGTGCCCGCGCAGATCGTGCTGGACGACGAGGTGGCGGTGGCGTTCCTGGACGCCCGGCCGGTGTTCAAGGGCCATCTGCTGGTGGCGCCGAGGGAGCACTACGTGACGCTGCCCGACCTGCCGTCCGATCTGGTCGGCCCGCTATTTCGCCGGGTGCAGCGGCTGAGCGCGGCGGTCCCGGCCGCGCTCGGCGCCCAGGGCACCTTCGTCGCGCTGAACAACGTCGTCAGCCAGAGCGTCCCGCACCTGCACGTGCACGTGGTGCCGCGCACCCGCGGCGACGGGCTCCGCGGCTTCTTCTGGCCGCGGGTCAAGTACGCCAGCGACGAGGAGGCGGCCGGCTATGCCCGGCGGCTGCGCGAGGCCCTGGCGCCCGGCTGAGACGCCCGGTCAGCTGAGCGCGAGGACGACGAGGCAGACGGCGGCGGAGATTTCCACCTGCGCGCCGAGCACGTCGCCGGTGATTCCGCCGAGGCGGCGGACCGCGAGCCAGGTCACCGCCAGCGAGGCAGCCAGTCCCGCGGCGACGGCCACGACAAAAATCAGGCCGAACGCAGCACCCCCCGCCAGTGCCGCTGCCGACAGCGCGGCCGGGATGGCGGGATGCACCGTGCCGGCCACCAGCGCGCCGAGTCCCTCGCCGCGGGCCGCGGGCACCCCGCGCCGGCAGGCCCAGGTCAGCGCCAGCCGCCCGGTGATCGCGGCGGCGATCACCGAGGTCACGCCCCGGCCCAGCGCGTCGGCCTGGGTCAGCGCCGTGACCTGGAGCAGCACGGTGAGCACCAGGGTGGCGACGCCGAACGGGCCGATATCGGACCGCCGCATGATGTCCAGCGCCTGATCGGCCGGCTTCCGGCTGCCCAGCCCGTCCGCGAAGTCAGCCAGCCCGTCCAGGTGCAGGCACCGGCTCAGGGCCGCGAGCACGATGATGGCGAGCGTCGCGCCGAGCAGCGGCCCGGCGTGCCCGTACCGCTGGAAGACGTAGAGCACCAGGGCGGCGGCGCAGCCAAGCAGCAGCCCGATCACCGGCGCCCAGACCATGGCGGCGCCCGCAGCGGGCCGCGACGGCGGCTCGCCGGCCTTGTCGCGCGGTAGCGGGATCGCGGTGAGCAGCGTCACGGCGAGCCGGAGTCCGGCCCAGTACATGACGGCCTAGCCTAGGTGCGGCCGGATCGCTCCCGCGCCGATGGGTAGCGCGGTGACCGAGTAGAGGCAGGGGTGCGAGTGGCAGAGCGGCCGTACGTGCTGCTGTCGGCGGCAGTGTCCGTCGACGGCTACATCGACGACGCCAGCGGCGAGCGGCTATGCCTCTCCGGGGCTGCTGATCTGGACCGGGTCGATGAGGTCCGCGCTGGCTGTGATGCGATCCTGGTCGGCGCGCAGACCATCCGCCGCGACAACCCCCGGCTGCTGGTGCGCTCCCCGGCGCGGCGCGCGGCGCGGCTCGCCCGCGGGCTGACGGCCAGCCCGGTCAAGGTCACCCTGACCCGGACCGGCGATCTTGACCCGGTGTCGAATTTCTTCGCCACCGGTGACGCCGCCAGGCTGGTGTATGCCGCCAGCGAGGCGGCGGACAGCGCCAGGGCCCGGCTGGCCGGCGCGGCGACGATCATTGACGCGGGGCAGCCGGCCGCCCTGGCGGCGGTGCTCGCCGATCTCGCCGCCCGGGGGATAGGCCGGCTGATGGTCGAGGGCGGCACCGCCGTGCTCACCCAGTTCCTTGCCGCCGGGGCTGCCGACGAGCTTCAGCTGGCGATCGCGCCGTTCTTCGTCGGGGATGCCGAGGCGCCCCGGCTCGTCGGCCCCGGCGCGTTCCCGCACGGTCCCGGGTATCCGATGGAACTCACCGAGGCCCGCCCGGTGGGAGACGTCGTGCTGCTCCGTTACCTGCTCGGCGGCCGCGCGAGCTAGGCGCGGGGCAGCATCCGGTTGGCCGGCCGGGCATCCAGGCCTGCCGGATGCCAGCGGACGGCCGGCAGGCGGGCGTTCCGCCGGTAGCTGAACGCTACCTCGGCCGGTGCTGAGCGGCTTCTCCCGCGGCCCGGACCGTCTTATCGTTGCTGTTATGGCCGATTACTGGTCGATCGAAGTATTCGACGCGGAGATCCCGGCGTCGCGGTGGCGGGATTCGTATGGCGCCGCCCTGGTGGAGGCGGCCATCTCGAACGGCACTGTCGGGTGGGACTGGATCAAGAGCCGATGGGGCGTCGTCCTGGAGGTCCGATTCAAGGACGACGCGCAGTGGGAAGCATTCCGCGCGCTCCCTGCCGTCCAGGCCGCGCTCGACGCGGTGCCTGACCCCGTCAACGGGCTGCTGGTTTACCGGGGCCGCGGCGGTGCCTCGGGCGCATCCTCCCCGCGGCGGCCGCGGCCGGTGCCGAGCGCGGGCGCTGTCGCGCTGCCCGAGCCGGCGACGGAGTCCCATCTCGACCTGACAGCCGCGGTGCTGCCGGGCCCCGGTGGCGATCTAGCTTCGACTGTGTGAGCATCTGGCCCCCGGACGGTGCAGGATGGGGGACATGAGGGATACCAGAGCCTCGGCCGGGGGCATGCGGTCAGCGATCGAGCGAAGCGGGTACTACCCGGGAGTAGTCTCGGACGCGGTCACGGCGGCCCTCGGGCAGGAGCCCGTGCTGTCCTATGTCGTGCACCATGACGCGCTGTTCGATCCCGGGATGGAGGTACGGCGCCATATGACGGTGCTGGCGCTCACCCCCACCCGGCTGGTCTTCTCGCACACCGACGAGCATCCGCCGGACGATACCGACTCCCGCCCGCAGGCCGAGACCAGCACCGAGGCGGTCCGGTTCTCCCGGATCTCGTCGGTGGCGGTTACCCGCGTGGTGCCCGATCCCGCTTCGTACGTGCCTGGCGTCACGATGCCCACCGAGGTCGTGCTCACCATCGGCTGGAACGTGCTCTCCCATGTGGAGCTCGAGCCCGCGCACTGCGGCGACGAGAGCTGCGATGCCGATCACGGCTACACCGGCACGATCACCGCGGACGACCTGGCGCTGCGGGTGAGCGAGGCGGCCGACGGCGAGGACGCGGTGCGCCAGGTACTGGCGTTCGGGCAGGCGCTGTCCGAAGCCACCAGCCGGCCGTAGGCGCCGATGACCGACCAGCCGGCAGTTCCGCCGACGCTGCCGCGCTATGGCGAGGCATCGCTGGCCGACCTGGCTACTTCGCTGCTCGCGTCGCTCGGCGCGGGCGACTCGAACCCGCTGGACCTGTCCCCGGCGAGCCGGGTCTGCCTGCTCATCGTGGACGGCCTCGGCTGGGAACTGCTGCGTGATCACCAGGCGGCAGCGCCGTTCCTGTCCGAGCTCGCCACCACCGCGCGGCCGCTGTCGGCCGGCTTCCCGGCCACTACGGTGACCAGCCTGAGCTCCCTGGGCACGGGCCGGCCGCCGGGCCAGCACGGGATGCTCGGCTACCAGGTTGCGGTGCCCGGGCAGCACAAGCTGCTCAACGCGCTGCGGTGGGATCGCAAGGTCGATCCGGTGGCCTGGCAGCCCGGGTCGACAATCTTCGAGCGGGCGGTCGAGGCCGGTATCGCCGCGTGCCGGGTCGCGCCGGGCGCTTTCCGCGGTACCGGGCTGTCCGTCGCCGCCATGCGCGGCGCGGACTACCGGGTGGCCGACAGCCTCGGTGCGCTCGTCGCTCAGTCGGCTGTCGCGCTGAAGGAGTCAGACCGCGCCCTGGTCATGACCTACTACGGCAAGCTCGATTCGACCGGTCATAGCTGCGGCTGCACATCGGACGCCTGGCGTTACCAGCTCGGGCATGTCGACAAGCTCGCCGAGCAGCTCGCCTCGGCCCTGCCGCATGGCACGGTGCTGCACGTGACCGCCGATCACGGCATGGTGGACGTCTCGCCGCAGGACAGGATCGACGTGGACTCGACGCCGGAGCTACGCGAGGGGGTGGCCCTGCTCGGCGGCGAGCCGCGGGCCAGGCATGTCTACGCCAGGCCGGGAGCTGCCGCCGACGTGCTCGCCGCGTGGCGCGAGACCCTGGGCGCCAGGGCCTGGGTCGCGTCCAGGGACGAGGCGATCGGCGCGGGCTGGTTCGGCGAGGTAGCCGAGCACCTGATGCCCAGGATCGGCGACGTGGTCGCCGCCCCGGCCGGGCCATGGGCCATGGTGGCGACCAGGACCGAGCCGCACGAGTCGGCGCTGATCGGCATGCACGGCTCGCTGACCACGGCCGACCAGCTAGTGCCGCACCTGGTCGTCGCCGAGACATGACAGGAAGCCGGCCGCGGGGCGGCCGGCCCATGAGAGGGGTAGCGGTGCCCGGTACTAGCTATGAACAGCTGCCGGATGACCTTCCGGTACCGCAGGACGACGGCGCCGCGGCTCACCTGCCCGGCACCGAGATGCCGCCGGTGATCTTCACCGCGACCACCGGGGAGCCCGTCGACTTGTCCCGGGCAGGCAGCCCGCGGGCAGTCGTGTACATCTACCCGAGGACTGGGCAGCCGGGCGTGCCGCTGCCCGAGGGATGGAACGAGATTCCCGGCGCCCGCGGCTGTACGCCCGAGTCGATGGGCTTCCGCGATCACTATGCGGAGCTCGCGGCGCTCGGCGCCGAGGTTTACGGCCTGTCCAGTCAGGACAGCGGCTACCAGGGCGAGCTCGCGGCCCGGCTGGCGCTGCCCTACCCGCTGCTGTCCGATCCCGGCCTGGTGCTGGCGGACCGGCTCGGCCTGGCCACGTTCACGGCCGGGGGAGAACGGCTCTACAAGCGACTCACCCTGGTGCTGAACGGGGGCCGGATCGAGCATGCCTTCTACCCGGTTTTCCCGCCCGACACCCATGCCGCCAAGGTTGTCGACTGGCTGCGGCACGCTAACTGAGCAGGCCGCACCGGGCCTGCCCGCCCGGCGCCGCCGAGTCACCAGCCCTGGGCCGGGCCGGGGCGGCTAGCGTGTGCCGTCGGCCCAGTCGCCGCCGGCCGTCGAGGCGGGCGTTTGTCCACACCCGGCTCGGGGAACCCGACATTCCCGGACACCGTTATCCACAGAAATTCGGAGGTTATCCCCAGCATGGACGCCTCAGCCAGCCCGCTGATCGACACCGCGGCGCTTGCCAGCGAGCTCGCGGGGGAGTCCGCTCCGGTGCTTCTCGACGCTCGCTGGCGGCTCGGCGGGCCGCCAGGTGCGGCCAGCTACCTGGCTGGCCACCTGCCCGGGGCCGTTTTCGTTGACCTGGACCGGGATCTTGCCGCACCGCCGGGCGCCGGGGGCAGGCACCCGCTGCCCGAAGCCGCCGCTTTCCAGGCGGCGATGCGCCGGGCCGGGGTGAGCGCCGGCCGGCCGGTCGTCGTCTACGACGACGGCGACTCGATCCCGGCCGCCCGGGCCTGGTGGACGCTCCGCTATTTCGGTCATCAGCAGGTCCGGGTACTCGACGGCGGTTTCAGCGCGTGGGCGGCGGCAGGATTGCCGGTCACGGCGGACGCGACCCCGGGCACGGGCGGCGGCGACTTTACCGCCGTCCCGGGCGGCATGCCCATCGTGGACGCGGCAGGTGCCGCTGAACTGGCCCGGTCCGGCATCCTGCTCGACGTCAGGACCGCGGAGCGCTACCGGGGGGAGGCCGAGCCCGTCGATCCGGTGGCCGGTCACATTCCCGGCGCGCTGAGCGCTCCGGTCACCGGCAGCATGACCTCCGGCGGCCGGTTCCGTGCACCGGCCGAGCTAGCGGAGCGGTTCGCCCAGCTAGGCGTTACCGCCGGGCGCCGGGCCGGCGCCTATTGCGGCTCGGGCGTCACCGCCGCGCACGAGGTGCTGGCGCTGACCCTGGCGGGCATGCCTGCCGCGCTGTATGTCGGGTCCTGGTCCGGCTGGCTCGCCGATCCTGGCCGCCCGGTCGCCACCGGCCCGGACCCCGGTTAGCCCGGCGGCGACAGGCGTATTTGGCCTGGCTGCGGCGGAACATCCACGGCTGCCGCGTGCGCGCGGCACACCTCGGCCAGGGCATCATGGTGACGGCTGCCGTTGACGGACTGTGCCGGATAGGCGCAGAGCAGCGAGAACGAGTACTGGCCGCCGATCTCGTTCCACATCGCCTCGACCTCGATGGCCGTGTTGACGAGCCCGTCATCCCAGAGCAGCGCGACCATCTCGCCATAGATGCGGACTGGCTGCCCGGTCCCGGCTGCCTGCCGGATCAGCGGGCTGATGGCGAGCCAGAAACTGGCCGGGTCGGCCCAGTCAGCGATGATGAACCGGCGCATCGTCTCGCTGGCGTCGAGCGCGAGATAGGAACCGCTCGCCTGGGCGGCCGCGATGTCGACGCCGGCCCGAGCGAGCCGTCTCTCGAACAGGAGCCGATGATCCGGCGTGGCGATCACGATCGCCGTGCCGTCCTGCCGGATGGCTTCGAGAAGGTACTCGCTCACCCGCCCGGCGAGCCCGTCATCGTCCTGGTAGAACAAAACGACATGATCACCGGGACGAGCACTGAGGACATCAGGCCCAGCAGTCACGGCTTCCCCGTTCAGGAACGACACATTCCAGCACTTCAGGGTAGCTCATGACCTTTGCGGTGCCTCGGCGGCGGACCAGCCCTGCGCCCTTGACGGATTCTCGCCGGGCGGAGCCTGGCTATTCCGGCGGCGGCGCGAGATCCTGGCGGGCGGTCAGGAGCAGCCACGTCAGCGCACCGGTGATCAGCGCAGGCACCGCGGGCTGGGAACCCGCCGCGGCCACTACTGCGGCACTCGCCGCAGCGGCCACCAGTACCCGGAGCGCCAGCCGGCCGGGACGCCCCCGGCGGATCCGGCCTGGCAGGAGCACGACTGCGCGGCGAGGCCACCGGGCTTGCTTGTCCCGGGCACCGTCGCCGGCGTCGGCTATCGCCTCGCCGCGGCCGACCCGGGTCCGCAGCTCGGTGTAGGCAGCAGCGGCAGCGGCGAACCGCGCAGGATCCCCGCCGTCGGAGCGGTCCGGGTGGGTTGCGGTGGCGACCCGCCGCCAGGCGGCCCGGACATCGTCGTCGGTCAGTTCCGGCGTGGCCGTCAGGCCCAGCGCGGCGAACGGGTCAGGCGGCCGCTGCCGGGGACGGCGGCTCACGAGCCGGGCTCCGCGCCGAACGCCTCGTCCAGCAGCTCGCCGATGTCCGGCAGCGGCCGCTGCGCTGACGCGCCCGCCGGCGCCGGTCCCGGTGCGGTGACTGGCTGCGGGCTCGCGGGCGGCCCGGTAGCTGACGGCACGAGGGCTGGCTGGCCGTGCGCGCGCGGGCCGGCCCGCGCCGCTGTGGCGCTGGTCGGCCCGGACAGTGCGGCCGGGCCGCCGATCAGCCGCTTGACCTGGATGAAGGTGACGCCGCCGCGGTAGATATAGGCGACCTGGCCGACGTCGAGTGACCTGATCAGCGCCGGATCAGCCACCGGCGCCTGCCGGATCCGCGACGTGCCCTGATGACTCCAGATCGGCACGCCGAGCAGCCTGCGGCTCGTGTCTACCAGCTTGCGCGTGCCGGCCAGCCCGGTGACCGGCTCGGGATGCGGGGTGCGAAGCAGCCAGATGCCGCCGTCGGCGGACGCCGCGATCCGGTACCGCTCGTCATCATCGGCCGCCAGCCCCTGCCAGGACTGGGCGGACACCTGCACGGCAAGGCCGAGTGACCGGGCGCGCTCATACAGCTGCCAGATCGGCAGCCGCCGGGAGACCGCGCTGAACTCGTCTACGGCCAGCAGGATCTCCCTGGCCTGGCCGCCGCCGGCCGGCTGGCTGGTCACGTAGCTGGCAAGCAGGTCGACAAGCGCCCTGGCCTGGCCTTCGGCGACCGAGATCTCCGCGGTGCCTTCCAGGATGCAGTACCAGGCGTCCGCGTCGCCGAAGCCGCCGGGCCCGTCCAGCCCGCCGCCCAGCCGGCGGAACAGGGTGCGGTACCGCAGCGCGATGTCGCCGAACTGCCGTGCCGCCGAGCGGACGAGGGCGAGGTCGCTGTCGTACCCGGCGGCCGAGTAGGCAAGGCCGAGCCAGTCGGCGTCAAGCCTGGCGAGGAAGTCAGCCGAGCTGGCCGGCGGCCCGCACGGCGCCTCGACGGCCAGCGCCACGACGGCCTCCATCACGTCGGCGTAGTAGGCGGCGGCGCCGGTGCCGTGCTCGATGAGGTCGAGCAGCGTGGTCGTGAGCTGCCGGGGCGGCAGGGTCCACAGCGACAGGCTGGCTTCGTCCGGCCAGATGGCCGTGCTGCGCGCGCCGGCCGCGCGCAGTACCCGCCGGGCGCGGTCCGCGATGCGCCGCGCGTCCGCGCCGCCCTTGCAGTCCAGCACCACGAGCAGCGGCGGGCGCCCGGCCCCGGCGGCATGCCGCCGCAGCGCGGTGGCCATGAACCCGGCCCACAGCCGCAACAGCAGGGTGGTCTTGCCGGTGCCGGTGGTGCCGATGACAACCTGGTGCGAGCGCATCCGCGGATAGGGAATGTCCGCGACCCGGTCCGCCTGATGGCCGACGGCCCTGATCACGGCACCGGCCACGACGTGCCCGTTCTGGGTGGTTAAGGGCAACGAGCCGGGAGCGGCAATCAGGGCCCGGGCGCTGCGGACCTGATGCCGCCACTGGCGCAGGTCAAAGGCGACCGCCGATCCCGGCGACAGGCCGCCGCTGCCGGTCTCCATCGACCGGATCCGGTAGGACCAGGCGAGCCCGCCGGCCAGCAGGCCCAGCGGGATGGCGGCCGGCGCGATGACCGCGGCGGCGGCCGGGTAGCCGCCCGCCGCGGCGTGATGCCACATCGCGAGCCAGGCGAGATACGGCGCGGTGACGACGCTGCGCCAGGACCTGGCGGCTAACTCCGTTGCCGCGAGCCAGACGATGACCATCGGCGCGCAGTAAGCGGCCGCGCGGTACAGCCTGCCGGGTGGCCAGCCGCGCAGCCAGGCTCCCGCCGCGCTGCCCGCGGCGACCAGCGATACCGGCGCGGCGGCGACGATCAGCGCGGCCGCGGCGGCCAGCCTGATCAGCCGGAGCAAGCCGCGGGCAGCGGCGCGGACCGCGAGCAGGCTGACGTATCGGCTGATCACCGGCTGATCCTGGCCTGGGGCGGCGTCCGGGGCCCCGTCGGCCGGACGGCGGGTTCCATCGCTGCGCCCGGCGGCAGCGCCCGGATCTCGATCCTGGCCGCAGCGCCGCCGAGTGCCTCCCTCGCCCTGGTCACGGTGGGCCTGGCGGCGGGCGAGCACAGGTACAGCACCCGCGCGTGCCGTGGCGGCCGGCCCGGTACCAGGACGTCGGCGGCGGGGCAGCCGTAGTCGCCGGTCCGGCTGAGGAGCTCACGCATGATGGCCGTGGTGCGGCTGACGGTCTTTCTGGTCAGCTCGGCCTCGATCGCCCAGCACTCGCCGGCCCACGCGACCGGCGCCTCGTCCGGCCAGTGCACCTCGCCGTCGGGCACGTGGTCACGCAACCCGACGCGGCCGCCCAGCCGGGCGCGCAGCCGCCGCTCGCTGCGCCAGTACGCGCCGGCCGCCTGGTCAGCCGGCCGCGGCCTCCAGCGCGATGCGCACCGCAGCGGCGGCCCGGATGTGCGCGAGCCGCGATAACGCGGGCGGTGCCTGCACGTACCGCAGGCCGCAGCTGGTCAGCCCCGCCCTGGTCAGCCAGACCCACGGAGGGCCCGGTCCGAGCCGGGCCGACTCCGCGTGGCGCTGCCTGCGCCAGTGTGCCGCGATCGCGCGCGCCCGGGTTTCGCTGACGCCGAGAACGGCCGCGAGCTGGTCCAGCTGGACGCCGTACATTTCCGCCGTGAACAGCAGCCCGGTGATGTCACGGCCGGCCAGGTTGCCGCCGGCGGCCGGGGGAGCCGCTGTCCCGTCTGCCCGGATCACCCGACTATCACATCATGCGACGGCCCGGATGCGCCCGTTCCCGGCGGCCGGAAGGGCTCATCGGGCTGCCGGCGCGCCGCTTCGCCGCGGGAATGCTGGTGCTGGCGCCGGCCGTGGGGCACAATGAGTTTCGTACCTGGAAGCATGCTGACGGGCAGCCGGGCGCCTGCGGGCGATGAGGTCGTTGGGGAAGACGCATCTCATCCGCTGGCAGGGAGGTCTCGTGACCGTACGTGGCGTGCTGCAGGTTCACTCCGCGCCCCCGGCGCTGAGCCCGCATATCGAGTGGGCCGTGGCCGGGGTGCTCGGCATGGGCGTAACCCTGCCTTGGGTCGAGCAGCCCGCGTCGCCGGGCTCTTTGCGCACGGAACTCAGCTGGCAGGGCCGGGCCGGAGCAGGCGGCGCGATAACGTCGGCGCTGGCCGGCTGGAACCTGGTCAGGTTCGAGGTCACCGAGGAGGCCAGCCCGGGCTGTGATGCCGTGCGCTATAGCTGCACGCCGTCGCTCGGCACGTTCTCCGCGGTCATCTCCGCCAACGGCGACGTACTGGTCCCCGAAGGCCGGCTGCGCGCCGCGATGACACTGGCATCGGTGTCGGCATCGGCGGCGTTCGCCGGATCCGGGCCGTTGTCAGCCGTGCCCGCCGGCCCGTCGTCGCCTGCCGGGCCCGGGCCTGACGCCGCGCCCGTCCTCGCGCTGGCCGACGAGGCATGGCCCGGCGACGGCGCCCGCGGGCTGCCGGACCGGCCTGTCCCGCGCCATCCTGCCCTCGGCGGCTCGCTGGAGGAGGAACTCTCGCTGCTGCTCGGCCAGCCCTGGGACGACGAGCTTGAGCCATTCCGGCACGCCGCGGCCGGTGCCCCGGTGCGCTGGCTGCACGCCACCGGCTGAGCGGCCCGCGGACGGAGCCTTGACCCAGCCGGCTCGCGGACCGCAAGCCGTCCCGGTCTCTATCAAGGGAGTCATCGTCCGGGACGAGCGGGTCCTGCTACTCAAGAACGAGCGCGATGAGTGGGAGCTACCCGGCGGCCGGATCGAGCCCGGCGAGACTCCGGAGGAATGCCTCGCCCGCGAGATCGCCGAGGAGACCGGCTGGACGGTCACCACCGGGCCGATCCTGGACAGCTGGGTGTACCGCATCACGGTCGCCGCGGCAGATATCTTCATCGTCACCTACGGCTGTTACCCGGCCGGCGATGCAGCGCCGGTGGTTTCCGCCGAGCACAGCGAAGTGGGCCTGTTCACCGAGGCAGAGATCGCCGGCCTGAACCTGCCCGGCGGCTACCGCCGCAGCATCGCGACCTGGTGCGCCCGCCTGGGTACTGGCCGGCGCTAGTCCGGGGCTGCACGACATGGCGGACAGGCTAACGGCGTACCGCAGAGTAGCTGGCCACGCCGGACGACCCGGCGCCCGCGGGCCGTGTTCAGCTCAGGCCTGCCCAGAGGTAGCGGGCGCCGATCGCGAGGACCAGGATGCCGACCAGGCGGCGGATGAGGGCGTCGGGGAGACGGGACTGGATCCGGGCACCGGTGTAGCCGCCGGCCAGGCCGCCGATGCCGAGCGCGATGCCGGTGGGCCAGTCGGGTGCCACTGGCCCGTGCTGGTGGGCCGCCAGGATGGTGAAGGTCACTACGCCCGCGATGGATGTCACGAAGGTGGAGCCGAGCGCGGCGGGCGCGACCTGCGAGGGCGGCCGGCCGGTGCCGATCAGGACCGGGGCCAGTATCGACCCGCCGCCGATGCCGTAGATGCCGCCGACGCAGCCCACTGCAGCAGCGATGAGGATCAACGCCGGCGGGGGGATCCGGACAGTCCGGGTGCCGCCCGCCTGAGGCCGGCTGCGGCTGACGGTCAGCCAGGCTCCGAGCGGGAGCAGGACCAGCCCGACGATGAGGTCGAAGACGTGCGCGCCGGGCAGCAGCTCGACCCGGATGACTGAGCCCGCGATGACGCCGGGCAGGGTTCCGGTGATGAGCACGATCGTGAGCCTGCCGCCCGTCTGCCCTTGCCGCCAGTAGCGGTAGAGCGCGCCCGGCGTGGCGACCACGTTGTAGAGCAGGTTGGTCGGGGTGACCGCCGGACTGGGCGTGCCCAGCACGCTGACCTGGAACGGCAGCAGCAGGACGGCACCGGATATCCCGGCCGGCGTGGCCAGCACGGCGATCACGAACGCGGCGGCCAGTGCGACCACCTCTACCCAGCCGCCGGACAGCATCCAGCAACGCTAGCGGTGACGGCCGGGAACGCCGGGGACCTTCCTTACATCTTGCGCCTAGCCACCTGCCATTGCCCCCACGATCAGGAATGGCTCGGCGCCCATGGCGACCGCGTCGGGCAGCGGGGCGTCCGGCTGCTCGTGGGACAGGTCCCGCTCGCAGGCGAAGAACCGCACGAACGCCCGGCGCCGTCCGGTGTGGTGGTCGCGGATTGTCCCGCGCAGTACCGGGTAGCTGGCTTCCAGCGCGTCCAGGACCGAGCACTGCGTGACCTGGCCGGCAACGTCGAGTTCCACCTCGCCGCCGACCTTCGCGAGCGTCCGCAGGTGCGCGGGGAGCACCACCCGGATCATGACAGCGTCTGGACCTCGACCGACAGGACGGCCGGGAGGTCCCGCACGATCGGCGTCCAGCTGTCCCCGGCGTCGGCCGACGCGTACACCTGCCCGCCGGTGGTGCCGAAGTAGACGCCGCACGAATCGAGGGAGTCCACGGCCATCGCGTCCCGCAGCACGTTGACGTAGCAGTTGGCCTGCGGCAGGCCCTCGGTGAGCGCTTCCCACTCGTCGCCGCCGGTCCGGCTGCGGTACACCCGCAGCTTCCCCTCCGGAGGGAAATGCTCCGAGTCGCTCTTGATCGGCACTACGTAGACGGTGTCCGGCTCGTGCGCGTGAACGTCGATCGGGAACCCGAAGTCACTCGGCAGGTTGCCGCTGACCTCGTGCCACGAATCACCGGAGTTGTCACTGCGCATGACGTCCCAGTGCTTCTGCATGTACAGCACGCTCGGGCGCGAGGGGTGCATCGCCAGCCGGTGCACGCAGTGGCCGACCTCGGCGTCGTCATCGGGGATGCCCTCGGACCGCAGGCCGCGGTTGACCGGCTGCCAGGTTTCGCCGGAGTCATCGGAGCGGAACGCGCCGGCCGCCGAGATGGCCGCGAACATGCGCCCGGGCTTGCCCGGATCCAGGATGATCGTGTGCAGGCACATCCCGCCGGCACCCGGCTGCCAGGACGGCCCTGAGCCGTGGCAGCGCAGCCCTGGCAGTTCCTGCCACTGCTTGCCGCCGTCGGCGGAGCGGAACAGGCCGGCGTCCTCGACCCCGGCATAGACCAGGTCCGGATCGTCCGGCGATGGCTCGAGATGCCAGACCCGCGCGAACTCCCAGGGGTGCGGCGTGCCGTCGTACCACTGGTGCGTGCCAGGTACGCCCTGGTAGCTGAACTCGTTACCTACCGGTTCCCACGTCGTGCCGCCATCATCGGAGCGCTGGATCAGCTGCCCGAACCAGCCGCTGGACTGCGAGGCGTACAACCGGTCCGGGTCAGCGGGCGAGCCCTTCACGTGGTAGATCTCCCAGCCGGCGAAGTGCGGCCCGCTAACGTCCCATTGCTCGCGCCTGCCGTCCGACGTCAGCACGAACGCGCCCTTGCGCGTGCCGACCAGTACCCGTACGCCACTCATCCCGGAACCCCTTCCCGTCCTTGCATGCCCGGCGCCGCGCTGTCCTGCCCGGCCACGGGCACGCGCACTGCCTGGCCTCCGCTGGCATCCTGCCAGACGCCACTGACAGCTTCCGGGTACTGTGACGGCCGCGAGGCGGGAAACTCATCGCTCCCGACCTGCTGTGCAGGTTCCCGCGGCCTGTTCGAGAGCGCCCTGCGGCCGTTGCCTGGTGACAAGATGGATGCGTTCAGGCGCCGGCCGGGACAAGCGATCATGACCGGCGCGGCCGCGTCCCGCACCCATACGACCAGGAGCGGGCTGGCGGGCCGGCCTCCAGGGCCAGACTGAGGAGCTGACGTTATGGGCATTGTCTCGCCCGGGTTTTTCGGGCGCCGCCGGTCGGAGGCGAAGCTGCCGCCCGGCCAGTACCTGGTGCATGACTTCCCCGTGCTATCGGCCGGCCCGACGCCCCGGGCCGGGCTGGATGGCTGGGAGTTCCGGATCACGACCGAGTCGGGGCAGGTGCACGCCTGGGACTGGGCGGCGTTCCGGGCGCTGCCGGCCGAGGACATCACGGTTGACCTGCACTGCGTGACGAAATGGTCCAAGCTCGGCACTAGCTGGCGCGGCGTGTCCATGGACACCCTGATGGATGGCGTCGAGACCAGCGCCGGGTTCGCCGTGGCCCGCGCCGTCGGCGATTACACCGCCAACCTGCCGCTGGCGGACTTGCTCGACGGGAAGGCCTGGATCGCCTTCCGCTACGACGGCGCGGACCTCGCGGCCGAGCACGGCGGCCCGGCCCGGCTGCTCGTGCCGCACCTTTACCTCTGGAAATCGGCCAAGTGGGTGCGCGGCGTGGAGTTGCTTGACCATGATGAGCCGGGATTCTGGGAGAGCCTCGGCTACCACAACTACGGAGATCCATGGCGCGAGCAGCGGTACTGGGGCGACTGAGCTGGCTGGTCGCCCGGCTGGCTGACGTCCGCGACGAGACGGCCACCGCGCGGACGCTGATCCTGGAGGTACCCGGCTGGCCCGGGCACCTGCCCGGCCAGCACATCGACGTGCGGCTGACCGCCGAGGACGGCTACTCCACGCAGCGCAGTTACTCCATCGCCTCGGCTCCCGCGGGCAGCCAGCTCGAGCTGACCATCCAGCGGCTCGACGACGGCGAGGTGTCGCCGTACCTGGCCGAGGTGCTCAGCCGCGGTGACCCGCTTGAGCTGCGCGGCCCGGTCGGCGGTTACTTCGCCTGGCACCCGGCCGACCCGGCGCCCGTGCTGTTGATCGGCGGCGGCTCGGGAGTGGTCCCGCTGATGGCCATGGTGCGGACCCGGATCGCCAGTGGCAGCCAGGCGCCGATGCGCCTGATCTACTCCACCCGCAGCCCGGACACCCTGCTGTATGCCGCCGAGCTGGAGCGAATCGCAGCCGACGGCGGCGGCCTGTCCGTTGACCTCGTCTATACCCGGGCGGCGCCACCGGGCACCCGCGGCCGGACCGGGCGGCTGGACGGGGATCGTCTCGCCGCGCTGGCCGGACCGCAAGACGCCGGCGCGGCCTGCTTCGTCTGCGGGCCAACCGGCTTCGTGGAGAACATCGCCAACCTGCTGACCGACTGGGGAATGGACCCGCGGCAGGTAAAAACCGAGCGGTTCGGGCCAAGCGGAGGTACCTGATGACCGACATGTGGACGGACGGCAACAGTCTCGGCGGCCCGCTGCGGGAGGTGTTCTGCGCCGACCTCACGACCGCCATCGGCCGCTGCGCCGGATGCGGGCGCACCGGCCCCCTCGCCGAGGGCCGGGCCTTCGACCATTCACCCGGCCTGGTCCTGCGCTGCCCCACCTGCGGGCAGCCACTCCTGCGCATGGTCCGCAGCCCCGGCCGAACCTGGCTGGACCTGCGCGGCCTGGAATACATCGAGATCGCGTCACCCGCCTAACAGGCGGGCATCTTCATCGAACAATCCCCATGAGATGTTCTGAGCTGGAATGTCCGAGCTGGCCGTTAACTGGCTCTTCACAATCGAGGGTGTGGTCCCCGTCGAGGTGCTCGGCGCGTCGGTGACCGGATAGGGGGTCGAGGTCTCCCGGGGATGAAGGCTCCGCGGTTCAGGTGGTTTCGAGCTGCACGAGACAGAACGGGTGTCCGGCCGGGTCGGCGTAGACCCGGTAGGTTTCGTCCTCGAGCACGACACGTTCGCCGAGCGGGACCGCGCCCAGGGCGCGCACCCGCTGATCGGCGATCTCGAGGTCGTCGACCCGCACATCCAGGTGAAGCTGCTGCGGTGGCCCCTGGTCCGGCCAGCCGGGCGGGCGGTAATCGGCGATCTGCTGGAACACCAGGCGTCGTCGGCCGTCGGAGGCGTCCGCGATGTCGACCCAGCCGGCGTTCTCCTGCACCCGCTCCCAGCCGAGGACGGCCGCCCAGAACCGGGCGGAGATGTCGGCGTCCGGGCAGTCCACGACGATGTTCATCAGCTGGCCGACCGGGGTGTCCACGCCGGGGAATGTAGCAGGTCTCCGGCTGGTTCGAGGGTTTCCAGGGCCGTTACCGGGCCCTTCACAATCGAGTGTGGTCCCCGGCGAGCCCCGCTGCTGGGTTCACGCGCGCCGATCTGACCACGTTCTGTCGAGCCGTCGAACGCTGACAGCGTCGCCATCCTCGACCCCGCTGCCGCCTAAGCAGCCAGGCGGTCAATCCAGGTTCACAGCCGGCTGAGGTGACGCGCTTGAGGGAATGGTCAAGATAGCGTGCTGCCGTGGAACTTGACTTGCGCGGCTCCCGCGCGCTGATCACCGGAGGAAGCCGCGGTATCGGATTCGCCGTGGCGGACGCACTTGCCGCCGAGGGGGCCGCGGTCGGGCTGGTCGCCCGCGGCGCCGACGGCCTCGCGGCGGCGGCCAGCCGGCTGGCGCGGCACGGCGTGCCGGTCGTGACCGCGGCGGCCGACGTCACCGACACCCGGGCGCTGGGGCAGGCGGTCAGCGACATCGCGGCGGCGCTCGGCGGCCTGGACCACCTGGTGGCCAACGCCGGCGGCACCGTGGGCGCAAACCTCGCCGATTCAGCTCCCGGCGATCTCGCGGCCACGTTCGCGCTCAATGCCGGGCATGCCGCCGAACTGATCAGGTCCGGCCTGGAGCACCTCCGCGCGGCGGGCAACGGCTCCGTGGTCATCATCTCCTCGATCACCGGCATGCGCCCGGCGCCGCGGACCAACTATGCCGTCGCCAAGGCCGCGGAGATCCACCTCGCCGCGACCGCCGCCGCCGAGCTGGCCGCCTGGGGCATCCGGGTCAACGCCGTCAGCCCTGGCTCCATCCTGTTTCCCGGCGGGTCCTGGGAGGCGTTCGGCAACGACAACCCCGCGGTGTTCGCTGATTTCACCGCTACCCAGTTCCCGCTGGGGCGGCTCGGCCGCGCCGAGGAGGTCGCGGACGTCGTCGCGTTCCTGCTGTCGCGCCGGGCGTCCTGGATCACCGGCGCCAACATCGTGGTCGACGGCGGCCAGCGGTACCCCAGCGCCCGGCAGTTCGGACAGCCCTGAGCCTTCCGGCCAGGCCGGCCCGGCCGGCTGACATGCCTGATGATGCGACGATAAGGCGAGACAGCGGGAGGGGAACACGGCGTGGCCGTCCAGAAGATCATCATTGACTGCGATCCGGGCATTGACGACGCCCTGGCGATTGTCTTCGCGCATGGCGACCCCGGCCTTGAGCTCTGCGGTATCACCACCGTGGCCGGCAACGTCGGTCTCGACCGGACGACAGCCAACGCGCTGCGGGTGCGGGACTTCATCGGCATGCCGGACGTGCCCGTCACGCCGGGTCACGCGGGCCCGCTGCTGCGGCCGGTCCTCGACGCGCGCCATGTGCACGGTGACTCCGGGCTGGCCGGGGCGAGGCTTCCCGAACCGGCGTCCGCGGCCGCGGACGGGCACGCGGTGGACTACCTGATCGAGACGATCAGCGCCGCACCCGGCGAGATCACGCTCATCGCGATGGGGCCGCTCACCAACATCGCGCTCGCAGTGCGCCGCGAGCCGCTGCTGACCGAGCGGGTCAGGGACTTCGTGATCATGGGCGGCTCGGCTGGCCGCGGCAATGTCACGCCGGCTGCGGAGTTCAACATCGGAGCTGATCCGGAGGCCGCGGCGATCGTGTTCGGCGCGGGCTGGACGGTAACCATGGTCGGGCTTGACGTGACGCTGCAGGCCCGGGCCACGGTCGCGGTGCGCGAGCGGATGCGCGGCCTCGGCCGGCTCGCCCGCGACCTGCTGCTGCCCAGCCTGGCCGGCTACCTCAGCGGCGACGTCGCCGGACCGGCGCTGCCGGACGGGCAGGCAACGCCGGACGGGCAGGCGCTGCCGGACGAGCACGCAATGCCGGACGAGCGCGAGTGGCCGGACGGCCCGGGCGGCCCGGCCGTGCATGACGTTTGTGCCGTGGCGCGGGTCGCCAGGCCGGGACTCTTCAGCTGCATGCCCGCGCTGGTGCAGGTGGAGACGGCCGGGCGGCTGACCGCCGGGATGACCGTCACTGATTTCGCGGCTGCGCCAGCCGCATGCAACGCGCAGGTCGCGATGGGGATCGATGTTCCGGGCTTCTGGGACCTGGTGCTCGACGGCTACGCGCGGGCCGCCGCCGGAATGCCGGCACTATGACGAAGCCGCGGCGCGCGGCGGCGGCAGCCCGGGCCGCGAGCGCGGGTGCCTTGTCGCCGACCGAGCGGACCCGGCACCGGCGGCTGCGCGAGCAGGGCAGGACCGAGCGCGCCGAGCTCTACGCGGTGCTGCGGGCCGGCTTCATCGCCCATCTCGGGGTGATCGTCGACGGCGCGCCGATGGTAGTGCCGACCGTCTACGGATTCGACGACCATCAGCTGTACGTGCACGGCTCGGTGGCCAGCCAGAGCCTGGCCGCCGGCGATGCGCTGGCGTGCGTCACGGTGACGCTGGTCGACGGCCTGGTACTGGCCAGGTCGGTTTTCGAGCATGCCGTCAACTACCGCAGCGCCATGGTCTACGCGCCGCCGCGGACCGTCGCCGAGCCGGCGGAGAAGCTGGCCGGCCTGCGCTGCGTATCCGAGCACCTGGCCCCCGGCCAGTGGGACTACGCCCGGCAGCCGAGCCGCAAGGAACTCGCCGCCACCCGGCTGCTCGCGCTGTCCCTGGACGAGGCTTCCGTCAAGATCCGCACCGGTCCGCCCGACGACGGCGACAGCCCGGACGCGGCACTCGGCTTGTGGGCAGGGGAGCTTCCGCTCCGCGCGCGCTGGCAGGAACTGGTGCCCGACCCGGCCGCGGGCATCCCGGTCGCGCCGCCCGCGCACCTGCGCGCCATGGTGGGCCGCATCGCCGGGCCGGTGCCGCCGGAGCGCGGATAAAATCTGCCTATGACCATCCCGGCCGACTGCTATATCTGTGCCCGCGATGCGGTGCTGGACACGCTGCCGCCGAGAGAGCGGATCGCCAGCGATGCGCTATGGCGGGTAGCGCACGCATTCGACGCGGCGCTGCCCGGGTGGCTCCTGCTGATGCCGCGCCGGCACGTGACGTCCATCGCCGAGCTGACCGATTCGGAGGCGCTGGCCCTGGGTGCGTGGCAGGTGGGACTGTCCCGTGCCCTGCACGAGGTGACGGGCTGCGAGAAGACCTACGTGGCGCAGTTCGCCGAGGCCGAGGGCTTCTCCCACGTTCACTTTCACATCATGCCGCGGCCCGCTGGCCTGGCCCGTGAGCTGCGTGGCCGCCGGGTTTTCCGGCTGCTGGGCGCGGCCGGCCGCGAGCGGGTGACCGACGAGCAGATGGACGAGATCGCCTACGCGCTGGCCGCCCTGCTCGGCCAGCGGGCCGGCAGCATGCCCTGACCGGCCGGGCAGCTCAGAGCGGGATGTTGCCGTGCCTGCCGCGGGCCGGCGGCACCGCCGCGATGGCGCGGGCGATCGCCTGACGCGTCTTGGCCGGCTCGATGATCTCATCGACCACGCCAAGCTCGACGGCCCGGTGCAGGCCGCCGGCCTCGCGCTGATGCTCGGCCGCCAACTCCGCCTCGGCCTCGTGCCGGCGGTCGGCCGGCACCTCGGCGAGAGTGCGCCGGTGCAGGATGCGGACGGCGGCCACGGCGCCCATCACCGCGATCTCCGCGCCGGGCCAGGCGAACACCCTGGTCGCGCCGAGCGAGCGGGAGTTCATGGCGATATAGGCGCCGCCGTAGGACTTGCGGGTGACCAGGGTGACCCGCGGGACCGTCGCCTCGGCGAACGCGTGCAGCAGCTTGGCGCCGCGGCGAACGACACCATCCCACTCCTGCCCGACGCCGGGCAGGTAGCCGGGCACGTCCACGATGACCACCAGCGGCACGCCGAACGCGTCGCACATCCGCACGAACCTGGCTGCCTTCTCCGCCGATGTCGCGTCCAGGCAGCCGCCCAGCCGGAGCGGGTTGTTCGCGACGACGCCGACCGTGCGGCCGGCCAGCCGGCCCAGGGTGGTGACGACATTCGGCGCCCAGCGCGGGTGCAGCTCGATGCCGGGATCGTCGAGCAGGCCGCTGATGAGCGGATGCACGTCGTAGGCGCGCCGCGGCGACTCGGGCAGCAGCGCGCCCAGGTCGGCGTCGTCCACCAGGTCGTCCTCGCCGGGGCCGGGCATCGTGCCCTGGTTGCCGAGCAGCAGCGCAAGCTGGCGCGCGGTGCTGAGCGCTTCCGCGTCGGTGGCGGTGACCAGGTGCACGACGCCGGACCGGCGGCTGTGCGGCTCAGGGCCGCCGAGCCGCTCCATGTCCACGTCCTCGCCGGTCACGCTGCGCACGACATCGGGCCCGGTGACGAAAATCCGGCCCTTGTCCGAGAGGATCACCAGGTCGGTGAGCGCCGGCCCGTAAGCCGCGCCGCCGGCCGCCGCGCCGAGGACCACGGAGATCTGCGGCACGACGCCGGACGCGCGGGTCATCGCGGCAAAGACGGTGCCCACCGCGTGCAGGCTCTCCACGCCCTCGCGCAGCCGGGCGCCGCCGGAATGCCACAGGCCGATGACCGGCGCGCCGATCTCGATAGCGTGGTCATAGGCGGTCACGACCGCGGCGCAGCCGTCGGCGCCCATGGCACCGCCCTGGATCCGCGGATCGCTGGCGAATGCCACGGCGGGCATGCCGTCGATCGCGCCGACACCGGCCAGCACGCCGCTGGCGTCCGCCGGCGTGAGCAGCACCAGTGACCCGGAGTCGAACAGCGCCTCCAGCCTGACCTCGGGATCACGGGGGCCGCCGCTGGTCCGCACCACCCCGGCTGATGCGGTCCCGCGCTCGGCCGCGGGAGCGGGAGCGGGCGCTGGCGGGGCGACGGGAATCCGGTTATCGACGACGGTCACGTCAGTCTCCTTGCGTACGGCGGGCAAGCTCGGCTCAGGCGGCGGTGAAGGCAAGCGCGACATTGGAGCCGCCGAAGCCGAATGAGTTGTTCAGGACGGCCATCGGCGCGTTACCCCGCGGGCGCAGTGGCCTCGGCTCGGTGGCGATGTCGACGCCCAGCTCGTCGGCGGGATCATCGAGGTTGATAGTGGGCGGCGCGACCCGGTCACGGAGCGCCAGGATCGCGGCCACCGACTCGACGGCGCCGGCGCCGCCGAGCAGGTGGCCGGTCATGGACTTGGTCGCGGACAGGACCACCCCGTCGGCCGCGGCGCCCAGCGCCGCGGCGATCGCCCGGGCCTCGACCTCATCGCCGGCCGGGGTAGAGGTGGCATGCGCATTGACGTGCACGATCTGCTCAGCGGCCAGGCCGCCGTCGGCCAGCACCCGGCGGATGGCGAGGATCGCGCCGCTGCCGTCCGGGTCGGGCTGGGCGATGTGGTGCGCGTCGGCCGAGTAGCCGACGCCGGCTGCGACCGCATGGATGTTCGCACCGCGGCGGGCCGCGTGCTCCGCCGACTCCAGTACGACTATGCCCGCGCCCTCGCCGAGCACGAAGCCGTCGCGTCCCTTGTCGAACGGGCGGGATGCCCGCTCCGGCTCGTCGTTGCGGGTGGACAGCGCGCGCATCGCCGCGAAGGCCGCGATGTTCAGCTGCATGATCGCGGCCTCAGTCCCGCCGGCCAGCACGACGTCGGCGCGGCCGGACCTGATCATGTCCATGGCGTAGCCGATCGCCTCGGCTCCGGACGAGCACGCGCTGACCGTGGTATGCACCCCGGCGCGGGCGCCGAGCTCGATGCTGATCCACCCGGCTGAGCCGTTCGGCATGAGCATGGGCACCGTGAACGGCGAGAGCCGCTGCCAGCCCTTCTCCCTGAGCGTGTCGTAGGCGGCGAGCGTCGACGCGATGCCTCCGATGCCGCTGGACACCACCACGCCGAGGCGCTCCGGGTCGACCTCAGGAGCGCCCGCGTCAGCCCAGGCCTCGCGGGCGGCAACGATCGCGAACTGCTCGCAGCGGTCCAGCCGCCGGGCCTGCACGCGGTCGAGCAGCGTGGCCGGATCCGCCGCGGCCCAGGCGGCGATCCGCACGGGCAGCTCGGCGGCCCAGTCGTCGGTCAGCTTCTGCACGCCACTGCGCCCGGCCAGCAGGCCGCCCCAGGTCGAAGCGACGTCAGCGCCGAGTGGCGTGATCGCGCCGAGCCCGGTCACGACGACGTCTGTCCGGTCTGTGCCCACTATGTTCTCGCTCCTCAGTCTCGTCACGCGGCGCCGTTGCTGGCGATTCCGGGGCGGCGCCGCGCCGCGGTGCTTCCCCGGTCAGGCGGACACTTCGGCGCGCCGGACGTAGTCGACGACGTCCTGGACCGTCTTGAGGTCCTTCAGCTGGTCGTCAGGGATCTCCACGCCGAACTTGTCCTGCGCCGCCACGGCGATCTCGACCATCGACAGCGAGTCGATGTCCAGGTCGTCAACGAATGTCTTCTCGGGGGTGACCTGGTCGGCGGGGACGCCTGCGACCTCGTCGATGATCTCGCCGAGGCCTGCCAGGATTTCCTGCTCCGTCATGGACATGTGCCCGTTTTCTCCTTTGTGTCGGTTCTCTTCTTACTTAGCGGTCGGCCCCTGGCCATCGGCTCCGGGGCACTTGGTGGTAGCAGCCGGGTGAGTACCCGCCGGGTCCGTGCGTACTCAGGGCAGGATGATCACCTGCGCCGCGTAGCAGATGCCCGCGCCGAAGCCGATCAGCAGGGCCGGTGCCCCGGAGCCGACCTCGCCGCGCTCGATCATCCGGGACAGCGCCAGCGGGATCGACGCGGACGAGGTGTTGCCCGCGGTCACGATGTCGTCGGCCACGATGGCCTGCGGGGCGCCGAGCTTGCGCGCGATCGCCTCGATGATCCGCAGGTTGGCCTGGTGCGGGACGAACGCGGCCAGCTCGCCCGGCTCGACGCCGGCCTGCTCGCAGGCTTTCCTGGCGACCGGGTGCAGCGCGGTAGTGGCCCACCGGAAGACCGCCTGGCCCTCCTGGAAGATCAGCGAGTTCCGGTCCTTGATGCAGATCTTGTCGGCCATGTCCCCGTCACTGCCCCAGACAACCGGGCCGATGCCTGGCCCTTCCGCCGCATCGGTGACCGGGCCGACGATGGCGGCGCCCGCCCCGTCGGCGAAGATGATGGCCGTGGACCGGTCGGTCCAGTCCACCCACTGGGACAGCTTCTCGGCGCCGATCACCAGCACGTGCGTGGCGGTCCCGGCGCGCACGGCGTCGCTGGCGTTGGCCAGCGCGTAGCAGAAGCCCGCGCAGGCGGCGTTGAGGTCATAGGCGCCAGGGGCCACGATGCCGAGCCTGCGGGCCACCGTGGCGGCGGTATTGGGGATCTGCACCTCGGGCGTGCAGGTCGCGACGATCACCAGGTCAATGTCGGCGGGGGACAGCCCGCTGCCGGCCAGCGCCTTGCCGCCGGCCGCCACCGCCATGTCGGCCACCGTCTCGTCCGGTGCCGCGATCCGCCGGCTGGCGATGCCGACCCGGCTGCGGATCCACTCGTCGTTGGTGTCCATGGTGGCCGCGAGCTCGTCGTTGGTGACGACCCTGGCCGGCTGGTATCCGCCGAATGCCAGGATCCGCGCGCCCGGTGAGCCCTCGGGAAGTCGCATTCGGGTGCTGCCTTTCGGTGCCTGGCCGGCGGGCTGCCCCGCCGGGGTGTCGGTGCTCATTCAGTGCCCGCTGGCTGCAGCCGGACGAGTGGCTGGCCGGCGCTGACCGGGTCGCCGTCCTCGACCAGCCACTCGATGATCGTGGCCGGGAAAGGCGGCGTCACCAGGTGGCTGCTGCCGCGCATCTCCACGTGCCCGAGCTCAGCGCCGCTGCTGATCTCGGCGCCCGGGCCGCCGCCCGTGCCGCAGGCACGGAACGTCCCGGCCAGCGGGGCGACCAGCAGCCGCCACTCGGGCGCGTGGCTGTCCGCATCGGACTGGCGGTGCTCGGCGATCAGGCCGCGCGCGGCCTGCAGGTCATCAGGGGTCTTCAGGGCGACGAGCTGCACCCCGGGCAGCGCCCGCCTGGCCAGCCCGGTGAGCGTGCCGGCCGGCGGCAGCTCGATCAGGGCGCCGACGCCCAGGCTGGTCATCGACTTCATGCACAGATCCCAGCGGACCGGGGCGCTGACCTGGTTGATGATCCGCTCCATCCAGTCCGCGCCGGTGCGCACCACGCTGCCGTCGCGGTTCGACAGCAGCGCCAGCTGCGGGTCGCTGACCGTCATCGCCGACCCGGCCGCCCGCAGTGCGTCCACGGCCGGCGCCATGTGCCGGGTGTGAAAGGCCCCGGCCACCGACAGCGGGCGCAGTTTCGCCCGGGCCGGCGGATCCGCGGCGAACGCCGCGAGCTCGGCAGTGGTCCCGGCGGCGACGATCTGGCCGGCCGAGTTGATGTTCGCCGCGGTCAGGCCGTGCTTCTCGATGGCGGCGAGCACATCGGGCTCTTCGCCGCCGAGCACCGCCGTCATGCCGGTCGCCTCGGCCGCGGCGGCGCGGCCCATCGCCTGGCCGCGTACCCGGACCAGCCGCATCGCGTCGTCAGGGCTGAGCACGCCGGCAATGGCGCCGGCGGCCAGCTCGCCGACGCTGTGGCCGGCCGCACCACCGGCCAGCCGGCTGGCGTGGTCGAGGCCGCCGAACAGCTCAGCGGCCGCGGCGACGGCAGCCGCGACGAGCAGCGGCTGCGCGACGGCGGTATCCCTGATCTCCTCGGCGCTCGCGGTGGTCCCGCACCGGATCAGGTCGCATCCCGCCAGGTCAGACCAGGCAGCGAGGCGGTCGGCGAAGCCGGGCAGCGCCAGCCACGCGGAGAGGAAGCCAGGGGCCTGGGCACCCTGGCCGGGCGCGGCGATCAGCAGCATCCCCCAAGCTTGCACTGTAGAAGTCCGCCATACGAATGCCGAAGCATACGAACTTTTCCCACGTCCATGTGTGTGAAGTCTACAAGCTACGGTTCCTTATGCGAGACGGCCGAGTACGACCGCGACCCACATGGCGAACGCGTCCCGGCCGTTGCCGGGAGACAGGCCGGTCAGCTCACCGGCCCGGCGCAGCCGGTATCGGACGGTGTTGGGGTGCACGAACAGCAGCCTCGCGGTCGCCTCCAGGGAGCTGCCCTGCTCCAGGTAAGTCGTGACGGTATCGAGCAGCGCGGGGCCGCCGGCCAGCAGCGGCTGGTAGACGCCGGCGATGAGCTCCGCGCGCGCTGATGGGTCCCCGTCGAGTGCCCGCTCGGGCAGCAGGTCCGCTGCGTCCACCGGCCGCGGCGCCTCCGGCCAGGCCGCCGCCGCCCGCAGCCCGGCCAGTGCCGCTCCGGCGGACACGACGGCCGACTGCAGGTCAGCCACCGGCGGCCCCACCACCACCGGACCCGGGCCGAACCGGCCCGCCAGGTGACTGGCGGCCGCCAGCGGCTCGTCGGTGCCGCCGAGCACCACGACCAGCCGGTGGCCGTGCACCCCGGCGAGCAGGTCGAGCCGGGAACGCCGGGCGATGATGCGGAGCTCATCGATCAGCCCCTCCGGCTCGCTGCCGTCGGCGTTGCCCGCGATGACGGACACCGGGCTCAGCGACCAGTTCAGCGCGGACGCCCAGGACTGCAGGCCCTCATCCACCTCGCCGCGGACCAGCGAGTCCACCACCAGCGCCTCCAGCCGGGCGTCCCAGGCGCCGCGCGCCTCCGCCGTCCGCGCGTAAACCTGCGCGGCGGCGAAGGCGATCTCCCGGGTATAGCGGAGTACCGCCTCGCGCAGCTCAGCCTCGCCGCCGGGTGCCGCAAGCTGGTCAACCTGCGCCTCGACCACGTCGATGATGACCCGCATCATCTCTACCGCCTGCTGCAGGCTGACCGCCCTGGCCAGCTCGCGCGGCGCCGTGCCGAACACCTCGCCGGCCACCGCCGGGCGGCCCCGCTCCGGGTGCTTGACCCAGTCCACGAAGGCCGCGACGCCTGCCTGGGCCACCAGCCCGAGCCAGGACCGGTTCTCCGCCGACATCCGGCGGAACCACGGCAGCCGGCGGTCCATGGCCGCCATGGCGGCCGTGCCCAGCGAGCTCATCGACCCTTCCAGGCGCCGGATGGTCTCCTGGCTGGCATGCCTCCTGGCGGGTTCCCCGGGCGGCTGCGTGCCATCTGCCATTGCTGATTCCGGTTCGGCCGTCACGCTGCCAGCCTGCCATGCCGGGGGACCTGCGGTGCGGCGGAGCGCACTGGCCGGCCCGGTGGATGAGTCAGGGGGCCGGCTCGTTCTCGCCCTGGAGCCCGAACGCGGACCGCAGGCGCGCCACGATCTCGCTGGTGTCGCCGGCCTCGCCGCCGCCGCCCTGGGCGAACGCCGCGCTGCCGCCGCCGCGGCCGCCGGTCACCGCCAGCACCTGCCGCAGCACCGTCCTGGCGTCGAGCTGCCCGGCGCTGGCCGCGGCCGCGGGCACGCCGACGCCGACGCGCAGCGAGCCCGATGGCTCGTCCGGCAGCAGCAGCACGACGATCGCGTCAAGCTCGCCGCTGAGCCGGGTTGCCGTCCTGGCCAGGCCAGCCAGCTCGATGCCCGGGTCGCTGGCGATCACGTAACGCTGGCCGTCCGGGGCCGTGCGGAGGGCGCTGGCCAGCGCCTCGGCGGTGACCCTGGCGTGGCCCGGCCGGCCCTGGCGGTCAGCGCCTCGACGCGCTGCGGCAGCTGGTCGACGGAGACCCGCAGCCGGGCGGCGAGGCCCTTGAGCAGCTTGTCGCGCTCCAGCGTGTACGCCACCGCCGCGTCGCCGGTCACCGCCTCGATCCGGCGCACGCCCGAGCCGATGCTGGCCTCGCTGACCAGCCGGAACAAGCCGACTTCCGCGGTCGCCCGCACGTGCGTGCCGCCGCACAGCTCGGCGGAGAAATCCCCGAACGAGACGACCCTGACCTCATGGCCGTACTTGTCGCCGAAGAACGCGATGGCGCCCGAGCCGACGGCGTCGGCGAAGGGCTTCACCTCGGTGTTGCGCCCGGAGTTCGTCAGGACCTCAGCATTAACGAGCCTTTCCACCCGGTCGATCTCGGCCTCGGACAGCGCACTGGGGTGCTGGAAATCGAAGCGCAGCCGGTCCGGGGCGACCAGCGACCCGGCCTGCCGGACGTGCTCGCCGAGTACCTCGCGCAGCGCGGCGTGCAGCAGGTGGGTGGCCGAGTGGTTCCGCATGATCGACCGGCGCCTGGCGGCGTCCACCGCCAGCTCGACCTTGTCGCCCGGCTGCAGCACGCCGCTGGTGACCTCCAGCACGTGCACGTGCCTGCCGTCGGCGTTCTGGGTGTCCAGCACGCGGGCCGTCAGTCCCGGCGCGGTGACCTCGCCGGTGTCGCCGACCTGGCCGCCGCCCTCGGCGTAGAACGGGGTCTGGTCGAAGATCGCCAGGCCGCGCTCGCCGGCCGCCAGCTCGCTGGCCAGCCCGTGCGGCCCGGCCAGCGCGAGGACGCTGGCGCCGGAAGCCAGTTCCTGGTGGCCGAGGAACAGGGTCGGCTCCGGGCCGGCCGCCGCGACGAGCTCCGGGTCCACCGCGAGCCGCTGCTGCTGCCCCGCATCGCCCCCCGGCCTGGCCGGTACGCCGCGGGAGAGTTCCCGGTGCCCGGCGAACAGCTCGGCGAACCGCTGCTCGTCCAGCGAGCCGCCGCGGCCCGCCGCGAAGTCGCGGATCAGGTCCACCGGCATCCCGTGCGTGGCGAACAGCGCGAACGCGTCCTCGCCGCTGATCTCGAAGCCAGGGCTGGTCGCCAGCGCGGCGAGCTGGTCAAGACCGCGGCGGACCACCCGGCCGAAGTCCCGCTGCTCGCGCTCGAACAGCGCCAGTACCCGGTCCCGGGCCTTGCCCAGCTGCGGGTAGGCGTGCGTCATGTGGTCGATGACGACGCCGGCCACCGCGCCCAGGTCAGCGTCCTGCGCGCCGGCCTGCGTCGCGGTCGCGATCGCGGTGCGCAGCAGCCGCCGCGGGATGTAGCCGCGGCCCTCGTTCGACGGGGCGACGCCCTCGCCGATGATGAAGGCCGAGGCCCGGACGTGGTCGGCGACGAGCCGGATATCCCGCTGGCTCGCGCTGGTCCCGGCCAGCGCGGACTCGACCGCGGCCACGATCGGGGCGAACAGGTCCGTCTCGTACACCGACTCCCGGCCCTGCAGGACCATCGACATGCGCTCCAGGCCGGAGCCGGTATCGACGCTGGCGAATCGCAGTGGCTCCAGGGCGCCCCCGGGCAGCCGGTTGTACTCCATGAAGACGCCGGCATTCCAGATCTCGATGTACCGGCCGGTGCTGTCGAACTCGCCGCCGGGCCGGTACTCGCTGCCGTGCTCGGGCCCGGTGTCGTAGAAGATTTCCGTGCTCGGGCCGCACGGCCCGGTGTCGCCCGCGGACCAGAAGTTGTCCTCGTCGCCCAGGTAGATGATGTGATCCGCCGCTATCCCGGCCCGCTGCCAGGCGTTCGCCGAGATGTCGTCCGGCGGGATGCCGAGTGCCTCGCTGCCGCTATAGACGGTCGCGTACAGCTCGCCGACGCTGAACCCGAACCCGCCGGTGAGCAGCTCGAAGGCGAGCTCGACCGCGCGTTCCTTGAAGTAGTGGCCGACCGACCAGCTGCCGAGCATCTCGAAGAACGTCAGGTGGTGCCGGTCGCCGACATCGGCGATGTCGATGGTGCGCACGCACGGCTGGACGTTGCACAGGTCCGGGGCCGGCGGGATCGCCTCGCCGAGGAAGTAGGCCTTGAGCGGGGCCATGCCGGCGTTGACGTAGAGCAGCGTCGGGTCGTTCACCGGGATGATGGAGGCGGCCTCGATCCGCCGGTGGGCCCGGCTGGTGAAGAACTCCAGGAAAGTCTCGCGGATCTCGTCGCTGCTGGTAGGCCGGCTCATGCCGCCCAGTATTTCGGCCGGGCCCGCCTCAGGCGAAATCATTTTGGCGGCGGACGGTGCCGGGGCGGGCTCCGCTGAGCCCGCCCCCCGGCTTCCGCTTACAGGGCGTCGCTGACGGCGAGGTCCAGCCGGTACTTGCTGATCGCCTGGCCGAGCACCTCGGGCTTGACCTCGCCCTGGCGGGCCAGCTGGCTGAGCACGGCCAGGGTGATCGACGGGGCGTCGACGTGGAAGAACCTGCGGGCGGCCGGCCTGGTGTCGGAGAAGCCCCAGCCGTCGGTGCCGAGCGAGGTGTACGAGCCGGGTACCCAGCGGGCGATCTGGTCGGGCACCGCGCGGATCCAGTCGCTGACCGCGACGACCGGGCCGGGGTGGCCTTCGAGTGCCTGGGTCACATAAGGCACCCGGTGCTCGTCATCGGGATGCAGCAGGTTCCACTCGTCGCAGCGCAGCGCTTCGCGGCGCAGTTCCGTCCAGGAGGTCGCCGACCATGCCTCGGCGGCGACGCCCCAGTCCTCGGCGAGCAGCTGCTGCGCTTCCAGCGCCCAGCGCATGGCCACGCCGGAGGCCAGGATCTTGGCGTGCGGCCGCTCGGCCGGGTGGCCGGAGGCGTCCGCGCTCGCGGCATCCGCATCGGTGCCCGCGCCGCCGGTGGCGACGTCCGGCGCGGCCGCGTAGCGGTACAGGCCGCGCAGGATGCCCTGCTCCAGGGCCTGCTCGCCGCCCGGGTAGTCCGCGGGCTCCCGCGGCTGCACGTAGGGCTCGTTGTAGACCGTCAGGTAGTAGAAGATGTTCTCGCCGTGGGGGTGCTCGGCGGACGAGCCGTACATCCGGCGCAGCGCGTCCTGCATGATGTAGGCCAGCTCATACGCCCAGGCGGCGTCGTAGGCCACGCAGGCCGGGCTGACCGAGGACAGCAGCACCGAGTGGCCGTCGTTGTGCTGCAGTCCCTCGCCGGTCAGCGTGGTGCGGCCGGCGGTCGCGCCGAGCAGGAAGCCCCGGCCCAGCTGGTCGCCGAGCGCCCACATCTGGTCGCCGGTGCGCTGGAAGCCGAACATCGAGTAGAAGATGTAGACCGGGATCATGTGCGTGCCGTGGGTGGCGTACGCGGTGGCGGCGGCGGCCATCGAGCCCATCGCGCCGGCCTCGCTGATGCCCTCGTGCAGGATCTGGCCCTTCTCGGACTCCTTGTAGGACAGCAGCAGGTTCCGGTCGACCGCCTCGTAGCCCTGGCCGTGCGGCGAGTAGATCTTCGCGGTGGGGAACAGCGAGTCCATCCCGAACGTGCGCGCCTCATCCGGGATGATCGGCACGAAGCGGTCCCCGATGTCGGAGTGCCGCATCAGGTCCTTGAGCATCCGGACGAATGCCATCGTGGTGGCGACGGCTTGCTTGCCCGAGCCCTTCTTCAGCTCCGCGTAAGCCGAGTCGAGGGGCAGCGCGAGCGGCCGGGCCCGGACGACCCGGCGCGGCAGGTAGCCGCCCAGGGCCGCGCGGCGCTCCTTCATGTACTGGATCTCGTCGGAGTTCTCGCCCGGGTGGTAGTACGGCGGCAGGTCCGCCTCCAGCGCGGAGTCCGGGATGTCCAGGTACAGCCGGTCGCGGAAGCCCTTCAGCTCGGCGATCGTCAGGTGCTTCATCTGATGGGTCGCGTTGCGTGCCTCGAAGTCGGGCCCGAGGGTCCAGCCCTTGATGGTGTGCGCCAGGATCACCGTCGGCTGGCCGACGTGCTCGGTCGCCGCCTTGAACGCGGCGTAGACCTTGCGGTAGTCATGGCCGCCGCGGGACAGGTTCCGCAGGTCAGCGTCGGAGAGGTGCTCGACCATGGCGCGCAGCCGCGGGTCGCTGCCGAAGAAGTTCTCCCTGATGTAGGCCCCGGACTCGACCCCGTAGGTCTGGAACTGGCCGTCCGGCGTGGTGTTCATCTTGTTGACGAGCACGCCGTCGACGTCCTGGGCGAGCAGCGGGTCCCAGTCCCGGCCCCAGACGACCTTGATGACGTTCCAGCCGGCCCCGCGGAACGACGCCTCCAGCTCCTGCATGATCTTCCCGTTGCCGCGGACCGGGCCGTCGAGGCGCTGCAGGTTGCAGTTGATGACGAAGGTCAGGTTGTCCAGTTCCTCGCGGGCCGCCAGGCCGATCGAGCCGAGTACCTCGGGCTCGTCCGTCTCGCCGTCGCCGAGGAACGCCCACACGTGCGACCGGCTGGTGTCCTTCATCTGGCGGGCCAGCAGGTAGCGGTTGAACCTGGCCTGGTACACGGCATTGATGGCGCCGAGGCCCATCGACACGGTGGGGAACTCCCAGAAGTCCGGCATCAGCCGGGGATGCGGATACGACGGAAGGCCGCCGCCCGGATGTGAGAGCTCCTGGCGAAATCCGTTCAGCTGATGTTCAGTGAGCCTGCCTTCGAGGAATGCCCGCGCGTAGATTCCGGGCGCGGCGTGGCCCTGGAAGAAAACCTGGTCGCCCGACTCGCCGTGCTCCTTGCCGCGGAAGAAATGGTTGTACCCGACCTCGTACAGGCTGGCCGCCGACGCATAAGTGGCGATGTGGCCGCCGACGCCCATGCCGGGGCGGTTGGCCCGGGAGACCATGACCGCGGCGTTCCACCGGATGTAGGCGCGGATGCGCCGCTCCACGTACTCGTCGCCGGGGAACCACGGCTCGCGCTCCGGCGGGATCGTGTTGATGTAGTCGGTGCTGCGCAGCCCGGGCACGCCGACCTGCTGCTCCCTGGCCCGCTCCAGCAGCCGCAGCATCACGTACCGCCCGCGCGCGCGGCCCCGGGTCCGGACGACCGTGTCAAAGGACTCGATCCACTCCCTGGTCTCGTCTTGGTCAATATCCGGCAGCTGGGTGGGCAGGCCGTCGCTGATAATCGAGAAGCGCTGGCTTCCGGAGGCCACGGGGTGTCCTCGCCTTCCACGGGTGCCGGCAACCCGGTCCCCGAACTCGTGGTGTGGCGGTGCGCTGCACCGCCGGTCTGCGTTAGCAGTTGTCCAGGCCAATCCTCGTACGCGTTGGCCGCCGGCGCATCTCTACCGGTCAGTAACAGGGTAGCCGGGACTGCGCCGTCACGGCCGCGGGCGGACTTCGGGGCGGCCGAGGGGCCAAATCATGACCGTTGTTTTCGAACTCTGCGCGAATTGTGACTTGCGCACTGCGCTTACCCAGTGTGGACTGTCCCATCAAGAAGTGCCGATGCCGCAAACGCCGCGGACGGCCGTGTGCCCGGGGGATGCACCGGGGCGGGCCAGCCGCAGGCGGGGTGCGGGAAAGGATCCAGGGAGGGCGTCAGTGAGCGCGACCGCAGGCCAGGCGCAGGATCAGCGTGACCTGGCCGAACGGCTCGGAATCAAGCCGGGCCAGGTGGTGCAGGAGATTGGCTACGACGACGATTGCGACGAGGACCTGCGCGATGCCATCGCCGGGACAAAGGATGTCGAGCTCGTCGACGAGGACTATGACGATGTCGTGGACGTTGTCCTGCTGTGGTGGCGGGACGGCGACGGCGACCTGGTGGATGCCCTGGTGGATGCGCTGACGCCGCTCGCGGACGGTGGCTACATCTGGCTGCTCACGCCCAAGGCCGGGCGGCGGAGCCATGTGGAGCCGAGCGAGATCGGCGAGGCTGCGCCGACCGCGGGACTGTCGCAGACGTCCAGCGTCAGCGCGGCGCGCGACTGGTCGGGTACCCGGCTGGTGGCGCCCAAGGCACGCCGCTAGCCGTCGCCGGTCCCCGGCCCGTTTCCTGGCCCGTCCGGCGGTCTGCCCGGCCACCGGGCTGCCCGCCGCCCGGCCGGCCGGGCTGGCTGTCCGCCGGGCGGACAGCCAGACGGGCGGGACGGCCTGGCGGGCCGTGCCGTAGTGCTGCGGGCGGGTGGCAGACTGAGTGCGTCCGGATTGACATTCACCTGCGGAGAGGAAGTGCCATGGCGGTAGAGGTCGGCCAGCAGGCGCCCGATTTCGAGCTGAAGGACCAGCACGGCACGCCGGTGCGGCTGTCGAGCTTCCGCGGCAAGAAGAACGTGGTGCTGGTCTTCTACCCGCTGGCATTCAGCGGCGTCTGCACGGGCGAGCTGACCGCCATGCGCGATGAGTTCCCCGAGGCGACCCGCGACGATGTCGAGCTGCTGACCGTCTCGGTCGACTCCGGGTTCGCGCTGCGCGCCTGGTCGGACGCCGAGCACTTCGAGTTCTCGCTGCTGTCTGACTTCTGGCCGCACGGCGATGTGGCCAGGTCCTACGGGGTATTCGATGACAATCTGGGCATCGCCACCCGCGGCACGTTCATCATCGACACCGATGGCGTGGTCCGGTGGAAGGTCGTGAATCCCGTGCCGCAGGCGCGTGACATCGCCGACTACCAGAAGGCGCTGGCTGCCCTCTAGCGCGAGCGCGCTGGGGCGGCGGGAGATCGGGGACAGACTGGATGCCCTGCTATCGCTGCGGCACGCGGCAGGTGGACCCGGACCGGGGGCAGAGCCCCTGGAAGCGAGGGGTGCGGGCGGAGCGCCAGGTGCTCATCTGCCCGGGCTGCCAGGGGTCCTTCGACTGGGCAGCTGACCTCGACCGGTGCGCCGTCTGCGGCGGCGTGCACCTGGTCCGGCGGCTCGGCGAGATCGAGTGCAGGGACTGCGGTCACGTTGGCGAGCCTGCCGCGGTCCAGGACGGCAGCCACGGCCTGGGGCAGGACGCACGCGGGCCGGGCGGCGAGACCCCCGGCCTGGCCGAGGATGTCGAACGGGCACTGGCCCGGGTGCTTGGCCGCGCCGGGCGGACTGCGGGTATCGGCTAGGCGCCGTGGTCGTCGTCACCCCGGCCGAGCCCGGGCACGCTGCCGCCATCGCAGTGCTGTTCGAGGAGATGGACGAGTTCTACGGCGCAGCCGAGGGCGGGCCGCCGGAGCAGCGGGTGCGGCAAATCAGGCGGGTGCTCTTTGATGACGTACGGGGCATGTCGGCGCTGCTGGCGTGGGAGGACGGCCAGCTCGCCGGGGCGGCTGTCTACACGTTCCTGTGGCCGGCCACCGGGTTCTCGCAGTCGCTGTACCTGAAGGAGCTGTACGTCGGCGCGGCGCATCGCCGCAAAGGCGTCGGCAAGCTCCTGATGGACGGCCTGCGCGAGATCGCGGCCAAGCACGAATGCAGCCTCATGGAGTGGACGACTGACGACACCAATCGGGGCGCCCAGCGCTTTTACGCCGGGCTCGGCGTGCCGGTGCGAACGTCGAAGTTGTTCTACCGGGCGGAAGTCGGGCCAGGCGACTGCCGGCTAGCTGCCAGGTGCTTCGGCACAGGCATCGGCTCCCGCGCTGGCTGGCCCGGCAGGTACGCTGTGCCGGGTCGCTGCCGGGATCCTGCGAGATACTGGACGGCGGCACGGGTGCATAGCTCAGCGGTAGAGCACTCGCCTTACAAGCGAGGGGCCGCAGGTTCGAACCCTGCTGCGCCCACTGTTTTCGCAGCTCAGAGCCGTATTGCGATCTGCGCATGGTCGTTAGCAAGCCCAAGGGGAAGCCAAAGTCGGCGGTTCTTTGTCTGGCTTCGGTCAGAACCAGCCGCGGTGGGCACGGCGACGATTCGCTCTACTTCGATGCCGAGAAGAACCTGTATGTCGGTGCGGTCTCGTTTGGCTATGGCGGTGACGGGAAGCGGGTCTGCCGCAGGGTCTACGGCAAGACGTGCGGCTGAAGCTGAAGAGCCTGCACTCTGACATCGCGGCGGGAGTCCGTGCGCCAGCCAGCTACACGGTCCAGGCGGCGGTGGACGACTGGCTGGCTCAGGGGTTATCAGGGTGGTCGGAGCGGATGCTCACGCTGTACCGCGTGGGGTGAAGCCGCTGACCGACAAGATCGGGCCCGGCAGCTGCGCAAGCTGACGGCGGCTGAGGTCCGGTCGGCGCTGGCCGGGCTGAGCGGCGAGTTGTCGGCCCGGTCGCCGCAGATCGCGCGGAGCCGACCAGATCGGCGCCAAGTGCCTGCTCATGCCAAAGACCGGCGGCCTCGAGCATGGCTGAGCCTGTCTCCGCACTGGCCCTTAAGGCTAGTTCCAGCAGGTCGTTCATTGCCTCACGTTCCGGTGATGAGCTGCTGGCCGCCGTCGATGTCGTAAGTGGCGCCGGTCAGGGCGGTGTTGGTCATGATGTGGACTGCGAGGGCGGCCACGTCGGCGGGCCCGACCACGCGGCCGATCGGGAGCGTGGCGCGGAGCTGGGCACGGCGCGCTTCGAGGTCGTCGCCGAGCAGTGACGCGGACAGCGGGGTATCGACGAAGCCGGGGGCGATCAGGTTGACCCGGACCGGCGCGATCTCGACCGCGAGGTTGGCGATCAGGGCGGGCATTGCGGCGGTGGCCGCCGCGATGAACGACATGCCGGGCCCCCGGCTGCGGCCGGCGGTGCCGCCCATGAACAGCAGCGTGCCGCCGGGCCGCACCCGCCCGGCACACAGCCGGGCCACCTCGATGGCCAGCCACTGGTGATTGTCGAAGGCGCGGTGCGCCCGCTCGCGGTCCAGCTCGGCCAGGGGCGCGTAGTAAGGGCCGGGCCCGGTGACCATCACGTGGTCGATCGGCGCGGGCAGCCCGGCGAAGAACCGCTCGAGTGCGGCTTGGTCGGTGGCGTCGAAGGCCGCGGTGCCGCTGGCGCCGACTTCGGCTGCGGCCTGCCGCAGCCGGTCCGGGCGCCGGGCGGCCAGGATGACCTCGGCCCCTTCGGCGCGGGCCCGGCGGGCGGTCTCGAGCCCGATGCCCGCGCTTCCGCCGATGATGATGACGGTCTGGCCGATCAGTTCCGGCTCGCGCCGGGTAGCAGCGGTACTGGGTGCGGTGGTCATGACAGTCCTCCGGTAACTTGCACCGACGGCGCAGCCGTGGCCGCCGGTTCGGGGTAGGGGGTGGCGTATCCGGACACGGGCGCCGGCGGCACGATCCGGCCGCCAGCCTGGGAGCCGGTGCTGGCGCCCGTCGGTGACGAGCAGTGCGGTGACCTGCACCACCGCCAGGTAGAGCCCGCCCATGTTGCCGGCGGCGCCCTTGACGGGACTCGAATGTTCCAGCATGACGAACCCTCCCGCGGACGAGCCGCTCAGACAGTTGGCACGGTGTCACGATCGCGCGCCGGCCATGCGCATCGCCCCCCGCATTCGTCCCTTGGTCGCTTCCTGGTATCCCCGGTCTCGTCGCCCCCGTGTCACACCAGCGTTGTCCACGGGGGCGGCGAGCCCACCTGGTCGGGGATGATGGAAGGGAGCAAGACCGATCTAGGAGCACGCCATGGCCACGATCCGCCTCCACCAGACGACCACCGCGACGCCCGAGCAGCAGTTCCTGGCCGGGCTCACCGACTTCGGGCCGGGCCGCTCGAAGATCTTCCCCAACAGCGCCGACGGCCATATCAAGGTGCACGACCAGGGCCCTAACTGGGCCGACGTTACTGAGGGCTCGAATGGCGTCTGGGAACGCCTGCACTACGACTGGTCCGACCCCCGTCGCATCACGATGACGACCACCGACTCCAACCTGTGGGGACGCCGTTCGGGTCACACCTACACCCTGACGCCGCGCCCCGGCGGGACCACGGACGTGGACGCCGTCGTGGTCCGCGAGGGCAAGAACCTCAAGGGACGGCTGTTCGAGATCCTGCTGGCCGCCGGCGGCAAGCGCGTCCTAGGCAGCGCGCTGGCGAAGACCGTCAAGGCCATTGAAGCCCGGAACCGCCAGGCGAGCGTGGAAAATGCCTGACATAAGCGAGGGCATATCTTACGACGTGTTCGTCAACGACCCGCCGCCCCAGGACGGCTTTCTTCCCAATGGAGAGCCGAAGCGGTTCTCGCCCATGGCCAGCACGCTGATCTACGGAGACCGGGACGCGGTGCTCACCGACCCTGGGATGACCGAAGACCAGGCGCGCGTGCTCGGCGACTGGGTCGCCGCCAAGCGCCGGAACGTAACCGATATCTTCATCACCCACGGCCACGGCGACCACTTCTTCGCGGCCGGGCTGCTGGCCGAACGGTTCGGGGCGCGTGTCGTCGCCACGGCCGGCACGATCGCGCAAATGCAAGGCTCCGTGGCCACGCGGCCGATGCTCTGGGACAAGCTGTACCAGGGGATCCCGACGTCGCCGGTCACCGCGGTGACGGTCCCGGGCGACCGGTTCACGCTCGAGGGATACGACCTGGTGATGGTCGATGTCGGCCACGCCGACGCCGACGGCAACAGTGTGCTGCACGTCCCCGATCTGGGGCTCGTCGTCGCCGGGGACGTGATCTACAACGGGGTTCACATGTACCTCGCGCAGAGCGCGACCCTTGGCGGCTTCGGGGCGTGGCGGGAGGCGATCGACAAGGTCGAGGCGCTCGGCCCCCGGCATATCGTGTGCGGCCACCAGAACAAGGAACTCGACGACGACGCGAAGCGGACGATCGAACAGACCCGGCAGTACCTGGACGACGCCGATGAGCTGCTGCGGACCGAGGACACCGCGCTCGGCTACTTCAACGCCAAGATCGAGAGGTACCCGGGCTATCTAGGCCGGCTGATCCTGTGGGTGACCGCCCGCGCGCTCTACGGCGTCCGCGAGGACCCCGGCGAAGACCCCCGCAAGATCATCCTCGCCTCCTGGTTGTAAGCGCCCGTCGCGCTGGACCATGTCGGGCCGGACCGTCCGGCGGCTTGGGCCCGGATGCGAATGCTGCCGTCGACCACCCGCACCTCGTATACGTTGAGCGGCTCGGCACAGTACGCCTCGGCCCGTCCTCGACACGATGACGGGCAGCTGGCCATGACGCAGAGGAGTGAGTGATGGCTCAGAAATACCGCACGCTGCGGGTCGCCCCGAGCGACGAGGGTGTGCTCGGCGTGGTGATTGATGCGCCGCCGATGAACCTGATCGGACCGGAACTGGTGCACGACCTGGTCAGCCTGTTCCGCGAGCTGGAATCGGGCCAGGAGACCAGGGTCGTGGTGCTGGAAAGCGCCAACCCGGAGTACTTCGTGCCGCACGTCGACCTGACGAAGGTCGCGGAGTACACCGCCGAGGCGGCCAAGGCGGGCGGCCCGGATGACGCGTCGCTGGGCATGTTGTGGCACAAGCTCAGCGAACTGCCGGTCGTCACGATCGCGAAGATCCGAGGCCGGGCCCGCGGGGCGGGCAGCGAACTGGCGCTGGCGTGCGACATGCGGTTCGCCGCGCGGGAAAACGCCATCTTCGGGCAGATCGAGGCCGGCGTCGGCGCGACCCCCGGCGCCGGCGCCGTGCAACACCTGGCCCGGCTCCTCGGCCGGGGCCGGGCCATGGAAGCCATCCTCGGCGCCGACGACTTCGGCGCCGATGTGGCCGAACGATACGGCTGGATCAACCGGACCCTGCCCGACGCCGACCTGGACGCGTTCGTGGCCCGCCTCGCCCGGCGCATCGCCTCGTTCCCCGCCGGCGCGGTACTCACCGCCAAGCAGGTACTCAACGAGCTGACCATGCCCGGCGCGGACGCGATCCGCGCCGACGCCCGCCGGTTCCACCAGCTGGTCGTCTCGGACGCGGCCCAGGCCCGCACCGCCGCCCTGTTCGCCCAGGGCCTGCAGACCCGCGGCCCGCTCGAACTCGACCTCGGTGACCGCATTGGAGACCTATAACAGGTACCGAGGCGCTGGTTACGGCTGCCCTGGCCGGACTCGCGCCCCGACCACGGAAGGAGACCCGCCATGCGTGTCCGGAAGAACCCGATGACCCCGCTCGCGGCGGTGGTGACCGGCCTGCTGGCCGGGGCCGCAGGGACGGTATGCCTGGATGCTGTCCACTACCTGAAATACCGTCGCGCAGGCGGGACAGACAGGCCCCTGGCTTGGGAGTTCGCGCCGGTCGAGAGCTGGGAGACGGCCCCTGAGCCGGGGCAGGTCGCCAAGCGCCTGCTCGAGGGCTTCAGCCAGCGCAAGCTCCCCGACCAATCGGCCTGGCTCATCAGCACCGTCGCCCACTGGGTCTACGGATCGGCGGCGGGCGCGGCCTACGGCATCCTGGCCGGCTCGCTGCCCACGCCGCATCCGGAATACGGCGTGCCCTTCGGCGCCGCGGTGTTCGCCGCCGACTACATCGCCCTGCCGGCCGCCGGGCTCTACAAGCCGATCTGGCAGTACGACGCCAAGACCGTGGCCTGGGACCTCGGCGCCCACCTCGCCTACGGCGCGGGCACCGGAACCGCGTTCTGGCTGCTGCCCAGAATCGCCTAGACCACGGACTACGGACCGAAACAAACGACCTGGACCGGCTCGAAATCCAAGACACCAAGGAGAAATGGATGACCAGTCATGGCTGAGGGATATTCGGAGCTTGCCAACGAGGTCATCAGTGCCGCTAACGGCATCGACTACGCCTACCGTGACACCGGCGGCGGCAGCGAGGGTGTGCTGCCGTTGGTCTTGCTCCAGCACTTCCGCGGGAATCTGGACAACTGGGATCCCGCGCTGATCGACGCGCTGGCCGCCACGCGGCGGGTCATCGCGTTCGACAATAGCGGGGTCGGCGGCTCTGCCGGCACCACCCCCGACACCATCAAGCAGATGGCCCGCGACGCCATTGCGTTCATCGCCGCCATGCAGTTCAGCGAGGTGGATCTGCTGGGCTTTTCCATCGGCAGTTTCGTGGCGCAGCAGATCGCGCTGATGCGGCCGGCGATGGTGCGCAGGCTGGTGTTGGCCTCCTCGGCGCCGCAGGGCGCGGCCGGCATGCACGGCTGGGCTCCGGAGGTCATCGGCGCGGTTGGCGCACCGCACACTAGCCCGGAGGGCTACCTGGGCGTGTTCTTTGCCCGGTCCGCTGTCAGCCGGCAGGCGGGTTCCGAAGCGCTGCGGCGCATGTACGGCGCAGGACCGAGGACCGTGACCAGGCCACGACCTGGGCGACCCGCGAGGCGCAGTACGACGCGGTCTGCACGTGGGGGATCCCCGATCACGCGAAGCTGCAGCGACTCAGCTGCCATGCAGATGCCGGTGTTCGTGGCCAACGGCGACAGCGACCCGATGATCCTGCCCCACTACTCTTACCTGCTGGCCGGCCTGATGCCGCAGGCCCGGGTAAAGATCTATCCCGACTCGGCGCATGGGTTCCTGTTCCAGCACCACGCCGAGTTCGCCGCCGACGTCGGGGCCTTCCTCTCCGAGGCCGACTGAGTGTCCGCATTCCCCACGGACCGCTGGTCGTATCCGGGCCACGATCACCAACGCCCAGAAGCACACTCGCGATACCGCGGTCAGGTCGCGCCGAAGCCGACGATGAATAGGTCGGTAGTGTTCGTTGAAAGTTAGCGGAGCTAACGAACTGGGGGAGCCAAACGGGGAGCCAACGTCCACCGGCATCAGGCCACGTCAGGCCACGTCCAGCCACGGTCGTGGCTGGCAGATGCCACACCGGGCCACGTCCAGCCATGTCCAGCGACGGTACGACCTCGCCTTACAAGCGAGGGGCCGCAGGTTCGAACCCTGCTGCGCCCACCAGCTAAAACTCCCTTTGTGATCATGGTCTGAGAGCCTGGGGGGCCAAACAGGGAGCCAAACGAAATTTCGTCATCGAGGCGGTCTCCGTGTGGCCACGATATTTCATCTGTCCAGAAGCTAGGGCATTAGAAGATGAAGCGGTGGATGGCCTCGTTGGCGTGGTCCTGAAAGGTTGGGTTGGCGAAGTCGGGGAAGATGTCCGCTTGGTTGACCAAGGGACCCTTAAGCGTGTTGGCTGCGCTGGCGTAGAACACGCCGCTAGACAGAGTCGAGTCGGTGACGCCGTCGACCAGCCGCTTCGCGCCCACGTCAAGTTTGTGGGCGATACCCAGGTGGGGCATGACGTATTTGGCAGCTATACGTAGCGGAAGCTGAAGGTCGTTGGGGGCTTGGGTGCCGGTGGTGTTCCCAGGGCTCACGGTGATGAATCGGCGGTCGGGGTATTGGCGGGCCAGGTAGGCCATCCACAGGGCCCCGATGTACTTGACCTGCCCGAAGGCGAGGTTGGGGTCAGTTTTTCTGCCGGCGAAGTAGCTGCCGTCGATGACGGCGGCGAGCTCGTCGGCGGAGGTTGAGACGAAGGTTGGCCGTTTCATCCGCAACTTCGGAACTCCCCTGGCTGCTTCACTTCCGGCCAAGACCGCCACCTCGCCAAGTCGGTCCTCTTTCAGGAGCCCTTCGAGGAGAACGACGTGACCAAGAACGTTCGTCGCGAACAAGTTAGTGACCCCGTCAGCAGTCATGTCCATCGAATTGCCGCCGATTCGACCAGCGTTCATGACCAGCGCGTCGAGCGATCCGTTGAGGGCCGCCAAGCCCGCGCGGACGGAGCCCAGATCGGCAACGTCCATGAGAACGATGTCGAAGATGCGCCGGCCGGTCTCCGCTTCCAGCTCGGCCTTTGCCGTTATGGCCCGCTCTCGGTTCCGGCACGCCAGGTAGATGCGGGCGATCTCGGGACGTAATGCCAGTTGCCGGGCCACGTCCTTGCCGATCCCGGCGTTGGCGCCCGTGATAAGTACCGTCTTTCCTGGAAGTGTGCTCATTGGTATTTCCTCTGGTTTTCTGTGGACCTAGTCAGGCAGGACAGCTCTTGCCGGGTTGCGTCCACCGGTTCCCAGGGTTGCTCTTGGGATCTGGAGCCACCTCGATCAGCTAGGGAGGCCGTCGAGCAAGCTGAAACGGGCATCCATCGCGACACCTCGGACTTCGATCAGCTGCTGATATTCAGGCGAGTTGTACCACCTGAGGGCCGCCTCATGATCCGGAAACTGCATGATCGCCCCTGAGGAGAGCATGGGATCGCCATGCAGAATCTCCCAATTACTGTTGGCTAGGGCCTCGCCTCCATACTCTTTGGCCGTCCGCCCAGCCATGGCGCTGTATTGGTCACGGTAAACATCCGGGTCCTTGACTGTGAATTCGACAATTACGTATGCGCTCATGTTGATACTCCTCGATTGTTAGTTGATTTGCCGTCTACGTCTTCACACCACGTCGCCGTGGTACGACCGATGTCAGGTCGCTACTCGGCCCCCGTCGACCGCAAGCGTGACGCCGTGCACGAAGCTGCCATCGTCACTGGCCAGGAAGACGATCGCCGCAGCAAGTTCCTCGGGCTGAGCTACGCGACCTGCTGGTGCCAGTGCAGCGAGCTGATTAACCATCTCGTCGGGGACTGCTTCCATCATCCGGGTGCGCGTCGGACCGGGGGCAACGGCGTTGACCCGAACGCCACTCGGGCCGTATTCGGCGGCCCAGGCCTTCGTCAACAGCTCGAGAGCCGCTCGGCTGGCGCCATACAAAGCCATACCGGCCTGTCCAAAGCTCGCGACCATCGTGGAGACGTTGACGATCGAACCCCATCCGCGTTCGGCCATGGCTGGCGCCAGTGACGCGACCAGGAAGAACGGAACCTTGACGTTCAGTGCAAAGCTCTCGTCGAACTCCGCTTCGGTGGCGGCGCTGCTTGGCCCGAGCAAGGCGACGCCAGCGTTGTTGATGAGGATGTCGACGTGACCGTCGCCTGCCTCAGTGGCCCACTCGACCAGGTCCTGGGCCGATTTCAGATCGGCCAACGTAGTGAGCGTGAACGCTGCGCTACCGCCGCTGCCTTCGATCTCGCCGACCACCTCTTTGGCTCGTTGTTCGTTGCGTCCCACTACCAGTACGTGAGCGCCGCGGACGGCCAGGGCGATGGCCGTGGCCTTGCCGATCCCGCTCGTCGAGCCCGTTACCAGAGCCGTCTTGCCCTTCAGGTCAGTCACGTGACGTCGTCCCCTCGCTCCAGAATGAGTTGTGCAACTCACTCTGACAGTATGGGACTGGGTTGTCAAACTCAAAATCCTGCTAACATGGGTGCATGGTCAGCGAAACGAGTGACCGGCCGAGGCTCACCGCCAAGGGCGCGCGCACCCGGGCACGAATAGTGGAGGAGGCCGCCGCCCTGATCCATGAGCGCGGGGTGGCGGGCACCACCTTGGAAGACGTCAAGTTGGCGGCGGAAGTCAGCGGCTCTCAGATGTACCACTACTTCCCCGACAAGAACGAACTCGTGCAGGCGGTCATCGACTACCAAGCCGACACCATCGTCAGTCACCAGGGGCACGCGCTCAGCAGCGCGAACGGAGTCGAAGCCTGGCGGAGCATGGTGATCACCGCAGCGGAGCGCACCGAGGCAAAGGGGGGCTGCCCACTTGGCTCGCTCGTTGGTCAGCTCGCCGAGAGTGACCCCGAGGCCCGAGCGCTCATCGCGGCAGGGTTCGATCAGTGGGCAGCCGCCATCGGCGATGGACTCAGATCCCTTCATGCCGACGGGAAACTCCCGTCCGGCATCGACCCGGACGACCTCGCCACTACTCTGCTCGCCACGCTCCAAGGAGGACTTCTACTCGCTCAGGTACTTCGGGATCCCCGTCCATTCGAAACTGCGATCGATACCCTCCTCGCCCTTGCCATCGGCAGATGAGCCCAAGCCGGTTCGTTCACAGCCATCGCCGAAGTCGGCTCACGGCTCTTGGATGACGCACGTGCATCCGCACGATGCGCTTGCGGACCCGCTGCCATTCGTGATGCGGGACACCTCGTCGCTCCCAGTGGGTTGCTCAGGTCTGGCATTCCGTGAGCTCATTCAGCCGACCCTGACTGCTCGTGCCTCTTGGACGTGGACCGGCCTCGTCAAGAGGAACGGAATTTCGTGACAGCTCCTCGCGTGGGGGAGACGTCGCCCGCGGCGCCCGCCACCGGTCCAGGCCCGTCGACAGGCCCCGGCCCAGGCCGGTCACCCGCATCGTTTCCCACAGCAGCACGGCCCCGGCCTGAGACACCAGGCCCCGGCCGTCAGCAGACACCATGACGCGAGCAGTACGTGCACTATTCTTCACGGGAAAAGTGCCTTCGACTCGTGGCTGATAGGTCCCTAGACAAGTCCTATTCTTCCAGGTCAGAGGCACTTTTAATTTCGAACGGTGACGCCGGGCTAATCCCAGACGAAAGCCCGAGGCTAGTACCGCCGGGCGAGGGCCAGCGGCGCCGGCCGCATCCGCGCCGGCGGCGTCGAACGCGACGTCACTTTCGCCGAAGCAACGGCCGACGCGCAGGCCAGCATCGACGCCGCCTACCACGCCAAGTACGACCACTACGGTTCAACGACCGTCGGCCACGTCACTGGTCCCGACGCCCAGCCCGTCACCATCCGACTCATTCCCAAGAATCGCGGCGATGGCCATCAGTGAAACAGCACGCAAGAACCACGACGAACCGTTCCGAACCACGTCTCGACACTTGCGGCTGGGCATCGGACGCACGCTGTCCTCGCTTCACTCCCGAGAGCCGCCCTGGCCCGGAGGAGTGGCGAGTTTGAGGTCTCCGTTCCTGTTCGTTGAAGGTTAGCGACGCTAACGAACTGGGGGAGCCAAACGGGGAGCCAAGGTTGCTGATGATCTTGGCGCTGGCCGGGCTTGGCGGAGCCTCGCGTAGCACCGGGTCGGCATTAGAACTCAGCGCCTGATTGAGCTGATCTGGGTGTCCGCCCACCGTGCAGCACCAGGTAACTGACGGCGCACCGATCGAAGCCGCTGCGGGCATGCCCTTGCGGACGTCCGCACGTTCGGTGACCAAGGTGCTCCGGATTGCTGCACAGGCGACCCGGCGTCCGCATGGCCCTGCTGGCGGGCCACGCCGACGGGCATGTCCGGCGATCGTTGCGTCACTGCCTTAGGCGATCGCGCTCGTGCTGGTTATTTCGGTGTCAGGCTGCGGGCGTGCGCGACGCCACGTGCCACCCAGCGGCGCAGGTCGTCGTCCTCGGCGCACATGCTGGCGTCGACCACGATCCAGCCCTTCATCGGCCGGCCGGTCATGTCAAACGGGCGCGTGCCAGGCTCGGCCAGCAGCATGTCCTGCTGCCCGGGATCGGTGCGGACAAGCAGGTCATCCCCGTAGACCCCAACGGCCATGTTCCCGCCGAGCAGCACGGCCAGGCCGCCGAACATCTTCTTCTCGGCCAGCCCGGCCTCGTCACCGACGATGCCCAGCAGCCGGATTGCCAGCCCCTCGTCATAGGCCATACCCGGCATAGTCGCACACGGACGGGATTGGCGGCCTGATACGTGAATGGTCCTTGGCTGGGCAGGCGGCAGCACCCGGCGGAGCGCTAGCGGAGCCGGGTTCTTGGGATGCGGGTCAGGCGGCGGCTGGTTGCAGGGTGACGGTGTGGCCGAGGGCTTCGAGTTTCGCGATCAGGCGGCGGGTTTCCCGCTGGGGGTCCAGGCGGCTGGTGAAGTAGCCGGAGCCGAGCTCGTTGCAGGGCTGGCCGGTGGCCAGGACGTGCCAGATGATGACGATCAGGGCGTGGGCCACGACGATGATGGCCTTTTTCTTCGCCGCCGGGCTGCGGTACCCGCCCCATTTCATGACGTGCCGGTGGTAGAGGGATTTGAGGTAGCCGTCGTGGCGGACCGCGGACCAGGCGCACCCGGCCAGCAGGGACTGCAGGTGCTCGTTGCCCTTGCGGCGCTTGCCGGAGCGGCGTTTGCCGGCCGATTCGTGGTTGCCGGGGCATAGCCCGGTCCAGGAGGCCAGGCGGGCGTCGGTGGCGAAGTATTGCCTGACGCTGACGCCGATCTCGCAGATCACCCCGGCCGCGGACAGCAGGCCGATCCCGGGGATGGTGGCTAGCAGGTCCCGCTGGGCGCGAAAGGGGATCATCATCGCCTCGATCTGGGCGTCCAGCCGGGCGATCATCGCCTCCAGGTGGTCGATGTGATCCAGGTGCAGGCGGCACATCAGGGCGTGGTGGTCCCCGAACCGGCCTTCCAGGGCCATCGACAAGTCCGGGATCTTCGACCGCATCTTGCCCTTGGCCAGATCGGCGAGGACCGGGCCGCGGCGTTCCCCGTCGATCAGCGCCTCGATCATCGCCCGCCCGGACTTGGTGGCGATGGAGGAGGCAACCGAGTCGATCTTGATCCCGGCGTCCTGCAGCACGTTGCCGAGCCGGGCGATCTCGCTGACCCGCTGCTGGGCCACCTTGGTGCGGTAGCGGAAGACATCACGGGTGGCCTTGATCTCGGCCGGGGGGATGAAACTGCCCGCCAGCAGTCCGCACTCCAGCAGGCGGGCCAGCCAGCCGGCGTCGGCAAGATCCGTTTTCCGCCCCGGGACGTTCTTGACATGCCCGGCGTTGCACACCAGCACCTGCCCGAAATCCCCGTGCTCGATCAGCGCGTGATAGACCGGCATGCTGTAGATCCCGGTGGCCTCCATCGCCACGTGGGTCACGCCGAGCGAGGTCAGCCACCGGGCAGCCTCCCGCAGCACTCCGTAGAACGTCTTAAAGGTGCGCCGGACCGTGGCCCGCCCGCCCGGCCCGTCCCCGGGCAGCCGGACCGCGACCGCGATCACGTCCTTGCCGGTATCAATCGCGGCGCACCGCTCATACAGCACCTGCATGCCTGCCTGCTCTCTGCGGACGGGGATTAATAACCACCGGGCAGCACGCCGCCCGCAGAGTCCCGGAATGATCTAAGACACTGATACTCGCGTTCGCGACGCAACCGGGGGACACCCGAAGGAGGGGACTCCAGCGTCAATCTGTTGGACGGTCTCACAGAGCCAAGGCCAGCCGACGTCGGCGGGCAACGTGCACACCCCATTCTCATCCCCGGGAGCGCGCAGCGCGCATCGAAATCTGTTGGGTTGATCAGGGTGCGTCTGGTGCAGGGCACGTTCGCGATGGTGGGAATGGTCGCCTGGCCGGGGGCCTGGGCTCTCCCGCGCGGGGAGAGCCCAGCTGAGCCGGTGACCGGCCGGAACGGTTGCCCTGCGGGGCCGGGCCGTGAGTCAGGGCGTGAGTAGCCCTGTGTCAAGCCTCGGGCAATGGATCTTGGCCGAAGCGCTGGTGTGCGGCCTGGCGGGTGACGCCGAGCTGGCGGGCGATCTGGGTCCAGGTGTGTCCCTGGGATCTGGCCCGGGTGACGGCGGCGGCGAGGGTGCGGTGGGCCTGGCGGGTGGCGGCGTCGGCATCAGTGATCCAGCCGAGGACGTCGAGTGCCTGGCTGGGCGGCAGTGCCCGGGAGGTGGTGCCTTTGCCGAGGGTGGAGCGGGCCAGGGCGCACGAGCCGCACAACGGGATAGCGCCGAGCAGGATCTCGGCGGTCAGCGTGCAGTGCGGGCGGCGGGCCGGGTCGGCGGCGTAGTGGCAGCGGATGGATGTGATGGCGTCAGGTCTGCCTTGACGCGGGGCTGGGGTGCTCACCGGGATTCAGGCGGCCTGGGCGGCGGCGGCGGCCTGGGCGGCGAGGATGCGCTGGAGGGCGTGGTGGTGTGCGGGGTCGTAGGCGGCGTGGTCTTGCCAGCAGTGCCAGATGATGAACAGCCAGGCGCGGGCGAGGATGCGGACGGCGTGGGGGTGGTCGTGGCCGCGGGCGCGGGCTCGCTGGTAGAGGTCGGCGGCCCAGGGGTTGGCGTGGCGGGAGTCGCCGGCGAAGTCGGTGACGGCGTCGCGGAGTTGTTTGTCGCAGGACCAGCGGAAGGTGACGGCGCGTATCTTGCCGGATTGGCGGGTGGAGGGCGCGGCGCCGGCCAGGCAGGCCAGCGATCCGGGGTGGGGAACCGGGCGCGGCAGTCGCCGATCTCGGCGAGCAGCCGGGCGGCGCGGACGGTGCCGGAGCGGGGCAGCGAGGTGAAGATGTGGCGCGTCGGCGTGCACGGCGAGCTGGTCGCTGATCTGCCCGGACAGGGCCTTGATCTGCTCGGCCAGGGTGGTCAGGACGGCGACCAGGGCGTGGGTGACGTGGGCTTGCGCGGCGCCGTCGTCACCGGTGGCACCGCAGGGCGCGGCGACCAGGCGGGCGTGCAGGTCGGCGGGGTCGGCGCGGCCGCTGTAGCCGATGCTGGCCAGCCAGGCAGCCGAGGCGCCTGGGCGAGAGCCAGTCGGCGCTGTCCTGGGTAGTCGAAGCGGGCCAGGAACTTCAGGCTGATCGGCGAGTCGATCTCGGCGAACAGCCCGACAGCGCCCGGGAAGACGTTGCGCAGGTGAGCGCGCAGCTGGTTGGCCACGGCGACCCGGTGGCCGACGAGGTCTTTGCGGGCCCGGCAGGCGCGGCGCAGCGTCGACGGTGGCCGGGCTGTCCGGGGTCAGCGGGCGCAGCCGGCCCGGTCGGTGCGCAGCGTGTCGGCCAGGACGTAGGCGTCGAACCGGTCGTCCTTGTTCCCGGCCGACCCGTAGCGGCCGCGCAGGTTCTTGACCTGGTTCGGGCTGATCACCACCACGGTAATCCCCGCACCGAGCAGCGCATCGACGACCGGCCCGTCGGGCCGCTCGATAGCGACCTCCCGGCACCGTGCCGTGCCAGCACCGCGGCCAGCTCCCGCAGGCCAGCGGCGCTGTGCTCGACCGATGCACCGGTGAATCTCGCGGCCCCGGGCGTCAACGACCGACACCGCGTGATCGTCCCGGGCCCAGTCGATCCCGCACGGTCACATCGCCGGCCGGTTCTTCAGGCAGGGTATTTCTGGCAGACTTCACGTCAGCCTCCTCGCTGCTAGACCCAGTGGGGAGGCACCCTCATTGCGGTGCCGGGACGTGGCTGCCGGTTCGCTCACTGATCGGCGCTCGACGGCGCTCAGCCCTGTCGACGGTCGGCACGTCCCGGGTAACCGCCAGGCCCCGCAGAACTCATGCTGGACGTCGAAGCGTCAAGCGAGCAGGGCGATGACCTGGCGGCACCACGGGTGCATCAGTGATCCATCCGAGATCACCGACACAAGGATGGTGCACCAGTGAGCGCGGCAGCGACCTGAGCGGTGTCTTCGGAGCTGCGGACGTAGCGCGCTTTTCCGTCGCGGAATTTCCAGTAGTGGTGCATATTCATGGCTGCGCTTTTTGCCGGTGGCGGTGACGGTGAACCCATAGCGGATGAATACCATGACGTCTCCGTCGTCGTTGCTGGTGAAGCTCAGTGGCGTGAACTCGGTGATCGGGCCGGTCGTGACGATGGCCTCGAAGAGGCCGCGGACCTCGTCTTTTCCGTGCCGGGGGCCGTACCAGGGTGCCGAGGTGATCGCGGCGTCGGTTGACCAGTCGATGTCGCCGGTGACGCGGTCGAGGATGGCCTGGACGTCTCCGCGGCCCAGCGCCTCGCCGCCGCCATCGACTGTTCAGTCGATTTGGCGCCGGCGGCTGGCCAGGTCCTGGCTGCGAGCCCATCCAGCAGCGCCGAGCACGGCACGGATCGCCACAAAGGTCATCAGGCCGGCTGCGTCAGCCCGGCGTGCGCGCCGCTGGCGGACTGCACGCGCACGGCAGCATTGTGCCAGCCTGCTTGATCTGATCATGATGTCCTGGCCGGGGTCGCGTCCGGCCCGTGCCCTGGCCAGCAGGTGGCCTGCTCACGGCAGCCAGTTCCGCGGCCATGCCAGGCTGTGGCCAGCGCCTGGCGGGATCCGCTGTGCGGGCTGGCTGGCGCTGGGGTGAATTCGGGAGATGAGGAGGCTGGGCATGATCCGCCGTGACGCACTGTCTGAGTATGCCCGGGGGTCGCTGTGGGTACTTCCCACGCTGTCGGTGGCAGTTGCGCTGGCCGCCGGATCGTTGCTGTCGGCTATCAGCGTCGGCGTGCACTCGCCGTTGGCGTTTCAGGGGACACCCGACGATGCCCGCAGTCTGCTGATTGGTATCGCCGGCACGATGGTGACGGTCATCGCGCTGCTGCTGGGCCTGACGGTGGTGGCGCTGCAGCTGTCGTCCACCCAGTTCTCGCCCCGGCTGCTCCGCAACTTCCTGCGCGACCGGCCGAGTCAGATCGTCCTCAGTGCCTTTGTCGCGACCTTCGCCTACAGCGCAGCGGGGCTGTACACGGTCGGCGTGTCTGGCGGCAACCGCACCGCCAGTTTTCCCCGGCTCGCGGTGAGCGGCTCGCTGGTGCTGCTTTTCGCCAGCCTGGGCCTGCTGGTGTTCTTCGCCGACCACCTCGCGCACTCCATCCAGGTCGATGCGATCATGAACGTGGTGCAGCTCAACACCGTCACAGTGATCCGGGACGGGCTGCTCACCGGCGGCGAGGACGCACCTGGCGTCCCGCGCGGGGCCGTGGCGATCACATCCCTGCGCTCTGGCTACGTGCAGGCGGTGCGCTGCCGCGCGCTGTTGTCACACGCTGCTAAGCACGGCGCCTGCATGCGGCTACGGCCCCGAGTCGGCGAACACGTGGTCGCCGGGACCACGCTGGCGTGGATCTGGCCCGCCACCCCAGGCGATCCCGCACCCGACCCAGAGCCCTTCGCGCGGGCACTGAAGGCCGGGGTCCGGATCGGGTTTGAGCGAACCCTGGAGCAAGACGCCGCGTTCGGCATCCGGCAACTGGTCGATGCGGCCTGCAAGGCATTGTCCCCAGCGGTCAACGATCCCTACACCGCTGTCCAGGCCATCGATCACCTGACAGTGATCTTTTGCGCGCTCGCTCAGCGGCCCCTCGGACACCACGTCGCCCGCCACCCAAGCGGCGCGGCGGTGATCGTCCCTGGGCGGCGGTTCCCGGAATACCTTGCGGTGATGTGCGGGCTCATCCGGCGCTACGGCGCGCGCGAGCCAACCGTGGCCGACGCGCTGCTCCGCCTGCTCGTCACCTGCGCCGACGTCGCCGGCGACGACCCTGAACTTCGCACGGCGATCGAGGTCCAGGCACGCATCATCATCGCCGACGCCGAACGGGAAATCCCGCAGCCAGCCGACCTAACCTCCGCGCACGCCGAAGCAGAATCCGTGCGCCGGGCAGTGCTCAGAGACCGGCCCACCGCACACTGACCACACCCCAGCCACACCCCGCCGCCTGCACGCCCCTCACTTTCGAGTCGTTCGCGGCGTGGTTGCATAGATCGCCTTCGGCAGGGCCGCGCGTCCGGCAGGGGCCCGCGGCATCCTTGCCGCGCGGAGGGCGAATCGTGCCTGACCCCGCAGGGCCTTCGGCAACCTGCAGCCAACTCCGCAGCCGCAGGCGATTCCGCCACCGGTCCGGGTGTCGACCCAGCCAGCGGCGGAGCCTGATCTGGCGCGGCCACAGGACATCGATGAAATGGCATGCGTTCGTTGAGGACAGCCGCCTCCCGGCGCCACCCGCGTCGTGGTCACCCTGCATCCGCAGAACGGCGGGGGACGCGAGTCGTGCTCCGCCACCACGATCTGCCCGACCAGGAGCAGCGCGGCCACCATCGCAAAGGCTGGAAACTCTATCTAGGCAGGCTTGACCACCGGATCCGGGGGCGGCGATCCGGGCCGGGACCCGAACGCCTGAACCGAGGCCGCCAACGGCTCCGATAGCAGCTGGAATGTCCACGACGACGCAGAACGTGCGGCAGGTCGCTCATGTCGTTGGCTACCACGAGGCGTCCTTTTCCAAGGCGTTCAGTCGGCTCTTCACCAGCCCGCCTGGTGAGTAGCCGGCGCGAGGAGCAGCTAGCCGCCCCGCAGCGGCTGGCGGATCAGACGGCGCACCGCTGGGTGGGGATCCGCTGCGAGAGGAGACCTACGGCAGCTGTTGTGGCTCAGGCCATGGCCGGGTCGACGCCGGACTTCAGGGCCGCCCGTGCGGGGATCTGCTGAGCCTTTGCCCTGTCGTGGTGTCATTCCGGGTGGTAGGTGACCGGGCCCTTGCCGGGTGGCCAGCGGCGTTTGTAGCGGCAGGTTAGCCCGTCGGGGCTGGCGAGTCTGATGGTTCGCGGGGGATGCCGGGTGGGCACGGTGAACGATTGGCCGTCGCAGCGCCCTCCGATTGCGGTGGCCTCGGTCCTGGGCACGGCGAGGCGTATCGCCAGGGCTCCCACGGCGGTGCCGGAGATGGCCAGGCCGGCGGCTGTTCCGCCGATGATTGCCCGGGCGGTCGGCGGCGATGCGGCGGCGAGGGCCGCAAGCGTGATGGCAGCGAGCCACGTAGCGGTAGCGAGTATCCATAGGAGATTTCGCGGCATGTCAGCCTTCCGTCGCCTCCGGCTGCTGCTGTCTATGGTTACGCGGCCATGGCCAGCGGGAACGTCTCGGTTCCACGATCGGGTGTTGTTGCGCGCCTGCGGGTATCTGGATCATGTCACCGGTCCGGGTTTTAGCTTGCGGTCGCGACGACGGTGATGACGAAGGCGGCGTAGCCGGCGATGATCAGGAAGCCGCTGCGCCGGGTGATCCCGCGGCCGGCCAGGGCCAGGGCGAGGGTGGCGACGGTCAGCGCACCGTACCAGAGGGCAACCGGCAGCGCGCTGCCGAGGTCAGTGCCTGCGATGAGGGCCGCGGGCAGGAGCAGTCCGGCGAGCACGTTGATGGTGTTGCTGTTGAGGGCCTCGCTCAGCGTTGCGGCGGCGCGCCCCCGGCGGGCGAGGTAGACAGCGGCAACGGCGTTGGGCAGGCTCGTCACCGCAGCCAGCACGATCGCGCCGGTGATCGCGGCCGGGACGGCGAAGCGGGCGGCGAGCACCGAGACGCTGCGTTCCATGGCGTAACTTGCCGCGAGCACGACGCCGAGAGCCAGGGCACCGGTGCCGGCATCCCGCAGGCCGCCTTTTTCGGGATGGATTGCCTCGGACAGCTCCTGTTCTTCCTCGGCGATCGCCTCAGCGAGCCAGGACCGCAGCCGGGCCGACAGCGGGATGGTCGCGCGGCTGGACGGTTGCAGCGCCGACACGTACACATATGGCGCCAGGACGGCCAGCGCGAGCACGAGGGCGGCCACGGGCGCGATCAGGCCGAGGGCGGCGGTGATGCTCAGGACCGCCATCCATAGCGCCAGCGAGCCCTCGAAGATGACGACCCTGGGGTGCAGGCGGATCCGCCCGGCCACGACGGCGCCCAATCCGAGCAGCGCCGCCAGGTTGAACACGTTCGAGCCGAGCACCACGCCGGTGCTGACCTCATGCTGGCCATTAGCGAGCGCGGTCACCGCCGAGGTGATCTCCGGGGTGTCTGCGGCCAGTGCCGCCAGCAGGCCAAGCAGCGCCTCGGACAGGCCCAGCCGGGCGCCTACTCGTTCCAGCCGCACCACGAGCACCACGCTTGCGCTCAGGCTGAGCGCTGTGGCCGCCACGAAGACCGCAGCCGCCAGCGGCGATGACGCCATAAGTCACCGAAACCCTGCATGTTGCGATGATCCTGGTCCGCCCGCCAGATCAGCAACCGATCCTGAGCTGCGGTATTCAGGACTATCGTGCATGGCGGCACATCTCGCTGGGCCGCCAGCCCGGTTCGTCAGCGCCCGCTCCGGGCGGTCTGGCTGGCGCTCAGCGCCCGCCCGGCCTGATTGGCCAGCGTGACGGCGACTAGGCGGGCCTGCAGGGGCGGCCTGGCGCCCGGCTTCGCCGTCAGCATGAAACGCCCGTAGTATTGCCCGTTGCCGAAGGTCCGCAGCTCGATCTCCTCTGCGGGCAGGCCCTTCTGCTCAGCGTCCCAGCGGCCATGACCCGCCAGCACCGTCCCGTCCGGCTCCAGCCGCGGCGGGTGGCCGAGCAGGGTGCCGTACTCGAACCGGGATCCCTCCAGGTCCAGCAGGCCGATCAGCTGTTCCCTGACGTGATCGACAACGGCATCCGGCGACCGGGCGGACTGGGCCAGCGACGCGGTCTCGTGGATCTGCGCGAGGTAACCCGCGTCGGTGATCGCGATGACCCGCAGGCGCCGTGCGCGGGCTGCCAGCTGGGACACCGCCAGGCCCACGAGCAGCAGCAGGACCGCGGTCGTGACATCTGCCGTGCTGCGGATGGTGAACCGGTAATACGGCAGGGTGAAGAAGAAGTCGAACCAGATAGCGGCCCAGACCGCCGCCAGCCCGCCGGCGACGCGGTTCCCGATCGCCGCTACCCCGACGACTACCACGACCAGCAGCAGGGCCACGTTCGTGTTCGACCATGACGCGCGGAACGGCAGCAGGATGGCCGCTGCCGCCAGCGGCGCGGCCAGCGCGGCCGTGATCGCGAGGCGGTCCCTGTTCAGGTAACGAGTCATCGGTGATACCTCCAGCCAGGGTCAGGATCGTTCGCGCTAGAGCTTCAGGCCGCCGACGGCCAGCACCACCAGCGCCGGGACGAAAAACAGCCCGGCGTGCAGGACCGCGCCCGCGATCCCCGCGACAAGGACCAGCACTCCCACGACAGCAGCCAGCATGTTGACCGGGCCGGGGGCGAACGCGGCAGCTGCGGCGAGCGGCGCGGGCGCGAGTGCCAGCAGCAGCGAAGCCCACGTCACGGGCGGAGGATCTTGGCCCAGCAGCGCCGAGATGGTGATCAGCTGGGCGGCGCCAGCGAGGAGCAGCGCGCTACGCCGCCACGCCCAGCTCGGCGGAGCAGGCCGCGGCTCGCGGGCTGCAGCTGTACTCGGGGCGGGTGAAATGCCGGCTGGCACGTTCTGTGTCGTCATTTGCGCGCTCCTGGTGGGCGGATTCGAGAGTCACGAATGTCGCGCCGACCAGGCTTCCCGGCTCACCTGATCACGAGCATAGACGCCGCCTGCCCGGCCGCCAAGTAACCGCCGGCCGCTGCCAGCTGGGTAAAGCGGATCTGTAAAGTGCGACGCGGGGAACTCAGCAAGGCACGCGTCGCCGGCCGGCGGCTGGCTGAGCGCTCGTCACGGCGGCAGTTACGTTTCGTGCCTTGTGAGGTCGTTGCTGGCCGTGAGGAGGACGCCGTGCCCGACGACGGGCTGCCGGCTGCGGTGGATCCGTTGTCCGGGCGGACGGCGTGGGCGCGGAACCTGCAGACGCCGCTGCGGATCTTCCTGCGTACCGAGACCGGCAGCGCGGCCGTGCTGCTGGCCATGGCGGTGGCCGCGCTGGCCTGGGTGAACATCGACGCGTCGTCGTATACGGCCCTGTGGGGCGCCCGGCTGTCGGTGCGGCTGGCCGGCGCCGGGGTGTCGCTGGACCTGCGCGAGTGGGTGAACAGCGGGCTGATGACGTTCTTCTTCTTCGTCTTCGGCCTGGAGGCCCGCCGCGAGTTCGACATGGGCGAGCTGCGGGAGCGGGCGCGGCTGGCGCTGCCGGTGGCGGCCGGGCTGGGAGGGCTGGTAATACCGGTCGTCATCTACCTGGCCGCGAACGCCGGCAGCCCGGCGGCTCATGGGTGGGGCGCGGCCATGTCCACCGACAGCGCGTTCGCGCTCGGGACGCTGGCGTTGACCGGGCCCCGGTTCCCCGACCGGGTGCGCGCATTCCTCCTGTCGGTCGCGGTCGTGGATGACCTGGTCTCGCTGGTGGTGATCGGCGCCGCGTACAGCAACGCGGTCACGGCCGTCCCGCTGGCCGTCGCGGCCGGGATCTTCGCCGTGATCCTGGTCCTGCGCCAGGCCGGGATCCGGTACGGGATCCTCTACGCGCTGCTGGGAATGGCGGCGTGGGTCGCGGTCCTGAAGTCCGGCGTTGACCCGGTCGTCGTCGGACTGGTCCTGGGTCTGCTGACCTACGCCTACCCGGCGGCCCGCACCGACCTGGAACGCGCCAGCGAGGCGTTCCGCAGCTTCCGGGAACAGCCCACCCCCGGCCTGGCGCAGTCAGCGCGGGCCGGGCTCGCCACCGCGCTGTCCCCGAACGAGCGGCTCCAGCAGCTCTACCATCCCTGGACCAGCTACGTCATCGTCCCGCTGTTCGCGCTCGCCAACGCCGGCATCGTCATTAACGGCGCCTTCCTCGCTCGCGCCTACACCTCCCCTATCACCCTGGGCATCCTGATCGGCTACGTCGCGGGAAAGCCGGTCGGCATCACCGGCGCGTCGTGGCTGCTGACCCGGCTCAGCCGCGGACGGCTCCGCCCGCCCGTGGGCTGGGCCACCGTCGCCGGGGTCGGCGCGATCGCCGGGATCGGGTTCGCCGTGTCCATCCTGATCGCGACCCTCGCCTTCACCGGTACCCAGCTGCAGGAGGCCAAGCTCGGCGTCCTGACCACTGTGGTCGCCGCGCCCGCGATCACCTGGCTGGTCTTCCGGGCCACCCGCCTGCTGCCGGCCCGGCTGCAGGTCCGGGCCGCGCTCGGCACCGCCGAGGTCATCACCGATCTGGGCGCCCCGGTCGACCCGGGCCGCGACCGCATCCGCGGCCCCGCGCGGGCACCGGTCACCATCGTGGAGTACGGCGACTTCGAGTGCCCCTACTGCGGCCAGGCCGAACCGGTCCTCCGGGAACTGCTGGCCGGCCACGGTGACGTCCGCTACGTCTGGCGGCACCTGCCGCTGGGCGATGTCCACCCCCACGCCCAGCTCGCCGCTGAGGCCGCCGAAGCCGCCGCCGCCCAGGGCGCTTTCTGGGAGATGCACGACCTGCTCCTGCGCCACCAAGACCGCCTCCAGCTGCGCGACCTGATCCGCTACGCCGGCGACCTCAGGCTCGACAGCGAGCGGTTCGGCGAGCACCTCCGCAACCGCACCGGCGCCGCTCGGATCGCCGAGGACGTCGACTCCGCCGACCTCAGCGGTGTCTCCGGCACCCCAACCTTCTTCATCAACGGCCGCCGGCACTACGGCAGCTACGACATCACCGCACTCACCACCGCCGTGCTGGCCGCCAAAGCCGCCGCCCGCACGGCTGATGACCGGCGATGAAGCCCTCCGCCGCTGCACGAAGACGCCAGAGGCCACGACAAGCGATCATGGCGCTCCCGGCCACGCTGATTGCCAGCGTGGCCCCAGTGAAAAGACCCGGCCGCCTGCGGGAATGCAGCCGAGTTGCCGTAACGGGCCAGCGCCCGATCGCGCCGCCAGGCCGCGACGGCGAGCGTTCCCCAGCCGCGCCGGGGGCCGCGCGGCCGCCCGGAGAGCCGCCCCGGATGGCTGCAGCCAGGGATGCGGCTTTGGCACGGCATCTCTGGGCAGCAGCGTCACGACGTCGGTTAAGCAAGGCACATGGGCGGCTGCGCCCAGCATCACTGCGGCCGCGGGCGCTGGTCGCTGTCTTCGGGACGCGGTACCTGCCCGGGTGGGCGCGCATCTGCGGGATGCTCGCCTGGCTGGCTGTCCGGTTCGCCGCGCGGGCGTGATGGCTCTGGATTGCGTGCTTCGGGAGCGAGCAGGTTGATGTGGTCGCCGGGGGCGAGGATGATGCCGGGATCGGGATCGCGCAGGGTGCCGTTGTCCACGACCGTGACCGGGACGCAGCCGGGAGGCCAGGTGATGTCGCCGAGCGCCTGGCCGGCGCAGGGCGAGCCGGCCGGGATGGTGACCTCGAGCAGCTGGTAGCTATCTAGCGGGTCCGGTGCCTCGCGGAGATCATCCTGCGGGCCGGAGAGGTCCGGCCTGCGGGTTCGGGGTGCCTGATTCGCGGTGGCCCGGGCGGCGCTGATCTGGCGGGCGATGGCTTGCAGCACGTTGTGGCTGGTGATCCAGCCCTGGACGTGCTGCCCGTCGTCGGAGAGGACCGGCAGGCCGTCGCGGCCGTAGAGTTCCAGCTGGCGCAGGGACTGGGTGAGGGATTCGCTGGCGAACAGGACCTGCGGTTCGCGCCGCCCGGTGACCGGCCCTGGCAGGGATTGAGGCCCGTTCCGGGTGGCTCGGGTACTGCGGCTACGGGCGCGGGGAAGGGGCGCATGGCGTCGGCGGCGGTGAGGTCCTCGAACGGGTCGGCGGAGGGGACATGGTCGATGTCGGTGCCACGGCGCAGCAGCTTGGTGGTGTAGATGGTGCCGTAGCTCAGTCCGCGGGAGGTGGCGGTGGCGATGGCGACGGCGAGCATGACGGGCAGGGTGAGGGTGAAGTCGCCGGTCATCTCCACGACGCTGGCGACTGAGGTCAGCGGCGCGCGGGCGGCGGCGGCGAACACCGCGCCCATCGCGACGACCGCATACAGGGCGGGCTGCCCGGCGGCCGGGCCGATGGCATGGCGGGCGATCTCGCCGAAGGCCATGCCGGAGGTGGCGCCGATGAACAGCGACGGGGCGAACACGCCGCCGGATCCGCCGATGCCGATGGTCAGGCTGCACGCGATGATCTTCCCGGCGGCCAGGATGATCAGGAACCACAGGGCGTAGCTGCCGCCGACGGCCTTGTACAGGACCGGGTAGCCGACCCCGTACATCTGCGGCAGGGCCAGCAGCAGCAGCCCGAGCAAGATGCCGCCGACCGCGGGCCGGGCCCACTCCGGCCGGTTCTTCCACAGCCGGTCGCACAGGTCCTCGGTCGCGTACAGGACCTTAGAGAAGGTCAGGCCGATCAGGGCCGCGACGACGGCGAGGCCGGCGATCAGCAGGTAGGTGGTCAGGTGGTGCAGCGTTATCCCGGGCGGCAGCCCGGACAGGAACGGGGCATCGCCGAGGAACTGGCGGCTGAGCAGGTCGGCGACCATCGCGGAGAGCATGACGGTGAAGACCGCCTCCACTGACAGTTCCCGCAGGATGATCTCCACGCCGAAGAACACGCCGGTGATCGGCGCGTTGAACGTCGCGGCGATCCCGCCGGCGGCGCCGCAGGCGACCAGGATCCGCAGCCGGTTCTCCGGCATCTTCACCCACTGGCCGAGGCTGGAGGCCAGCGCGGAGCCGATCTGCACGATCGGGCCTTCCCGGCCGACGGACCCGCCGACGCCGATGCAGATGGCGGAGGCGACCGATTTCACGACGGCGACCTGGGGCCGGATCCGGCCGCCTTCGCTGGCGACGGCGATCATCACCTCGGGCACGCCGTGGCCGCGGGCCTCGCGGGCGTAGCGGTAGATCAGCGGCCCGTAGATCAGCCCGCCGATCACCGGGATCACCACGAAGAACCCCAGCCCGAGCCACGGCAGGTGGGCGCTGGGGACCCGGCCCTGCTGGCCGAACAGGACATGGCCGGTGGCCAGCCAGGTGACGAAGTAGATCAGGTACCGGAACGCCACCGCCCCCAGCCCGGACCCGGCCCCCACGACCAGCGCGACGGCCAGCAGCCCGCCGCGCGAGCCGCGCAGCCAGCCGCCTATCCGCCCGGTCCACCGAAGCGGCGGTGCCGAGGCTGCCGGATAGTTGCCGGTCATGGCCGGCCCTTCGCGGCGGCCGCCCGGACCGGCCCGGGTCCGGTCCGGGCGGCGGCTGCGGCTCGGCGGGATCTGCGGGCCACAGGCTGTCGGGGATCTCCCCGGCGGCCCGGGCGAATGCCTGCAGGGCCTTGGCGATCGCGGGCTGCTGCCGCGGGCGGGAGCTTGCGCAAGATACCGGCGATCAGCTCCCGGCGGCGCGCGGTCGCCTGGTCGACGACCTGCCGCCCGGCCGGGGTGATCGAGACCTGCACGGCCCGGCGATCCGCCCGTGCCCGCTGCCGGCGGATCAGCCCCTTGCGCACCAGCCGGTCGCACATCCGCCCGGCCGTCGACGCCGTCACTCCCAGCGCCGCGGCGAGGTCCACCATCCGCTGCGGGCCGCGCGACGCCAGCACCACCAGTGCCCGGTACTGGGCGATCGTCGTGTCCTCCGCCGCCGCGCCCAGCGACACCGTCGCCACGGCGACCAGCGCCCGGCTCGCCGTCAGCACCGCGTCCACCGCGGCCTCGTCCACCAGGTGCTCTTCCACCAGGTGCCCTTCCACGCTCGCCCCTCATCATTTTAATTGCATACTGCAATTACTGTATAGTAACTCTATTAGCCACCACGCCTTAGCTCAGGTCCCGGCGGCAGGGCCCGGAGCCCTTACGGCTGGGCATCGGGCTCACGGTTATCGATCGCTCCCGGGTCGCCATGGCGGGGGCGGTAGCGAGTTTCAGGCTGACGCTCGGGCTTGCTGAAGGTTAGCGGTGCTAACGAAATGGGGGAGCCAAACGGGGAGCCAACGTCCACCGGCACCAGGCCAATCAGGCCACGTCCAGCCACAGTCGTGGCTGGCAGCTGCCACATCGGGCCACATCCAGCCACGTCCAGCGACGGTACGAACTCGCCTTACAAGCGAGGGGCCGCAGGTTCGAGCCCTGCTGCGCCCACTGTTTAGCAAGCCAACGGCATGCCCGCGATCCTTGAGATGATCGTTAGGGAGCCAAACGGGGAGCCAAAGTTGTCGATGATCTTGGCGATGGCCGGGCTATGCGAGGTCTCGCGTAGCACCGGGACGCCGCATTAGTCCGCGAGCTGATCCCCGGCGGTCCTGCCTGGCAGTGAATGCCAGCTCCGAGAAGGCAGCGGGCCGCGTGGTGCACTGGGCGGTCAGCTCATCCGAGGCAACGGTCGACGCGAGGTTTTGTGGATCGGGCCGTCAGTGGGAAGCATGTCTGGCCCTCTCCGTTGGTGATGGCGTAGAACGCGGTGAGCCCGGCGAGGGGCGGCCAGCACTCGGGCCGGGACGGCGATGAGGCCGAGTGGTCCGGCCAGCGGACTGTAGGGCAGGGTGATCTCGTGATGGCGGCGATGGTGATGGATGACAGCAGTAGGGCCTGGGTGGCTTTGGTGAGGGGGTGGCTTTGGCAGATGGGCCGGCTGGTGTGCACGACGGCGAGTTCCGTGATGGTCGATTCGATGAGCCAGCCGCTGCGGGACAGGGTGGAGCTGGCGTGGAATCCCCGGCGGAGGGTGAGAAGGTGAGGATGCCGGACACCGAGCTGAGCAGATCGAAGATGATCATGAAGGTGCGGATGGATCGCAGGTTCCAGGTGCGCGGGCGTCCGGGTTGCCCGGGGCCGGCGCTGCCAGGTCAACGACCCGACTCGGCTGGCGCGGGAGATAAGCGACTGGCTGGACGCCGCCTTCTTCGCCAGGAGGGGCAGCACCCATGGAGAACGCCGTGAGCGCATCCACCGCCGGGAGGGTCGGCCCGATCGTGATCGCCGGGGCGGGCTACGCCGGGTTGCACGTTGCCTTGCGCCTGACGACCAGGCTGCGCAACAACCCCGTGGTGGAGCTGACCCTGGTCGACCGGCACGACTACCACCAGGTGCTCACCGAGCTGCCCCGGGTCGCCGGCGGCACCCGCGCAGCCGACGCGGTGCGCATCCCGCTCCAGGACATGCTGGCCAAGCGGGTCCGCTTCGTCCAGACCGAGATCAGTGGTTTCGACCTGGCCGCCCGGCAGGTGCTCACCAGGGCCGGGCCGATCGGCTGGGGGCGGCTGGTGCTGGCGCTGGGCAGCCGGCCCAACGACTTCGCCATCCCCGGCCTGGCCCAGCGCGCCCTGTCGCTGTACTCGGCCAGCGACGCCGAGCGGGTGTGGGCGGCGGTCAGCGACGCGCTCGACGCCGCCGCGGTCGCCACCGACCCCGAGCGGCAGCGCCGCCTGGCGACCGTGGTGGTTGGCGGCGGCGGTGCGACCGGGGTCGAGCTGGCCGGCGAGCTGGCCGAGATGCTGCCCGCGGTGGCCAGCGGCCACGGCCTGGAGCCCGACCGGCCCGCCGTGCTGCTTGTCGAAGCGGGCCCCACCATCCTGGCCGGCTCCTCACCGCAGCTGATCGACAATGCCACCAGGATCCTTTCTGATCTGGGCGTGCAGGTCCGCACCAACGCGATGGTCGCCGCCGCGACCGAGGAAGGCTTCCGGCTCAAGGGCGGTCAGCTGGTGGAGGGCGGCGTGTTCGTCTGGGCGGGTGGGGTAAAGGCGCCCGGCCTGGTCGTGGGTTCGGGCTTGCCGATCGGCCACAACGGCCGCGTGAAGGTCGACCGGCACCTGCGCGTGCTGGACCACCCGGAGGTCTATGTCGCCGGCGACCTTGCCTCGGTGACCAATCCGCGCACTGGGCATGTGCTGCCGCCGCTGGCGCAGGTGGCGCTGGAGGAGGGCGAGACCGTGGCCCGCAACCTGGACGCGGAGCTGGAGGGCCGGCCGCTGGAGGCGTTCACCTTCCATGACAAGGGGTTCATCGTCTCGGTCGGGACCCGCCGCGGAGTCGCCGACATCGCCGGCATCACCAGCGGCGGACGGCTGGCCCACCTGCTCAAGGACGCCATCGAGTGGGAATACCGCCAGTCCGTCACGCACCTGCGCGGCTGGGACCCACTAGCCCTGTGACCGCTGCTCGTCCTCCGGCCTCGGAGAACAACTTCGCCCCCGGCCTTATTCGCTCCCTAGTGCTGCCGCGGCCGGGGCGATAGCGAGTTTCAGGCTGCCGTCCGCAATGTTGAAGGTTAGCGAGGCTGTAGCTCTTGAGGCTGCAACCTGGCGGAACTTCTGGCATGCGCTGAGCCTGGCGCAGTCAGACGGCGACCCTCGCTGGGCAAGACGAGCCGATGGCCGGTCATGGTATTCGACGACCATCGGCTGTACACGAAGATCTGCTTGCGATGGAACGGGTGGTCTTGGGCATAACGGTTGATACCGAGCAGCGGGCATCAGCTCGTGACGGAGGGACCTCATGATCAAAGGCGTGAACCTGGGCAACTGGCTGGTCCTGGAAAAGTGGATGAGCCCGGGCCTGTTCGCTGGCACGACGGCGACGTTCAGGCCGCTGAAATTCTGCGCGGGGCAGGCACTCATAACGACCTGATCTGAACGGAGGCCGCCATCTACCGCGAGAGCGCCAGGTGCCTGCAGATCGGCGGATCCGGGCGCATTATCCCTAGCCTCTCCGTCACTCAGCGTGATGACGTGTATCGACGTAGCCCGATGCCGGCCGCCCGACTCGGCGGACGTGACTGGCCTGGACGTCCTCGTCGGGCCCCGCGCCGCGGGCGCGGCCTTGATGATGCGAGCGACGGGCCGCGCCGTGTGCGGCTATGAGCGACCATGGTCGTGCCCGGCCGGGTATCTTCCCGGCGACAGCGATGTCCTTGCGGGGATTGACAGACTGGTGGCCTACGGTGCTGTGGCATGGCCAAGGCTGCGCGCGTCCTGGCGGCGCTGAAGAGAGACGGCTGGAGTGAGACCAGGCGGTCGGGCTCTCACCGGGTGCTCGTTAAGGGGGATCAGCAACGTGTCTGGGCTTACCATGACGGTGTGGATCTCGGCGGCCCGGCGATAGCCAGGATCGCCCGGGACTACGGCTATACGACCGCTGAACTGCGGAAACTGTAGGTGATCTTGCTATGAGTGCTTTGCGTGTCGAGTTGTTCTGGGACGACGAGGCCGGGAACTGGCACTACCGCGTGCCAGCCCTGCACATCAACGGCGGGGGCACGCCGACCCGCGAGGGCGCGGAACACGAGTGCCTATCTGCCATCGCGTTCGCGCTTGAGGGCGATCCGCGAGACTACGACGCTGCGGCAGAGACGATCAACTTCGACATCAGCATCGCGCCAGCAGCCTGAAATCCACTCATACACGCTTTTGCCACTGACTCTCTCGGGACTGCCCCCTCTTCTCGGCACGACAGCTCGACTTGAAGTGCTGCCGGGCCACGTTCCGATCCGCTATGGACTCAAAAGACTTGTCGGCGCGGCGGCGCCGCCTAGGCGGCCTTGAACCGTTGCCCATGCCGAACGGCACTGCATCGAATTGTCTCCCGGCAGCTGACCTCGGGGCCCTCGTGGCTGGACATCGGGCTCACCGTCATCGGTCGCTCCCGGGGCCGCCATGTCCGAGGGCCAGTAGCGAGATTCAGGCTGGCGGCCGTGCTCATTGACGGTTAGCGGCACTAACGAAATGGGGGAGCCAAACGGGGAGCCAACGCCCTCTCTGCCAAGCTGTCGTGAGGCACTCGCCCTTCAGTAATTACTGACCTCCCCGAGGGCGGGGATGGAGACAATTTTCTCGATGACTGTGACCGCGCTCGACCGTGCGCTGGTGACCGGCGATCCTGGATGGGTGGCTGGCGAGCGGCAGGACCGTGCGGATCCGGAGGTGCCTGAGAAGGCGCGCCGGCGGAGGTTCACCGCGCAGTACAAGCTGGATGTGGTGGCGGAGTATGACGCGGCGCCGGCGGGTGAGAAGGGCGCGGTGCTGCGCCGGGAGGGCCTGTATTCCAGTCACGTGATCGAGTGGCGGCGGGCCCGTGACGCCGGCGCCCTGGCCGGGCCGCCGCGGCCGCGGGGCCGTCCGGCGCCTGATCCGCGGGACGCGCGGATAGCCCGGCTGACCAAAGAGAAGGCCCAGCTGGAGCAGGAGCTGGCGAAGGCCCGCTTCGTGGTGGACGTGCAGGCAAAACTGCAGGCGCTCTTGGAGACGATCTCCGAGGGCGCGGACACCGGGCCCGGGTCGAGCTTGTGACCGACCAGGCCATTGCCCTGCTCGCCCCCCGGATCGGCACCCGGGCGGCGTGCGCGGCATCGGGCGTGGCGCAGGCCAGCTGGTACCGGCGGCACCGCGCCAGCCCGGCACCCCCGCGGCGGCCGCCGGTCCCGCACCGCGAACGGCGCCAGCCCCGCGCCCTGTCACCGGCGGAGCGGGCCGCGATCCTCACCGAGCTGCACTCGCCGCGGTTCGCCGACACTGCCCCGGCCGAGGCCTGGGCGACCCTGCTGGACGAAGGTACCTACCTCGGGTCGCTTTCCACCTTTTACCGGCTGCTCCGCGCAGCGGGCGAGACCCGCGAACGGCGCGCGCAGGCTACCCACCCGGCGGCGGTCAAGCCCGAGCTCGTGGCCACCGGGCCGAACCAGGTCTGGTCGTGGGACATCACCAAGCTGCACGGCCCGGCGAAATGGACCTACTACTACCTCTACGTCATCCTCGACATCCACTCCCGCTATGCCGCCGGATGGATGGTCGCCACCTGTGAGTCCGCCGCCCTGGCCGAGAAGCTCATCGCCGCCACCGTCGCCAAGCAGGGCATCAGCCGCGGGCAGCTCACCATCCACGCCGACCGCGGCTCCTCCATGACCTCCAAGCCGGTCACGTTCCTGCTCGCCGACCTCGGCATCATCCAGTCCCACAGCCGCCCGCACGTCAGCAACGACAACCCGTACTCAGAAGCGCAGTTCAAGACCCTCAAATACCGGCCCGGATTCCCGGCCCGCTTCACCTCGATCGAGGCCGCCCGGGCGCACTGCCAGGCCTTCTTCCCCTGGTATAACACCCAGCACCGGCACTCGGGCCTGGGCCTGCACACCGCCGCCGACGTTCACCACGGCACCGCCGCAGCCGTCCAGGCCAGCCGTGCCCGCGTGCTGACTGCCGCCTACCACGAGCATCCCGAGCGGTTCGCCGCCAGGCCACCAGCACCACCAGCCCTGCCCGCCATCTCCTGGATCAACCCGCCAGAGAAAGAAGCCGCCCCTCAGTAACAAGCCCGCACTGGCGCCTCATTCTGGTTGACAGGTTCCGCCGTACCGACACCAGGCCATGTCAGGCTACGTCCAGCCACAGTCGTGGCTGGCAGATGCCACACCGGGCCACGTCCAGCCACGCCCAGCGACGGTACGTCCTCGCCTTACAAGCGAGGGGCCGCAGGTTCGAACTCTGCTGCGCCCACCTGTTTTCGCAGGCCAGCGGCATGTTGTGAGCTTGAGATGATCGTTAAGGAGCAACCGGGGAGCCAACCGGGGAGCCAAAGTTGATGGTGACGGCCCGGCAGGACTGCACCTGCAGGGCACCTTCCAGCCAGTGATCCTCAACGTCAGCAAGGCCGATGGCACCTACTCGATCCAGTCCCACTTTGGCTCCTGACAAAGTGGCCTGACTGGCCGGCGGTCCGCGTGCGCGAGCCTCTCGCGGTTCAGTTCATTGGCGAGATGGTGAAGGGTTTGCGTGGCGATTCACATCTCTTTCCTGTTCCTGGATGGTTTGATAGCGGGTTGCGGGCGGCTCTCAGGCGCGGGCGGCGCGGGGCTGGGTTCTGTGCCGGATGGCGTGGCTGATCAGGAGGGTGAGCGCGGCGGCTGCGAGCGCGCTGCCGAGCGCGATGAGGGTGATCTGCCATCCGGGGGTGCCGCCGATGACGGCCGGGTGCAGGGCCGGCGGGGGCGGGCTGAAGATGCCGTTGCTGCCTTCCTCGGGCGGCAGGAGCCGCGGGGCGGTGGACTGGGCGAGCGCGGCTGGGGCGGTGGCGAGCAGCACCGCGGCTGCGGCGAGGGGGGCGGCGAGCCAGCGGATGGTGTGCGACATGGGTATCTCCTTTGCGGGCTGGCGGGCTAGCTGCCCGCCGTGGAGTGATTGCTGACGTGGCTGGAGCGCGGCAGCGGTGGGGGGCTTGTTTGGTGTCCGCTGGCTAGCGCGGGCCGTGCCTTGCGGGCCGGGGCGCGGGTTAGCGCGTGATCGTGGTGAGGGGATGTGTGAACGGCCAGTGCCGGCGGGTGCGGCGGGTTCGGCCGGGGTTCCGGTTCTGCCGGGCGCGGCGTCCGGCGTCTGCGCGGCGTGCCGTTCGGTGGTCCGCTGGGCGATGGCGGTGCGGGTGATTTCGGGGTGGGTGTACATGGCGTCCTCCGTGCTCGTGTCGCCGGGTTGTGGCGATCTGCCTTTGCAGAGTCGGCGAGCAGGGTTGGAGGATTGTTGAGGCCTGGTTGTGCCAGGTGCGGCGGCTGTTATGCAGGCCCGGTGAGGGGCTGGCCGCCCAGGCCGGAGAGCAGGGCCCGGGTTCGCTCGGCGAGGGGGACCGCTCGGCGGTCCTCGTAGATCCGCAGCGCCCGCGTCAGGCTGCTGGCGGCCTCGTCCGGTGCTCCGGCGAGCCGGGCGACCTCTGCCCTGGCGATGAGCACCTCACCGAGCTCCGCCGCCCAGCTGGTGGGCGCGATGATGGCCTCTGCTTGCCGTGCGAGCAGCCCGGCGGCGGGGAACTGGCCGTCCTGGGCGAGCAGCTTCGCTCTGGTCGCCCGCCACCATATCTGGGAATGGATGTCATCAGGCGCGGCGAGCGCCTCGGCTTCCTCGGTGAGCGGCAGCGCCTCGGCGTATCGCCCTTGCGCGTAGAGCGCCTCGGCCAGGTAAACCATGGCCAGCGACAGATATCCCCGCTCTCCCATGGCGCGCAGCTCCTCGCAGCTGGGCCGCAGCTGCCGCTCGGCTGCGGCGGGGTCTCCGGCGATCAGTTCGATCCGGCCGGCGCAGTGCGCTGTGCCCACGGCCCATTCCAGTCTGGCCCCGAAGCCGGTGCACATTGACTGGCTGCGGGCTATCGCCGCGCGGGCATCGGCGAACTGACCGGCGTAGGCATACAGCACGGCAAGCTGGCTGAGAATCCCTGCCTCGGCCCACGCCTCGCCGGAGACCTCCGCCAGCAGGCGCTGCACCCGGCCGATTGCCACATCGGCCGGGACACGCAATACGGTCAAGGCCACCGCGAGCCACTGCCTGGCCAGCATTCCCGCGTAGCGGTTAGCGCTTCGCCGCGCAGACGCCGCAGCACGCTCGAGCACTTCCTCGCCGGCAGCCAAGTCACCCAGCACGAAGTGCATCCTGCCGACTGCGAGCCATGCCTCGGCCAGGCCTTCGAGATCACCCTCGGATTCCAGCGTGCCCGCGGCGGACTGGCATTCTTTCAGCACTCCGCGGAAGCCGCCGTGAGGTGCTCCATCCACGTCTGCGAGCGCGACGCGGATCCGGGCCCGGACAGCGGGCAGGCCCGCCGCCGCGGCGACGCGAAGACCCTCCGACAAGACAGTCTCCGCGCGCTGGAGGTCGCCGGCCTGGTACAGCACCGTCCCGAGCAGCCGCAGCAAGTCGGCGCGCAGCCGCCCGCCGGCGGCGGGGGCTGCGAGCGCGCGCTCCAGCCAGCCCTGTCCTTCCTGGAAGAAGCCGCGTGCCAGCCAGAAGCCGCCCAGTACCCGGGCCAGCCGCGGCCCGGTCTGATCGCCACTCGACAGAGACCAGCCGAGTGCGGCGCGGAAGTTGTCGTGCTCGCGAGCCAGCGCTGAAAGGCCGGCTTGCTGCTCGGCGATGCGGAGGAACGCCTCGGCGTGCCGCTGCCGGGCCTGGCCGGCCTGCCCGGTCTCGGCGAGCCGGCCGGCGGCGTACTGGCGGATCGTCTCCAGCAGTCGGTAACGCGTCATCGCCTGGGTGACCTCGGCGACCACGAGGGACTTGGCGGCCAGCGCGTCTACGGCATCCAGCGCGGCCGCCTGGTCCCCGCCGCAGCACACTGCGGCCGCCGCGTCCAGGCTGAAGCCGCCGGCGAACACCGATAGCTCCCCGAGCACCCGGCGCTCTGGTTCGGAGAGCAGCTGATAACTCCAGTCGATCGCCGTCTTCAGCGCCTGGTGACGCGGGTCAGCGGCCGGGCGCCGGTAGGCCAGGAACCGGAACAGGTCCTGCAGATGCCGTTCGATCTCCTCCACCGACAGCGCGCTGGCCCGCGCCGCCGCGAGCTCGATCGCCAGCGGCAGCCCGTCCAGTTCACGGCAGATCCTGGCCACCGCCGCCACCGGCGCGGCCCGCACCCCGGCACCGGCCTGGGCCGCTGATCCGCGGTCCAGGAACAGCCGTACCGCGGGCGCGCCCGCGATCGCCTCCGCATCAGCCGGCTCGGCGGGCACGGCCAGCGGCGGCACCGCGAAGACAACTTCCCCCGGCACGCCCAGCGGCTCCCGGCTCGTCGCCAGCACCCGCAGCCCAGGGGAGCCGCGCAGCAGCGTCCCAGCCAGTTCCGCGCAGGCATCGAGCAGATGCTCGCAGTTGTCCAGGACGAGTAACAGCCCGGCATCGCGCAGCCGGAACAACAGCGCGTCGGTCGCCCGCGCCTCGCCGCCCTGCCGCACCCCCAGTGCCTCCATCACCTGGGACGCCACCAGCCCAGGATCAGCGACGCCGGCCAGGCTAGCCAGCCAGGCTCCGTCCGGGAACCCTTCCAGCGCGGCCGCGGCAAGCCCGAGGGCCAGCCGCGTCTTCCCCACCCCGCCAGGCCCCGTCAGCGTCAGCAGCCGGGTTCCGGCGAGCAGCTGCTCCAGCTGGGCCAGGTCCTGCTCGCGGCCCAGGAAGCTGGTCAGCTGCGCCGGCAGGTTGTGCCGTTCGGTGCGCCGCGGCACGGCGGGGACATCGTGGCGCAGCACCGCCTGCTCAAGCTGGCGCAGCTCCTCGCCAGGCTCCAGCCCCAGCTCCCTGGCCAGCATCGTCCGGGCGCGCCGGTATGCCGCCAGTGCATCCGCCTGCCGCTCGCAGCGATACAGCGCCAGCACCAGCAGCCGCCACAGCCGCTCCCGCAGCGGATGCTCCGCGACCAGCCGCTCCAGCTCCCCGGCGACCTCCGCATGCAGCCCCAGCCCTAGGTCAGCCTCGATCCGGCCCTCCACCGCGACCAGTCGGAGCTCCTCCAGCCGCGCGGCTTCCAGCGCCAGCCGCTCCACGTCGGCGACGTCCGCCAGCGCAGGCCCGCGCCACAGCGCCAGCGCCTCGCCGAACCGGCTGGCCGCAACGGCCGCCTCACCGCGGCCCAGCGCCGTCTGCCCAGCCCCGGCCAGCCGCTCAAACCGGCTCGCGTCCACCTGCCCGGGAGCGACCTCAATGCCATAACCGCCGCCCCGCGCGACCAGCACGGCATCCGGCGCCAGCAACGCGCGCAACCGCGAGACATACGACCGCAGCGTCTTGGCCGCCCCGGGCGGCGGGCTGCCCCGCCATAGTTCCTCTGCCAGCTGCCCGGCCGGAACCACCCGGCCCGGCTCCAGCAGCAGCATCGCCAGCACCGCGCCAGGCTTCGGTCCGCCCACCGCAAGAGCAACCCCACCCCGGACCGCCTGCACCGGGCCGAGGATCCGCAATTCCAGCACCGCGGCCTTTGCGGGCGCATCCGGGAGCATTCATGCATAGTCCGCCCTGCAAACACCGCTGGCAACCGCAATTCACCCGCACCCCCGACGAAAGCGAATTCGCCCGGCTCCGTCACATCGCGGTTACGGTACAACAGCCCCGAGTCAGGCATTCCAGGACGCGGCTGCCTTCTATCCGCCAGCAAGCTCTCGCCGGCCATCACCGCGATGCCTCGAACCGGACCTGGCCGGGGCCAACAAACCGGGCAATCCACCCGGACACAGCCGCCGCCAGGCCAGCGGCAAGCGCGCCAGTCTGGTTCAGGGCGTTCTTCGCCTCGAACCTCGGGGGATGGTCAGCCGGGGACATGACCCCGTTTCGCGGTGGAGCCCGGCCAGCTGTGGCGATGGGCAGGGCAGGCGCCCGGCTCGTTGGGGGGGTTACTGGCCGACGCGGCCGTCGATCCGCTCGCGGAGCAGGTCGGCGTGGCCGAGGTGGCGGGCGTACTCCTCGACCATATGGAGTATCACCTCGCGCAGCGCGACGGTGGTGCCGTCGTGCATGGGGCTGCGGATGGCCAGGCCGGGCGAGCCGGCGACGAACTGCTCCGCGAAGGCGACCTCCGCACGCCAGGCCCGCCAGGCACCGGCCACCACCGCCGGATCAGCCACCGCCCCCGCCCAGTCAGCGTCCTCGCCATCATCAGACCAGTACAGCGGCAGCGCGCCGGCCCGGGCCATCACCCGCCGGAACCAGTTGCGCTCCACGTCGGCCATATGGCGGACCAGGCCGAGCAGGGACATGGCGGAGGGCGGCACCGAGCGCCGGGCCAGCTGCTCCGCGTCAAGGCCGGCGCACTTCAGTTCCAGCGCCAGCCGGCAGGCACGCAGGTAGTCCAGCAGCGTCACCCGCTCGCCTTCCAGCTCAGCGCCTGCCGCGAACCTCGGGTCCTGCGCCGGATCCATCCACATGCTGGACTTCGGGCCAACCGCATTCCAGCGTTCGGGTACCACGTCCCCGCTGCTCTGCTCCGTCACGCCGACCAGCCTGCCATCCCGTGCCCGGGGCGGCCAGCAGAATAACCCCCGCACTACGAACCCCTGCTCCTGGCGCTGGCCCGCGTGCCGTGACCGGGAGACTGTCCGCCGAATCCCGGCAGCAAAGTCAGCTCCAATGCCGACGGCACCCGAGCGCCGAATAGGGATGCCTAGCAAATTAGTAGGTTATAGGTGATCGTCGGGTCCAGATCAACCTGTTCTGCGACCCTCGGCGAGCACGTACGCTCCGCGGCTCGCGCAAGCCCGGCCAGTGCGTGAACTCCCGTTATCGGATCATCTGCGCATGCTGTCACGGTCTCACGGGCCATCATCTGCTTCGCCCAGTTCGCGCAGGTCGGTGGCCAGATTGGCGGCGGAGGCCAGGGTGTCGGGGTGGTCTTGGCCCAGCACGCCGCGGCGGCGGTCGAGGGTGTCTTGGTCCAGGTCCCGGGCGGCCTGTACCTCGCCCAGTTCGCGCAGGCTGGTGGCCAGATTGGCGGCGGAGGCCAGGGTGTCGGGGTGGTCTTGGCCCAGCACGCCGCGGCGGCGGTCGAGGGTGTCTTGGTCCAGGTCCCGGGCGGCCTGTACCTCGCCCAGTTCGCGCAGGCTGGTGGCCAGATTGGCGGCGGAGGCCAGGGTGTCGGGGTGGTCTTGGCCCAGCACGCCGCGGCGGCGGTCGAGGGTGTCTTGGTCCAGGTCCCGGGCGGCCTGTACCTCGCCCAGCTCGCGCAGGTCATGGGCCAGGATGGTGGCGGAGCGCAAAGTGCTCGGGTGGTCTTGGCCCAGCACGCGGCGGTGGCGGTCGAGAGTGTCTTGGTCGAGGTCCCTGGCGGCCTGTACGTCGCCCAGCTTGCGCAGGCTGATGGCCAGGTTGTGGGCGGAGTTGAGGGTGTCGGGGTGGTCCTCGCCCAGGACGCGGCAGCGGCGGGCAAAGGTGTCCTGGTTCAGGTCGCGTGATTCGGCGTAGCGGCCCATCTCCAGCAGCGTCCAGGCAAGATAGTGCGCGGCCGTTAGCGTGTGCTCGTGGTCTTCGCCGAGTCGGTCGCGCCACTGCTGGCGAAGACCGTTAGCGAGCTCGTGGGCAGTACGGGTATCGCCCCGCTCGATCAGGTACCAGCATGTGTGGCGAGCTAGCTCGCGCAGGGCGGGGCTGTCGGTGGCGGCCAGATCGGCGGCCAGCACGTGCGGCGTCAGTCGCGCCCACCGGGGCCAGGTGACCGGATTCGGCGGGTCGCCGGGGTCGCTGGCGGCCAGCAATGCCTCAGCGTAGTTGCGGGTGGTGGCGGCCTGGGCTGGGGTGAGCCGTTCGCGCAGGATGGCCTGGGTGAGGCGGTGCATCTGCAGCCCGCGGTGATCGATACGGGCCAGTGACTGCCTCGTCAGATGTGCGAGAGTCTGCCGCCAGGCCAGCGGGTCCGCGGCCCGGGCCGCCAGCTCGCTGGGCAAGACGCTGACGGCGCTGGTGAACAGGCTCTCCGGGATCGGTTCGGGTGCCAAGAACGCGCACACGCTGGCCAGCTCGGCCGCGGCCGGGTCCTGGCGGGCGAGCCGGTCCGCCATCAGGTCGCTGGCGGCCGCCAGCGACCGAGGGTAAGACCCTGGTGTCCCCTGCGCCAGCAGCTGCCCGGCCCGGGTCCGCAGCAGGACCAGGAACTCATCGGCTGTCATGCCGGTGTCCGCCATGAACCCCGCCGCCTGGGCGATGGCCAGTGGCAGGTCCCCGAGCTCGGCGGCGAGCTTGTCCGAGTCGGCTTCGGAGAGCACGGTGACCCGGGTCCGCAAGATCGCCATCGACTCGGCCCGGGCGAACACGTCTATCTCGACAGGCGCGGCGACCTCGTCCCAGCCCCGCTGCCGGGAGGTGATCAGCACGTGGCCGCCGCCAGGCAACCACGGTGCCACGTCCGCGGGGTCCTCGGCGTTGTCGAAGACCAGCAGCCACCGGCCGCGGTGCCGCAGCTCGGCCAGCACCGCCGCCCGCACCGCATCGGTCCCCGCCCCAGGCTGCACGCATCCCAGTGCAAGGCCAAGGGCGGCGAGCTGGTCCCCGATCAGCCCACCCTGCTCGGCGTTGATCCACCAGGCCAGGTCATAACTGCCGGCGAACCTGTGCGCGTACTCGGCTGCCAGCTGAGTCTTGCCCACCCCACCCGTCCCATGCAGCGCCTGCACCACCGCCTTATCCCCGGCCACCAGCTGCTCCCTCACCTCAGCCAGCAGATCGTCCCGGCCGGTGAACCCTGGATTACGGGCGGGGACGTTCCACACCCGCGGCCTCGCCCCTCGCACGGCCCCCAGCACCTCCGCAGCCGGGACCTGCCCACGAGCCGCTGCCACGAACAACGCGCGCACCGGCTCGGCTAGGCCTAACGCACCGCTCAGCAACACTGCGGTGTCCTTGCGGGCAGTGCGGTTGATGCCCCGCTCCAGGTCACTGACCGACCGCGGGCTCAGCCCCGCCGCCTCCGCCAGCTCCTCTTGCGTCAGGCTGGCCTCGGCCCGCAACTGCCGCAGCAACCCGGCAAACTCCAGCGCAGGCTGCTCCGCCATGGTTCCGGCATCCCCTCTCCGCAGGCCCTCATCCCGCCGCATCCCTACCCGGTGGGGCGCGAAACCTGCACCAACAGTAGCCAGGCCCGCCGCCCGGCGGCGCCATGAGTGATACGCCGATCCTGTGGGTCTCCTGTGAGCGGGCACGTGTGGTGATCGCCCTCGGTGGTCAGCAGCATGCTAAGTGGCGGCGGGAACTTCCACCCGGTGACCGAGGTACTGCGGCGCCCCGATGGCGCTTTATCTGGACCAGCCAACTCTTGGGGACGACATGACAACATCAGCTGGCGTTGCCGCCGCTGCGGCCAAGGAATTCCAACGATCCGTGCTCGCGACCGATGCCTTCGTGGCCGTATCTGCCGCAGATAACACCACAACCAGGCCGTATACCGGCCAGTCTCGAAGAGGCGGTTCACGATGACCCATCCCGATATCTTGGCCGCGCTGGCGCGCGAGCGGGTCAACACGTTCCTGAGCGAAGCGCAGGCCGCGCGCCAGGCCAGCCTGGCCCGCGCAGCCCGGCCCCGGGCCAGCGGCAAACGCGTCGTCCTGCGTGACGGGTCGACGGTGCTGATCAGGCCAGTCTGCAGCATGGACGCGCCGCTGCTGGCCGACGGGTTCGCCCGGCTGAGCCCGCAGTCCCGCTGGATGCGGTTCCTAGGCGCCAAGACCTCGCTGTCCGCTGCGGAGCTGCGCTACCTCACCGACGTCGACCACCACGACCACGAGGCGATCGGCGCGCTGAGCGTCGCCGACGGGCGCGGCGTGGGCATTGCCCGCTACGTCCGGGACACCAACGATCCGCGGTCCGCCGAGATCGCCGTCACCATCGTCGACGACTGGCAGGGCCGGGGACTGGGCACCGAGCTGCTAGCTCGGCTGTCCGACCGGGCCCGCCAGGCCGGCATCGACCGCTTCACCGCCCTGGTCTCCACGCAGAACGCCGCTATGGCCGGGCTGCTGCGCAAGCTGGGCGCCTGCCTGGTCGGCCGCGGTCCCGGCACGGTGGAATACGAGGTCGCATTGCTGATCCCGCCGGAAGATCTCGCGTACAACGAGACGCGTCAGCTAGTGAGCCAGCCATGCTGACCATCACGCAGATCGCGGGCTTTGCCGGCGCGGGGCTGTCCGGAGCAGCCTACGTACCGCAGATTTCGCACCTCATCAGGGCCCGCTGCTCCGCTGGCCTCAGCCGGCTGGCGTTTGGGGCGTGGCTGCTGGCGTCGGTTCTGGTAACCGCACGCGCGATCGCCATCGGCGCCGGCGTGTTCATCGTGCTGGGCGGGATCCAGATCGCGGCCACGGCGCTCATCCTGGTCTGTGCGGTCCAGTACAAGGACATGCCTTGCCCAAGCCATCTGCCTCACCAGCCCGCGGCCAAGACAGCCACGGATCAGGCTCCTCGGGAAACGAGCCCCCGGTTCCTGGCGTCCGCCCGATCGGCCGGTGGCCGCCTCAGCTGCACCCGCCGGGCACGTCGGGGAACCGCGAGCGCCCGTCCCCGTCCGGGACCCGCGATCCCATGCGGCCACTGAATTTCACGTGACACAAACCTGAAGGAGACGACGTGAGCACATCAGCGGGCGTTGCCGCCGCTGCGCATCAGGAACTGGCTGCCGCCGAGCCCGGCGAATTTCCGGCACAGGCGGCCATTGTCATCGTCAGCCGTGACCCCGACGCCCGGGAGATCCTGCATCGGGAGCTGTCCAAGCGCTATGGCGCGGATTATCAGATCGTCGTCTGCGGCCGGCCCGCGGAGCTGGGAGCCTGGATGCGGGACCTGCGGGCCGCTGGCCTGCCGGTCGCGCTGGTCATCGGCGGGGTCGGTGCGCAGGACCGGGATGGCATCGAGGTGCTGGCTGCAGTCCGCGCCATCGACGCAGCGGCACTTCGGGTGGCCGCGCTCGGCTGGGGTGATTGGCAATCGGTGCGGTCGGTCTTCGACGCGGTCACCCTCGGCACCCTCGACCACTGGGTGACCCGGCCGGTGCAGGCCCCGGACGAAGAGTTCCACCGCGCGATCACCGAGTTCTTGCGGGAGTGGAGCAACCAGCGCGGCGGCGGCTTCGAGCCAGTGCAGGTGATCGGCGAACGATGGTCCGCGCGGTCGCAGGAGCTGCGCGACCTGTTCGCCCGCCACCGGGTCCCGGTCGGCTTTTATGACGCCAGCTCCGGGCACGGCCAGCAGATGCTGGACGAACTGGGCCTGGTCTGCCCGGAACTGCCAGTTGTGGTGATCCGGTTCGCCGAAGAGCCGACGGCGCTGGTCAACCCCTCCAACCTACAGATCGCCGACGCCTTCGGCGTTATGACACCAATCTCGCCTGGGGAGGTCTTCGATGTGGCGGTGGTCGGCGCTGGCCCGGCTGGGCTCGCTGCCGCGGTCGGCGCATCCTCAGAAGGCCTTTCGACCGTGGTAGTCGAGCAGGAGGCCATCGGTGGCCAGGCGGGGACCAGCTCGATGATCCGCAACTACCCCGGCTTCTCCCAGGGCATCAGCGGCGACAAACTGGCGCAGGAGTCCTGGCGGCAGGCGTGGGCCTTCGGCACCACGTTCGTCTACATGCGCCAGGCCCAGAGCCTGTCAAGGGAGAACGGCCACTACCGGCTGCGGCTGTCCGACGGCCGCGTCCTGACCTGCCGCACCGTGATCATCGCGACCGGCGCCGCCTACCGGCGCCTGGGAATCCCGGACCTGGAAGACCTGCAAGGCCGGGGGGTCTTCTACGGCACCGCGGCCAGCGAGGCACCGGCCATGCGCGGGAAGAACGTGTTCATCGCCGGCAGCGGCAACTCCGCCGGGCAGGCCGCGCTGCACCTGGCCAAATGGGCCAAGAAGGTGACCATCCTGGTCCGCGCGCCGTCGCTGGCCGCCAGCATGTCCGACTACCTCATCCGCCAGATCGGCGCCGCGCCCAACGTGGACATCTGCTACCAGGTGCAGATCGCAGACGGCACCGGCACCGGCACCGGCCATCTCCAATCGCTGGTCCTGCAAGACACCGCCTCCGGGCAGCGGCGGACCGTCCCCGCGGACGCCTTGTTCGTCCTCATCGGCGCCCAGCCGCGGACGGAATGGCTTGGCCAGGACGTCGCCCGCGACCGGTCGGGGTTCATCCGCACCGGTCCGGGCCTGCCCGCCGGAACCCGCTGGGCCGCCGCCCGGCCGCCGCAGCCACTGGAGACCAGCTTGCCCGGGGTGTTCGCGGCCGGTGACGTGCGCCGGGGATCGGTCAAACGGGTCGCCTCCGCGGTCGGCGAAGGTGCCGCCACCATCCCCCTGGTACACAGCTACCTGGCACGAGCCGCCGCGGGCCGCAAATCCCCACCGGCCAGCACACCCAGCCAGCACACCGGGACTCGGCCGGCAGCCTGAAGAGCATGCCGATGCCCACCAAGCACAGCATGATCGCCACTCAACAAGTCAGGAGACCGGAAATGAAACAGACCACTACAGACGCCCAGGAGCAGACATCGCCGCCTCATCCGCGAGCGGCCGCGGCCACCATCACCGACCTCATGCGGTCGCCGCTGAAGACGGCCGGGCAGTACGACCACGTGGCTGCGGCCGCGTACCTGATGAAGCATGCAGGCACGACCGCTCTCATGGTCACAGACGTGCAGACCGGCCAGCCAGCAGGCATCATCACCGAGGCGGACATCACCCGCGCCATCGCAGAGGGGAAAGACCTCAACGACGTCCGGGTCCATGCCGTGATGGCCACCCGCCCGGCGATCACCACCAGCAGCAGCATCCGCGATGCGGCCAAGATCATGACGGCCAGGCAGTACCGTCACCTGCCGGTCACCAGCGACGCAGGCCTCCTCGGAGTGATCGACATCACCGACGTGTGCCAGGCGCTGAGCAACGCTGAAGAGGGATAACCAGAGCCTGGGTGCAGATCCGGGCCGGCAGCACGGCCAGGCTGGCGCACTCACAACGCCGTCCTGCCTCAGCCCGTCCGCCGACCTTCCGCGCCCAGAAACGCCACACGATCCGAGGTCGCCCGCGCGCCTGATCATCGGCTGCGCAAGCCAGCGACTCCTCTGTTCTAGCAAGCGACATGGCCGAGCAGGGGAGACGGTCGGCCCGGCCGTGTGCGCATTCCGTCCGGTGATGAGGTGTGCGGGGCGGACCCAGGTGGGCACGGTGCCGGGTTCGGATCGGGCTACTGCTTAATCGCTGGAGTGACCTTCAGCTTGCAGCCGGTGTACAACACTGGGACCTCCTGGGTCCAGGCTGTGGACCGGAGGCAGCTTTTGCCCTAGTGTGCCCTAATACTGCTCGGTGGGGGGTGAGGTCAAGCGTGACTGCCCTGCGCGACGGTCAGGCGTACGATGTCGAACTTCGTGCGGTGACTAAGCGGTTCGGCTCGCTGGCCGCCGTCAACGCCATCACCCTGAAGGTGCGCAAGGGAGAGTTCCTGTCGCTCTTGGGGCCATCTGGCTGTGGCAAGACCACGTCGTTGCGGTTGATTGCTGGCTTCGAGCAGCCGGACGAGGGCGAGATCCTGATCGGCGGGATGGACGCGGCCAGCGCCCCACCGTACAAGCGCGACGTCAATACCGTCTTCCAGAGTTACGCGCTGTTCCCGCACATGTCCGTGCTGGACAACGTCGCCTACGGGCTCAAGCAGCGCAAAGTAAGCAAGCCACAGCGTCACGCCAAGGCGGGGGAGGCGCTCGAACTGGTGCGCATGACAGGCCGGGAGAGCGCCAGGCCGTCGACGCTCTCCGGCGGGCAGCAGCAGCGTGTCGCGCTCGCCCGGGCGCTGGTCATGAACCCGCGGGTGTTGCTGCTCGATGAACCCCTGGGCGCGCTGGACCTGAAGCTGCGGAAAGAGATGCAGATCGAGTTGAAGCGCATCCAGCATCAGGTCGGCATCACCTTCATCTACGTCACGCATGATCAAGAGGAAGCCTTGTCCATGTCCGATCGGGTGGCGGTGATGTCTAATGGTGTTATCGAGCAGCTCGACGACCCGCGCACGATCTATGATCAGCCGCTGACCCCGTTCGTGGCGGACTTCATAGGGGACATGAACTTCCTCGACGGGGAGGTCGCCGAGGCCGCGGACGGAGGCTTCGCCATCGACACCGGCGCGGGCATCGTCGTGCGCGGCCGCGGCGACGCGGCCAAGGGCACGCGGGTGCGCGTCGGTATTCGTCCCGAGCGCATCGTGGCCGCGCCCGGCGTCTCCGGCGGAACCGCCAACTCGGCCACTGCCGAGGTGATCACCAAGATGTACCTGGGCGACCAGATCCAGATCGTGGCCGAGCTCGCCGGCGGCCGCAACGTCGTGGTGCGTGAGCAGCGCGTCGGCGCCGACCCCACGCTTGACACGATCAACCCGGGGGACCAGATAGCACTCAGCTGGGACGAAACCGCCCCGCTGCTCCTCGGTGAAGCCGCCCGCGTCGGTTAGCGACTAGGGCGGCTAAAGGGAGAGTCAAATGAACGACAATCGTGATGAACTCAACATTCTTGCGCCGCGCGAGATGAAACCGAAACTCGACTACCTGCACCGCGAGGTTCAGCGCGCCGCCGGCCACCGCATCAACCGGCGCGAGGCGCTCGGGCTTGGCGGGATGGCGGTCCTGGCCGCGGCGGCGGCAGCATGCGGCGGCACGACGACAACGACCAGCAGCGGCTCGCAGAATCAGGCTGGCGCCACAGGGAATCCGCTCACCCACAAGCCCCTGGAGAGCCACCTCGAGATCTACAACTGGTCCCAGTACGACGACCCCTCGACCTTCACGAAGTTCACGAAGTTGCCAGCCGAAGCGAAGGTCGGGATGACCACCCACGAGACCTTCTATTCCAGCAATGACGAACTCCTGGCCAAACTGCACGCGGGCGGCACCGGTTACGACATCATCGTGCCCAGCCAGAATGCCGTTGCCGAGCTGATTCAGGAAAAGGGCCTCTTGGCCCTGGACAAGGCGCTGCTGCCCAACCTCAAGTACCTGGACCCGTCGTTCCTGAAGCCGTCGTACGACCCGACGGGTGACTATCACGTCATCAAGGACTTCGGCATCACGATGTTCTTCTACAACCACAAGATCGTGAACGAGCAGCCGCAGACCATGCATGACTTCTACCTGGCCCTGCCTAAGTACGTGAGCAAGGGCCACACCAACCTGTTGGACGGGCGGAGGAAGTAGTGCCGCTCGCGCTGATGTCGCTCGGCCTGGACCCCAACACCAATAGCCAGTCGGACTTCAACCACGTGAGGTCGTTCCTGCTCTCGGTCCGCAAGGGCGTCACCACCATCGACTCCTCCGCCTACATCAACGACGCTATCGCCGGAAAGATCATCGTGAGCCAGGGCTGGAACAGCGACGTGCGCCGGATCGTGCAGGGGCGCAAGAAGCAGGGCGACATCGCGGCGATTCTCCCGCACGCCGCATCGGAGATCTGGGCGGACAACTGGGCCATCCCGGTGAGCGCACCGCACCCGGTGGCCGCGCACGCGTGGATCAACTGGCTGCTGACACCCAGCACGGCAGTGACCGAGATGAACTACCACAACTACAGATCCCGATGGCGAGCGCGCTCGCGCAACTGCCGGCCGCCCTCCGCACTGACCCGCTGTTCAACGTTCCCAGAGCTACACGAACAACTACCACTACATCCTTGACGTCAGCCCGCAGGTCGTGGAGGCCCGCACCCAGATCTACTCGGAGTTCAAGGCGGCCTGATGACGTTCGTCGAAGAGGCGGACAAGGATACTCTCATCCCGCCGACCCCACGGCGGAAGCGCTCGTTCCAGCCGCACTACCCGGCGTGGCTGACGGTGCCATCCTTCGTCTACTTCGCCATCTTCTTCCTCGGACCGATGGCGATCCTGGTGGCGTTCTCGCTGGCGACCCAGCGCGGGTTCGGCAGTCTCGCCTCAGGTTCGACATATCGCGGACCGCCAGATCGCCAGCTGGCTGTACGTCACGATCTTCGTGCGCACGCTCGTGATGGCCTCGATTGGGTCGCTGCTGACGATCGCGGTGGGCTATCCGCTCGCCTACTGGATGGCCCGCTACCTGACGACGTACAAAATGCTGGCGCTGCTCTTGCTCATCGTGCCGTTCTGGACGTCATTCCTGATCCGCACCTCGCACTCAAGATCATCCTGGACCCGAAGGGCTACCTCGCCAGGGACCTCGGCATCAACATCCTGTACACCAAGTACGCGGTGGCCGTGGGCCTGGTGTACAACTACCTGCCGTTGTTCATCCTGCCGGTGTTCGCCTCGCTGGAACGGATGGACTGGTCGCTGATCGAGGCCGCCACCGACCTGGGGGCGCGCCCGTTCACGGCGTTCCGGGAGATCACGCTCCGGCTCACCCTCCCCGGCGTGATCACCGGCGCCCTGCTGGTGTTCATCCCGATGACCGGCGAGTACATCGTCCCCGACATCTTGAGCGGCGGGAATTACGAATTCGTCGGAATGTCATCGGCGACCAGTTCAACAGGACCAGGACCAGCCGTTCGGCTCGGCGCTGTCGATCGCGCTGATGGCGGTCCTGTCGGTGTTCGTCGTCGTCTACATCCTGTTCGCCAGGAAGGAGGAACGCTTCGGTGGCTCGGCACGTCAAGGCCAAGCAGGGGTTCACCGCTCCGGGCGATGGTGGTATACGCCTTCTTGTACCTGCCAATCCTGATCATGGTGATCTTTGCCTTGGACGAAGCCGTCGGCCCCGCGCTCACGGCTACCGCGGCTCCAACGTCTGCAACATCCCGCCCGCGCAAATCGGCAACATCACGGTGTGGAACGGGCGCCCTTCGTGCTGGTTCAGCGCCACCTGCGCCGACGCCACCTACGTACCGCCATCGTCGTCAGCCTGCAGATCGCCGCCGTGGCGTCGATCATCGCCACGCTTCTGGGACTGGGCGCGGCGCTGGCCTTGGCCCGGATGAAGCCGCGGCTCACCGCGCCGTTCGACGTCCTCGTGTACCTGACCCTCGTCGTACCCGAGATCGTCATCGCGGTAGCCTCCCTCATCTTCTTCGTGCAGGCACGCAGCTACTTCCACGCCTTCCCCGCGCTGGGGAAGGGCGCGATCCTGCTCGGCCAGGTGGTGTTCAGCGCCTCGGTGGCCATGCTCATCATCCGGGCCAGGTTCGTCGGCATCGGCAGCTCGCTGGAGGAGGCCGCCTACGACCTCGGCTCGGGGCCGCTGGCCACCTTCCGCCAGGTAACCCTCCCCCGGCTGATGCCCGCCGTCGTGGCCGCGGCCCT
>CAVPPJ010000011.1:0-35622 GCA_963707065.1 uncultured Actinomycetes bacterium
TGCGCTCTCCAACTCGCCAACCCGAGGAAGCCACGACTCGTCCAGATTAGGCGGATATCGCGCATCGTAGAAGGAGATTGCCAGGCCGCCGATCCCCGACACCGACGCCGCTGCGCTGCGCGGGCTTGCATGATTATGCACGACCGCTGGGCGCCAGGAACTTCACTCATTTGCCGCTGGTAGCACGCGGGCCCGCGCCGGGCTAAACCTGCCGCGAGAGGCAAGCGCGGCCGTGCGGCGAGATGATGTTCTTATGTGGGTGTACATGGCGACCTGGATTGTCCAGGACGGCGCTCCTGAACTAGGTCGCGGCTCGCTCCTGCGCGGAGCCGGGCTGCGGGCCCACTGCGCCAGCGTGGACCCGGCACGGGCACGGGCCGATGGCATCACGGGCCTGGTGGATGGCGGCGGCGTGCGGCCAGGCGGTCACGCGTATGAACTCACCGGACTGGCTGGGGCTGCCCATGATGTGTTCGCCGGTGACGGGCCCGCGGAGCATCATGCCGCCTCAGAGTTCCTGATCACCGCCGGTGACCTGCGATATATCGCCTGGGCCGGAGGACGTGCATGCCGAATCGCAGCCGGTTCGCGCATTACCGCCCCGTGCACGCTCAGCGTGGTGACCGACTACGAGTGGGATGCATTCGGCCTCCCTGATCTGCGCAGCGACTGGCGTGTGCTCGGTCTGAAGGTTGAGCATACGCAGGTCCATGATGCCCAGGGCAGTCCCGTGGACGTCATTGCGTGCCCCCCGGGCGCCGTGCTCCGCTCCTTTGAGATCGACCAGATGAGCCGGTGGGACGATGACCGCGACCCCACCATCAGCGCCTGGTACGCGCTCGACCTGCTGCCAATCCAAGCCCTGTAGAACGTCCACTATTGCCGCTCCCCGAGCGTCCAGATCGATGATTCCGCGCTCACCGTGAACAGGTTGCCCGGCCCGGCAGGGGCGCGCCCATCACCTGGTTCTGCGGGTTCCCCTGGCTCGCCGATGAGACGTCGCCGCCGGTATCGCGAACGCGCACGCGGCGGGCCGATCGGTCCCGTTCGAGCGGTGGTCAGGCCGAGGCGGCGGGGGAGCTTTCCCGGGCGTGCTCGTCGGCGTGTGCGATTTGCAGCAGCGAACGCCAGATCGCCGCGAGGATGATGGCCGATCCGACGAAGGCGAACCAGAAGGGTGCGGTGATGCCCCATACCGAGGCGACCAATCCGCCCAGCGCGGACCCGATCACGATGCCGCCGACAACGCCGATGAGGTAGACGCTGCCGACGCGGCCCTGGAACCGGGCGGGCACGGCCCGTTGCCGCACGGCTGCGGATGTCGTTGCCCAGATGAACGCGTGCGCGCCGAGGATCGCGAAGACGATCAGCGCGAGCCAGGCCCATCGGACCAGCGCGAGCGCGAGGTAAGTCAGCGTCTCGATGATCAGCCCGCCGCGCATGATGACGCCAAGCCTTACGTGCCGCTCGAGCCAGCCGTAGCACATGGCGCCGATCAGGCCGCCCGCCGCCATCGCGGTGGTGATCAGCCCGAAGCCGAGCTCGCCCATACCCAGCCGCTCGCGTGCGTACAGGACCAGCACCGACCAGGCGGCGCCGAAGGTGACGTTGAACGTGAAAATCGTGATCGCCAGCGTCCGCACCGCGGCGTGTGCCCATAGCCAGCGCCATCCTTCGCGGATGTCCTCGCGCACCCGGGCATGAGGTCCGCGGGCGCCGTGCGCCGGCAGCCGCACCTGCCAGAACAGCAGCACGCCGGCCAGCACGCACACGGTCTCGCTGGCGAACGGCAGCGCCATCCCGGCCGCGAACAGCACGGCGCCGACCGGCGGGCCCGCCAGCTGGTTCCACACGATCACGCCGGTCAGGGCGCGTGAGTTCGCGATACCCAGGTCAGGCTTGCCGACGAGCATCGGCAGCAAGGTGGTGGTCGTGGTATCGCCGAAGGTCTCGTTCACCCCGAACAGGAACAGCGCGGCCAGGATCACCGCGACATCGGCGCGGCGGGTCAGGATCGCCGCTGTCAGCAGCAGCAGGATCGCCGCGCGCACCAGGCCGGTGGTGATGACAATGGCGCGCCGGTTGAGCCGGTCGGCGACCACGCCGGCATACAGGCCGAACAGCAGCCAGGGCAGCCGCTGCAGGAGCGCGGCCATCGCCACCGCCAGTGGATCGTGAGTCCGGGAGGCCACCAGCAGCGGGCCGGCCGCCAAAGTGATCCCGTCGCCGAGATTCGTCACCCACGATGAAGCCAGCAGCCAGCGGAAACTGCGGCCAAGGCGCGATGGCGCGATGAACTCGGCGAACCGCGCACTACGACTGCCCATCCACCCTGACCACACCGCCATCATCGCGCATCCGCCCCGCAAAGCCGTCGCCCTTCCAGGCTGGCCTCCCAGCGCACCCGCCAGGGTGCCACGCGCGCACAAACCGGCGGCCCGGCGTACACAGCCAGCCGTTCGCCGCGCACCGGCTCATCCAGGTTCCGCCATCCCACCGAACCGATGAGTCCGCATAACTATGCGCCGCAGCTCGCGCAGCCTAACGCACTACTTTGCCGCATTGGGGTTGTCGTCCCTGTATCGTTCCGCCGGCTGCGAGCGCGATGGCGGACAGATCGAAGCCCGGCTCGCGGTGTGCAAGTGGCTGCTGGTCCTCATCGGGCCGTATCGTGCGAGCCCGGTCGCCTGGTCTTGATCGCCCGTCCCGCTGGTTCTGCACGGCGGCTGGCGGGAGAGCCTGCGCTGCGCTAGATTCTGCCGGTGGCTCAGGTTACCCGCCCGGCCATCGGCCCGATTGTCGACGGCAACGTGCATTTGTGGGACCAGCGTGACAACCCGGTGTTCTGGCTCTCCGATCGGACCCTGCTGCGGGACATGCTCGGCGATTACGGCAGCTTGCCCGATAGGCATACCCTCTCCGATTACCGTCGCGCGACGGCGGGCTATGACGTGCGCGGCGTTATCTGGTCTGACGCCGGGGCCGCGGATCCGGTGGCCGCCGCCGACTGGGTCGGCAGGCTGCACGGAACACCGCCTGTCATCGCGATGGTCAGCTTGGGTGACCCGGCGGCGCCAGCGTTCGCCGGCCTGGTCGAGCGCTGCCGGCAACGGCCGCTCATCCGCAGTATCCGGATGCGGCTGGTGACGGGATTGTCCGGGCGGGCCGCCGGCGGAGATGTTCTCGATAATCAGCTTGTCCGGGACAACCTGACCCTGCTCGGCCGCAGCGGCCTGGTGGCCACCGTCGAGGCGACCTCCAGCCAGCTCGGCATCGTGACGCGGCTGGCCGCGGAGTTCCCCGCCTTGAGGATCATCATCGACCACTTCGGCTGGCCCGAAGCAGGCCCCGGCGGCGCAGACCGCGCCCGGCACATGCACGGCCTCGCCGGCCTGGCCGCGGCCGGCAACGTGGCGACCCGGATCGACGCCATCGGTACCATCTTCGGCGACTGGACCGTGCCTGAGCTGCGCCCCTGGCTCCTCGATGTCGCCGGCATCTTCGGCCCGCAACGGTGCATGCTCGGCTCAGACCTGCCGATCGAGAACCTGCGGTCCGGATTCGGTCCGCTGTACGACGCCTACGACGCCATCTTCTCTGGTTTCTCCGATGATGAGCGAGCCTGGCTATTCCATCGCACCGCCGAACGCTGGTACGGTCCTGCGGCCGCCGATGATTCATGAGCCTGCCCCGCAGCGCGGGTAAGCATTGCGTGATTCCATTCCAGCCAATGCCGTGGTCACTGTCAATCGCCGGGTCAATCACCACGACAGGCTGCCGCGGACAACCTGCCACAGCTACTAAAATCCGGCCTCGCCGGGTTCTCAGCCCGCATTCTCATGCATGACCCTGGCGGGACGCACTCACCTGCTGCCCAACTACATCCTCGCCGCCTACATGGCCCTCCGGCACCTGACCAGCCCCAAGCATGAAGATCGGTCGTGCCCATGAGCGGACACCCGCACAGGCGAGCACGATGGTGCCGTGGCACGGCCGACAGACAATGGAGATCGAAGATGACAGCAACCCTGAAGATGACGCATAAAGCAATCGGAGTCGAGGTCCGACGTGGCACGTACGACATCGTGGTCGACGGTCAGCGTGCCGGATCGCTCGAAATGAACGACACGATCGAGATACCAGTCGAACCTGGACGTCACACTCTGCAAATTCGCAGTGGCCGAAACTCCAGCCGAACTCAGACCTTCGAGGCCGCCGAGAGCCAAACCGTCGCATTCCGATGCACCGGAAAGAGCTTTCTGCCGATCTTCCTCGCGTCCTTCGTCGTCCCAAGCCTGGCGCTCCAGCTCCGCCGTGAAGCCGATGATCGGTCTCTGTGACGACAGAGTCGCAGGCCGAGATCAACCCGGAAACAAACGCCGTACTGATGCAACTAAACCTGAGTATCAGCCGACAAGACGACTGTCGCTTTGGGCTATACCGTGACGCACGGTCATGCCGCTCCGCGAGCGCGGGATTGATGTCAGGACGAACGGCAGTCCAGGCTCTGTGGCGCAGGGCCGGCCTGGCCGGTCAAGAACACCGGCTGCCGCTGTCGACCCGCCAGGTCCGGCCGGGCCCCTGGACGGCATGCAGGATGACCTGACCGGATCCGACGATCGCGCCGCTGCCATTCCGGCTGGCCTGCCGCCAGCCCTCACCAGGAATGCCGGGCACGCCGCCGTGCCGCGCGAACCAGGCAGCGGCCGCGGCCGGCGCTGGCTGCCCTTCCCGGCCCGGCACCAGCGACACCGCGAATCCTGACCGGCTCGCGCAGGAGGACCCGGCCGCCGGGACCGCCGGTACCGGCGCCAGCCCCGCGCCCGATCCGCACGCCGGCGCAGCGAGCGCAACCGCGAGCAGGCAACTCCCGAAGACGACCTGGCGCAACCCCATGCTCATCAGACGCGCGAATGCCCCAGCAGGATCCCGGACACCGGGCGCAAGCCCGCAATCTCGCCAGCGCGCCATGGCCGCACCCGCAGACTGCCACCACGCTCCCCCAATCCTCACTGGCCGGACCAGCCGCTTTTACTCTGCCGCGGAGCGCAGTGGGTGTTCGCCCGCGGGTCAGCGCGCCGGACGGTTGCGGGATGATTCTGATCGTGAGGCACGTTGCAGAATATTGGACGCGACATATCGTGTTGTTGGGGCAGGCCTGCGCCCTTGACGGGTTCCGGGCCTTGAGAGGTGAGAGTGATGACCGGTTGGTACACGGAGCGGACACCGGACGGGTCGGCCAAGGCCATGATCGCCGTGACGCTGCTCGCGCTGCTGCTGGTGGCGGCCGTGCCGGTGGCCCTGCTGGCCGCATTGGTCATGATGATGCTGGGATACGTCGTCGGCGGGCTCGCGCTGTTCGGCGGCTCGGTCCTCGCCGCCGCCATAGCTGTCGCGCTCGCGGGCATGAGCGGGATGCGGCACCTGCGCAAGCTGCTCTCCGGGGGCAGCTTCCGCGTCGTGCGGCTGAACGGCAGCCAGTACGCGGACGTCGCAGAGCCAGCGGGCAGCGACTACACCAACCTCGTGCAGCTGGACCGCAGCGAGTACACCGAGGTTAGCTGACCTGGCCCTTCCCCTTGTTGCGTGTATTTCGGGCCGGGTATCAGGCCGCGGCTTCGGCTGGTGGTCGCAACGGTGAACTGACCCGGATTTCTGCGCATTTCCCAGTGCGTTCGCCAGGCCGCTGCGCGAGCCGCTGACAGCCCCGGTGATCCCGCGAGACCGACACCGTGCTCCGCTAAGCGCCTATCCTCGGCACATGGGAGTCCAGGTCCTGCCGGCGACCGGACGATGGGATGACTTCGCGTCGTTTATGGTGCCGCGCACGCCGGGCGGAGCCGGATGCGTCTGTATGGCGTACCGCAATTCCAGCCTCGACATGCCCGGCCGTATCGCGCACATGCGCACGCTATGCGGCAGCGAACCGGGCCCAGGGGTGCTGGCGTACGTCGATGGCAAGACGGCCGGCTGGTGCTCGGTGGCGCCGAAGTCCACCTACCGCGCCCTGGTCAACTCCCGGACGATCCCGCACGTCCAGGACGAGGGTGCGTGGTCGGTGGTGTGCTTCGTGGTGCGGCCGGGGTTCCGGCGCCGCGGTCTTATGCACGAGCTGCTGGAGGGCGCGGTCGGGCATGCGCATGCGATGGGCGCGACCGTGCTGGAAGGCTACCCGGTCGACCCTGGCAGCGAGCGCGTCGACCAGAACAGCGGTTACGTGGGTACCGTCCCGCTCTTCGAGGCGCACGGATTCAGCCGCGTCTGCCAGACCGCCGGACGAAGCGGCGGCAAACCCCGCTGGCTCGTGCGCCGTGAGCTTCCCTGATCTCGCTTGCTGCCTGCTCCCGGCACAAGAATGAATGATCTGCGCCTCCCATCCCGTAGCGCCGCACCGGCATTGGCGCGGGCACCTAATCGGCAGGAAGGCACGCTGCCAGCGTCACGCAACGACAACGAGACAGGCAAGTGGCGCTGCCCGGCCCGGCGGAGCTGCAGGCGAAGTCAATTTCAAGCGTCATATTGCGACCGCATGTGCCCGCGATGTGCCCTGCCGGTCTGTGGCCTCAAGCTCCTAAAGCCAAGTTTCGGGAGTCATCATCCCGGGCGAGGCTGCGGCCGAGCTGCTCGCACCCTACGCGGGGCGCCTCGCTAGGGCGGCCCATCGGGCACGCCAGCCCTTAACGCGGCAGGCTACTTGTCGCCGATGATGCTCAAGACCAGGACAACTACCACGATGAGCACGATTACCCCGCCGACGATAATCATACGCGTCCCCTCTGCTCTGCAATGGATGCTAGCGGGCCATCCGCAAGCTCTGCGCAGCCGTCAACCTAGTGGGTGCGACTGCTTGAGCGCCGGAGCCCAGCCAGGACTGCTGCGCCTTCCCGGGTGTGAAATCGTGGCCCAGGTGGTTACCGTTCCGGTATTTCGTCATGACCGGCTGTGACAGCAACGCTTGCTGCCGGGGAATGCACCGCTCTGGCGGCGGCCAGGTCCAGCACGATGCCGGATGCGACGCCGGAGACGAGCGCGACCGCCAGAGCTGACGCGCCCGCCGCGTGCAAGGCAAACCCGGCTATCCCCAAGACCGTCAGCGTCGTCCCGAGGACGTGGAACACGCCTGCCTTCCACAAGATGCCGAGCGCGGAAAAATGCACGCCTACGACCAGGGCGATCCAGGCGACGGCGAGCTCATGGGCGCCAACTACTACGTTGATCACGATCAGGCCACCCACCAGGGCGGCCGCCTCCGCGGCCACGATCAGCCAGTAACCCCGGCCGAACGCCGTTCCGCTTGCTGGCTCACCGGCTTCCTCTGCCCTGCGCGCGCGGCGGATCCCGATAAGGAGCAGAACGAACACTACGGCCCCGCCGACCCTGGCCACCAGCTGCCATGTGCGCGGCAGCCCGCCACTGTTGGCCTCGACGAACACCAGTCCGAAAACCGCCCCAACGAGGGCCCCGGTCAGCGCGCCGGTTGTCTGCCACCGCCCACTGCCGTGCCCGCCTTGAGGCGCCATCAGCGGTGAAGTCACAACCTTAGTTTGGCGCCCCCGACCCCAGCTTGCTATTTGGGTCTCGACTGAGTGCGCGTCAGCGTCCGGCGCGGAACGTGGCTGCCCGCGATCGCCGTTACCGGCCTGTCCGACATTCACTTTCACGATCTGCGGCACGCCGGGAACCGGCTGGTCGCGGACGCCGAGGCGAACCTGCGCGAGCTGATGGAGCGCATGGGCCACGCCAGCAGCCGGGACGCGCTGATCTACCTGCACTCCACTAACGGCCGGCAGCGCACGCTGGGCCAACGCGGTAGCCGGTCGCACCCGCTCAGAACCCGGCACGGTGCGTGCGCGTGGCACGGTGTAGCACGAACCGACAGGGAAGCCGAGTAGATGATCAAAAGCAGCACCGCTATCTGTACTCTGAGCTGGGCTTCTGGGTGGCGCCCCGAGCAGTGTCGCCCTGAGCAGGACTCGAACCTGCGGCCTACTGCTTAGGAGGCCGTATCGAGCGTGGACCTGACCGGCAGGCTCCCTGCTCGGCGCTTGGTTTAGTTGCCCGTGACTGACCGCGATATCCGCTGATTTACCGTGTCGTCGGGCACGTAACACGCCCGCGCACAGCTGTCCTGCTGATCATCCCGGAGCCGGAGTGCCCCACCGGAGGGATCGGTTCTACAGATTCGATGACCTGCGGGTCTCTCGGCCCACTGCCCGCAGGTGACCGTGACTACCCGCGACTGCTCATCCGGTCGGCGCGAAAGCCCCGGAATGCGTTATGAAGATCGCTTGCTGGTGCGCTGGCGTGTCGGCTGACCTGCTGGTTCGGGGTGGCGCCCCGAGCGCGACTCGAACGCGCGACCTACTGCTTAGGAGGCACAATCGCTACGTCGCTGAATGATGCTGGGCGTGGCTGGACGTGCCATTCACCTGCAGTGACAATCGCTAGACGGCGCTGGGCGTCGCCTGATGTCTGCCGTTGCTGGCTCCCCGTTTGGCTTCCCGAAATTTCATTAGCACCGCTAACATTCACGCTACAGTTGCTGACTGCGGACGCTGGCACGGCGCGGCGATCGCCGTGGGTACAGTGGCCGACGGTTCCCAGTCCGTCGCGACTGTATTTGGTCCGGCGGTACTGGAATGCCTTGCGCACCCGAGCTTGGTTGTCTCGTGATGGCCCAATGATTGCCAATGCGGGAAACGCCTCCTCCAGCAGCTCATGATGTTGGAGCAGATCGCCAGTGCCGCACTCGGCCTCACCCTGATCATCGGCGGCTGCCCGCCGAACGGCAGGACCGCCTATGCCTGGGGTCTCAGCGGGTACAACCGGTGTCCCGGTGTTTGCCGACGGTGTCCGGCCGCTGGCCGTGCGCCGACGCTGAGCTGGCCTTGTGCAGCCGGGCGTAGCGCCAGGCGGAAATGGTCAGGGCGATCACTACCACTGCGGCGATGATGTAGGTGGGGCCGCGGAAGCCGTCGACGATTGACTGCCAGTTGGCGCCGACGACATATCCGGCGTAGGCCAGCGCAGCGGTCCAGGGAATGCAGCCGATGGTCGTGTAGATCCCGAATCGCACTGGTTCCATGCCCGCGATCCCGGCGGGCAGCGAGATGAACGTTCGCACGACCGGCAGGACGCGGCCGATCAGGACTGCCCTGGAGCCGTACCGGGCAAACCAGCGGTTGGCACGGTCGAGGTCGTGATCGCTCACGCGCAGCCTGCGGCCCCATCGCCGCAGCCCGGGCTGGCCGCCGTATCGGCCCGCGGCCCACGCGATGTAGCTGCCGGCGACGTTGCCTGCCACACCCGCGATGATGACGGCGACCAGGTTGAGGCTGGTCCCAGGGACGGCACCGGCGGCGAGCGCGCCGCCGAAGGTCATGATCACCTCGGAGGGGATCGGTATGCACGCCGATTCGGCCATCATGAGCAGGAATATGGCGGCGTACCCGTAGGTGGCTATGAAGTGCTGCACGGAGTGGGTTCTTCCTGTTGCTGGGCTTGTCGCGTTGCGGAACCCTCGTGTCCCGATGCCAGGGCCGCCGTTGGGGGGCGTGGCGCAATCTCGTCGGCGGGTCTTCTCGTATGGGCGGCGGCGCGAGGGGAGCACCCGGCAGGAAGCCGCTGTGGCATACTCAAACCGCCGGTCTTCTACAGCAACTGTAGAACATCTACAGATCATGTAGATGACGTTCAGGATAGGAGACGCCCGGCATGCGCGATGACGGGCCCCGGCCCCCGGAGCCCGGCAGTTCCCCCGGCGTGGCACGGCGGGCTGCCGGGGCGCTGGAATCAGAGATCCTCGGAATACTGCGCAGGGCAAGCGGGCCGCTGAGCGCCGCCGAGGTGCGTCAGCGGCTCACCGGCGGCCTGCGGGGAGAACTGTCCTACAGCACGGTCGTGACGATTGTGTCCCGGCTGCACGCCAAAGGCCTGCTGGCACGCGAGCGGGCCGGGCGCGGCTTCACCTACACGCCGGTCGATGAGGCAACGCTCGCCGCTAGCCGGATGAGCCAGGCCCTGGGAAGCGGGAACGACCGCGATGCAGTGCTCAGCCGGTTCGTGTCCGGGCTTTCCGGACGAGATGCCCGGCTGCTGCGCCGTCTCCTGGCCGGCGACCAGGATCCGCAGGCCGGCGATCTTGAGCGGGACGAGGAACAGGAGTAGGCGCGTGTGGCTGCTATACCTGCCGCTGGCGATCCCCGCCCTGGCTGGGGTAGCCGCCCGCCCCGTAGCTGCCCGGCTGGAACCGCGCCAGGCGACCTGGCTGCTCACCTCCACCACAGTGGCGCTTGCCGGGTGCAGCACAGCCGCGCTGGCGCTGCTCGCCGCATTTGCCGCCGCCAGGGCACCGGCTCTGGCATCGCTGGGGGACTACTCACAGCAAGTCATGCGACACGCTGACCCGATTTCCGCGGCTGCCGGAACCGTTGCCGCGCTAGCGCTGTCCACTGTCGTGGTGGCGGTCGCGGTCATGTTCCGTAACCGGGCGCGTGCCCTGGCGAAGTCGTACCGGCGCGCCGCGCGGCTCAATGCAGATGATGGCATCGTCATTGTGCCTGGACCGACCATCGAGGCTTACGCGCTGCCGGGCTGGCCTGGCCGCATCGTGGTCTCAGGTCGATTGCTCGACCATCTAGGCAACGACAGCCGGGCTGCGCTGATCGCTCACGAGCGGGCGCACCTGGCCGGACGGCACCATCTCTTCGCCGCCGCCGCGCGCCTGGCTGCGGCAGCCAACCCGCTGCTGCTTCCGGTTGCTCGCTCGGTGGAATACACCCTGGAACGCTGGGCTGACGAGCACGCGGCCGCCGTCACCGGGAACCGCAGGCTGGTGGCGGAAACCATCGGCCAGGTTGCTCTACTCGCCAGCTCCCGCCGCAAGCGGCCTGCCGGAGCTACCATGGCCATCAGCGGGCCGCGCACTCCGCGGGCATCGATGGCCTGGGCCGGGCCAGTGCCCCGCCGTGTCGCCGCCATGCTGACCGCGCCGCCGCGGCGGCGCACCATCCTGCTCGTCGCCTCCGCTGTGACCGTCTTGGTCGCCGGGGGAGCTGCTCTGGAAGCGGCCAGGGACCTGCATGCCCTGCTTGAACTCGCCCAAGCGGCCGGCTAAGTGTCACGGAGCGAGAGCCGACCAGGAGGCCACCCGTCATCGATATCTCATGTTCCCGGCATAGGGTTCAGGCTCGGGCGCCGCGGACCAGGCCTCGCGGCGGCCTGACAGATAGCCCGGCCAGATGAGATCGGGAGTGACTTATGCGTGCGTGCAGCGATCGGGTGCGACAGCGGTGCGCCTGCTAGTCGTCGAGGACGTGCCGAAAATGTCGGCTGTGCTGCTACGGGCGTTCCGTGAGGACGGTGTCGTAAGGCATCGTCCCAGACATGCTCCAGGATCCGCGCGGGCCATGCTCATAGCGTCCGGAGTGCCCTGAGCAATGACGCGGTGCTCACTGTGCTAGAAGTTAAATTCGAAACATATACTCTGAAATGCGCCCCGAGCAGGACTCGAACCTGCGGCCTACTGCTTAGGAGGCAGGTCAGCACGGTCGCTGGACATGGCTGGACGTGGCCCGGCGTGGCATCCACCAGCCATGTCCGTGGCTGGACGTGGCCTGGTGCCTATGGTCGTTGGCTCCCCGTTTGGCTCCCCGCTTTCGTTAGCTCCGCTAACCTTCAGCAAGCATGCGCCAGCCTGAAACTCGCTACCCCCTCGCCAGGGGAGCAACTGATGACGGTGAGCCCGATGCCCAGCCGCGAGGGCTCCGGAGCAGCCGCCGGGAGATACTTCGACGCAAGACCTTCGGTACAGGCTCTGGTTCAAGTCGGCCTGTCGGCGACTGCCGCGCCGAAGATCGCTCTGAGTTCATAACGGGATAGCGGACGTGGCTGGATGTGGATTACATCGGGGTCTCGCCCGCGGCGCTCATATCAACCATTCCGGCGCGGCATCCGTTGTGATCGGCCGATAATGACCCCGGGCAGCCGGAAGCCTGTCCCATCGGCCCCGAGGTGCCCGGGTGCGCACGCATGGGGCGTGATCAAGTGTCCAAGGTTCCTTTTCGGGCTGACAGCGTCCGCCCGTTGCCGGTCAGCCGGTGGGAGGCATGCGGGCAGGGTGGCTGCTGATAGCCACTCGGGACACCCTCTTCGACGGCTACCCAGAACTCTCGTGAGCCGAGTATGTGGCCGCCCAGGGTGTGTCGCTCCAGGCTGGGATGCTCGCTGCGCAGCGCCGCAAGCCCTGCTGTAGCGAGCCTGGATCGTTGGTGTCTCGGCACCGTGAGTGGGCTACTCCTCCGACCCCATCATGCATGGGCGATGGGCCTGGTAGCGGGCAGCAACGACGACGACGGCTTCTTCATGCGGGGAAGCGGCCCGCTCGCATTAGGCCCGCTCGCATTAGCGGTGCGCTCAGTTGACACGGCGTCCTGCCAGGGGTGCGCAAGTGCGGGATGGCCGGGCCGGCCATGGCGCCGGATCTGCCGCGTTTACCGCGGGCTTACCGCAGCTAACTGGCCGTTGGCTGGCGGGTTGGACGGTAGGGGCGAATCCGGTCCCACCGGGGGTCGGGGAGCAACGGGAGGCGCAGATGTCTATCAATCATGCGGTCAAGGTGTCGATCGCGCTGGTGCTGGGGGGCGCGGCGGTCGTGGCGGCTGCTCAGAGCGGTACCCAGGCGCTTGGCGCTCAGCCTGGCGCCCGGCCGGTGAGTGCGGCTGCTGACAACGGGGGCAACCCGAATGCGGTGCCGCCGATCCTGGCGCCGCTGTCGCCGTCGGAGCTGGCGGAAGTCAGGCGGGCCGAGGCGCAGCAGTGGCAGGCGTTGTCCTATCACCTTCCTGCGGGTGCCCGTTACAGCGATGCGGAGATGAATGTCTTCGCGGCCGAGGGCTATGGCCGGTCCTGACGGATGGGGACGCGTGATCGCCCGGCGGCCAGCAGCGGTGCTGCTGGCCGCCGGGCGGGCCGGTGGTAGATTCGCGAAGCAGGGCGGTATGGGGTGCTAGCTGTGGATTTCCGGATACTTGGGCTGCTGGAGGTGGCGCGGGAGGGCGAGCCGCTGGCGCTGGGTGCCGTGCAGCAGCGGGCGTTGCTGGCTGTGCTGGTGCTTCACCGCGGCGAGGTGGTCTCGGTCGACCGCCTGGTCGATGAGCTGTGGGGGGAGCGGGTCCCGGCGGCCGCGGCCAAGACCGTGCAGGTGTATGTCTCGCATCTGCGTAAGGCGCTGGGCGCTGGTGTGATCGTGACGCAGGGCCGGGCCTACCGGCTGGCGGTCGCGCCCGGGCAGGTCGACGCGGTCCGGTTCGAGGCGCTTGGCGCTGAGGGGCGGCGGGCGCTGGCCGGTGGTGATGCGGCCCGCGCGAAAGAGCGGCTGTGCTCGGCGCTGGGGCTGTGGCGGGGAGAGCCGCTTGCCGAGTTCGCGTACGAGCCGTTCGCGCAGGCTGCGATCGCACGGCTGCAGGAAGCGCGGCTGGCGGCGCTGGAGGACCGGATCGAGGCCGATCTGGCGCTGGGTGCCGGCGGTGAGCTGATCGGGGAGATCGAGTCGCTGATCGCCGCCAACCCGCTGCAGGAGCGGCTGCGCGGGCAGCTAATGCTCGCGCTGTATCGGGCCGGCCGGCAGGCTGACGCGCTGGCGGTGTACCGGCAGGCGGGCGAGCTGTTGCGGGAGGAGCTCGGCCTGGAGCCGGGCCGGCCGCTGCAAAAGCTCGAACGCGCGATCCTCGAACACGACGCCGCGCTAGACGGTACCGGGCATGCGGCAGCGGCCCTTGGCGTGTCGCTGGCGGTGTGCCCGTTCAAGGGGCTGGCGTTCTTCGACCGCGCCGACGCGGAGTACTTCTGCGGCCGGGAGCGGCTGGTCGCCGACCTGCTCGCGCGGCTGGTGGAGTCGCCGCTGGCCGGGATCCTCGGCTCCTCCGGGGTCGGCAAGTCCTCGCTGCTGCGCGCCGGGGTGCTGCCCGCGTTGAGCGCGGGCGCGCTGCCGGGCAGCGAGCGGTGGCGGCAGGTGCTGCTGCGGCCGGGCACCCACCCGAATGCCGAGCTGGGGCGCGCCCTGGCCGGCGACGCGGCTCGGCCGACGTGGTCGGGCGGCTCGCGCCCGGTGAGCGGATCGTGATCGCGGTCGACCAGTTGGAGGAGCTGTTCACCCTGTGCGAGCAGGAGGACGAGCGCGCGGCGTTCGCCGATCAGCTGGCGGCGGCAGCGGGTGATCCGGAGCGGCGGGCGCTGGTGGTGGTGTCGCTGCGCGCCGATTTCTACGGCCGGCTCGCCTCCTACCCGCGGCTGGCCGCGCTGCTGAGCGCTAGCCACGTGCTGGTCGGGCCGATGGATCGCCAGGAACTGGCGCGGGCGATCGAAGAGCCGGCCGCCCGCGCCGGGCTCAAGGTCGAGCGCCCGCTGGTCGAGGCGCTGGTGTCGGACGTGGCCGGGGAGCCCGGGGGACTGCCGCTGCTGTCGACCACGCTGCTGCAGCTGTGGCGGGCCCGCGACGGGCGCGTGCTGCGCTACGACAGCTACCGGGCCAGCGGTGGCGTGCGCGGCGCCGTCGCCCGGCTGGCCGAAGACGCCTACAACCAGCTCGGTGAGGGTGAGCGGCGGATCGCGCGCGGCCTGATGCTGCGGCTGGCCAGCGGCGAGAACGGGACGCTCGCCCGCCGCCGGGTGCCGCTCGGTGAGCTCGAGCGCATCCCCGGCGCGGGCCCCGTGCTGGCGGAGCTGACCGACGCCCGCCTGCTGACCGTCAGCGACGGCGAGGTCGAGCTCTCGCACGAGGCGCTGCTGCGCGAGTGGCCGCGCTACCGCGCCTGGCTCGAGGAAGACCGGATCGGCCGCCGCCTGCACGCCCACCTGACCGCGGCCGCACGCGACTGGGACGAGCGGGGGCGGGACGCCGCCGACGTGTACCGGGGCGGTCGGCTGGCCGCCGCGCTGGAGTGGCGGGCAGGGCACGAGCCGGAGCTCAACCAGGCCGAGCGGGCCTTCCTCGACGCGAGCCGGGCCGCGGCCGGGCGCGCGCAGCGCCGCCTGCAGATGGTGCTCGCGGCGGTCGCTGCCCTGCTGCTTGTTGCGGTCGCCGGAGGCGTGGTCGCGCTGATCAACCAGCAACGCGCCAGCAACCAGGCCCGCGTGGCGCTTGCCCGGCAGCTCGGGGCGCAGGCGGTCAACGAGCCGCGGCTGGATCGGGCGATGCTGCTGGCGCGTGAGGCGGTCAATCTTGATCGCTCGCCGCAGACGGAGGGGACGCTGCTGGCAACGCTGCAGCGTTACCCGGCGATGACCGGCACGCTCGCGCTGCCGGTCGATCTGGCGTCCCAGCTGGCCGTCAGCCCGGACGGCCGCACGCTCGCGGTCAGCCATTTTCGGATCAACAGGTACGGATTCACCGACGCGAGCCTGGGCGAGATCCGCTTCTACGACCCGCGCACCCGCACGCCGCAACGAGCGCCAGTGCCCCACTTCGGGGGGGCGGGGCCACCGGTGTACTCCAGTGACGGTTCCCTGCTTGCGTACCCGACCGATAACCCGCAGCTGCCGTCGATCGCGGTGCGCGACGCGCATACGCTCACGCGGCTTGCCACGCTCACGTTTGATCCCTTCCAGACCGCGCGGCTGACGCCGGATACCGCGCATGCAAGCATCCTGATCGCGCCGGACGGGCGCACGGCCTACTGCGCATACCGGGTCTACGACCTCACCCGCAGCTTCGCCAAGGCCCCCGGAGCCACCTACCTCGCCCGCTGGTCGCTGCCGGGCGGGCAGCTACTGTCGACGACACGGATCGACCCGGGAGCGGTGCTCGCGGTGAGGCTGATCGACGCGGGCGCCCGCCTGCTGGTGTCGACGCGCACAGCGTCAGCACGTTCGACGCGAGCTCGGTCCGCCGTTTGCGCTCGGCCGCGATCACGCCGACGCTGGCGGCGCCGTCCGCCGCGGCGATCAGCCCGGCCGGCGCCACGATCGCGGTCGGCTCACACACCGGCCAGGTGTCGTTCGTCGACCCCTCCACCGGCCACGCGCGCCCGGGAACCGGCGCACACGGCAGCACGGTGACCAGTCTCACCTACTCGCCGGACGGGCGCGCAGTCGCGAGCACGGGCACCGACAACAAGGTGATCATCTGGGACCCGCAGACCGCAAGACCGACTAAGGTCTTCACAGCCCCGGCGGAACAGGTGCAATACGTCGCGTTCAGCCCCGACGGAACCACGCTCTACACATCCTCACTCGGCGGCGTCCTGCTCGCATGGGACCTGGCCGGCGATCGGAGCTTCGGACGCCGCTTCCCGCTCGGCAGGGGATCGCCTTGCTGCCGGACGGTCTTGCCGCCCGCGCCGCCGCTCGCGGTCTCACCCGATGGCAGCACGTTCGCGGTCCGCCTCAGCACCTCCACTGTTGGCTTGTTCTCCGCTCACACGCTGCGCCAGCGGGCATCGTTCACGATCGTGCCAAAGGGCACCATGGTCACGGCGCTCGCCTGGTCACCCACCCGGCCCGTACTCGCCGTCGCCGGCTACTCCGGCCTGGTGCAGCTGTGGCGCGTAGACGGTCCGCCGCGGCTGGCGCGCTCCCTGACCGGCCTGCACGCGGTGCCCGGGGCACCCGAGGCGGTCCAAGCGCTCACGTTCTCTCCCGACGGCCAGATCCTCGCCGCAAGTGACAGCAGCAGAACAGACACACAAGGAGTGCTGGGTACCGTCCTGACGCAAAACGGCGCTCATTTCGCCGCGCTGGCGATCTGGCGAGCGAGCAACGGCAAACTAGTAGTGCCGAAGGATCTCGGGACCGGCCCCGGTCTCTCCGGCGCTCTTGCGTTCTCCCGCGACGGGAAGCTGCTGGCCGCCAGCCGCCCAGACGGCAGCGTCCTGGTCCTCGACCCCGCGACCGGACAGGTCCGGCAGACGCATCATCCGTTCGGCGCCGACGAGACGGTCTCGCTCGCTTTCGCACCCAACGGGACCCTCGCGACCGGCACCCATGGCGGGATCGTCCAGCTGTGGAACCAGACCACCGGCCTTCAGGCCGCGGGTCCGGTGGCCGTGGCTGCCGGCCCGGTCACCAGCATCGCGTTCGACCCCACTGGCCAGCGGTTCGTGACCACCGGCGGCCAGGACGGAACGGTCAAGCTGTGGTCCAGCTCAACACTTGTACAAGAAGGCACTGCGCTCAACACCGAGCAGGGCGCCGATACCACCGCCGCGTTCGAGCCCGGCGGCAAGGAGTTGCTCGTCGTCGACAACCACGGCAACGGCTTCACCTGGCCGACCTCGCTCGCCGCCTGGGAACGACGCGCATGCACAGTCGCCGGACGCAACCTAACCCGCACGGAATGGACCCGATACCTCCCCGGGCATCCCTACACCCGCATCTGCCCCTGAACCGAAGGGCACAGCAGCACCGGACCGCGCCCCCACGCTCGGCGCAGCGGCGCCCGCCTCGTCAGGACCGCATTTGCTCAGCGTCACAAACCGAGCACACACACCACTGCTGACCAGCATCGAGCCATCCGCAGGCGAACAGATCGATCATTCTCGGGCGGCTGCCACTCATCAGGCGATCGCATAGGAACCGCGCCGAACGGCGGTTCGTGAGTGACCTTTCGCGATCGCTCCCGGTGACCTGCGGCATCCCGGCTGTCCTATCGGGCGGCGCCGGCGATGCAGGCGGCGGCTATGTAGGTGGCGTGCCGGTCCAGCGACGCCCGGGCACGACCTGGCGCATGGTGGTCCGCGGGCCGGCGTGCGAGGCGGCCTCCTGTACGTCCCGCAGTGGTACGGCCGCGTCGGGCGCGGTGGTGATGAATGCGTGCCGGAGCGTGTGCGGCCCGGCGGGCGTGGTGATCCCGGCGCGGCGGGCTACCCGGCGGGCGATCCGCCCGGCGCCGTGCCGGTCCAGGCGATGCCCGTTCACGGCGCGGAAGACCGGTCCTTCGCAGCGCTCGCCGATGGCCAGGTCGATGGCCCGCGCGGTCCGCGGCGCGAGCGGGATGGTGACGACCGTGCCGCCTTGACGGGTGATGACCGGGGTCCGGTGGCCGCGCTCGATGCCGGGGGCCTCGATGTTCGCGCCGGTGGCCTCGCAGACCCGCAGGCCGTTGATGGCCCGCAGGCAGATCAGGGCATGCCCGGCGGCCGGGCCGGGCCCGGCGGCGGCCAGCAGTGCGCCGATCTCGTTGCGGTCCAGGCCGGTGGCGTGCGACTCATAGTCCAGGCGCGGCCGGCGGACATGCACTGCCGGGGAACGGTCCGGCAGTTCCTCCCCGGCGGCGTAGCGGTAGGAACCCCGGCTACCGTGCACAGCCGCCGGGTGATGGCGGCCCGGGCCCGGCCGCGGGCCTCGAGGTCACGGGCGAAGCACTCAATGCCGGCGCGGCGGACGCTGAACAGGCGCAGGTGATGCTGGTGGCACCAGCTGGCGAACTGGCGCAGGTCCAGTCCGTACGCCTCACGGGCAAGGCCGCTGTAACCGGCCAGGAAACCGGTTAACGCGAGCCGCCCGGTGCTGCCGAGCACCGGCGCGGCAGGCATCAGGGCAGTAGATGCGATCGTGGTAGCCACCGGGCACCTCCGGGATCGGGCTGAGACCCGGAGGCTGGGCCGGCCAGGCCCCAGCGGATGACGAGAATCCCACGGTAAGACGACCGTGACCGTTACACCAGGTCACGACAATGACGGCACCACGAAACCCGCTTCCTCACCCGCTGCCGCGCCCGAACGCCGAATAGGAATGCCTAGTGGTTAGTAGGTTATTGGCGCTGGGTGCGGGCAGATCATCCTTTATGCGCGCGTGGATAGCGGATTGTTACGCAAGGTGGCTCGCGTCTTCCGGTATCGCTCGTCCTGGCAAAGCGACGCGATTGTTGCTGGGTAGATTTTCGGGTTAGGCGGCCGTCCATTTACTGGATCACCCTGTTGCCGTCAACTATCCGGACCCGCGCGCTACTGTCGTCGCTGGTGGTGGCTACGGGGCGTCCCGGTTGAACGCCGGTGCCCGCGCGAGGCCGTCGTGGTCCTGGGTGGGAGATCTCGGTGCCGGTGGTGGCGACGAGCGCCCGCGGGTCACTGCTCGCCACGGTGCCTGGGTAAACGGCGTGAAATATGCCGCTGATGCTGTGTTGCAGCGGCGGGGAGGGTTGGCGGATCTTGAGTTCGGCTCGCCACGGGGCGCCTGCCTGTGCGTCGGCGGTCACCGCCGCGAGGCGTTCGGGCGCGAATGCTAGTGCCTCGGCCGCGGCCTGTTCCCAAGAGGCCAGGATCGTAAGCTCCTCGGGGGCCAGCGTGGCCCGGGGCGGTGTGCCCGGTGGTGAGTGCTGTGACCTGGTGCCGGTGCTGGCGGCCCGGACCTGCTGGATGCTCACGTCGGAGAATTGTCTGCCGGTGGCGCCGGGCGGGCGGCCATCGAAGCTGCGCCGGGTCGCCGGGACGATGCTCGCTGAGAGCAGGATGCCTTGTGCGCCGGGTTCCAGCGAGATCTCGCGGGTCTGCTGGCCGGGGCTCTTCCACAGGGCGACCACGGGCGAGGGGTTTTGCCCGGGCAGTGCGGAGCGCTGCGCCATGCCGAAAGAGGTCAGCGTCAGCACGGCTGAGCCGGGATCGTCGGCCAGGACGCTGGCGTACCGGGCGGCCCACCGGAAGTTGAGCTGGGGGCCGTCGAGCAGGGGGGTCACGACGATCATCGGGCCGACGGAGCGGATGACATGGGCCACGTCGTCGGTCTGGGCGAGGTCCTCGCACACTAGTGAGGCGAGCGTGACCCCATCGCCGAACTCGACGAACTGGACTGATCTGGGGGGTACCTCGATCGCCTCCCACCAGCGGGTGTGCGGATGCAACGCGCCGCCCAGGTGATATTGGCGGATCTGGGTGTCATCCAGGGACCACCGGTGGTGCTTGCTTTGGCGGACATGCATCCACTGGCCGACGGTAGACACGCCGATGTGCACCCAGTTGCGCGGGAATTGCCCAGGCTGTGCCGGGCGCTCCCGGGTCCCGGTGATCAGGCCGGTCACTCCGTGACGGTCCAGGAGCGTCTCCAGGTCCTCGATCTCGGTGTCCTCGACGGCGCTTTCTGGCAGGACGACGACATCGACGGCGCCGGCCCTGTCCCGGGCCGTGGCAAGCATCCGGTCCACCAGGTCCAGATCGAGCCGTTCGGAGGGCGCGAACTCGAAGAAGCCGAAGGGGTCGTTGGCCAGCCGCTGCAGCGGCCCCCGGACCGGCCGGAAGTCTGATGCCTGTATCCGCAGCGGCCACGGCAGGAGCAGGTAGTTCACCCGCTCGCCGGATGGCTGGGTGCCCAGGTCGCGGGCGGGCGCTTGGTGCCACCGGGCTTCGACGCCGGGACCGAGCACGCAGGCATTGCGGGACAGCGCGCGCACCGAGCTGCCGGCGGTGGGCGTGCGGACCTTGGGCAGCACCCGGATCAGGTGCGCCGGGAAACGGGCCAGGGAGCCCGTCCTGGCCAGCAACTCCCGGCCACGAGCCCGGTAGAGCAGACCGTCGGCGCTAGAGGCGTCCAGGGCAGCGACGCCCAGCCCGGCGTACGCTTCGTCCGCGATCGCGTGCAGGGTCAGCAGCGCCTCACACAACCGCCAGTCGCGAGCCTGGGTGAGATCGTTGAGCGGGCTCCCGGCCCGGTCGCGCAGGACCGCCCACTCGTGGGCCAGCAGGCCCGGGATCGCTTGGTTCCGGTCCGCGGCCCAGGAGCTCCACCGCCGGGCCGCACCGGCGACCGCGCCAGGCCAGTCCGGAAAGCTGGCGGGTGGCCAGGTCAAGCCGGCGGGCGGGGACAAGGCGAAGCGGTACGCCTGGGAGCGCTGCAGGATCACCTCGGTCAGCGCGAACACATCCGGGGGCCAGTCGAGCAGCTCGTCGCCGATCTCGGTGCCCGACGCGGCCTGCCACACCGACGCCAGCGTTTGAGCTTTCGGGGCGTGGCTCCAGCCGGGATCGGCGCGGGTGGCCATCGGTGCGACAGGGCGTGCCAGGACAGCGGGCATGGTTGCTCCCTCAGGCGTGGCCGGTGCAGTCCCGGCGGGTAGCTGGTATTGATCTCGGCTGCCGCGCCGCGCCCGGGGCGGGGCGTGGTGAGTGGTGGCGGGCCTCGGCGGCCAGGCCCAGAGACCAGGACGACTGTGAGGGCGGGCACCAGGAAGACCGGCGCCATGATGGCGCCCATGAAGACCAAGCCCAGGGCGGCCAGGGCGGTTGCTAGCCGCCATGCCCGGACCCCCGCGGTCATGCTGCGGGAGGGGAGCGCGGCGCTGGCCAGCAGGTAGACACTAACGCCCCCGTAAAGCGCCGCCCGGGGCCCGTCGCCGATGGTGCCGCCGCCGTGGGCGGCCAGGATCGCGATGTGCAGCCCGGCGCTGGCCGCGGCGATGCCCGCCACGATGGGCAGGTTGGCCACCGTGAAGCGGGCGATGGACCTGGGCCCGCCGAGGGCCTGGCAGTCTGCGGCGGTCAGCCACGCCCACCACAGCGCGGCGAGCGTCAGCAGCGCCGCGGCGAGCACAACGGCGAGCGGGAGGCTCCAGGGCCGCAGGGCGGCGGCGCTGATCAGCCGGGCGACCGACTCGCCGAGCACGATCAGCACGAACAGCTGGAACCGGTCGGCCAGGTGGGAGGGGTTGATCGGGACCCAGCCGGCCGGGCGCCAGCATAGCCAGGGCCCCGGCCGCGTCGGTGAGCAGCGCAGCGGCCCAGAAGGCATACCGCAGCGGGCCGCCCACCGCGAGCGAGGCCAGCCACAAGATCCCGCCCGCGCCGAAGAACGCCAGATAGCGGCCATACAAGGCCCTGGTAGCGGGCAGATAGTGGCGGGCCCGGGCATACAGGGCCAGCTGCAGCCCGCGCAGGCAGCAGAAGGCGATAACGAAACCCGTAGTGTCGCCGGACAGCGCGCGCGGGGCGCTGGCCCCCAGCGCGACGCACAGCAGCATCGCGGTCAGGAACGCCCCGCGGTGTGCGATGTCCCCGGACTCGTGCCGGTCGGCGTAGAACGTGAACATCACCCACAGCCACCAGATCGGGGTGAACAGCACCGCGAACCGGGCCAGCTCGCCCAGGGCAGGATGGCCTTGGAGGGCGCCGGCCAGCTGGCCGACCGCCCCGGCGAACACCAGGTCGAAGAACAGCTCAACCCAGCTGGCACTGCGCCCATCCCGGTGGTGGCCATTCGCGGTGCGCAATCGGGGTGGGCTGACCTGCACCGCCCGGAGCCCGGCATGGCCCCGGACGCTGGCCAGCAAGGCTGGCCGAGACAGCAGGCTGGCCCTTTGGGCCATCGGCTCAGAAACGGCCGTGCGAACTGCGGCTGACATGGGAGATCCTTTCGCCCAGGGGCAGGGCCGGTGCGCGGGCCTGCCGAGATCGGCGGGTGCGCGTCAGGAGCTGCAGGCGCCCAGCAGGTCGGCCCACGGTCCAAGCCGTGCAGCCTGGGCCCGGAGTGCTCGCAATGCTCTGGCCGCGTCCGCCGCGCGGCGCGGGCCCGGGCGGCACGCCGGGCATCGTGGCGCAGGTCGGCCATGCGGGCCGGCGCTAGGTAGTACGAGATGGTGTGGTGCATAGCGGTCTTCTTGGTGTTGGCCTAGTAGCCATTGGTACCGAGGATGCGGCCGGCCGCTGGCTGTCGCTTCGCCCGTTAGGGCCAACCTTGTGTGGGCGCGGCAGATGGCCCGAACGGGCCAGGCTCAGACCAGCCCGGTCCGCACGCCCCAGGCTGCGGCCGCCGCCCGGGAGGACAGGTTGAGCTTGCGCAGGATGTTGGCCAGGTGCCGGTGGACCGTGTGCTCGCTCAGGAAAAGCCGCTGGGCGATCTCCTGGTTGCTCAGTCCCTGCGCGACGAGCTTGAGCACGTCGAGCTCCCGAGGCGTCAGCGCTATCGCGGCCTCACCTGGTGCCGCCATCCGCGGCTGCCCGGCCGCTGCGTCCTTAGCGCCGAGCGCGGTGAGCACCTGGGCCGGGTCGAGGGTGCGGCCTGCGGCGTATTCGTCCTCGAAGGCGTCGGCGCCCATCGCGATGCGCAGCCGCTGGCGGTCAAGGTCGGCCAGCCGACCTTCCAGCGGCTCGATGGCCGTGCCCAGATCCGCGAAGGTCTGGTCGGCCGCGCCGTGCAGCCGGGCGGACCAGCCCGGATCGGCCCGGCCGTGGCTGGTCAGGGCCAGGCCGATCAGCGCATAGGCGATGTGCCGCTTCACCCCCGTGCGCATGGCCACGTCGAGTGTTTCCGCGAACAGAGCCTCGGCGGCACCCAGCGAATTGCACAGGTACTCAGCCAGGCCAAAGTTGGAAGCCGCGAAGGGGATGCCGTAGCGGTTGTTGAGCGCGCGGGCGATGTTAAGCGCCTCGGCCAGATGGCGGCGAGCGGCGTCCAGGTCGCCCGCCGACAGCTCGGCGTTGCCGAGGTTGGCGAGCAACTGGCCCACCGCGCGCTGGTCACCGGTTTGGCGGCAGAGCTGCAGCGACTGGAGGTAGTCGCGGGCCGCACCCGCATGGTCCCCCTGAAAGTTGGTGGCGTATGCCCTGGCGGAATGCAGGCGGGCGGCCAGGTGGGGGTCCCCGAGGCGGCGGGCCAGGTCCTGGCCCTGCTCGATGAGCGGCAGCGCGTCGCCGGGCTTCCCTTGGTGAAGCAGGATCCAGGCTCGCTGATGCAGCAGGTCGGCGACCAGGTAGTCCTCCCCGGCCGGGGCGGCAATGGCGAGCGCCTCCTGGCAGTAGCCCTCGGCGGCGGCGTAGCTGCCCGCCCGCTCGGCGAGGGTGGCCGCCGCGGCCAGCGCCCGGGCGCGCGCCAGCGTCGCCTTCTGGGCGCCCGGCACGTCAAGCAGCGCGCGTAGCGCGTCTGCCGCTTCGGCGGCGTGCCCGCGAGCCGACCAGAACACCAGAAGGGAGGCGGCCAGCCGCAGTCCTGGTTCGGGGTCGGGCTGGGTCAGGCTGAAGGCGATCGCGGCCCGCAGGTTGCCCAGCTCGGCATCCAGGCGGTCCATCCACTGCATCTGATCGTGCGCTATCAGCTGGGGGGCGGCCGCCTCGGCCAGGGCCAGGTAGTAGTCGCGGTGGACGGTCCGGGCAGTGTCGGCCACCGCCGGGCCCTGCGCGTCCAACTGCCCGGCCGCGTACCGCCGGACAGTTTCCAGCAGCCGGTACCGGCCCGGGCCGGCCCCGGCGTCGTCGAACTGGACCAGGCTCTTGTCCACCAGCGCACCCAGATGCCCGGCGACCTCCCCCGCGGGCACGTCCGGGTCTGCGGCGACCGCCTCGGCGGCAGCCAGGCCGAACCCCCCGGCGAACACCGACAGCCAGGCCAGCACCACCCGCTCCGGGCTGGTCAGCAGCTCCCAGGACCAATCGACCATGGCCCGTAGCGTCTGCTGCCGCGGCAGTGCCGCGCGCGATCCGCCGGTCAGCAGCGCGAACCGCTCATCGAGGCGGGCGTCCAGTTCGGCCGCGGGCATCACCCGCAGCCGGGCCGCGGCCAGCTCGATGGCCAGCGGGATGCCATCGAGCCGCCGGCAAATCCGCCCGGCCACCTGCGCGGAGGGCTCGTCCCCGGCCAGCGGCACCCCCTGCGCGGCGGCGCGGTCGGTGAACAGCCGCACCGCCTCGCTGGCCCGGATCGCCCCAGGGTCGTCGCCATCGGCCGGGGTGCGCAGCGACGGCACCCGGTACACCCGCTCCCCGTCGATCACCAGCGGCTCCCGGCTGGTCGCCAGCAGTACCAGGTTCGGACAACCCCGCAACAGCGCGTCGGCCAGCTTGGCGCAGGGCCCGATCACGTGCTCGCAGTTGTCCAGCAGTACCAGCAGGCTCTGCCCGCCCACCGCGCCCACCAGCGTGTCCAGCACCGGGCGGCCGGGCTCCTGCCGCACGCCCAGCACATCAGCCACCGCCACCGCCACCATGTCCGGGTCGGTCAGCGGGGCCAGGTCAGCAAACCACACCCCGTCCCCGGCGCCATCGGCCAGCCCAGCCGCCACCTGCACGGCAAGCCGGGTCTTGCCCGCCCCGCCGGTGCCGGTCAGCGTCACCAGCCGCCAGCCTCCCACCAGACGGCGCACCTCGGCCAACTCCGCATCCCGGCCGATAAAGCTCGACACCTGCGCGGGCAGGCTATTCAGCGTCTGCGTGGCCACAAGCTCTGGCTTCCCGTCGATTTCCTGCCAACCGCACCGGCCAGAAAGCCACCGGCCTCCACAACCGGGCAGCGCAAACATCATACGTCCGCCGCTCATCAGAATGATCGCCAAGATCGCTGAGGAGACACCCCAGAACATCCGGAGCCGATTCATAGGGCGGTACCCACCATAGGCTGGGCGCAGGCCGGCGCCCAGCACTTCCGACGGCATCAGCGTGCCCAGCACAGATCAACCCGATAGGCACTGTCGCGGGCGGCACAGCCAGATCAACATTGGTCGCGCCGAACGGCGGCGATGCGCGCGGTTATCAAGAGTTCTCCGCACCGTTAGCAATCCCGGCCACGGTCGAGCAGGTTGGCGGCCAGGCCGTATGTTTATGCATCGTCAGCGCTGGGCGTGGACGCCCGCTTCCGCATACTGCGCGCGCCAAATCAGGGACGATCCAGGAACGGACGGCCGGGGCGGTTGCCGGTTCTCGGCCATTAGGCTCAGCATGCCGTCGAGATGGCGGCAACGATCATCATCGCGGCCGTCGGAGCGGCGTCGCCCGTGCCACGTCGGCTCACGACTAGCGTATATCCCGTAAGACGCTAGTGGGATATCCTGCGGGGAGGAGAGGTGGAGATGGCGAAGACGCTTATCGATGTCGACGAGTAGTACCTCGCCGCTGCCCAGCAGGCACTGCACACCGAGACCAAGAAGGACACCGTCAATGCTGCCCTGCGCGCGGTTGCCGCCCTGGCAGCCCGGCGCAAGGATCTGCAGCGTCTGGTCACCGGCGGCCTGCCCGATCTTGCGGACGAGCAGGTGATGCGCGCCGCATGGCAGCAGTAGCCAGCCACCTGGCGGACACCAGCGCGCTGGCGCGCCTGCGGCACGAACCGGTGGCCTTAGTGTTGGGCCCGCTGATCGAGGCCGGGCTGGTAGCCACCTGCGGCATCATCGAGTTCGAGCTCGGCTGGGCCACCAGGACCAGCGCAGAGTTCGATGAATTGCGCGCCGACCGCGACACCGGCTACGAATGGCTCGCCACCCGCGATGAGGATTGGCGCCGCGCGCTCGATGTCCAGGCCGCGCTCTGGCGCGACGGGCAGATCCGGGCAGTCGGATTTCCCGACCTGCTGATCGCCGCCGTCGCCGAGCGAGAACACGTCACCGTGCTGCACTACGACAACGACTACGACCTGATCGCAAAGATCACCGGACAGCCAGCACGATGGGTCGTCCCCCGCGGGACCGTCCCGTAACCACTCCACACGAGCCGCATCCGCGCGGCGCATAAGCGATCTGGAACATCGGCTGGCCAGGGACTGTCCGGTCCCGACGGGACGCTGTAGCCGGTTTGGCCCGAATCTCGCCTTCCTCGGTAGCACCGGAAATGATCTGAGCCAGGGCGGCAGCGCCTGGCCTTTGGCTCCCCGCATGGTTCCCGCATGCAGAATATAAATTCAAACTTTATGCTCTGAACTGCGCCCCGAGCAGGACTCGAACCTGCGGCCTACTGCTTAGGAGGCAGTTGCTCTATCCGCTGAGCTATCGGGGCCATCATGAGCCGACATGGACGGACCAGCGGCCCGGCCAAGCTTAATGGTAGCTACCGGGCCAGATCGAAGGGCAGACTCGCGCCCGGCGGCGCCATCAGGGTGAGCTCATACGGAAGGCCGCTGTCCCACGGCGAAGCTGGCCGCCGCCGCGACCAGCCGTCAGCACGAAGCCGACTCGCCGCCAGCCGGTCATAAGGTGAGTCAGGGCCCGATAGGCCGAGGTGATGAGGAGCAGCGCGGTGCAGGTTCAGGACGTGATGACGCAGGCCACCGTCACGGAGTCCCCTTCCGACAGTCTCCGCGCGGCGGCTGAGCGGATGTGGCGGCAGCAGACCGGCTCGCTGCTGATCACCAGCGACGGTCGCCTCACCGGGATCATCACCGAGCGGGACGTGCTCCGCGCGGTGGCGCTCGGGGCGGATCCCGACCGCTGCTCCGTTGACGAGGTAATGACCGCCGAGGTGTTCACCGTGCCGCCTGACATGCCGCTGCAGGAAGCGGCAAGGGAGATGGCCACGCGGTGGATCAGGCATCTGCCGATCGTCGAGGGCGGCCGCCTCCTCGGCGTGGTCAGCATGCGTGATGTGACCGGCATCTTCGCCGCGCTCGCACCGGGAAACGTCAGCGTGGAGCACGAGTTCGACCAGCTGGTGCGGGAACGCCGCCTGGCCCGCATCGAGCACGGCGACCTCGACTGAATCGGGTTCGCAGCGCCACCGGAGCCAGCGAGCAGCATCACTGACCCGCCCGCACCGGATTCAGCGACGCGTCAGGGCAGCGGGAAGGGCAGCCGGATGCCGTCGAGGGCGCGCGGGCACGGGCAGACCCGCTCGGCCGGCAGTTCCTCGATCGTCCGCATGAGCAGGTCCCGCAGCCGCCCGACATTCTCGGCGAACGCGCGGAACACCTCAGCGTGCGTGACCCCTTCGCCCTCCTCGACTCCCGCATCGGTGTCGGTAACCAGGGCGATCGTCGTGTAACAGAGCGCAAGCTCGCGGGCGAGCGCGGCCTCGGGACTGCCGGTCATGCCGATCAGCGTCCAGCCCTGCGCCGCGTACCACTGCGACTCCGCCCGGCTGGAGAACCGCGGGCCGTCGATGACGACCAGCGTGCCCGACTCGGCCGGGACCCAGCCGGAAGCCAGCGCCGCCGCGATGACCGCGGCCCGGCCGCGCGGGCAGTACGGGTCGGCAAACGGGACATGCACCGCGGCGCGCTCGTCGTAGAAGGTCTGCGCGCGGCTTTTCGTCCGGTCCACGATCTGGTCCGGGATCGCCAGCGTGCCCGGCCCGTGTGACGAGGTGAGCGAGCCGACCGCGCTCGGCGCCAGCACCTGCCGGACGCCGAGCGAGCGCAGCGCCCACAGGTTCGCGCGGTACGGGATCCGGTGCGGCGGGAACTGGTGATCGCGCCCGTGCCTGGGCAGGAACGCCACATTCCGGCCAGCCACCTCGCCTATCACGATGCGATCGCTCGGCGGGCCGAACGGCGTGTCAACCGTCAACTCGTCAGCGGCCGAGAGGAACTCATAGAGCCCCGAACCGCCGATAACCCCGATGCTGGCCAGGTCGGCCACGGTGGCTCAGGCGACCTTCGAGCCCGAAGACGAAGCCGACTTGGACGACGACCCCGGCGACGAAGAGGAGGAGCCGGAGCCCGAGGACGACGAGGAACCCGAGCCAGACGAGCCCGACACGAGCCCGAGGACGACGAGGAGGAATCGGAACCGGACGACGACTTGTCGGACTTCCTTTCGCCCGACTTGTCGCTACCGGACGATCCGCCGTCCTTCGCCGCGCTCTTCCCCGCGTCCGGCGAATCGGACGAGCCGGACGAGTCCGCGCCGGACGAGCCGGGCTCGGACCGGGATGAGCTGGCTGATCCGTTCAGCGCCTTTTCCTTCTTGGCGCTGTCGCGCGAGTCGTTGCGGTAGAAGCCCGAGCCCTTGAAGACGATGCCGACCGGCGAGAACACCTTGCGAAGCCTGCCGCCGCAGAGCGAGCACACCGTCAGCGGCTCGTCAGTGAACTTCTGCACCGCCTCGATGCGCTCCGCACAATCTGTGCAGGCGTACTGGTAGGTCGGCAACGTTCCTCCTCGGTGGCGTTAGCACTCGCCATGGCCAACTGCCAAATGGTAGCAACCGTTAAGGCAGCCTGGTGATTCCTTCGCGCGGCCGGGCGATCATGCGTACCGGGAGGTCATGCGGGCCGGCCGGCACCTCGTCGATCAGCTCGCCGTCGTGCAGCAGCGCGACGGTCGGCACGGGCGCGCCGACCCGGGCCAGCGCCCGGTCGTAGGAGCCGCCGCCCCGGCCTAGCCGAAGGCCGCGGCGGTCCACCGCCAGGGCGGGCACGATCACCAGGTCGGCGCTGGCGACGGCGCCCACGCCGCGTGGCGGCTCGGACGGCTGCAGCAGCCCCCGCGGGCCGGCCGCCAGCGAATCCGGGCCCTCATAGGATGCCCAGTCCAGGTCGCCGTCCGGGAGCAGCAGCGGCAGCAGGATGTACGTGCCGCGCTTCCACAGGGCGTAGATCAGGCCGCGGGTATCCGGCTCGGTGCCGACCGAGTAGTAGGCGGCGGCGGTGCCGGCCATCTGCGTCTCGGGCAGGCCGAGCACCGCGTCGCGGACGGCGCGGGCCGCGTCCGCGCGCTGGGCGTCCGTCAGCCGGCCCCGGGCGGCCAGCAGCCGGCCCCGGAGCACCGCCTTCGCCGAGGCCAGGCCAGCTGCGCCGCCGGCGCCGTCAGCACCCGCAGGGGGCACGCCGCGCATAGGTCCTCCCGCCGGACGAGTTCAGCTCGTAGTCTGCTCTGTTTCTCCCCCCTGGCGGGTGATACGCGGATACCCTGCCGCCAGGATCATTATTGCGATGTTCTTGGCCGGCGATCTGCAGACGACGCTCGGAGGGTCGGCATGCGACGACGCTTGAGTAAGAGCCTGGTCCTCCTCGCGGGGGTGATGGCCACCGGGTTCCTGGCGGCGGGATGCGGGCAAAGCGGCGGCGGCGGCGCGATCGCGAGCCTGACACCCAGCAAGAGCATCAGCCTGCCCACCAGGAGTGCCAGCGACCGGCCCAACAGCAGCGACACGCCAACAGTCACGACAACGCCGATAGCAACGCCTACCCTCACAGTTACCGAAACGCCACCGGCCACCACGGCCGCGCCGACCCCGACCAGTTCCCCGGCCTCGACAAGCGGGTCCAACTCATCGCTCATTTGGCTGTGGGTCGCCATCGGTGCCCTTGTCCTCATCGGGATAATGGTGCTGGTCGTCCGCTCAAGCCGGCGCTCTGACACCAAGGCCAGCTGGCAGGCGAGAGCCAGCGACGCTTACTCCCGGGGCGCGGCTGTTCATGACGCGATGAGCATTGCCGAACGGCGCGGCGCGCAGGCCGAGGACGCCGGGCCTCGCTGGTACGACATCCAGCGCCGCGCGGATGACCTGGCCCAGATGCTGTACGCCCTGCGTGAGTCCGCCCCGGACGAGGACAGCCGCGGTCGCGTCGCCGACCTGATCACGTCACTGCAGGCAACTCGCTCCGCGATGGACGCCGAGCGCGCTCCCGGCGGCGGCGGGCCACTCCAGGCCGAGGACGTCCGCCGCCGCCTGTTCTCCTTCGAGGCCGCTCTCGGCGCTCTCCGCCCCCCGGACTACGGGCCGCGTTAGGCACCCTGGGCGGCCACGGCGAGGGGCTCGCGCCGCCGGAAGGCGGCCAGCAGCGGTGCCGTGGCCGGCGGCGAGCGCAGCTGTCCTAAACTGGACGCTAATCATCACGCTCGTCTCGCCTGGCTCTGGTCTCTGCGATGTCAGCGCCGTACGCCGAAGTCATGCTCAAGTCAGGTGCAGCCTGATCAAGAAGATCATCACTGCGACAGAGGGGCGCTAAGGTTCAGCATGGCCGACACAACTGCCGTGACCAAGGCAGTCATCCCCGCAGCGGGCCTGGGGACCAGGTTCCTGCCCGCCGCGAAGGCCGTCCCCAAGGAGATGCTGCCAGTCATCGACACCCCGGCGATCCAGCTGGTGGTGGAAGAGGCCGTCGCCGCCGGGCTGCGCGATGTGCTCATGGTCACCCGCCGCGGCAAGTCCGCCATCGAGGATCACTTCGACACTGCCAGCGAGCTCGAGGACGCGCTGACGGCCAAGGGCGACACGGCCGGGCTGGCCCGGGTCCGGGCGCCGGCCAGCCTCGCGAAAATGCATTACGTCCGCCAGGACGCGCCGAAGGGGCTGGGCCATGCCGTGCTCTGCGCGTCCGATCACGTCGGAAACGAGCCCTTCGCCGTGCTGCTCGGCGATGACTTCATCGACCGCCGCGATCCGCTGCTCGGCCGCATGATCGAGGCCAGGCAGCGGTACGGCGGGAGCATCGTCGCGCTGATGGAGGTCGAGCCCGACCAGGTGTCGTCCTACGGCTGCGCGGCGATCAAGCCGACCGACTCCCCCGACATCGTCGCGGTCACCGACCTGGTGGAGAAACCGGATCCGCGCGAGGCGCCGTCCAACTGGATCGTGGTCGGGCGCTACGTGTGCGACCCGGCCGTGTTCGGCGTGCTGCGCGAGACGCCGCCGGGCCGGGGCGGCGAGATCCAGCTCACCGACGCGCTCCGGACGCTGGCCACCGCCGACCGGGGCATGCCCGGGGACGGCGTGCACGGCGTGCTCTTCCGCGGCCGCCGGTATGACACCGGCAATAAGCTCGACTACCTGCGCACCATGATCCAGTTCGCCTGCCAGCGGGAGGACGTGGCCGGCGAGTTCGTGCCCTGGCTGCGCGGCTATCTGGACACCCTGTAGGCCGCGGCGACATGCAGAGTGTCGACGCTTACCTGGCCGAGATCCTGGCCGCCGTCCGCCCGCTCGCGCCGCGCGAGCTGAGCCTGGCGGACGCGGACGGCGGGGTACTCGCCGAGGACATCACCGCGCAGTGGCCGCTGCCGCCGTTCGACAACTCCGCCATGGACGGTTACGCCGTCCGCGCCGCGGACACCGCCGCGGCGACCGCCGACGCCCCGGTAACGCTGCCGGTGGCCGGCGAGGTCGCGGCCGGAGACACCCGCGAGCATCAGCTCGCCCCCGGCAGCTGCCTGCGGATCATGACCGGCGCGCCGCTGCCGGCCGGCGCGGACGCGGTCGTGCCGGTCGAGCTGACCGACGGCGGGACCACGCAGGTGGCGATCGGCGCGGCCGTGACGGCCGGTGACTCGATCCGGCGGGCCGGCGACGACGCCGCGCCCGGCGACGCCCTGCTCGCGGACGGCATCCGGCTCGGGCCCGCGCCGCTCGGGCTGCTCGCGGCCGCCGGGCGGGCATCCGTCCTGGCCAGGCCAAGGCCAAGGGTGACGGTGCTCTCCACCGGTAACGAGCTCGCGGCGCCAGGCACGCCGATAACGCGCGGCCGTATCTGGGAGTCCAACAGCTTCATGCTGGCCTCGGCCGCCCGCCAGGCCGGCGCCGTCGCCTACCGGCAGCCGAGCGTGCCGGACGACGCCAGCCAGGTCCTGGCCGTGATCGAGGACGCCGCGGGCCGGGCTGACCTGCTGGTGACCAGCGGGGGCGTCAGCATGGGCGGCGAGCATGACGTGGTGAAGGCCGCGCTGGAGCAGCTGGGCACGGTCAGGTTCCGCAAGGTGGCGATGCAGCCGGGGATGCCGCAGGGATTCGGCCTGGTCGGCACGGCGAGCACGCCGATACTGACTCTGCCAGGGAACCCGGTCAGCGCGTTTGTCTCGTTTCAGCTCTTCGTACGCCCGGCCCTGCGCGCGCTGCAGGGAAAGGCCGGCGGCCACCAGCGGACCGCCCGGGCTGTGCTCACCGCCCCGCTGCGCTCACCGCGGGACAAGAGATCGTTCCTGCGCGGCGTCCTGGCTGCGGACGGCACGGAGATCACGCCGCTGTCCGGGCAGGCATCGCATCAGCTGGCGACACTCGCGCTGGCGAACGCGCTGATCGTGGTGCCGGAACAGGTGACCGGCATGCAGCAGGGCGACGTAGCGGAGGTGATCTGCCTTGATAACTGAACGGCTCAGCCACCTCGACTCGGCCGGCCAGGCCCGGATGGTCGACGTGTCCGGCAAGAACGTGACGGCGCGGTCGGCGCGCGCCACCGGCCGGGTGCTGCTGTCGGCCGCCGCCGTGGCCGCGCTGCGCGAAGGCCGGATGCCGAAGGGCGACGCGCTCGCGGTGGCCAGGATCGCCGGCATCCAGGGCGCGAAGCGGACGCCGGACCTCGTCCCGCTGTGCCACCCGATCGGGCTGCACTCGGTAACCGTCGATCTTGAGGTGCAGGATGACGGGGTGCGGATCGTGGCCACGACTCGGACCGCCGACCGGACCGGCGTCGAGATGGAGGCGCTGACCGCGGTCGCGGTCGCCGCGCTGGCCCTGATCGACATGGTCAAGGCCATCGACCCGGCCGCGGTGATCAGTGACGTCCGGGTCGAGGAGAAGACCGGCGGCAAGACGGGCCGCTGGGCCCGGCCATGATCAGGGCGCTGGCCATCACGGTGTCGAACCGCGCCGCGGCCGGCGTCTACCCGGACCGCTCCGGGCCCGTGCTCGCTGCGCTGCTGGCCGCCGCGGGCTGCGACGACGTGGACGGCCCGCGGGTCGTGCCGGACGGCGAGCCGGTGCTGGCGGCGCTGCGCGAGGCCGTCGCGGACGGCTACGACGCGGTGGTGACGACCGGCGGGACGGGGCTCACGCCGGGCGATCTCACTCCCGAGATGACCAGCCAGGTGATCGACCGGGAGATCCCCGGCATCGCCGAGGCCATCAGGTCCGCCGGCGCCGCCGCCGGGGTCCCGTCCGCCGTGCTGTCCCGCGGCCTGGCCGGCCTGGCCGGACGGACGCTGGTGGTGAACCTGCCCGGGTCGACCGGCGGCGTGCGGGACGGGATGGCGGTGCTGTCCCCGATCCTGCGGCACGCGGTCGACCAGGCGCGCGGAGGGGATCATCCGCGCCCGGCGTGAGGACGGCCGCAGGCCCGGTTAAGGGCTTCCCGCGGGCCGGATGAGGGCCGCCACCGGGCCAGCTGCGGTGTCACCTCGTGAATACAATTTGCCCTCATTGCATAACCGAATGGCGTTCAGCCACGTGACAGGGGAATGATGGTCTCGTGGGACGCATGCGCGGATGGCCAGCCACCCTCACTGAGCCGGGCCTCCTGGACGCACCCGTCGGCCTGCGGCCGGTCCGGGCGAAGGACGCATCCGTGTGGCGCGAGACCCGGATGCGGAATGCGGCATGGCTGCGCCCGTGGGAGCCCACCAACCCGGAGACCCCGCTGTACCAGACCAGCCTGGGCCCGTACGTCGCCATGGCGCGCACGATGCGGCGGGAAGCCAAGCAGGGCCTGACGCTGCCGTGGGTGGTGGATTACGACGGGCACTTCGCCGGGCAGCTGACCGTGGGCAGCATCGTCTGGGGATCGGCGCGCTCGGCTCAGGTCGGCTACTGGGTCGATGAAAGGGTGGCCGGCCGGGGCGTGGTCCCGACGGCGCTGGCGATGGCCGTCGATCACTGCTTCTTCGTGGTCGGCCTGCACCGGGTCGAGGCCACCATCCGGCCGGAGAACCAGGCCAGCCGGCGGGTGGTCGAGAAGCTTGGTTTCCGCGAGGAGGGCATCCGGCGCAAGAGCCTGCATATCGACGGAACCTGGCGCGATCACCTGTGCTACGCGCTGACGGCAGAGGACGTGCCGGACGGCCTGCTGCCCCGCTGGCGCAGCGCCGTGTCCGCGGCCCGATCGCGAGCAAGCTGAGGCTATCTGGCGACACACCGGGGCCTATGCTCGTCAACGCCCCCTGCCTGGCCTTACCGTGCGTGACGTGAGCACGTCCAGCTTTGCAGCATGCCCGCCAGCGGAAGCCCCGGCGGATGGGCGTTGCCGAGCTGCCCGGAAGGCGCCGCGCGCTCGCGGGAGGACACCGTGAGCAGTGCGCTTCTCTACCTGGCGATCGTCGCGATCTGGGCGGTGGTCCTCGTGCCCCGGTGGGTGCGCAGGTCGCACGACGCATCCGGCCCGGCCGAGAACTCCCCCGGCCAGCCGGAAACCCTGACCGCCGCCGGGGACGCCCCGGTGCCTGAGCATGACGCGGCCGTCGAGTACAGCGAGACCGTCGAGTACACCGAGACGCGCGCGGACGGCACCGTGCGTGAGTACGGTGCCGCCGCCCTGTACGGTTCGGCCGTCGAGGACGGCACGGCCGTTGAGTACGGCACGGCCGTCGGGTACAGCGCGGTTCTTGATGATCGCGCGGTGCCTGATGATCGCGCGGTGCCTGCTGATGCCGCGGCCGGCCAGGACGACGACGGCGGGACGGCCGACCCGGACGGCGGGGGTGAGCACCGGCTGTCGCTGCGCGGGCGGCCGCTGTGGTCCGAGGGACCCGGCTGGCACCCGTTCCGCAGGCCGGACCGGCCCCGCCCGGTGGTTACCAGGGCGAGCGCGCTGCGGGCACGGCGGCGGATGCTGACCATGCTGGTGGCCCTCATTGTCGTCGCCGTGGCGCTGGCGGCAAGAAGGATCGCCCCCCTGTGGATCATTGGTCCCCCGGTGGCGATGCTCGGGGTCTTCGTCTTGCTGCTGCGCGTGGCTGCCCGCGCCGATGCCGACACGGCACGGCGGCAGGCTGAGGCCGATGCCGCGTATGCGGCCAGGGAGGCGCGCCTCGACGCCCGCCAGCGCGTTCGCGATGAGGCCATGGCCGCCCTCGGCCCGGAGCCGATAGCCGAGATCATCGACATCTCCGACCGGGTCGGCGACCAGCTCTACGACCAGTACGCCGACGCCGCCGTGCGCGCGATCGGCGACTGACGCAGGACTGCCACCGGATCGGCGGCTCGGCGCAGCAGGCCGACCGGCCAGCCTGCTGCTGATTGTTTGCTACGCTGGCTGCCGGTCTTGGGGCTGTAGCGCAGTCCGGTAGCGCACCTCG
>CAVPPJ010000012.1:0-59283 GCA_963707065.1 uncultured Actinomycetes bacterium
TCAGCTGCCTGCGCAGCAGCCCGAGGGTTCTCAGGATGGCGAAGTCATGCCGGCGTTGGCGCGCCGACGTAACGGTGAGCTGGCCGAGTACCGCCAGCCCGAGGATGGCGAGGATGCCGGCCAGCACCTCGGGCGTGCTGTCGATTTGGGCATAGCCCGTTACGCCGTTCGGGCGCTGGTCAGTGACGACGCACGTTGACTGCTCGTCTCTGGCGCAGAAGGAGTTCATGGCCCGGCTGAAGTCAGCGATGCCCGCGGCGCGGCGCGGCCCGGGAGCGAACCGGACGAGGACGAAGTTGTAGCCGTTCCCGTTGCCAGTCGCACCAACGGCGGCCCAAGCGTCGCCGCAGTCACTATCGCGCCCTCGCCCAGGTCGGTTGGCGTGAAGCTGCCTTCGCCGAAGTAGGGGAAGACAGCACGGCCGACGATGCGGGCGGATGGCTGCCGGTGACCGTCGGCCGTGACGGGCACCGACTGCCCGACATGGCGCCCGAGCAGGCGGCGCACCGAGGTGCCGAGCACGATCTCGTTGCGTGAGCGCGGCGGACGGCCGGCCAGCAAGGTTGGGGACGTCAGCGATCCCCGGCCACCAGTCAGCCCGATCGCGGGAACGACAGGCGCATGCGCGCCGCGGCGAATCTGCACTGTGCCGTGAACGCCGAGCGTCCAGCCGGAGATGCCGGGCACGTGCGCCGTGATGCTGTCGAAGCGCTGCGGCGTGATGGTCGAGAACTGAAGATCTACTGCGACGTCCCAGTTCTTGCCATACAGCCGCGGTGTGTGGACCAGGTGGAGCAGGTTCGCGCCGAAGGTGATGGCGGCTGCCAGTACCGCCACGGACATGACCAGGCCGGCGATAGCACTGCGCACCGGCACCGCAGTGCGTCCCTGGCCGGGGTCTAGGGCGGCCGCACCCCCGTCACGGCAGTCACGGGCGCGCCGGCGCGCGCCATCCATCCGGCAGCCTGCGAGCGGCGGCCCGGCATTCCGGCCGCATCGCGCTCAGCGGGCTGCCAGGCCGAGGCCAGGCGCCAGGCGGGCCAGGCAACCCGCGCGAGCAGCAGGGCCACGGTCGCGGCGAATCCGGCGGCCAGCAGCGCGACGTCGATGCTCAGGCCAGGATCGGGCTCCGCAAGCCGGGCCGGCCCGATCGGCATCAGCGGTGACGCGGCGATCGCCACACCGCACGCCAGTGCCGCTCCGGCGGCAGCCGCCGCGCCGACTTCGACCAGGGCCGCCGCCAGCAACTCGCCGCGGGTCATCCCGAGCGCCGCGAGGGTGCGATTATCCGACGACGCCGCCAGCAGCAGCCGCGACGCGACCTGGCCGACGACGAGCAGCGCGGTGACCGCGAGAATCAGCGCGAACAGCGCCAGCGCCACCGCCTGCGGGTGGATCGATCGCTCCACTGCGGCAGCTTGCGCGGCCTCATCCGAGAGGAAGATCTGGCCGCCGGTTGCCGGAAACCTGCGGGTGAGCGCCTGGGCCCGGGCACTGAAGTCGCTCACTGTCTCGCCTGGCCGCAGCTTCACGTATGCCGCGTCGAATCCCTCATAGCCGAGGCCGAGCTCGCGGAACAGCGCCTTGCTGGTGATGATGACCGGAGTCTTATCCAGATCCGTGACGGGAACGATGGAACCGCGGTCGACCATGATGCCAACCACCCGCTCGGACAGCCGACGAATGTGGCTGAGGCCCGTTCCGGTGATCGCGCCCATCTCCAGCCTGCTGCCTACCCGGAGGTGCAGGTCGCGGGCGGCGATCTGGTCGACCATTACCTCGCCGGGGCGATCCGGCCCCGGCTGGCGCCCGGCAAGCATCTTCGGGACCTCCAGCGTGTGGCCGAACCTGCCGTCCAGTGGCGCGGCGACCGTGGCACCAACCAGCTTCCCGCCGGGGCCCACCGGCAGCGCCTGCAACCCGACGATCGGCGCGATCGCCGCCACTCCCGGGAGCCTGGCAAGCGCATCATCGTAAAAGCCGCCGAATCGCTCACCGGCGGGCCCGACGAGCACGTCGGACCCCTTATATGCCACCAGGAACCGGGGATACGCGGTGTCCGTCCGCCGCGCACCCGCCGCCGCCGTCAGCACCACGCCGCCCGCCAGGCCAACCAGCAGCACCAGGACAGCCCAGCCCTTCCACCGGGCGTGGAACTCATGGGCGACAAGGCGCAGGGCGGCCGGCATGAGTAGAGGTTAGGCGCTGCGCGGCACCACCAGGGTGCTGCCGCGCATCTTTCGGTGAGCTGGCACCACCCGGGTCGCTGGTGCCGTCAGGTTTTCAGCCGGCCACCCGATAGCCGGGCAGGTCGTCCTCGCTGATGGGCGGGATGATCGGGACTGTCACGCTGGTGGCGGTGTACACGGGCGTTAACCGGGCGCGTATGGGACGCGCAAAATCGTCGCCCTCAGATTCGCCGCCTGCCGCCGTTGCGTCCATGATCTGGAAGCCCATAGGTTGCACTAGCGGCACCGGGGGCGCCGGCGAGCGTCCCGCACTAGCCGACGGCCGCGGCCGTCACGCCTGGCGAGCGGTCTTGGCTGCTGGACGCGTCGCTGTCTGCTGGAGTTGCCGAATTTGTACGCCGGGATTCCTCGCGCTGTTCTGGGAGCGGTGCTCTGATAGGGAGTTCGGGGGTACGGCCGGTGACTGGCGATGGATGTGACCAGGCCGTGGCTGTTGGTATCCGGCCGGGCAAATGCGGCGGGTCTTTGCCGGTGCCTGGCTGGTCGACGGCCCGGTCGCTGGGGGCCTATTGACCTGTGCGGGTACGGCTGGTCCACTGCTTGGGTGGCTGCGGCCAGGGCTGGGTGAGTGGTGCGGTGGCGCGACGTCGTCTGATGCCGGGTTCGCCGGGCTGGCCGCGTGGCCTCCCGGTGCCGCTGACGGAGTTCGTCGGTCATGAGCGTGATCTGGTTGATGTGGCCGGGCTGGTGGCGGCTCATCGTCTGGTGACGCTGGTGGGTGCCGGGGGAGTGGGTAAGACCCGGCTGGCGATCGAGGTGGCCGTCGCGGTGCGGGCCGCCTTCGACGGGGTTGATCTGGTGGATCTGAGCGCGGTACCGGACCCGCTGTTACTGCCGGGTGCGGTGGCGGGTGCTTTGGGGGTGGAGGAACGGGCGGGAGCCGATCTGGGTGAGCGGCTGGTGCGGGTGCTTCGGCCGCAGCGGCGGCTGGTGGTGCTGGATAATTGTGAGTATCTTCGGGGCGCCTGCGCGGCGCTGGCTGCCAGCATCCTTGGGTCGTGCCCGGGGGTGGCTGTGCTGGCCACCAGCAGGGAGAGCCTGGATGTGCCCGGCGAGGTCACCTGGCGGGTGCCGTCGCTGGCTTTCCCCTGGCCGGAGCACCCGCCGTCGCTGGAGGAGCTGGAGGGCTTTGAGGCGATGGCGCTGTTTTTGGCTCGTGCCCGCGCTGCCCGGCCGGGGCTGGCCGTCGGCGCGGAAGAGGTCGGTGCAGTTACTTCGATCTGCTTTCGCCTAGATGGAATCCCGCTGGCGCTGGAGCTCGCGGCGGCGCGAGCGGGAGCGCTGAGCCTGGGCGAGATCGCTGAGCGGCTGACTGGCTGCTTTGAGTTGCTGGCCCGCCCGGTGCCGGCCCGGCCCGGCACCAGACGCTGCGGGCCTCGGTGGAGTGGAGTTTCCAGTTACTGTCGGCGGCGGAGCGGACGCTGCTGGGCCGGCTGGCGGTCTTCGCCGGCGGCTGGTCGCTGGAGGCAGCGGAGGTGATCTGCGCGGGCTCTCTCCTCGGGCCGGGTGATGTGGCCCGTGTGCTGGCAGGCCTGGTGAGCAAGTCGCTGGTCCAGGTTGACCAGTCCGGTGCGGGCAGCCGGTACCGGCTGCTGGAGGTGATCAGGGCGTTCGCTGGCGAGCGGCTAGCCGGAACGGGGGAGCTGGAGGAGTTGCGCGCCCGGCATGGTGCTATTTCGCGCGTCTGGGAGAGCAGTCGGCGCCTGTCCTGCTCGGGCCCGGGCAGGCCCGGTGGGCGAGGCGCCTGGATCAGGAGAACGAGAACCTGCGGGCGGCCCGCGGGTGGTGCGGCGAGGATCCTGCCCGGGCAAGCCTGGGCTTGCGGCTGGCGTCGGGGCTGTGGGAGTACTGGCATATCCGGGGCCGCCTGGAGGAAGGTGCCGGCTGGCTGGAGGACGCCCTGGCGCGTGCGCCGGGCCCGGCGGGAGCCCGCGCCGCCGCGCTGAATGGGCTCGGCATCCTCGTCAGCCTGCGCGGCGACCATCTGCGAGGTCTTGAGCTGTTTACTCAGAGCATCGCGCAGTACCAGCAGGCCGGTGACCTGCGCGGCCAGGCGCGAGCCTGGACTCACCTGGGTAACGCCCGCACCATCATGAATGACCTGCCCGGCGCAGCTACGGCCTTCGACCAGGGTCTGGCGCTGGCCACGCAATCCGGAGACACCTGGTATCAGGCATTCGCCTTGTACCTATCCGGCTGGGCAGCCATCGTGCGGGGTGACACCGCGCTGGCCAGGGCACGGACCGCCGAAAGCGCGGGGCTCTTCACCAGGATCGGGGACCAGCGGGCCGTCGGCTACTGCCTGGTCGCGCAGGGCGACTGCCTGATCCGGGATGGCTTCCCGGCTGACGCCATCCCGCTGTTGCGCGAAGGCATGAGCATCTTTGACGCCCTGCCAGAACGATGGGGACTGCTAGACGGGACCAGCTTGCTGGCCATGGCCGCATCAGCGCTCGGTGACTGGCCGCAGGTGGTCACCTTGCTCGGCGTCATCGACACCCTCAGCGAGCGCATCAGCGGCCAGCTGTTCCCGCAAATCCAGGCGGTTATCGACGAAATCGCGGCGAAGGCTGAACGAGAGCTCGGCCCGGCCGCGCGGGCCAGCCGCGCTGCCGGACAGCTAATCGGCCGCAGCGACCAGATCACCGCTGCGCTGTGGCCCGGCCCTCAGCGCAGCCCGGCACCGGGGGCAGGCGGTGGCCTGCCGCTGACCCGGCGGGAGCGGGAGGTTGCCGAGCTGATCGCCAGTGGCCTGACCAACCGGCAGATCGGCGCGCGGCTGTTCATCGCAGAGCGGACGGTCGACACCCACGTGAGCCGGATCCTGGCGAAGCTCGGCTGCTCGAGCCGGGCTCAGGTCGCCGCGATCATCGCCACCAGCGCCCCCACGCCGGCCCCCGAGTAGCCCGGCCCGCACCGCCGAAATACGTACCACGGATACGCCTTTTCCCTGATCCCGCCGCCGCCCGGCCGCGCGTACGGTCACCACGTGATGCATTCCCGCGCGAGAACAGCCAGCAGCACGCCTGCGCCTACGTGCGATGACCAGCGCGCAACCGGGCAGCACCTGAGCCCAAGCCACCGCGGCAGTCAGCCGGTGAGGAGGATGAGCACATTCCTGGTCTTCCGGGATCTGCCCGGCGTGACCAGGGACCAGTACACCGCTGCCCAGCAAGCCGCCGCCGCCGCCGCTCGCCGCGCCAGCACCCCCGGCCGCCAGATCTGGTACCGCGGCGGATTCTTCCTCCCCAGCCACGCCCGCGCAGTCTGCATCTTCGATGCCGAATCGGCCGCCGACGTCACCCAGGTCAACAGCCAGGCGGGCGTGCCCTTCACCGATGTCCTGGAAGCCGTCGACCTGCAACGTGGCAACGGTGGCACCCACGTGTACGCCGACCCCAGGGAGACATGATGCCGCCACCACCACAACCTGGCCGTCCGCTTGAGCCGGCACTGCGGTCACCGTCGGCCTGGGCAGATCAGCGGAGCCAAGAGTCCAACAAAGAGCAAATCAGCACCATAAGAAACCCCAGGAAGGAAGACAGCAATGCGCAAGACACTCGCCGCGCTCATCGGCGCGGCCGCCACCGTCACCATGATCACCGGAGCCGGGGTTGCCTCGGCCTCGCCCAATTACCCCACTGCCATCAGCCACCCAGCCGCCGTCAGCCACGCAGCCGTTACCAGGACCGAGCACTTCCAGGACGTGTCCGCCTCGCTAACGTCCAGCACGAGTCCGGTGGCCGCCTACGGCGCGTTCAACGCCAGCGGCACCGACACGCAGACCGGCAATAACACCGACATCTTCACGTTCCCCGGCGGCAGCTTCGTCGTCAAGCACAAGGTCACCCACAGCCACTCGCGCTTCAGCAACAGGAACTGCGCGGGCACCCAGCGCCAGCGCGGCACCTACAAGATCAGCCACGGCACCGGTAAGTACGCTGGCATCAGCGGCCACGGCCGCTTCCGGCTCCGCGTCCTGATCGTCGCCCGTCACACCTCCCGCGGCTGCTCGGGGAAGCCACTCGCCGTCCAGGTCATCATCCGCGCACACGGCCCGGTGACACTGCCGTAGCAAACGTCTGCCGGGATGGCTGGCCCGCCGAGCGGCGGGCCAGCCGCTCGGCGGTCCCAGAGCTGCCGGCGACGGCACCGGCAGGCGTCGCGAACCATCCCCAGCAGGGCCTGAACCTGCGCCGCCTGCTACCGACCATCGCCACCTGCTGGTGACCTCGGCACGCCGCCGTCGCCGCGCGGCGATTGGTGACAGGTGAGGTCGCATTTTCAAGATCGCTCAGCGCTGCTACCTGGCCGCTTAGCGTGCCGGCCTGGCCACAAGACTCGGCAGTTCGTACCACCGAGCGCCCGCGCGAGTACACGGTCTTGACAGCCGTTGCACGCCAGCGCGCTGACGTCAGGAGGCATTGTGTGTGCCCAGTCCTAGGGTGAGCCACGCCCGGTGCTTTGCCGGTTCCTGAAGATTATGAAGAGCACTCGCAGCACGAGGATGGCGGCGACGATGAGCAGGTTGTAGGCGATTACCTGGTAGAGGCTGACGGTGGGAGTGACCATGGGGCCGCCGGGTGCGCCGAGCATGAGCGCGGCGACGATGCCGGATGCTGCGCCGAGGAACGCCAGGAGGACCTGGTGGGTCAGGCCGGTGACTACTCGGCGGTCGCGTTCGTCGGCGAATAGCCGCACGTTGAGGCTGAGCCTGCCTTGTTCCATCGCGCCGGTGATGCGGTCCAGCCGGCGTGGCAGCCGGCGTAGCACCGGTAGCAGCGCGATCAGCTCGTCGGCGGCCGACTTGGGCATGCCTCGTGGCGACAGCTGCGCGGCCACGTGGGCGGCTGCGTATGCCCGAGCTTCCTCGGCTATGTCAATCCCGGGTGTCAGCAGGGTGAGTGTGCCTTCGAGGGTGGCTAGGGCGCGCAGGACGGTGGCGATCTCAGGCGGGATTGCCAGCTCAAAGCGGGAAGCCAGGCGGAAGAGGTCGGTGAACATCTCAGCGGTGGCCGCAGTGCCGCCCGTGAGGTGGCGCGCCATGAACTGGCCGAGTGCCCGCTCCAGTTGCTGTTCGTCGATGTCGTCGGTGCGGGTGAGCAGTTCCAGCAGGGCGTCGCGGAGCGCCGCCGGGTCGGCGCGCCCGAGCGCGAGCAGCAGGTTCTGCAGCGCGGCCCGCTGCTGGGCGTCGATGCGGCCGACTGAGCCGAAGTCGATCAGGGCGAGGCGGCCGTCGGTGAGCAGCAGGACGTTGCCCGGATGCGGGTCGGCATGGAACACGCCGCCTTCGGTGATCTGGTACACCATGCTGCGCAGCAGCGCGCGGGCCAGCTCGGCGCGGTCAAGCCCGCGGTCATCGATCAGCTGTCCTGCTGCGCGCAAGCTGACCCCGTCCAGCCATTCGATGACGAGCACATGCTCGGTGCACAGCTGCTCATGCACGGCCGGAAGCACCACCAAGACGTTTCCCCCGACGGTACGCTGCTGGGCCGCCCAGGTGGCAGCGACGGCGGCCATGTTGCGTGCCTCTATCCGGAAGTCGAGCTCTTCCCGCATGGCGGTGGCGAATCCCCGGGCAACGCCGGCCGCGCCGACCGCACGCGCCCAGCGCGCGCGATCCTCGAGCCTGACCGCCATACGCAGCAGGATGTCGAGGTCCTGTTCGACGGTGGCACGGATCCCTGGGCGCTGAACCTTCACGGCCACCTCGGCGCCCTGGGCGTCGCCCCGCAGCCAGGCCTTGTGAACCTGGGCGATCGATGCGGCTGCGGCCGGCTCGGGCTGCAGATCCGCGAAAACCTGTCCCGTCGGCGCCCCAAGTGACTGGGCTAGCACCTCCTCCACCTGTTCCCACCGGGCCGGCTCGGCCCGGTCCTGAAGCCGGGCGAGTTCGGAAATGAACTCCTCCGGGAGCAGATCACGGCGAGTGGACAGCAGCTGGCCCAGCTTGGTGAAGGTGACTCCGCCCTCTTCCAGGGCACGCCGCAGCGACAACGCCAGCGCTGCCCGCCCGCCAGCCGCGTCCGCGGGACGTAGCGGCCGCCCGTGCAGGTAAGGGCCCAGCCCGTGCCGCACTGCGATCCGGCTGATCTGCGAATAGCGCCGCGACCGCGCGAGCGCGCGCCGCGCGCCGCGGATCATCTCCACCGGCTGCGGGCCCGTCCCGCTCGGCACCAGTGCCTCAGCCGCGACAAGGAAGATCATCGCGACGATCAGCGGAACGCCCAGCGCCACAGTGATGAACGCCGCTAGGTGCCCGGGCTGGGCCGCTCGCAGCGACCTGCCCAAGATTTCGGCGGTGGCGAAGCCCAGCAACCCAGCGATCAGCGCACGCAGCACCCCGACCGGCAATCCGAGCAGCCGCCGCGATGCCCACGCCAGGGCCGCCACCAGCGCCGTGCTGGCGGCCAGCACGGCCACCGCAAAGGCAACCCCGGTCACTGGCGACGATTGCGCAGCCAGCATCGCTTCCCTCCCTGGGTGGCAGCCACATCAGATCGAAGCTGATACTGCCCGCACCAAGTTATTCCGGTGCGGCAGCGATCAATCTACGTGTTGTATCCGAACACACCCACAGGCGCGGCCCCGCTCCCGGACTCGTCAGATCGGACAAACACGCATACCCCGGAATCGCCCACCCATAGACTCGCCAAGCACTGGCCGGACCTCGGCAGGGAACTTCCTCTTCTGAGCATGCGCGGCATCAGAGGCAGAGAGCACCATTCGCACTGTGTGAGGCGACCGAGCGACCGCGGCGGCCGGGCCGCTTCGCGACTTGAAGATCATTGGTCTGCGCGCCGCAAGGGCGCCTCACCTTGCTCAACTCAAGAAGTGTCAGCTGGCTGGAGGCGGAGTCGGCGATGATGCCGTCGGTCCCGACGGCTGAGACTGCATCTTCTGTTCGAGGATGCGTTGCTTGGCCGCCGCAAAGGCAGTGTCGGAAAGTACCCCCTGGTCGTGCAGCTGTGTCAGCTTGCTCAGTTGCGATATCCACGACGTCTGGTCATCCGCAGCCACAGGCGGGGACTGGGCAGCGGCGGGTGACTTAACGGGAACGGCTGGCTGGGCGGGGGCGGCCGGGCTGGCTGGAGTGACGAGCTGCTGGCCGGCGGGGTTTACCCCGAGCTGACGCCAGAACCGCTCGACCTGCGCCATGTACCGAGACTGGGTAAGCCGCCCGGCGCGGAACGAAGCAGTTGCGTCGGACATCGAGCGTGTGTAACGCAGTTGTGCGTTGCTGATTTGAATCCCCTGGCTGCAGACCGGACAGACCAGGTAGTCGTCCGTCCCGTAGGGCACGACGGGCACGAAGTACAGGCGCACCGACTTCTTCGACCGGACGTGGTGGAGGAACACCTGATTATGACAGTTCGGGCACACGCACGGCGCCACCTCGCCCTGATCCTCTGGATGGCCTGGCCCGAAGCCGAAAATCACCATGCGGTAAGTAAAGCCGAGTTACCCGCGCAGCGGCTCATGCCTGGCAGGTGATAACGGGCGACGTTAGCGGGATACCGCCTGCAGCGACGTCGGTCCTTACCTCGCTGAGTCCACCGCTGACTGCAGGCGAGGCTGGCCGGGGCGAAACGGTCAGCTGGGTCAGCCTGGCATTCGGCATCGGCAAGCTGATCGGTGTCTGGGCGATCCCGGGGGTATTTGCCGACGTGCGCGGGTCCGCTGGACGTCATCAAACCTGACTCCGGCCACTTTCTGACGGGTCGCCAGCGCTCGGCCCGGGAGTAGCTCCGGATGTTCGCTCGGCGGCCTGGAGATCATCATCATGGCCATGCCGTCCTCGATGTGGCTGACGGGAACCCGTGCATGGTCACCCCGGCGACGAACTCGCGAACTCGCAGACGACGCTGGTGCATATGCCGGCGACCTCAGGCCGCTGGGTGAGATTCGTCTCCGCTCGCGGCACAGCTTGCCGTCGGCGGCCTCGAACAGATCATCCCCTTGGGGGCAACACCGACGGGGACACAGGCGAGCAGGTGATCGCCCAGATCGCCGGCTCGGCGAGCTGTTACTGGCCCGCTGTGTCACTCAGCACTGATGCTGTAGATCGCGATAGACGGGGTCAAGATCGGGACCGGCCGGTGCGGCACCGGGCGAGGTCTCGGTCCGGCGCCCGGCCTTGAGACGGCCCAGATCAGGCCGACCTGGCGCGCCCTATGCGGTCATGTGAGTAACGTCAATCGGTACGGCTGGATGCCCTCGGCGTGCCTGTCGCCGGCGGGTAAGGCGCCGGTCACAGAGGAGCGCGGGCACGGCGGGCCGCTAGCGACGTCGGTGCCCCGACTAGACGTTCAGTCGCTCGTCGCCTCGAACCCGATGAGCCAGTGGAGACCGTAACGGTCGATGACCTGGCCATCGGATGCGCCCCACGGCCGCGCCTGCAAGTCGTCCACGACCCGGCCACTTTCGCAGAGACGGGAGAACCAGTTGCGCAAAGTCGCGGGAGCGGCAGTACCAAGCAGGGCCAGCATCATGCCTTCGGATTGGAATGGCGGCTCGCCCCCGGACACGTCGGCACCGAACAGCGCGACGGGTCCCCCGGCAAGGTAGCCGTGGGCAATGGCATCGGCCGGACCGTCGGCCCGGTTGAACTCCGCGAAGGTGTGCAACTGAACTGCACAGCCAAAGACTTCACCGTAGAAGGTCAAGGCCTCACGAGCAGTGCCGGGGAAATGGAGGTAGGGCGTCGGGCCGGTCATAGATCAAAGGTTATGCGCCGCATGGCCGGGACGTCCTGTCACACGCACGAGCGGGCGATTTCTCTCCGGACCGCCATGTAGCCGCCGGGCTATACGTGTGCGTACCTTCCAGTAGGGGGACGTCGGCGGGCTAGTGCCTATCCTCCCGTGTCGATGACAGGCAGGTCGCTGCAGCCTCCTTTCCGGCTGTGACGGTGGCCACGCCGGGCATGGCTGGGCCGATGGTGAGTGATGGCTATCGGCTCGCGCGGGAGTTCGTGGGACCGTCAGGATCCGTGGCGGTAGGTGGCCGTGCATCCGCCGTCGACGGTCACGATTGAACCGGTCATGAATGACGCCTCGTCAGATGCAAGGAACGTCGCGACACGGGCCACTTCCCGTGCCTGCGCCTGGCGGCCGATGGGTTGCAAGGCGGCGTTCGCTTCCCGCCGCGCCTGCGCGGCGGCGCGTTCGGCCGGAGGCAGGGATGCCCTTCGGCCGCCCATGTCCGTGTCGATGTACCCGGGGCAGATGGCGTTGACGCGAAGACCGTCGGGACTGTAGTCGACGGCCAGCTGCCGGGTGAGGTTGACGATGCCGCCCTTGGAGGCACAGTACGACGGTGCCATCGGCGCGCCGATGATGCCGTAGGTGGAGGCAATGTTGACCATGGCGCTCCGCGGGCGCCGCAGGAGGTGGGGGATCGCCGCCCTGGCGCAGAGGAAGGTCCCGCGCAGGTTGACGGCGATCGTCCGGTCCCAGGCGTCGATGTCGAGCTCATGGAGGCGACGCGACCCGCCGGAGATGCCGGCGTCGTTGACCAGCACGTCGAGTTGCCCGAAGTCGGCGACGGCGCCGTTGACCAGGGCGGTCACCTGCTCGGCTTCGGCCACATCGCATGACCTGAAGGACGCCTTGCCGCCTGCGCTCAGGATCTCCTCAACTGTTCGCTGCCCGTCATCGATGTTTGTGTCGCCGATGGCAACGATCGCGCCGGCGGCCGCCATGTCGAGGGCGATGGCCCGCCCAATACCTGTGGCCCCGCCGGTCAGGAGCACCACGCTGTCGTTCAGGGAGGGCATGAGTCCTTGCCTCCTCTTCCTCTTGGTGAACTCGGCGGTGCTGCGGGGACGCTACCTCAAGATCTTGATCCAGGAACCGTACAGGTACTCCTTCCGATCATGCGATCAGCACGGCTAAGCACCAGGCGAAGAGGGACATGATGCGTCAGCACCGGGGAGGCGGGGCTGTCGCTGGCCGCGCCAGGCGGGCCGCTAACGCAGCTGGCCAAGCCGTGCCGGAGACCACGCGGCGAACGCGTCCTCGGCCACTTCGCCGCCATGAGTGGATGTTCTGGGACATGGGCTACCGCCAGGAGAACTGGCCGCTGTGACCATCAGCGCAGAATCTCAGAGCCGGACGGCCCCACCCTCGAATGGCGTCGGACTCTGCCTCGGTCCGGCTGGTGATGAAGTTCACCTACCGTCGAGTTGCACTGGGGCGACACGGAGGCCGGCTGCTTGGGCTCCGGTGTGCAGGCGCCGGTTCCAGGCAGCGACGACAAGTTCAGGGTCGCCGATGGCCAGTGCGCTGGCGAGGTGGACGGCGTCCGCGCCCCTGAGCGCGTGCTCCCGGGTCAGTTGGCCGGCGTGCTGCTCCACGGCCCGGGGGAGCTCGGCCGGGCGGATAGCAGCCCAGTGGCCGTCCCAGGCCCGCTCGGCCGTGTCGAGATCGTGGTCGCTGAGGTCGTGGTTGCGGGCAGCCGCGACGAGCGCGGCACGCACCAGCTGTCACGCCGGGTGAGCGGCCTCGGCAGCTGGATGCTGTTCACCTCTAGGGCGCCGATGGGCTGCGGCTTATGGTTGCGTGGTGGAAGGTACGGGGGGCGGGGCTGCTGGGCCGATGGTGGGCCGTGACCGCGAGCTGGCTCGGGTCATGCTGCTGCTGGACGATGCACGGGCGGGCGGCGGCCGTCTGGTGCTGTGCACGGGTGAGGCGGGGATCGGGAAGACCCGGCTGGCGGAGGAGGCCGCCGCGTCGGCTGCCGCGAGGGGTGTGCCGGTGGCGTGGGCCCGGGCTGCCGACCGGGATAGCCTGCCGCCGTACGGCTTGTGGCGGCTGGTGCTGGATGAGCCCGCCGTCCGGGCCGCCGATGATGACCCATCCGGTGCGGGCCTGTGGTCGCGTGTCTTCGGTGGCGCCGAACGCCCGGCGCTGGCTGACGGCGCTGATTCCGGCAGCGCCCAGCGGTTCGCGATGTTCGCCGAGGTTCGCAGGCGGCTGGCGCAGGCGGCCAGGGCGAATGGGTTGCTGCTGGTGCTTGATGACCTGCAGTGGGCGGACGAGGCGTCCGCGGTCTTGCTCGCGGATGTCGTGCGCCAGCTGCGAGGAACGCTCATCTTGGTGTTGGCGACCTACCGGGAGTCGGCGGCCTCCGGTGATACGAGCGCCGGGCTGCTGCTGCGTCTGTCGGCGGATGCCAACACCGAACGGGTGGACCTTCATGGCCTGGCCGCCGGCGCAGTCGGGGATATGCTGCTCGCCGCCGGGCTGCCGGCATGGGCAGACCAGGCCGGTGAGGTGTACTCCGAAACGGGGGGCAACCCGTTCCTGGTCCGGGAGCTGGCCCGGATGCTCGCCGAGCAGCGGCGCGGCGGGCCGGTGCCGGTGCCGGGACGGGTGGCGGAGGCGACGGCCCACCGGCTCGCGCAGCTGTCGGATCCCGCCCGGGCGCTGGTGCGGACCGCCGCCGTGGCAGGCAACAACTTCTCGGCCGGCGTAGTGGCCAGGATCCTGGACGTACAGGTGCTGGCTCTGCTCGGCCCGCTGGATGAGTGCCGGGCTGCCGGATTCCTGGTGGCCGGGGACCGTCCCGGTGATCACCGGTTCTCGCACGCGCTGGTCCGCTCGGCGGTGGCCGCCCGGCTCAGCGCCGCGGAGCAACGGCGGCTGCACGCCGCCGCGGCGGAAGCGATCGAGGCTCTCTACGAGGGGCAGCTGGATCTGCACCTGACTGAGATCGCCCGGCACCGGGTCGAAGCATCGCTGCCCGGTGACCGGACGGAGGCGGTAGCGGCGTGTGAGGCGGCCGCCGGCCTGGCGGCGCAGTCGCTAGCGTTCGAGGAGTCCGTACGCCTGTACCGGCAGGCGCTATCGGTCGGTGGTGAGGAGATCGGCGAGAACGACAGCTCCCGGCTTGAGCTCGCCTTGGCCGCGGCCTTGCACCGCAGCGGCGACCTTCCCGGATCGCAGGAGACGGCGGCCGGAGTCGGCCGGCGGGCCGAGCGCCAGCATGACCGGGACTTGCTGGCCCGCACGGCGCTGGTGATGGAGGCCAGCGGCGTACCGGAATGGGACGGTGAGATCTGCCGAATCTGCGAGCAGGCCCTCGCCGGGGATGACCTTCCTGATGGTCTGCGGGCACGGGTTTCCTCGCGGTACGCGCAGGCACTGGTGTACCGCGGCGAGTACGGCCGGGCGGGACAGGTCAGCCGGGACGCGCTGGCCATTGCCGGATCGGCGGGGGACCCGGCCGCGCTCGTGGACGCGCTCCGGGCCCGGCAGCTGGCTTGCTGCGCCCCCGACGGAGTCGCCGAACGGGCCGTGCTGGCGAGCCGGATGCTGGAGGCCGCTGATGCAGGGGGCAGCGCCTGGCTCGAGATGTGGGGCCGGCTGTGGCGGATTGACACCCTGTTTGAGACGGGTCAGCTGAGGAGCGTCCGGCGTGAGCTCGCCGACCTCGAAAGCTGCGTGGAACGGCTCCCCGGCCCGCTCGCGCAATGGCATTTCCTGGAGACCTCTGCGACGCTCGCGCTGGCGGCCGGGCGCTTCACCGAGGCGACGCGGCTGGCCGCCGATGCGTTCAAGGTGTTCAGCGACATGGGACACCCGTTCGCGTTCGGCGGCTGCTCAGTGATCCTGGGCCAGGCGGGCCTGCACATCGGGTTCGGCCGATCGGGCATGATCGAGCTGTGGGATCAGATCCCCGAGCACCTGCGGCCGGATGCCGTGGACAGCACCCGCGGCGTCGCCACCGTCTTCCCCGCGCTTACCTTCGCGCTGATCCGCCTGCACCAGGGCGACCGCGCCGCCGCTGAGGCCGCCTATGCCCAGGCCGGCCCGGCCTGGTCCTGGACGCCGGTACCGGCGATGCGCATGGCGGCTTGGGCGCACGGGCTTGCGGTCGCCGTCCGCCTCGGTCGGACGCAGGACATCGAGTTCCTGGCGGCGCAGTTCGAGCCGTTCCGCGGCCAGCACGTCGCGAACGGTGCCGGACCCGGGGTTTACATGGGCCCGGTCGAGCTGCCGCTCGGACAGGCGGCCGCCGCGCTGGGCCACTTCGACCCGGCGGTTGAAGACCTGCAGACGGCGGCCTCGATCTGCGACACCAACGGCGCCCGCGGCTGCGCCGTGCAAGCCCGCGTCGAACTCGCCGCCGCGCTCACCCGCCGGCAGGCGCCCGGCGACCGGGATGAGGCGCTGGCCGCGCTGGCCGCCGCCGTGCGCGAGGCCGAACAGCTCGGGATGGTCCCGTTCACCGAATGGATCGAACAGCTAAAAACCCAGCTGACGGCCGCGCCGGGCGGCGGCTCACCCCTCAGCCCCCGCGAGCTCGAGGTCGCCCGGCTGGTCGCGCGGGGGCTGACGAACAAGCAGATCGGCCAGAACCTGTACATCTCCGAGCGGACGGCCGAGAACCACGTCCAGCACATCCTGACCAAGCTCGGGCTCCGCAACCGCAGCCAGATCGCCACCTGGGCTAGCGGAGAGCATGACGCGAGCCGCCTATGAGTACCCAGGCCGACGGCGAATGAGTACTCCAGTGAGTGATTCCCCGGATGGCCGGACCCGGACTTTCCCGTAGCGTCCTTCCTGCCAGCACAAACTCAGGAAAGGCAGGACAAACATGGCACACATCCACGTCGCGGCGACGCCCGGGGTAACGATCGACGGCTTCCGCGCGGTCGCCGCCAAGCACAACCCGCCCCAGGACATCGACGGCCTCCTCGCCTGGGCGGCCGGCACGGACGACAACGGGCTCCACGTGGTGACCGTGTGGCAGTCCAAGGCCCATATGGACCGGTGGACCGCCGAGCAGCTCTTCCCCGCGTTCCAGTCGCTCGGCATGACCGATGTGGCGTCGAACATGGAGTTCACCCAGTACGACGCCGACGAACTGTACATCCGCTGAGCAGCGGACCCAGATGGCGCGCCGCGCCCCGCATCAAGCAGCGACGATTCCTTGATCGTCCCCTCCGGGATGGCGATTGTCGACGGCAGGTGAAAACTCCACCTGCCGTCGACATGCAGCGGGTTTGTAATCTTGGCCTGGCGGTGCTGGACGCAGAACGGCCGCCGCCTGACCATCGCGGGTTGTGTGCCGACTCTTGACGATCTTGCGGTGGTCGCAGCCGATAGCATGGCCTGCTCGCTGCCCCGGGCTGTTCGATGAGCTGACAGGACGGATCGCGGAGGCGAAAAGTGTTATGCAAATAGAGGGTCACGTCTGGCTAGCTGCCATGAAAGGCCGGGGTTAAGGTTCTGCGTAGCACCGGGACTGGCGCGTAGCAGGCAAGGCTCGCAGGTCGTCTCGGTTGCGCGGAGGCAAGAGTACCTGGAGCGGGGGGGCCGTTGAATAACATCTTCAGCGCAGTCGAAAATATCGTCAGTGCGTTCGGGCCGTCGTTTCAGCTCGCGCTTGGTCTTGTGCTCGCTGTCGCGTTGACACATGCCGTTTCTTTCGCCTGGTATAGGCTCCAGCAGCGCGGCCAACGCCCCCTGGTCGTTCAGCTTCGCGCCAATGATGACGGCGCCCGGCAGGCGGCGGCAGATCCTGCGCTGGATGCGAGGCTGCTTGCCTATCTCGCTGCGGACGGCCACGGTGCCTACGTCATTGCGCCCGGCGCTGGCACCTCGGCAGCCCCAGGGGTACCCGCAGAGGCTTTGCAGTCGGCCGATAGCTGGATGGCAGCCGCACTACACCTCGCGCTCGCCAGAGAACCGGCGTTCCGGGTAGACGTCGCGTGGCGGGGAGCCAGTGGGGCTAATGCGAGGTATGAGGCCGCGGTGCGCGTGAGCAGCATTCCTGGCGGCCGGATCGTGGCCTCCGACTCTTTCTACGAGGCAACCGAGGATCTCCTGGTGGAGGCGGTCGGCTGTTTTTGCATCATCTTCCTGCGCCGACAACCGAGGTTCTTGCGGCACACGCCAAGATGGGAGCGGTGGGGTAAGGACATCTCAGGTTACCGTGCGTACCGCCGCGGCTTGGAATGCCAGCGTCAGTCCCAGTACGAGGACGCATTGGAGTGCTTCAATGAAGCTGCCCGAATGGAGCCGGGGAACCTACTGGTGCGATTGCATACCGCCGCTCTTTACGAATTCAAGCATGAGTATTCCAAAGCGGCAGCCTTGTACGAAAAGTGCCTCACCTTATGGCCCGAGCACATCGAGACCGCGTACCGGTTAGGTAATGCCCATAAGAACGTGCCGAATCCTCCTGACCCGGACTTTCTCGTAGCTCGCCTCAGCGACATAAAGGACAGGCTGCAACTACGGAATCTGGCAAGATACTGGAGGCAGAGCTGCAAGCCCGGCCACTGGAATCCGGGTGAGCGTCGATACTGGAGATCCTGGGTACGAATTCCGCTACCGGGCCGTATCAGCAGGAGGTCTGAGTTCATCAATGCTGTCGCAGTCGCAGAGATCCTAGCCAGGCTTGCTCCGCTCAGCGCTGATCACAGCGATGCCAACGCCCCGGTGGTGACGGAACTCATGAGCCTGCTTGCGAAGGAAATACTGCCCGACGGTGCTGCTAGCCCAGTAGTTCGGCTTCTGCATCCAGAGCGATCCGCTGACCAGAAAGAAGGGCATTCCGCGGCATGGGACGCCGAGAATGCGGGACTAGCGCGCATCCCCGTGTCCCAGCACCGCTACCACCGACCGAAGATCGGATGGCTGGCTCTCTACAACGCGGCGTGCTTCTTTTCTCTCGCCATACGGCTCGATCCACGCGAGCTGCCTGACGGCTTCGACGGCACTTGGGCGGACGACTGCGCCCGCGCCGCTATACGCGAGCTCGGCGTGCTTGTCCGCAGCCCGCTGAATGCTCTCGATCCGGACTGGTTCGGAAAAGACCCAGATCTCGAGCCTCTGATAGATCACCCGATCGGCAAGGCATGGGCGAGCTTTGTAGGACTGCCAGTAACTGAGGTCGGGCAACACACCGCAGACTCCAGTACACCCGTAGCAGTAATACGCGACCGGAGCACTGAGCCACTCTCATAATCCGGAAGCGGCCTGCGCAGGTGAGAAATGGGCATCCGCTCATCGGCACGATCACGCTTCATGCTGTGAGGTGGTCAGGTGCCGGATGCCATGTAGGCGGCGAGGATTTAGTTAGGGCGGCGGTCGAGGTTCTTGCGGGCCCGGTCATAGCGCATTGTGGTTCTTCGGGTCTGCGTGGCGGGCGGCGATCTGCACGTCCCGCACGTCCACGCCGGCGTCGAGCATGGTCGTGATGAACGTGTGCCGGAGCATATGGGGATGAGCCCGGGCTATCCGGATTCCTGCGGTCTCGGCCAGGTGCCGGATCCGCCGGGTGGCGGCATGCCGGTCCATCCGCGTGCCGCGGCTGTTGAGCAGAACCGGGCCGGAGTCACGGTGATCCACGGCGCATTCGATCGCCCGGCCGGCCGCCGGAGGCAGCGGAATCAGGAGGACCTTGCCGCCTTTGCCGCAGACGCGCAGTACCCGGTGGCCGTGTTCCTCGCCGAGATCGCCGATGTCCGCGCTTCGAAGATCCGCGGGCCCAGTAGGCCGAGCATGGCGACCAGGGCGAAGTCGTTGCGATTCGGGGACTGACGGGCCGCGGTGAGCAGGTCCTCGAATTGCAGGTGCGTGAACCCAGGGTCGGTGACTCGGCTGGTACGGCCGGACGGCGGACATGCTCAGCTGGCGAGTGCCATAGGTCGCGGTCGGCCCACCACGTGAGGTTAGCAGCGCAGATCGGAGTTGGCGTGGTCGCGGGAAGTGCCCATGAATCGGGCGAGATAGGCGGCTGCCGCGAGCCGCAGCCGGTCAGCACGCGAGACCAGCACGCTGGCCCAGGCGGAGACTAACTCGCTGTACAGCATCATCCTTCGGCACTGCGCCCGCTAGCTAGCGATGCAAGCCCGCAGGCGCGCCAGGTACGGCAAAGTAGTGCGTTACCCGGCCGATCGCCGGGCCGCCCGTCGTGCGTAGCCGTGACGTCATTCGTCGCGGCAATCCGGTCTGATTCCTGCACTTGTCGTTGAGCCGGGGCGGCGGGCAAGCGGATCCTGCCGGGATACGGTCAGCTGGTCCGTCCGTAGAAGAGCTGCTTGGTGTGGTCGTTCAGCCGTGCGCCGGGGGCGGGTGCGTAGGAGAGCACGGCGTTGATGCGGGGTCTGGCGCCGGTGACGGCGGTGACGTGGTGCGGGCTGAGGCGTCCGCGGAACAGGGTGAGCGTGCCGGCGGCGCCGCTGATCGAGCGGATGCCGGAGCGGTCGCCCTGGAGCAGCCGGCGTACTCCCCGCTGGTTCTCGTCATCGGCGCTGCGCAGCATCGGCACGTACTCGAACTGGCCGCCGGCCAGCGGCGCTTGCAGCATCAGCGTGACGACGGCGTCCGCTCCGTCGAAATGCCAGCCGTGCTCGTCTCCGCGGGAGTAATACATGACATTCAGCGCACCGAGCTTGTCGGCGTGGCGATACAAGATATCGCGGCCCAAAGCGGCGCCGACAAAGGCCGTCAGCTCGGCCGATTCGTAGGCGATGCGAAGTGGCGACCCGGGCGGGATCTGGTCATAAGTGAGGGCGCTCTTGGCCGACCGCACGCGGATATGATGCGGATCACAGGCGGGCAGCCCAGGATCATCCTCGGTGAAGTAGACGTTGTGCTCAGCCTCAGTCCGGTAGGCCTCCGGCAACGCCGTGATCGCCCAGTCCACCACGGCCGCCACCGCCGCGGGCTGGATGAATCCCTCGAGAGCCGACGCGCCGATGACCGCGAGCTCCCGGCGGCAGCGGGCCACAAGCTCCTGCCCGGCCGGACTGTCCAGGCGGTCGACCGGGTAGCGGTCAACGTCAACTACATCAGCAACGCTAGTAACGGAACGCGCACCTCCTCTGCCCGGAACTCCGGGGCCAGATGAGTCTGGCATCCTTGGCGCCGGCCGGGCAAGCAGGCACAGCTTGCCCGCCGTCGGGGCGGCCCTGCCTGCGCCACCCCGCCAGCCCCCGCGCAGTCGCCACAACGGGCTGCCCAGGAGCGCAGCCCGCCAGCGGCACTGCCCGCGCACCCGGAATTCATGGGTTGCCTGGTTCTGTAGATGAGTTGTGGATCCAATTGTTGATCTTGGGGGTCTTTTGTCGTTGAGAGCTGACTCCGCTTTCTCGCGTGCGGGACCTTCCCGGGCGGTGAGGGCGGCGGCTTGGCACCTGGCTGGCTCTGGGGTGAGTTTGGATCCAGATCCTGAGTTCTGGCCCGACCGCGGATCCTGCACGGGAATCTCTTCATCGCCCAAGACCGCTGGAGCCGGGCGGGCCAGTTCAGCTAGATCGGCTCGCCGAGGTCTCGCGATATCCAGCCGGGTGTGTCGAAGCGCACGGGCGGAGTGCCAAACCAGCTTTGTCAGGTGCGTCTCAAGGTTCTCGAGCTCGGCAGGACCGATCTGCCGCCCCCATTGATCGCGCAGCTCATCGAAGATCGCTTCACCTTCGCGCAGCAGGTCACTGCCCGAAAATAGCTGCCGCCCCGGATCGGCGGATCGTGATGCTGAGTGGGAGCCGTCAGGCGTGCAGGCGGTGCGGCGTGATGATCAGGGCCTCCGGGAACAGCGCGGCGAACCGGGACGCCGTGCCGAACATCGCTCCGATGCGCTCGGTGTACTTCATCACGTACTCCGGCACCTCGTCGGCCGTGGGGAACCCGGGAACATGCTCGGCGGTCCCGTCGATGCGGATAATGTCCCGGCCGATGTCAGTGACGTCGAGCCCGAAGGCTACCCTCGGGTTGTGGCTGATGTTGCGCAGCTTCATCTTCGCTGCCTGGCTGTAGACGAGGATGGTCTCGTCGTCGCGCAGCAGGAACCACACCGGCACGCTGTCAGGCCGCCCATCGGGGCGCACGGTCGTCAGCCACGCCATCAGGTTGGCGCGCAGCCGGCCTTCGACATGCCCGCGGCGGTCATCGGGCAGATGTGACGTCAGCTTCATGGAGAAGCATCCTGGCAGACGCGACTTTCGCATGACGCGCCGTGCCCGCCAGGACGCCGGACAGAAGGCCTTCGGCTACATCCCCTTCGGAGGAGACGTCCTCGCCGAGAAGCGATTTGGCGACTTCGTCCTGCATGCGCGGCTACGAGTGGGATGGGAGTACGGCACCGAACAATTCAGCCCGTTCTTTGAAGCCGAGATCATCAGCGCCGTGCCGAATGACCGTGGCCGACCTGACCGACCGCAGAACGAGGATCAAAGGTGATGGGCCTCAGATTCCGAACCCAGCCGACTCCGCCGCGCCCGCTGCGACCATCGTGTATCTCGGTGACTGAGAGCGGACTTCCTGTCGTGTTCGGGGCGGACCAAGCGGGGTGCAGCCACACCACTCATCTCGCTGGGGCGGGTCTTACCGGGCGGGGCATATCGTCGCATCGACCGTCGGCCCTCAGGACCACCACCAATTGCCGAAGTCCGCTTCGCGGCGGGCGAAGTTTGACTTGGCCGGCCGTCCTCCAAGGCCGCCGTCGTCCCGCCCGGCCTCCGCTGACCCGGCCGCCGACCGCACTGGCTAGCGTCGGCCTTCGAGCCGCAGCGCGAGCTTGGGGCAGGCCCGGACGGTGTCACGGGCATCCCCCAGCAGCCGACCGGGCACGTCGCCGTCGCGGACGATCGGGAATCCCCAGTCATCCAGGGTGATCAGGTCGGGCAGCAGGTCGGCGCATAGCCCGCGGCCGTCGCAGGCGATGGGGTCGACCCGGAGCCGTACGGCCCTGGCAGTCATCGCTGCCTCCGCGATGGCACAGGCAGGACGCTGCTGGTCCCGCAGCACCAGCCCTGCGCATGGTGCTCCAGTTCAGGTCCGAAGAGGTCGAGGGCGCTGCGGACCAGCCGGACGGCACCGTCGGGATGGCTGCAGGCGCCGCGGCCGTCGACTTGGCCGAGCCACCGTCTCAGCATGCCGAGATCAGACGAACAGCCGTCGGCTATCCGCTGGACTTGTCCGGCGACCGCGTCCAGTCCGAACAGGCAGGGGCCGCACTGTCCCGCCGACTCGTCGGCGAGATAGCGCATGACCCTCGCGGTCTCCCTGAGCCCGCAAGCGGCATCGGGCAGGACCGCAAGTAGACCGGCACCGACGCCGGCCCCCAGGTCCGCCAGACCTGCCGATGAGAACGGCAGGCTCGCCGCCATGGCCGCGCTAACCCAGGTGCCGAAGTAGCCGCCGAGCAGGAGCGCCTGCACCGGCGCGGAGGGTCCGCCCGCCAGGCTGAGCACCTCGCCGATCGGGGTGCCGATGGCAATCTCGCGCACGCAGGGCTCGCGCACCGCGCCCAGAATGGTGACCAGCATCGACCCGGCTTCCTGTGGTGTGCCAATCGACCGGAACCACGATGCGCCGTAACGGCCGATCAGCGCGAGGTGCGCGAGTGTTTCGACGTTCTGCACGAGGGTCGGCGCAGCGCCGAGCCCTCGTTCGGACACTCGCGGCGGCGTCGCCGTGGGCGTGGGGACGCCGCGCTCAATCCAGTGCACGACCGCGCTGGCTTCCCCGCCCACGAACCGGTCGGCCGCCGTGATGACCTTGATCCGCACCCGGTCGAGCCCGGCGTGCCTGCGCTCGGCGACAGCGCCGTCCATAATCTCGCGGACCGAATGATGCACGACGATCACTGCCTGGCGAGCCCCCACCAGATCAGCGGCGAGCACCGCCCCGTCAAGTACGAGCTGCGGTGACCGGGCGAGCAGCACCTTGTCCTTCGCGCTCGCCGGCTCGCCTTCCGTGCCGTTCGCTACGACGACAGGAGCGTGCCCGGCCGCCACCGCGGCCAGCTTCCGCGCGGTCGGAAACCCCGCGCCGCCCCGGCCGGTCAGCCCGGCTCGACCCACCTCCTCGACTAGTGCCTCCCGGCACCGGCTCACCAGGCCAGAGGAAGGCGGCGGGCCGTACCGGGCAAGATGCTCGGCCAGGCCGGCGGGCCGGCCGCGAAACCGGCCGGCAGCAAGCGGGGCAGGTGATCGGGCGCCTGGCGGCCAGCCAGTCCGGCCTGGCGCTGAAAGCTGTCGGTGATCGGCACTACCACGACACTCTTTCCCGCGGGTGACTGGCCCGGCCGGGTTCGGCAGTCGGCTGGCCGACCGGCGTGGCGCGCCGGAAGGCCTGCAGGAGGCGGGCAACGATCGCAGTCGCCACTGCGGCGGCACAGCCCCACTCGGTCAGCGCGACCCACCAGATCCGCAGGTCGGCGCTGCCCGCGGTGAGCGCGTGCGCGAAGGCGATCGGCCAGGCCAGGTAGGCCAGCCAGTGCACAGCCCGCCATGCCCGGTAGCCCAGCCGGCTGCGCACCAGGCTCGTCAGCAGCACAGCTCCGCCGAGGTCGACAGCCAGGGTGCCCAGCCCGATTGCGAATGCCCGGTAACCGGACGTGAAGGGCAGCACCGTCGCAGCCCATCCGATCGTGACGAACGGATCGAGGATCGCGGTTACGACATGCAGGCCGAGGAACGCGACCGAGAACAGCGCGAGCGTCCTGTGCAGCTCAGCGAAGACGAAACGGGGCAGGCGCCTCGGTGCCGAGCCCAGCCGTGCTGCCACGCCCAGCACCAGCACCGCGCTGAACGCAGCCAGCAATGCCAGCCCGCTGCCCCGTGAGACAAACCACATGCCCTGCGATCCTGCGACCGCGGCCGCCGCGCTCATCGCGCTCCTCCCTGCTGTCGCACTCTGCCGTACACATGACCGCCCGGCGGTATCGGCATAGGCCCGCTGTCAGCGCGTGGCCAGCCATTCAGGTAGCGCACTTGGCCGTCACGGGAGACGAGCCGGGCTGGCAGGGCCGCCGCAGTGAGCCATAGCTCTGCCTGCCGCCCGGCCACGATCGCCGCGGTAGCCGCCGCGTTCGCGTCGGCGCAGGTGGTCGCGGCCACGCTGACCACCGGCCAGTGCCCGGCCGCGGGCAGCCCGGTCCTGGGGTCCACGATGTGATGCAGCGCCTGGCCTGCGCGATGCCACCGGCGGCAGCTGACCGACGATGTTGCGATGGCGCCGCTGGACAGCCGGACAAGCTGGGCGGGCGACGAGCCCGCCGGATCGAGGCCGCCGGCTACGGTGATCGGCCAGCCGTCACGGGGCGGCGTCCCTGCGATGGCGATGTCACCGCCGAGACTGACCAGCACGCCGCCGGCCTGCCGGTTCGCGGACATGGCAGCCCGCACCGCGCGGTCGGATCCTAGGCCCTTGGCCGTGGCGCCCAGGTCGAGCCGGACGTCGGACGGCAGCCGGAGCAGGTACCCGTCTAGCTGAACGGCGCGCCAGCCCGGCGACGGTGCCGGCGTCGGCGGCGGATCGCTGCGCTGCTGGTCGATCGCCGCGAAGTCGCGGTCGTAGCCGAGGGAGATGAGGGCGCCGCCGACCGTCGGGTCAGCCAGTCCGCCGGTCCAGCGTGCCGCGGCCAGCGCGACGCCGACAGCCTCGGCAAGCCCGTCGCTGAGCATGAACAGGCCGCCGCCAGCCCGATGGATCCAGCAGATCTCCGAATCTGGCCGGAACCGGCTCGCCTGCAGATCCAGCGCGCTCAGGATGTTGTCCACCGCGGCGCAGGCCCGTTCGAGATTCTTCTGCGGCCACACCGCGATCCTTGCGCTCGTGCCCAGCGCGGCGCGCTCGGCGACGGCAATGGCGTCATCGCCGGTGCGGACGCGCTGCCACGGCGCGACCGGGGCGAACTCGGCTACTGAGGTAGTCATCGTCATCAGTTGTCGTGGTAGGCCGGGGCGTGCCGGACGTGCGTGACAATGGTCTTGCCGTTGACCGTGCGGGTGGTGGTGGTCGTGGTGACGCCTGAGCCGCTTGTCGTTGCTACCGAGTGAGTGGCCTGCGGCCCGGCTGCTCCCGGCGTGGTCGCCGCGGTCGCGGCCCCGGTCGTGCTCGACGTGGCGCCGGCCGGCGGCCCTGCAGCTAGCTGGGCCTGGTGGGCGAGTGCCAGCGTGGCGGAGCCGGCGCCGACGATCAGCGCGGCGGCCGTCCAGTTCGACATCCGCCGCGCATACCGAATCCCTTTACTGCGAGGCGGCGCAGACTCGCTGGCGGGATCGGCGGGACGTGAGTCGCCGAATCCGGGCAGCGGCACCTGCCCGCTGCGGTACTCGCGATCGGAGTCCATCTTCGTTTCCTTCCGCTCTATCGCTGCCAGGTTTACCTGGTGACTCGATAGTGCGGGGGTGATGATGAATCGATCGTGAGAGGAGCATGTGAGCTCTCACATCTTCCGGTGCTTCTTTCCGGTGCTTCGCTGGCTCTCACCGTCTTCACATCTGGCGCTGCGTAGCCTCGTGGTATGCGGGTGCTAGTGATCGAGGACGAGGTGCGGATGGCCCGGCTGCTCAAGCGCGCCCTTGAGGAGGAAGGCCACGCCGTCGACGTCGCCGGGGACGGTCCCGACGGATTGTGGCTGGCGACCGAGAACTCCTATGCCGCGGTCGTGCTGGACGTGATGCTGCCGGGCTTTGACGGCTTCGAGCTGTGCCGCCGGCTGCGCGAGGCGGGAATCTGGGTGCCGGTGCTGATGCTCACGGCCCGCGACGAGGTCGGTGACCGGGTCCGCGGGCTGGATGCCGGGGCGGACGACTACCTGGCGAAGCCGTTCAGCCTGCTGGAGCTTGCCGCCCGGCTGCGGGCGCTCGCGCGCCGGGACGACCGGCGCCGTCCTGCGGTCCTGTCTGAAGGTGACCTGCGGCTCGACCCGGCTAGCAAACGGGCGTGGCGGGCCGGGACCGAGCTTCGGCTATCCCCGAAGGAATTCTCGCTGCTCGAGTTCTTCCTGCGCCATCCTGGCGTGGTGCTGACCAGATCGCAGCTCATCGAGGCCGTGTGGGACTTCGCCTACGACGGTGGCTCGAATGTGGTCGACCAGTACGTGAACTACCTGCGCCGCAAGGTCGACACGCCGTTCGGCCGTCATGACATCGAGACGGCCAGGGGAATGGGCTACCGGCTCCGGCAAGGGGAGCCGGGGTAGGAATGTCCATCCGGCTCCGGCTTGCGGTCGTGTTCACGGTCGCCGCGGCGATCCTTTTCGCGCTCGGCAGCTGGTTGTTCGTCACGCTGCTCTCGTCCTCGCTGCTTGGCCCGATCGACGCTCAGCTTGCCGCCCAGCTCAGCGGGGCCAGCCGGTACCTGCCAGCGCACGGCAGCGCGGCGCCCGCGGCAGGCAGCCCAGCGCCTGGCGAGTACGTGGTGCAGGTCATCGACCCGTCCGGCCGGGTCCGAGGCGCCAGCGCGGACGCCGGCCGGACCCCGATGCTGTCCGCGGCCGGGCTTGGCCGGGCGCGGGACCACCGGTTCGTCCTGACCAGCAGCGCCGAGGGCGAACGCGAGCGACTGATGGCCGCGCCGCTGCGTGGCCATCCACGCTGGGTCGCAGTGGCCGGGGTCTCGCTGGAGGCGCTCGACGCCACGCTGAGCGACGTTTCGCGCAGCCTGCTCATCGCGGGCGCGATCTTCGTTGCCGCGGCCGGGCTCGGCGCCTACAGCCTGGCGCGCGCGGCGCTGTCACCAGTCGAGCGGCTACGCCGCCAGGTGGCCGCGCTATCCGAACGCGACCAGGCGCCGGGCGTCGAGGTGCCGCGTACCCGCGACGAGATCGCGGCGCTGGCGGCCACGATGAACGACCTGCTCAGCAGGCTACAGCGAGCGCTCGCGCGGCAGCGAGGGCTCGTCGCCGATGCCAGCCATGAGCTGCGTACCCCGTTCGCGGTCCTGCGCGGCGAGCTCGAGCTGGCCGGGCGGCCCGGCAGAAGCCGGGAGGAACTCGTTGAGGCGGTGGCCCGCGCCAGCGAAGAGGTCGCCCGGCTCGCGCGCATCACCGAGCAGCTGCTCTTCCTCGCCCGAAGCGACGAGGACGGGGTGGCCCCGCAACTGGAGCGAACCAATATGCGGCTGCTGCTGAACCGCAGCGCAGAGCAGGCCGCGGCGCGCGCCACCGCAGCCAGGGTCTCCTGCGAGGTGGACGCGCCAGCAGGGCTGACCGCGAACGTGGACCCGGATCGCATTCGCGAGGCTGTCGACAACATGGTCGACAATGCGCTCCGCTTCGCTCCGGCGGGAACCGCTATCCAGATCTCTGGCCAGATCTCTGACCGTGATCTCATCGTCGAGGTGCGCGATGCGGGGCCCGGCTTCCCGGCAGACTTCCTGCCACACGCATTCGAGCGTTTCCGGCGCCCGGACTCCGGGCGTGCCCGCGCTGAGGGGGGCGCCGGCCTGGGACTAGCCATCGTGAGCGCCGTCGCACAGGCCCACGGCGGCCGCGCGACGGCGCGCAACCAGCCCGAAGGCGGCGCTGCCGTTGCCCTGGAGCTTCCCGGTGCATCGGACTCTGGCCCGACCGGCGGATAGCCCCGATTTCCGGCTGCTGACGCCCTGGACGTTACTGACCAGGCGTCCGCCGATGCCGCGATCAGCGCCAGGCCACTCGACGCACTGATTTCGAACGCGGCAAGACCGTGCGAGCACAGTCGAGGCCACGAGTACGAGTGGCTGCTGGACCTGAAACTTCCTCGGCGCGCTGCGCGTCACCAAAGCTGTCCTTCCCGGCTACTGCGAGCGCAGGAGCGGCCGGATCGTCCTAGTCTCAAGCATCCTGTGGCGCTTGGCGAGCCAGGCAGCCCGTACCGGCACCGGCCGGATCGAAAGACGAGGCCGACCTCATCGCCCACGGCAGGCCGTTCATCGCCCATCCCGACCTGCCCCGCGGTTCGCCGCGACGCCGCGCTCGCGCGCTCGCAGCGGAGTACCTTCTACGGCGGCGGCGCCGCCGGTTACACCGACTACCTCGCACTCGGCTTACCCCGGCCAGCATGACCAGCCTCGGTGCCAGGCCGGGACGCTCAGGCGGTGACCGGCGGCACCTGCGCTGACCACGGGCAGGCGGACTCGAGCTGGCCGGCCAGCCGGAACAGCGTCGCCTCATCGCCGTACCGGCCGAGAAAGTGCACGCCGACCGGCAGGCCGGACGCGTTCCACGACAACGGGACCGACATCGCCGGATTGCCCGTGATGTTGGCGACAACGCCGGCGTAAGCGACCGTGCGCCCGCCGCGTTCGAGCGCGCGCAGCGGCTCATGGATTGTCGACGTGATCTCGCCGATCGGTGCCGGCAGGCTGGACATCGTGGGCGTGAGCCAGACGTCGATGCCCGTGAGGAAGCGCGCCACCCCGCGGGCGAAAGCCTGGCAGTCCTCGATCGCCAGCAGGTAGTCAGCGGCCGTCACCTGCCGACCCGTCTCCCAGTACGCGCGGGTCAGCGGCTCAAGCTCGTCGTCGGCCGGCTCACGGCCGAGGCGGCGGGCCCAATACCGGATGATCCACGCCGTCGCGGCGCAGAAGATCGACCCGATCGCCGCCCCGACGTCGGGCGTGAGTCCGGGCAGGTCGGCTTCGACCACGTCGTGACCCAGCGATGCGCAGAGCCTGACCGCGTCGTCGAGCGCGGTCACGCAATCCGGCTGGGCCGGGGTCCCGTCAGGCGTCCTGGCGGTGTAGCCGATGCGCAGCCGGCCGGGATCGCGGCCGACCTCGCCGGCAAACGGGCGAGTCGGCTCGGGCGGGCCGTAGGGGTCACCGAGGGCGGGGCCAGCGGTGGCGTCAAGCAGTGCGGCGCTGTCGCGCACCGTCCTGGTGAGGGCGTGCTCACAGGCCCAGCCGCTGACGGCGTCGCCGTACTCTGGCCCGAGCGGATTGCGGGCCCTTGTCGGTTTCAGCCCGAACAGGCCGCAGGCCGCGGCCGGGTAGCGCAGGGAGCCGCCGAGGTCGTTGCCGTGGGCCATCGGCACCATCCGCGCGGCAACGGCTGCCGCCGAGCCGCCGCTTGACCCGCTGGTCGAGCGGGTCGTGTCCCACGGATTGCGAGTCGGGCCGTGCCGGACAGGCTCACAGGTCGGCACCATGCCGAACTCCGGGGTATTGGTCTTGCCCACGATGACCAGTCCCGCGCGCCGCAGCCGGCGCACGAGCTCGGAGTCGACCCGCGACACGTTGTCGCGCAGGAAGCGGGAACCTTCGCTGAACGGGACGCCGGCGATCTCGACGATGAGGTCCTTGACCAGGTAAGGAACCCCGGCCAGCGAGCTGGTCGGCGGTGTTGCGGCTGCAGCGGCCAGCGCATCTTCGTACATGGGCGTGATAACAGCGTTGAGGACGGGGTTGAGCCTCTCGATCCGCTCGATGGCCCATTCAACGAGCTCGCCGGGGCTCACCTCCCCGCACCGCACAAGCTCGGCCTGAGCTACGGCGTCGAGCGCGGCCATCTCGGTGGCGGGACTTGTGGCCGTCACGACGCGACGCCCTCCCGAATGCGGACGCTGTCCACCTCGCCGAGTGGCGCGAGCCGCGGCTGCGGGAGCCCGGCGTCCGCCAGCGCCGCGCGAAACTCGGCGCTCTGGCTGAATTCGTCAAAGACCGCTCGTGACGGGCAGGCGTCGAAGACGCTGATCCCGTCTGCCGTGCGGACGCACAGGTGCAGGTCGAGTGATTCAGGCGGGAACTGCTGGTAGAGGCGGTCGTGCGCGGCGACGAGCTTCGCCGGGTCTCCGGCGAAGTGATAGGCGCTGAGGAACATGGCTCAGGCTCCTTCCGAGGTGTTCGCGAGCTTGGACTGATACTGGCTAGGCGCGAGTTCTGATCTCGCGGCCGCGAGATCAGAACTCGCGCCGGTCGGACGGGATCGGGGACCGGCCACGCCGCGATGAGCCTGGGTTTGGCCCGGCGGCACTGACCAGCCAAGATGGCAGCATGAGTGCAGCTGACCGGCTGATCGGACGGGAATCGGCCCTGGCCGCAGCGGGGTCCGTGCTCGGCGAGGCGCTCACCGGAACCGGCCAGTTCCTGTTGATCAGCGGTGAGGCCGGCATCGGCAAGACGGCGATCTTGGAGGCGCTGATCCAGCGGGCTGGGCCCGCTCCGCTAGTGCTGCGCGGTTTCTGCTGGGCGGGCAGCGGGGCGCCGCCGTATTGGCCATGGTCACAAGTCCTGCGGGCCAGCGGCCTGCCGACGGCCGAACTCGGCGAGGCTGCCTGGCTGCTGCAGCCCGCCGCTGGATCGGCGATGCCGATGAGCGCCGCTGCCGCGGCCGACGCGCGGTTTCGCCTGTTCGAGGCCGCAACTAGATGGCTGAGCGGCCTGGCCGCCGACCGGCCCGTGCTCGTGGTACTCGATGACCTGCACTGGGCCGACGAGCCATCGCTGCGGCTGCTGGGGTTCCTGGCGCGCGCTATCGCGGCCGAGCCCGTGCTCCTGCTCGGTGCCTACCGGGACAGCGAGGCATCAGCGGAGTTGCATGAGCTCGCCGGCCAGGCACAGCAGCTAGCCCTGGCCGACCTCGGTCCGGCCGATGTCGAGGCGATGGTCAGGGACCTGGTCGAGGCGATGGCCGAGCCGATGCCGTCAGCCCAGGTCACCTCCCGGCTGTGGCGGCGCAGTGGCGGCAACCCGTTCTTCGTTCGTGAGCTGACCCGGTTGCTGGTTGCGCAAGGCTCGTCGCACGAGCACACCCAGATCCCGGCCAGTGTGGCGGAGACCTTGCGCCGAAGGCTGGCCGGACTCTCCGCGGAGTGTATGGGCCTGCTTGAGGTGGCGAGCGTCGCGGGGCGGGACATCGACCGCACTCTGCTCATCCAGGCTGCACCCGCCGCGGACGAAGCCGTGGTGCTGGGACTTCTGGACGAAGCCCAGCACGCCGGCATTGTCACCAGCGGCTCGGAACCACGGTTCACCCATGACCTGTTTCGGGAGGCCATTCTCGGCGGCCTCAGCATGCCAAGGAGAGCCGCGATCAACCTGTCGGTCGGACGGGCGCTGCAGGCACGGTCGGGTCCCGCGGCCCAGGTTGCGGCGCATCTCCTTGCCGCAGGGGCGCAGGCATATCAGGACGCCCTTGAGTACACGCTCCGCGCGGCCAGGGAGGCCACCGCGCGACTCGGACATGCCGATGCGTGCGCGCTCTATCTCCGCGCACTGCAGATCGCGGAGGAACGCGGCTCCTCCGGTGCCGAGAGCACGGAGATCCTGCTCCAGCTTGCCGCGGCGTACGAGCGGGCCGGGATGGCCGACTTGGCCATGCAGTACTTCATGCGGGCAGCCGACGTGTGTCGTGCGGCCGGCAACGCGATTGGCCTGGCGCGGGCGGCGCTCGGCGTACAGACGCTCGGGCACAGGTCGTGGGCGCAGAACACCGATCTGCTCGACCTTCTCCGCGCGGCATCCGAGCAGCTCGAGGCGACGGACGGGCCGCTGAATCTGCGGTCCCTGATACTCGCCGCGCTGTCCCGCACACTGCGGCGCGGATCGGAATCCGTTCCCGGTGCCGACGTCATCCAGGCAGGACAGAGAGCCGTGCAACTCGCCGCCGCCTCGGGCGACGCCAGCGCCATGGCGACAGCGAAGCTGGCGGTGCATGACGCTATGTGGACGCCGGGCACGGCAGGAACACGGCTGCCGGTCATCGCCGAGATGCTCGATTCCGCGACAGCCAGCGGCGACGACGATCTCGTGGCCGAGGCACACCTGCTCCGCGCCGCGGCCCTGCTGGAGCTAGGAGAACCTGCCGGACGAGACGAGCTGCTCACCTATATCACCCTGGCCGGCGAGCTGGGTCATGCGCGTGGCCGGTGGGGAGCGCTGACCAGGCGGGCCACGTATGCCCAGCTGGCCGGCCGGGCCGAGGAGGCAGCACGGCTCGGCGAGGAGGCGCTCGAACTCGGGTTGGCCATCGGCGAGCAGGATGCCGTCGGCTGCTTCAGCACCTCCCGCTGGTCGCTGGCGGCCCTGGGCGTGCGCGAACCAGCGGCGACAGTGGACGTTACCGACCCGATCTGGCCGATGTATCCGCTGATCAAGGCCTGGCCTTTCGCGGCTCGCGGGGAGGCAGCCGAAGCCGCCGCGGCACTCGGCGACTTCAGCGTCCTGGACATCACGGTATGGACAGACACCGAGTTGCTCGCTGCAGCCGCGGTCGTATTCGCGGTGGCAGGCTCTGACGCGCAGCGGAAGTGGGCGTACGAGCAGCTGCGGCCGTACGCGGGCACGCACGTGATCGTAGGCGGCTGCGCGTCGTACCACGCCGCTGTCGACCACCACCTCGGCTCACTCGCGGCATCGCTGGGCGACACAGCCGCCGCGGAAGCGCATTTCCGCGCTGCACTGGCGATGCACGAGCGACTCGGAGCTGCCGGATGGGCTCGCATGTCCGAACAGGCGCTGGAGAAGCTTCGCGCGTCGCCGGCCATTCAGGCAGCGAACGAAATCCGCCTGGAGAATGGCGTGCGGATACTCACCTTCCACAGCAAGCAGGTGCAGCTTCCTGATTCGAAAGGCCTGGCCGACCTCGCCGTACTGATCGTGGCGGGCGGCGCCGACGTGCACGTCCTTGCCCTGGTCGGACACGAGCTTCCCCGCATGGGCGCCGATCCGGTGCTGGACAAACAAGCAAAAACCGCCTTCAGGGCGAGGCTGGACGACCTGGCCAGGGAGATCGACGCCGCCGCCGACGCCGGCCGGCCCGGCCGCGCCGAGGTGCTTCGCTCAGAACGCGACGCGCTCATCCGCGAGCTGGCCTCGGCCGCGGGCCTCGGCGGCAGGGACCGGCGGCTCGGCGATGAAACCGAACGCGCGCGAAAGACCGTCAGCGCACGCGTGCGCGATGCCCTGTCCAAGATCGAACGAGCGCACCCCGAACTGGCCGTGCACCTGCGCAGCGCCCTGCGGATGGGAACAGTCTGTTCCTACTCGCCGGCCGAGGCGGTCACCTGGAAGGTGAGCTAGCGACCGCGCGATAGCAGCCTCAGCAAGTTAAGCCCCGTGGTCTCACGGATGTGGGCCGGGGGGTGGCGAGCGATCCTCAGGTGATCGGGAAGCGAAGGAGGATCACGATGACTATCACCGGAGGTCTCGCCGAAGGGCCTACGGCGTCGGCTGACCACGACATCGACCCGTCCCGTCGGCCGGGAACTTCCGCGCACTCCTGATCGGCGCGGCCGGTGCCGTTGGGGCGGTGGCAGTCACGGTGCTGCTGTCCCCGCTGACGCCCGTGGGGGAGGTGCGGCTTGCCGTTTCCGCGCCGGGAAAGCTGTCGTTCGACCCGGACGTGCGGCACTGGCCCGGCATATCCGCCAGTACCCGAGCCTCACCTACCAGCCAGGACAGCCGGCCGCGCTGGTCAACTTGGGCGAATCGGTCAACTTCCCGCTGCTGTCCGAGTGGCCATGTCGGTATTCGGCGTCGCGACGATGATGCACCTGCTGCTGGTCAGCGTGGCCAGGCGGCGCAGAGAGACCGGGATGCTGAAAGCGCTCGGGTTCGTCCGCCGCCAAGTCGCTGCGGCGGTCTGCTGGCAGGCCACGACGGTGACACTGGTCGGGATCGTAGTCGGCGTGCCGGCCGGTATCGCGGCGGGAAAGGTGCTCTGGCGGGTGTTCGCCACGAACTTCGGCGTGGTGCCGGTGCCGGTGGTCCATCCGCTGCTGCGATGCGGAAGGCTTGGAAGAAGTCTTGGCCGGGGTGTCGGATCGACTCGAGTGCGTTCGTGGAGAAGGTGAGTGGCAGTCGTCTGGGCTGCCGGTGAGCAGAGGAGCTTGTGATGGCGCTGTACCTGATCGCCTTCAACGACGAGTGGGTGCCCGACCTCACGTTGGAGGAGCTGCGGGAGAGCGGCGCGTCCGGCAGGGCCTTGATCGAGGAGATGACGGACGCCGGTGTCTTCGTCTTCAGCGACGGCGGTCTGGACGCGTCGACCGCAGTGTGCAGCGTCGACCCGAGCACCGGCGCGCCCCTGTTCACCGACGGGCCGTACGTCGAGACCAAGGAGCACCTCGGCGGTTTCACGGTCGTCGATGTCCCCGGCGACGCTGAGGCACGGTATTGGGCTGGCCGGATCGCGGTCGCGGTCGGCTGGCCGCAGGAGGTGCACCGCTTCCCGCATGCATAGCGTTGAGCGCTGACACGCAGTCTGAAGCCCTCGGACCGCCGTTGGTCGCTGCGCACCATGGATTAGCCGGAAGGCTCTCCTGGGCATGCGCTGCACTCCAGCCGAAGTGCCCGCACGCAGATCCAGTGCGTTGCCGCCCGTCATGTGATCGGCAGGTCTTCTAGACCTGTCACATATCAGCTGGCGGACATATGTCGCGGATATATTGGCGGATCACAGAGTTGTGGTGTTGCGCGTAGCGCCGTGCTGATCTCGCTGAGCTGGCTGGTCACAGCTCGCGCGCCCGCCTGCGCCAGGGCCTGGGCCTTGCCGGGCTTGTTCGCAAAGCCGATGACGGGCACGCCTGCCAGGAGCCCGGCGAGTACGTCGGCCGGGGTGTCCCCGACGAAGGCGCACTGGTCCCCCTGCCCACCCAGCGCACCGACTGCTTCGCGGACCCGGTAGGGGCTGGGTTTCATCCGTTCGGGGTCGGCGTCATCACGGCCGATCACCCCGGTCAGATATCTGCTCAGGCCGTGGGCGTCGAGGTAGGCGCGGACGGCTATCCCGGAGTTGTTGGTGACGATGGTGACGGTGCGGCCGGTGTTTGTGGCGGTGGCGATGAGGTCGCCAGCTCCCTCGGTGGGCCTGGCCCGGGGATGGCCTTCAGTTCCAGCCGGGTTAGCTCCCGCTGTGCTATCGGCGCTGCGTCGGGATGCCAGCGGGCGACCACCTGGAAGACCTCCAGCGGGTTATCCATGCCGGTCACCGGCTCGGGGATCGGCACGTCCGCCGTCGGCAGCGCAGTTCATCCGCCACAACCTGGCTGAGAGTGGTGGCGAAGACAGCGCAGACCGGGCCGTCGAAGTCCAGCAACAGGTGACGGGTCGCTGCCCCAAGGTGCCAAGGTCCAGATCCTCGACGGCGACCGCGCCGCCGGGCCGCGCCGTCGCCCGCATCGCCCGCAGCGCGGCGGACGGGTCGATCAGATGGCTCAGCAGCAGCCGCGCATACACCGGTCGAACGCCCCGGCCGCCCCCAGGTGAGCCGCACCGGCCCGGACGAACCGCGCCTGCACGCCGGCGCGGGCCGCCGCCGCTTGCGCGATCGCCAGCGCACCGGCGTCCACGTCCACCCCCACCGCCAGGCCGCGCGGGCCCGCCCGGCGCGCCATGGCGATCGTTACCTGCCCGTCGCCACAGCCGACATCGAGCGCAGCCGAGCCCGCCGCCAACCCGGCACGGGTAAGGAACGCCATAGTGGCGGTCTGCATCACCTGCGCCTGACGCGCCAGCCGCCCCGCGTCAGCGAGCCCGCCCGCGATCGTGTTTCCCCCGCCACCCAGGAAGACTACCGGCCCCAGGCTCAGCACCGGCCACACCTGACCGCGCCGAACGCCAGGCCCTGTACCCAGACACGCAACAGAACCAACCTCGTTCAGATCGCCGAATACCAGTGGCAAGGGAGTGGGCACAGCACCTGTCCGAGGACTGGCTGAGGATCGAGACAGCAATGGCACAGGAACGCCACCGATTGCGAGCAGGCTCAGCGGGCATAGTTCGCCTTGCGAGAATATCCGCGCTGTCAGGGGGGGATATGTCACATACCGGCTGGCCGGGCCGACTCAGCGGGATGGTCAGAGCCTCATGGTGGCGAGTGGTGGCCGCGGCCGGGGTGGTGGCTTTGGCAGCCGAGATGGCTCTCCTAGCGGGGGCGGACCCGGCGGCGGCTGCGCCGCTGCGGGCTGCCCGGCCGGCCGCGCCGGTCCTGGTGTTCAGTCCCGCGCCATACGACTACGGACAGGTCAACGACGGACAGGTGGCCACGCAGACATTCACGCTGGCTAACTCGGGCAACAAAGCCACCGGCCATCTGCGGGTGCGGCTGTCCGGCCCGGCCGCTTTCACCATCACCGGCGACCACTGTCGCGGGACCCGTCTGCGTCCGGACCGAACGTGCACTATCACGGTGCAGTTCGCGCCGGCTAGCGCCGGTCAGCAGGCCGCCACGCTGACGGCGGCTAGCCTGGGCCACCGCGCCAGCGTCAGCGACGCGCTCACCGGCACCGGGACCTCCCTCGGGCTGGCCCCGGCCCAGATCTACTGGACCAGTGCCACCGGCATCTGGGCGGCCAACCTCGACGGCTCCAGCCCGCACGCCATCGTGACCAGCCTGACCAGCCTAAACAGCCCGGCCGGGGTGGCCGTGGACAGCAGCCACCTGTACTGGGCCGACAGCGGCACCGACACGATCAACGAGGCCAGCCTGGACGGCACCGGCCCGCACAGCATTGTCACCGGCCGGATCTTCCCCGTCGGTGTGGCGGTCAGCGGCAGCCACATCTACTGGTCCGACGAGGGCAACCTGTCGGAGGGGTCAGGCTCGATCTGGGAGGCCAACCTGGACGGCAGCGACCCCCACGCCGTCGTGACCGGCCAGAACGGGCCCGACGCGGTGGCGGTCGGCGCAGGCCACCTGTACTGGGCCGATGACGGCCTGAACGACGAAGCCGGGGACGGCACGATCTGGGAGGCCAGCCTGGACGGCAGCAGCCCGCACACCATCGTCACCGGCCAGACCCTCGGCGGGGGGATGGCTGCCGACACCAGCCACCTTTACTGGTCCAGCCTGGGCGACACACCCGATAGCGCCACCATCGACAAGGCCGGCCTCGATGGCACCAGCCCGCACCCGATCGTCACCAGCCTGAACAGCCCGGCCGGGGTGGCCTCCAACGCCAGCAACATCTACTGGACCGACGCCGATGCCGGCACGATCAGCCAAGCCAGCCCCGACGGCACCAGCCCGCACACCATCGTCACCGGCCAGGCCGCACCGACGCTGTTCATGGCGGTCACCCCCGCCGCGCCGCAACTGGCCTTCACCCCCGCCCCATTCAGTTACGGGCAGGTCAGCACCGGGCAGGCGGCCACCCAGGAGTTCACGCTGTTCAACTCGGGCGAGACGGCCACTGGCCCGCTGACGGTGACGGTGTCAGGCTCGGCCGCGTTCACGGTCACCAGCGACACCTGCACCGGCACCAGCCTGCGGCCTGGCCAGCCGTGCCTGGTCACGGTCCGGTTCGCCCCGCCCGGCGCAGGCCCGGCGGCCGCCACCTTGATGACGGCCAGCCAGGCCCCCGCCGCTACCGCCACCGATGCGCTCAGCGGCACCGGAGTGGGTACCGGCTAGCACGGGCCGCCAGGGCTAACAGCCAGCCCTGGGACGGCCGGCCTAGCCGTCGACCAGGCAACGGACAGGCAGGCGTCGCCGTTGCTCTAACTGCTGGCCGGGTTAGATTACGTGTTCGGTTTTAGCGCCCCCAGCAGGATTCGAACCTGCGCACACGGCTCCGGAGTGCGCTGCCGTGTATCGTTCTGACCTGCGTAAACACCCTCGTGGATGCCTGGCTGGGGCGCCAGCGGGGCGCGCATGTCGACCTCGGCAGGACTGGCATTGTCCGGCCGTCGGCGCCCGGCCGCTGGCCCGCAGTTCGCGCTACGAGCGGATCCCGGCAGCGGAATCGCGGTTGCGTGTCCCCGCAACCTGGCTGTCCCTGACCAGGACTGGCGGCTCGGCCGACCGGCCGGGAGCGGCGATGAGCATCGAGGGGGACATCCCCCCGGCCTCAGCCCGCTGGTGCGGCGACCTGGGGATGCCGGCAGTGGCCGGCCCGCGCGTACTCGCCGTCCCAGATGACGCATCCTCATGAATTATCGGGACGTGGACTGGCCGCGGTCTGCTGCTGACACTGGTCGTCGATGCTTCGCTTGTTGTATCTGCGCTCATCGATACTGGTACCACCGGGATCTGGGCGGAATCGGTGCTGACCGCAGAGGCGCTCAGCGCTCCGCATCTAACCCTGGCTTTTCGTGCGCCCAGCAGAGTGGGAGGTGACGCTGTGACGTAGCAGCGGATCTTGCTGTTCGTAAGCTCGTCGTCGCCTGCCGGTGGAAGTCCGGTCCGGGTAGCTGCCAGGAGGCCCGGTAGCAGGCTGGCGGTTTCGCCGGGAAACGGGCGGGGCCGGAGCCCAGCGTCGAAAGCCCTGCAATAGGGGGAGCGACGATGCGGTCCGCAGCATGACGCGAAGCCTGCGGCGTCGTTAGAGGTCCCGTCTTCGGGCGGGGACAGGGAGTGCCGAGCCCTCCGAAATCAGGGTGAAGGCCATGGAAGCGGTGCAGAGCCTGGAAGCGCAGCCGTGAGGGACTCCCCGGCGTATGGGACGCGGAACGTATCGATGGTGACGGCGGGAACTGGGGAGGCCCTCCCCGGCCCGGTGGCCTGCGGATTGTGCTGCCGGAGCGTGGCGTCTTATAACCGATGACCCCGGGAAGTGGATCGCTGGCCGGGTGGGCGTCGGAGGCGGCCGTAGTACTGCTTGAGCTGACCGGACAACACAACCGGCAGTGATGGGAAGGGCCGCTGCTTCGTCGGTGCGCAGCGTTCTGTCTTGGAGGGGCCGGTTGAGTGCCGGTCAGGCTAGTCCCGCCGCTTCGGGATCACGCGTGGTGCGTGATCCGGTCCGTGCTTTGCAGCATGCGCTTTACCGGGCGGCCAAGGCCGATCCCGGGCGAAGGTTCCACGCGCTATATGACAAGGTCTGCCGCAGTGACGTGCTGTGGCGCGCGTGGGTCGCGGTGCGCGCTAATAGGGGCGCGCCGGGCATTGGCAAGGTCACCCTGGCCCAGGCCGGGGAGTACGGGGTCACCCGGCTGCTCGGTGAGCTGGCCAGCGAGCTGAGGGAAGGCCGGTATCGTCTGCTGCCTGCCCGGCGGGTGTTCATCCCGAAGCCGGGGACAGCCGAGCAGAGGCCGTTGTCGATTCCTGCGGTGCGTGACCGGATCGTGCAGGCCGCTTGCCAAGATGTAGCTCGAGCCGGTCTTCGAGGCGGACTTCCTGCCGGTCAGCTTCGGGTTCCGCCCGAGGCGATCGGCGCAGGACGCCCTGCAGGTGCTCATCGGTGCTGGCGGGCGGTGGGTGGCCGGGATGGACATCCTAGCTGTTTCCCGGCGATACCGCATGGGATCAGTTGATGCAGGCGGTGGCGGGCCATGTCTCGATCAGCATGTGGATCCTTTGTATGTGCAGCGGTGGCTCAGGGCGCCGGAGTAAAAGGAGGAGGGCAGCTTGGCGGCCGGGATCGCGGGACCCCGCAAGGCGCAGTGATTTCGCCCTTGATGGGCAACGTTTTCCTGCATTCCGCGTTGGACGACTGGATGGCCCGGGAGTCCCGGGCGTCCGGTAGCGGTATGCCGATGACGCGGTGGTGCACTGCGCCAGCGAGAAGCAAGCCCGGCAGGTCCGGGACGCGATCGCTGGGCGCCTGGCGCAAGTCGGCCTGGAACTGCACCCGGAGAAGACCAAGATTGTCTACTGCAAGGACGCGGACCGCACCGGCTCGCACGAGCACGAGAAGTTCACGTTCCTGGGGTATGAGTTCCGGCCCCGGCTGGCCAAAAACAGGCACGGCAAGCATTTCGTGTCGTTCCTGCCCGCGGTCTGCCCGGAGGCGATGAAGGCCATGGGCAAGGAGATCCGCTCCTGGCACTGGGCCAAGCGCAGCGACAAATCCCTCGGCGACCTTGCACTGATGTTCAACAGCGTCGTGCAAGGGTGGATCAACTACTACGGGCGCTTCTACCGCTCCCGGTTGCTCTACTTCCTCCGGCAGGCTCAACGACCACCTGGTCCGGTGGGCCTGCCGGAAATACGATAAGCGGCTGCGTAACCGCGAGCGCCGCGCGATGGAACTACTGGCAGAGGCCGCCCGGCGGTCTCCCCGGCTGTTCGCGCACTGGCGACTCGGCGCACGTCCTGACGGCTGGGCGATGGGAGCCGGATGAGTCGAGAGGTTCAAGTCCGGTTCAGCGAGAGCCGGGGGGTGCGATTCCCCCGGCCACTCACCCGATCGTGATGTGCTGGTCCCGCAGCCAGGCCGAGCGGGCGCTGGAGTGCCTGACTGGCCTGCTGGCCGGTCTCGGCCTGGAGCCGAAGGCGGCCAAGACCCGCATCGTGCACCTGCAGGAAGGAGGCGAGGGTTTTGATTTCCTCGGCTTTCACCACCGGCTGGTGCGCTCGCGGGGGCTGAACGGGAAGAAGCCGGTGACGTTCCTTGCCCGCTGGCCCGCGGATAAGGCCATGCAGCGTGCCCGTGACCGGATCCGGGAACTGACCCGCCGGTCACGGACGCCGCTGCCGGTGAAGTGGATCGTGGAGGACCTGAACCGGTTCCTCGGCGGCTGGGCCGCCTTCTTCCGGTTCGGCAACTCCGCTGCCCGCTTCTGCAAGATCAGGAACTATGCGCGGATGCGGCTGGCGCTGTTCATCAGCAAGCGCCACCGCCGCTCCCGCGGGTTCGGCTGGTCGGTAGTCACCTACCAGTCCCCGAACCAGCTCGGGCTGGTCACCTTGACCGGGAATCGTCGTTGACCCCAGGCCCTTCCGGGACTGGCGGGGAAAGCCGAATGCCGGCGGTGAACGGCGTCGGTGAGCCGTGTGCGAGAGAACCGCATGCACGGTTCGATGCGGCGGGGGCTGGAAACGTAGCAGACCTGACCAAGGGCACTGGAGTGGCACAGCCGACCGGGAAACCGGCGGAATAAAGGCTCCAGGCCCTACCGCCAGGCACTGCCACCGCGCCAGCCCCCCCGACCCTACATACAGAGTCGCGTACTCATGTGCCCGCGTAGGGCGGGGACTTCTAGCGCCGCGGAACGCCTGGCCTGGGACAGGCCGTCCGTGGATGTCCGCTGGGTCCACCGCTGGCGGTAGCGATTGGCATTCACTTGGTAGCTTGTGCATGCGCGGCAGCCCGTCAGCACCGACAGAGCCGACGGCCTTACAAATGACGGCTCAGCGCCGCGTCGTCTGGACCTGGCCTGCGGCGTTTGTGCCCTCGATCGCCGGGTAGCGGGCGGTAACCGAAGGCGGGCGAACGCTACCGCATAGGAACAAGAAACAAACGGGAGGACATCGTGGCGAATGAGTCTGGGCCCAGAGCAGGTGTCGAAGGCGTCGTGGAAGACGTAAAGGGCCGAGCCAAGGAAGCGGCCGGGGCCGTGACCGGGGACGAGTCGTTGAAACAAGAAGGCGAGGCCCAGCAGGACAAGGCCGCCGCGCAGCGTGATGTGGCTGCCAAGGAAGCCGAGGCGGAGAAGGCCCGAGCGGAGGCGCGCGCAGCTGAAGCAGAGCAGCGGTCGCACCAGTAGAGCCTGAGCTGAGCAGAGGCTTTCGGCCCCGCGGGGCTGGGAGCCTCTCGCCACAGCTAGCACTCTATGAGAGCGGTTGGTCACGGACAGGTGATAGGCGCGCTCACGGCTCTCCGAAGGCGGTTAGTCCACTATGTAGTGGCTGCGGAGACGTAGTCGGCTGCGGAGACCGAGAGCAGACCTGACGCATAATCCGTGTCTGGCCCGCAGAAATCAGCCCTCTGGATGCAAACTACCGGCGAGCGCGACGACTGGGACGATTCTGGCAGCTGGCTCGTGGCGTCTGCGCGCGGCCGCGAGCGATCGTGCACCGCTGTTGCTCTACTTTCCAGCTGTGTGCGGGACCTGGGCTGGGTCAGGATCACAGGACGCCGGCCCTACGGCGAGGACACTGGCGTGCTGGGTGTTGCGGTACGCCCTGGCAGCGCGGTAACCGTAGAGGAGATGGCCGGGGAGGCTGCCTACCGGCCGATGGCCGAACACCTCGCCTACGCCGCCGTGGCGGCGGCCGAACGCGGCGGCCTGGCCGTCACTGATGACTATGCCCTGGCAGAATCGGACCGCGCCGTGCTCGCCGCGCAGGCGCGATCACCCGGTCATCTGTTCCGCACCAAAAGCCGCCTACACCGGCGGGATCGACGGGTGCGTTGACGACGTCATCGCGTTCACGCGGCCGTGGAACGTCGATACCGGCAGCATCCAAGGTGCCCATGTCTATCTGGTACGGGCCAGATGACGCCCTGTGCCCTCGGGCTCACACTGACTGGCTCCTCCAGCACATACCGGAGGCGGAAGCCCGGGAACTGCCCGGCGGTCACGTCCTGGACAAGCCAAGCCTGTACCGCCTTTACGCGTGGCTAACATCAGATCCGTAGACTGTGCCGCACTGACCTGGGCATATGCCTTCTGAAGTGGCCGATTGGATCGCCGAGTCACCCAACCGCCACAGCACCGCCAGTGGCCTGTACCCACTGGCCCAGTTCCCTCGTCGAATCGTTCCTGACCGGGCACCCAAGCTCATAGCGGAAGGGACCTTCACGTGTCGGCTTGGCAATATTCAGGAGACGACGGCGTCGATGGTCTTCTTCAGCGCACTGGGGTGCGCGGGCGTCCGTGGTGCCTTTTCCCGGGCCTGCTCAAGTCTTGCCCCTATGTCCTGCAGCTGCTTACGGCTGAGCCCGGCCCGGACCTTCGGGAACCAGTCCTGCTCTTCCTCCTCTATGTGATGCGTGACGACCTCGATGAGCACGGTGGCCTTGGCATCGAAGCGCTCCGCGCCGGCGGCCATGCCGGACAGCTCCATGCACAGAACATCCGCAACGTGATGCTCCTCGTACGACTCGAGCACGTCGTCCTCAAGTTCCGGAAGCAGAGCGCGGACCTCGGGGTACATCACCTCGTTCTCGATGTAAGTGTGCACGGTCAGCAACTCGATAATGCGGCCGACCAGCCTGGCTTTCTGCTTGACCGCCTTAGCGCCAGCCGCCTCGAACTCGCGGAACAGGCGGCGTATTTCCTTGTGATCGGCCTTCAGCAGCACGATCGCATCAGACGACATGAAGCTCTCCCTAGACGGACGGCCGGCGCGCTCGCGCCGCTCCGCGGCTCCTCTACCCCAGCGTGGATGCCCAAACGGCGCATCGCCCTAGCTGCGTCCCACGCCTGCTCGGAAGTGGCGCGTCTGCCGGGCAGCGACCATGACCGGATCCGCCCGCCGGGACGGTCAACGACACTGCCTCGGCTCTCGTCTATATCACCCAAGCTGACACGGGGAGCGGCGAGCCTGGCGCCGGCGGCACCTTAACCCCTTGCCGCCGGCGCCGTTTATCCGTCTTGCGGTGATCACGGCCGGATGCGGTGCTGAGAACGGCCTGTTCGTATAACTGCTGCGCCGTGGCTGGCGGAGCGCAACCCAGCCGCGCCAGCAAGCACCGACACCCCGAGAGCCACTGAATCGCTTTCAAAGCTGCGTGCGCCTGCGATCGGATCGAAGGCAAGCCGTCTCCCGAACCGATTTCACGCCAAGTCAGGCGCCAGGGAACTGTCGCGTGGCGAAGAGGGGTGCGGGCTTGCCGTGCCAGGAGACCCAGGCGGGGAGCCAGCCGGGTGCCCCGGCGAGAAGGCGCTGACTATCGGCCCTGGTCTGCGGCGATGACCTGGTCTGCCGCGCTTACGCGGAGGCCTTCGAGCAGGGCTTCCTGGCGGCGGGCGGCGGAGATGAGCTCGTCCAGGCGTACGGAGTCGAGCCGCCGGTCCCGGTCAGCGAGCGTCCGGAGCGTCCGCCACCCGGCGGCCTTGCCCTCTACGCCGAGGCGCAGCAGCTCGAGTTCTTCCAGGCTGCTCAGCGGTGACCGGGTCAGCAGGTAGCCGTTGGGCTTCAGCCGGCCTTCTCGCCGATCCACGCCGCATAGCGCTTGTAGCTGCGAGCCGGGATGCCGAGTGCAGCCATGATCTTGAGCAGCGCCTGCCGATCGGCGGCGATCTCGGCCGCCAGCCGCTGCAGCACCCGGGCGTCGGCCGGCATCAGGCTGGACCGGGCCACCCGCCGGGCCAGCTCGAGACCGCCAGTCGCCCCGGCGAGATGATCATTGAGGTAGATGCCGAGCAGCCGCGGGCCGCGACCTGCCGGGGTGCTGGGTCCCATAGTGTCTCCTGCTCGTGGCGATGGCCGTTGTCCCAGGGCGTCCGCGGCCGGTCCGGTCGCCCGCCTTCCACCGCGCCGACCCGATTGCCCTGTCCACCGGACGAGCAGCTAAACGTGCCGCGCAAGGTTAGGCCGCGCCGGCTGGGTAGGAGTCACTACTTATCTGGCCCTGCTTATCTGGCCCTGCTTGTCTGGCGCTGGCGAGGCTCTCGCTGGCCAGTCGCAATTTTGAGTGAGACGAGGTTGTCATGAACCAGCACCAAGCCGGGACCGCAGCGAATCCGCCGGGTACCGGCCTGGAGTACCGGGATCCGGCGCTGTCGCGGCCGCTAGCAGAGCGGGCTGGCTGGGCCGATGCCGACGTGCGCGCGGTTGACACTGCCCGGCTGCTCGCCGCCGACGCGGTGCAGCAGGCCGGCAGCGGCCATCCTGGGACGGCGATGAGCCTCGCGCCGCTGGCGTACCTGCTGTTCCAGCAGATACTTGTGCACGACCCAGGCGATGACCAGTGGCTTGGCCGGGACAGATTTGTGCTGTCGGCCGGGCATACCAGCCTGACCCTCTACATCCAGCTGTTCCTGTCCGGGTACGGGCTGCAGATCGAGGACCTGCGGGCGCTGCGCACGTGGGGCTCCAAGACCCCCGGGCATCCGGAGTACCGGCATACCCGGGGGGTGGAGATCACCACCGGCCCGCTCGGCCAGGGACTCGGCGCGGCAGTGGGTATGGCCATGGCCGCGCGCCGGGAGCGCGGGCTGCTCGATCCGGAGGCCGCGCCCGGGCAGAGCCCGTTCGACCATCACGTCTACGTCATCGCTTCCGACGGCGACATGATGGAGGGCATCTCGAGCGAGGCCAGTTCGCTGGCCGGCCACCAGGAACTAGGCAGCCTGATCGTGTTCTACGACCAGAACCACATCTCCATCGAGGACGACACCGGTATCTCCTTCAGTGAAGATGTCGCCGCCCGCTATGCGGCTTACGGCTGGCACGTCCAGACAGTGGACTGGCGCGGCAAGGACGGTTACGGCGAGGACGTCGACGCGGTCCTGGACGCCGTCACGGCGGCTAAGCGGGAGACCGCGCGCCCGTCGATCATCGTGCTCAACACGGTTATCGGCTGGCCGGCACCGACCAGGCAGAACACCGGCAAGGCGCACGGCTCGGCGCTGGGCGCCGACGAGGTCGCGGCGACCAAGAAGCTGCTCGGCTTCGATCCTGCACAGTCATTCACGGTGGAGGAGCCGGTGCTCCGGCATGCCCGCGAGGCCTGCGTGCGGGGCAGCGCTGCCCGGGCCCGCTGGCAGCGCCGGTACGAAGCGTGGCGGCGGGCGAACCCGGACCGGGCAAGACTGCTGGACCGGCTGCAGGCCGGGCGGCTGCCGGACGGCTGGACCAGCGTGCTGCCTGCCTTCGAGCCCGACGGCAAGGGCATGGCGACCCGAAAGGCCAGCGGCGCGGTGCTGTCCGCGCTGGCACCCGTGCTCCCGGAGTTGTGGGGCGGGTCAGCGGACCTGGCCGAGAGCAACAACACCACGATGGACGGCGCGGACTCGTTCATCCCGCCCGGCCGGCAGACCAAGGAATGGCACGGCGGCCCGTACGGGCGGACGCTGCATTTCGGTATCCGCGAGCACGCGATGGCCGCCGCGCTGAACGGCATCGCGCTGCAGTCGCTAACCCGGGCCTACGGCGGGACATTCCTGACGTTCAGCGACTACATGCGGCCCGCGGTACGGCTGGCCGCGCTGATGCAGCTGCCCGCGATTTACGTCTGGACGCATGACTCGATCGGTCTGGGCGAGGACGGGCCTACGCATCAGCCGGTGGAGCAGCTCGCCTCGCTGCGCAACATCCCCGGCCTGGACGTGGTCCGGCCGGGCGACGCGAATGAGACCAGCATCTGCTGGCGCGCCATCATCGAAAACGCCAGCCGACCCGCGGGCATCGTGCTGAGCCGGCAGAACATACCTGTTCTCGCCCGCGGCGACGGCACCGGCCTTCGGCCGGCCGAAGGCGCCGCCCGCGGCGGCTATATCCTCGCCGAGTCGGCCGGAGGCAGGCTCGCCGTAGTGCTGATCGGCACCGGATCTGAGGTGCAGGTCGCCCTCGATGCCCGTGAGCAGCTCCAGAACGCGGGCATCGGCGCCCGGGTTGTCTCGATGCCATGCGTGGAATGGTTCGCCGCCCAGGATGCGGCCTACCGGGACACGGTCCTGCCGCCCGGCATCCGGGCGCGGGTCAGCGTGGAAGCCGGGATAGCCAGCGGCTGGGAGAAGATCGTCGGCGATGCCGGGCGAAGCGTCGGCATCGAGCATTTCGGCGCGTCTGCCGACTATAAGACCCTGTACCAGGAATTCGGCATCACCGCCGACGCCGTCGTGGCCGCCGCGCGGGAATCCATCCACGACGCCAAGCACGGCGCCCGGCCCGGCGGCCGTCCCGCCACCTTCGCCCCGGGCTCCGGCGGCACCGCCGACCGTCCCGCCTAGCCCGGGCCGGCTGCCCGCAGCAACTGCCTTAGCTCGTTACCCCGACCGCGTCCCGTTCCGAAAGGCCTGCACATGACTGACGACACCCGCCGCGACCCGCTCGCCGACCTGTCCGCCGAGGGCGTGGCGGTTTGGCTGGACGACCTGTCCCGCGAGCTACTGGCCGGCGGCGCCCTGCAGTCCCTCATCACCGGCCGGCACGTGGTCGGGGTGACGACAAACCCCACGATCTTCGCCTCGGCTCTGGCCAAAGGTCACCGTTACGACGACCAGCTGCGTGACCTGGCCGCCCGCGGCACCGACGTGGACGCCGCTGTCTTCGCCATCACCACCGGCGACGTCCGGGCCGGATGCGACATCCTTGCCCCGGTCTACCAGACAACCGTCGGCCGGGACGGGCGAGTCTCGATCGAGGTGGATCCCCGGCTGGCAGGCGACACGGCTGCGACCGTAGCGGCGGCACGCGCGCTGCGCGGCGCGGTGGACCGGGACAACCTGTTCGTCAAGATCCCGGCAACACCGGCGGGCCTCACCGCGATCAGGCAGGTGACCAGCGAGGGAATCAGCGTCAACGTAACGCTGATCTTCGCCATCGCCCGGTACCGCGAGGTGATGGACGCCTACCTGAGCGGCCTAGAGCAAGCCGCAGCCGCAGGACGGGATATCGCCGCGATCCGGTCGGTCGCCTCCTTCTTCGTCTCCCGGGTGGACACCGAAGTCGATGCCCGGCTCGACCAGGTAACAGGCAGCGCGGCCGTCGGCCTCAGGGGCCAGGCGGCCATCGCCAACGCCCGGCTCGCCTACCAGGCCCACCAGGAGCTGATCGGCAGCCAGCGATGGCAGAAGCTTGCCCGGCTCGGAGCTCAGCCGCAACGCCCGCTGTGGGCATCAACCGGGGTCAAGAACCCTGCTTATCCGGACACCATGTACGTCACCGAGCTGGTCGCCCCAGACACCGTCAACACCATGCCGGGCGCCACCCTGGAAGCCTTCGCCGACCATGGCAAAGTCAGCGGGGACACCATCAGCGGCCGCTACGACGAGGCCCGGCACGTGCTTGACCAGCTCGCCGCGGCCGGTGTCGATTTCGATGACGTCACCAGCCAGCTCGAACGTGACGGCGTGGCCAAGTTCGAGACGAGCTGGAGCGATCTCGGCGCCACGGTCATGGCCGAACTGGAGCGCAGCCACCACGCCGCCCGCTCCTGACCCGGCTGCGGGGCGACGCGCCAGGCGAAGGGCTGCGCGTCATCGGGTAGAGGGTGCTCGCCAGGGCTGGCGTGAAGCTTGATCGTATTTCGGTCGTGGCGGTCGATGGCCCTGGCCTCCGGAGCAGTGAGCAGTGGTCTCCGTCCTCAGCCTCGCCGTCAACTAGGCGACCAACACCATCTACGCCACCAAACGTCGTCATCAACACCGTTCCGTTCGGCGGCGACAGCGTGTACGTGATCAACGGCGCCGCCTGCGACGCAGCAAACACCAACGGATCGGACCACACCGGCTGCGGCCCAAACCCCAGCCACGGTCAGGGCAGGGTTCGGCGCCATCGGCGTGGCCATCGACCCCACCACGAACAAGGTCTACGTCGCCAGCATCGAGGACACCAGCATATCGGTGATCAACGGCGCCACCTGCAACGGATCGGACCACACCGGCTGCAGCCAGACGTCGGCCAAGATCGCGGTCGGCAACTACCCATACGCCATCGCCGCCGATCCCGCCGCCCGCACCGCCTACATCACCAACGGCGACAACACGGTCTCCGTCATACGGCTAACCCACCGGGCAGGCTGACAGCCCGCCGGCGCCCTTCACTGAGCCCGGGGCCCTGTCTTCCCCCGGAGACATCTCGTGTTCGCTTCCACCCAGATTGCCCATCTGGGTGGCGCAGACTAGCACCGGGCAGTAGTTGGTCGTACAGACTAGGCGGGATCGTGTGCCGCTGAGGTTAGATGTCGATCACGCAAAGTCATGCATGCGAAGGGTGCCGCTGATCTGGCGCGTGCCTGATGCATGTATGAGCGGTCGTTCTCAAGATCGCTCTGGGCTGCTGCACGGCATTGAGCGCTGGCCAAGCTACAGGGATTCACAGCCGTTCGCGCCGCGGACAGCCCGCAAAGCACACAGCCTCGACAGTCGTTGCCCGCCCGGGCGCTGATGTCAGGAGGCATCGTGCGTGCCCGGTCCTGGGGCGTGCCTGGGGCGCAAGCGGCGGGGGAGAGCAGATCATGCCGGACATTCGCCCAGGTCAGGTCTTATAGCGCTGCGAAAAGCGATCCGCTTGCGTGTTCGAATTTAGCGCCCCCAGCAGGATTCGAACCTGCGCATACGGCTCCGGAGTGCAATCCCGCATACAGCCGCTACCAGCAGGAACGCTGCCCGGGCTTCATCCGCGGGGCGCGTATGGGACGCGTGAGATCGTCGTCATCAGCCCGCCGTCTGCCGCCGTTTGCTCCTCATGATCTGGAAGTCCACACATTGCACGAGCGGTACCGGGCGCCCGCGAGCGTCCCGCACAACCGCGACGGCCCCACAGCCTTCACGCCGGGCGAGCAATCTTGGCAGCTGGACGCGTCGCCGTCTCTCGGAGCCGAATTGTGCGCGGGGGAAATCCTCGCGCTGTCCGGGAGAGCACCCCAGTCCAGATAGGGAGTTCGGGTGGCACGGCCGGTGGCTGGCGTTGGATGTGATCAGGGCGTGGCTGTGCGGTAGCTGGTCGGGTGAATGTCCGCCGGTCATTGGCGCTGCCTGGCAGGTGGAACCTGCCGTCGGCTGAGGTCTCTTACCTGTGCGGGTGCGGCTGGTCCACTGCTTGGGTGGCTGCGGCCTGGGCTGGGTGAGTGGTGTGATGGCGGGACGTCGTTGATGCCGGGTTCGCGGGGCTGGCCGCCTGGGCTGCCGGTGCCGCTGACGGAATTCGTCGGTCGTGAGCGTGATCTGGCGGATGTGGCCGGGCTGGTGGCGGCTCATCGTCTGGTGACGCTGGTGGGTGCCCGGGGGGGTGGGTAAGACCGCGCGGCGTTCGCACGGTCGGCAGGCCGCGCAGATTTCCCTGACGAGTCTCTTGCGGGCACCCGCAGTTGGCTGGCGTTCTGCCACATCGGCTTACTCCGGGCGATAGCGCCGGATGAGCGCTAAGCGCGGAGTGCGTACACGGTCTTGATGGTCGTTGCCCGCCAGGGCGCTGACGTCAGAAGGCATCGCGCGCGTCGGCTCCTGGGGCGTGCCTGGGGCGCGCGAGGCCGGGGGAGTGGGGGGCATCCCAGATGTTAGCCCAGGTCAGATTGCGTATCACCAAAGAAGGTGGCTAGCTTGCGTGTTCGATTTTGGCGCCCCCAGCAGGATTCGAACCTGCGCACACGGCTCCGGAGTGCATTTCCGCATACCGCCGCTACCAGCAGGAACGCGGCCTGCGCTGCTTGCGTGGGGCGCGGAAATGGTCGTCCTCAGCTTCGCCATCTGCCGCCATAGACTCCCATGATCCGGAGGTCATACGTTGCACTAAAGATCATACCTGCATGAGCAGGACCTGGCATGGCTGTGACGCCGGGTGAGCGGTCCGACAGCTGGACTCACCGGAATTGCCGCATAACGCCGAGTCGGTGCGGCTGAGAACTGTTTGGACCGGGCGGGTGGCCGCACGCAGATAACCCCGTTATGGACAGTCATGCGCTCCGATCAGGTCGATCGGCGCTGCGCGCCGGCCGCTCCCACAGCCGCCGTCAGAGGTTGGCCATCCGCGACATTCACGCTGGAAGGAGGACGGTCATTTCGTCGCCGGAGTGGATGAGGTCTAGGAGTTTGCTGGCGACGTATTCGGCAGTGTGTTGGGGAGCCTCCGCGGGTGCGAGGATCGGGTCACCGCCGAGGAGAGCCTGGTTGAATTCGGATTCAGTCAGGTAGGGGTGGATGAGGCTGACCGCGATGCCCTCGGGAGCGAGCTCTGCTCGGGCGACTGCGGAGAGCTGATTGAGGGCAGCTTTGGTTGAGGCGTAGGCGCCGGTGGTCGGGTATACGCCGAGGGACGCGCCCGAGCTCACGTTGATGATCATTCCTCGGCCAAGGGCCCGCATGGAGGGCAGGACTGCTTGCATTGCGGCGAGTGGCGCGAGGACGTTGACCTCGAGGATTCGCCGGTAGAGGTCTATGTCGGTCTCAGCTACAGGGGAGTAGAACCCCTGTCCAGCGTTGTTGATGAGGACGTCGATCCGTCCGTGCGCGTCGAGGGTGCGTCTGACGAGGACCTCGAGGTCGGTTGGGTCGGTGACGTTAGTGGGGATGGCGAGTGCGGATCGGTCGGGGCGGGCCGCACGAAGCTCACCGGCGACCGCGTTGATCCTTTCTTGCCTTCGCCCGGCCAGGACGAGATGGGCGCCTGCGGCGCTGGCTGCCCGGGCTGCGGCTGCGCCGATGCCGCTACCGGCCCCGGTGATGATGATGACTGCATTGTCGATGTTCATGACGTCTCCTCTGGCTCTGCGGTGATGCTGGTGCCGGACAGTTCGGTGGGGATAGCCCGCATGTGTGGCCTCCGGATCAAAGAGTGCGGTCAGCGGGCTGCTGGCGGGATGGGATGGTTGGACCGGATGGTGTCGCCGGGGTCCACGCTGGCCTTGATCCGGCGGAGCCGCTGGTAGGCGGACTCGGTCCAGAACGGCGCCACCCCGGTCGCCGTCTCGGCGTAGTTCAGGTACATCTGCCGGGCGGCCCAGGGCGCCAGCGCGTCCTTGACCGTCTGGACCTGCGCCATGACTGGGGCCACCAGCTCCGGGACCGGGGTCATACTGACGGCGAACAGCGCGTAGTGGGCGTCCAGGCAGGCCAGCGCGCCGTTGCCGGGGCGGGAGCGGGCGAACTCGCCACAAAGGTGGCGCATCTCCACCGACAACAGGGGGAACGCCGCGCCCGGGCCGGCGGCCTGGACGAAGGCATCGATTGCCTCGGCAGGCAGCGGGCCGGTTAGCATCCCGTCGCCGGCCCCGGGAACGGGTTGCTCCGGGTCCATATGCAGGTGGCTGAGTGCGGGCATCGGCACGGTGGTGATGGTGTCGTTGACCGGCCGGAGCGCGCGCAGAGGGGCCAGCAGTGCGTCCGCCCGGGCGGGCTCGCCGGTGTGGTAGGCCTCCACGATCACGAACGACTGGCCGCGGATCTGCTCGGGGATCTGCGGGATCGGCGGGAAGTTCAGCAGCCGGCCGACCATGGTCAGCTCGTCCGGGACCTGGCCGCGGGTCAGCTCGCCCCAGGCGTGCAGCACCTCAGATGCGCGCTGGATCGGGTACCACAGGGCGCCGGCGTAGGCCTGAGTGTGGGGGAACAGATGGAATTCCAGCGCGGTGACGACCCCGAAGCTGCCGCCGCCGCCGCGCAGAGCCCAGAACAGGTCCGGCTCGTGGTCGGCGTCGGCGCGGACCAGGCGGCCGTCGGCGGTCACCAGCTCGGCCGCGGTCACGTTGTTCGCGGCCAGGCCGTACTTGCGGCCGAGGAAGCTCAGGCCGCCGCCGAGGGTGTAGCCGGTCACGCCGACGTCGGGGGAGGAGCCGGCCAGCGCGGCCAGCCCGTGGGCGGCCGCCGCCTGCACCATGTCGAGCCAGACCACGCCCGCCTGCACCCGGGCGGTCCGGGCCTGCGGGTCGATCCGGATGCCGCGCATCTTGTCGGTGCGGACCAGGATCGTGTCGGCCAGCGAGCCGAGCGGCCCGGCGCTGTGGCCGGTGCCCTGGGCGGCGACCCGCAGGCCGCGCTGGGCCGCGTACCGGACGGCAGCCGTTACGGCAGCGGCTGATTCGGGGAAAGCGACCGCGGCGGGCTGCTGGTCGACGGCCAGGTTCCATGCGCGCCGTGCGTCGTCGAAACCCGCGTCGCCCGGGAGCACCACCTTGCCATCCAGGCTGTGGTCCGGCCGGCTTGCCGGATGGGTATGGGTTGCGAAGGTAGACATGGCAGGGTCCTTCCGTTTGCTGGTCCTGGGCGCCCTGGGCGCCGGTCACGCCAGGACATCGCGGGTATGAGCACCACCATCGGCGCAGCGGCTTGGCCTCCAGCAGGGCTGCGGCTTGGCTTCAAGCCAAGTCGCGGCCAAGTCGCCTCGGTGACTCTGGCTGGGTGGACACCACCGCAGCCCGCCCTCCAGCCGCGCCTCCGCTGCTGGTCCGGCGGGCCGACCCAGCCGGGGAGCGGGACGTTGCAGCGCTGCTGCAGGACGTCCCCGTCGATCCCGCGGAGGTGGCTGATCTGATGCGGGACCATGGCGTGCTGGTCCTGAGCGACCTCTCGCTGCCGCCGACGGCACCGCCAGTCGCAGCCGCCGCCTTCCGCCTTGACCGGGCGGCCGGGACCGCGCAGCTGGCCGGCATCGGGGTCCGGGTGGACCTGCGCGGGCGGGGCTTGGGCCGCCGGCTCCTGACCGGCGCGCTGACCTGGCTGCGGGCGGACGGCTTTGAGCAGGTGCACGCCTTCGCCGCAGGAGGCGGAGCGGGCGCGTCGCTGCTGGCCTCGGCCGCGTTCACCACTGCCGCCGGCCAGGACGCCGGCCGGGCGGACGGCCGTAGCCGCCTCGTGCTGCTGCTCTAGGCCGCCCTGGCGCCTTGGGGGCCCGGACGGGGCAGCGGCTGGTAGCGGTCAGCGTGTCAGACTTGGATCGTGTCCCGACCCATGCCGGAGATGACCGGTGACGGCCGCCTGCACTTCGCGGTGCTGGGCTATTTCCGGGTGAGCCGAGACGGCCAGGAGGTCGATCTCGGCCCGCGGTTGCAGCGCGCGCTGCTGGCGATCTTGGTGGTGGACGCCGGGCATGTCGTCCCGGTCGACCGGCTGATCGACCTGCTGTGGCGGGAGGAGCCGCCGGCGGCGGCCCTCGCCTCGGTACAGGCCTACATCTCCCACCTGCGCCGGGTGCTCGAACCCGGCCGCCCGGCCCGCGCCTCGGGCCGGGTACTGGTCACCCAGGACCCCGGGTACGCGCTGCAGGTCGAGGACGACCAAGTCGACGCACTGCGGTTCCAGGCGCTAGCGCGGCAGGCACACGAAGACCTGGCAGGGGCCGGCCCGCGGTCGCTGCCGCTGGCCTGGCGGACGCACTGGCGCTGTGGCGTGGTGATCCGCTGGCCGAGTTCGCCGCCGAGCCGTGGACGGTGCCGGTGGCAGCCCGGCTCGTGGAGGCATACGACCTGGCCATGGAAGACCGGATCGACGCATCGCTGGCGCTCGGCGGGCACGCCCAGGCCGCGGCCGAGCTGGAGGGAATGGTGGCGGCACGGCCGCTGCGGGAGCGGCGCTGGGGGCAGTTGATCGTCGCGACCTACCGCTGCGGCCGTCAGGCCGACGCGTTGCGCGCCTACCAGCGGTGCCGCGCCCTGCTGGCCGGTGAGCTCGGCCTGGAGCCCGGGCCCGGGCTGCGGCGACTGGAGACCGCCGTACTCGACCAGGACACCTCGCTGGATTGGCACCCGGCCGCGGTGCCGCCTGATGCCGCGCTCAGGCACGCTGAGGCGCAACCCGCCGAGCCACAACCAGCTGCGGGACCAGCCGGGCCTTCCCTGGTCGGCCGCGACGCGGAACTCGGACATCTTCGCGGTCGGCTCCGGCAGATCGCTTCCGGGGACGGTGGGGCAGTGGTCCTGGCCGGCGAGCCGGGCGTGGGCAAGACCACCCTCGCGGAGGCGGCGGCGTACCTGGCTCGCGCCACCGGAATCACCACCGCCTGGGGCAGGTGCCTGGACGCCGCATCGACCCCCGCGTACTGGCCGTGGAGCCAGGTGCTGCGCGCATTGCCGGACGGCCCCCTGGTCCAGGCGGCCCGGCAGCGACTGGACGGTGATGTCGCGGCCGACGGGGAGGACAGCGCCCGCCAGTTCCGGGCCTACCAGGCCGTCGCTGCCGCGCTCGGCGAGGCGGCGGCCGGCGCTGCGGTGCTCGCTGTGATCGACGATCTGCACGCCGCCGACGACGCGTCGCTGGCCCTGCTCCAGATGCTGGCCGGGGACCTTCATCGGATGACTGTGGTGTTGCTGCTCACGGTGCGGGACACCGAGCGGTCTGGCCCGCTGCACCAAGCGCTGGGAGAGGTGCTCCGCCACCCCGGCGCTGAACCGGTGGCGGTCAGCGCCTTCAAGCCGGCGGATGTCGCCGCGCTGGTCGAGCGCCTGACCGGGGAACCGCCGGACGCTAAGGTCGTCTCAGCGCTGATGAGCCGCACCGGCGGCAACCCGTTCTACACCACCGAGCTGGTCCGGCTCATCAGCAGCGAACACCGGCGCCAGCCGCTGACCGCCGGCGACGTGCAGGCGCACGACGTGCCCAGCGGTATCCGTGACGTCCTGCTGCGCAGGGTCGCCCGGCTTCCAGACGATACGCAGTCGCTGCTCATGGTCGCCGCGGTCGCAGGCCGGGAACTGAATCCGGACCTGCTCGAACACGTGACCGGCATCGACGCGGAACATCTGCTGCTCAATCTCGAGCCAGCGATCGCCGCCGGCGTGGTCACCACCGCCGACGAAGGCTGGGGTTTCCGGTTCCGGCACCCGCTCATCCACGAGAGCCTGTATGCGAGTACCGGCCACATGGACCGGGCGCGGTTGCACGCCCGGGTCGCGGCCGCGCTCGAGGGCATCTCATCCGCCGGCACCGCCGTCGACGTTGCCCAGCTCGCCTATCACTACCTGTCCGCCGGCCCGGTCGGCGACCCCGCGAAGGCCGTCAAATATGCGCGTGAGGCCGCTAGCCAGGCCGTTGGCCAGGGCGCCTGGCAGGACGCGATCCGTCATCTGGAGCAAGCCCTCACCGCTGTGTCCCCGGCCCTCCCGGACGCTGATGCCATCCGCTGTGACGTGCTCGTCGAGCTCGGCCAGGCGCGCCGGTCGGGCGGCCTGATCCGCGAAGCGCACCGCGCGTTCGATGAGTCGATCAGCCTGGCCGACCGGATCGGCGACGAAGACCGCATGCTCGCCGCGGCCGTCGCGTTCGGCGCCCCGCAACTGTGGGGACCCCGCGAGTGGGGCGAGACCGACCCCCGCCTCATCGCGTTGCTGGAACAGCAACTCGACCGCATCGCCGGCAGCGATCCCGGCCGCCGCGTCCGCATCCTCGCCACCCTCGCCACCGAGCTGTACTTCGACAAGGCAGCCTTCCGCGGACTGAGATACGCGGACGAAGCCCTCGGCACGGCGCGGCGGCTCGGCCGGCCAGATGAGCTCGCCATCGCCGTCAGCGCCTACCTGTGGTCGGCGCTGGTCACCGACCATCTGCCTCAGCTTCACGCGGTCCTCGACGAGATGCTCCGGGGCCGACGGCCCGGTCTCACCCCGCAGGGGCAGGCGATCCTGGGTTGCTACCAGCTCATGGAACGGATCCGCTTCGGGGACCTCGGACGGTTCGACACCGAGTTCGCGCAGGCGTGGCGGCTCGCTGATGACGTGCTGCACTCGCCCGAGCTGCAAGGACAGCTGCGCTTCACGCAGGCATGCCGGTATCTCGTCTGCGGGGACCTCGAGCGCTGGGCCGGCATCATTGAGCCTGCTTATCAGTCCGAGCAGGACCTGGGCACCAACTGGCAGGAACCAGGCCGGTTTGTCCTGGACAGCTGCCAGATGCTCCTCACCGGCACCCTCACCGGCCACGCCGAGCAGATGGCCGCGCGCCTCACCCAGCCGGACCACCCGTCCATCCCCCACCTCGCCGCACCCGCCGCGGCCCTGGGCTTTACACAGCGCGGCGACCTCGAGCGGGCACGCCAGATCACCTCCCGCTGGTTCGCGCCGCCGCCGCGGTCGTGGGTCTGGATGCAGCCGATCGCCTACTGGGCTCAGGTCGCTACCGCACTGGGGATCCCCGATCCGGCCTGGCTGTACGATCAGCTCGCGCCGCACGCCGGTGAACTGGCCATCGTCGGAGTGGCCGGCGACTCCGGAGGTGCCACTGACAGCCTGCTGGCAGGACTCGCCTGGCGCCTCGGCCGCCTCGATGAAGCTAGCGAACGCGCCCAGGCCGGCTTGGAACTGGAGACCCGGGTCGGCTCCCAGATATGGATCAACCGGACCAAAGACCTGATCAACCGGATCGGGATCGCGCAGACCTCGCCATCTTCCTAAGAGGCACCGAGACCGTGCGCGTGGGCGGCGTGTCAGGGACAGCGCAAGCGGTCGCGCAGTTATCCACTTCGGCAGACCGGACGTCGATCAGACGCGCGAGCCGACACGCAGATCACCTCGATAGGTGTTCCTCGTCCGATCGAGAACGCGGTCCCGTTGAGCGCGCCGATCGGCGGTTATCTGAAGCCGTCCCTGTCTATGCCGCGCCTGACCAGGAGGTCTGCGGCGTTGACATGTAGCTGAACAGCGTTTACATAGTAGCTTATTAGTTCTAAAAACAGCAGCGAAAGGGGGATTTGCACGGGGCCTGCGGCGGAGACACTGTGCAGATAAGGTGTCCACCACGCAGCAAAAAGCATACAAAACACCCGCGGCGGCTACAGCAAGGACACCAAACTCGGGCTGGAGATAACGGCGGGTAGGCGTGCGTGTCGCAACTGTTGAACGACTACGCTGCGCGATTACCTGATGCGCTGTCCTGTGCAGCCCCGCGAGTGACAAAGGCGCCGTCCATAAGGCCGGTTCAAGCGCTGCGGTCGCTGGTAGGGCTAGGCAGGCAGGGGGCTGGCCGCCTAGCGTGGGGCGACGGAGGCGAGCGCGTGGGTCAGGGCGTGGATGTCGTCGCTGCTGTTGTAGGCGTGCAGGGATACCCGGAGGCGGCCGGCGCGGGAGCTGGTGTGGATTTTGTGCTGGCTCGCCAGTGCGGCCTGCACCTGGTCGGCTGTGGCAGCGGGGTGGCTGAGCGAGACGATGTGCCTGCTTGCGGAACGGTCACCGGGCGCCCGGTAAGGCGCCCATCCCAGCGGCGCGGTCTGCTCGGCCAGCTCGGCTGCCAGCTGGCTGGCGTGCGCGCTGATCTTCGTCAGCCCGATGCCGGTGAGCAGCTTGATCGACGTGGTCAGGCCCATGGCGGCGCTGTAGGACATGGTTGACAGCTCGAACCTGCGGGCGTCGGCGGCCAGGGAGAGTTCTCGCGGGGTGAAGTCGAACGGTGTGGCGCTGCCTTTCCAGCCGACGATCAGGGGGGTGGCCGCCGCCAGATTCTCGGTGACGGCGAGCAGCGCAACGCCGGGCGGCGCGGACAGCCACTTGTAGCCGCTGCAGACCAGTGCGTCCACTCCCCAGTGCGTCATGGTGACCGGGGCGGCGCCGGCCATCTGGGTCACATCGACCACCACCCGGGCGCCAGCCTCCCGGGCGCGCGCCACCAGGGCCGCGACATCGACCTGGCTGCCCGTGGCGAACTGAACCGGGCTGACGCACACGACCGTGGTCCGTTCGCTGATGGCCTCGCCCAGCGAGAGAGTGAGGTCACGGGCCGGGGTGTCGCGAACCCAGCGGATGCGCATGCCCAACCGGTCCCGAGCGGCCAGCCACGGGTAGGTCACGCTGGGGAAGTCGCCGGGCACCAAGACCACCTCACCCCCGGCGCTGGACAACAGCGCGGCAAGCTGGCCCAAGCCCTCACTCGCCCCGCCCAGCACCGCGACCGACGCCACCGGCGCGCCGAGTAGCCCGGCCGCGGCCGTTCGCAGCCCGTCCAGAACCCTTGCCTCGGCCTGGTCCGACAGGCGGAGGTTGCCATGCTGGGCCACGTCGGTCAAGAACCGGACGCTCGCCTCTACCGAGGTGCGAGGTATCAGCCCCAGCGAGGCCTGGTTCAGATAGGTGCAATAGGCAAGCGCCGCATACTCCCCCGGATCAATCAACGGGTCCATCATCACCCCTTCGCTGCCGCTGTTTCCGGCTCTGGCCGCCGGCGAGCCACCCCCGGGCCGCAGGTAGCTCAGGTCAAAGTCGTACTTGAACTGCGATCCTTTCAGCCAAGCCCTCCCAGGCGCCCCTGATCGTCCTGCCATCGCCAGTGAACACCCCGGTATGACGCTGCCAGAAGCCGGAGGCCCCTGGCCACAGCTGCCAGACGCCATCGTTCAGGCTCACCTGGCAGATACGGGCGGCACCGCGCGAAAGTACAATTCCCCGCGCATCGAGCGGGCCGGGTTGCTGACCGGCTGACAGCGCCAGAGGACAACAGCCGGCCCATCACGGCGGTATCGGGCCACAACCCCTGCACCCCGGCGTCCCGAGATTGCCACCAAAGCACAACTAACTAGCCTGACCGCCCGATGGGCTCACGCCCGAGGCCGACCGGCTCCCGCCGATGACCAGTCGCTCCCTGGCGAAAGCATCCACATCTCCCCTAGGCATGGTGCCATTGCCGTATCGAGTGAGGATCAGCCTGTTTGGGGCGGCTAAAGCGACGCCACCCGCCACCGCCGGAGCTTGTGCTGCACCCGCGCCGCGGTTGCTCCCGTGCACGGCGATGGCGTCACGGCTGTCCCGGTAGATCATCCCTGACCTTTCTTCTGAGGAGGGTGCTTGTTTTTGGACACGCGACGATGCATCAACCAATGGAGCACAGACCCAACAATCCCGGCGGCGGCGAGTCGCGGGCCAAGAGCACTGGTCCGGTGCCGCGGGAGCGCACCGCCCGTTCTCCGGACAACGAGCCTTCGCAAAGGCAATGGACGGCGTCGACGGGGACCGCCGCCAGTTAACAAACCCACGTTTAGTGATCACCTAGGTGGGGCCGGATGGCGAGGCTTTCGCTGGCCAGCCAGCCAGTTGAGTGCGGCGAGTCGTGGATCTCAACTGGATCAGCATCTCACCGCGCGCTAGCTCGGCGAGATGGGCGCCTTGAGCGTCTCGCCG
>CAVPPJ010000013.1:0-638206 GCA_963707065.1 uncultured Actinomycetes bacterium
GGCGCGGAAGGCGGCCCTGGGGTCGTCGGCGAGGCGGCGGGCGGCGAGCAGCGTGGCGGGGCGGCTGGTCCACCGGGCCATGCCCCTTGCCGCGGCCATGGTGAGCCACGGGCCCGCGATGAGCAGGCCGACGATGATGAGCAGGAAACTGGACGCGAACGCCTGGATCTGCCCGGAGATGGAGGCCGGGTGGCCGTGGACGGTCCAGAAGCCGAGTTCGGCCAGGCCGGCCAGCAGCGGCACCACCCGCCAGGCCCGCGGCGGCTTCGGCGTCGCCCGGCGGGCGACGCCGAGCGGGGAGATGTGCACCCGGCGCAGCGCCAGCGGGCCGCCACCGCGGCGAAGACGGGCACGCCGATCGCGACCGCAAGGATGTCCGCGCAGGCTGAGCGACAGTTCGGCAGGGAAGAACGGCTGGCCGATGAACGGGATGCCCGCGACCGGGATGCGCAGCAGGAAGAAGATCCCGAACCCGGCCGCCACCCCCAGGATCCCGGCCACCGTCGATTCGGTGGCGGCGAGCAGGGAGACCTGCCTGCGGGTCGCGCCGGCCAGGCGCATCGCCGCGAACCGTTCCTCGCGGCGGGCGGCCGACAGCCGGGTCGCGGTGGCGATGAAGATCAGCACCGGGGCCAGGATGGCCAGCGCCACGACGGACAGGATGAGGTCGATGCTGCTCTTCCCGCCTCCCGAGTCGGGCGGGGTGTAGGTCAGGCCCTTGGGGTTGGCCTCCGTCGGGGGGACGGGCCAGCCCACCTCCGTTGTGGAGATCGACGTCACCGGCACGCTGTGCGGAGTGTGCGCGAGCTGCGCCGGGGTGCGCCCGACGATGATGACCAGCGAGTTCGGCGACGGCAGCGCGGCGTCGCCGATCGTGCCGGCCAGGTGGCCGGGGTAGCGGCCGGCCAGCTGGTTCGCCGGGGTGCTGCGCAGCAGCGCGGCGAGAGCGGGCGAGGCGTAGTACTGGCCGGGTCCGGGGTCCCGGGGGATGCCGGGCGGCACCGGGGACGAGGCGCCGGTGGCGGCCACGTCGAAGCGGTTGATCGTCTGGCCGCCGAAGATGTCGCTGCGGGGGTGCCACCACAGCGGGGCGACGCCCGTGGCCGGGCCCGGGGGCACCCACGCGGTGCCGGTCCAGAACCAGGCGTGGCGGTTGTTCCAGGCGGTGACCGCGTTGGTCGCGGCCACGGCGGTCAGCAGCAGGCCGACGCCGAGGCCGACCGCGACGGCCAGGATGACCAGGCGGGTGATCGCCTCGCGGCCGCCGCTGATGACCAGGCGGAGCCCGAGGAGGATCACGGCTTGGCCCCGGTGAGCGTGCTGACCGTGCCGTCTCGGACGACGACCTCGCGGTCGGCGTAGGCGGCGACCCGGGCGTCGTGGGTGACCAGGATGACGGTGGTGCCGTGCTCGCGGGCCGCGGCGGTGAGCAGGTCCATCACCAGCTCCCCGGACACCGAGTCCAGCGACCCGGTCGGCTCGTCGGCGAACAGCAGCTCAGGACCGGCGACCAGGCCGCGGGCCAGGGCGACGCGCTGCGCCTGCCCGCCGGACAGCTCCCCGGACCTTCGGTGCTCAAGCCCGTCCAGGCCGAGCACGGGAAACCATTTCCTGGCCGCCGTCATCGCCGGGCCGCGGCGCGTTCCCGACAGCAGCAAGGGCAGGGCGACGTTCTCCTCCGCTGCCAGCTCGGGGACCAGCTGACCGGACTGGAACACGAACCCGAACCGGTCCCGGCGCAGCGTGCTGCGCCGCTCGTCGCTCAGGGTGTCCAGCCGCTGCCCGCCGAACCACACCTGCCCCTCCTCGGGGACCAGGATGCCCGCCAGGCAGTGCAGCAACGTGGACTTGCCAGAGCCGCTCGGCCCCATGACCGCGACGATCTCGCCCTGCCGGACTCCCAGCGAGGCGCCGCGCAGCGCCGGCGTGCTGCCGAACGACTTCACCAGGTCCCGCGCCTCGACAATGTTCCCGGCCTTGGGTTCCGCCACGGCGGGGAGGTTCGCGGTCATCAGTGCACCGCCCGTTCGAGCAGGTCCAGCCGGGCCGCGGTGTGGTCGATCCATCGCAGGTCAGCCTCCAGACGGTAGAGCGCGTGGTCGGCGAGCAGCACGTTGAGCGGATCGGCGTCCCGCTTGAGCTCGGTGAGCTCACGCATCCGCTGCAGGTGCGCCGCCCGCTGCTTGTCGAGGTAGCTGCTGGCCGGGCGGCCGAGCATCAGGGCGAGTACCACCTTGGCGAACAGCTCGCTGGTGAGGTCCGGCTCCGGCGGGGCCGGCTCGGCCAGCCACCGCTCCACGTCGGCCATGCCTGCCTCGGTGATGACGTACCGGCGCCGTTCCGGCCCGGCCCCCTGCTCGACCGGTCCGGGGATCGCCTTCCCGTCCCTGGCCAGCCGGGACAGGGTCGCGTACACCTGGCTGTAGCGCAGTGGCCTGCCCCGGCCGAAGAACGCGTCATAATCCCGTTTCAGGTCATACCCGTGGCTCGGTCCCCGCTCAAGCAGGCCAAGCAATGTCAGCGGAACACTCACAACCAAGAGAATACTCTAAGAGTATTCTCTTGGAAAGTAGTTTCAGGCGCCCGGTTCGGGCCGCTGAACCTGCAGCGACGGCCGACCGCGGCTGGCAGCCCGCCTGCTGAAGGACCTGGTACGTGGGTGCCGTTGGAGAAGTGCCGGGTGCCGCGGCTGAGCTAGCGCACCCGGCCCTCCGTGCTACCCGGAATTCCCGGGTGCCGCCGAAGACGGCCAGTGTGCTGGGCTCACGAGCGAGGCTGGCAGCTTAGTGCCGGGGTCGCCCTTCGCGGCGTCGAGCTGGGATTGGGTGAGAAAAATGCTCCCGGTGAGGTCGGCGCCGCTCAGGTCGGCGCCCCTGAGATCGGCGCCGGTGAGATCGGCGCCCCGCAGGTCGGCGCCGCTGAGATCAGTCCCGATCAGGGAAGCGCCCCTGAGACTGGCACCTGCCAAGCCGGCGCCCCTGAGGTCTTTCCCGGTCAGATCGGCGCCCCTGTGGTCGACTCCGGTCAGGCTGGCGCCCTCGGGGCCGACTGCCTCGCGCCGGGCACCCGCTCGCGCTAGCTCGCTCGCGCGCAGCAGCAGCGCATTGACGCCTCGTCGGTGCGCATTCACGTCCAGCGCCGCCAGGGCCTCGGGACTGCCGCCCGCGAGACGCTCGGTCTCCCGCAGCGCGGCGCTGAGCTCACTGTGCAGCGGGCGGGCCGGCCGCATCGCCAGTGCCTCGGTCAGGTACCAGAGCAGCTCATGGAGCTGCCGCACGATGGCAAACACGTCGAACATCTGCGCGGCAATCTCCGGCGCCTGCCGCCAGTCCCGGCCACCAAAGGTGACCTGGGCGACCTGCTGCCCCGCTCCGAAGCAGTCATAAACCGCGCAGCCGCCGAAGCCCCGCGGCCTGAGCCGATCGTGAATGGAGCAGCGGAAATCCGGTTGCAGGTTCGGGCACGGCTGCCCGGCGGGCTTGCTGATGGCGAAGTCCGCCGAGGCCGAGAAGGCCGGTGCGACGCAGCACAGCGCGAAGCACCGTTCGCAGTCCGCCCGCAGGCTCAGCCGGTCTCCGCCGGAGACCTGCTCGACGCGCTGGTGTCCCTCGGGCAAGTGAGGTCTCCCGCTGGCTTGAGAACGCTAGCTGAACAGCACCATCCGTGGCCGAACACGGACATCGGGCGCCGGCCTGCGCTGACGTTATCAAGTTGACCCCGGGTCGTCACCACGCGCTACCATTCTGGGCATGAGTACTGACTTCCGCCCCAGCGACGTGCCAGCCAAGCCCACGCTTGACGGCATCGAAGAGAAGTGGTCGCGCGAGTGGGAAAAGGTGCGGGTAGTACAACTTTGACCGTAGTAAGAGCCGCGATGGCGTCTACGCCATCGACACTCCCCCGCTGACGGTCAGCGGGTCACTGCACATCGGGCACGTTTTCTCGTTTACCCACACGGATACCATCGCGCGGTTCCAGCGGATGCGCGGCAAGGAAGTCTTCTACCCGATCGGCTGGGACGACAACGGGCTGCCGACCGAGCGCCGCGTGCAGAACTACTTCGGCGTCCGGTGCGACCCGTCACTCCCCTACGACCCCGAATTCGAGCCGCCTGCGCAGGCAGCGGGACGACCACAGGGCCGGCAGATGCCCCCGTCCCAGCAGATCCCGGTGTCGCGGCGCAACTTCGTGGCCCTGTGCGAGCAACAGACCGAGCGGGACGAGCAGTCCTACGAGGAAGCCTGGCGACGGCTCGGCCTGTCGGTCGACTGGAGCACCAAGTACCGGACTATCGACGAGCGGTCCCGCGCGGTGGCCCAGCGTGGCTTCCTGCGTAACCTCGCCCGTGGTGAGGCCTACCTGGCCGAGGGGCCATCGCTGTGGGACATCACATTCCGCACCGCGGTCGCGCAGGCCGAGCTGGAGGACAGGCCGGTGCGGGCCGCGTATTTCAGGATCGCTTTTCCGGTCAGGGACGGCGGTTCCTATCCGGGCAGCCCCGGCCCGCATCCTGCGGAAATGGCCGAAGTGGTGGTGGCGACCACCCGGCCCGAGCTGCTGCCCGGCTGCGTGGCGCTGGTCGCGCACCCGGACGATGAGCGGTACGCCAGCCTGATCGGGCGCATGGTCCGCACGCCGGTGTTCGGCGTGGCCGTGCCGGTCCTCGCGCACCAGCTGGCCGAGCCGGGCAAGGGCACCGGCATCGCGATGGTATGCACGTTCGGCGACATGACCGACGTGACCTGGTGGCGTGACCTGCAGCTGGCGACCCGCCCGGTGATCGGCCGGGACGGCAGGCTGCTGGCTGAGCCGCCGCCCGGTATCGACGGCGCCGAAGGGCGCGCCGCCTACGGCGAGCTGGCCGGCGCGACGGCGAAGGCGGCCAGGCAGCGGATGGCGGAGCTGCTGGCCGTGTCGGGGCATCTGCGCGGCGATCCCGAGCCGATCGAGCACGCGGTGAAGTTCTACGAGAAGGGCGACCGGCCGCTGGAGATCGTCACCTCCCGGCAGTGGTACATCAGGAACGGCGGCAGGGACGCGGGCCTGCGGGCCGCGCTGCTCGCCCGCGGGCAGGAACTCGACTGGCACCCCGATCACATGCGCACCCGCTACGAGAACTGGGTCAATGGCCTGGCGGGCGACTGGCTGATCAGCAGGCAGCGTTACTTCGGGGTGCCGATCCCGGTCTGGTACCCGCTGGACGAGGCGGGCGAGCCGCGTTATGACATCCCGATCGCGGCCGCCGACACCGCGCTGCCCGTGGACCCGGCCGCCGAAGCGCCGCCGGGGTATGCGGAGGACCAGCGCGGCAAGCCCGGCGGGTTCGCCGGCGATCCGGACGTGATGGACACCTGGGCGACGTCCTCGCTGAGCCCGCAGATCGCCGGCGGCTGGAGCACCGACGATGACCTGTTCGGCCGGGTGTTCCCGATGGACCTGCGGCCGCAGGCGCACGAGATCATCCGGACCTGGCTGTTCTACACGGTGCTCAGGTCGCAGGCCGAGCACGGCCAGCTGCCCTGGCGGCATGCCGCGATCTCGGGCTGGATCCTGGACCCGGACCGCAAGAAGATGTCCAAGTCCAAGGGGAACGTGGTCACGCCCGTCGACATGCTGCGCGAGTACGGCTCGGACGGAGTGCGCTACTGGGCGGCCAGCGCCCGGCTCGGGACTGACACTGCCTTCGACCCCGGTCAGCTCAAGATCGGGCGGCGGCTGGCCATCAAGATCCTCAACGCCAGCAGGTTCGTGCTGGCTGCGCTGCCCCAGGAAGCGGCCGCCGGCCCAGCAGGGACTGCTTCCCCGGCGGACAGATCAAATACAGCTATAACGGAGCAGCTGGACCTGGCCATGCTCTCCAGGCTGGCTGCGGTGGCGCGCCAGTGCACCGAGGCGTTCGAGGCATACGAGCACGCCCGGGCGCTGGAGTTGACCGAGCAGTTCTTCTGGTTCTTCTGTGACGACTACGTGGAACTGGTCAAGGCCAGGGCGTACGGCGCCCGCGGCAGCGAGGCCGCCCGGTCGGCCGTCGCAGCACTGCGGCTGGCGCTGTCGGTGCTGCTGCGGCTGTTCGCCCCGTTCCTGCCCTTCGTCACTGACGAGGTGTGGTCGTGGTGGCAGGACGGCTCGGTGCACCGCGCGCCATGGCCCGACCCCGCCGAGTTCCCGGTCGGCGCGGCTGGCGCGGTCGGCCCGGCTGGCGCGGTCGGCCCGGCTGGCGCGGTCGGCCCGGCTGGCGCAGTGGGCCCGGCTGGCGCGGAGCGGGCTGATGCCGCGGACCGGATGCTGGCGGCCGCCTCGGGCGCGATCGCGGCGATCCGGTCGGCCAAGTCAGCCGCCCGGCTGTCCATGCGGGCGCCGGTCACCGAGCTGACGGTGTCGGCGGCCGCTGCCGACCTCGAAGCGCTCACCGCCGTGCTGCCGGACGTGCAGGCGGCCGGCCAGGTCGCGAAGGTCCAGCTGCGCACGGCATCGATGCCGGAGCCCGGGTACGAGGTCAGCCTCTGAGTGGCGGCCCGCGGGTATTCTCTGTGGCATGGAGAATGTCCAGCTGACAGACAAGGAATGGCGCGAGCGGCTGACCCCCGAGGAGTACCGCGTGCTGCGGCAGGCGGGCACCGAGGCCGCGTTCACCGGCGAGTACACCGATACCAAGACCGAGGGCGTTTACCGCTGCCGGGCATGCGGCGCGGAGCTGTTCAGGTCTGCGGAGAAGTTCGAATCGCACTGCGGCTGGCCGAGCTTCTACCAGCCGACGGCGGACGACGCCGTGGTGCTGCTGGAGGACCGCTCGATGGGTGCGGTCCGCACCGAGGTGCGCTGCGCCAACTGCGGCTCCCACCTGGGGCATGTGTTCGAGGGCGAGGGTTACGAGGTGCCCACCGATCAGCGCTGGTGCATCAACTCGGTCTCGCTGACGCTGGAGCCGGCGCGGGACAACGGCGAAGCGACCGGGAGCTAATGGCTGACGGGGAGGCGGCCGCCGGCGACGCGCGGCTGCGATTGGTCAGGGCAGCCGAGCTGTCCGGCGCGACCGCGCAGACGAGCGGCATGGTCCGGGCGGCCGCGATCTCCGGCGACCTGGTGGGAGCCCAGTCGCTCTGGATGGGCCGGACCGTGCTGACTGCGGGAGCGTCGTCCGGTGATCATCACCACGGCGAGTCCGAGACCGGGATCTTCGTGGTGTCGGGCAGCCCGGCGTTCGTCTACCGGGATCCGGCCTCCGGCGAGGTCGTCCGGCTTGAACCAGAACCCGGCGACTATGTCTGGGTGCCGCCGCACGTCCCGCACCGGGAGGAGAACCGATCGCCGGACACCGAGGCGGTCGTCGTGATCGCCCGGTCCACCCAGGAAGCGATCGTCGTCAACGTCAGCGGCCTCTGAACGCCCCTCAACGCCGGAGACATTCGAGTTCCGCGAGCAGGCCAGCCGCGCTGTCCTCGTTGGCCAGCCCGGGTAGCGATCTTACGTGCCTGGCATCAGCACGCACATGTCATGCGCTGCCGGCCGGTGACGGCAGCGCGGAAGCCCTGTCGGCGACTGCCCGGACCTCATCGGCCACCCGCGGCCACACCTCGCGAGGCAGATCGTGCCCTACTCCGGGGAGGATGACGAGCCGCGCGCCCTCGATGGCAGCCGCAGTGTGCCGGGCGGCGGCCGTGCGCAGCAGCGGGTCCGCGTCGCCGTGCAGCACGAGGGCGGGTACCCGGAGCTGGGCTAGCCGGCCGCCGTGCCATTTCGCGCCCGCCTGGCGGCTCTGCGCGCCGGTGTCGCGGACGCCGCTGACGACGTCGCGCTCGATCCGGGCCCGCGCCGCTGCCTCGTCAAAAGGGTAGCCCGGCGAGGCCACCGCGCGGGCGAGCGCCAGGGACAGGGCGATGTCGCCGTCGCGCCCCTCGGGGACCTTCATCCGCGACAGCCGGGCCAGCATCCCGGGACGCACATAGCGCATTCCGCGCAGCCCGCCGACGTCGCTCGGCAGCGAAGCCAGCGAGGTGATGCTGCGGACCCGGCGGGGATGGCGCAGTGCGGTGCGCTGTACCAGCTGGCCGCCCATCGATGCCCCGAGCAGATGCGCGGAGTCCCAGCCCAGCGCGTCAAGGACCGCTATCGCGTCGTCGGTCATGTCCTCGGCGGTGTATGCCGTCGAGCGGTTGCGGAGCACGGCAGCGAACGGGTTACTCGCCCCGGTGTCCGGAAAGTGAGTGGACTCGCCAGCGTCGCGCTGGTCGAAGGCCACCACGTGGAAGCCGTGGCCGATCAGCTCGTCGACCAGCCCTTGCGGCCACCAGAACCTGGATACGCCCAGGCCCATCACCAGCAGCAACGGATCACCGCCGGCGCCGCCGAGGTCCTCGAAAGCGATCTCCACGTCACCGTTCCTTGCATAACGCGTCGAGCTGGGTCCGTCAGGTGTCGTTGAGCTGGGTCCGTCAGGTGTCGTTGAGTTGGGTCCGTCTGGTGTCATCGTGTCCTCCAAAATCGTCACCATGTCCAGCGCATCAATGTCCTGCGCATCACTTTGCGAACATCGTTCGCGAAATACACTACCCTTTTGAGTACAGTGTTCGCAAACAACATTCCAGGAGGCTGCGGATGGCATCGGAGCGGTCCGACGACCTCATCTGGATGCGCCCTGAACACGCCGCGGTGGGGCGGCCGGCCGAGCGCAGCCGTGCTGAGATCACCACTGCTGCCGTCGCCGTTGCCGACCGGGACGGCCTGGACGCGGTGTCGATGCGCCGGGTCGCCGCCGAACTGGGGACGGGGGCGGCATCCCTTTACCGCTATGTCGATACCCGCGATGACCTACTCGACCTGATGACTGACGCCACCGCCGCGGAGTACTCCTTTGCCGCGCCGAGCGGAGACTGGCTGGCGGACCTCGTCGAGGTCGGCCAGCAGGCGCGCGCGATTATGCGGCGGCATCCTTGGCTTGTCGTCCTGATAACCACCCGTCCGGTACTGGGACCCAACGGACTCGCCCTGCTCGAGCACGTCCTCGATGTGCTCGACCCGCACCCCGCCGAGATTCAGGCCAAACTCGAGGCGTTCGCCATGCTCAACGCCATCACGGTGCTCTTTGTCCAGAACGAGCTGGCCGGCGGCTCTGCAACGCAGCGGCGCAACGCCGCCTACCTCTATCACGCCATAACCACAGGCAATCACCCGCAGCTCACCCGGCTACTTGAACCGCCACCGCCAGCAACAGCCGCCCCGGACGACCGGTACGCCGACATCATCACCCGGATCCTGGTAGGCCTGCTCGGCCGTTGACACTCATCGATGGCGTGCCTATGGAGTTCAGGACGAGCCGGAGACCTTGGCCGCAGACGCGCGCGGAGACGGCCTCGCGGCCAGCGAATAACGTCGCGGCCGTAGAGATACCTAACGCGATGGCCCATGCCTCCCGCTCATCGGCTGCCTCCCGCTCATCGGCTGCCTCCCGGCTCATCGGCGGAGTGTCGTATAGCGCGACATGACGGCCGTAGACAGGTGCGGAGGGCCACGTTTTCCTCGGCTGCTGCTCAACGGCGACCCTTGTGGTGAGTCGGGGAAATCGATCGAATTAACATTCGATATTAGTTTGCTAGCGTGCCCATAGTCCGCTAGTCTTATCTAAGGAAGATTGGCCGGGCGGCGCCCGGGTTCAGGTGCTCAGCGGAGGAGGTGAACCGGTGCCGGCAGATATGGGTGATGCTGGGGGCGCGGGTGTTCCGCAGGGCCTGTCGTGGTCGTATGAGATGGATTTCGGTGCGCTGATCGCCGCGATTACCGGTGCTGACCCGGCGGAGCCGGGTGCTCCTTCCGCGGGCCCGCCGGATGCTGCCCCATCTTCCGCTGGCCAGCCTTCCGCTGCACCGCCCGCCACTACCCACCCTTCCGCCGGCCCGCCTGCTGCGGCTCCGGCCGACGGTTCGGCGCCCGTGACCCCGGCCAGTTCCCCGGCTCCGGGCTCAGCTGAGGAGGAGGCCGCGCAGGAAGCGATCCTCGATGAACTCGCGGAACTGGATGCCCGCGCTGCGGCGGAGGGCCGCGAAGACAGCGGCCGGATCCCGCTGGCGGCGGTCGCGGGCCGGGTCGCTGAACGGCTGGCGCCGGGGCCGGACCTCGCCGCGTGGCTGGCCACCGCGCCGCCCGCCGACCTGGGCGACGCCGACCTGGCGGCGGTCGCGGGCTCCTGGCGGCGGGTCGCATCCTGGGCGCAGGCACAGGAACTAGCCGCGGTCGCGCAGATCACCTCCCGCGCCGCCGCCCGCGACGAGAAGGCCAGCACCGCCCACGACGGGCGCCCCTCGCAGGTCACGCCGTCCGCCGCCGCCGAAGTAGCGCTGGAACTGACCCTGTCCCAGTACGGCGCGTCGGCGTGGGCGGACCTGGCCGTGGAACTGACCTGGCGGCTGCCCGGCACCGGCGCGGCGCTAGCTGCCGGGGTCATCGACCTGGCTCGCGCCCGGCTGATCGCCGAGGCCGCCAGCCCGCTCAGCGACGAGACGGCGCGGGCGGTGGAGGCCCGGGTGCTGCCCGCCGCCGGCGCCCAGACCACCGGGATGCTCCGCGCCGCGCTGCGCCGCGCCGTCATCGCCGCCGACCCGGCCGGCGCGGAGGAACGCAGGAAGGACGCGGAGCGGCGGGCGCAGGTGGTGCTGTACCCGGACCAGGACTGCACCGCGACGCTGGCCGGGCAGCGGCTCCCGGCCGTGCATGCCACCGCGGCGATGGCCCGGATCAAGGCCATGGCCCGCGCGCTGAAGGCATCCGGCGCCGGCGGCAGCATCGACCTGCTCTGCGCCCAGATCTACCTCGGCCTGCTGCTGGGCACCCTCCCGCTCATCCCGCCCCCCGACGGCGCACCCCCCGGCCCGCCCCCCGACGGCGGCCCCGGCGACCCGGACGATGGCCCCCATGACGACCCGGGCAGCGGCCCGCGTGACCCCGGGGGCGGCCATCATGACGATCCCGATGCCCACCCGGCTGACCATCCCGCCGCGGATCCGCCCGCTGGCAACCCGGCCGGTGACGTGCCGCCACCCGGCGACCAGGACGCACCCCGCGACGACGACAACTACCCCTGCCCCGCCGACAGCACCCCCGGCCCCGCCGGGTACAGCGACGCCGAGCACGACGACGATGGCTGGCTGGCACCAGACTGGCCGACCCTGCCCGCGCTGATGGCGCCCGCCTTCACCCGCCCCGGCACCCCGGTCCCCGACGGCCGGCCCGTCACCGGGCTCCTTGACGTCTCCCTGCCCTGGCAGGTACTGGCCGGGAACAGCCCGGGGCCGGGACACCTCGGCCGGATCGGGCCGATCACCGCTTCACAAGCCCGCCGCCTGGCCCGGGCCGCCGCCCGCGACCCCGGCACCGAATGGCGGATCATCGTCACCACCACCGGCGGCCACGCCCTCGCCGTCACCCGCATCCCCCGCCCCCGCGGCCACCCGCCAGGACCCGGCACCAGGCAAGAATCCGGCACCGGAGCCGGGACCAGACCTGGCGCCTCGATAGGGCTAGTCGGCCGGGTCACCCTGACCATCCGTGAGGACATGCTGGCCAACCCGCCACCGGTGGCTGGGCATGATCCATGCGCCAGGATCCTCCTCCTGGCCCTGCAGGCGGCAGACAGGGCAGCAAACCGCGCCCGGGCTGCCATGGCCGCGGATGCCGCGGCCGGCGGGTGCGCGCACACCGCGGCCTGCGCCGGCTACCGGCCCCCGCCGCGGCTCAGGGAGTACATCGCCGCCCGTGATCTGACCTGCCGCTTCCTTCGATGCCGGCAACCCGCCTGGCGCGGAGACCTAGACCATACGATTGCCTTCGACGACGGCGGACGAACCTGCCGCTGCAACCTCGGTGGCCTTTGCCGGACCCACCACATCCTGAAGCACCATCCCGACTGGAAATTGCGGCAGATCGCCCCCGGCATCTTCGCCTGGACCACCCCGGCCTGCCGCACCTACACCGCAACGCCCGACGTCCACGCCGCCTAGTCGCAAGCGACGGGATCACCGTCAACGCGGCGGCGGGGCGGCTCAGGATGACGGCACGGGCCGGACCAGGGACTGCGGGCACAACTCGTCCAGGCTCGCGTAGCCGGACAGCCGCATGGTCAGCTCGAAGTCGTTGCGCAGCGAGCGGAGCACGTGCCGCACGCCGTCCTCGCCGCCCATGCCGAGCCCGAACGCGTAAGGCCGCCCGATCAGCACTGCCCTGGCGCCCAGCGCCAGCGCCTTGAGCATGTCCGAGCCGCCGCGGATGCCGCTGTCGAACAGGACCGTGATCCGGCTGCCGACCGCTGCGGCGATGGCCGGCAGCGCGTCCAGCGCGGCGATGGCCCCGTCGACCTGGCGGCCGCCATGGTTGGACACGATGATCCCGTCCATCCCGGCGCCGGCCGCGCGCTCGGCATCGGCCACCGACAGGACGCCCTTGACCACGATCGGGCCATCCCAGTGATCCCGCGCGAACGACAGGTCCTCCCAGGTCAGCGTGCGGTCGCCGAAAATCCGCCTGAACTGCAGGATCGCCGCCGCCAGGTCGGGGGAGACCGGCTCAGCGGAGGCCGGGTCAGCGGACGCGGGTACCGCCGGCGTCAGCGGAGGCGGGCGCCACCGAGTCAGCGGACGCGGGCGGGTCGGCGGGTGCCAGTGCCGCGAGGCTGGCCTGGAATGCCGGGTCGGTCAGGTAGTTCTGTATCCCGATGCCGCGCAGGAACGGCTGGAACGCCTGATCGAGGTCGCGCGGTCGCCAGGCCAGCATCCGGGTATCCAGCGTGATCACCAGCGCGGTGAAGCCAGCGGCCTTCGCCCGGGCAAGGAAGCTGGCCGCCACCGCCCGGTCCTTCGGCCAGTACAGCTGGAACCAGCGCTGGCCGTCACCGCTAGCCTCGGCGACCTCCTCCATCGCCGTGCAGGACGCCGTGCTCAGCACCATGGGCACGCCGCAGGCGGCCGCCGCCCTGGCCACGGCGACCTCGCCGCCGGGGTGCGCGATGCCCAGTACGCCGACCGGCGCGAGCAGGAACGGCACGGCAAGATCGGCGCCCAGCACGGTGCTCGCGTACGACGGGCTGCTGACGTCGGTGAGCATCCGCGGCACGATCCGCCAGCGCCGGAATGCCTCCCGGTTCTCCCGCGCCGTGTCACCCGATCCGGCGCTACCGGCGATGTAGGCATAAGCCCCTGGGGTGAGACGGCCGGCGGCTGCTCGTTCTAGCTCGTCAAGGTCAGTCGGCAGATCGGGGGTCACGCCGCCGAGCCCGGCCAGGTTAATCTCGTCCTGATATGTCTCCAGCGGCTGATCCACGACGTGCCGCCGGTCAGCCGAACAGGTCAGGGTCGGAAGCGATGATCTGGTCCCAGAGCGGCCGGAACTGGAACCAGCCGGCCAGGTGGTGACCGATCTGCTCGCGCACCAGCAGCGCCGTGTCGGAGTCGATGTGCTTGGGCGTGCCGGCCGCCATCGCGAGCAGCTGCGCCTGGCATGAGCGTTCCATGGTGACGAACCACCAGGCGGCCTCAGCCACCGACGTGCCGACCGTGAGCAGGCCGTGGTTCTGCAGGATGCATGCCTTAGCCGACCCGAGCGCGACGCCGATCCGGCGGCCTTCCTCCACGTCATAGGCCACGCCGCGGTAGTCGTCGTAAAGCCCGTGATCCTGGTAGAACGCGCAGGCGTCCTGGGTCAGCGGATCAAGCCGGATGCCCAGGCTGGAGAACGCCTTGCCGTGCAGCGAGTGCGCGTGCGCTGCCGCGACCGCGTCCGGCCGCGCCTTGTGCACCTCCGAGTGGATGCAGAAGGCGGCCCGGTTCACCGGCCGGTCGCCCTCGACCACCTCGCCATTGTGGTCGACCAGGATCAGGTCGGAGACCTTGATCTGGCTGAAGCTCATGCCGAACGGGTTGACCCAGAACCGGTCCGCATGCTCCGGGTCGCGGGCGGTGATGTGCCCGGCGACTCCCTCGGAGAAGCCGAACCGGCCGAACACGCGGAACGCGGCGGCCAGTTCCTGCTTGCGGTGCAGCCGCTCCGCCTCGACGGTCTCGAAGACCGGCTGCCCGGCCGCGCCAAGCTCCCGGCTGGTGATCAGCCCGTCAACCGTGGTCATGGTCAGCTCCTTCGCGGTCGGGGTAATCATGAGGTCCTTATTCTCCAGCCGGATTCTCCAGCCGGCCAGCGCAAGTTCGCGCGATGCAATCCCAGCCGGCCGGCAATCCGGCCTGCTCCTGCATCGTCAGAGTTGCCCGCGGGACATGTCAAGTGACGCCCGCGCCGCACCCGTTACGCTGGCCCATGAGGGCCGGGAAACGGAAAACTGGAGAGCTGATGCCCGAGGGATTGAACCCGATCGAGGCCGGCAAGAAGCTGCATGAACATGGTGAGACGCTGAATCAGCAAGCCGAGGAAGCGGACGCGCACGGTAAGCCCGAGAGCCGGCATTCCCGGATCGTGCAGATCTGCGAGGCCGTGCTGCTCGCGCTCGTCACGATCACGGCGGCCTGGGCGGGCTACTCGGCAGCACGGTGGGGCACGGCATCGCGGGTCGAAATCGCCCAGTCGTCCACCCTGCGCGCGGTTGCCAGCCGGGACGACCTCACCGCCCTGTCGCTCCGCAATTTCGACGCCTCGACTTTCAACGCCTGGTTCACTGCATTCACCCTGAACAAACCGGATAAGGAGGCGATCGCTGAGCGCCGCTTCCGGCCCGCGTTCCGGGTCGCCTTCAATGCGTGGATGGCGACCGACCCGCTGCACAATCCGCATGCCCCGCCCGGCCCGACCTATATGCCCGAGTACAAGCAGCCGGTCCAGGCCAAGGCCAACGAGCTGGACAACGCGGCCAACGCGAAGTTCCTGACGGGCAACAAGGCAGGGCTGGTGAGCGATGACTACGTCCGGATCACGGTCTTCCTCGCCGCCGTGCTGTTCCTCGTCGGCATCGGCAGCTCGTTCAAGCTGTTTGGCGTGCGCTACGCCCTGATTACGTTCGGTACCGTGCTGTTGATCTTCTCGACCGTGCTGATCCTGCGCCAGCCGGGGCTTCCCAGCTGATGCGCGGCCCGCGATCAGATCCCGAGGCTAGGCTCGGGCCATGACCGACGTGCGGACCGCGGCTGAGTATGCCGCCGCCATAGCCGGGGCCCGGCAGCGGCTGATCGGATTCATCGAGCGCTGCCCGGACGATGACTGGAAAGCGTCGCCCCTGGACGGTGATCCCCGGCCGGTCGGCGTCGTGGTCGACCATGTCGCGCACGCGTACGAGTACATCGCAGGCTGGCTGCGGCAGATCCTGGACGGCCAGGCCGCCGTGGTGACCGCAGAGATCGTCGACGGCCTCAACGCCGGCCATGCCGGGGAAGCCGCCAAGCTCAGCCGCGCCGAGGTTATCGACCACCTGAACCGCAGCGGCGACGTGCTCATCGCGCTGATGGCGGGGCTGCAGGCCGCGCAGCTCGACGCCGACGAGGGCCGGGTCCGGCTGTTCGCCCAGATCTCGATCCGGCATGCCGACGACCACCGGACGGAGATCGAGGCCGCGCTGCACTGACCCGCCCGCCTGCCTGCCGTCTCCCCCGCAGGGCTGATGCCCTATCAGCTTCCGGGGTGAGCGACCGGGCCGTCAGGACCACTCCGCGGGGCGATGCGCTGGCCGGGCCGTACCTCTAGCGTCGGCCGCATGGACCCGACTCGCCGCAGCGGGCCGCCGGGGAAGCGCTGGGATGCCAGCATCCTGGCTGACCCCAGGATCATGGCGGCCGGCTACGCCTCCTTCGCGGTCTTCGCCGGCCTGACGGTCCTGCTCAGCACCGAGCCCATTCACCGGCTCTGGGGTACCTGGGCGGTCTGCGGCTACGGGCTGGCCGCGGTGATCACGCTGGCCTGGAAGGCACGCGGCGCCATGGCCGCACTCGGCGTGAGCGTCGCGGGCGCGGTCATCGGGCCCCTCGGCCAGCTCGCCGCGACCGGCCGGAACCTGCCAGAGGTCAGCGTGATCGAGCGCGCGGCCGCCCTGCTGCTGCAGCACGGCACGCCCTACCTGTCGGCGGCGCAGCAGGCCGGCGGCGGCTACTCCCGCTACAACCCTTACCTGCCGGCCATGACGGTTTTCGGGCTGCCGCATGCGCTGTTCGGCGCCGGGCTGCTGACGGATCCCCGGGTGTGGGCGGGCGCCGCTTTCATCGTCCTGTGCGCGGCCGCGTTCGGCGTCAGCGGGCTTCGCGGGACAGGGTTCCGCGGCACGGGACCGGGCCTGGCCAGCCACCGGACGGCATTCCTGGTGGCCACGCCGCTGATCGCGTTCCCGCTCGCGGTCAGCGGCAACGACCTGCCCGTGCTCGGCCTCCTCTGCCTGGGCCTGAGCTACGCGGGACGGCCGGATCCCGGCGGCCGCGCCAGCGCTCCGGCGCGAAGTAACGGCGCCGGGTCCCCGGTGCTGGCCGGGATCGTGCTTGGCCTGGCCGCAGCCATGAAGGCGACAGCCTGGCCTGCGCTGCTGGTGGCCTGCGCGCTGCTCGCCGCCCGCTACGGGCCGCGGGCCGCGGCCAGATTCACGGTCGCGGCGGGAGCCGTCTTCGCCGCCGTGCTCGCGCCATGGATCATCACCGGGCCGGCCGCGCTCTTCCGCAACACGGTGCTGTTCCCGCTGGGCCTGTCCGGCGTCCGGTCGCCGGCCGCCAGCCCGCTGCCCGGCCATCTGCTGGCCGCGGCCGGGCACCCCGGGCACGTCATCGCGATCGCGCTGCTGGCCGGCGCAGGCCTCGCGGTGGCCGGCGCACTGCTGCTGCGGCCCCCGGCTACGCTGGCCGCCGCGTGCCGCGTGCTCGCCGTCGGGCTGACCCTGATGTTCGCGCTGGCCCCGGCCAGCCGGTGGGGGTATTTCGTCTACCCGGCCGGGCTGCTTGGCTGGCTGTGGCTGTCCGGTTACGTCCCGGCCGGACGCGCTGCGGAGTCCGCTGCAGGCGAGGACGTACGCGGGCCGGCCACAATGGTCCGGTGAGCCGGGTCAACGACGAGATCGCCGCGCTGTTTAACGAGTACGCCGACCTCCTGCATATCACCGGCGGCGACGCGTTCCGGGCACGTAACTACGAGAAGGCCGCGCGGGCGGTCGCCGGCTACTCCGGCGACATCGCGCAGCTCGATGCGGCCGGCCTCCGGCAGGTACCCGGCGTCGGCGCCTCGATCGCGAGCAAGATCGGCGAGTACCAGCGCACCGGCACGATCAAGGCCGTCGAGGAACTGCGTGCCCAGGTCCCCGCGGGCGTGCTGCAGCTGACCAGGATCCCGGCCCTCGGCCCGAAACGCGCCCTGCAGCTCTACCACGAACTCGGCATCAGCTCCGTCGGCGAGCTCACCGACGCGATCAAGGCCGGCCGGCTGCAGGACCTCAAAGGATTCGGCGCCAAGAGCGAGGAGAAGCTGCTGCGCGGCATCGAGTTGCTGGAGCGCGGCAGCGGGCGGGTGCTGCTCAACGTCGCGACGGGCATCGCCACCGCCATGGTCGCGGCGATCAGCGCGGTGCCCGGCTGCCTGCGCTGCACCTGGGCGGGCTCGCTGCGCCGGATGCGCGAGACCACCGGCGACATCGACATCCTCGCCGCGGCCGACGACAGTGCGCCGCTGATGGCGGCCTTCACCGGCCTGCCCGAGGCCGCGGAGATCATCGCGGCGGGCAGCGCCAAGACCTCGATCCGCACCGCGGCCGGCCTCCAGGTGGACCTCCGGGTGGTGCCGCCGGACTGCTGGGGCGCCGCCCTGCAGTACTTCACCGGCTCGAAGGAGCACAACGTCGCCATCCGCGAGATCGCGGTCAGGAAGAAGCTCCGGCTATCGGAGTACGGCCTGTTCGACACCGAATCCGGCGAGCTGATCGCAGCGCGCACCGAGGAGGAGGTCTACCGGCGGCTCGGCATGGACTGGATACCGCCGACGCTGCGCGAGGACACCGGCGAGGTCCGGGCCGCGCTGCGCGGCGAGCTCCCGGACCTGGTGACCCTGGAGCAGATCCGCGGCGACCTGCACACCCACACCAGCCTGACCGACGGCGTTGCCTCGCTGGACGACATGGTGGCCGCCGCGGCCAGCCGCGGCTACCAGTACTACGCGGTCACCGACCACGCGCCGAACCTCTATATGCAGCGGATGACCACCGAGAAGATGCTCACCCAGCGGGACCAGGTACGCGACCTGGCCGCCCGGCTGGCATCGACGGCGGGCGGCCAGCCGATGGAGCTGCTGCACGGCACCGAGCTCAACATCGCCCCGGACGGCACCGTGGACTGGCCAGCCGAGTTCCTCGCCGGCTTCGACATCTGCGTCGCCTCGGTGCACTCGCACTTCGGCCAGTCCCGGCAGGAGATGACGGCCAGGTTCATCGCCGCCTGCGAGAACCCGCAGGTGCACATCATCGGCCACCCGACCGCCCGCAAGATCGGCCGCCGCCCGTCGGTGGACGTCGACTTCGCCGAGCTGTTCCGGGCCTGCGCGCGCACCGGCACGGCACTGGAGGTGAACTCCCACCCGGACCGGCTCGACCTGCCCGCGGACCACATCAGGGCCGCGAAGGACGCCGGGGTGAAGTTCTCCGTCGACAGCGACGCGCACTCCACCGCCCACCTGGCCAACCTGCAGTACGGCATCGGCCAGGCACAGCGCGGCTGGCTGACCCCCGATGACGTCATCAACACCTGGCCGCTGCCCAGGCTGCGGGAATTCCTGCTGGGCGGCCGCTAGCCGCCGGCCAGCTCCCGCAGCAGGCCAGCCGGGGTGAGGCCGGCCAGGGCGCGCACCTCCCTGGACAGATGCGCCTGGTCGGCGTAGCCGCAGCCGGCCGCCACCTGAGCGAGCGGCGTGCCCGCGCGGGCCGCCTCCAGCGCCCGGCCGAGCCGCAGGACCCGGGCCAGGCGCCGCGGCCCGTACCCGAACAAGGGCAGGCACCGCCGGTGCAGCTGCCGGGCGCTGAGACCGATCCGCTCGGCCATCTGCGCCACCGGCGTACCCGCCGCTGCCATCCCGAATACCCGCCGTCCCAGCGGGTCCGGCGGCCGGGTACGCCCGCGCCCGGCCGCCCATGCCTCCAGCGCCGCGACCGGATCCGCCGCGACCTGCTCGGCGAGGACCCGCGCGGCCGCGGCTGGCCACAGCTCGTCGAGACCGGGGGTCCGGTCGCGTAGCTCGTCGGCCGGCACGCCCAGCAGCGCCGGGCCCGCGCCGCCGGAGAAGCGCAGCGCGACGTAGCGGGCACGCGGGTCGCCATGATGCCAGCGGGCCGTCGTGTCCGGGCCCGCCACGAATAGGCGGCTGCCGTCCCACAGCAGGTCCAGGCAGCCGTCAGGCAAGATCCGCAGCGGGCCCGGCACCGGGCCCGGCACGCGTTCCCACAACACGGCGCCGGGTACCGCCGCGGGGCGCTCGCGGTAGCTCACTCCCCTATCATGCCCCGGTAGCCGGGTACTCCGCTTCCCTGGCTGCGTGCTGCACTTATGGTGAGAGATAGCGCCGCGACCTCAGCACAGGAAGGGACCCGAGTGATCCCCGTCATGCCCGTGGAGCTTTCCGACGCCGCGCTCACCGCTGACGTGGCGGATGGGCTGGCACTGGTGGAGAAAGGGCTGCGGGAAGCCGCGAGCACGCCGAACGAGATGCTGGCCGGCGCGGCGCAGCACCTGATCGACGCGGGCGGAAAGCGCCTGCGGCCGGCCCTGGTGCTGCTGGCCGCGCAGTTCGGCAGCCCGCGGGATGAGCGCGTCGTGCCGTCGGCGGTGGCGATCGAGCTGACTCACCTCGCGACGCTCTACCACGACGACGTGATGGACGGCGCGGCAGTCCGGCGCGGCGTGCCCAGCGCGAATGCCCGATGGGGCAACGCCGTGGCCGTCCTGACCGGTGATTTTCTCTTTGCCCGGGCGTCCCAGATCCTGGCCGAGCTCGGGCCGGAAGCCATCAGGATCCAGGCCCACACGTTCGGCTGCCTGGTCCGCGGGCAGCGCGCGGAAACGGTCGGCCCGCAGCCGGGCGAGGACCCGTTCGCCCACTACTTCGGCGTGGTGACGGACAAGACCGCGTCGTTGTACGCGGCGGCCGGCCAGTTCGGCGGGCTGCTCTCCGGCGCGCCCGCAGCCGTGACGGACCGGATCAGGCGGGCCTGCGAGGCATGGGGCGTGGCCTACCAGCTCTCCGATGACCTCCTGGACGTCGCCAGCGACTCGGCTCAGTCGGGCAAGACGCCCGGCACGGACCTGCGCGAAGGCGTGCCCACCCTGCCGATGCTGCATGCCTTGCGCTCGTCGCGGCCGGCCGATGCCCGGCTGGCTGAACTGCTCCGCGCCGGCGAGCTGGCCGACCCGGTCCTGCACGCCGAGGCCCTCGGGCTGCTCCGCGCGCATCCGGCAATGGACCTGGCCCGCGCCGACGCGCGGCGGTGGGCCGGGACCGCCAGGAACGAGATCCTCGCGCTGCCTGACGTGCCGGCCAGGGCCGCGTTCGAGGCGCTCTGCGACTTCGTCGCCGAACGCACCGGCTGACGGCCGGCCTGTCGCTCAGCCCGGGCCGGGCGGCCGGCGCCGGAAGGCCGGCGAGTTCACCGCCCACCGGGGCGTCTCCCCTCGTGCCCAGCGCTGAAGGTTGGCGGCGAAGAGCTGCCCGGTGCGCCTGAACATGAGCCCGGTGAGCCCGCCCACGTGCGGGGTGGCGAGCACAAGCGGATGGCGGAGCAGCGCCGATGACGGGTCGGCCGGCTCCCGGGCGTGCACGTCAAGCCCGGCGCCGCCGAGCCGGCCGGACTCCAGCGCGGCCAGCAGCGCGGCCTCGTCGACGAGGCCGCCGCGGGCGACGTTCACGAACAGGGCCCCGGGTTTCATCGCGCTGAACGCGGCAGTTCCGAACATTCCCGCGTTACTGCCCGTGAACATCGCGCAGCAGATCACCGCGTCGGCGACCGCGAGCAGGCCGGGCAGCTCATCCGGGCCGGTCACCCGCTCGAGCCCGGGCGGCCCGCCGAGAGCGGGACGGGCGCGGACCCCGAGCAGCCGGGTGCCGAACGGCGCGAGCCGGGCCGCGACCGCGATCCCGATGGTGCCCAGGCCGACGATCACGACCGTCGCGCCGTGCAGCGAGGCACCGGTCGGCCGGGCCGCCCAGCGGCCCGCCGCGAGCGCGGCCCTGGCCGCCGCCAGCCGCCGGGACAGGGCGAGCAAGTGCAGCACGGCGATCTCCGCGACGCTGTCGGCGTTGCCGCCCGCGTCACCGGGTACCCGCGAGACCAGCACGCCGAGATCGGTCGCCCGGGCGACATCTACCTTCTCCAGGCCGACCCCGAACTGATGCACCAGCCCGAAGCCGCCCGTCTCCAGCACGGCACCTTCGATCCTGGCGCCGACCGGGCAGATCACGTCGGCCCCGTCCAGGTGCTCGCTGACCTGGTCCCGCGGGCAGCTGATGATCTCCCAGCCGGGCAGTTCGGCGGCGAGGTCGGTCCAGGCCAGCTCAGCGGTGTAGCGCTCGCCGCCGAACAGCACCCTCACGGGAGCGCGGCGACCAGCTCGCGGACCGGCCTGCGCCTGCCGGTGTAGAACGGGATCTCGATCCTGGTGTGCCGCCGCGCCTGCGCGCCCCGCAGGTGCCGCATCAGGTCGACGATCCGGTGCAGCTCGTCGGCCTCGAAGGCGAGCATCCACTCGTAGTCGTTCAGCGAGAAGCAGGACACGGTGTTGGCCCGTACGTCGGGGTACTCACGGGCCATCATCCCGTGCTCGGCGAGCATCGCCCGGCGCTCCTCGTCGTCCAGCAGGTACCAGTCGTAGGACCGCACGAACGGGTAGACGGACACGTACGCGCCGGGCTCCTCGCCGGCCATGAACGCGGGAACGTGGCTCTTGTTGAACTCGGCCGGCCGGTGCAGCGCCATCGCCGACCAGACCGGCTCGCTGGCCCGGCCGAGCCGGGTGCCGCGGAACCGGGCGTAGATCTCCTGCAGGTCGTCCGACGACGGCGCCACCCACCAGAACATGTAGTCGGCGTCCGCGCGCATGCCCTGGATGTCGTAGCAGCCCCGGGTGACGATGCCCTTGCCCTCGGCCTGGCCGAGCAGGTCGCTGACCTCGATCGCGATCGCGTCCCTGACCTTCGCCTCCGCCGCGCTGCCGCCCGCCAGTTCCTTGCTGTCGGATACCCGGAAAACCGACCACATCGTGTAGCGGATCAGCTCGTTCAGTTCCCGCGCCTTCAGCCGCTGCCCGGCGGGCCCGGGCCGCTCGCTCCCGGCATGCCCGCTTCCCGCGTGCCCGGTCTGCTCCATCTCGGGCTGCTGCCCCGTCTCGTTGCCAGCCATGCCGTCATTGTCCTCCCGCGCCGGGAGCGGTCGCGCCAGGGCCGGTCACGCCGCGGAGCCCGAGCCCGCCCCGCGCAGCCAGGCCGGCCATGACCTGGTCCGCCGCCGCTCGCGCCGAGGCAATGCAGGCGGGAATGCCGATCCCGTCGTAGCACGCGCCGCAGACGGCCAGGCCAGGCTGGGTGGCTACCGCGGCCCTGATCCGCGCCACCCGGCCGACGTGCCCGACCGTGTACTGCGGCAGGCCGCCGCCCCAGCGGCTGACCCGGATGTCGGCCGGGGCGCCGCGCACCCCGGTGGCCGCCGCCAGGTCAGCGGCCGCCAGCGCGGCGAGCTCCGCGTCGTCTCGCTGCAGCAGGGCTTCCTCGCCCAGCCTGCCGACCGAGCACCGCACAATGTGCACGGGCCTGCCGCCGGCCCGCAGGTGCGGCCACTTGACGGTGCTGAACGTGACGGCCTTGACGGCGTGGCCGTCCACCGCGGGCACCAGGAAGCCGCTGCCGTGCGGCGGTGCCGGGAACGCGGCGTCCGGGTAGGCCAGCGTGACGATCGCCATGCTCGCGGTGGTGATCTCGCCCAGCCCGGCCGCGGCGGCGCCCGCACCCGGCACCCCGGCCAGCAGCCGGCTGGCCGGCCCGGGCGGCAGCGCGAGCACGACCGCATCGGCGTCGAACTGCTCCGGCGCGTGCGCGGAGCCGACGGTGAGCCGCCAGCCGCCGGGCGTGCGGGCGAGCCCGCGCACCATCGCGCTGGTCCGCACGACGGCGCGGGAAGCGGCGGCAACCGCCGGCACCAGGGTGGCGAGGCCACCGGTCAGGGTAGTGAACACTGGCCCGGGCGCCGGGGCGGCAGCACCGGGAGCGTGGGCGCCGGGAGCGTGGGCGGCGCCGTCGGGCGGCGGGCTAAGAGCACCGGGCGCCGGGGCGGGACCCGCCGGGGCGTCAAGCACGGCGCGGGCGGCGGCCGCCAGCGAGGCGTGCTGCCGCGAGGCCGCGGCGAGCCCGGGCAGCGTCGCCTCGAACGACAGCTGCTCCGACCGGCCTGCGTACACGCCGCCGAGCAGCGGATCGACCAGCCGGTCCACGAGTTCCTGGCCGAACCTCGCGGCCACGTAGCTGGCGACGGACACGTCGCCGTCGCGCGCGGTCGCGGGCAGCGTGGCGTCGGCCCGGGCGCTGGCCAGCCCGGGAGCGGAGAGGATCCCCGAGCTGGCCAGCGCGTCTAGGTCGGCGGGCACCCCCATCAGCTGCCGCCGCGGCAGCGGCCGCAGCCGCTGCCTGGTCCATATCCCGGCCGTCGTCGTAGCGGGCAGCGCCAGCTGGCCGGCCAGGCCGACCGCACCGACGAGGTCAGTGCCCTCCGGGCGGCGGGCGAGCAGCGCCTCGGCGCCTGCGTCGACCGCGATCCCGGCCACCTCGGAGACCGCGAGCTTGCCGCCGAGCCGTGGCGATCCCTCCAGGAGGGTCACCGCCAGGCCGGCGTCACGCAGGAAGAACGCGGCAGCGAGCCCGGCGATGCCGCCGCCCACGATGACGACGCGGGGCAGCTCAGTACGGGCGGGCATGCAGCCAGTCTGTCAGTGCCCCCTCGCGGCGAACGTGGTGGCTGTGCGTGATCACCGGCTGGACATGGCACGCGTGCCTGGCGCGTGCCCGGGCCTCAGTCGTGGCGGCCGCCGAGTTCCGCGAAGGGGAAGGCCCGGTGACGGCGCGGCGGGATGAGGAAGTTCTGCCGCCGGGTCGCGGTGATAAAGCGTTCCAGGCCGTTGTCGGACGGCGCTACGCCGAACTTCTTCTGCAGGTCGAGCGATGCCTGGTTCCTCCGCATGGTGGCGAAGAAGTCGGCTGACGGCACGAAGGCCGTGAACTCGAGCTTCGGCTGCTTGCTGCCGTCCGGGACGTCCAGGCTGTCGAAGCCCGGTCCGTCCATCCGCACGTGAATCGGCTGGCCTCCGGCAGTGCGGGAGGACCGCTGCAGGGTGGACAGGTGCCCCATCCGGCGCGCGGGCTTGCCGGTGTCCGGGTCAATCGGCGTACCGATGCCCTCGGCGCTGCGCTGCGCGTCGCCGGTGCCCTGGAAGTCGTTCTCCAGGAAGGACGGGCCGCCGCCGTTGGTGAACTGATCGGTGTTCCCCCGCGCTGGCGGCGGAGTGGACCGGAACATGTACTGGACCCGCTCGAGGAACGTCCCGTCGTCGCCCGGCTTCCCACTGGCATCCAGATCGAAGAACTGCGGCATATCCAGGATCACGTGCGAAAGATGCTGCATCGAGCCGTTGTCGAAGTAGTCACCCGAGTCGGCCGTGGTGAGCTTGATCCCGCCGGCGCCCTGGAAGGTGACGTTCGGCGCCGGCGCGCTTGCGTTCGTCTGCTGATCGGCGAAGCCCATCCACATCGGGGAGTGCGGGTTGACGTAGCTGGCGTACGGCAGGCTGTTGCTGTCGGCGATGCTCCTCGGCAGGCCGCGCTGGACGAACATCACCCGCGCGCTGGAGAACGTCAGCCCGCAGCTCAGCCGGGGAGACGGGACCCGTTCCCCGCCAAGCCTGCTGCTGCCGGCCAGGAAGGCCATCACGTCCCAGAGGTTGTCCACGTTGTCGCTGCGGAGCGTGATGAGCATGTCATTCTGCTCGATCCGGACCGGGACGTTGAAGGTCTTCTTGGTGATGCCGGGGTGGCCCGGGCTGACGTCGGTGGGCCCGGGTACCGCCTCCTCCAGGGCGAACCGGCTATTGTCCGAGGTCAGCCGCGGCACCAGCGTGCTGAACATCCAGCTGGGGAACCGGCTGAAGTACGGCATGCCATAGGAGACGAAGGTGAACGCTCCCTGCGGCTCGAAGGCGTATGCCTGCTCGATCCGGTCGAGCGCATCGGAGAGCTGGCGGGCGTCCTCGCGGCTCGGCACGGATCTCAGCCGGGCCGGCGCGAAGAGCGTGTACACCGGGGGGAAGGCCACGATAACCCCGTCCACTGTCTGGGCCGGGGCGATGAAGGCAGACAGGTCGAACTGCACATCGGGCAGGTTCGAGGCGCCGGGGAACCGCTGGCGGATAGCCTCCCGGTCGACGGCGAGGCGGATCGGCGTGGCGGCCAGGTGCCGCATCGTCTCCAGCCCGGCAAAAGCGGCGGCGAGGCCGCCACCGGACACCAAGAGTTTCCGGCGGGAAACCGCCAGCGCGCCGGGAGCCTGCGGCCCCGCCGCAGGCTCCGGCCAGGCCGGGCCGTCGTATTCCGGCTCGCCCGGATCGTCGTAATCCGGCCTGCGCGGATCAGCCCGGCTCTCCCGGCCAGGCTCGGCCGGCTCTGTCCGGCCCGGATCACCCCGTCCCGTGCGGGGCTTCTTTCTGCTGTCACGGCGATGCGGATCAGCGGAGTGGACCATCGTTCCTCCTAGCCGGGAAGGGGCACGTACCGAGGCTCTGTCACGGTCTCGGCGCATGGGCAGCTGCGGGTATCCCGGCGGGCGCGGGTACCGGCAGCTGGGCGGGCAGCAGGCCGAACGCGTCGGCAACGGCCAGGGCGCCGGACCGGTTGCGGACGCCCAGCTTGCGGAACAGCCGGGTCTGCACGTTCTCGACGGTCTTCGGGGCGATGCCCAGGGCTCGCGCGGTCTGCCGGATCGAGTGCCCGCGGGCCAGGGACCGCAGGATGTCGCTCTCCCGCGAGGTCAGCTCGGGCAGCTCCGATGTCCCGGACGCTCGGTCGTCCCACCGGGCGCGGACGGCCCCGATCAGCGGGCGCATGGGCATCGAGTCGACTACCAGGTACCCCTGGCTGACCATCCGCAGTACGGAGAGAAAATGCGCGTCCACCCGGTCCGCGGCCACCAGCGCGCTCGCCCCGCAGGCCAGCGCCTCGGCGAGTTCCGGCGGATCAAGCGGCTTGCTGTGCACGAGCACGGCCGGGATGCCGAGCTCGGCCACCACCGGCCAGTCCGGCGGTCCCGGATCCACCAGCGCCGCCACGATCGGGCCGCGATGCCAGCGCGCCCAGTGCGTGTCGGCGACCGCGGCTGGTACCCGGACGAGGACGAATGGCAGCCGGCTGGCGATCAGCGCCGTCACCACCTGGTCGAGCGCGGCGCCGGGCTGGCCGGATACCACGGTCAGCACGGCGGTGCCGCCGTCGGCCTGCGGCCGCCTGCTGGCGGCCGGGGCGGCCCGCTGGTCGAGCAGGCCGAGCGAGGCCGCCCTGGCGACCGCGTGCGCGCTGCTGCTCACGTCCAGCTTGGCGTAGACCCGGCGCTTATAGTTCTCCACCGTCAGCGGGCTGATCCGGAGCAGGCCTGCGATCTCGGGAACGCTGTGCCCGGAGCCGGCCAGCACGACGATCTCAAGCTCCCGGTCGGTGAGGCCGCCGTCGGCGGGCCGGGCATGGCGTCCCTTGCTGCGCTTGACCATGGCCAGCACCGCAGGCAGGCCGTGCGACTCCGGCAGCAGCGACGCGACGCCGGCCCGGCAGGCTGCGGCCAGGTCCTGCTCCGATGCCTCCCGGTACATCACGATCACGTTCAGCCCGGGGAATCGCCCCAGCAGGCTGCGCACCCGGCCGGCGAATTCCCGCAGCCGCAGCCCCGCGTCGAGGATCACGACATCCGGCCGCCGCAGTTCGCAAAGCTCGATGATGCCGTCGGGCTCGGCCACCCTGCCGACGACGGTGATGTCCGGCCAGACGGCGAGGCAGGCAGCCAGGGTGTCCCGTAGCAGCCGGCGCGGCGACTGAACGGCTACCCGGACGGTGACGCGAGCAGCGGGGTCGCCCATCGTTACCTGGGATTTCCGTATCTCCATACCAAGCGGGGTATGCCAGATACCTAGCGGGGTAAGCAGAGAAACCGCAGTCTACGCCGGACGACCATTAACCGCCGCTAGTTTGTGTTTTACGTAAATAACTCACCTGATGTCGGAATCCGTTTATCTATTGCCCGGATCATTGGCTCTCATCTGGCCATATACCAGATGCAGCAAGGCCGCCACACTCCGGTAAGGATCACGGCCGCCGGCCTCCCGCTCGGCCGCCAGCAGCCCGTCGAGCTCGGCCGCCTCCGGGGCCGGCTCGTCCCGGTGATCAGTGAAGACCCGCACGCCAAACCACATCTGGCGCTGCCAGCCCAGCGGCCCGAGCACCTCGTCGATGTCCGCGGGAGCGTGCGCGCGGGCGCGCAGGCCGAGCCGGTTGACGTAATCCTTGCTGTCGAAAGCGGCCAGCGCAGCTGGCCAGTCGCCGCGCAGCCCGTCCCGCATCGAGGTGGCGAGCCCATTCCTGACGAGCAGCGAAATAGCCCCGTTGGCCTCTGCCACCTGGGACAACGCGGTGAGCATAGGCGTGATGTCGTCGAGATACATCAGCACCCCGTGACATAGCACCACATCAAAGGCGCCAGTCACCAGGTCAGGTGCCCGCTGGCCGGCCCCGTGGATGAGCCGGACCCGGGCGGCGACCTCGGACGGCTCGGCGGCCAGCGCGGCATCGAACGCGGCCAGCAGTTCAGCTGACGCGTCGATGCCGGTCACCACATGCCCGGCCCTGGCCAGGTGCAGGGCCTGGGTGCCCTGCCCGCAGCCGACGTCGAGCACCCGCGCGGGCGGCCGGTCCAGCTGCGACAGCCCGGCAAGCTGAGACCGGAGCACTTCCTGGCGAACCACATCGCGCAGTCGCCCGAGCACGCCGATCCAGCGGGCCGTCCCGGCCGCGAAGGGATTACCGGGATCGGCGCCCGGTGCCGCTGACGGTCTGATCGGATCCTCCGCTAATTCGCGGTTTCCTGCCGATTATCGCCTGACCCGGAACCTGGCGCCGAGCGCGTGCGTCCGACCAGCATGAATACCAGTATCCTGGCCGCGCCATCCCGCGCGGGACTGCGCATTGCCGCCCTGTCCGTCGCCGCCGTGATGTCCGGCGGCTGCCTGCTGCTGGCCGGCTGCTCGGCCGCGGCCCCCGGATCGAGCGCATCCGCCGCCGGGCATGGCTCGGCCGCCGCCCGCGGCACCGCCGCCGGGCGTGGCTCAGCTGAGGTCCGCGGCACAGCCGGGGGTGCCGAGTCGCTGCCCGCGCCGGAGGTAGCGGGAAGCGGGAAGTCGGCATCCGCGAGTACGACCGGGCTGATTGTGCCCGGCCAGAGCATCATCTACACGGCCGGGCTGACCGTCCGGGCGGCGAACGTGGCGACGGCGGCCTCGCTGGCGACCAGCATCGTCACCGCGGCCGGCGGCTACGTGGCCAGTGAGCAGGCCACGATCCGCCCGGCGGGCCGGGCCCGCCCCACGGTCAGCCTGCAGCTCAAGATCCCGGTAGCCGCGTACCGGGCCACCCTCCGGCGGCTGTCCGGCAGCCTCGGCAGCCAGACTGCGCTGTCTCAGCACGCCCAGGACGTCACCGGCCAGGTCGCCGACGTGACCAGCAGGGTGGCGTCGGCTAAGGCGGCGATCACGCAGCTGCGCGCCCTGCTCAGGCGGGCGGGCTCGGTCAGCGGCCTGCTCGGCGTCCAGGACCAGATCAACGCCGAGGAGTCCCAGCTCGAGGCGCTGCAGGCAGAGCAGCGCGCGCTCGGTCATGAGACCACCTACGCGACAGTTTCACTGCGGCTGGTGAGTAAGCACGCACCATCCGTTGTCGCTAAAAGTCGGTCACGCGGGTTCCTGGCCGGCTTCTCGGCGGGCTGGCGCGCCTTGCGTGTCGCGACGTCGTGGCTGCTCACGGCGGCGGGAACGGTGCTTCCCTTCGCGTTGATCGCGGCGCTGGCGGGCGGCATCGCGCTCGGCGGGCGGCGGCGCGTGCTGCGGCGCCGGGCCGGCCCGACCACGGCCGGCTGAGGGCGCCGGGCTAGGCGGCGCCGGGATAGCTGGCGCCGGGCTGGCTGGCGCCGGCCTGACCGGAGCCCGGCTAGCGCGCCAGCCGGACGGACTCCTCGTGCACCAGGTCAGTCAGCCGGGCGAGCACGCCGGGGTCAGTGTCCGGCAGCACGCCATGGCCGAGGTTGAAGATGTGCCCCTCGGCGGTGCGGCCGCGCTCGAGCACCTCGCGCGCCCGTACCTCGACGACCTCCCACGGGGCCAGCAGGATCGCCGGGTCCAGGTTGCCCTGCAGCGCCTTGCCCGGCTCGACCCGGCGGGCCGCCTCGTCCAGCGGGATCCGCCAGTCCACCCCGACCACGTCCGCGCCTGCCTCGCCCAGCAGTCCCAGCAGCTCGCTGGTGCCGACGCCGAAGTGGATCCTCGGCACACCGGAGGGGGCAAGCGCCTCGAAGATCCGCCTGCTGTGCGGCAGCACGGACCGGCGGTAGTCCTCCGGGCTGATCGTGCCTGCCCAGGAGTCGAACAGCTGCACGGCGCGGACCCCGGCCGCGACCTGGACGCCCAGGAACGCGATCGTGATGTCGGTCAGCCTGGCGAGCAGGGCGTTCCACAGCTTCGGGTTCCCGTACATCAGCGACTTGGTGCGGTCGAAGCTCTTCGACGGGCCGCCGTCGACCAGGTAGGAGGCGAGGGTGAACGGGCCCCCGGCGAACCCGATCAGCGGCGTGGCGCCGAGTTCGGCGACCAGCGTGGTGACCGCCTCGGTCACGAAGGCGACATCGTCCGGCTGCAGGGGGCGCAGCCGGGCCAGGTCCGGCTCGCCGCGGATCGGGCTCTCCACCACCGGCCCGATCCCCGGGGCGATGTCGATGCCGACGCCGACCGCTTTCAGCGGCACGACGATGTCGCTGAACAGGATCGCCGCGTCCACGGCGTACCTGCGCAGCGGCTGCAGCGTGAATTCGGTGATCAGGTCAGGCCGGGCACAGGCATCGAGCATGGGCGTCCCGGCCCGGGCGGCGCGGTACTCGGGCAGCGACCGTCCGGCCTGGCGCATGAACCAGACTGGCGTGTAAGGCACTGGCTTCCGGAAGCATGCGCGCAGAAATGTCGATTCGTCCGTCTGCGATGTCACATCGCTGATGGTCTCACAGGACGCGCCTGCCCTGGCGGTACCTCAGCGGTGCCCGGCCGGTCCCGTTACGGGCGGCCGGCCTTTCGTGTTTCCGCGGAAACGTCCCGTGACACGCCGCGGCAGATCCACGGAGCCGGGTCTCCGGCGTGCCAGCATCAACGAGAGCCCGTGAGGAGGTCGCAAATGAGCCGGATTATCCAGCTGTCCCGGATGGCCAGGAATTGCCCCGGCTGCGGCCCGGAGCGGCTGTTCGAGCAGCACCATCCGGAGCCCGGCGGCTGCCCGGATTCGCCGGACGGCCAGTGCCCCGAATGGTCATGCACGGCCTGCGGCGCCGCGCTGCTCGTTGACTTCCTTCTTCCGGCCGGCCCAGCACGCGCCGATGAATCATGCGCACTGCCCAGTCTCCGTGACCGGGTGGCATGAGGGCCTCGCACTCGCGCCGTACGCTCAGGTCATGAGGCCTGCTGGAGGAACGGACGGCACCGGGGTCAGCGGCAGCGCGGCGAGCGGCACCGTCGTCGGCACGACGGCGACGTCCGCCGCCGCGGGCAGCACCGCCGCGGCGTTCCGCTCGGCGGTCAGCGACATCGAGGCCGGCCTGGAGCGGCAGCGCGGGCTGCGGCCGGAACTGACCTTCGAGCAGGAGCCCGCGCCGCGGAAGCTCGCGCCGTTCGCCGCTTCGGTGGCCGTCACCGTGGAAGGCGCCGATGGCGACGTCGGCTGGGGCAGGTTCGTGCTGCTCTACGACCCGGCCGGGCAGCGAGGCTGGGGCGGGCCGTTCCGGATCATCGCCCACATCCGCGTCGATCTGGAGCCAGAGATCGCGGCTGACCCGCTCGTCGGCGAGGTCGGCTGGAGCTGGCTGACCGAGGCGCTCGACGCCAGGGCCGTCGGTTACCAGCAGACCAGCGGAACGGTCACCCGGGTGGTCACGGAGGGATTCGGCGCGAAGCATGGCGAGCCGACGACGACCGAGTTCGAGCTGCGGGCGTCCTGGTCACCGGCCTGCCAGTGGCCAGCCGCAGGCCAGCCAGGCGCGGGCCAGCCAGGCGTAGGCCAGACGAGCGGTGGCCAGCCAGGCGGTGGCGAGCCGGGCGGTGGCCAGCCAGGCGGTGACGGGCCGGGCGGTGGCCAGCCGGACGCGGGGCTACCGGGCGAGCTGGGCCTGGATGGCCATCTCGCCGCCTGGTGCGATGCACTGTGCGCGGCGGCGGGCCTGCCGCCGCTGGCGGCCGGGGTCAGCGCGCTGCGGCGCCCGCGCAGCCGGCGGCAGCGGTGACCAGCGACGGCGGCCCGTCGCCAGCAGCCGGACAGCCGGCGGCAGCGGTGACCGGCGACGGCGGCCCGTCGCCAGCAGCCGGCCCGTCGCCGATGGCCGGGCCGGCAGCGGCTGCCGAGGGGCCGGAACCGGACGCGCCGGACACGGCGGAACCAGACACGGCGGAACCAGACGCGCCGGACGGACAGGCGGCGGAAAACGCGGCCGTGCCCCTGCTCGCGCCGCGCGATGGGATGCCCCCGCTGGTGGTGACCGCGGACGCGCTCGATGCGGCCGCCAGGTCACTCGCGGCGGGCAGCGGCCCGGTCGCCGTCGATGCCGAGCGTGCCTCCGGCTTCCGCTACGGGCACCGGGCCTTCCTGGTCCAGTTCCGGCGCCGCGGCGCCGGAACGGTGCTGATCGACCCGGTGGCCTGTCCCGACCTGTCCGGCATAGACAGCGCGCTGGCCGATGCGGAGGCTGTGCTGCACGCGGCGTCGCAGGACCTGCCCTGCCTGGCGGAGATCGGCTACCGGCCCCGGCGCCTGTTCGACACCGAGCTGGCCGGGCGGCTGCTCGGCTACCCGAGGGTGGGACTCGGCACCCTGGTCGAGGAAGTGCTCGGGCTGGCGCTGGAGAAGAGCCACTCGGCGGCCGATTGGTCCACCCGGCCGCTGCCCAGCGACTGGCTGCTCTACGCGGCACTCGACGTCGAGGTGCTGGTGGAGCTGCGCGACTCGCTGGCGGAGCAGCTCGAAGCCCGCGGAAAGGCCGACTGGGCCCGACAGGAATTCACTGCCGTCCTGGCCGCCGGGCCGCCGCCGCCCCGCACGGACCCATGGCGCCGCACCTCCGGCATACATCGCGTCCGCAACAGGCGCGGCCTCGCGGTCGTCCGCGAGCTCTGGCTGGAACGCGACAGGATCGCCCGGCAGCGTGACCTCTCGCCCACCAGGGTCCTGCAGGACGTCGCCATCATTGAAGCCGCCCGGTCGATGCCCAAGGACTTCAGGGAACTGGCCGGGATTGCCGGCTTCAACGGGCGAGGCGCCCGCCGGTACGCCGCCGAGTGGCTGCGGGCGGTCGGGCGGGCCAGGGCGGAGCCGGAGCCCGCCCTCCCCGAGTCGTCCGCTCCGGCTGGCGACGGGCCGCCGCCTGCCCACCGCTGGCAGGAGCGCGACCCGGTCGCGGCCACCCGGCTGACCGCCGTCCGCGCCGCCGTCGCGGCGCTGGCGGACGAGCATGACCTGCCGACCGAGAACCTGCTCGCGCCGGACGCCGTGCGCAGGCTCGCCTGGCAGCCGCCCGATCCGGTGAGCCCGGCGGCAGTGGCCGCCGACCTGGCCCGCTACGGTGCCCGTCCGTGGCAGGCCGAGCTCACCGCGGCGCCGATCTCCGGCGCGCTGCTGAGGGTGATCGAGAAAGAGGGCTGACGCCGCGTTGCGACCTGGCGCGTCATGCGCTCCGCCGCAGCGCGGACAGGTCGCAGGGCACCGAGGAGCCCGCCCGAAGCACTCCCGTGCACGGCAGCCGCTGCGCTGTCTGCGGGTAGTACGGGTAGACGTTGAGTATGACCTCGCAGTCGCAGCAGCAGGCACCCTGCCGCTGCAGGCGCCGGATCAGGCCCCTCGCTCCCGGCGAGCGCAGGTCCCGCCACCGCGCGGTCCACCGGTGGGTGCCGTCGCAGCCGAACTCCTCGAGCATCCGCAGCAGGAAGCAGCGCAGGCACTCGCGATGCCCCGGCTCAGTCCACCGGAACGACAGCTGAGCAAGCTCGGCCTCCACCGCATCCGCCACATTCTCCGTCATGGCCGCTCCTTGAGTCCGGTGCCTCCCACGGAGCAGTTCTACCGCCGGCCGCCGACATTCCCGGCGCCCGCGGCCGCCAGAATGGTGCTGTGACGGCGCTTTCCTGGACCACCATCGGCACGCCGGCTGGCCCCGTGTCGGCCGGCTGCAGCGACGCCGGCCTGGCCGCAATCAGGTTCGGCGGCCCGCCATCGCAGGCGCCGCCCGCCGGGACGGGTGACGCGCCGGGCGGCGCGCAGCCCGGTGCGCTCGCCGAGACGTGCGCCCAGCTGGCCGAGTATTTCGCCGGGCAACGGCGCGCCTTCGATGTGCCGATCGACTGGAGTGCCGTCTCGCAGTCGCAGTACCAGGTCCTCTCCGTGCTCTTTGACTCGGTCGGGTTCGGCGACACGATCACCTACGGCGCGCTTGCCCGCCGTGCCGGGGTAGCCCGGGAGGAGCGGGACGGGACCGCGGCGCTGCCCGCCAGGGTGGTCGGCCAGATCATGGGCTCGAACCCGATCCCGGTGATCGTGCCCTGCCATCGCGTGGTGGCCGGCAACGGGCTAGGCGGCTTCAGCGGCGGCATCGGCCCTGAGCTCAAGCGCTGGCTGCTGATCTTCGAAGGGGCATGGCCGCCGACCCTGGACTGGTCGCCGGCCTGCGCCCGGCTGACCGGCGCGGTCCGGCCGGTCAGGTATCCGCGGGGTGATAGCGCTCGGCGCCTGCCAGCGCGCCGTCGGCCGTGTGCAGTACCCACCAGGCAGCCTTACGCAGCGGCGGGCCCTTCGGGGGCCGGGCGCCGAGGCGCTCGCAGGCGGCCTGCAGCAGCGACGACAGGTTCTCGCCGTGGGCACAGATCACCGTCGGCTTGCCGTCGTCAATGATCTCCGCGGTCCGCCTGAGCTCGCGGGCGGTGCCGCTGCCCGGCTGCGGCATCGTGAGACCGGCCTCGATCTCGATCGGGACGCCGGTCAGCTCCGCATAGGGCCGGACGGTCGCCACGCAGCGCTCCGCGGCGGAGCTGATCACGCGGCAGGAGCCGAAGCAGGACAGCAGCCGCGCGAGATGCTCGGCGTCGGCGGCGCCGTCAGGGTCGAGCGGCCGGTGCAGGTCGTTGCCGGACCAGCGCCGCTTGCTCCCGGCGGAGGCGTGCCGCAGCAGGATGAACGGAATGGTGTCGGCCGGGCCGCCGGCGAAGTCGGCCAGCAGCGAGATGTCCCGCTGGTAGCTCAGCCGTCCCGGCGCCGCCGGGACGGGCAGCCAGTCCAGTGCATCGACCTCGTCATTCGGGACGAAGCCGGGACGGGCGCCGGTATCAGCCGGCCGCGCCGCCCAGTAGTCAACCCGCTTGGGCCGGCCGAAACTCTGATAGCTGGCGTGCCCGAGCAGCCGCCCGAGTACCACCCGGATCCCGGTCTCCTCCGCCACCTCCCGCACGGCCGTTTCCAGCAGGTGCTCGCCGGGCTCGCGCTTTCCTTTCGGGAGGCTCCAGTCGTCGTAGCGGCTGCGGTGGATCAGGGCTACTTCAGCGCCGCTCTCCGCGTGCCGCGACAGTACCGTCCCGGCCGCCCGGACTTCCGCGGCGGGCTGGTCAGCCATCGGCGGCGCGGCCCTGCATCGCCCGGATCAGGTGGGTCTGCAGGTCACGCAGGGGGGCGCCGCTGCTGTCCAGGTGATGCCTGGTCCACGAACCGTCCGGGGCGAGCCACCAGGACGAGGTGCCCTCGTCCATCGCCTCGGAGATGAGCCCGCGCAGCTCAGCCTGCTGGGCCGGATCGGTGACGCGGACCAGGAGCTCGACCCGCCGGTCCAGGTTCCGGTGCATGAGGTCGGCGCTGCCGATCCAGACCTCGCCGGGCGCGTTCCGCTGCCCGCTGCCGAACGAGTAGATCCGCGAGTGCTCAAGGAACCGGCCGACGATGCTGCGGACCCGGATCGTCTCGGACATGCCGGGGACGCCCGGCCGGAGCGCGCAGATCCCGCGTACCCACAAGTCGATGGGCACGCCCGCCTGTGATGCCCGGTACAGCGAGTCGATGGTCGGCTCGTCGATAATCGCGTTGCATTTCATCTGGATGCGGGCGGGCAGGCCATCGCGGCCGCGCTGGGCCTGCTCGTCGATCTGCTCGACCAGGCCGGCCCGGACTCGCTCGGGGGCGACCAGCAGCCGCCGGTAGTCGCTCTTCCTGCTGTACCCGGTCAGGTGGTTGAACAGGTCAGTGACGTCCTCGCCCACGGTCTTGTCCGACGTGAGCAGGCCGAAATCCTCATACAGCCGGGCGGTCTTCGGGTGATAGTTCCCGGTGCCGATGTGGCAGAAGCGGCGCAGCGATCCGTCGGCGTACTCGCGCACGATCAGCACCATCTTGCAATGCGTCTTCAGGCCGACGAATCCGTAGACGACGTGGCAGCCGGCTTCCTCCAGCTTGCGCGCCCAGGCGATGTTCGCCCGCTCGTCGCCGCGGGCCTTGATCTCGACCACGACCACGACCTGCTTGCCCGACTCGGCCGCGTCGATGAGCGCATCGACGATCTCCGAGTCGCCGCTGGTCCGGTACAGCGTGTGCTTGATCGCCAGCACCCGGGGATCCGCGGCGGCGGAGACCACCAGGCGCTGAACGCTGGCGGTAAAGGATTCATAAGGATGATGAACGAGCACGTCATGGTCAGTCAGCGCCGCGAAGACGCTGGTGTCCTGCGGCAGTGCGCTCTCGGACGGCACGAAGGCCGGGTACTTCAGCTGGCGCAGGTCCAGGTCCGCGATGGCGGACAGGCCCGACAGGTCAAGCGGCCCGGTCAGCCGGTAGACGGCACGCGGATGCACGTCAAGCTCGGTCACCAGCCGGTCGAGCACGTCGGCGGAAATCGATTCCTCCACCTCCAGCCGGACAGCCGGCTCGAACCGGGTCCGCATCAGCTCCCGCTCCAGCGATTTCAGCAGGTTCTCCGTGACGTCCTCGTCGATTTCAAGGTCACGGATGCGGGTCACCCGGAACACAAAATGCTCGATCACCTCAAGGCCGACGAACAGCTCGTCGAGGTGAGCCGCGATCACGTCCTCGATCGGCACGAACCGGTTATGCGACACGGTCATGAACCTGGGCAGCAGCGGCGGCACCTTGACCCTCGCGAAGATCGTCGCCCCCGTCTTCGGATCGGCGATCGTCACCGCCAGGCTCAGCGACAGGCCGGAGATGAAGGGAAACGGGTGCGCTGGGTCGACGGCCAGCGGGGTGAGCACCGGGTAAATCCGCTCCCGGAAGAGCTTCTGCAGGCTTTCCTGCTCCTTCGGCAGGAGCTCCTTCCAGCGCAGGATCTCGATCCTCTTCTGCGCGAGGGCCGGCACGATCGAGTGGCTGAAGCACCAGGAATGCCGGGTGGACAGGTCCCTGGCCGTCTCCAGGGTGTGCTCGAGTATCTCCCTGGCCGGCCGTCCAGTGGCGTTCTCCACCGGCAGGCCAGTGGCCATCCGGCGGATCCGGCCTGCCACCCGGACCATGAAGAACTCATCCAGTGCGCTCGCGAAGATGGAGGCGAACCGCACCCGTTCCAGCAGCGGGACGTTCTCATCCTCGGCGAGTTCCAGCACCCGCTCGCTGAAGTGCAGCCAGCTTTCCTCCCGGTCGAGATAGCGGCCGGGCGGCAATTCGCCCCCGGCGTCCGGCCCGCCAGCCCGGCCGTGCTGCCTGGGCTGTCTGCCGTTTTGCCGGGCCGGGCCGCCGTCCTGCCGGGACTCCGGGTCCCGTTTCCGGGTAGCAAGGACCTGCTGCTTGCCAGGCTCCTTGCCCGCGCTCTTCTTCCCATCGCCACGCTGAGAGCTGACCTGGCCTGCATCCATGTCGTTATTGTCCCCCGCGTAGCCGCTGTCTAAGATCGCGGGGTCTCGCGATCTTAGGAATGTTCTGATGCGCCGGCGGCCGGTAGCTTGCGCAGGCCGGGCGGGACCGTCACGATCGGACAATCCATCGAGAACGGATAATCCGCCGGAACTGCCCAGCCAGCGGAACTCTAGCCCTCGTGAACGGAGAATGACGCATGCGCATCGGCATGTCCCTGACCGAGCCGGCCGGTCCCGGCGCGTTCACCGCGCTCCGCGATCAGCTGCAGCAAGCCGCCGGCGACGGCTTCGCCTCCGCCTGGATGTCGAACATCTTCGGCGTGGATGCCCTCACGGCACTGGCGGTGGCCGGCAGCCAGGTGCCCGGAATCGAGCTTGGCACCGCGGTAGTGCCGACCTACCCGCGCCATCCGGCCGTACTCGCCCAGCAGGCGCTGACCGTCTCCCTGGCGCTCGGCGGCCGGCTGGCGCTCGGCATCGGGCTGTCCCACCGCATCGTCATCGAGGACATGTACGGGTACGGCTTCGAGCGGCCGGCCCGGCACATGAGCGAGTACCTGTCGATCCTGCTGCCGCTGCTGGACGGCGAGAAGGCCGCGTTCGATGGTGAGACCATGCGGGCCAATATCGGCCTGTCGGTGCCGCGGCCTGACCGGGTGCCGGTACTGCTCGCGGCGATGGGGCCGGCCATGCTCCGGCTGGCCGGCCAGCGAGCGGACGGCACCATCTTGTGGATGACAGGCCCGGCCACGGTGCGCGACTACATCGCGCCGGCCATCACGCAGGCGGCCGAGGCCGCCGGGCGGCCGGCCCCGCGCGTGGTCTGCATCCTGCCGGTCTGCGTCACGGACGACCCTGGCCAGGCCCGCGCCCGCGCCGCGGAGATCTTCGCCATCTACGGCCAGCTTCCGTCCTACCGCGCCATGCTCGACCGGGAGGGCGCCGCCGGCCCGGCCGACATCGCCATCGCCGGTGACGAGGACACCGTCAGCGCGCAGATCACGGCGCTCGCCGACGCGGGCGTGACCGACTTCGTGGCCCTCGAGTTCGCCCGCGGCGAGGAGCACCAGCGCACCCGCGCCCTGCTGAAGTCGCTGATCGCCTAACGCACCACGGTTGCCGCAGGCACCACGCATCTCGCGGGGTATCGCGCCGGGCGGGCTACTCGGCTGCCGGAAGCTGCCGTGCCCCGCATGCCGGTTCCGCGATGGCGCCCGAGGAGTGCATGACAACGCCGCCGACCACGGTCAGCACGGCCGAGATCGCGGGGATGTCCTTGACGGGCACGGTGAAGTAGTCCCGATTCAGCACCGCGAAGTCGGCCCGCGCGCCGGGCCGCAGCTGGCCACGATCGCCTTCCTCGAACGACAGCCAGGCGCTTCCGGCGGTGTAGGCACGCAGGGCCTGCTCCCGGGTCAGCAGGTTTGCCGCGTCGCGGCGTTGCGCGCCGTCTAGGGAACGCCCGGTCACCAGCCACCACAGCGACAGCCACGGGCTGTACGACGAGGCCCTGGTCGCGTCGGTGCCCGCAGCCACCGGAATCCCCGCGCTGAGCAGTTCGGCGATGGGCGGGGCCCGGCGGATCGCGTCCTCGCCCCAGGCCCGCTGTGACGCCTCGGCCTTGAACACGAGGTGGTCGTCGAGCACGACGCCCGCGCCCAGCGCGCGCAGCCGGGCGATGTTCCGGTCGCTGATGCGGTCGGCGTGCGCGATGGAGAAGCGCAGCTCGGTCAGCGGGATCTCGGCATGCACCCGCTCCCAGCCGTCGAGGATCCGGTCGATGCTGGTGTCCAGCACCGCGTGTACGTGCATGGGCCAGCCGCGGCGCGCGGTCTCCCGGCTGATCCGCTCGAATTCGGCGCTGGCGTCAGCGGAGATCTCGAACGGCTCCAGCCCCTCGAAGTCGTGGCAGCCGTAGTGCACCACCTCGCCGATGCCCAGCATGCGCAGCATGCCGTCGCCGAAGCGGGTCTGCGCGTGCCGGAGCCAGCCGTCGAGCTGCTCGTACTCGCGGCCCGGGTCGACGGCGGACAGGAAGAGCCGCAGCCGGATGGTGAGCTCGCCCCGGCGCCAGAGCTCGAACAGCGCGTCGTAGCGCGGCGGGGCCATGCCGAACCCGCCCGGGTCCACCAGGCCCGTCAGGCCGGTGGCGTGCAGCTCCCGCACCATCGAGGCCGTGCTGGCCCGCTGCTGGCCCGGGGAGCGGGCGGGCATGGCGTCGAGGCACCGGGCGAACGCGCCGAGGCCGCTGATCCGGCCAGTGGCCCGGCCCGCGGCGTCCCGCTCGATGATGCCGCCGGGCGGGTCCGTCTGCTGGCGGTCAAGTCCGCTGGCCCGCAGTGCCGCGCTGTTGAGCACGGCGTGGTCGTAGAGCGCCTGCACGTAGACCGGGTGGCCGGGGCATGCGTCATCCAGCTCGCCGCGGGTCGGGGACCGGCCGTCGGTGAACTGGCTCGGGTGCCAGCCGCCGACGGCCCGGATCCACTCCCCTGGCTGGCAGGAGCCGGCCGCGGCGCGGATGCTGTCCAGTACCGCGGCGACGTCGGGCAGCCCGGTCCAGTGCAGCTCCCGGTCCCAGGACGGGCCGGCCCTGACCGCATGGATGTGCCCGTCGATGAGGCCGGGTATCAGCCGCAGGCCGGCCAGGTCGACGACCTTGCATCCTGGTGCGGCGAGTGCCGAGATTTCCTGGTCCGAGCCCAGCGCCGCGATCCGGCCGTGCGCGACGGCCAGCGCCGACGGACTTGGCGGCGGATCTGCCAGGGCCGCGCCGCCCGGCCATACGGCGCCGTTGACGTAGATCGCGTCGACGTTCACGCGGCCACAGTACGCGGCCACGAGCCTGCCGGGCACTGGTAGCTGGCGCCGTGCCGCACGCCCTCGCGGTGCGCGCCGGATTGTCATAGGCCTGCCCTAATCTCGAATGTACATTCGATCACCATGGGAGGCCCGGTATGCGGCTGCTGGACGACGATCCGTGGAGGCACCTGGACGACGAGCGGGACGGCGATCACGGGCTGGCCCCGCCCTGGCTGCACCCGCGGTGCGTTGATGCTTGCACCGCTCTCACCTTCGGTACCTGCTGCAGGCAGCCGGGCAGTCTCCGCGCCCGGCAGCTGGCCGCGGCCGCGGCCGCACTGGAGCAGGGCATGGCATGGGCGCGGCACGAGGCGGCAGACGAGGTCCCGGGGACCCGGCTCATGCGGCGGCTGGTCCCGGCCGGCCAGCTGCTCGGCGAGATCCCGGACTTCCCCAGGTCGGCTAGTGAGACCGAGCTGTTCCAGCTCTCCTGCCTCGCCGGGCGGATCGCCGGATGTTTAGAGGAGCTGCACCGGCTGCAGGAACCGTCGGCTGACCCGGCGGTCTGCCGCCGCCGGACCGGTCTCGATCAGGTGACGGCGCTCGCCGCCGAACGGTCGCAGCGGCTGTGGGACCTGGCAGTACGCCGCCTGCGAGGCTCGGATCTGCTGACCTGACAGACCTCGGCCCGGCTGGGCGCGGAGGTGAACTGCAGCCCGGCAGTTACGAGATGCCGCAGGCCTTGTTCAGCTCATCGCGGCTGGCCAGCTTGACCCGGCCGCCGCGGCCGAGGCTCTCGCCCAGGTCCGCTTCGGCCTGCTCAATCCGCAGCCAGTCGGCGTAGCTGACCGGGCGGATGCCGCGCGCCGCCAGCAGCTGGCTGAACCGCGACCGGTCGGCGGCCTCCGGCCCGGAGCCCGGCACGGCCTCGGGGTAGCGCAGCAGTCCGGCCCTGGGCAGCGGCACATCGCCGGGACCCGGGCCGCCCGCCAGGTCGGCGAGCAAGGACCGGACGGTCTGCGCGGCGTCAGACTTGTTGGTGCCGATCACCCCGGTCGGCCCGCGCTTGAGCCAGCCGGCCACGTACTCCCCCGGCAGCGGCCCGCCGTCGGCGCCGAGGACGCGGCCATCGGCGTTCGGCACGGTGGACGAGCGCTCGTCGAACGGGACTCCCGGCAGCGGCACGCTCTGATAGCCCACGCTGCGCAGCACCAGCTGCGCAGCCAGGGTCTCGTACTCGCCGGTTCCGGTGAATGCGCCGCTGGCATCGAGCCTGGTGCGCTCCAGGGTGAGACCGGATACCCGCTGTGGCCCGAGAATCTCTACCGGCCGCAGCCAGAACCGGACGGTCAGCCTCCGCGTGCCCGCCGCCGGGGTGCGCGCGGCCCAGTCGGAGATCACCTTGTAGTTGCCGCGCACGTGCCGGTCGGACTGGGCCAGCCGGGCGCTCTCGCCGGTCGGGTCGAACGCGTCCAGGTCGGCCTCGCCGTCGCCGACGACGATGTCGACCCCGGCCAGCTCGCCGAGCTCGCGCAGCTCCTTAGTGGTGAACTTGGCCTGCGCCGGGCCGCGGCGGCCGATCATGTGGACTTCACGGACCTTGCTGGCCATCAGCGCGTCGAGGACGGGCTGGGACACGTCCGTCCCGTACAGCTCGCGGGGATTCCTGACCAGGATCCTGGCCACGTCGACCGCGACGTTGCCGACCCCGATCACCGCGACCGACTCGGCGTCCAGGGAGAAGGCTGCGGGATCGACGTCCGGGTGCCCGCAGTACCAGTTGACGAAATCGGTGGCCGCGAAGCTGCCGGGCAGGTCCTCGCCGGGAATGCGGAGCCGCCGGTCGCGCATCGCGCCGGTGGCGTACACCACGGCGTCATAGCTGGCCAGCAGGTCCTCTCGGGTCACGTCGTCGCCGAGATGAATAGCGCCGAGGAAGCGGACGCCGTCGTGCTCAAGCACGCCGCGCAGGTAGTCGGCGATCGACTTGATCGACTTGTGGTCGGGAGCGACGCCGTAGCGGACCAGCCCGTAGGGGGTAGGCAGCCGGTCGAGCACATCCACCCGGATCGACTGCGGCGGGTCGAGCGCCGCCGACTGCTTGATCAGCGCCTCGGCGGTGTAAAGGCCGGCCCGGAACCGACGACGGCTACCTCAAGCGTCTTCATGAAAGCCGATTCTGCACCGTCGGCCCGCTGATGCGCCGCTCAGGCCCGCTGATGCGCCGCTCAGGCCCGCTGATCGTGCGCCAGCTCGGGAGTCCGGCGGGCCACTGCCTCGGTGATTTCCCTGGCCAGGTGCTGCGGGGTGAGGCCCACGTCGGCCAGGATCTCGGCCCGCTCGCCGTGCTCGATGAACTCCTGCGGCAGCCCGAACGTCTTCGCCGGGGTCTCGACGTCGTGATCGCGCAGCAGGCGGCAGACGGCGTCACCGAACCCGCCGACGCGGCCGTTGTCCTCCACGACCGCGACCAGGCGGTGCGTGCTTGCCGCCGCGACCAGCGCCTCGTCCAGCGGCTTGAGCCAGCGCGGATCGACGACCGTCACCCCGATGCCGTGATCGGCAAGCCGCCGCGCCACCTGCAGGCAGACGATCGCCATCGGCCCGGCCCCGATGAGCAGCACGTCCTCGCTCAGGCCGCTGCCCGGCTCGCTGAGCACGTCCATCGTCCCCATCGAGGCGACGGCCTCGGCCTCGTCCCCGACCGTTCCCTTCGGGTAGCGCAAGACGGTCGGGCCGTCGCTGACTGCCACCGCCTCGTTGAGCAGCTCGACGACGCGGACCGCATCGCGCGGCGCGGCGATCCGCAGCCCGGGCACCACCTGCATGATCGAGCCGTCCCACATGCCGTTGTGGCTGGGCCCGTCCGGGCCGGTCACCCCGGCCCGGTCGAGCACGATGGTCACCGGCAGCTTGTGCAGCGCCACGTCCATGAGCACCTGGTCGAAGGCACGGTTGAGGAACGTCGAGTACAGGGCGACCACGGGATGCAGGCCGCCCATGGCCAGGCCCGCCGCGGACGTCATGGCATGCTGCTCGGCGATGCCCACGTCGTAGACCCGGTCCGGGTACGCCTGGGCGAACTGGGCCAGGCCGGTCGGATGCAGCATGGCCGCGGTGATCGCCACGATGTCCGGACGGCGCGCGCCGATCCGCACCATCTCCTCGCTGAACACCTTCGTCCAGGCGAGCTTGGACGAAGGTGTCGGCGTTCCGGTCGCCGGGTCGAAGGTGCCGATCTGGTGCAGGCAGTCGTCCACGTCATTCTCGGCAGGCGGGTAGCCGAACCCCTTGCTGGTAATCACGTGCACCAGCACGGGGGCGCCGAAGTCGCGGGCCCGCTGCAGCGCATGCTCGACTGCCTGCTCGTCATGGCCGTCGACGGGGCCGAGGTACTTCAGGCCGAGGTCCTCGAAGAGCACCTGCGGCTGCAGCACGTCCTTGAGGCCCTTCTTGATGCCGTGCAGCGTGTCGAACAGCGGCGGGCCGACCAGCGGCGTGTTCGACAGCGTGGTCTTGATGTAGTCGAGCACTTGCTCGTATCGCTGCGAGACGCGGACCGCGGCGAGGTGGTCGGCGATCCCGCCGATCGTCGGCTGGTAGGAGCGGCCGTTGTCGTTGACGATGATGACCAGCCGCCGGTCCTTGGACGCGGCGATGTTGTTCAGCGCCTCCCAGGCCATGCCGCCGGTCAGCGCGCCGTCGCCGATGACGGCGACTACCGCGCGGTGCGCCTCGCCGCGTACCTGGTAGGCCTTGGCCAGCCCATCGGCGTAGGACAGGCTGGTCGAGGCGTGCGAGTTCTCCACCATGTCGTGCTCGGACTCGGCCCGGCTCGGGTAGCCGGAGACACCGCCGCGATGCTTGAGCTTCGCGAAGCCGGCCTGGCGGCCGGTCAGCACCTTATGCACGTACGACTGGTGGCCGGTATCGAACAGGATCCGGTCGACCGGCGAGTCGAAGACCCGGTGCAACGCGATGGTCAGCTCAACGACGCCCAGGTTCGGCCCGAGGTGACCGCCGTTGACCGATACCGCCTGGATGAGAAAATCGCGGATCTCTGCCGCAAGCTGCGGCAATTCGTCCGGGCTCAGTTCCTTGAGGTCCCCCGGACCGGAGATGGACTCCAGCAGTGTCACCTGGTCGCTCCCTCGCGGTCGCCGTCGGAGACTGAACCTGATTGAGTGTATTTGGATCAGCGGCCGGACCGCACTCCAGCGTCGCCTAATACATGACTGGCGTGTCATGGCCGGTGCGCAGCGAACCGGCAGCGAAGTTACCGCCGGGGTCACCCAGTCCCGTCAGGTAAAGCCTTGTGAGCTGCGGTTTTGTTAGCCGAGGCCGTGTGCCCGGTGCAACGCCGGCCGGCCCGGATGGCTGCCGCTCTTTCCCATTACCTTTACCTGATCCTGACTAAGGCGCCGCAATTGCCGGAGAATTGGCGGCGGCCGGCCCGGGGCCGAACGCGGCCATCCGGGCCCAGCGAAAGGGTCCGCCGGGAGCACGCGGCGAGCTCAGGCCGGCCGGGAGCCGGAGGTCAGCTCAGGCCGGCCGGAGCCGGAGGTCAGCTCAGCCGGCCGCGACCGTCTGGCCGGAGAGCGTCCTCGCCAGCGCGGCCGCAACTTCCGGTGCGGGCGTCCACAGGCCAGGCTGGCCATGGGTCATGATCGGCTCCGGCAGCATCCGGACGTCACTGAGCGCCCAGTGGCAGGAACCCGGATCCGCCCACTGGCCGCAATCGCACGGCTCGCCGGACCTGGAGGCGGTGCAGATATCCACCAGGCTGACCACCGCGACGATGCCGCCAGTAGCGGCGACCGGATCCGACTCGTCCCAGCCCGCATCACGGACCAGCGGATTCTCCAGGGAGTCAAAATCGACGCGGAGCGAGGCGTGGATCGCGAGCACGCCACGGTACGTCGCATCCCAGGTACGGTTCTCGATCAGCTTGTGGCCACGGGCAATCGCCCAGGCCCAAGGCTGCCGCACGCTGAGCACTTGCATCGGGCACCTCCGCTACGCCTTTGCCAGGAGAACGTGGCTGCCTGCCGCCGGGTTCAGCATGATGGGCACCAGATCCGCCGGACTTTGCGGGCGGCCGGGCTAGCCTGAGTCCGGCCGGCCTGAGCGCGGCTGGCTGAGCCCGGCGAGCGGAGATGATGCATGGCCCGGCCAGAAGGCCCGATGACCGGCAAGGTCTGCGTGGTCACCGGCGCAAACTCGGGGATCGGGAAGGCGACGTCGCTGGTCCTGGCGCAGTTCGGCGCCGAGATCATTCTGGTCTGCCGGGACAAGGCCCGCGGCGAGGCCGCTCTCGCAGAGGTGAGTGCCGTGGCCCCGGCCGGCCGGGCGCGGCTGGAGATAGCGGACCTGTCCTCCTTGCCGGAGGTACGCGAGCTGGCTGGCCGGCTGGCCGGCCTGGACCGGCTCGACGTGCTGGTCAACAATGCCGGGCTGGTGCTGGGCGATCGCCGGATCACCGCCGACGGCTTCGAGTACACCTTCGCGCTCAATCACCTGGCGCCGTTCCTGCTGACCAATCTGCTGCGCGGGAAGCTCACGGCCAGCACTCCCGCCAGGGTGGTCACGGTCTCGTCCGCAGCGCACAGCGCTGCCCGGCTTGACCTTGCCGACCTGCAGCTGGCGGAGCATTTCAGCGGCTGGCGTGCCTACTCCAACAGCAAGCTGGCCAACATTCTGTTCACCACGGAGCTTGCCCGCCGGCTGACAGGCACCGGCGTGACGGCGAACTGCCTGCATCCCGGCGTGGTGAACACCGGGTTCGGCCGCGACGGCAGCCGGCTGCTCAGGTTCGGCCTGGGCCTGGGCCGCCGTTTCCTGCGGACCCCCGGCCAGGGCGCGGACACCGTCGTCTACCTCGCGAGCTCGCCGGATGTCGAAGGCGCGACGGGCGGCTACTACGTCCGTCGCAAGCTCAGCATCCCGTCACGCGCGGCCCAGGATCAGGCGACGGCGCGGCGGCTCTGGGAGATCAGCGCGGAGCTCACCGGCCTGCCAGCGGCCAGCCTGCCTGACTGACTGGCAGCCGGTCCGTTCGGCCGGCCTGCCCAAACGGAATGACGCAGCAGCCGCCGGCCCGGCCGCGGGCATTAACCTGACTCAGGCGTGATGCGGCGTGGCGGGCCGTGTGACTGCGGGACAGTCAGGTTGCGGCCGGCCAGCCAGCCGATGCTCACCTGCAGGGCGGTAATCCCGAGCAGCGCCCCGATGGGGACCGCCCAGCCCCCTGTCGTCGAGTGCAGGAAGCCGACGAGTAGCGGGCCGGTGGCGGCCAGCAGGTAGCCACCGCCCTGAGCGAAACCGGAGAGGGACGCCGCCGTCGCCGGATCCGGCGCCCGGGCCATGGTGAGGAAGATCCCCAGGCCGAGCGTTGCGCCCTGGCCGAGGCCGAGCAGCAGTACCCAGGCGGCTGCCGTGCTGAGCGGGGCGAATCCCGCGCCCGCCAGGCCCGCGGTCGTTGCCGCCGTCGACGCGGCTACCAGGACGCGCTGGTCCCTGGCCCGGTGCGCGAGCACGGGCAGCAGCATCGCCGTCACTGCGTTGCCGAGATTCATCAGGGCCAGCAGGTCGCCGGCGTGCGCCGCGCTGGCGCCCCGGTCACGGAACATGGTCGGGAACCAGGAAAGCGTGGCGTAGTAAAGGAAGCTCTGCAGCCCCATGAAGGCAGTCACCTGCCAGGCCAGCGGATACCTGGCCATCGCCAGCACGCCGTGGCGTCCGCCCGCGCCCGGCAGCGGCCCAGCGGCCGGCCGCAGCTCAGCGGCCGGCGGTGCGGCGGCCGCGGTGCGGCGGCCGCCGGCGGCTGCCCTGCGCCCTGGCGGCGTCCAGCATCCGGAGGCATTCCGGCACCGGGCGCCGGCCCGGCACCGCCGCCGGCATTAACCTGCGGCAGTGAGCGATAGCGCAGCTGCGGAAGCCACGCCGCGGCCGCCACGATGGCAGGCAGTGCCCAGAGCCCGAGAGCGAGGCGGATTGCCGCGTTTCCGCCTCCTGCCGCCGTGAAGACGGGAACAGCTACTAGCGAGCCGACGATCGCGCCGCCCGACAGGGACATCAGGTACAGCCCGATCAGCAGGCCGGCCTGATCGGGCAGGCGGCGCTTGACCAGGCTGGGCAGCAGCACATTCATCATCGCGATCGCGCCGGAGGCGACGATCGTGCCGGGAAACAGCAGCACCATGGGTGCGGCACCGCGCAGCAGCAGCCCGACGGCGAGCAGGACGGCCGCCGAGCCGAGCACCCGCTCCTCACCGAAACGCAGGCTCAGCGGCGCCGCGATACCGGAGAACAATCCGAAGCACAGCACCGGGACGGCCGCCAGGGCCGCCAGCGAGGCCGACGACAGATGCAGCGTGGCCGACATCTCCGGGAACAGCGGCGGCAGGCTGGTGATCGCGGCCCGCAGGTTGACGGCGAGCGCGATGATCCCGGCTACCAGCAGGGCGGCGCCAAGCCCGCGCCACGGCGTGCCGGTCGGGCCAGGGCCAGCCAGGCCGCCGCTGCTCAGATCGGGCCGCCGGAGTGTCACCCGCTGGCGATAAGCGACCGCAGCACGTACTGCATGATCCCGCCGTGCCGGAAGTACTCAGCCTCGCCAGGGGTGTCGATCCGGACGACCGCACGGAACTCGTGACCGTCGGCCAGCACCGTCACTTCGCGCGGCGTATCGCCCTCGTTCATCGCCTCGATCCCGAGCACGTCGAACACCTCATGCCCGGTCAGGCCGAGCGATGCCGCCGACTCGCCGCTGGAGAACTGCAGCGGCAGCACGCCCATGCCGATCAGGTTGGACCGGTGAATCCGCTCGAACGACTCGACCAGGACCGCGCGGACGCCCAGCAGCGCGGTGCCCTTGGCGGCCCAGTCCCGGGACGATCCTGAGCCGTATTCCTTGCCGCCGAGCACGATCAGCGGGGTGCCCTCCGCAATGTACTGCGCGGACGCCTCGTAGATCGACATCGGCGAGCCGTCCGGCAGCTTGATCGTGACACCGCCCTCGGTGCCGGGCGCGAGCTGGTTGCGCAGCCGGATATTGCCGAACGTGCCGCGGATCATGACCTCGTGGTTGCCGCGCCGCGAGCCGTAGGTGTTGAAGTCGCGCCGCTCCACGCCATGGGAGCGCAGGTAATCCCCCGCCGGGCTGTCGTTCTTGATGGCGCCGGCCGGGGAAATGTGGTCCGTGGTGACCGAGTCGCCGAGCAGCGCGAGCACGCGGGCGCCGTGGATGTCGGTGACCGGCTCCGGTTCCGCCGGCATCCCGTCGAAGTAGGGCGGCTTGCGCACGTAGGTGGACTCCGGGTCCCAGGCGAAGACGTCGCCGGGCGGCACCTCGAGCTCGCGCCACCGCTCGTCTCCGGCGAACACGTCGGCGTAGCCGCGGGTGAACATCTCGGCCGCGACCGCGCCGTGCACGATGCTGGCGATCTCCTCAGCCGACGGCCACAGGTCCGCCAGGTACACCGGCTTGCCGTCGGCGCCGGTGCCGAGCGGCTCGGTGGTCAGGTCGATGTCCATCGTGCCGGCCAGCGCGTAGGCGACGACCAGCGGCGGGGAGGCCAGGTAGTTCATCTTGACGTCGGGATTGATCCGGCCCTCGAAGTTCCGGTTGCCGGACAGCACGGACACCACGGCCAGGTCATTCTGGGCGACGGCCTCGCTGACCGTCTCGGGCAGCGGGCCCGAGTTGCCGATGCAGGTGGTGCAGCCGTAGCCGACCAGGTTGAAGCCGAGTTTCTCCAGGTACGGCGTCAGCCCCGCGCGCTCGTAATAGTCCATAACCACTTTGGAACCCGGCGCGAGCGTCGTCTTCACCCACGGCTTGCGGTTCAGGCCCGCCTCGACTGCCTTCTTGGCGAGCAGCGCCGCGCCGACCATGACGGACGGGTTCGACGTGTTCGTGCAGGAGGTGATGGCGGCAATCACCACGGAGCCGTGATCGACCGAGGTCTTGGTGCCGTCATCCATGGTGACCTGGGCCGGTGCTGACGGCCTGCTGCCATCTCCGGCGGCGACCGGGTCGGAGGCAGGGAACGTGTCGCCGAGGCCGTTGTCCAGGTTCGGCGCGGAGACGTAGGTGCCCAGCGCATCGCGGAACGCGTTCTTCGCGTCGGTCAGCGCCACCCGGTCCTGCGGCCGCTTCGGCCGGCCAGCGACGGGACGACGGTGGCCAGGTCGAGCACGAGTTCCTCGGAGTAGCGAGCCGTCTTCGTCATGCCCGGCTCGTGCCAGAGGCCCTGCTCCCGGGCATACGCCTCGACCAGCGCGACGTGGTCTGCGCTGCGGCCGGTCAGCTGCAGGTAGGTGATCGTCTCGGCGTCGATCGGGAAGATGGCGCAGGTGGACCCGAACTCGGGGCTCATGTTGCCGATCGTGGCCCGGTTCGCGAGCGGCACGGCGGCCACGCCGTCGCCATGGAACTCGACGAACTTGCCGACCACGCCGTGCCTGCGGAGCTTCTCGGTGATGGTCAGAACGAGATCGGTGGCGGTGGTGCCAGCGGGCATCTCCCCGGTCAGCCGGAACCCGACGACCTTCGGGATCAGCATGGACACGGGCTGGCCCAGCATGGCCGCCTCGGCCTCGATGCCGCCCACGCCCCAGCCCAGGATGCCGAGGCCGTTCTGCATGGTGGTGTGCGAGTCGGTGCCGACGCAGGTGTCCGGGTAGGCGGTGAGTGCGCCGTCCTGGCCCGCGTCGCCACCGCCGCCGCCCGCGCCGCTTGTCATGATCACCCGGGCAAGGTGCTCGATGTTGACCTGGTGCACGATCCCGGTACCCGGCGGCACCACCTTGAACTGGCGCAGCGCGTCCTGGCCCCAGCGCAGGAACTGGAACCGCTCGCGATTGCGGTGAAACTCCAGCTCAACGTTGCGCTCGAAGGCGTCAGCCCGGCCGAACACGTCGGCGATGACCGAGTGGTCGATGACGAGTTCAGCGGGCACGAGCGGGTTGATCTTGCCGGCATCGCCGCCGAGCGCCTGCATGGCCTCCCGCATCGTGGCCAGGTCAACGACGGCGGGCACGCCGGTCAGGTCCTGCATGATCACCCGCGCCGGGCTGAACTGGATCTCGATGCTCGGCTCGGCCGCCGGATCCCAGTGCGCGAGGGCCGTCACGTGATCGCTGCTGACGTTTACCCCGTCCTCGTTGCGCAGCAGGTTCTCCAGCAGGACCTTCAGGCTGAACGGAAGATCGGCGGCCGCTGGCACGGCGTCGAGCCGGTGTATCTCGTAGCTGGCCTCGCCTACCCGCAGCGTGGCGCGGCTGCCAAAGCTATTAGCGCTCATCGTGTCGTGGCCTCCTGCCCAGTCCTGCCCCGGTGCCGCCTCTTGCATCCTCCCGCAGTCCGGCGGGAACGCCATGCCCGCCCCCGGCAGGCGCCTTGCCCCGGCGAGCGCCTTGCCCGGCAGGCGTCGCGCCCGGCGGGTGTCGCGCCCGGCTGTTCCATGATCATGGATGATCCGCACGCTGTGAGCGGGCGGATCCCCCGTGATCATCGAACGAGATCCTCTCCTCAGCGCTAGTATCTCGACGTCAAGGTACTTGTGAATAGGCTAGCCAGCCATTTATCTCGATGTCAAGCTAAACTGGCTGATGCGCGGAGGGAATACATGACAGCGACGCAAGCTGCGGCCTGGCTCGCGGTCCCGGCGGATCATCCGTTCGGGCTGGGCACGCTGCCCTACGGCTCGTTCACCACCGCGGACCGCCCGGCGGAGCCGCGGGCAGGCGTCGCCATCGGGGATCATGTGCTCGATCTCAGCGCTGCCACGGCCCGGCTGCTGCCGGGGCGCGCCCACCTGTTCAGCGCCGGCAAGCTCGACGCGTTCCTGGCCGCCGGGGACAGGGCCTGGGCGCAGGTTCGCGCCGATCTCGTCAGATGGCTGTCGGGCGACAAGTACCGTGTCGCGGTCGAGGACCTGCTGGTGCCTGTCTCGGCAGCCCAGTTGCACCTGCCGTTCACGGTCGCCGACTATGTCGACTTTTACGCGTCGGAGCATCACGCCAGCAACATTGGCCGCATCTTCCGGCCCGATGCCGCAGAGCCGCTGACGCCTAACTGGCGGCACCTTCCTATTGGCTACCACGGCCGGGCCGGCACGGTGATGGTCTCCGGCACGCCCGTACGACGCCCGTGCGGCCAGTCCCGGCCGTCCGCCGGTGCCAGGCCATCCGGCGGCGCCGGGCCGTCCGGCCGCGATGCATCCGGCGGCAGCCCATCCGGCGGCGGGCTATCGGGAGGCGTGCCGGGGTTCGGCCCGTCGGCCAGGCTCGATTTCGAGGCGGAACTCGGCTTCGTCGTCGGCGTTCCCAGCCATCCGGGTGATCCTGTCCCGGCTAGCAGGTTCACCGAGCATGTGTTCGGCGTATGCCTTCTCAACGACTGGTCCGCGCGGGACATCCAGTCCTGGGAGTACGTTCCGCTTGGCCCGTTTCTCAGCAAGTCCTTCGGAACCACCGTGTCGCCCTGGGTCGTCCCCCTCGCCGCCCTGGAGCACGCCCGGGTGCGGCCGCCGTCGCGGGGCACTGTGCTGCTGCCGTACCTGACCGAGTCCACGGACTGGGGCCTCGACATCGACTACGAAGTGCGGATCAACGGACACGTCGTATCGCGGCCGCCCTATGCCACCATGCACTGGAGCCCGGCCCAGATGCTCGCTCACATGACCGTCAATGGCGCCACGCTGCGAACCGGCGATCTCTACGCGTCAGGCACGGTCAGCGGCCCGCAGCCGGATCAGCGTGGCTCGCTGATCGAGCTGGCATGGAACGGCCAGCAGCCGATCCCGCTTCCTGACGGGACCAGCCGCGCGTGGCTGCACGACGGCGACGAGGTAGTCCTCGCGGCAACTGCGCGCGGTCCGGGGGAAACCAGGATCGGACTGGGCGAGGCCCGCGGACAGGTCCTTCCGGCGTTGCTGCCGTAGCCCATGGCTCTCGTTCATGCCTGCGGCCGCCTGCGGTGCCACCGCTACGATAGGCAAGTTTTGCCAAGGCGTGAGAGATTGGCACGATGCCTGTGCCCCAGGACCAGGGAGATCAGCTCGAGTTGCCGCGCACGCAGACGCAGGACGGCGCGCAGGGCGCCGACTCGCCCGGAGCGGCCGACCGGCCAGCTCGCGGATCAACCGCAGACCTGCGACAACGTTTAGAACGTCTCCCGCAAGGCCACCCCTCCTCGCCATACCACGATGACGGCACGCCAAAGCCGCCCCTGGCCCGGCTGAAGAATCTTGAGCTGCCGCTACCCGGCGAGGAGCGCGAACCCAACGGCGGCGTGCGCCGCGATGCGCCCGGCACGCAGGTGACGTCGCGCGCGGACGACCGAGTCACCGTGGCTGACGCAGCCGCCGGGGTGGCCAGTTACCCGGAGCCCGATGTCCAGGACAGGCAGCCAGTGGTCCGCGAATCGCACCCGGCAGGCCCGGGGCGGGAACCTGAGCGCCGTGCACCCGCGGAACCTGAGCGCCGTGCGCCGGCGGATCCTGAGCCAGCTGACGACGAGTCCGTGGGCTGGGATCACCTGTCTGCGCCGGGAACAACCTGGAACCGGCCAGCCCCCCAGGAAACGGACCAGCCGACCGCCCCGGAATCAACCTGGGACCGGCCAGTCGCCCGGGAAACGGACCAGCCGCCGCCGCCCGGGAAACGGTCTGGGACCGGCCGACCACGCGGGAAACCACCTGGGGGCAGTCGCCCGAGCCGCAGGATCGCCCGGCCGCCCCGGAAACAATCTGGGGGCAGTCTCCCGGGCAACAGGATCGGCCGGACGGCCGGGAGCACGACCCGGAAGGGCAGGGCCAGGAGCTAGCTGCTGAGCGCGAGGATGACCTCGACGATGAACCGGCGACCCAGGATCAGCCAGCCATCCTCGATGATCAGGTCCCGGCAAAGGCCGATCAGGCCGACTCACGCAGAGGCGAGAACCTCACCCCCGAGCAGGTCCGGCTCGCCGTCCGGACGCTCGGCCAGTGCCGGCTCGCGGAGGGACGGAGCGTGTTCGGCAGCTACGGCGACACTGGACTCACTCCCGCCATGCGCCGCATTGAGGACCAGCTGGAGCATGGCGAGCTGGTGCCGGAGACCGAGAAATACGCGCTCAAGAGCCTCGACCGCTTCCAGGAAAAGCTCGCGAAAATGATCGCTCGCTATCCGGTGATGATGCACCGGAGGCCTGGCCGCCGAGAATTCATGATGGTATTCGATACACCTTCCTCTTCGACGGCTGATCACTACGTCGATGGAATCGCCGAGACACGCAGCAGGCTGTCAACAGCGGACATGAATTCATCGAGCTCGAAGAACCAGCTGGAACAGCAATGAATACAAAGGAGTAAACAGTCGTTGGCGAGATTCGACCAGTGGAGTAGTCTTTTGAAATTCAATTGCATACACCAGAAAGCTGGCAGGCAAAGCAGCGAAACCCATGATGCCTACGAGAAAATCAAACGACTTGACGACTCCTGTTGACGAGAGAGAGCGGCTGCGTGATTACCAGGCCGCAGTTTGCGCAGAGGTGCCTGCCCCACCCGGAGCTGCTGCAGATGCTGTGGTACAAGAAGGAGAGTTAGGTCTCAACGTGGCTGATGAAACGGTGAAATACTACGCGATTGTCAGAGATGACCAGACGGTGAGCAATGCTTCGGGACTAGCTCGTCGAAGACTCACACGCCCGAGGGGCGGCTCGACGAGGCGATCTGCGGCGAGACCTGACCTGGCAACGAGATTCGGCGATCGTATGAATGGGAGCAGGGAGAGGAATTGGGGACCTCTCTTGTGAAGATTAGCGAGGCGGAGGCGGAACGGCTGATTGAGGGGTTTCGCCAGAAGTGGGGCGAGCAGGGCTGAACGCTCGCCTCAGACCGGTCACTACCGCTGACCTTGGTGCCGTCGCCGAGATCTTCGGCTGGTACGTCCAGCACACAGTGACCACGTTCGAGGAGACTCCGCGGGCTGTGCGGGAGTGGGATGAACTGCGCGTTCTGCTCGATGGCCTTGGGCTGCCTTTTCTGGTCGCCGAAGCAGACGGCAGGATCGCCGGATACGCCTATGCCAGCCCGTGGCGGCAAAAACCCGCATACCGTTATACGGTCGAGGACTCGGTCTTCGTGGCGCATGATCGGACCGGCAAGGGTACCGGGCGCCTTCTCCTCGGCGGCCTTCTGTCGTCATGCTCGACCAGCGATATTCGGCAGGTCATCGCGGTTATCGCAGACAGCGATGACCCGGCTTCCACCGCGCTGCACACGGCATTCGGTTTTACCGAAGCTGGGCGGCTGGAGCACGTCGGCTATAAGCATGGGCGGTGGATCGACACTCTGCTGATGCAACGTTCCCTGCCGTAGGAAACTGCGATCGGGTCAGCGGGGATGTATGGCCGGGTCAATATATTTGCCTGGGGCACGACGCGGCCGGGATCAGGCGCAGGCTCTCATCCGGACTCGCGTACAGCCGGCCCAGGCGGGGACGACGGACTGGGCATATCCGGTGCAGGCGGCGGAGCCGCCGCCGGCATTGGCGGCGGCTCGGCGAACCATCCGGGCGGTGGATCCTGGTTGATGGCCGCAGGGGCCGGGCGGCCGGGCAGGATCACCGGCAATGGGCACGTGTCATCAGATGCTTCACCCCCGGTCGTCACATGCGGCCGTGGAGCAGCAGAGTCCGGCCGAGAGGTTTCGGGCCGGGCAGGGGGGTCAGGTGCCCGGCCGTATCCGGATTCCGGGCCGGCTGAGCTGGCCGGCTGAGGGCTCAGCTGGTCAATGCGTCGCGGACTGGCTCCATTGCTCACGGGCAGATCTGCGGCAGGCGGCAGGGGCGGGCTCGCCGGGGCAGGCGGCATGGGCGGGCTCGCTGCGGCAGGCGGCTGCGGGCTCTCCGCCGGGGCAGGCGGCAGAGGCAGGTTCACCGGGGCCGCCTGCTGCGGGCTCTCCGTCGGGACAGGCGGCGGGGGCGGACTCGCCGGGGCAGGCAGTTGCGGGCTCTCCGCCGGGGACGCCGGCCGCTCGGTTGGCCGAGCTGGCAGCTTCGGCGGCGGACCTGCTATCGGGCCCGACGGCGGCGGCTGATCGATCCGGGCATCAGGCGGAGTGACTGGCGGCACCTTGGGGCGCGGGATCGCCTCGAACCAGGACCGTAGGCGGACCGGCTCGGGTGGCGAATCCGGCCTGCGGGCGGGCTGTGCCTGCGGGCCCGCATCCGGCCCAGGGCTGGGGACATACCGCGGCGGCGTCCGTGCCACTTCGCCGGGCCGCAGGGCAGCCGGGCGAGCCGCAGCCGGACCGGGCGGGGCGTCCGCCGCAGCCGGCCCGGCCGGCTGTCGATCACCTGGGCCGTGCCGGCGGCGGACCGGGTGGATAGCCCGGCATGACGCGGCCGTAGTCAGCCGAATGCCCCGGCGGTACAGCCGGCTGCGGTGGACTGGGCGGCGTATATGGCAAAAGCGGCGGGCGAGACGGCGGAGGCGGCTGGGACCTCGGCGGATGAGAGGCCTGCGATCCCGGCAGAGAGGCGTGCTGCGCATCGCTCTGCCCGTGCGCCGCGCGATCCCCGGGAAAGCCGGGCTCTGCGGCCATTCGCCCGGCCCCCAAGCCGTTGCCGCTGCCGGACGGATGCTGGCGATCATGAACGGGATCTCGGCGAAACTCGCGCTCCGGGAAGGACTCCTGTTCCCGGGACGGTGGCTGGCGTTCCCGGGACGCGGAGTGCGCGGGCGGGTCTCCCGCGGGCGGGCCTTCTGCTGGCGGGTCTTCCGCGGGCGGGCCTTCTGCTGGCGGGTCTTCCGCGGGCGGGCCTTCCGCGCGCGGGACTGCTGCTGGCGAGCCTTCCGCGGGCGAGCCTTCTGCGCGCGGGACTGCTGCGGACGGGCGAGATGCCGCCGCAGGCTCCGGCTGTCCCCACTCGGGCCGTTCCTGCTCCGATTCCCCCCAGGCCGGTTGCCCGCGGTCCGACTGCCGTCGCGAGGGCCGCTTTGGCTCATCCCAGTCGCGGAATTCTCGGTCAGGGAGCGGGTGCTCGGGACCGCGAGGCGACCGTCTCCGGCGCAGTCGCGGCGGGCTCTGCCAGTCGCTGGCAGAGTCCAGCACCCAGTCCGCCTCCGCATCGGGCTGCCCCGTCCTGCGCCGCCGGGAACGTGCGGTAACGAGCACGACGATCAGCGCAATGCCGCAGACCAGGCCGCCCGCCACCATGATCGCGCCAGCGGTGATGAGCAGGTGCGATCCGGGCTCAGCTCTCCGGCGCTGGACATCGCCGAGAACGCACGTGGCCAGGCCCGATACGAGCAAGACCACGCCGACAACGGCCAGCCCGCCGGAACCGCGCGCCTTCTTCGAGCCCCAGCCCACCGCTCAACGATGGCATGCAGGCATCACAGCCAGTGCGGAAACGACTAAATGGGCGGGCGTGACCGAAGACCGGCGGCCCGCGTGCTTAGCCGGCCCGCAGGACACCGGCATGAGGTGCCCGCAAGGTTACCTCGTGCCGTACAGATACTCGAGGGCTAGCTGGTCGAGCTGCTCGAACGCCATCCCCCGCTCCCCCATGGCGGCGGCATCAGGGGTGATGCCGCGGATATCCCGCCAGCTCTCCCCCTCCGCCAGGGTCGGCAGCGCGAGCTGATCGACCCGCGCGGCGCGTAGCGCCTCGGCGACCTCGGGATCGGCGCGGAAGGCGCGGACCTTCTGCCGCAGGATCAGGTAGTTACGCATGCAGGCCGCGGCCGACGCCCAGACGCCGTGGTCGTCCTCGGTCCGCGGCGGCTTGTAATCGAAGTGCACCGGCCCGTCGTACCCGCCGGATTCCAGCGCGTCCACCACCCAGAACGCGCCGCGCGCATTGCCGGCCCCGAACCTCAGGTCCTGGTCATAGCGCGGACCGTGCTGCCCGTTCAGGTCAATATGGAACAGCTTGCCGTGCCAGATCGCCTGCGTGATGGCGTGCGCGTAGTTGAGGCCGGACATCTCCTCGTGCCCTACCTCCGGGTTGAGCCCGACCAACTCGGAGTGCTCAAGGGAGTTGATGAAGGCCAGCGCGTGGCCGGCCGTCGGCAGCAGGATGTCGCCGCGCGGCTCGTTCGGCTTCGGCTCAATCGCGAACCGGAGGTGGTAACCCTGGTCCAGGACATAGCCGCAGAGAATGTCGAATGCCTCCTTGCAGCGGTCCAGCGCCGCGCGCACATCCTTGGCAGCGCCGGACTCCGCCCCGTCCCGGCCGCCCCAGCAGACATAGACCTTCGCGCCAAGCTCGGCCGCGAGGTCAAGGTTGCGCATGACCTTCGAGATGGCGAACCTGCGGACGTCCCTGTCGTTGGCGGTGAACCCGCCGTCCCGGAACATCGGATGCGAGAACAGGTTCGTCGTCGCGGTCGTGACAACGAGGCCAGTCTCGTCCAGGGCCGCGCGGAACGCGGCGATCCGCTTGTCCCGCTCCGCGTCCGTCGCGTCGAAGTCGAACACGTCGTTGTCGTGGAAGTTCACCCCGTATGCGCCGAGCTCGGCGAGCTTGCGCACAGCCCGCTCGGCCGGCATCGGCGGGCGCACGGCCGCGCCGAATACATCCACGCCCTGCCAGCCGACGGTCCAGATGCCAAACGAGAATTTGTCGGCGCTGGTCGGGATATAGGCCTCTGCGCTCACGTGCCAGTCCTCTCGGTCCAGTTAGGGCTCAGTCCAGTTCACGGCTCATCCAGGTTCACGGATCAGTCAGGTTCACGGCGCTAGTCTCGCGCCACAAGTCTCCCGGCAGTAACGGGCTCCGTCTACGGCCAGCCGGCCGTGGCGTCGCGCAGCGCCGCATGACGCTCGCGTACCCGCGGCTCCGCCGGGCCGGAGTACTCGGCTGCCCGCCGCCGGGGCCAGCCCGGCGGTTCCGCGGTTCCGGCGAGCGCCCAGGCGGCCTGCCGGGCGGCGCCGAGCGCGACGTACTCGTCCGGCTCGGGCACCAGCACCGGCGCCCCGAAGATGCCGGGGGCAATCCGGCAGACCGCCTCGGACCGCGCGCCGCCGCCGGTCAGCAGCACCCGGCGCTGCTCGATACCGCAGCCGCCGAGGTAACCGGCGGCGTCGGCGAGCGACGCGAGCACGGCCTCTACCGCCGCCCTGGCCAGGTTCTCGCTGGTGGCGTTCCGGGTGGTCAGGCCGCGGAGCACGCCGGTGGCGCCGGGCCGGTCCGGGGTCCGTTCGCCGTCCAGGTAGGGCAGCAGGGTGAGCCCGCCCGCGCCGGGCTCGGCGGCCAGGGCCAGCCGGGACAGCCCGTCGTTGTCGGTGCCCAGCATCGCCGCCGTCGCGGACAGCACCAGGGCCGCGTTGATGGTGCACACCAGCGGCAGGAACCGGCCGGTGGCGTCGGCGAACCCGGCCACCGCGCCGGACGGATCGGCGGCCGGGATCTCGCTGACGGCGAAGGCCGTGCCGGAGGTCCCGATCGAGATGACGACGTCCCCTGCCGCCAGGCCTAGGCCGAGCGCGGCGCCCATGTTGTCGCCCGTGCCCGCGGAGATCACAGTTCCTTCCGAGAGCAATGAGGTGTTCGTGGTAGGTAGGGCCACTGGCGTGAGCGGGGCAGCGGGGGTGAGCGGGCTAGCCGGGGTAAGGGGGTTAGCCGGGGTAAGCGGGCTGGCTGGAGTCAGCGGCCTGGCCGGGGTAAGCGGGTTAGCGGGAGTGAGTGTGCTGGCTGGGGCAGCTGTAACGGCCCTGCTGGCCGGGCCGGCCACGCTCGCCGGGCCGGCCGGCTGCGGCGTACCGCCTGCCGCTCGGCCGACCGCCTCGCCGGGGGCAGCCACCCTCGGCAGCAGCACCGGATGGCCGAGCGCTGCCGCCGCAACGTCGGGCAGCCACTGTCCCGTGGCCGGCGAGAAGTAGCCGGTTCCCGATGCGTCACCGCGGTCGGTCACCGGCCCGCCGCGAGCTGCCCCGCCGAGCCGCCAGGTCAGCCAGTCGTGCGGCAGCAGCACGCTAGCCGTGCGCCGAGCGTTGCCCGGCTCATGCTCGGCCAGCCAGCGCAGCTTGGTCACCGTGAACGAGGCCGTGGGGACGCTGCCAGTAGTGTCCGCCCACCACCCCGGACCGCCGAGCTCGGCGATCAGCTCCGTCGCCGCGCCGGCCGACCGCAGGTCGTTCCAGAGCAGGGCGGGCCTGATCACCTGGCCATCCTCGTCCAGCACGATCATGCCGTGCTGCTGACCCGCGACCCCGATCGCCGCGGCCCGGTCAAGCAGGCCGGCGCCCGCCGCCAGCAGGGCGGCCCACCAGGCGGCCGGATCGCACTCGGTCCCGCCCGGATGCGGCGCGCTGCCGCGCCCGACGACAGTGCCGTCGTCCGCGTCACACAGCAGCACCTTCGTCGACTGCGTCGAGGAATCCACGCCCGCAACGAGCATGACGCGCACCTTTCTGCCGTTCCGCGGCTGCGGCTCCGCGGCAGCCGAACGGCAGGCTAGCGGATTACTGGTCCGACGCTCCGCTCAGCCAGCTGACGAGGTTCGCCCAGAGCACCGGGTAACCGGGCCAGGCCAGGAACTCGGGCGGCCCCCAGTGCGGCGCGCAGTCGGAGGTGAACACCGCACTGCGCCCGGCGCCGTGCTCACCGCAGGCCACCAGCGGATCCGCGCCGCCCGCGGCCGGCCGGTCCGCCAGGGCCGGCCCGTCAGCCACCACCGGATCCGTGACATCCGCCACCCGCGGATCCGCGCCGCAGGTCACGACTACCTCGGTGGCGGGCCGGGCCGCGACCCGGTTGTAGCCGAGCAGGGCCGGCCACGCGGCCGGCAGTCCGCGCATTACCGGATGGTCCGGGCGGACCACGACCGGCACGACCCCCTCCGGCGTCTCCACCCGGTCATCGGCCGGGCTGATGGTCACCGGCAGGGCGTCCTCCACCAGCGTGCCGTGATACCGGGCCTTGCCGTCGATGCCCGCAAACGACAGATAGCCGCCGATCATCAGCAGCCCGCCGCCGCCCCGCACGTACTGCTCGACCGCAGCAAGCCGGTTCGGCCGGACCAGCGACCGCTCGAAGGTGTCCGGCGACAGCAGCAGACTGTTAGCGCCGATGTCGCTGAGGATGAGCACGTCATAGCCGGCCAGCTCAGCGGCGGACCCGGGGAACTGCGGCGGGACGAGATGCCCGGGCAGGTACTCGACCTCGGCGCCGGCGCCGGCCAGGGCGGCACGGAGCTGGTCCGCTCCCTCCACGTAGCTACTCGTGGTGAACGAGTCGACTCCCTTGACGTGCACGCTATGCGTGACCCAGCTCTCGCCGCACAACAAGATTCGCACCGCGGTGACCTCCCTGCGCCGTTGGCTGACATTCCGTTAGCTGATCATGCCGTTAGCTGGCATCGCCCGCCGGCCCGAGGTGCTGCCGCTGTCCAGCCTGGCCGGCTACCTGCCGCCGTTCTGGCTGACACCGCAACTGGCCATGCGCCGCCGGTAGCCCGCGACCTGCTGCACGTACGATGCCCAGATGCGACTGCGTGAGCGGCAGGTTTGCGGTGCTGAGTATCTGGATTGCGTGACGCTGCTGCTGCAGCGGGCGCGGCAGGCGAGCCCGACGCGCGGGTTGTGGGAAGCTGCCGACTTTCAGTGGTGGTGGCGCCGCGACCAGCACGACGATCCCGGCCGTCAGTTCTTCTGGTTCGATGACGGCTACCCTGCCGCTGCCGTCATCCTTACGAGCTGGGGTGACCGCTTCTCGTGTGATCTGCTCAGCGCGGATCATGACCTGTCCGGGGTACTCGGCTTACTGTGGCCCGTCGCGCTCGGCGCTATCGGCGCCCTTGGCGACGTGCCGGTAGAGGTGGCTGTTCGCGACGATGACGCCGCCACGATTGATGCTGTGGTCGCCTCGGGGTTCTCGCCGACTAGCGAGGCAAGCGTGGCGACGTGGATGCCCGCAGCAGACCGGCCGCCCGTGAGCACGATTCCGGCCGGTTTCAGGCTCGCCGCCCGGAGCGACTGCGCCCGCGGGCCACATCATCTCGCCCCGCGTAACGGGGATCAGGTCGCTGACCGGCTCGCTGAGTGCTCGCTCTACCGACATGACCTTGACCTTGCTGTTTACGCCCCGGACGGTCAGGTCGCCGGCTATGGCCTGTTCTGGGCTGATCCGGTCACCGGTGTCGGCCTGGTTGAGCCGATGCGCACGAACGACCGCTACCAGGGAATGGGCCTGGGCCGCCACGTCCTGACCGCCGGCTTGAATCTGCTGGCCGCTCGCGGGTGCCGCAGATTTAAGGTGAGCCACGTCTCCGGGTACGACCCCTCAAGGCGCCTCTACCTCGGCGCGGGCTTCTGCCCGGAATCGACGAGCCGCATCTACCGGGCACGGTGAACCACTCTCCGGCTGCCCAGGCCCGATCAGCGCGCCCATCTTCGAGCGCCGACCGGAACCGCGGCACGCCCGGGCGCTCCGCCGCCGTAGCCGCGGGCCCGCAGCGCCCACCAGATCAGCGGCGCCTGCAGCGGCAGTCTCCCGACGGCCAGCGCGCGCAGCGGCACCGGGCGGTGCCGCCAGTCGATCGCCATCTGGACGTTGGCCGGAAAGACCGCCGCGAACAGCACCGCCGCCGCTAGCCCGCCTGCCCGCCGGGTCCGGGGGCAAGCGATGGCCGCGCTGACCGCCAGTTCGGCCGCGCCGCTGGCATAGGTCCAGGCCCGCGCGGAACCGGGCAGCCACCGGGGCACGATCGAATCGTACGGCCTGGGCCTGGCGAAGTGGGTGACCCCAGCGCCCGCGAGCAGCAGGGCGAGCGTTATCGCGGTTGCCTCGCGCTGCCCGGCCGGCGCCTTCACCGCGGCTGCGCCGCCGTCATGCGCTGCGCTCGCCGCTGGACGGCCCGGCGGCCCAGGCTTCCCGCAATGCCTCGGTCAGCAACTCGGCGGGCCGGGCACCGGAGAAGCCGTACTTCCAGTCGATGACGAAGAACGGCACGCTGTTGATACCGACTTCCCTGGCCTGATCCTCATCGGCGCGGACCGCGTCGGCGTAGCTGCCGTCATCGAGCACCCGCCTCGCCTCGCCGGGGTCAAGCCCGGCATCGCCGGCCAGGGCGGCCAGCGACTCCGCGTCGAACACCGACCGGCCCTCGGCGAAGTACGCCTTATACAGGCGCTGCAGCAGCGCATCAGCCCGGCCAAGATCGCCGGCCAGGTGCATCAGCCGGTGCGCGTCGAAGGTATTGCCGACGGTCCTGTCCACGGTGTAGCCGAGGCCGTCGGCCGCCGCCGTCGCCGCCACCCGGTCCTCTGCCTGCGCCGCCTGCGCCATGCTCATGCCGTACTTGGCGGACAGCATCTCGAGCACCCGGGTTGGCTGGCCCGGTTCGATCGCGGGATCAAGCTCGAAAGAGTGGTAGACGACCTCGACATCGCCGGAATGCTCGAAGTCGGCGAGGCCCTTCTCGAAGCGGCGGTGGCCGATATAGCACCACGGGCAGACGACGTCACTCCAGATATCAACGCGCACATTTCCTCCCTGGTCTTTTCAGGCTACTGGGCCGGGAGCCGTGATCATCTGGCCCCTTCCGGCCGCATGGGCGCGTCGGCTAGCGTGGACGATCATCTCGCCATTCCCTCGGCAGCGCCGGAGGCAGCCATGGATCGTCAGGTCAAGTACCTTCTGCAGGAGTCCGAGCTGCCGCGGCAGTGGTACAACGTCATCGCGGACCTGCCGTCACCGCCGCCTCCCCCGCTGCATCCCGGCACCCGGCAGCCGGTAGGACCCGATGATCTGGCACCGCTGTTCCCGGCCGCGCTGATCGGCCAGGAGGTCTCCGGCGAGCGCCACATCGCGATTCCCGAGGACGTCCTGGACGTCTACCGGCTGTGGCGGCCGACCCCGCTCTACCGGGCCAGGCGGCTGGAAAAGGACCTCGGCACGCCCGCCCGCATCTACTACAAGTACGAGGGGGGCAGCCCGGCCGGCTCACACAAGCCCAACACCGCCGTGCCGCAGGCGTACTACAACGCGGCCGAGGGCGTGCGCAAGCTGACTACCGAGACCGGGGCCGGCCAGTGGGGCAGCGCGCTCGCCTTCGCCTCCTCGCTGTTCGGCATCGAGCTCGAAGTGTGGATGGTGCGCGCGTCTTACGACCAGAAGCCCTACCGCAAGATGCTGATGGAAACCTACGGGGCGACGGTGCACCCGAGCCCGTCCGACGTGACGTCCGCCGGGCGCGCGGTGCTCGCCGCCCACCCGGACTCGACCGGCAGCCTGGGCATCGCGATCAGCGAGGCGGTCGAGGTAGCCGCCGGCGACCCGGCGGCCCGTTACTCGCTCGGCAGCGTGCTGAACCACGTCCTCATGCACCAGACCGTCATCGGCGAGGAGGCAATCAAGCAGCTTGCCCAGGCCGGCGACACACCCGACGTAATCATCGGCTGCACCGGCGGCGGGTCCAATTTCGGCGGCCTGGCCTTCCCCTTCCTCAGGGAGAAGCTGGCCGGGAAGATCAACCCGGTGATCCGCGCGGTCGAGCCTGCCGCCTGCCCGTCATTCACCCGCGGCGTCTACGCCTACGACTTCGGCGATACCGCGGGCTTCACCCCGCTACTCAAGATGCACACGCTCGGCCACGAGTTCATCCCGGACCCGATCCACGCCGGCGGCCTGCGGTATCACGGGATGTCCCCGCTGCTGTCGCACATCTACGAGCTCGGCCTGATCGAGGCCATCGCCAAGCCGCAGTCGGAGTGCTTCGAGGCCGGGCTCAGATTCGCCAGGACCGAGGGCATCGTGCCCGCGCCCGAGCCGACGCATGCGGTGGCCGCGTGCATCGAGGAGGCGCTGCGCTGCAAGGAGACCGGCGAGGAGAAGGTGATCCTGACGGCGCTATGCGGTCACGGACTGCTCGACCTCGCCGCCTACGCCGACTACATGTCCGGCCAGCTGCATGACTATGAGCTGGCGGAAGGCGCCCTGCAGGACGCGCTGCGGGGACTGCCGGCAAGCGTGTGAGCCTGCCCAGGGTGCTCTACCGGCTGTACGCAAGGAGACTGCGCGCCCAGCTGGCCGGCGGCCCGGTCCCGCGTCATCTCGCCATCATCATCGACGGCAACCGCCGATGGGCACGGCAGATGGGCCTGGCCGACGTCAGCCTCGGCCACCAGCGCGGCGCTGAGCACATTGACGAGGTGCTCGGCTGGTGCGCCGATGCCGGCATCACGCACGTGTCGATCTTCGTCGCCTCGATCGACAACCTGAGCAAGCGCGCGCCGACCGAGATCGACTTCCTGATGCGCCTCGCCGAGCGGGTCATTCCGGAGCGGCTGGCCGCACCGGGCGGCCGCTGGCAGCTGCACCTGGCCGGCCGGCTGGACCTGCTGCCCGACGCCACCGCCCGCGCACTGAAAGAGGCCGAGGAGGCGACCCGCGACCGCGGCACCGGCTCGCACGTGACGCTCGCCATCGGCTACGGCGGCCGCGAGGAAATCGCCAGCGCGGTGCGCTCGCTGCTGCACGAGGAGGCAGCGGCCGAGCACCACCCCCGGGCAGCTCGCCCGGACGCTGACCGGCGAGGACATCGCCAGGCACCTGTACACCTGCGGCCAGCCAGACCCGGACCTGGTCATCCGGACCAGCGGCGAGCAGCGCCTGTCTGACTTCCTGCTCTGGCAGACCGCCCACTCCGAGCTCTACTTCTGCGACGTGTACTGGCCGGGCTTCCGGCGCGTGGATCTGTTGCGCGCGCTCCGTGCCTACGCGGCGCGCAGCCGCAGTTCCGGCGGCTGAGCCACGACCTGGCCGCCCAAGCCGGGCCGGGGCACGCGCTACGTAAGGGATTTGTCACTGCTGGGCCACACGGACCTGGCCGTGCCCGTATCAGCTCTCTGACCTGGCCAGATCCCGGCAGGGCGAGCCTTACCGGGGCTTCATGAGCCTTACCTGCGCTTCAGGGCGGCGCCCGGCCGGCGCAACAGGACAGGAAACGCCCATCTCCGACTATCAGGCGTAGTAGCCTATCCGAAAGATTATGATCAGATCGCTATTTTTCGGAAAGGAACTAGCATGTGCCTACGCGTGAGAATCTTGTTTCTTCCTGCCCTGCCACTGCTGGCCGTGCTCGCGCTCAGCACGCCGGCCAGCGCGGCCGGTTCTCATCAGCACCCGCTGATCCGCATACCGCACTTCACTGCCGGCATGCGGGCATCAAGAGCGCAGCCCAGCGCCATCACCGGCACCGAGAGCAACACCTACGTGGCCACGAAGGGCACCGACACCGGCGTCTGCGCGAAGGCTGCGCCCTGCGCCACCATCACCTACGCCGAGAGCCAGACCGCCAGCGGCGGCACCATCCACCTCGCGGCCGGCACCTACAACCAGAGCGCGGATCTCACCCAGCCGGTGCACCTGCTCGGAGCGAGTGAGTCGAAGGCCATCATCAACGGCACCAACGTCGACTACACCGCGAAAGGCTATTTCGGCGTGCTGGCTGTCAACAACACCTCCGGTACCGCCGGAACCATTGCCATCAGCAACGTGACCGTTACCCACCCCTTCATCACCGCGGCCGAGGCTAACGAGGACCAGTCGCCTATCGACGTGGCCAACTTCGACCAGCAGGCAGGCGACACCGTCAATGTCAACGCGGTGACGCTCGGCCCGGCGCAGGACGAGGCCGACTTCCCCGGCATCGGGTACTACTCGCTGAACGCCCAGTCCACCACCGAGGCGCAAAAAGACACCGCGAGCGGGATGTACGAGGCGTACTTCACCGAGGGCAGCGGCGGGTCAACCAAGTTCGTGAGCGACACCGCCAGCAAGCTCGTCGGGGACACCTTCGAGGGCACCTACTTCCCGGCAGTCGGCGTGTTCGCGCTCTCCGACACCGACGGGAGCCTGTCCACGACCAGCAACTACAGCTCGTTCACCGGCTACAACGGCTGGGGCATCGTGGGCGAGGCCGGCTACGCGAACGGCAACTGCTCGGCTCCCAACGTCTGCACTGGCGGCCTCACCCTGGACACCAGCCACAACACCTTCAGCCTGACGAAGGCGCCGGCCGGCTCAGGCGTCGCCGCCATTCAGGCTATTGCCGACGCAAACGACTCCCTGACGGCGAACATCGCCTACTCAGCTGGCACGGTCGTCAGCCCGGACCTGACGGTTTCGGTGGAGAACGAGGGCGGCACGGTCAACGTCACCGACACCCACAACACGATCAAGGTCACCCACTAGGGCCATCACGTGTGGGTGGCCGCCGACCGGGGCCCTGGCGGCCACCCGCCCCTTCGCCGGAGCCGGCCGTAGCCACTTGGCCGGAGCGGCCGGCCGCGGGCCGGCATTAATCCCTTCGCCGGAGCCGCCGGAACTCCCCTTCCCGGGAGCGGTCAGTAGCCGGGCGGCGCCGGGAATCCCCCGACCGCCGCCTCGTACCCCCTGGCTATCCGCAGGCACATGTCGTCAGCGAAATGGCGCCCGACAATCATCATCCCGGCCGGGAGGCCCCCCGGCGGCCCGCCCGGCACCCGCGCGAGGCCGGCCGGGACCGATATCGCCGGGTGCCCGGTCACGTCCAGCGGGGCGGTGTTGCCGATCATCTCCAGTGACCGGGTGACCGACTCCTCCCGGTTGCCGCCCGGCTCGGGGATGACCGAGGCCACGATCGGCAGCGTCGGCATGATGAGCGCATCCAGGCCGTCCAGCGCCGCGTCGTAGGCCGCCGTCAGCTCCACCGCGAGGTTCCTGGCCATCGCGTAGTACCGGCCGTCGCCGCTGTCGATGGCATGGCGGCCGCACAGGACGACCATCTTGACCGTCTCCGGCAGCTCGTCCGCGCGCTGCCGGCGGCCGTGGCCGTAGTGAGCGATGAGCTCGGGGTCATAGAGCCCCGCGGTGTTCATCCCGTAGCCGTTGCCGTCGATCATCTGGCCGACGACTCCGTCGGTGGCGATGACGTTCCAGACGTGCAAGCCGTCGCGGTGCCACGGCACGCTGATGTCCGTGACCTCGGCGCCGGCCGCCGCCAGCACGCCGATGGCGGCACGGACCGTCTCGTCCACCTCGGGCTGGGAGATGCCGGGGATGGCGAACCCTTCCCCGACGACGCCGATCCGCAGCCCGGCCAGGCCGGCCTCCAGGTTCGCCAGGTAATCGCCGGGCGGCGTGCCCGCGCGCTGCCGGTGGTCCAGCCCGTCCGGGCCGGCCAGCACCCCGAGCAGCACCGCGGCGTCGCGGACGGTCGCCGTGATCGGGCCAAGGTGGTCGAGCGTGTTCTCGATCGGGAACGCGCCGGTGAACGGCACCAGTCCGTAGGTGGGCTTGTGCCCGACCGTGCCGCAGAAGGCGCTCGGGATGCGGATCGAGCCGCCCTGGTCGCCGCCAAGCGCCAGGTCGGCCTGCCCGGCCGCGACCAGTGCCGCGCTGCCGCTCGATGACCCGCCCGCGGACCGGGACTGGTCCCACGGGTTGCGCACCGCCCCGGTACGCGATGTGTGACTGCCGCCGGAGAAGCACAGGTCCTCGCAGACCGACTTGCCGGCCACCGTCGCCCCGGCGGCCAGCAGGCGGCTAACGACGGTGGCATCGCGCCGTGGCACGAACCCCTCGACCGTGGCCGATCCGTTCATCATCGGCACCCCGGCGACCGCGATGTTGTCCTTCACCGCCACCCGCCGCCCGGCCAGCGGGCCGTCGCCGGCGCCCGTGATCGCCGTGGTGACGTACCAGGCGCCGAGTTCGTTGTCCGCCTGGTCCGGCCACGAGTACTGCCGGTCAGGCGGTTCCGGCAGACGTTCGGAGTAGAGCCGCTGCACCACCTCATACGATCCGAGCGCGCCCGTGACGAGCCCGCGGAACGACTCCAGGTCGCCGGGTGACAGCGCGAAGCCGTACTGCCGGGCGATCCTGGCAAGATCATCACTGCTGGGCGGAGGTATAGCCATGCCCAGATCTTGACATACCCACAACAGTGGCTCAAGATCGGTCAACAACGGGCACGAACAGCCCGCCGCAATCCTGCCTGGCCCAGCCGGGAACCGAGGGAATCTATGCTCCCGACGCAGCGCCGGATGGCGATCCTCGCGGAGATCCGCGAGCGGGCCGCCGTCTCCGCCGACGATCTCTCGCGCCAGTTCGCGGTGTCGCTGGAGACGATCCGGCGGGACCTGCGCGGGCTGCAGGAAAGAGGGCTGCTCGAGCGCGTGTACGGCGGCGCGACCCGCCCGTCCGGCCGGTCGAGCGAGGGCAGCTTTGCCGCCAGGAGCACCCGCAACATCACCCGCAAGCGCGCCATCGCGGCCCTGGCCGCCGCCCTGGTCGAGCCCGACGAGACCATCGTCATCGATGTCGGCACCACCGCGCTGGAAGTGGCGCGCGCCCTGCCGACCGCGTTCAGAGGCCGCGTGCTCACCAGTTCCGCTCCTGTCGCGATGGAGCTGTCCGCCCGCCGGGGCGTGGAGGTACTGCTCTGCGGCGGGCAGATCCGGCCCGGCGACGGCGCCTGCTCCGGCGCGCATGCGGAGGCCTTCTTCGCGGAGTTCTACGCCGACCGGGCATTCCTCGGCTCCGGCGGCGTGCATCCCGTGGCCGGACTCACCGACTACTACCCGGCCGAGGTCATCGTCCGGCGCGCGATCATCGACCACACGGCGGTGACCTACGTGCTGGCCGACTCCAGCAAGCTCGGCGTCATCGCGGTGCGCCGGGTATGCCCGCTGGACCGGCTGACCGCGGTCCTGACCGACGACGAGGAGAACGACGAGGCATTCGCGGCGCTCGCCGCCACGGACGTCACCTTGCTCCGGGCCAGCGTCAGCGGCCAGGACCCACTGACTGCGGCCGTCTGACGGCCGGCAACCGCTCGCCCCGGCGAGCCCGACCAGCGCCCGCCACGGCGAGCCCGACCAATGCCCGCCACGGCGGGCACGACAACCGCTCGCTGCCTGGCGAGCTACTGAGGAAGTGATGTACCGGTGGCCACGCTCACCCAGCCTGACGACGATGAACTGCTCCCCCAGTTCGGCTACAAGCAGCAGTTCGTGCGGTCGCTGCGCAACTTCGAGTCCTTCGCGGTCGCGTTCTCGTTCATCTCGATTACGACCGGGATCTTCACTACCTTCGGCTTTGCCCTGACGACCGGCGGTCCGCGGGCCATCTGGACCTGGCTCATCGTGGCCGCCGGGCAGGCGCTCGTCGCCCTCGTCTACGGCGCGCTGGCGGCCCGTGTCCCGCTGTCCGGCTATTCCTACCAGTGGGCGTCGCGGCTCGCGAACGTGCACGTCGGCTGGTGGCTCGGCTGGATGTCGTTCGCCTTCCTGTCCATCGTCACGGTGTCGGTCGACTACGGCCTGATCCAGGTCGCCTTCCAGCCGCTGATCGGCGAGGTCTACACGCCGACCAGCGCCGCGCTGGAGACGCTGGTCGTGCTGGCGATGCAGGCCGGCTTCATCATCTGGTCCACCCGCATTACCACCCGGGTGAACAACACCGCCGTCGCCACCGAGATCATCGGCGTCGTCGGCCTCACCGTGCTGCTGATCGTCGTAGCCGCGATACGCGGCCTAGGGCACTGGTCGAACCTGACATCGACCGGTGTCGTGCCGCACGCCGGCTACTACAGCTGGCTCGGCCCGTTCATGCTGGCAACGCTGCTTGGCGCGTACACCATTGTCGGATTCGAGGCGGCCAGCAACCTGGCCGAGGAGACCCAGCAGCCGCACAAGACCATCCCGAAGGCCATGATCAGGGCAGTTCTGCTGTCCGGGGCCGTCGGCATGGCGTTCCTGATCGCGCTGAGCTACGCGATCAACTCGATACCCGCGGTGACGGCCAGCCCGGCGCCGGTCGCCCTGATCGTGCATGACGTGCTGGGCGGCGTGGTGCAGAAGATCTTCCTGATCTTCGTCTGCGTCTCGATCTTCGCCTGCGGGCTGATCATCATGGTGACTAACAGCAGGATGATCTGGTCGATGTCCAGGGACCGGCGGCTGCCCGGCCACCAGCTGTGGAGCCGGGTGCCGAGGGCAACCGGCGGCCCGGCGTGGGCGACCATCCTGGCCGCGGTCATCGGCGCGGGCATCACGCTCGTGCTGCGCACGCACACGGCGGCGCTGGTCACCCTGTTCACCGCGTCGACGATCATGCCTGCGCTGCTGTACGCCTCGACCGTCTTGCTGTATGTGTTCGCCGGGCGGCGGCGGCGCGGCCTGGCCGGGCATTTCTCGCTCGGCCGCTGGGAAGGTGCCGTGATCGCGGGAGCCCTGGTATGGCTCGCCTACGAGCTGATCATCCTGATCGCGCCGAGTGAGTTCCGCGATGCCCAGTACTACGTGCTCGGCGCGCTCGTCCTCGGCCTCGTCGTCTATATCGTGCAGCAGTTCCTGGAGCCAGCCGCGATGCGCACCGAGACCGGGGCCAGCGGAGCAGCCGCGCTGAGCGTCGTCGGGCAGGACGCAGCCGGGCAGGGCGCAGCCGGGCAGGGCGCGGCGCCGGGCGGCCCGGCCGGATCGGGCAGCACGGCAGACCCGGGGGCGGATCCCGCCGGCAGCGCGCCTGGCGGCGGCTGAGGAGCCCGTTGAACGTCCTCGCGATCGACCAGGGCACCTCGGCGACGAAGGCCGTCCTGGCCGGTCCGGGCCAGGAGGTGCTCGGGGCCGCCGAGGTTCCGGTGCACGTGCGGGCCGTCGGGGCCGACGGCGTGGAGGCCGACCCGGACGAGCTCCTCGCCTCCGTTATCCGGGCCGGAACCGAAGCGCTTGCCGCGGCCCGCGCGCCGGCCCATGCCGTCGCGCTGGCCAACCAGGGCGAGACAGTGCTCGCCTGGGACCGGCAGACCGGCCGCCCGCTGACCCCCGCGATCGTCTGGCAGGACCGCCGCTCGGCCGCGGTGTGCGAGCGGCTGGCCGGCTCGGCGGGGCGGCTTGCCGAGATCACCGGGCTGCAGCTGGACCCGTACTTCGCCGCGCCGAAGATGACCTGGCTGCGGGAGAATCTCAGCGCCCGCGGCGTGGTCACCACGACCGACAGCTGGCTGCTGGCCCGGCTCGGCGGCAGCTACGTCACCGATGCGGCCACCGCGTCCCGGACGCTGCTGCTTGATCTCGACTCGGCAGCCTGGTCCGCCGAGGCCTGCGAGATCTTCGGCCTGGACCCCGGCGAGCTGCCCGAGGTCACCGACTGCGCCGGGATCACCGGGGAGACGACCGCATTCGGCGCTGCCCTGCCGATCGCCGGGCTCGCCGTCGACCAGCAGGCGGCGCTGCTCGCGGAGCGGTGCTTCGCGGCCGGCCAGGCCAAGTGCACGTACGGGACCGGCGCGTTCCTGCTCGCGACCACCGGCGCGCGGGCCGTGCGCTCGGCCCGCGGCCTGGCGGCGTCGGTCGCCTGGCGGCTGGCCGGGCAGCCGACGTACTGCCTGGACGGCCAGGTCTACACGGCCGGCGCCGCGGTTCGCTGGCTTGGCGAGATCGGCCTGCTCGCCGATGCCAGTGAGCTGGACACGGTCGGCGGCTCGGTCCCGGACAGCGGCGGCGTGACGTTCCTGCCCGCGCTGGCCGGCCTCGGCGCTCCGCACTGGCGCCCCGACGCCCGCGGCGCCTTCACCGGCCTTCGGCTGGCCAGCACCAGGGCACATCTCATCCGGGCGGTGACCGACGGCCTCGCCGCCTCGGTCGCGCTGCTGGCCGGCGCGGTGGCCGACGGCCTCGGCGCCCCGCTCACCGTGCTGCGCGCCGACGGCGGGCTGACCCGCTCCCGGCTGCTGCTGCAGACGCAGGCTGACCTGCTGCAACTGCCGGTCGAGGTATGCCGGACCCCGGATGCGACCGCGCTCGGCGTGGCCGCGCTGGCGCGGCTCGGGATGGCAGACGCGGCCAGCCTGGACGAGGCGGTAGGCCCGGCGGAGGTCGAGTCGGTCGTGCAGCCGCAGATCAGCGCCACCCAGGCGGCGGAGCGGCTGGCGGCCTTCGATACCGCGCTGCGGGCCGTCCTGGCGATGCCGGGGTGACGGGCAGCCCGGCGATGACCAGCACGCGCTCGGACCTGCTACCCGGCATCGCCGATGTCGTGATCATCGGAGCCGGGGTGGTCGGCACCGCGATCGCCCGCGCGCTCGGCCGTTACGAGCTCAGCTGCGTGCTGGTAGACGCGGCCGGCGATGTCGGCACCGGCACCACCAAGGCGAATACCGCGATCCTGCATACCGGCTTCGACGCGGTGCCGGGCAGCCTGGAAAGCCGCCTGGTCCGCCGCGGCAGCACCCTGCTCAGGGACTACGCCGCGCAAGCGGGCATCCCGGTTGAGCGGACCGGCGCCCTGCTCATCGCCTGGACACCCGGGCAGGAGGCTGAACTCCCCGCCATCACGGAAAAATCCAGGCAGAACGGATACACCGCCGTCCGTCCCGTTACCTCCGGCGAGCTCTACCGCCGCGAGCCGCACCTCGGCCCGGGGGCGCTGGCCGCACTGGAAATACCGGACGAAAGCATCCTCTGCCCGTGGACCACGCCGCTCGCCTACGCGACCGAGGCCGTCCGGGCCGGCGTCCGGCTGCTGCTGAACACGAGGGTCACCGGGATCACTGCGGCCAGCCTGCAGCCGGCCGGCAGCGGCACGGGCGGCAGCCCCGTGGCCGGCCGGGCGGGCGGCAACGGGGCCAGCGGGGAGGCAGGCACGGACGTCCGCGGGCATGTGCTGGCCACGTCGCGGGGGGAACTGCGGTGCCGCTGGCTGGTCAACGCGGCCGGCCTGGAGAGCGACCGGATCGACCGGATGCTCGGCGGCGGCGGGTTCACGATCCGGCCGCGCCGGGGCGAGCTGATCGTCTTCGACAAGCTCGCCCGGCCGCTGATCCGGTCCATCTTGCTGCCGGTCCCGACGGCGCAGACGAAGGGCGTGCTTGTCGCCCCCACCGTGTACGGCAACGTGCTGCTCGGGCCGACCGCGGAGGACATCGACGATGTCGGCGACACGGCCACGACCGCCGCCGGGCTGGCCGCGCTGCGCGGCGCGGGCCGCGCGATCGTCCCGGGCCTGCTCGACGAGGAGGTCACCGCGACCTACGCCGGGCTGCGGGCGGCCACCGAGCACCGCGACTACCAGATCGAGATCGACCGGCAGCGTCACTACGCGTGCGCCGCCGGGATCCGCTCCACCGGGCTGTCCGCGTCGCTCGGCATCGCCGAGTACGTGCTGGAAGGGCTCGGCGCGGCCGGCCTGCGGCTGCGCGAGCGGGCCGGCCGCCCGGCCGCGCCGCCGGTGATGCCCTATATCGGCGAGGCGGGCAGGCGGCCCTATCAGGACGCGGCCCGGATCGCTGCCGACCCGGCCTATGGCCGGATCGTCTGCCACTGCGAGCGGGTGACCAGCGGCGAGATCAGGGATGCGCTGGCCAGTTCGCTGCCGCCCGCGGACATCGACGGACTGCGGCGCAGGACCAGGGTGCTGAACGGCCGCTGCCAGGGCTTCTTCTGCGCCGCCACGGTGTCTGGCCTGATCGCGGACAGGCCGCCTGGAGAGCCGGCGTGAACGTCGATGTCCTCGTCGTCGGGGCCGGGCCCGCGGGGCTCGCCGCGGCGATCGAGCTACGCAGGCTCGGCATCGGCCGGGTACTCGTCGTCGACCGGGAAAAGGCAGCCGGCGGCATTCCCCGGCACAGCGCCCACACCGGCTACGGGCTGCGTGACCTGCACCGGGTGCTGACCGGACCGGCGTACGCGCGGCACTACGCCGAGGCGGCGGCCCGGGCCGGCGCCGAGATCCGGACGGGCACCACCGTGACCGGCTGGGCGGGCGGCCAGCCTGCCGATCCGGCAGGCGCCCGGCAGGCCGGCCGGCCGGTGACGATCACCAGTCCGGCCGGGCTGGAAACCATCGACGCCGCGGCGGTGCTGCTCGCCACCGGCTGCCGGGAGCGGCCCAGGCCAGCGCGGCTCATCCCCGGGGACCGGCCGCCCGGCGTGCTGACCACCGGCGAACTGCAGCAGCGGGTGTACCTGCGCGGCGAGCGGCTGCCCGGCCAAGCGCTGATCCTCGGCGCCGAGCATGTCAGCTTCTCCGCGATGGTTACCCTCGCGCACGCCGGCGCGGACGTGGCCGCGCTGGTCACCGAGCAGCCCAGGCAGCAGAGCTACGCCCTGTTCCGGCTCGCCGCCGCGGTGCGCTGGCGCGTGCCGGTGTGGACGTCGACCGCGATCCGGCGGGTGACCGGCCGCCGGCGGCTGGCCGGGGTGGAACTGGCTGACCTGCGCACCGGCGCCACCAGAGTGGTGGAGTGCGACACCCTGGTGCTCACCGGAGACTGGATCCCCGATCAGGAGCTGGCCCGGGTGGCCGGAATCAGCATTGACCCGGGTACTCGCGGTCCTGCCGTGGACACTGCGCTGGAGAGCTGCGTTTCACATATTTTTGCCGCTGGCAACCTCGTGCATGCCGCCGAGACCGCGGACGTCGCTGCCCTCGGCGGCCGCCATGCCGCCCGGCACATTGCCATGGCACTGCGCGACCCGCCGCCCGCCGGGACGCGGCTGGTACCGGCGCGGCGGGTACCGTTGACGGTCGCGGCACCGCTCCGCTGGATCTCGCCGAATGCGGTCCGCGTCCCTGCCCCGCCGCGCCGCCGCGCGGGCGGTTCCTGCTGCGTTCGGATGTCTTCCGGCGGCATGCGCGGCTCGAGGTGCGCCAGGACGGGCGGCTGCTGGCGACGGCGCGGGCCAGCCTGGTGCCTGCCCGGCCGGTTCACCTGGACGCGGGCTGGCTGGCCCGGGTGGACCAGTCCGGCGGCCCGGTGCAGGTGCTGCTCGGTTAGCCGCACCGCGCGGCAGCCCGCCGCGCCCGGCGCGCGAGCTGGCTGCCCACTTGCGGCCGGGCCGGCTGGCGGCATATTTCCCTGCCGAACGTGATCTTCCTGGCGAGAGTAGTATTCCTGCCGGTGGCGGTCTTCCTGGCAAGGGCGGGGGCTAGGGATGGGGAACCGGGCGCTGGCGAGCATGCGCAGGCGGACGCGGGCAGGAACGGCGGCACTCGGCATCGCGCTGTGCTTAGGAATGCTGGCCGCACCGGCGAGCACGGCCGCGAATGCGGCGGCCGCGCCGTTGTGCGGCTCGATGGCCGGGGCAGCGCCGCAGATCACCAAGGTGCTCTGGATCTTCATGGAGAACCGGTCCTACGGGACTGGCGCCAGCCAGATCCCGGGGGACAAGAGCGCGTCCTACATCGACGGAACGCTGCTCCCGCAATGCGGCAGCACGTCGGATTACCACGGGGTCAGCCATCCCAGTTACCCGAACTACCTTGCCGCCACCAGCGGCAGCACGCAGGGGGCCACCAGCGACCACCTCGGCTTCTATTCCACGGCGAGCATCTTCTCCCAGGTCGACCCGTCGTGGCGCAGCTACGAGGAGTTCATGCCGGCCGCCTGCGATCACATCGCGATGACCGGCAGCGCGGCCACCGGATATTACGTGGGCAGGCATAACCCGGCGGATTCCTATTCATCGCTGCCGGTCGGCGCGCCGACCGCAGGCGACTGCCCGAAACTGGACGAGGCGCTCGGCACGACCACCTCCGGCGCGCTGCAGCAGGACGTGGCGAACGGGACGCTGCCCGAGTTCTCGTTCGTCACGCCCGGGCTCTGCGACGACATGCACAACTTCCCCGCCGGGGTTGCCGGGTGCGCGGACGACGTTAAGGGCGGCGACAGCTGGCTCGCCAAGTGGATCCCGATCCTCACCAGCGGACCGGACTACACCAGCGGGCACCTGCTGATCGACATTGCCTGGGATGAGGGCGGCGGCGGCACGGACGGCGCGGATTGCGTCACCGCCTCGACGGCGGACTGCATCGTGCCGAACATCGTGATCTCGCCTTACACCACGCACGTCGTGTCCGGCACCGATTTCTCGCACTACTCACTGCTGAAGACGACCGAGGACCTGCTCGGCCTGCCGCTGCTCGGGCACGCCGCCGACGCGACGACCAACGACATGTGCGCGCCGTTTGGCCTGTGCCCCGCCGGGCCCGCGCCGCCGGTCGCATCGTTTACCTCCTCCTGCAGCGGGCTTAGCTGCACGTTCGACGGCAGCGGCTCGTCGGCTCCGGGCAGCACGATCACCGGCTACGCCTGGTCATTCGGCGACGGCGGCAGCGGCTCGGGCGCGACGGCCAGCCATGCCTACCCGGCTGCCGCCACCTACCCGGTGACGCTGACCGTGACGAACGCGCAAGGCCTGACCGGGTCCGTCACCCAGCAGGTACCGGTGAGCACCGGCACGACCACGCCGGTCAGCTTCGTCGCCTCGGCAGGCACCGCGGGCAACGCGGCCACCGAGAAGGTGACGGTGCCGGACGGCGTGACGGCCGGCGATGGCATGCTGCTGGCCGCGACCGGGGTGGCCACGTCCGCACTGACCGGGCCGCCCGGCTGGACGCTGGTCGGCACCGAGTCGAACTCGGTGATGACGACCTCGGTGTGGAGCGAGGTAGCCGCGGCCGGGGCCGCCGGGCAGTCAGTGGCTGTCGGCTTCCCGGGAGCCGTCAAGGGCACCGTGCAGCTGCTGGCCTATGCGGGCACGAGCACGACCGGGCCGGTAGCCACGTTCGCCGCGGCGGCAGCTCACACCACGGAGACGAAGGTCTCCTCGCCCGCGGTGACGATCCCCGCGAGCGGGGACTGGCTGGTCTCCTACTGGACGGTCAAGTCGTCGGACGTCACCAGCTGGACACCGCCAGCCGGAACGCTCGCGCGTAGCGAGGTGTTCGGCACCGGCGGCGGCCAGATCAGTTCCCTGGCCGTCGATGGCGGCGGGCCGGCCACGGCCGGCCCGGGCGGCGGGCTGACGGCCGCCGCGGGGCAGTCATTCAGCGCCGACACTGCCTGGTCCATCGTGCTCGCGCCCGCCGCGCCGAACTGACCTCGTACCGTCCGGTGGTGCAAGCCTCGTGTTAGCTGGTCGCCGCCACGCGATGATTGCTCGTGGCGGCGGCCCTTGCTGCTTGCGTGCGTAGCTGCGGCTATGGCTGGAGCGACCGGATGAAGAGGCCCAGGTGGTCGGGAATGGCCGTGCTCTGCGACCAGACGACCTTCCAGTGGCCGTCGCGCCGCTGGAACAGGTCGGTCGTCCACCCCTCATGCTGGATCGTCTGGCCGTGGGCAACCACTTTGAACTTGAGCTTGACGCGTGCGACCGCATCGTCGCCGAACACCCGCACGCTGATCGGCTGGATCGGCTTGAGGGTCACGAAATCGATTCCGCCGCCGATGTTGGCCAGATAGTCCGTACGCGTCTCGGGTGTGCCGGTCACGTCGATCAGCTGCAAGTCGGGGGCGAGCAGCGCGCCCGCGGTGCGTATGTTGCCGTTAACCGCGGCACGGAGCAGAGTCCGCTCAGCCGTACGAACCTGATCGGCCGCCGATCTTCCCGTGCCCGTGCCCGCGTTTGCGGCCAGAGTCGCGGCCGTCACTCCCGCGAGTACGAGGATCGTGACGGGCAACGCGATGAGCCGAGTGATTCTCGCGTGATTCATGGATTCTCCCCTTCGGCCTATAGACAGATTGCGGCTGAGATCCGTTCGAACGGAATGTCCGCACGTCCGTACACGTCGGACACGACTTCCTCAGAGGCTGCTTCGATGAGGCAGAAAAACGACTCGTCGTTAGGCACGATCGTTGCGCTCAGGTAACGGACGGGCTCCCCGACCCGCTCCATCTCCGCGACGATCTCCCGGATGCGTGCGATCGAACTACTCAGCTGCGCGACTTCGCGACCAGGCCTGTAGTGCTCGACTAGGAATGTCTTCCGTGGCGCGAGGCGCTGTTCGCGTGCCATGGCACGACGCTACGGCTGCGCACGTGAACGCGAATCGGGCGTTTCCCTACGTTCTTCGCTGGCTGCTTGCGGGGTTTCCCGCCATCCACGCGCCAAGCTCGGCCCGTGAGTGGATGCCCAATTTGCGGTAAACGCGCGTGATGTGCGCCTCGACGGTCTTCTCGCTCATGAATACGGCGCGCGCAATCTCCCGGTTCGTGATGCCCGCTGCGGCGAGTTCTGCGACGCGCAGTTGCGTCGCCGTCAGTTCATCCGGCGCGCGGCGCCTCGGCCCAACTACGTCAAGCTCGTTGCGGGCCCGCTCCGCCCACGCCACCGCGCCCAGTCGCTCGAAGATCGCAGCGGCCCGCGCGAAGGCGTCTGCCGCCGCCCGCCGCTGCTTTGCTCGACGATGCAGGCGACCCTTAGCCAGCCACGTCCAACCGAGCTCGAGGGGCAGTCGTGCTCCGGTGTCGAGGTCGAGGGACTCGAGCGCCTCGAGGGCGCCGCCAAGGTCTCCGTCCGCTGCCAAGACGATCGCCCGCGTCCGCGGCAGTGTCACGTCGATCCAGGTACGCGGGAAGGTCCGTCCCCGGTGTTCCAGCCGGACTAGCGCTTCCCGGGCGCGGTCGAGGTGGCCGAGCTCGACGAGCAGCTCGGCGTGGAACGGCTCCGTGCGATCGAGAAGGCCGTCCCTGATGCCGATCTGATCAAGCAACCGTCGCATCTGCGACAGCGCATCGTCGGCTGCGCGATAGTCGCCCGCCGCGAACTCCACGAACCCGAGCACGCTCAGCAGCACCGCCGCCCACCACGATTTCTGCACTTGCGCGGTCTCGGCGACGAGCGGGAGAAGCGTCTTCCTCGCCCGGTCGAACCGTCCGCGATAGGCATCTATCAGCGAGCGCCAGGCAAACGGGTAAGCAAATCTGCCGCTCACCTCGAGTCGCTCCTCGATCGTGTTGCAGCTTTGCTCGATCAGCCGCTCAGCGAGGTCGCAGCGACCAGCGTGAAACTCGACCAATGCCAGATAGCCGAGGCGTTCTGCTGCGTGCGTCTCATCGCTATGATCGCGTGCCCAGTCCGCTTCCCGAGCGTGACGTTCCCGAGTCGCTTCGACATCGTCAGTGCACTGAAACCAGATCAGCGGAACCGGGTGAGGGTAGGCCGAAGGCCCAGCGCCCTCCTCGAGCGCCAGTCCGCGCCGCATCAGGTCGGTCCTAGGCGACCGTCCCAGCATCAGGTCCAGCAAGCACAGGTCGATCAGCAACGACGAGAGCACCAGGGGGTCCCGCTCGCCGTCCACCTGCCCCACTGCCCGCTCAGCGTGCTGCAATGCGCGGACCGGATTGCCTGGCACCGTGATCAGGACGAGCCGCGCGGAGATCCGCGCACTCAATGCCGGGTCGTCACCCGCCACCTCGAGTGCCCGCTCCAGGTAGCTAGTCGCGAGTGGAATCGATCCGTCATCCCACTCGACCTCAGCAAGCAGTTGGAGCCGCTCCGCCTGCACCGCCGGCGACAGCCCATCCATCTCGATCCGCTCCGCGAGCCGCCGAGCATCAGCAACATCCCCCGTCCGCAGCAGCGCCGACGCCTGGCCCAGTGTCCGCCGGACCAGCGACTCGCGGTTTGCGGCCGGCGTGAGGCGACAGGCGGCGCCGAACAGCTCGGCCGAGGCGTCGAATGCGCCGCGCAGGACGGCTTGTCGAGCGGCCCCCTCAATCTCTATCGCGACGGACTCATCGGCATCGGTGAGGCTCTGCGAAAGGTGGCGGGCGCGCTCCTCCGCATCGCTCACGACCTCAGCCAGTCGGCGGTGCAGCGCGCGGCGGCGTGCCTCTGACACCGACGCATAAACAGCGGACGCGAGCAGCGGATGGGTGAAACGGATACGCCCGTGCTCGCTCACGAGCACGCCCGCATCCTCAGCCTCGACTATTGCCGCCCCTGCATCCAAGTCATTTGGCAGCGCGGTCATGACCGCGTCGGCCGTCGGCCGTGACAGCGACGCCGCCACCAGGATCACTTCCCGCGCCGCGCCGGAAAGCGCGTTGACGCGTTCGGCCGCCAGCTTCTGCACGCTCTGCGGCACCGGAAGCGGAGCTTGTTCGCCCGGGTCAGTCGCACGGTCTCCTCCGGCACGCGCGATCTCGATCGCGAAGAACGGATTACCGCCCGAGGCCTCCGCGATCCGCGCGATCATGGGGCGCGTCGGCGAAATGCCGAGGCGTTCGCGCACGATGTGATGCAACGACGCGAGCGAAAGCGACCCCAGGACGACGCGCTGAAACGCGTCCGGAGGCAGCGCGCGGTCGAGCCCGAGCGGCACTTCCGCCGCACCACCGCTGCGCCTGGTGACGAGCAGTCGCAGCTGGGCCGGCAACCGGCGCACCGCGAACTCCAGCGCCCGCCGGGATGCCAGATCGGCCCACTGCACGTCGTCGATCGCCACCAGCACCGGCTGCTCACGGGCGAGTTCGGTGAGCACCCCGACCACGGCAGTCGCCACGGTCCTCGGATCGGCCGGCGCACTGCTGGTGACGCGCAGCAACGTGGCGGCGAGCGCAAGCTGCTGCGGATGCGGGAGCTGCGCACGCACCTCGTCGAACGCCGGACCGACGACGTCAGCCAGGGCCGCATAGGAGAGCTTCGCCTCGCTCTCGGCCGGCCGTGGCCCGTAGCACGCGATACCCGCGAGCCCCGGCGAGGCGAACGGACTCAAACCAGACCGTCGACTTCCCTATCCCGGCCTCGCCTTCAACGAGCAGCGCCCGCGGGCCGCGCGGCACGGAATCAAGAAACGCCGACACCACCGCGATCTCCCGCTCACGGCCGATCACCGCCGCCTGATGGGAGACCTCGCCAGCCACGAGAGCAGGCTATGCTCGCTGCCCCCCCTCGTCTACCTCCACATCTGCCCAGCGGGCAGGCCTCCGGTGCGGGCTGACCCACGCGAGCGTCCGACCACAGAGGCTGGACCGGTTCTCGGCAACCCGTCCGCTCGGGGAATGCACAGATTTGGCCTCCGTCCGACGCGCCGCTTGCGACGGCCGAGGGCGTCCAGGGCAGTGGGTTGCCGTAGCCCGGGCGAGCCGTGTTCTGCACCGGGTGGCGGTCAGGCGGGGTTTTCCTTGGTGGCCAGCAGTGCCCACAGGAAGTCCTCGCCGAAGCAGGGCCCGTGCCCGTCTGTCTTGTTCATCTGCCGGAGCGCGTGCAGGGAGAAAGGTGCCTTGTTCCACAAGGTACGCAGCCGGTCTTCTGTGTAGCCCAGGCCGCCGCCGAGACTCCCTTGCTCATATACCTGCTGGTCGGTGTAGCCGCTGCCGCCTTCGGGCCGGAAGCACACCAGTCCGTAACTGCCGCCTGGCTTCAGTGCCGCGCGCACGAGCCCGGTGTAGTCCTGGCGGCGGTGCGGGGGAAGGTGGTGGAAGCAGCCTGAGTCGTAGACGAGGTCGTAGGACCCTTCGGTGAATATTGCGTCGAAGATAGAGCAGCACTGGAAGTCCACCGGGGTGCCGGCCTGCTTCGCCCGCTCCCTGGCCCATTCGATTGCGCGCGCCGAGAAGTCAACGGCATCGACGCTGTATCCCAGGCTTGCCAGGTAAGTAGCGTTCCGCCCGTGCCCGCATCCCAGCTCGAGCACGCGTCCCGGGGCGAGCAGGCCCTCACCGAACCACGCGACGAGGTTCTCGTCGGGCCATTCGACGAAGAACGGGCTCGGCCTGGCGCGGTCTGCGAAGTACTCGTCCCACCACGCGCCGCCGCGGCCCTCCACGAGGGCGCCGGGCCTGCTGGGCACGTCGTCGCTGGTGTAGATGAAGAGGTCCTGCACCTGCCCTCACCATCCGGTTGAAACAGCCGGCATCGCTGCGGCTCAGGACAGTTAATTTACCGGAGCCGGGCCTTCAGGCGGCGGGCGCGCACGGGCCGTTTCAGGGTAACGCGCACGGGCCGTTTCAGGGTAAGAGAGATGAGTCCGGGGATGGGCAACGAGGCCGGTGCATGTTCCGGCTGGCCCGGCGGGTGGCGCGGGGGCTGGTGACGCCGGCCGCGGCGATACCGGACAGCGGGATGGCTAGGCCCGGTCGGCCTAGCGGCTAAGCGCCGCTGCCGTACGGCCGGGTAATGATCTCCAGCAGGTGGCCATCGGGGTCCTCGAAGTACAAGCCGCGGCCGTCATCACGGTAGTTGACCGCCCCGCGCTGGGTCTTGCCAGGATCTGCCCAGTAGGGCAGATCCTGGTCGCGGATGCGGCCGAACGCGGCATCGAACTCCTCCTCGCCCACCAGGAACGCATAGTGCTGGGACGCGATATCCCGGCTTGTCTCGGCGAAATCCAGCGAGACGCCGTTGTCGGCCGTTACCACCAGGAAGTGCCCGAAGCGGGTAGCCGCCGGCAAGCCGAGGATCCCGGTCAGGAACCCTGCTGACCGCTGCTGGTCGCGGCAGGAGACGATGGTGTGGTTCAGTTGCACGCTCACGCCATCGATTCTGCCGGCCTTCCGGGCCGCCGGACAAGTCCCCGGTCAGGCCAGGCCGGTGACCGAGTCAACGTTGAACACGCAGAACTCGTTGCCCTCCGGGTCCTGCATGACCGCCCACGTATCGGGGTTCGCGAGCGTCTCCGGATCCTGGCGCATCTCGACGAGCCTGCCTCCCATGGCAACCAGCCTGGCCACCCCATCCTCGAGGGACCCGTCGGTGGTGATGTCGATGTGCAGCCGGTTCTTCACCGTCTTTGGCTCCGGGACGTTCATGAAGTAGAGCCGGGCGCTGCCGCTCGACGGGTCGCTGACCTCGTACTCATGCGCGTTTCGTTCCGACACCTGATAGCCCAGGACGGCGGCCCACCAGTTCGCCTGCGACAAGGAGTCGCGACAGTCCGCAACGGTGGCGAGCAGCGACCATGCCATAGTGCCCCCCTCAAGAATCGCCCGCTCCATGAGCTCCGATCGCCACCCTAACCCCGCGCATCCGGTCCAGGGATCTTGGTCACCGAACGAAACTAACGACCGGATCCGCCGCGAAGCGGTCAGGGTCGCGTCGTTGCGTAGAGCAGCATGTCGCGCCGGGTGCCGCCGATTTCCTGATGGCTGCGGAGCAGGCCCTCTCGCTGGTATCCGGACGCTTCCGCAACGTGGATGGAGCTGCTGTTCCACGGCTCGATGTACAGCTCGACCCGGTACAGGGCGGGGATGGTCCAGGCGAACGTGGTCAGCGCTGTCAGCGCGCTGCTCGCGATGCCGCGGCCCCGGTGCGCGGCGGAGACCGAGTAGCCCGCCGTCGCGCGGCCGGCCGGCAGGTTCTGAAGCCACAGCCCGATCGCGCCGACGGCGTCGCCGGACCCGGCATCGGCGATGGCGAAGGACAGCCCGATTCCCTCAGCGAGCCGGCCGCGCTGCCGGCGGATCCACTCCAGAGCCTGCCGGGCCGTGGGGCGGCCGGGCAGGCTGCCGATGAGGGGGATGTAAGGGTCGTCCCCCAACTCGACAGCGAGATGCGCGTCCTCGTCGGTGAACTCACGCAGAACGACTGAACCGCAGGCCGGTGGCGTGGCCGGCCAGGACGGCAGTTCCAGTGTCACGTGTCAATTGTCGCCGTGATCAGCGTCCCCGCGCCGCCCAATAATCACACGTGCGCTCATGGCCGCATGGTTGCGTGGCAGAACACCGGCCGGTCGGAGTCCTGGCGGTGCCGGCTTACGGCAGATCCGCCGCCCATTTCCCGCTGACCTCGTAAGCCTCGTCGTCGCCGGGCCATGGCGGCATCGTCACGCCTACGATCGCCAGCGGGCCATCCTGGGATGACCGTCTCGCCAACGCACTGTCCTGCCGCGGCGCGCGCTGTGGGGCCGCCGGGCCGAGTTGGTCACCTCGAGTGGGGTGCTTGCAGCCGCAGGCGCCGTTGCTCGATGATCAGGCAGCGATCTTCCACGTAGAGCAGCCCGGCCTCCTCAGCGATGGCACGTGACTCCCGCGAGGCGATGCCCAGCTGCAGCCAAAGAGCCGTGGCGCCCGCCGCCACGGCCTGGCGGGCGATATCCGGCGTCTGCTCCGACGGCCTGAACACATTGACCAGGCCGATCTGGCCAGGGACGTCCCGCAGCGCCGGGTAGGCGCGCTCGCCGAGAATAGCGTCAGCGTGCGGGTTGACCGGGATGATGCGCCATCCGTGCAGCTGCATATGCGCTGGCACATAGTGCGCTGCCTTCGCCGGGGCGGCACTGGCGCCGACGACGGTGATGGTGCCGTAGGTAGTAAGGATGCGCTCCACAATCACATCGGCGTCGGCCACCAGCCCACCGTAATACCTGGCCTGGCCCACCGCAGTGCCGGTCAGCTACTTCCGGCCACCTTCACGTCGCAAGATCCGCAGGGATAACCGTCCCGATAACGACTACCTGTTGCATGGTGAGCTCAGCACCCGTGGGGGCGTCCAGCGGCCAGGCGATGGTCACCTGAAGGCCACTGGCAGGAGATTCCGCCGATGTCCACGAGATATTTTCTGTTCCTAGCAGCAGCCCGGTTGCGCCGCTCGCGCCGCTCGAGCTATCAAAGATCCAGTTGCCGCTGATGGCCTGACGGAGCCTGCCGCGGTAGACCAGGACCGGCGGCGGCGGACCAGGATTTGGCAATGATTCCTCGACGACAGGGCTTAGTGTCCACGTCAGATAAGGACATCCTCGTCGGCGAGGGTCTTGAGATCGTCACTAAGGGCCATATCTTTTGTCCTTCTTTAGGCTCGACGAAAGCGGCGAGCGTTCGAGTGTCAGGTGCATTGCCTGCAACCCAGCCTTGCCCATCTTGTACGTCGTCGCGGATGCTCTGGGCGGCTTCGGTGCAGTCGAATGCGAGGCTACCGCGTCGCCGGGTATTGGCTCCCAGACGATCCGCGTTCCCCAGTTCGAGAACCACAGCCGACCGTCGTTTGCGCTGTCCTTACGGTTAATCGTGGGGCTCCGGGCCAGCGGCCGGCCCTCGCTCTGAGCGACGTTCGGGGCGTTTGCTGGCCTAGCACGGAGCAGCAGCCCGAGGGCCAGCAAGGTCACGCCTCCGACCGCCATGCCGATGCCTGCTGCGCCCAGGACGTCGAGTGGGTAATGGACCCCCAGATACACCCGGGACCAGCCCACCAGGACGGCGTATGTGATCCCCACAGTGGCGAGGGGCCGCGCCATGAACGGCACGAGCGCTATGGCGACCGCCAGGGTGACAGCGGTGTGGCTGGAGGGAAAGCTTGTGCCGTGCGCAGGCTGCTGGCGCAGCACCGCGCCGGTGATCGCCTCGTAGGGCCGGGGGCGGTCGGCTATGGCCTTCGCTACGTGCGCTAGCGCCCATGCGGCGCAGGCGGCCACCGCTGCGGTGGCCACGGGCAGGGCGCTCCGGTTTCTGGCCACGACGTAGCCGACGGTGAGCACGACGACTGCGATGATGCCCGCTGGCAGGAACAAATGTGAGAGCGGCGTCAGTACCGCTGCAGCGGCTGGCGGGACCTTGTTCAGAGTCCGGAACAGGCTCGCATCCCAGGTGACCGCTCCTGCCTTGAACAAGAGCGCCGCAACGCCGAACAGTCCTGCTCCCAGGGTCGCCAAGAGCCCAGCGGTCCAGGCCCTGGGAACCCGGGGCGGTCGCTTCGGCCACCACCACGACTTAACCGAGATCATGGGGCAAGACAACCTGGCGTCCGTGGTGGGCCCGGTGCCATCGGTTGGCCGCGCCACCGGCCAGCGGGTTTGCTGCGGCTACGAAGACCAGGGCCACCTCTGCCCTGAGCGTCGCCGCCGTGGATGGGCAGGTCATGGCCGACCATGGTAGCGACTCTCCCATGGCCGCCCGGGCGGTCGCCGGGCAGGCTGTGCCAGTGAGCTTGAAGGGCTAGCCGTTCAGCCGCCGGTCTTCCGGCGAAACGAACGCCGGCTCCGGGCCGGGCCGCGCGCGCCGTGCACCTTCCCGGCGTCCTTGCCACCGCGGGCCGCGCTCGCGTCCGCATGCTTAGCGCGCTTGCGTTCCAGCGCCTCGCGGAACTTACGCTTGACCTCTTCCCCGGAACCATCAGGTTCCCCGGAACCTTCAGGCTCCGGCACGGCGTCAGTCATGCAGACCTCCTCCCGGGACGGTCATATCCACAGCTTCGCACACCTGATACCGGCACCCCGCCTGGCAGGTGGCCGGTAGTGACCGGCGCCGCCGCCGAACGCACTGTCATGCCGCCGACAAAGCCCGAGCGGAATGAAAGTCATCCACTGCCAGAATGCTTATGCATGGCCGCGCGGCCTCGCGGACGGTGTTCAGCAGCGCCCCCGGCCGCGCAGCGGCGCGCCGGGCACGACGTAAGGTCCCGGAGCTGCCAGTAGCAGCTCAGCTGCAGGGACGCGGGGCCGCCAGATCCTGGCCCAGATGAGCGGTGGAGATGGCCAGCCGCCGCGGCCTGGTGACGCGGCAGGCCGCAGCGCCTGGAGAAGGGAGAGGTACCGTGCGAATCGACAGGCTGGATCATCTCGTGCTGACGGTGGCAAGCATCGAGGCGACTGCCGAGTTCTATACGCGGGTTCTGGGCATGGAGGTGGTGACCTTCGGTCCCGGCCGCACAGCGCTGACCTTCGGGACCAGCAAGATCAACCTCCACGAGGCCGGGAAAGAGTTCGAGCCAAAAGCACTGCGCCCGACGCCAGGAAGCGCGGACATCTGCCTCATCGTCGATGATGACATCGGTGATGTACTCGCAGAGCTGGCCGCAGCCGGAGTCCCCGTCGAAGATGGCCCGGTAGAGCGCACCGGCGCGACTGGGCCGATCGCCAGTTGCTATCTGCGCGACCCTGACCACAACCTCGTCGAACTCAGCAACTACCTGCCGTGACCACCACAAGTTCCGCGTCCGGAATGCGTCCTTGACCGATCCCGGCATCTGAATCGCCCCGCCGGCAGCAGCTGTAACCGTGCGCCGGATGCACGGCCTGCCCCGGCCGCCGTTACCCTCGCTGCGGCCTCCGCCGGGACCATGCCGCCAAGTGGCGACGGATGGCCAGGCCGGGCACGGTCGATGGCTGGTTCGACGCTGCCCCCTTCGACAGCGGCACCGCCGTATGTATCATTTAGTTATGCTCATAGGTAAAGAGAGAATCGGCGGAACGGGTGCTTCAGCCAGCGCGCTGCCGGATTTCTATAAGCTCCGCGGCGGCCACGCTGACCGCGGCGCGGCAGGCGGCGAGACGGACCGTGTGGTTCGCGCGTCCCCGCGCGGCGTGACTCCCCCGGCTGGCCTCACTCGCGGACGCCGGCCGGTGCCGGATGCCTGACGCACCGCTCGAGCCGCAGGGCGGGGCGTCGCTCAAGCGGCCGGCCGACCGCCGAACCGCGCGCCGCTCCCTCTCCCGTGGGGCGGTTCATCTCGGTCTCCTGTGCTCGGCAGCGGCCGCACTCGGCACGCTGGACCTTCTGCACGTGCGGATCGCCATCCACACCGACGTCGGCCTTGTCTTCGTCGGGCTGGTGGTCGTGCACCTGGCCCAGCGCCGCCGGACCCTCGCTCGCATGACCACCAGGATCGTCCGTGCCCGGACGATCGTCGAACGGGGGATCCGCCTCGCCGTCTCGGACCTCCTGCTCCTCTTCATCACCCTGAACGTGCTCGTGTCAGGCGTCCTGGACTGGAACCGCGGCGTGCCGATACAGCTGCCGATCCCCGGGCCCTTCGGCAGGTGGCACGCCATCTCCGCGCTTGCCCTCGTCGTCTACCTGGCGGTGCACGTCTGGCGCCGGAGGAAGCGCCTGCGGCGGTCGACGATCCGATAACGGGTGACGCCGGGTGGCGACCCGGCTCTTCGTAGGCAAAGCTCCGTCGGCCGACTCCGACCGCGCGCGGCCTACCGCTGCGGAGGCAACTGACGCGCTAGCTGCTGCCGCCGGCGGCATCGTCCATGCCGTCGGCGGCAGCAGCGCCCTGGCGGGTGCCGCGGCTCAGGCCGCCGGGACGAGCGCCGCCGTGGCCGGCCCGGTGACGTCCGCCGCTGTCTCCTCCGGGCGCTGCAGCGGGCGCCGCGGCAGGGCGAAGAAAGCGGCTGCGGCCGAGACCAGCGCCACGCCGGCGGCGACGCGGATGCCCATCGCCATCGCGGTGACGAAGGCGGTGTGCGCGGCGCCGACGACCTCGCTGCCGGTCGCGCCGCCGAGCTGACCGCCGGCGACATCGGCAGCGGCCACCGAGCTGGTCGCGATGTGGACCAGGTGCCCGGGTGCGTGCGCGGTGGCGAGCACGCTACCGAGCCTGGAGCGGTACACCGCGGCGGACAGGCTGCCGACGACCGCCACGCCGAGGGCGCCGCCGACTTCCCTGATCGTGTCGTTGATCGCGCTGCCTGCCCCGGCCTGGTGCGCGGGCACCGTCGTCATGATGGTCGTGCTGGCCGGGGCCATCACCAGGCCCATGCCGGCGCCCATGATCGCGACGGCGAGGGCGACCGGCGGGTAGGCGGTGTGCACGCCCACCGTGGACAGGTCGAGCAGCCCGCCGCCCATGAACGCCATCCCGACCGGGATGATCACCCGGATGCCGAACCGCTTGGCCAGGACCGGCGACAGCGGTGACATGGCTGCCATCGCGAAGGCGAACGGCAGCGCGCGGACCCCGGCGGACAGCGGGCTGTAACCGTGCACGAGCTGCAGGTACTGGGTGAGCACGAACAGGCTGCCGAAGAGGGCGAAGAAGACAACGGTCACCGATGCGGCCGCGGTGGAGAAAGCCCGGGAGGCGAAGATCCTCAAGTCGATGAGCGGGTGCTCGGTACGCAGCTCCCACCAGGCGAAGATGCCAAGCGCGGCGAGTCCGGCGGCGGTCTCGGCGAGGGTTGCCGCGGAAGTCCAGCCGCGGCCGGGTGCCTCGATGATGGCGTCGACGAGGGCGAACAGCGCGCCGGCCACCAGCAGCGTGCCGGGGAAGTCAAGGCGGTGGCCGCCGGGCTCGGCGGTCTCCGGCACCGTCAGGAGCACGCCGGCCAGCGCCAGCGCGACGAGCGGGATGTTGATCAGGAAGACGCTGCCCCACCAGAAGTGCGAGAGCAGCAGGCCGCCGAGGGTGGGGCCGATCACGATGCCGACGCCGGCCACGGCCGACCAGGCGGCGATCGCCTGCGGGCGCTCCTTCGGCGGGAAGACCGCGTTCAGGATCGACAGCGTGGCCGGCATGACGAATGCGGCGCCGAGGCCCATCACGACCCGCGCGGCGATCAGCATGCCCGTGCCGGATGCGAAGGCCGCGGCCGCGCTGCCGAGGGCGAAGACGGTCAGGCCGCCGAGTAGCGAGAGCCGGCGCCCGTACCGGTCGCCGAGTGCCCCGGCCGGGATCAGCAACGCCGCGAAGCACAGGGTGTAGGCGTCCGTTATCCACTGCAGCGAGCTGGTGCCCGCGTGCAGCACCCGGGCGAGCGTGGGCAGCGCGGTGTTGAGGATGGTGTTGTCGATCACCACGACCAGCAGGCTCAGGCAAAGCACCAGCAGGATCTGCCGCCTGCGCGGGTGACCGTCCGGCCACCGGGAGTCTGCCTGGCTGCCGGCGCCCGGGGCACGGACCGGGCGGGCGATTCGGGTCCTGCTCATCGGAATCTCCTTACAACCGCTTGCTTACATGCGTTGACTTACAAGCGTGAGTATAGACAGATGAGCTAACAGCTGTAAAGTAGAAGATGTGGAATCGATACTCCAGAGTTCCGGGACCCAGGCCAGGACCGGGCCATCAGCCGCTCCCGAGCCGCGCCCCGCCGCTGCCGGTGCGCGCCGCCGGCAGCGGAACGCCCGCGGCCAGGGCGCCAGGCTGACGGAAGACATCGTGTCGGGGGCACTCGCGCTGATCGAGCGGACCGGCTCGGAGGAGGCGGTCACGCTGCGCGCGGTCGCCCGCGAGATCGGCATTGCCGCCCCGTCGATCTACGCCCATTTCCCGGACCGGGACGCCATCGTGATGGCCGTCGTCATGCGGATCTTCGATGAGCTGACGGAGGCGATCGAGGCGGGCATGGGGCCGGCCGGCCAGGATCCGGCTGACCGGCTGGTCGCCGGGTGCGAGGCGTACGTGGCCTTCGGGCTCGCCCACCCGGCACGCTACGGCGTGCTGTTCGCCGGGCGCCGGACGGCGGCGAAGGACTACTGCACCCCGGTCCCGATCGGCCCGGGTGGCCGGCCGGTGCTCGAATTCGGCGCTGAGTCGTTCGCGCTGCTGGTCGAGGGCATCGAGGCCTGCGTCCAGGCGGGCGTGTCCGCGAGCACCGACACCGTCGCGGACGCCACCGCGGTGTGGGTTGCGATGCACGGGACGGTCAGCCTGCGCACGGCGCTGCCGGGCTTCCCTTGGCCCGACCCCGGCCAGTTCGTCCGCCAGTTCGTGCGCTCGCTGGCCCGGATCGGGGACTGAGATGAAGCCGGTCCTCGCTGACACTCCGCTGGCGACCGCCGGCAGGTCCTGACGACCGGGAGGGCGCGTGCAGACGGACGAGGGCTACATCGAGGTCCCCGGCGGGCGGGTCTGGTACCGCTCAGTCGGCGAAGGCGGCACCCCGCTGCTGTGCCTGCACGGCGGGCCGGGCTTTACCCACAACTACCTGGAGCCGCTGGAGGCGCTCGGCGACCGGCGCCAGGTAATTTTCTACGATCAGCTGGGCTGCGGGCGGTCGGACCAGCCCGACGACACGTCGCTCTGGACGGTGGACCGTTTCGTCGAGGAAGTCGCCCAGGTCCGGGCGGCTCTCGGGCTCGGCCGGATGCACCTGTTCGGCAGTTCCTGGGGCGGCATGCTGGCCATGCAGTACGTGCTTGACCGCCGTCCGGAGCTGGAGAGCCTGATCCTGTGCGGCAGCCCGGCCAGCATGATCAGGTGGGTCGCGGACTGCGACGAGCTGCTGTCGGCGCAGCCGCCCGAGGTGCTCCGGGTCATCCGGCAGCACGAGGAGGCCGGGTTCACCGCCTGCCCGGAGTACCAGGCGGCCATCCTCGGCTTCTACCGGGAGCACGTCTGCCGTCTGCGCCCGTGGCCGGCCGGCCTGGAACGCTCCTTCGCCGAGGCAGGTTACGGCGTGTACAACACGATGAACGGGCCCAGCGAGTTCACCGTCACCGGCACCCTGAAAACCTGGGACGTGATGGACCGCCTGGGCGAGATCCGGACGCCGGCCCTGCTGGTGGGCGGGCGGTACGACGAATGCCGGCCCGCTCACCTGGCGGAGATGCACCGGCGCATCGCCGGGTCGCAGCTCGCGATCATCGAGGACGCCTCCCACCTGTGCTTCGCCGAGCAGCCGGAGGAGTTCACCGCCCTGCTGAACTCCTTCCTCGACCGCATCGAGGCGGGCTGATACCGCGGCGGGTTTACGCCACCAGCAGCGCAACAACTCCGAGAGCGGGCCTCAACCTCCCGTGCGATGACACGAACAAGTTTACGAAACGGGCCGGCGTATCCACCAGAAGCAGAAGCCCCCCAGGACGATGGCGAGAGCGAGGACGATTGCCAGTTCGTACCACTGCATGGGCCAATAATGACTGCCCGGCTGATAGGTGACCACCTGGTGGAACTTGGCGGCGAGATTGGCGGTGCAGTCCCGGGGATTCAGCGGACCATAGTTGCCCAAGGGGCACGCTCGGCTGAGGAACGAGGACGTGGGGACATGGCCGGCGCTGTCGGCGATCTTGACCGAATAGACCCACGCGTTCGGAAGACCGACTCCTCTGGCGCTCTCGAAGGCCCGGATACCCGTCGGAAACTGATCGACGCTCACAGGCGTGGCCGCGGTGATCGGCAGGCTCTTATGGAAGGGAGCAATGAGGTTCGGACGCACCCAAGAGGTCATGATCTCGCGGACTGCGACAAAGCCGATGAGCGCGGTCAGCATGGCCGGCAGCAAGCGGCGGAAGAGCAGCCCAGCAGTGACCCCGAGCGCGAAGGCGAAGACGGCGTAGCCGATCGGGACGATATCGCGAGCCCCGAAGCGCAGGGAGTCAAATGGGTTCGCATTTACCTGATCGAGCTGACTCGACCACCAGCTCACCATGAGGCTGAGTAGCCCCGCGGCCGCCATGCTCATCAAGGCGCCGAGACCGAGCTTCACCGCCAGCCACCTGGTGCGGCTGACGCCCTGGGTCCACGCCAGACGGAAGGTGCCGGTCTCAAACTCGCGGGAAACCAGCGGCGCGCCCCAGAACATCGCGATGAGGAGAGGGACGACGAGCAGGAGAAAGCCCAAGAAGACCTGCAAGGGGCCGTCGGAGTTGGTGAAGTTGGTGGTGGCCGTCGAGCAGTCGTGCTGGGCAGCGCAGGTGGCGACCGTCGTGTCGTAGAGGTGGACGAGGTTCGGTCCGGTAACCACGAGCACGATGGCGACAATCGCCAATACGCCAGCGGCTACGGCGGCTTGCACGCGAAACTGGAGCCAGGCGAATCGGATCACGACACCACCCCCAATGTCGGCCGGCGCGCTGGGTTTCGGTCACGCGCCTGGCTCATGTAGGCGAGCACCAGATCGTCCAGCGTGACCGGCTTCACGGTCCACGCCGGATCGAGGATCGGCTCATCGGTACGCACAAGCAACGTGCTCTGCTTATCCGTGTGGCTCTCCTCAATGACTTCTTGGTTCGCTGGCAGGGAACGCGGGTCCCGACGGGGACCAGACAGGCGGTAGTGCGCCGCCAGGAGCTCGGTGACCTCGCCGGCAAGTCGCACGTGGGAGGCGACGAGGAGGACGAGATAGTCACAGACCCGTTCCAGATCGGCGATGAGATGTGAGGACAGCACCACGCTTACTTCGTGCTTCGCGACGATTTCCATGAGCCCCTGGAGGAACTCGCGCCGGGCGAGCGGGTCCAGGCTGGCCACCGGCTCATCGAGGAGGAGGAGCTCGGGTTGCTTCGCAACGGCCAACGTCAGCGCGAGCTGGGCCCGCTGGCCTCCCGAGAGCGATCCCGCCTTCTGGCGTGGGTCGAGGCCGAGCTGGTCGATCCGGCTCTCGGCCAGCTCGTGGTCCCAGTTCTTGTTCAGGTAGGCGCCCATGCGGAGGTGCTTGGCCACCGACAGCCCGGCGTAGGCCGGCGTGTCTTGGGCGACGAAGCCGACCTTCGCGAGCTGGGCCGGGCCGTCGCCGGGGTGCCCGCCGAGCACCATGATCGACCCCGCGCTCGGCGCGAGCAGGCCGATGGCCAGGTGCAAGAGCGTCGTCTTGCCTGCCCCGTTCGGCCCGACGAGCCCGACGACCTTGCCTTCAGGGATGGTCAGGGTGCAGTCGTGGAGGGCCCACTTGCGTCCGTACCGCTTGCCAAGCCCGTTCGTCTCGACGACGGTCGTCATGCCACCCCTTCCGCGAACTGGTTGCGAACGGCGGTGCGGTAGATCGCCTCGATGTCGTCGGGACCGAGGCCGGCCGCGCGCGCGCTTCGCAGCCAGGTGGTCATCGACGCGAGGAAGCGCTCCTGGGCGGCGGGGTCGCTCCGAGGGATCGTCCCGACGACGAACGTCCCCTGGCCGGGCCGCGGGCGCACCAGACCCTCCCGTTCGAGGTCCCGGTAGGCCTTGAGCACCGTGTTCGGGTTGATCGCCAGCTTGGCGACGACCTGCTGTGCCGTCGGCAACTGGTCTCCTGGCTCGAGGATGCCAAGCTGCAGGGCCTGGTGGACCTGCTGGACCAGCTGCAGGTAGGTGGCGACACCCGAGGCGGTGTCGAGCTGGAACTCAATCACTCATCCTCCCTCCACTAATCACTATTTCTGTTAAGCAATTAGTGGAAGTCTACAGGATCAGCAGACCGGCGCGCGCGAACGCCATCGACGTCACATGCCCCGGCGCGAGCAGGACCGCGTCGGCGCCGAACTGCGCACCATCGAGTGCGGCCAGGTGGCACTCGACGCGAGCCCCAATGACTGGCCGGAGGTCATCGAGCTCGCCATGCGGTTTTCGGCGCGCTGCGCCAGCGCCAGGTCAGGCGTTCGCGTCGGCGAGGACTTCCTCGACGGTGCGCTTCGCCAGCGCGACAAACCCCGGGTTCGTGTCCGGGTAGTACGGGATGATCATGGCTGCCTGGTGCAGCGCGTAGCCGCGTGCCCGGTTCCAGGTGCAGTCATCGACATCGAGGGCGGCGCGAAACGTCTCTCGCCCGGCCTGGCCGAACACGCTCCACGCGGCGATGACGTCCGCGGCGGGATCGCCGGTACCGGCACCGCCGAAGTCGATGACCGCGCAGATCCGGCCGCCGTCAACGAGCAGGTTGGGCCTCAGCAGGTCGGCATGTACCCACACCCGCGTTCCGTCCCACGCCGGTGCTTCGAGCGCGCGCTCCCAGGCGGCCACCGCCGCCGCCGAGTCGATGACGTCCCGCGCGGACTCGATCGCCGCGCGGGTGACGGCGTCGAGCTCGCGGAGTGGCCGGCGGCCGCCGCGAGGTGCCCCGGCGACGGGATCCATCCGCCGCAGCTCGGTCACGAACTGCGCAAGGTCCCCGGCCGCCTGGCGTTCATCACCGACGAGCTCATCCGCGTACGGCCGGCCGTCGATCCACCGGTAAATCGCCCAGCAGAAGGGATAGCAGCTGGCGGGACTGCCCTTCGCGACCGGCTCGGGAACCCGCAGTGACAGGCCGGGGGCCAGCTTCGGCAGCCAGTGCCACTCCCTGTCCAGGTCCTGCGCCCACGACTGAACGCGCGGCAGCCGCGCGCAGAGGTGGTCGCCAAGCCGGTAGATGGCATTCACCGTCCCGGCCGGCTGAACCGCGCTGACCGGCAGGCCCGCCAGCCGGGGGAACTGCGCGGCCACCAGCCGCCCGACCAGCCCGGCGTCGATGTCGACTTCCCCGTCATGCATCTTCACAGGGGCTCACCTACCCCCGTCGCACTGCCGGATTGCGTTCATTGTCTCGCCAGCACCGCAACTGTGGTCTCGCCCGTACCGCAACAGGCCCGGCCCTGGCCGTCACGCCGCGCCCGGCCGGGTTCCCTGGCCGGGCGCGGTAGCGGCTGCGCTGATGTGCCTGCCCTGCACTAGCGCCCAGGCCCGGACCAGGGCCACCGCGAACGAGCCGACCAGCAGGTAGGCCACCGTATAGAGGAAATAAGAATCGTGTGGCCGCACGGCCAGCAGCACTCCCGCCACCAGCTGCCACAGATACCCGCCGAGGCTCAGCATGAGCAGCACCACGTGGAGGTCCCGCCGCCCGATGCGCCAGTGCAGCTGCAGAGTCCTGAAGAGGCTCAACCCGGCCATGATGGCAGCGGCAAAGCCCAGGTTAGTCTTCGGCATGAGGGCCAGCAGCGAGACGAAGAACGCATTGACCAGGGCCGAGAAAGCCGACCCCGCGAGCGCCCGGCCATCAGCGGCCGATTCGCCGCCGAAGACCGAGTCGGGACGCAGCGAGATAGAGACGAACAGCAGCCCGATCAGCGCCCCGGCCGCGGCGGCGGAAGCGGTGAAGTAGCCCAGGAAAGCATCGGGAACCACAGCTGATCCTTGTCCTCGTCATTGGCCCGTGCCCGGTCGGCCGAAGCGCCCCACGCGACCGGCCAGTGCATCATCCCATCAGCCGCGGCCGGCAAATGGCGCGAACGGGTGATGGAGGTGGCACGCTGGGCTGGTGACCGCCGGGCAGGCCGAGACCTACCTCCGGCTTCGTGCCGAGGCCGAGCTGCGCCGCGCGCTGACGCTCCCCCGCGTCGATCCTCCGGACGAAGACGGCATGCCCGGGCCGCTGCGTGCCGTCGTCGAGATAGCACGCCCTGGTGCCGTGCTCGTCGCGAACGCCGCCCGGCCGGCCTTGCCCCTGGCCAGGCGAGCCGCCGGAGCGCTGCGGCCACTGGGCGACGAGGCTGCCCGTGCGCTGCAGCCGCTCAGCGCCGCGGCGGCGCGCAGGCTGCAGCCACTCGCGGAAGAGGCGGCGCGGCGAGCGCAGCAGCTCGCCGAGGGAACTGCACGCAGGCTGCAGCCGCGCGCCGAGCAGGTCGCCCGCGCCGCGGCGCCCATCGGCTGGCGTGCCGCCGGCACGCTGCAAACGCTCGGTGCGGAGACTATGGACTCGATCGTTGGCCTGCGGCGGCAGGCGGCCAGGGCAGTCAGGTTCCGGCCCGGAGATCGACCTGGCATCGCGGCGCGGCGGGAACCGTCGGCCGATGAAGGCGTTCAGCTGCTCAGGACAGTCGCCAGCGCGCTCGTCCAGGCCGGCGCCATCGATGACGCCACCGCGGACTCGGTACTTGACGGGCTGGAGACGGCCCTGCTGGCCCGGTCGCGGATCAGCCCGCACTGGCTCTGGCGGCGGGACATGCTGGCCGGGCGCGGCCAGCCGCCGGCGGCCGCCCCGGCCGGGCGGTACCTCGCGGTGCCGGTCGGGGTGACCATTGCGGCGGCGCCGGACAGCGGCCTGGGCGATACCAGCCTGCTTACGCTGGTGATCGCGCCCGACCTGGCGAGCCTGACCGCAACGGGGCGCCAGCGGGAGCCACTAGGGCAGGTGCCCCGCCGGGACCGGTGGGGGGCGCTGCACGGTTCCCGCGGCTCCTGGCCGAGCGCTACCGACGACCGCGGCCACAGCTACCAGCTCGATCTCGGCAGCTGGAGCAGCGAGAACGACGGCGGCTGGACCGGCTCCCTGGACATCTCCCCGGTCCCGGCGGCCGGGATCAAGTGGCTGGACCTGAACGTGAGCCCCGGCTCGGCGGCCATCCGGTTGGATATCGCGGGCGCCAGCCGCGAGAGCAACGCCGCAGCAGCGGGCCTGCCCCCGGCCGGCCGCCCGGTCGACCGGCTGTTTGAAAAGGCCGCCGAGCGCCTGCTGGAGTACGCGGCGAGACACCCTGACAGCGTCCGTCACTACCAGGGCCTCGCGGGCATCGCGGACATCGCGACGGCGCTGGAGGCATGCGGCGTGCTGCCGCCCGCATGCGCGGCTCTCGACCGGCTCACCGCCCTGGCGCGGCACCTCGGCGTGGACATCCCGCCCGCGTTGAGCGCCAGCGCGCAGCCAGCTGAGCTTCCGGGTGCATGGACGAGCGTGCTGGAGAATGCCCATCGCCGCGACGGCCCGCACGCCGTCGCCGCAGCCGCGGCGGTCCTGCCGGAACTCGACGGCGCGCGGTTCGTGCTCGCCGGGCTTCAGTCAGGTGCCGAAACTGCCGAGTTGCGCATCCTGGGCTGGGGCCAGCGAGTTGATCCATACTCTCTCGGCCGTGAACCGGACGACCCCTGGTCGTGGTGGGCGCGCGACGACGCGGGACGCTGGCACATTCTCCGGATGGACGGCGGCGGCTACGGCGACAGCCACTCGGACGCGGCGATGCGGCTGTTCCCGCCGCTGCACCCCGAGACGACGGCCCTGGAGGTCACGCTCACCGGCAGCGCCGGACGCACCACGGTCACGATGCCGCTCAACTGGCTGGCGCGGGCATGAGCGCGGCGCGGCCGGCCCCGGGAGCCCCGCCTTGGTGGGCGGCGCTGCCACCCGCGTCGGTCCGGGTGCCGTGCGGCTCCGGCACCCACCAGCTGCGCTGGGCACGCGGCGCGCTGGTCGCGGCCGACCACCCGGATGCGGAGGCGGAACTCGTGCTCGCGGCACTGGGCGGCGACCGGGCGGAGTGCATCGGCCTGACCGAGACATGGGGCGGCCGGAGCGATGACCTTGAGGTACTGGCCGTGGGACCCCGCTCCGCTGCCGACGAGCTGACCATCACCAGCGACGAGATTGATCAGCTCAGGCCCGCTGGCCGGGGCCTGGCGGGATTCCGGGGCCGCGGCCCGATGAGAGTCGCGGGCCGCAGCGGGCTGGTGGCCGCGGCGCCGGGCTGGCCGGGATCCGGGCCCGCTGCCCATGCCTGGCGGCTGGTGCGCGGCCGGTACATCGGGCTGCTGCGGGCCGGGCCGGCCCGCGGCTATGTCAGCTACGGAGTCGCCGGATCACGGTCGTTCCGGGCGGTCGGCTCAGCGGGCGCGACCATGCGATCCCACAGCGTGCTGTCGTATGGCCCGGGCAATGAGACCGATCGCGCCCGGGCCCGGCAGGCAGAATTGCTCTCACTGCTCACCCTCAGCCCGGCGCTGGCGCTGCGGCTGACCGGCACGGTCGCCGCGGCCTGGGCGGACGGCGGACGGCGGGCTGGTGACCGGGCCGCAGGGCGGCCGGCCCTGATCGCGGCGCTGGCCGGCCGGCTGGCGCCCGCCGCCCAGTCCTGGCTCGGCATCGACCCGGGCCAGGTCGAGGTGACGCTGCACGAGGATGCGGGCTGGGGACAGCTCGCCATGACCGGCAGCGGCAGCGACCGGAAACTCCGCGCCGCGCTGCCGGCCGGCTGGCTGGCATCAGTCTGGGCGGCCGGGCTCGCCGTAACCGGCGGGCACCTGATCGTCGCGGTCCAGGAGGCGGCCTGGCCCGGGGCCACGGTGCTCGGCGTGCCCGAGCCCGGCGCGGAACCGGTGATACTCAAGGTGCACGCGGCCGGCGGCCGCTGGGCCGTGCGCGCGGACGGCGAGCGCGCGGCGGGCGGCGGGCAGACCGCGGACGGCGAGCGGACCGTGGACGGCGAGCGGACCGTGGACGGCGGGCACGCCGACGGCAGCACGGACGGCAGCGAATACGACGATGGGACGGCATGAGCACAGACGGGCGGCGGTTCGCCGGAGCCGGCGCACACCGGCAGGACGCAGCCGTGGAGGCGCTCGGGGTGGCCGTTGCCGCCAGGGTCCCCGTGCTGCTGTGGGGCGCGCCCGGCACCGGCAAGACCTCGACGATCCGGGCCATGGCCGAGCAGATGGGCTGGCCCTGCGAGACCGTGATCGCCTCCATCCGGGAGCCGTCCGACTTCGCCGGGCTGCCTATCGTGGTCGGCGACGAGGTGCGCTTCGCTCCCCCCGGCTGGGCCCGGCGGCTCGCCGAGGCCGGGCACGGCCTGCTGTTCCTTGACGAGCTGTCCACCGCGCCGCCGGCCGTGCAGGCCGCCTTGCTGCGGGTTGTCCTGGAGCGCGTGGTCGGCGACCTGACGCTGCCCGACAAGGTGGCGGTCGTCGCGGCGGCGAACCCGCCGGAACAGGCCGCGGACGGCTGGGACCTGTCGGCCCCGCTGGCCAACCGGCTCTGCCACCTTGGCTGGGAGGTCGACCCCCGGGCGGTCGCGGACGGGCTGGCGGGCGGCTGGGCAACACCGCGGGTTCCCGCGCTGCCGGACGGCTGGGAGGCCGGGCTGGGCGTGGCCCGCAGCCTGGCCGCCGCATTCCTGCACGCGCGGCCCGCTCTGGCCTGTGCTCCGCCGGCCGACGCTTCGTCGGCGGGCAAGGGCTGGCCGAGCCCGCGGACCTGGGACATGGCGGCCCGGCTGCTGGCGGCCTGCGAGGCAGCCGGAGCCGGCGGCGAGGCCCGTTCGGCGCTGGTGCGCGGCGCCGTCGGCGAGGGAGCCGGGGTGGAGTTCCTGGCCTGGCTGGCCGAGATGGACCTGCCCGACCCGGAGGCGGTACTGGCCGACCCGGACTCCTTCGTGCTGCCGAAGCGCGGCGACCGGGCCTACGCGGCGGTCACCGCGGTGGCCGCCGTGGTGGTCGCCGACCCGACTCCGGAGCGCTGGGTGGCGGGCTGGCGCGTGCTCGGCAAGGCCGCCCACGAGGCGCCGGACATGGCCGCGGTCGCCGCCCGGATGCTGGCCCGGTGCCGGCCGGAAAGGACCCCGCTGCCCGCTGAGGTGCGGATATTCGCACCGGTGCTGCGAGATGCCGGGCTGCTGCGGGGATGACCGCCGCGACCGCCGTGCCGGGCCTGGCGGCCGCCAGGGTCTGGGCGGCATCGCGCTTTCCTTACCTGGCGACCGGGCTGTTCGGCGCCCAGGTGACCCCGGCGGGCGGCATCGGCACCGTCGCGGTCGATGACGGCTGGCGGCTGCACGCCGATCCGGAGCTTGCGGCCAGCTGGACGCCGGCGCAGTTCGGCAGCGTGCTCGTTCATCATGTGTGCCATCTGCTCCGCGCGCACGGGGAACGAGCCGGGCCCGCCGGTGTCACGGCCGGGCAGGCCAGGACCTGGGTGCTGTGCGCGGACGCCGAGATCAACGACGACCTGGTGCCCGCCGGGCTGGCGCTGCCCGGCCGGCCCGTGCTGCCCGGCCACCTGGGCGCGGAAACCGGCCTGCTGGCCGAGCAGTACTACGCGGCGGCACGGGCTGGCGGACCTCCGTTCCCGCCCGGCGGCGTGGCCGGGGACGAGGCGGAAGGCTGGAGCCTTGACTGCGGCAGCGGCGCGGACGGCTGCCCGCGGCCGTGGGATTCCGCTGGCGGGCCGCCGCTGCCGCCGTGGCAGGCACGGCTGCTGTGCCGGCAGGTGGCGCAGGACTGCATCCGGCAGGCACGGGAAGCGGGTACCGTGCCCGCGGGCCTGCTGCGCTGGGCCGGCCAGCTGCTCGAGCCGGCCGTCGACTGGCGCAAGGCGCTCGCCGCCGAGCTGCGCCGGGCCGTCGCGGACACCGCGGGCGCCGTCGATTACTCCTACCGGCGGCCGTCGCGGCGGGCGGCGGTGACCGGCAGCGTGGTGCTGCCCGCGCTGCGCCGCCCGGTGCCCGAGGTCGCCGTCGTCTGCGACACCTCGGGCAGCATGACCGACGACCTGCTCGCCGCGTCCCTTGCCGAGGTGGAGGGGCTGCTGCGCGCTATCGGGCTGTCCCGCCAGGTGCGGGTGATCGCCTGCGACGCCGCCGCTGCCCCGGCCCGCCGGGTCAGCTCAGCCCGGCAGGTCGAGCTGGTCGGCGGCGGCGGGACGGACATGGGCGCGGGCATCGCGGCGGCGGCCAGGCTGCGGCCGAGGCCTGCCATCACCGTGGTGCTCACCGACGGGTTCACGCCCTGGCCGGATCGGCCGCCGCGGGGCATGCGGGTGGTGGTGGGCCTGCTCGGCGACGACGCGCCCGAGGCACCCGGCTGGGCCAGGTCGGTCCGGGTGCCCTCCGGCTGAGGCACCGGCCGGGCTTAGCTGCCAGGCTGAGGCACCGGCCGGGCTTAGCTGCCGGCCAGGCTTAGCTGCCGGCCGATGTACCGGCCTGCTGAGGCACCGATGTCCGTGCGCGGAGTCGCCATGGGCCTTGCCATGCGCGCTAATGAAGGATATCTTTCGATAGATGTCTATTAATAGATCGGAACAGGAAGCGCAGGCCGGGTCCTTGCCGCTGCGCCGTATCGCTGACGCTCCGACGATGCGGGCCTTGGCGCATCCCGTCCGGCTCGCACTGCTGGAGGCACTGGGCCGCGATGAGCCGCTGACCGCGACCGAGGCCGCCGAGATCGTTGGGGAGTCCCCGTCGGCGTGCTCGTTCCACCTCCGGATGCTGGCGAAGTACGGCCTGGTCGAGGACGCGGGCGGGGGCAGCGGCCGGCGGCGGCCGTGGCGGCGCAAGAACTCCTCGGGCTTCGTCTTCCCGGCCGTGGACGACGACCCGGAGACGTCACTGGCGGCCGGGGCGCTATCCGACCTGGTATGGGGCAGGTTCCTCGACCGGGCCCGTGGCGTCCTCGCCAGCCGGCCCCGGTTCTCCGCCGAATGGCAGGCGATCACCAGCGCGGCGGAGACCGTCGCCTACGTGACGCCCGCGGAAGCGGAGCAGTTCAAGGCGGAGATGTGGGAGCTGATCGGCCGCTACTCCGGCAGGCTGGAAGATCCGTCCCGCCGCCCGGCCGGCAGCCTGCCGCTGGAGATCCTGCTGGTCACCTACCCGCTTGACGCGGCAACCCGGAAAGGGTGACCAGATGCGACGGCTGCTGGCGCACCGCAATGCCCGGCTGTACCTGTCCGGGCAGGTCATGTCCCTGCTCGGCGACGGCGCGCTGTGGCTGGCCATGGGCATCTGGATCAAGATCCTGACTGGCAGCTCCGCCGCGGCCGGCCTTTCGTTCTTCGCGCTGGCGCTGGGCAGCCTGTGCGGCCCGCTCGGCGGCATGCTGGCCGACAAGGTGCGCCGCCGCCCGCTGCTGATCGTCACGAACCTGGCCACCGCCGGGCTTGTGCTCCTGCTGCTGCTGGTCCGTGACCGCCACCAGGTCTGGCTGATCTACACCGTCATGTTCGGCTACGGCGTGTCAGGAAGCATCCTGGGCCCCGCGCAGACGGCGCTCGTGCAGGCCATCGTCCCCGCAGGCCTGCTCGGCGACGCGAATGGCGTACTGCAGACCGCGCAGCAAGGGCTCCGGCTCGTGACGCCGCTGGCGGGAGCGGGGCTGTTCGCCGCTTTCGGCCCGGCGCCGGTGATCATCGGCGATGCGGCTACCTTCCTGGTCGCCGTCGCCACCTTGCTCGCCATCAGGATCGCCGAGGACCGTCCCGCGCCGTCGGGGCAGCGCTGGCTCGCCGAGCTGACCGCAGGCGCCCGGCACATTGCCCGCACCGTTGCGCTGCGCCAGCTGACCATTACGGCCGCCGTCGTGGTGACCGCGTTCGGCCTCTCGGAGACGGTGCCTTTCACCGTCGTCAGCCAGGGACTGCACAGGCCAGCCGCGTTCCTGGGGATCCTGGTCTCCGCTCAGGGCGTCGGCGCCATCGCGGCCGGCCTCGTCGCCGCGCCGCTGATGCGCCGGCTCAGCGAGGGGCTGCTCGCCAGCCTCGGCATGATCAGTGCCGCGGCTGGCTTCCTGCTGCTGATCGCATCGCAGTTGCCCGCCGTGATCGCCGGCTGCATCCTGCTGGGCGCCAGCCTGTCGTGGATCATCGCCGGCATCATGACCCTCTTCCAGCGGCGCACCCCGCCGGAGCTGATGGGCCGGACCGACGCGGCGTTCACCGTCGTGTACGCCGTGCCGCAGACCATGGCGATCGCGCTGGGGGCCAGCCTGATCACCGTGCTGGACTACCGGATCCTGCTGCTGGTCATCGCCGGCCTCATGACGCTGGCCGCTGGGTACCTCGGCACCCGCCGCGAGCAGCGCCGGGCCGGCGCCACCGGGATACCGGAGCCCGCCGCCGCAATGGCAGACTGAACCACGGCAGGGTCCGGTGGCGAGGAATCCGCGCGAGGGCTCCTCGCGCGCGGCAAGGGAGGTCCCCCGATGGCGGACCAGCAGGCCGCCGGGCCGGCCTACATTGACCGGGAGCACCTCGCCGGGCTGATCAGCCGCGAGCGCGAGACCTACGGCCAGCGGCACGCCGGATCCCGGCATGCCTTCGAGTCCGGCGGCGCGAACCTGCTCGGCGGCGTGCCGATGACCTGGATGCGCATGTGGGCCGGCGGGTTTCCGCTCTACTTCGCCGAGGCGCACGGCGCGCGGCTGACCGACATCGACGGAAACGGCTTTGTCGACTTCTGCCTGGGCGACACCGCCGCGATGGCCGGGCACTCCCCGGCCGCCACTGTCGCCGCGGTGGCCCGGCGGTACGGTGAGCTGGGCGGCGCGGCCACCATGCTGCCGACCCGGGACGCCGGCTGGGTGGCCGCGGAGCTCACCCGCCGGTTCGGGACGGCCCGGTGGAGCTTCACCCTCAGCGCCACCGACGCCAACCGGTGGGCGCTCCGGATCGCGCGGCAGCTCACCGGGCGGCAGAAGATCCTGGTGTTCAGCTACTGCTACCACGGCAGCGTGGACGAGACGTTCATCGTCGCCGGGCCCGGCGGCCCGGTGCCGCGGGCCGGCAACGTCGGCGCCCCGGTTGACCCGCGGCAGACCACCCGTGTCGTGGAGTTCAATGACCTGGACGCGCTGGAGCGGGAGCTCGGCGCCGGCGACGTGGCGGCCGTCCTGATGGAACCGGCACTGACCAACATCGGCATCGTCCTGCCCGCGCCCGGTTACCTCGCGGCCGTGCGCGAGCTCACCCGCCGGCAGGGCTGCGTGCTCATCAATGACGAGACGCACACGTTCAGCGCCGGCCCCGGCGGCTGCACCCGCGCCTGGGGCCTTGACCCGGACATCGTCACGATCGGCAAGTCGATCGCCGGCGGCATCCCGGCCGGCGCGTTCGGCCTGTCCGCGGCGCTGGCCGACCGCATCCTGCGCGACCCCGCCGCCGATATCGAGGACACCGGCGGAATCGGCGGCACGCTGGCGGGCAACGCCCTGTCGGTCGCCGCGATGCGGGCGACGCTGGAGCACGTGCTCACCGATGCGGCGTTCGATGCCATGATCGCGGTCGCGGGCCGGTTCACTGCGGGCGTGCGGGACGTGATCACTTCCCGCGGGCTGCCGTGGACTATCACGCAGCTGGGCGCCCGCGCCGAGTACCGGTTCTGCCCGGTGGCACCGCTGTCCGGCGGCGAGTCTGAGGCCGCCGCGGACCTGCTCCTCGACGAGTACCTGCACCTTTACACCGTCAACCGCGGCGTGCTCATGACGCCGTTCCACAACATGGCCCTGATGTCGCCGGCCACCACGGCGGCCGATGCCGACATCCACACTCAGATCTTCGCGGCGGCGGCGGGCGAGCTGCTCGGCTAGCCCGGTTCCGGCCCGGCGCTGCGTGCCGGGGCTGCGTGCACGGGCTGGGTGCCCGGGCTGGGTGCCCGGGCGGCCGGCCGGAGTTCCGGGCCAGTGTTGCCCGGGCGGGTTACCGTAAATGCATGGGACGCGTGGTTCCTCCTGGCAGCGTCGACTGGCCCGGATTGTTCGGCCGGTTCGAGCACACCTGCTTCCGGCTCGAAACCCGCCAGCAGTACGCGGAGCCCGGCGAGGAAGGCCCGCTCCGGTCCTTCCTGGCCGGGCAGGAGCCGGGCAGCTACCCGGGCAAGGAAGCCTGGCTCGCGGTGGTGCGCGCCGGGGTGGCGGCCGGGAAGGTGCTGCAGCGCGTGCACGTCGTTTCCGAGCCGCTGACCGACTACCTGCGGTTCGAGATCGGCTGGAGTTACCGGCTGAACGCCGAGGCGGGCGAGGACATCCGCATCTCCCGGGCCGCTGCCGCGCTTCCGGCGGACGACTACTGGCTGTTCGACAGCCGGGCCCTGGCCCGCCTGCAGTACGACGGCGGCGGCGCGTTGACCGGCGTCGAGCTGACCGCCGACCCGGCCGCGGTCGTGCAAGCGGCTTACTGGCGTGACGTCGCCCTGCACCTGGCGGTGCCGCTGCGCAACTGGCGCGCCGTCCGCGCGTCCCGGTAGCCGCCCGGCTAGCCCGCCGGCCCGGCTGGCACGCCCGGCTCGGCTACGCCGGCCCGGCTGTTACGGCATGCCGAGGATCCCGGCGAGGATCTCGACGCCGCGGATCAGCGCGGGCGTTTCCTCGGCTGCGTAGCTGAGCCTCAGGTACTCGCCCGGCGGCTCGCCCGGGTAACAGGCGCGGCCCGGGCTGACCGCCAGCCGGCGGGCGGCGGCCGCGTCGGCGACGTCCGCGTCCGAGAGCCGGTCCGGCAGCCGCAGCCACAGGTGCACCCCGCCCGCGGGCACCGTCTCCAGCTCGCAGCCGGGCAGCAACTCCCGGATGGCCAGGACGAGCGCGTCGCGCCGTTCCCGCAGTACCCGCCGCACGCCGCCCAGGTGCCTGTGCCAGCCGGGCGCGGTGAGCACGTCGAGCGCGATCTGCTGCAGCACCGGCGCCACGAACAGGTCGCCGCTGATCCGGCCGCGCCGCAGCCTGGCCAGCACCGGCCCGCGGGCGGCCAGCCCGGCCACCCGCAGCCCGGCGGCCACCGGCTTGGACAGCGACCGCAGGTAGATCACGTGCCCGTCGTCGTCCATACTGGCCAGCGGCGGCGGGGACGGCTGGCCGAGATCGAAGTCCCGCATCCAGTCGTCTTCCAGCAGGAACGAGCCATGGCGCGCAGCCGCCGCCAGCACTGCGCCGCGCCGGGCCGGCGCGAGTACCGAGCCTGCCGGGTTGGCGTACCGCGGCTGCAGGTAGGCGAGCCTGGCGCCGGTGCGGGCCAGCGCGTCGGCGAGCGCATCGGGCAGGACGCCGTCCCGGTCACCGGGGACGGGCACCAGCACCAGCCCGGCGGCCCGGGCAGCGGCCAGCGCCCCGACATAAGTCGGTGACTCGACGATCACCGGGTCGCCGGGCGCGCACAGGTGCCGGAACACGGCCGACAGCGCGTCCTGGCCGCCCGAGGTAATCAGGACGTTGTCCGCGGTCAGCGAACTGCCCGTCTCGCCGGCGAAGTGACTCCGCAGCTCGGGCAGGCCCTGTGACGGCAGCCGGCTCCAGCCCTGCGGGCGCCGGGCAGCCCGCGAGGCGGCGGCGGCGAGCAGGCCCAGCGGCTGCAGCCGCTCGTCGAGGAACCCGCCGGCCAGTGCCAGCGTGCCCGGCGGCGGCGGCTCGACCAGCCGCTCCAGGTCGGGCCCGAGACCGGACCTGCTGCCGAGCGCCGGGGTCTGCCAGCAGACATCGGCCGGGCCGGCGGCGGGCCGGCGCACCGCGGTAAAGGTGCCGCTGCCCGGCCTGGTGACCACCAGCCCGCGCCTGGCCAGGTCAGCCAGCAGGCGCTGCACCGTGGCCGGGCTCAGCCGGTAGCGCTGCTGCAGGTCCCGGTACGACGGCAGCTTGCTGCCCGGCGGCAGCGAGCCGGCCAGCTCCTCGATAGCGGCCTGCGCAGAGGCCTGGGCGGAGGCCTCTGCGGAGGGCGGCGCGGAGGGCTGCGTCGTGGCCTGCGCCGTGGCCTGAGGAGAGGCCAGACTGCTATCATTGCTCATGAAGGCCAATAGAAGCACTTCTCTGCTGGCATGGAAAGCGTCACCGCTGCTGCTCGGGGCGCTGGGCGTGCTGTGCTTCAGCATCACCTTTCCCGCGACGCACGCCGCGGAGGCCTCCTTCAGCCCCGTGGTCGTCGGGGTCGGCCGTGCGGTTCCGGCCGCCGTGCTCGCGATCGTCATCCTGGCCGCCCGGCGGCAGCCGCTGTTCCCGCCGCGCGAGGCACTCGCCCGGCTGCTCGTGGTGGCCGTCACCGTCGGCGTCGGCTTCGGCCTCCTGTCGGCGCTCGCGCTGCATCAGGTGAGCAGCGTGCACGGCGCCGTGCTGACCGGCCTCATCCCCGCCGCCACCGCCGGGATGGCCGTGCTGCGGGCCGGTGAGCGACCGCGCCCGATGTACTGGGCGGTGCTGGCGCTCGGGCTGGCCGTGGTCGTCGCCTTCGCCGCGATCCAGGGCGGCGGGCGGCTCCGGGCCGGCGACGTGCTGCTGCTGGTCGCAATCGTGGTGGCCGGGGTCGGCTACGCCGAGGGCGGCGCGCTGGCCCGCCAGTACGGCGGCTGGCGGGTCATCTGCTGGGCGCTGATCCTGGCGCTGCCGGCCACCCTGCCGGTTACCGTCGCGGCGATCGTCGCCGATCCGCCCCGGCACGTCACCGCCGGACCGGCACTGGGTATGGCCTACGTCAGCATCGTCTCCATGTGCCTGGGCTTCTTCGCCTGGTACCAGGGACTGGCCCGCGGCGGCGTGGCCCGCGTCGGCCGCCTGCAGCTGGCACAGCCGGCCCTGACGCTCGGCTGGTCCGCGCTGCTGCTCGGCGAGCATGTCGGCGCGCTGAGCGCGGTGGCCGCCGCAGCCGTCATTGCCGTGACCGCGATCGGCCGCAATGCCCGCGTCGATGGCAGCGTGCCGGACGCCGGAGAACCATCAAAAGCGGAATTTACGCAGCACGCCGCGTACTCGCGCATTCCCGGCCGGCCGCCGCTGACGGCGGCCAGCGCGACGCCGCCGGGCTGCGACGATCCTGGCTAGCCCGGGTTATCGTGGTCGGCATGCCTGATCGTAAGGAGATCTTGGAGGTGGCCGGCCGCACCGTAACGGTCAGCAACCCGGACAAGGTGTACTTCCCGCAGACCGGGCACACCAAGCTGGACGTGATCAGGTACTACCTGACGGTCGCCGACGGCGCGCTGCGCGGGGTGGCCGGCCGGCCGATGGTCCTCAAGCGCTTCGTGAAGGGCGCCGCCGAGCCAGCCTTCTTCCAGAAGCGGGCGCCGTCCGCGCGCCCGGACTGGATCGAGACCGTCGAGCTGAGCTTCCCGTCCGGGCGCACCGCCGAGGAGGTGGTCGTCCGGGACGCGGCGCAGCTCGCCTGGGTGGCGAACCTGGGCTGCATCGACCTCAATCCGCATCCGGTCCGCGCCAGCGACCTTGATCATCCCGACGAGCTGCGGGTGGATCTCGATCCGGTTCCCGGCGTCGGATGGCAGCAGATCGTCGCCGTCGCGCTGGTGGCCAGGGACGTGCTCGCGGACTTCGGCCTGACCGGATGGCCGAAGACGTCCGGCTCTCGCGGCATCCACGTCTACTGCCGGATCGAGCCGCGCTGGACGTTCACCCAGGTGCGCGGCGCGGCCGTGGCGCTGGCCAGGGAAATCGAGCGGCGCGCGCCGGACCTGGCGACCGCCCGGTGGTGGAAGGAGGAGCGCCACGGCGTCTTCGTCGACTACAACCAGAACGCCAAGGACCGGACGGTTGCCTCGGCCTACTCGGTCCGGCCGACCCCGGATGCCCGGGTGTCAGCGCCGCTGACCTGGGACGAGGTACCTGACTGCCAGCCTGAGGCGTTCACCATCGACACGATGCCGGTGCGGTACGCCGCCGTCGGCGACCTGTGCGCCGGCATCGACGCCGCCACCGGGTCCCTGGAGCCGCTGCTCCAGCTGGCCGCTGACCACGAGGCGGCAGGCCTGCCTGACGCGCCCTGGCCGCCGCACTTCGAGAAGCAGGCCGGCGAGCAGCCCCGGGTGCAGCCGTCGAAACGGCGGGCCGGCCCGCCGCAGCAGGCCAGCGCCCCGGCCGGCCGCCGCAGGTCGTCGATGCCGCTGATCGAGATTGCCAGGGCCGAGAGCCAGGCTGAGGCGATGGCGGGCCTGGACCGCTGGAGGGAGCGGCACGGGGACGTCTGGCCGTACCTTGAGCCGTCCGACGTGCTGGTGGACTCGATGCGCGGCCGGTCGTCGACCTGGACGAGGATCCGGCTGAACCTGCGCAACGTGCCCGCCGGGCAGCGCCCCGCGCAGGAGGCACTCGAGGTGGACTACGACCCCTGGGCTGGCCACGGCTAGCGGTACCGTCGCGGCTCGGGCCGGCCGATGGCGCTGGCGCTGGCGAGCTGAGGCCTGGTAAGCGAGAATCCGGCTATGACCGCCGGACATGGCGAGGGCTTTCGCGAGGGCTTCGAGGCTGCGCTCCTGAAACCCATGGGCGACCTGGGCGCGGACGCCGCCCCACAGCGGGCGTCAGGGGCTGATTCTGGGCATTATCCGTATGCTCGCCCGGTCCGGCATGGCTGGCGCAAGGATGGCAGCGGCCACTGGGCCTACGACATGGCGGACGAGCACTGGTGGGAAGTCTTCTGCGCGCAATGCGGGGACACTGACGGCCCCGCGACGGACCAGTCCCCTGACGTCCAGGAGTTGCGTGGCCCCTACCGCGGCAAGCACCGGGCGAAGCACGTTGCCGACAAGCACTTCCATGCCTTCTCGGTCACGCGCTAGGCCTTCACGCCCCGGCCGGGCTAGCTCAGTTGGCGATGTCGCGCACCGCGACGACCTTCTCGGCCCGCAGCCGGACGAGCAGCTCGCCGGGCACGCCGTTGCGGGCGCCGAACTCCTCGGCCCGCTCAGCGCCCATGTACCTGCCGCCGAGCGCCGCCGACCACCTGCGCACCTCGTCCAGGTCCTCAGAGATCGTCACGTGCCCCTCGATCACGACGAACGAGTACGGCGGCTGCTGGTCATCCACGCTCAGCGCGGCTCGCGGGTCCCGCCGTAGTGCCTTGCCCTTGATGCCGTCCTGGTGCGTGGTCAGGACGATGTCATCGCCGTCGAGCAGGAACCAGATCGGCGTCACGTGCGGGCTGCCGTCCAGGCGCGTGACGGCGAGCTTCCCCGTCCTGGTGCCGGCCGTCACGAACTCGCGCCACTGCGCATCGGTCATCTTTGCCATAGCGCAAACGCTACGGGACCGGCGCCGCCCGGCTGACGGCCGGGACGCAAGCCCGGGACGCCCGCCGACGGCAGCCGGGTGCGCAGCCCGGCCACAGCCGGGTCGCAGCATCCGTCAGGCCGACGCAGGCGGTCAGCCGAGCCGGGGTGCCACCTCGGATGCGATCAATTCCAGGTGATCAAGGTCCTGCATGTCGAGCACCTGCAGGTACATGCGCTGGGCACCGATCTCGGAATACGTTGCGATCTTCTCCGCAACCTCCGCCGGGGTCCCGGCGACGCCGCCGTCCCGCAGCTCGGCCAGGCTCCTGCCGATTGAGGCTGCCCGCCGCTCCAGCTCGGCCTGCGACCGCCCGCAGCACACCACATGGGCGGCCGAGTACGTTACCGACGATGCATCGCGGCCCGCCGCTGCACACGCATCCCGCACCCGGCCGAACGCCGCCGCCGTCTCCTGCACCCCGTTGAACGGGACGTTGTACTCGTCGGCGTACCGCGCGGCCAGCCGCGGCGTCCGTCGCTTTCCCGTGCCGCCGATGAGCACGGGAGGCCGCGGTCGCTGCGCTGGCTTGGGCAGCCCGGGCGAGTCGGTCACCGTGTAGTGCGCGCCGCTGAACGAGAATTTCCCTCCCTCCGGCGTTTCCCAGAGGCCGGTGATGATCGCCAGCTGCTCCTCGAGCCTGGTGAAGCGCTCGCCAAGGTCCGGGAACGGAATGGCATAGGCCTCGTGCTCAGCCGCATACCAGCCGGCTCCCAGCCCGAGCTCCACCCGCCCGCCGCTCATCTGGTCCACCTGCGCGACGCTGATCGCCATCGGGCCCGGATGCCGGAAGGTCGCGGCGCTCACCAGCGTCCCCAGCCGGATCCTGGATGTCTCGCGGGCCAGCCCGGCCAGTGTCACCCAGGCATCGGTGGGACCGGGCAGCCCGCTGACCGAGCCCATCTTCAGGTAGTGATCGGACCGGAAGAAGGCATCGAAGCCGAATTCCTCGGCTGCGCGGGCGACCGCCAGCAGCGTGTCATAACTGGCCCCCTGCTGGGGCTCCGTGAAGATCCGCAGTTGCATGCCGCTCATCCTTCCGCACTCGCCCGCACGGGTTAGTCCCGGACCGTGCAATCCGGGCCGCACGGCCGCAGCTGGCCGGTCCAGCCGCGGCTCCGCAGGACGCGGCCGACCTCGGCGGCCACCTCGCAGGTCCGCAGGGTCACGTCGGACCAGGAGTAGCGCAGCGTCACGCAGCCGCCGGCGGCGCTCGCGTTGTCGCGGTGAATGTCCCGCCAGCGTTCCCGCCCCGGATGGGCGGTGCGGCCGTCCAGTTCGACGATCAGCTGGTACCGCTCGTATCGGACGTCCTGGTAAGTAGCGACGTTACGCACGATGACCTGCCGCTGCCGGACGCCGGCCGGCAGGCCGTGCGGCCGCTCGACACCGTGCAGGTAAGAATGCTCGAGCGCGGAGTGGACACCGGAGCTCCCATCGCCGAGCGCTGCGGACAGCTCGTTCCGCCACCGCAGCCGGCGGCGGGCTGCCATTGCCTGCCGGAGCCTGTCCGGTGTCGTGCGGCGAGTCCCGCAAGCTCGCAGGATCCAGCTGATCCCGTCCGTCATCGTTGCCGCCGTCACGGCAAGATCGAGGACCGTTTCCTCAAATCGCGTTGCGGGCGGTAGCAGCACTGGGTGCCGTGAGTCGTCCAGCCGCTGCGAGTAGTGCAGCCGGACGTGCCTCATCGCGGTCACCTGACGGCCTCTCGGCACCGTGACGTGGACGGTCCTGTCCTGACGTGTGCTCGCACTCAGCAGCCCGTGCAACTCGGCTGCCGTCTGATGGCTGAGGACGGCGCGCGGGCCGGCCCCGAGGACAGCCGCCCACAGCACGGGGGCGCGGCCCGGCGGTCCGGTGAAGGCCGCGTACACCCCGGTATGCAGTCTCCGCCAGCGCTCACTATCCAGCTTTGCCTGCACGGCGTGCCTGGTCATCCCGGCGCTGAGCGCCTGCGCGCGGGTGATTACCCCAGCCTGCAGTTGCAGCAGCCGGTCGCATTCGACAGGAAGAGGGCCAGTCATGAACTCAGCGTGGCAACGCCGCAACCCGCCAGGTACGCCCAGTTCAATTCTGTGGATACGAGCACGGCGTTGTGGATAACTAGCGACAAACCAAGCCCGGCTAGTCAATCCCTGAGCCCAGCTCGCCAGCCGACCGCCGAGCTCACCCGCTGATGACCGGACTTCGCCCGCCGATGGCTGCTGATGGCTGCTGATTTCGGCGCTAATCCGGTATGGGTTCGAATTTTGCCGGTGTCCGCCGGTCTTATCCGAACCGCTGTGTCATGCGGTGTTAGGTGTGGTTCAGCTGGGGCTGGTGAGGCCAGGCTGCCGGGAAGCACGTGTTGATAAGACCCCCCGAGGGTCGTGCTGAAGGCTGTCCGGGGGTGGGACTGGCAGCCCGGAGTCGGCACCGGTGGCCCGCGCATCGTAGGCATCGCGCGCGGCATCGTAGGCATCGCGCGCGGCATCGACCTCGGGCAGATGCTCATCGACCCACGCCATGAGCGCGCCCACGGCGTCGAGCAGGGTATGGCCCAGCGGAGTCAGCGCGTAATCGACCCGCGGCGGCATGACCGGATACATCGTGCGGCTGACGATGCCGTCGCGCTCCAGCCCGCGGAGGGTGACCGTCAGCATTCGCTGGCTGATCCCGTCGACGGCTCTTTTCAGGGTGGTGAAGCGCTGCGGGCCGTCACCGAGGCGGAAGATGACGAAGAGCGACCATTTGTCGCCGATCCTGCCGAGGATCTCCCTGATCCGGCACTTAGCGGCGGATGGCCCCGGCACGGCTACCCCGGCCTGGCACGGCAACCCCGGCCGCCACGGCTGATCCCCCCGGCACGGCAACCCCGGCCGCCACGGCTGATCCCCCCGGCACGGCAACCCCGGCCGCCACGGCTGATCCCCCCGGCACGGCAACCCCGGCCGCCACGGCTGATCCCCCTGGCACGGCCGAGGTCGCTGGCATGACGGAGGTACTCGGCATCATGGACCACCGCTGCGTGACGGGCATTCCCGCCACAGCGGGCGCGCCCGTGGTGGGCTCGGCCATGGCCGCTGACCCGGCCGGTAGAGCAGCGCCGGCCCGGTCCGCGGGTCCGGCCGCGTTCACGGGATCCATAGTTACCTCCAGGTGCCTGGGGCAGCTTGAAGTGCCGTCTTGCGTGGCATCCCCGCCCTCACCAAAATGGACTCCGGTTCTGGATTTATACTATGTACCATCCAGTAACCGTCATACCTCTCAGAACCAAGGAGACACCATGACGGCACAGGCTGTCGAGATCCCCGGCTACATCGCCGGAACCTGGGACATCGATCCCGTCCATTCTCATGTCGGCTTCGTCGCGCGGCACCTGATGGTCAGCAAGGTCCGCGGGAACTTCACCAAGTTCGAGGGCCAGATCATCACGGCGGAGGACCCGATGAAGTCGTCGGCCACGGCGACCATCGACACGACCTCGGTCGACACCAGCAACGAGCAGCGCGACGGTGACGTGGCCGGCGAGAACTTCCTCGATACGGCCAACCACCCGACCATGACGTACCGCTCGACCGGCATCCGCCAGGACGGCAAGAATCTCCTCGTGGATGGCGAGCTGACCATTCGCGGCATCACCCGCCCGGTCGAGCTCACCCTTGAGGTCAACGGCTTCGGGCCTGACCCCTTCGGCAACACCAAGGCCGGCTTCTCGGCTACCGGCGAGATCAACCGCACCGATTACGGCATCACGGCCAACATGGCGATCCCCGGCGGTGGCGTCATGGTGAGCGAGAAGATCCAGCTCACGATCGAGGTGGAGGCAACGCTGCACATGGCAGAGGCTAAGGAGTAGCCACTCCCCTGGCGGCACTTACCACCGGGCGAGCGTCGCCAGGCACTCCACGTGATGAGTCATCGGGAACGCATCGAACGCGCGCAGTTCCTCAAGCTCCCAGCCCTGCTCGCCGAAGATCGCCAGGTCGCGGGCCAGGGTCGCCGGGTCGCAGGACACATAGGCGATCCGGCCGAGCCTGGCGTCGCTGCCCGCCGCGGCCAGCAGGTCAACAACCTGCCGGGCCGCGCCGGACCGCGGCGGGTCCAGGACGGCCAGTGACGCGCCGGACACGCCGTAGCGGGCGAGCATCGCCGCGGCATCGCCCTTGTGCACTCGCGCCCAGGGCGTCGAGCGGAGGTTGTGCCTGGCGTCGCGCACCGCGGCGGTGTCCTCCTCGATCGCGACGACCCCTCCGTCCGGCCCGACTGCCTCGGCCAGCACGCCGGCGAAGAGCCCGGCGCCGCAGTACAGGTCCAGCGTCACGTCCCCCGGCTGCGGCCGCAGCGCCTCGACGACGGCCTCGGCGAGCGCGCTGGCCGCGCCAGGATGCACCTGCCAGAAGGTCCCGGCGCTGACCCGCCAGGTCCGCCCGGCGGCCTGCTGGTAGAGGAACCCGCTGCCGCGCAGCGCGGTGAGCCCGCCGTCGCGCCCGGGCGCGAGGACCGTGTCCGCGGTGAAATCAGGCCAGGATTCGGAGCGGATGCGGTCGCCCGAGACGATGAGCGCGCGCCCGCCTGATGCCGGGGCGACTGCCACTTCCACGGCATCGGCGCCGTGCCAGCGCCTGCGGGTCACCCCGGTGGGGCGGACGAGCGGATGCGCGATCGGGCAGTCGCCGATCTTAATGATCTGATGGGAACGGTGCCGGCGCAGCCCGGCGACGCCATCGTTGCCCACGGCGAACCGCACCCGGGTGCGCCAGCCGAGACCCTCCTCATCGCCGGGCAGCGGCTCCACCACCACGTCACGGTCGATGCCGGCGATGCGGCGCAGCTGCTGGCTGACGACGGCCGCCTTGAGCGCCCGCTGGGCCGCCAGGCTGGCATGCTGCCAGTCGCAGCCACCGCAGCCGCCAGGGCGGGCATGCGGGCAGGGCGGCTCGACTCGGTCGGGTGCGGCGGTCAGGACCTCCACCGCGTCAGCCCTGGCGAACTTCGAGGTGGTCTGGGTGATCCTCACGCGCACCTTCTCGCCGGGCAGCGCATGCCGGACGAAGATCACTCGCCCGCCCGCGGCCGCCGGGCGCGCGACGCACCAGCCGCCATGCGCGGCCTCGCCCACCGTGAGTTCTAGCAGGTCGCCCGCCCTGGGCGGTTCATCGGCGGGCACAGTCATGGCACTATGCTCCCGTGACCGGCCGATGAGGAAATCGCTGGGGTGGCCTGGGGCTAGCCGCACCAGGCAGGAGGGCATACCTTGATCGGGCATCGTTCTCGCTGAAGGGAAGGCCGTGCACATCGTGATCATGGGATGCGGGCGGGTCGGATCGACCATCGCCCACATCCTGGAGGACCAGGGGCACTCAGTTGCCGTCATTGACCAGGAGGCGGAGGCGTTCCGCAAGCTCCGGTCAGGATTCAAGGGCAGCAAGATCACCGGCACCGGCTTTAACCGTGAGATTCTCATCGAGGCGGGCATCGAGCACGCCGACGCATTCGCGGCTGTCAGCAGCGGAGACAACTCGAACGTGATCGCGGCACGGGTCGCCCGCGAGTCTTTCAGCGTCCAGAATGTCGTGGCGCGAATCTACGATCCGCGCCGCGCCGAGGTATACCAGCGGCTCGGCATCCCCACCGTGGCCACGGTGCGCTGGACCGCGGACCAGATGCTGCGCAGGCTGCTTCCGGAAGGCTCAGAACCGCTCTGGCGCGACCCGACCGGCACCGTCGTACTTGCCGAGATCGCCTGCTCCGATGCCTGGCTAGGCGAGAAGGTGCAGTCGCTGGAAGAGTCCGCACGCACCCGGATCGCGTTCATTTCCCGGCTCGGCGAGGCCATGCTGCCGGGGCCGGGAACTGTCCTGCAGGAAGGCGACGTGCTGCACGTCATCGCCCAGGAAGGCGACGTCGACCGGATTGCGAAAGTGTTCGCCAAGCCGAGCGCGCCAGGTAAGGGCGGTCACTGATGCGGGTAGCCATCGCCGGGGCGGGCGCGGTCGGCCGCTCCATCGCCAAGGAACTGCTCGAGAACGACCATGAGGTCCTTCTCATCGACAAGAACCCGCAGTCCATCAAGGTCTACAGCGTCCCGCGTGCTGAGTGGCTGCTGGCGGATGCGTGCGAGATCAGCTCGCTGGACGATGCGTCCCTGGAGCGCTGCAATGTGGTGATCGCGGCGACCGGCGACGATAAGGCCAATCTCGTGGTGTCGCTGCTGGCCAAGACCGAGTACGGGGTACCGCGGGTCGTCGCCAGGGTTAACGACCCGAGCAACGAGTGGCTGTTCAACGAGTCATGGGGCGTTGACGTCGCGGTCTCCACCCCGAGGCTGCTGTCGGCCCTGGTCGAGGAGGCGGTCAGCGTCGGCGACCTGGTCCGGCTGATGACGTTCCGGCAGAGCGACGCCAGTCTCGTTGAGATGACCATGCCCGCGGATGCTCCGCTGGTGGGCCGCCGGATCGGCGACATCGAGTGGCCGACCGACACGGCTCTGGTGGCCATCCTGCGGGATGGCCGGGTGATCGTCCCGAATAGCGATGATCCGCTGGAGGGCGGCGACGAGCTGCTTTTCGTGACCACCGAGGATGTCGAGCACCAGCTCGGGCAGCTGCTGGGCCACCACGAACACGCCCGGCCGGCTGAATAACGCTGAGCTGGCCACCGTGAGCCAGCCGGATGCCCGAAGAGCCAGCCGGATGGCCGAAGGCGAGCGGCCGGCTAACGGCGAGCGGCCGGCCAGCCGGTGAACGGCTGGCTGACCGTGTGCGGCTATCGGTGAGCCGCTACCGGGTCTCGGTGATCTCCGGGCCCCGCTCGAACGGGTTCGGCGGCTCCTGGCCGTCGCCCTCGGCGGCCATCTGCTCCTCCAGCGCCGCCCGCGCCTCGTCGGGCAGCCTGATCTCGAGCAGGTCCCTGGGCGGTGCCGGGTGCTCGCCGCGAACCACGACGACGTCCGCGAATACCTCCTCGAACTGCCTGGCCAGCTCGGGCCGCCGGGCCGCCGGCCCGCTGATCACGCCGCGGAGGAACCAGCGCGGCCCGTCAACGCCGAGGAACCGGACCGGCTGCTTCTGCGTGCGGCCATGCCCCGGCTCAGTGTTCTGCACGCGCGCGTGCAGCTCGGTGCCGAACGGGCCTTCGGCCTCCTCGCAGTCGCCGCCTGATTTGGCGACCTCATCGGCGATTTCCTGCCGTACCTCGTCCCAGAGCCCGCTGGTCTTGGGGGCGGCGAATGCCTGCAGCTGAAGCCCGTTCTCGCCGCGCAGGACCGCGATCCAGACGCCTTGGTCCTCGGCCATGTTGATCTGGACTTCGAGCCCTTCCCGTACCGGGATCTGCAGGCTGCCGAAGTCCATCCGCTCCTGCTCGGGGAAGCGCTCCGCCGCGTCCCACGGGCCTTTCGCGCCGCTGAGGTCGCCGGAGTCACCTGACCCGCCAATCAGGTCGCCGCGACTTGCCGCGCCCTCGGTGCCTGCCAGGTCATCGGGGAAATCCGGGCCGTCCTGGATATCCAGATCATCCTGGGCAGCCTCATCGTCGAATCCGGGCTGAGCCGCATCCTCACGGCGGCGCCGTCGGAACACCCCGCACGCTCCTTACCTTGTCTTAGCTAGTGGCTGGAACCTCATTGCCGATGTCCTGGCCGGCCGTCGCGGCGTGTCCTCCGGTGGAACCGAAGCCGCCATCCCCCCTGGCCGACCCAGGAAGTGTGCTGACCTCGTGAAACACCGGGCGCTCGACTCGCTGAACCACCAGCTGGGCGATCCGGTCACCACGCTGGAAGCGGACGGGACTACTGGCATCAGTATTGAGCAGGGTCACCCTGATCTCGCCACGGTACCCCGCATCCACCGTGCCCGGTGCGTTCACCAGGGTTACGCCATGCCGGGCGGCCAGGCCGGAGCGCGGATGCACGAAGGCGGCGTAGCCGTCAGGCAGCGCGATCGCGACGCCGGTGGGCACTACTGCCCGCTGGCCGGGCGCGAGCTCCACGTCGGCGGCTGCGAACAGATCGGTTCCGGCGTCCCCGGGATGCGCACGGGCCGGCAGCGGGAGACCCGGATCGAGCCGCTTGATCAGGACGTGCACGGCGTCCGACTGGGCCGATTCAGCATTCGCGAGCGGCATGGCGGCACTCTTCCCGGCGGTGGTCACGGACGCGACCTTACCGCCGGACGTGTCTCTCGCCGTACATCCCGCCGGCCGCGGCGGCCCTGACGCGCTGTCCCGGCTACGGTCCGCCTCCGTAATTGCCCGCGCCGTAGCAGCCCCCGGTCACGGCTCACCGGGCGGTGCCGGCTCCGCGCCGCGCAGGTAGGGCCAGGCATAGGACAGCGCCGCGGCGGCCGGGACCGCGACGATCGCGCCGGGTATGCCGGCCACGATGCCGCCGACGGCCAGCACCAGGATGATCGCGAGCGGGTGCAGCCGCACGATCCGGCCCACGACCAGCGGCTGCAGCAGGTGGCTCTCGACCTGATTCTCCACCAGGAACACCGCGAGCAGGATCACCGCCGCGAGCAGGCCCTTAGTGCCGAGCGTCACCAGGATGGCGAGCGCGCCCGCTACCAGGATCCCGATGAGCGGCACGAACGCGGCCACGAAGACCAGGATGATCAGCGGCACCAGGAGCGGCACGCCGAGGAGCCAGAGGGCGATGCCGATCGAGACGGCGTGGATCGCCGCCACGACCGTCGTCCCCCGCACGTAGTTGACCAGCGCGGACCATGCGGCGAGCCCCGCGTTGTCCGCCCGCCTCCGCGGCTGCGGCCGGAGCGCGCTGACCACCCAGGACCAGATCCGCTCGCCGTCCTTGAGCAGGAAGAACGTGATGAACACGGTCAGCACCAGCCCGGTCAGCAGCTCCAGGACGATCTTCCCGCCGGTTACCACCGTGCCTGCCACCAGCGACTTGTGCTGCGACAGGAACTGCACCAGCTGGTCGGAGTACTGCTGCAGGCGGACGCTGTTGACGTGGAAGGGCGGCCCGGCCAGCGAGATCTGCACCTGGTGCGCCGTGGACCTGACCTCAACGGACAGCTGCTTGTAATCGGCGCTTACCCGGTTGGCCGCGAGGATGCCCACTCCGGCCAGGACCGCGACGGCAGCCAGGATCGTGCACCAGGTCGCGGCCAGGGAGGGCAGGCCGGCCTTCCGCAGCCGCTTGGTGAGCGGCTGCAGCAGCGCAGTGAGCAGCAGGGCAGCGAAGCAGGGCAGCACCACCAGCCGCAGCGCGCTCGCGACCCGGAACGCGACGTAGATCAGCAGCCCGACCAGGAGCAGCCGCCAGGACCAGGCGGCCGCCTGCTGCAGAAGCCGGGGCACGGTCGACCCGGCCGGCCCGTTGCCCGGCGTCCCCGCCGAATCATCGGAATCCCGGCGGCCAGCCGCACGCGGCTGGCCGCCGGGCTGCGCCGCGGCGGCCTGCGCGCGCTGCCGGAGGCCCGTTGCCGCGGCCCGCAGCCTGCCCGGCGCGCCGGCCGGCTGATCCGCCGCCAGCTCCCCGCCGATCTCCGCGTCAGCCGGCTCTGATCCCACGCCGTCACCGGCCGCAGGCGCAGCGGCGGCACCATTGTCAGCGCCATAAGCTAGTCCGGGCATTTCGGGATCGGATGCCCCATGATCCCTGCTGCCCCGCCGCGTCCATCGGCCCGTCATGCTCCCCATGTAACCAACTACGGTGGGCAGATGCGCAATTACCGCGAACGGCTCCGCGCGCCGGCCTCATATTGGCTGCTGACGCTGTGCTCGGTTGCCATCATCGGCTCAACCCTCTGGGCCGGTTTCAGCGTGGGAGTTGCCATCGCGGTCTATGCCGTCATCGGCGGCGGCTGCGCCGCTGTTCTGCTGAACTGGGGCCGCGTCACCATCACGGTGGCTGATGGTCAGCTGCGGGCCGGGCGGGCGGCGCTGTCGCTGCGGGACGCCGGCCAGGTAGCGGCGCTCGACGAAGCCCAGGCGCGCGCGATCCGCGGCCCCCGGGCGGATCCGGCGGCCTTCATGCTCATCAGGCCCTATCTCAAGCTGGCCGTCTACGTCGAGGTGAGCGAGGCAGGGCCAGGAGCACCCTACTGGCTGCTCGCCACCAGGCATCCCGCCGAGCTTGCCGCCGCGATTGACAGATCACGTCCCGCCGCCCGCACCGGCGGCAGCTCCGTGGGATGATCACCGGACGGTCGTCAGGAAGGGACTTCAGATGGCAGCCAAGGGTGCCGGCGGCACTAACCGGGCAATCGGCATGGCTTCCTCGTTCGTCGCGGGAAGCCTCGCCAGGAAAGCGATCACGCTCGGCTGGAAGCGAATTACCGGCAAGGAGCCGCCGACCGATCCGGAGGATCCTGACGTCGCGCTGATGGAGGCGCTTGCCTGGTCGCTCGTGGTGGGCGTTGGCGTGGAGGTGGCCCGGCTGCTTATCACGCGAGCCGTCACGGCCAGGCTGCGCGCCGCCCATACTGATGCTGACGTGGCCAGCGAGGCCGCCGGTTAGCCGGTCCGGCGGCCGGCGATCATCGAAGAGTCAGCCCAGTACATGGATTCGGTATACCGGGACCCCGGGGGGCGCCAACGCCCTAGCGTGGGCGCCGTGACCGTGAAGAACCGCTCGCGACTTTCCTTCAAGATTGGCTACGCAGCCCGGCACCCGGGTCGCGTGCTGCCGTACGCGCAACGCCTCGGCCGCGACCTATGGCTCCGGCTCCATGCGCATGACCACCTCAGCTACTACCGGGCCGTGATGCGGTCAGACGCGGCGCGCAGTCACCAGGCCGCGGTAGGCAGCAAGACCCGCGAGTCCTGGCTGAAAATCGGCCAGCTGCAGTTCGACTACCTGCTCGGGCACGGGCTCAAGCCAGGATCGCGGATGCTCGAGATCGGCTGCGGCAACCTGCGGGCCGGCGCTGTTCATCGGCTACCTGGACGCCGGGAACTACTACGGCATCGACATCTCGCCGGACATCCTGCTCGCGGCGCAGGACACGGTCGCCGAATTCGGCCTGCAGGACAAGCTCCCGCACCTGACGCTGGTCCAGGATATGAAGCTGGCGTTCCTGCCCGCCGGGCAGTTTGATGTCGTGCACGCGCACAGCGTGTTCTCGCACTCCCCCGCCGAGGTCATCGACGAGTGCCTGGGCAGCATCGGCCGGCTCATGGCGCCGGACGGCTTCTTCGACTTCACCTTTGACCGGACGACGGGTGCGGAGCACCAGGTGCTGCGAGAGGATTTCTACTACCGGACCGAAACGCTGGTGAAGCTGGCGGCCAAGCACGGGCTGGCCGCCCGTTTCATGGCGGACTGGGAAGGCCTCGGCCACCCGCAGTCCAAGATGCGCGTGACGCACGGCGGCTGACGGGCAACACTGGGGGAAGCCCGAGGGCCGGTAACCGCCTGATTTCCGGCTCGGACGGCTAAAGCTGGGTATATCCCCCGAACCCCGATGTTCCTGGAGGCGACCATGGCCGAGCCACGGGTCCTCGGAATCGTGCTCGCGGGCGGGGCCGGCAAGCGGCTGGCGCCGCTCACCGCCGACCGCGCCAAGCCCGCGGTGCCGTTCGGCGGACTCTACCGGCTAGTTGATTTCGCGCTGTCCAATCTCGTCAACGCGCGCTGCCTGCGGATCTGCGTGCTGACCCAGTACAAGAGCCACAGCCTGGACCGGCACATCACCACGACCTGGCGGATGAGCAGCCTGCTCGGCAACTACGTGACGCCGGTGCCCGCGCAGCAGCGGCGCGGCCCGCACTGGTACACCGGCTCCGCGGATGCCATCTACCAGTCACTCAACCTGATCTACGACGAGCGGCCGGACATCGTGGCCGTCTTCGGCGCGGACCACGTGTACCGGATGGATCCGGGCCAGATGATCAGGCAGCACGTCGAGTCGGGCGCGGTCGGCACGGTCGCGGCCATTCCCGTACCGCGGACTGATGCCACCGAGTTCGGCGTCATCCAGGTCGGCAAGGACGGGCGCACCGTCGAGGCATTCCTGGAGAAGCCCGCCGATCCGCCGGCCCGCCCCGGCCATCCGGACCAGGCGTACGCGTCGATGGGCAACTACGTCTTCACCAGCGACGCGCTCGTCGAGACGCTGCGGAAGGACGCGGCCAACGACGACAGCCTGCACGACATGGGCGGCGACATCATCCCGATGCTGGTCGGCGAGCGCAGTGCCCAGGCTTACAACTTCCTGGACAACGAGGTGCCAGGGGCGACCGAGCGGGACGCCGGCTACTGGCGCGACGTGGGGACGCTGGATTCCTATTTCGACGCGCACATGGACCTGTGCGCCCTGCACCCGGTCTTCAACCTGTACAACGACCGCTGGCCGATCCTGACCAGCGTGGCATCCCTGCCGCCGGCCAAGTTCGTGCATGACAGCGGCGACCGGGTCGGCCGGGCGATCTCGAGCCTGGTCAGCAACGGCGTCATCGTCTCCGGCGGCCTGGTGCGCAAGTCCGTGCTCTGCCCGGGGGTCCGGGTCAACAGCTGGGCGACCGTGGAGCGGGCCGTCATCCTGAACAACACCCGGATCGGCCGGCATGCCGTGGTCAGGAACGCGATTCTCGACAAGAACGTCGTCGTCCCGGAGGGCGCCTCGATCGGGGTGGACAAGGAGCACGACAAGGCCCGCGGCTTCGTGGTCTCCGAGGGCGGGATCACCGTCGTCGGTAAGGGTCAGCTGGTGCCGGAGTGACCGCCGGCGGCCCGGGGGGAAAGCTCGCGGTAGCGCTGCTGACGAGGGAGTACCCGCCGGACGTGTATGGCGGGGCCGGGGTGCACGTCGAGTACCTGGCGCGCGAGCTGGGCGGCCTGGTCAACCTGACGGTGCACTGCCAGGGCGCGGACCGGCCCGGCGCGTTCGCCCATCAGCCATGGGACCGGCTGGCGGGCGCGAACCAGGCACTGCAGACGATCTCCACCGACTTGTCGATGGCGTCCGCCGCCGCAGCGGCGGACCTGGTGCACTCCCACACCTGGTACGCAAACCTCGGCGGCTACCTGGCATCGCTGCTCACCGGCATGCCGCACGTCGTCACCGTGCACTCGCTGGAGCCGCTGCGGCCGTGGAAGGCCGAGCAGCTAGGCGGCGGCTACACGCTGTCGTCCTGGTGCGAGCGCACGGCGCTCGAGTCCGCGGCCGCCATCATCGCCGTCTCCGAGGGAATGCGTGCTGACCTGCTGGCCTGCTATCCGGCAGTTCCTGCCGACCGAGTGCGGGTCATCCGCAATGGAATCGACACCAGCGAGTACGTCCCTGATCCTGGGACTGACGTACTGCAGCGCTATGGCGTGGACCCGGGCCGGCCTCTGGTGGTCTTCGTCGGCCGGATCACCCGGCAAAAGGGCCTGCCCGTCCTGCTGCGCGCCGCGGCGCGGCTCGACGCCGAGACCCAGCTGGTGCTCTGCGCGGGCCAGCCAGACACCGCGGAACTCGCCGCCGAGGTCACCGCGCTTGTCCAGGATCTGCGGGACGCCAGGTCCGGGGTGATCTGGCTGTCCGGCATGCTGCCCAAGCGCGAGGTCATCCAGCTGCTGACACATGCCACCGCGTTCGTCTGCCCGTCGCTGTATGAGCCGCTCGGCATCGTGAACCTGGAGGCGATGGCGTGCGGCACCGCGGTCATCGGTTCCCGGGTCGGCGGCATTCCCGAGGTGGTGGCGGACGGGCAAACCGGGCTGCTGGTGCCGCCCGGCGAGCCGGCGCCGCTGGCCGATGCCGTCAACGCGCTAGTGCGGGACCAGGCCCTGGCGGCGGTGATGGGCCGGGCCGGACGCGAGCGGGCCATCGCCGAATTCGACTGGGCTGGCATCGCCGCTCAGACCGCCGGGCTCTATGCGGAACTGATGCGCCCGGCGGGCCCGCATCCCTGAACAGGTTAAGATACATCGCGACTAGCCGGAGGAGGTCACCCATGGAACTGCCAGCCGAGCCGCCGCCGCCGCACGCACCTGCCATCCGCGCTTCTGACCAGGACAGGGAGGCGGTCGTGCAGCGGCTGCAGGCCGCCTTCGCCGAGGGCAGGCTCGATGACGAGGAATTCGACGAGCGGACGCGCGCCGCGCTGACGGCCAGGACGAGCGCGAACCTGGCGCCGCTGCTCGACGACCTGCCCGCCGCGGCCCGCCCTGCCGCCGCGCCCGTACCCGGCGCGAAACCGGGGCGGTTCGCCCTCGCGTACAAGAACTCGATCAGGCGGGGCGGCCGCTGGCTGGTCCCCGAGCGGTTCACCTCGGTTGTCTACAAGGGCGGCGGCTGGCTTGACCTGCGGGCGGCCGAACTGACCGCGCCGGTCACGACCGTCGTCGCCGTTGCCTACAAGTCACGGATCGACATCCTGGTGCCGCCCGGCGTCCGGGTGGAGATGGAAGGCCTCGGGGTGAGCAACGGCTGGTCCGCCGACGATGAGTGGGAAAGGCAGCTCCCCCAGGACGCGCCGGTCGTGCACATCCGGGGAATCGCCTACAAGGGCACGATCGAGGCCAGCACGAGGCCGCCGGGTACGGGCGACCGCAGACCGCAGCTCAGGTAACCGAGCCGGCCGCCGCCCCAGTGGCGCGGTCGCCCCAGCGGGCCAGCTCGCCATCGAGGTCGAGCGGCGCGATCATCCCGCCGGCGCGGGTTTCCTGTTCCCAGTCCTCGGCCGGGACCCGCCACATCACCTCGAACTCGATCCCGTTCGGGTCCTTGGCATACAGCGACTTGGACACCCGGTGATCGCTGGCGCCCACCAGCGCGCCGCGGTCGGCCAGCCTGGCGCGCGCATCCGCGAGCTCGGCCAATGTGCCCACTTCCCAGGCGAGGTGATAGAGCCCGACCGACGGGCCCGCCGGCAGCTTGGCTTCGCTGACCTCGAACAGGCCCAGGTCATGATCGTTGGCCGACCCCGGCGCCCGGAGGAACGCGGCCCGCCCCTGGATCTGCGTGCGAACCTCGAAGCCGAGCGTCGCGCAGTAGAAGTCAACGGTGCTGGCCAGGTCCCGGACGTACAGGACGGCGTGGTTCAGGCGGCGTACGGCCATGAGGCATCTCCCGGTGAAGTATTGATGCTAGGGAGAATGCCGCGCCAGGTCATCTGATTCCCGCCCTGCTACGGCTCGGCGCGGCCGAGCCCGGCCTGCTGCGCCCGCGCGAACTCGTCGTTGACGAGCACCACCGGCAGGCCGGCCGCGTCCAGCAGCGACGCGGCAACCGACGCGCGGTAGCCGGCCTGGCAGTGCACCCACACCGGGCCGCCGGGAAGCTCGCCGATCCGGGCCGGGAGCTCATGCAGCGGGATATGCACCGCCCCGTCGACGTGGGACTGCGACCACTCGCCGTTCCGGCGCACGTCGAGTACCACGGCACCACTGTCCCGGGCGCGCTGCAGCCCGGCGAAGTCCGCGACACCGAACGCCGCCAGCGGCTCGCCGCCGGCCCACGCCCCGGCCGGCCCGGCGGCGGCCGCCGCCAGCTTGTCGATCCCGATCCGCACGAGCTCGCGCTGCGCCGCGGCCACGTCCGCGGCGGCCGATCCGATCAGCGTCAGCGGCATGCCCCACGGGATGAGCCAGCCCAGGTAGGTGGCGAAATTGTCGCCGAGCTCGAAGTTCAGCGCCCCGCGCAGGTGCCCGGCGGCGAACGCCGTCCGCGAGCGCAGGTCCACGACCCACTCCCCCGCATCGATGCGGCGCCGCAGTTCGGCGGCGTCGGCCCGTCGCGGCGGGGAGAGGTCGGGCGCGGCAGGCCCGGCCGCGTTCGCGGCGCCCATGTGCGCGTAGTACGCCGGGTAGGCATCAAGCCCGGCCAGCATCGTCTCGACGAACTCGGCCTCCGCCAGGGTCAGCGCGGGGTTGACGCGCTTCTCGTTGCCGATCGTCGACGACGTGCCGCCCGCCTGCGTCGCGGCGCAGAAGCTGCCGAACCCGTGCGTCGGGCAGACCGACGCGGCGTCCGGCAGCTCACGGGCCAGCCGCCGGGCCGAGCCGTACTGTGCCCTGGCCAGCTCGGTCTGATGCTCGGCGCCGAGCAGGTCCGTCCGCCCGGTGGAGCCGTAGAGCAGCGAGCCGCCGGTGAAGACCGCGATGACGGTGCCGCCTTCCTCGAGCGCGTAGGACAGGTGCGTGAACGTGTGGCCGGGGGTGGCCAGTGCGCGCAGCCGCATGGCGCCGACCTCGATGACGTCACCATCAGCGACCGGGGTCCGCTGGAACGTCACCTGGTCAGCGGCGTTCACGTGATAGGCGGCGCCGGTGGCGCGGGCGAGCGCGTAGCCGCCGGTGACGTAGTCGTTGTGAATGTGAGTCTCGAGGACGTGGGTGATCGTCACGCCGCGCTCGGCGGCCAGCTCCGTCACCCGGTCGAAATCACGCTGCGGATCGATCACGAGGGCGGCGGAGCCGTCCGTAGCGAGATAGGCGCGGTCGCCGAGGGACCGCGTGTCAATGGCAGTTATCTCGATCATGGCTACTCGTCCCTCCCCGGCACGCCGGCTGGCGGCACCATACACCCTGGCCAAGCAAGCCAACGTAGCTCCCTCGGCTGCCGCCAGCCAGCGGGAGGCCAGCTCAGGAGGGGTCCGCACGCGGCCCGGTGTAGATGCTGCGCGGCCGGATCGGCTTCTTGCGCTGGTACTCCTCCAGCGCGTGCGCCAGCCAGCCGGCGCTGCGGGCGACCGCGAACACTGCCTCTCCGGCGCCCCGGATCATTCCTGTCGCGTCAGCCAGGGCGGCGAGCGCGAAATCAATGTTCGGCTCGGGCAGCCCGCGGCGGCGGACCTCCGCGAGGACCGCGTCGGCGACGGCCAGCCGGGGTGAGTCAGGTGCCAGGCCGGCGATCATAGAAAGCAGCAGAACGGATCTCGGGTCGCCGGTCTTATACACGAAATGGCCGAATCCGGGGATCCGCTCACCGCGCCGGATCAGCTCGCCGACAACGCGAGCGGCATCGGCTGGCTCGCGGGCCGCGGCGAGCATCAGCTCGGCGCCCAGCGATGCGCCGCCGTGCAGCGCGCCGCCGACCGCGCCGAGGCCGGTCGCGACCACTGCGTACGGGTCCGCGCGGACCGAGGCGGCGACCCGCGCGGCGAGCGTGGATGCGGCGAGCTCATGGTCGGCCAGCAGCACGAGCGCCGCCTGCAGGACGGCCGTGAGGCCAGGCCGTTCCGGGCGCGGGCACAGCCTGGCGGCCAGCCGCGCCGCAATGGAGGTACCCGCCGCGCTGCCTGCATCCGCCCCGGCGCTGGGATCCGCCCCGGCGCTGGAGTCCGCCCCGGCGCTGGAGTCCGCCCCGGCGCTGGGATCCGCCCCGGCGCTCGGATCCGCCCCGGCGCCCGGGCTTCCGGCGGCGCCGTCGCCTTCCCCGCCGGGGGGTGCCCAGGGCAGGCAGTCGGCCAGGCCGGCGATCAGGCCGCGGGCCGATGCGACGACGACAGGCTGGTCCAGCTGGAGGCGGAGCGGGTCGGTGGCCGCGAGTGCCGGCACGATGACCTGCAGCCGTTCCAGCGGCAGCGTGCCGGCCGGCAGTGCCGCCTGCGCGGCGGAGCCGACCGCGATGGCCTCGCCGGTGGCGTGCCAGGGCGCCGCGGCGTCATCGAGCGAGCCGGTCCACAGCAGGCTGGCGACCTCCTCGAAGGACCGGCTGGTCGCGAGCACGGTGGCATCCAGCCCCTTGTACCAGAAGCGGTCCGTGCCGATTTCGGTCAGCGCCGAGGAGATGACGAGCTCGGCGGTACCCGGCTCCCGGCGCGGCCGGCCCCTCCTGGCCAGGCTCTCGACCTCGCCCGCGTCGAACAGGCTGGCCCGGCCGTCCGGACCGGTCCGCCGGGTCAGGACGCCCCGGCTCACGTAGGAGTAGAGGCTGGCCTGCTTGATGCCGAGCCGCTGCGCCGCCGCCGCGGCCCCGATCCAGTCCGCCACCCGCACTCCTCCCGCCCGCCGCCGGCGCCGTGTCCCGCGGCCGCCTGGCATGCCGCCGACCGCGCCCCGCCCGTCGCCTCGGTCAGGTCACTCCGCCAGTCCTCACACAGTTCATTCAGGCAGTCACACTCTCATCACTCAGTCAGTCACACTCATTGTATTGATTTTAATCAATGTTGACCAATATGGATACCGTAGTTCAGGCTACTGGTGTCGGGCAACGGCGTGCCCAGCGGCGCCGGCGGCCTGACACCGGCCGGTTCATTGTCACGCCAGCAGGTCAACGCCAGCAGAGAGGCCGAAGATGCCAGACACCGGGCAAGCCACCAGGAACGGCAACGGCGCGGGCGGCGCGGAGGCGCCCGCCGGGCTCGCGGGGCTCGTCGTCGCGCATACCCGGATCGGCGACGTCCGCGGACTGGAAGGCTTCTACCAGTACCGGCACTATGACGCGATCGAGCTGAGCACCCAGCGGACGCTCGAGGACGTGTGGCACCTGCTGTTCCGCGGGCACCTGCCGGACCGGGCGGAGCGGGCCGCATTCGAGCGCCAGATCGCCGGTCACCGCGTCCTGCCGGAGGAGCTAGTTCCCTTCCTGCGGACGCTGGCCACGAACGATCCGTTTGACCCGATGGCAGCGCTGCGCACGGCGATCTCCTTCGTTGCCCAGCGGTCCGGCTTCCGCTCCTGGCTCGATATCCCGCCGGATCAGCTCTACGACAACGCCGTGCAGGTCTCGGCGCAGACGCCGGTGCTGCTCGCCGCGCTGCACCGGCTGCACCGCGGGCAGCAGCCAGTGGCAGCCGACCCGGCGCTGCCGGCCGCGGCCAACTACCTCTACATGCTCAGCGGCGAGCATCCGGACCGGCTGCGCGTATGGGCGCTGGAGCGGTACCTGATCTCCACGCTCGACCATGGCTTCAACTCCTCCACCTTCACCGCGCGGGTGATCACGTCAACCGGCGCCGACCTCGGCGCCGCGGTGACCGGTGCCATCGGCGCCCTGTCCGGGCCGCTGCACGGCGGCGCGCCGAGCCGCGTGCTGGACATGCTCGACGACATCGGCAGCCCGGACCGGGCCGAGGCATGGGTCCGCGATGCGGTGCGCCGCGGCGACATGGTGATGGGTTTCGGCCACCGTGCGTACAAGGGCAAGGACCCGCGCTCGGCGCTGCTGCGCGAGGTGGCGAACGCGCTGGGCGGCAGCACCGCCGAGTTCGCGACCGCCGTGGAGGACACGATCGTCGCTGTCCTCGCCGAGGAGAAGCCAGGGCGGGCACTCAACTCCAACGTGGAGTTCTACGCCGGGGTGGTGATGGATGCCTGCGGGATCCCGCGCGAGATGTTCACGCCCACCTTCGCCTCCAGCCGGGTTATCGGCTGGTGCACGCACGTGCTAGAGCAGGTCTCCGCTAACCGGGTCATCCGTCCCTCGGCCCGCTACGACGGCCCGCCGCCAGAGCAGGTCCCCGTCAGCGGCTAGCAGCGGCCCGCCCACCTGCATGACACCCGCTGAGGCTGGCGAACGTCGCGGCCGCCGGCCATGAACCGCCGTACCGGGCCTTCTTCGCCAGCCCGGCGGGGGAAGCGGACGGGAGCCTGTCGTCAGCCGCCGATCTGCTTGCGGCCGCGGGTGTTGCGCAGCCGCCGGCGCTGGGACGGGTCGAGCATGGCCCAGAGCACGGCCGGGATGGCGACGGCCGCCACGATCACCCCGATGGCGAGCCACGGGTTGATGAAGAACAAGATGAGCCCGATGATGATCCCGGCGATGCCGAACTTCATGTGACGCGACATACCGGACTCCCTCTCCTCGGCGGGACTAGGCGTTCCCGCGCACTGCTCACCAGCTAACTAGACCACATTCCCCGCTCGCTACGGTAACGCCAGGCGGGTTCCCGGAGTTCCGCCGCGTCCACGCGCCAGACTGCCAGTATCGCTGGCCGGGCAACAGCCCGGCGGCCGGGATGGGCAATGATAGGTGCACGAACCTGGAGGATGCCATGACGTTGTCGCTGCCCGTCGACGCGAGCGCTAACGAGCTGCTGACCCGGAGCCCGCTGGCGCTGTTCATCGCCCTGGTGCTCGATCAGCAGGTCCCGCTGGAGAAGGCGTTCGGCTCGCCGCAAGTGCTGGTGCAGCGGCTCGGCCACGAGCCGACCGCCGAGGAACTGGCCGATTACGATCCCGAGGCGCTCGCCGCGGTCTTCAGCGAGCGGCCGGCCCTGCACCGGTTCCCGCGGGCGATGGCCGCCCGCGTCCAGGAACTCTGCACGGTCATCGCCGATCGCTACGACGGCGACGCGGCCCGGATCTGGCGGGACGCGGCGACCGGCAAGGAACTGGCGGCGCGGCTCTCGGAACTGCCCGGGTTCGGCACGTACAAGGCCCAGATCATGATCGCGCTGCTGGGCAAGCAACTTGGCGTCCGGCCGGACGGCTGGCGCGAGGCCGCGGGCCGGTTCGGCGAGGAAGGCTCCCGCTACTCGGTCGCCGACATCGTCGACGACGCGTCGCTGGCCGAGGTGCGTGCCTTCAAGAAGCAGTCGAAGGCCGCCGCCAAGGCGGCAACCAGCTGACCGAACTAGGCCCAGGACGTTAGCAGTTCGGATTTTGCACGCTCCAGCGTGCAAAATCCGAACTGCTATTCGATTGACGACCCGGCGGCGCGAGCCGGGCCGCATGCTTGCGCGCCACCGCGGCGCGCCCACGTCGTCGCGCGCGGGCGCGTGCTCGCCGGGCGTGCCAGGCGTCTCGGCCGGCCCGCCGAGCACTTCCGCCATCTCGGCCGCCACAGGAGAGACGCGCACGCCGGCCACAGCGCTGCGTCGACCGGCCGGTAATGTCGGGCAGCGTGTCAGATTCTGGGTTCCCGGTCACCGGGTCAGCGCGCGTGCACGTGCTGCAGGCGGGCTACGCCCGCGAGGCTGACGGCGTCGAGCACGTCGGCAGCACGGTCACGCTCATTCTCGACGGCGACGCCGTCATCGTGGTCGATCCCGGCATGGTCGAGACCAGGGCCGGGCTGCTGGCGGCGCTGGCGGCGCATGGCCCGACGCCCGCCGACGTGACCGATGTCGTGTTCAGCCACCACCATCCGGACCACACGGTGAACGCGGCGCTGTTCCCCGCCGCGCGGATCCACGACCACTGGGCCTGCTACGAGGGCGACGTCTGGACCAGCCGGGACGCCGAGGGCGTGGCGCTCAGCCCGTCGGTGCGGCTGCTGCGGACCCCTGGCCACTCGGCCGAGGACATCACCACGCTGGCGGCAGCGGCGGCGGACGTGTACGCGTGCACGCATGCCTGGTGGAGCTCCGACGGCCCGGCAGACGACCCGTTCGCCGCGGACCGCGAGGTACTGCGGGCGAGCCGGGAGCGGATTATCGGGCTCGCCTCGGTGATCATCCCGGGGCACGGAGCCGCCTTCCGGCCCGGCGACCAGACGCCGCGCTAGGCGGCCCGGCCGGGCCGCGCGGGCGGCCCGGAGGCGGCCCGGATCACACGGCGTCGCCCTTGAGCGAGAACGATCCCAGCCTGCGGATGGCCAGCGCGAGGGCTGCCGCGGTGACGATGGCGCCCATCACGACCACCGTCGCCAGCCTCAGGTGCGAGTTCAGCGCGGGATCGCGGGCGATGGAGTCGGCCACGCCGAGGGAGTACTGGCCGATCGACAGCACCCGTACCCCGCTGACCAGGTTGCCGAGCAGTCCCTCCCAGACCAGCAGGTAAAGCAGCCCGACCGCGATGGCGCGGGTGGTGAGGACCGAGACCATCACGAAGAAGGCGTTGTAGATGACCGATCCGGCCAGGGCTCCGGCGAAGACGCCGATCGCCAGCCTGGTGACGCCCCCGGTCGCGATCAGCCCGGCGAGCAGCTCGGGCACCGCGACGAAGATCACCGTGATCGCGACGGCCACCGCGAACTTAGTGATGATCACCGATGAGCGCCGCACCGGGGTGGCCAGCAGGTGCAGGATGCTGCCGTCGTCGATCTCCGCGCCCAGCACGCTCGTGCCGACGATCAGCGCCGTCAGCGGAAGCACCACGGAGAACCCGAAAACGCCGAGGATGTCGGCCGGCCAGGAGGCCCGCTCCGGCCTGGCGACTTTCAGCAACACGGTGACCAGGAGCAGGATCACCGGAGGGATCGCGAACAGGAACGCCCGCTTTCGGCCCATCGTCGCGCGGAAAGTGATCTTCGCGACGGTGCCGTTGATGATGCCGGACATATCGTGACTGCTTTCTCGCGGATCCGGTCCCGGATCGGTGCGCTGTCAGGATGCGATCAGGTAGGTGAACACGCTCTCCAGGGACTCATCGGCGGGCAGCAGTTCGCGCAGCCTGATGTCGGCGTCCCTGGTAAGGCCGGCGAGTTCGCGGGTGAAGGTGCCGTAGTCCGATGTCCGTACCTGCAGCCCGCGCGGAGTCAGTTCCACCCCGGTGACGGCAGGCCGGCCGATCAGCGCCGCCCCGAGCAGGCGGTCGTCCGAGGTGCGCACCAGGAACACATGCGGGCGGCTGGTCATCAGGCGCCTGATGGCGCGGAAATCGCCGGATGCGGCGAGCCGGCCGGAGACCATCACCTGGATGGTGCCGGACAGCCGCTCCACTTCTTCCAGGATGTGGGAGCTGAACAGGATCGTGCGGCCCTCGGCGCCGAGCGTGTGCAGCAGTTCCATCATGTGCAGCCGCTGGCGCGGATCCATCCCGTTGAACGGCTCGTCGAGCAGGATCACCTGGGGATCGTGCACCAGCGCCGCGGCTACCTTGATCCGCTGCCGCATGCCCTTGGAGTACGTCGTGATCTTGCGATCCTGCGCGTCCGCCATCTCCACGATCGCGATGGCCCGGCGCGCGGCCGCGCCGGGATCCGGCAGCCCGTGCAGCTTCGCGGTGGCGAGGACGAACTCGGTGCCGGTGAGGAAGGCATAGACCGACGCGTGCTCGGGCACCAGCCCGACGGTCCTGAACAGCTCGGTGTTACGCCAGCTGGGCTTGCCGGCCACCGTCACGTCGCCGCGCGAGGGCTCGAGGAAGCCCGCGATCATGTGCAGCAGGGTCGATTTCCCGGCGCCGTTGGGACCGAGCAGGCCGGTGACGCCGGATCCGATCGACATCGAGATGTCGTTGATCGCGACGACGTTCCCGTACCAGCGCGAGACGTTGCTCACTTCGATCATGGTCATGAGATGCCGACTTTCCGGTACCTGGCGATGAGGGCGCCGATGCCGGCGCCGAGGAAGACGACCAGCATCAGCCCGTACGCTGCGCCGTAGCCGCCAGGGTCGGCAATAATGCCCGGCGAGGTGCCGCCCAGCCATTCCCTGACGCCGTCCAGCACGGTGAATGGGCTGATCAGGCCAGCCAGGTGCACACCCGCCGGCACTGTGCGCGGCCCGATGATGACGACATGACCGTGCTGGGCGGCACCTTGCACGACAACCCGGCTGGCCTGGGCGATGTGGCTGAGCAGCCTGGCCAGCGTCCAGGTCAGGAAGAAGAAGATCGCGATCGTTCCCGTCGCGTAGGCACGCCGGCCGGTGAACGAGGCGAGCGCGAGCCCGATCGCGGCGAGCAGGACGGCCCACATCAGCCCGACGAGCAGCCCGGGGATGAGCGCCCGCGTCTGCGCCCAGACGGCACTGAAACCGTGCGCTTGCAGGACGGTGCCCAGGTACAGCAGGAGTTCCGGGATCTCGATCATGATCAGGCACGCGATGACGAACGCGGCGAGCTTGGCCAGCGGGTAGTCGATACGGCGGATCGGCCGGGAGAAGTACAGCGGCAGGACGTGGCTGCGCAGGTCACGGGAGACAAGCTCGGGCGCCTGCGCGGCAATGAAGATTGTCATGACGAGCACCCGCAGCGCAGGCACGTAGGTGTCGTAGGGAATCTGACGGGCATGCGAGCTGCTGAGGGCCACCGCGACGGCGTTCACGACCGCTGGCAGGCACATGATGGCGAACGTGATCACCGGGAGGATCTTGGCCTTGACGCCGCGGCCGATGCCGAACGCGGAGCGCAGGCTGTGCCAGCAGAGCGCCCGGGCGATCTGCGCGCGGCCGAGTCGCTGGCCGTCATACCGGCGGTAGCCGAGATCGTGGATGACCCCGGAGGTGCCGGCCGGGGCGTCAGCCTGGCCTGCCTGCCGCGGGCCGGCTATGTCAGCGGGCATCGGACGCTCCCGTCATCTCAGCTGGCTCCGACTGATCATCGCGGAACAGTTCCTCGATCCGGTGCCGCCGCTGCTCCATCCGGTTCAGCGGCAGGCCGAGGCCGGCGACGGCATCGCGGACCTGGTCATAGGTGCCCTCGCCGGTCAGCCTGACCAGCACGGCCCGGTCCTGGGCCTTGGGGTCGAGGCCGCGCCGGGCGAGTTCGGCCAGCAGCAGGCCGGTGCCTTCCTCGACTTCGATGATCAGGACCTGACTCGCCTGGGTGAAGCTGGTAACCGTGTCGGCCCGCAGCAGCTTCCCGCCGTCGATCGCCACGATGTGGTCGCAGATCTGCTCAAGCTCGCCGAGGAGATGGGAGGCGACGACGATGGAGATGCCGAAGTTCGCGCCGATCCTGCTGATCAGCTCGAGCATCGCGGTACGGCCAGCCGGGTCGAGGCCGATGGTCGGCTCGTCGAGCAGCAGCAGGCGCGGGTCGCCGACTAGCGCCTGGGCCAGCTTCACCCGCTGCTTCATGCCCGTGGAGTAGGTGCCGATCTGCCGGTACCGCTCCTCATACAGGCCGACATGGCGCAGCGACTCCGCAGCGCGCTCCTTCGCGGCGGTCGGCGGCAGGCCCGACATCCGGCCCAGATGGGTAACGAACTCAGTGGCCGTGACATCGGGCACCAGGCAATCATGCTCGGGCATGTAGCCGGTCAGGCTCCTGATCTGCTCGCCGCTGCGCTCGCAGTCGTGCCCGAGCACGCTGGCCCGGCCCTTCGTGGGGGTCAGCAGGCCCAGCAGGATCTTGATGAGGGTGGACTTCCCGGCGCCGTTGGCCCCGACCAGGCCGGTGACGCCGGGCGCGACCGCCACCGTGAGCTCGTCGAGCGCTATCACCTGGCCCGGATAGCGCTTCGTCAGGGCCGTGGTCTCGATGACTGTCCCCGCAGCCGGCCCTCCGGCCGGATCCGCGGCTCGCACCGGTGCGTGAGCGGTCACGTTCCCTCATGCCTCGCCTTCGTGTGCGGCGCAGGGCGCCGAAGCGGCCAGGATGCCCGGCCGGGCGCGCTGCAGGCGGCCGGGCGGCAGCCGACCGCGGATGCGGTATCCAGGATGCCGCAGGCGCGGACAACTGTCGTCACTCCGCAGGCTGATCTTCCATCCCACCCAGGTCGTACCGGGATCCGGGCGGCGCGGCGGTAAGGCGATCGTGACAGCCGGGCGGGACGGCGGCTAGTAAGCTCCGGCCCAGGTGCCCAGCATGCCAGCAAGCGGGCACCGGGCCCGGCGAACGCGTTCCTCGCTAGCGGGTAACCGCTGCGGACTGCGTGTCCCCGGCACGCGAACCCCTGATCAGAAACGGAGATCCGTGCTCACCCGAGCCCAGGCTCACCGGCGGTCCGGGTGACCGTCATGCATCGCCGCACCAGGAGAGTTCAGCACCTCGCCGCGCTCTCGGTGATCGCCTTCCTCGTACTGGGATGCGGCGGCACCAACGCAGCCGGGCCGCAAGATACGCCGGGCACTCGCGCCAGCCAGCCGACCGCCTCCCCGCGGCCCGCCACGCCGCCAGCCCCCACCCCCCGCGCCTCCGCGCGACGAGCGGCTGCCTCTCCCTTTACCAGCCGCCGCCTGCGCGGCTATCTGGCCGGCCGGGCAGGTCATGTGACCGCGGCGCTGTACGACGCGCGCACCAAGAAGACCTGGCTGCTGCACCCGCGGTCCGCTCAGTACACCGCGAGCATCGTGAAGGTCGAGATCATGGGCGCTGCCCTGCATGAGGCGGAAGCGGCCGGGCGGGACCTGCCGCCGGCCGAGGCAGCGCTGATGCCCTCGATGATCGAGAACAGTGATAATGATTCGGCGACCACGCTGCTCCAGGACGTGGGCGGGCCTAGCGCCATCGCCCGGTTCGACCGGTCTGCCGGGATGAATGACACGATCCCCTCCAAGCTGGCCCTCATTCCCGGGACCTCGCTGCCTGGCTGGGGCCTGACGACAACCACTGCGCTGGACGAGGTGACCCTCGTGTCGGACTTCGCCTACCCGAGCTCTGTCTTGTCCGATGCCGCCCGGCGATACGGGCTGTCCCTGATGGAGCACGTCGAAGCCGGTCAGGACTGGGGCGTTTCCGGGGGCGTTCCGGCCGGCACGACCGTGGCCCTGAAGAACGGCTGGCTCCCGGTCGGATCTTCTGGCTGGCAGGTCAACAGCATCGGCTGGATCTCCGGCCACGGCCGTAACTACGTGCTCGCCGTGCTGACCGACGGCAGCCCGACCGAGGCCTACGGGATCGACACCGTCGAGACCATAGCGAGGGATGTCTACCGATCGCGGGCCCGCGCCACGCCGCGGTAGCTGCTACATGCTGCTCACTGACGTCGCGGGCAGGCCGTACTGAGCCGCGATCGGGTTCCACCTGTTGACGAACAAGGTCTTGTAGTTGACTGCCTGGCTGTCGGCAGTGAGCGCGGTGCGCTGACTGGCTCCTGGCCGGGCAAGCCGCCTCCAGCTGCTGGCCCATGCCAGGTAATCACTGTCAGCGGTCAGCGAGAGAAAAGCGCCTGGGTCAGGTCGGACTTCGGCACAGGCCGTGGAGCGCGGTGGCCGCAGGAGTCCGGCACTGTTGGATTCAGTCGCCGCTGATCGTGGCCCTGCTGGATCGCCGACGCTGCGAGGTCACTCCTCCGGCCCGTGCGTGCCCCAGCGCATGGCAGCGCTGCCGTGCGCCGGAATGTCAGCCGCTGCTCAGGCGGCCGCATTCCGGCGCGGTGACGGCGGGGTCAATCCTGCCGAACCGGGAGGCTCCGGTACAGGGATCTTGAATTGGGCACGCGCGCGGGCTCGGTCGAGGCTGGCCGTCGTGCCTGAGCAGGAGCCGGGTCAGGCTGGCAGGCCGGGATCTCCGCCGCGGGCCGGGCCGTCCGGCGGGATGCGGAGTGCTGCCCAGACCATTTTCCGGTGGAAGCCGAGCATTGCCCAGCCCCAGGTGGTGGCCAGCGCCTGGACTACCTGCAGGCCACGGCCGGCCTCAGCACCGGGATCAGCTGGCCGCAGTACCGGGGGGTCGGCACTCGGGTCGGTGACCGCGCAGACCAGATGACTTGCCCGGTGCCACAGGCTCAGCTCGACCTGCCCTTGTGCGGCCACGCCGAAGTCGATGCGGGCGCCATGGCATAGCGCGTTGGTGACCAGTTCCGACACCACCACGGCAGTGTCCGGGAACGCGGCGCACATGTCCCAGCGCCGCAACGCCTCCCGGGTAAATTCGCGCGCCGCCCGCGGTGACTCCGGCTCGGTCCCGAGCGCCCGGACAGCGGCTCCTGGCGGTCCGGCTACCGCGGATGGCAGTAACGCCGGCGGCCGCAACTGGCCTGCCTGGCGGGATAGGCCGTCGCGAGCCGCTGCGGCGCCGCGGTCGTGCTCAGCGCGGCCGGGAGCCGCCTGATGTCCTCGGTGCATGAGCGAAACCTCAGAGCCTGACGCGGAACGTGCAGACGGGCCGGCCTGCACTTCCGATACCATGCCATCCACGATGTGCAGGTGCAAGTGCTGATGCACGTGCACCTGACGTGTGCAGATGACTGCAGGATCATCGAATCGGCTGTTCGGGACGATTGCACCGCTGATCCGCAGGCAGCTGCCCCGTCCTCCGCCCAGCGAAGGGAACGAGACGTGGATCTGGCCCACAACGGCATGCAGGCGACCCGGCTGGGCCGGGCCACTTGGCGCAAGAGCCGGCGAAGCAATCCCAGCGGCAATTGCGTCGAGGTCGCATTCCTGACCGCCGGCCAAGTCGCCATGCGTAACTCAAGGCACCCGGACGGCCCGGCGCTTGTTTTCACCCGAGCCGACTGGGATGCGTTCATCGGCGGCGCCAGGGACGGCGATTTCGGCCGACTGCCCGGCTAGCAGCCAGGAATGGCCAGAGCAGCCGAAATAACGGCTGAAAGCACGATGTGGCGCGATAGCGCCAGGCGTGGGAGACTGCCGTGGTCTGGTGTTCTGGGGAGGGCACATGATCACAGCGGATGTCGGCGGTAGCCAGGTCCGCAGCTTGCTTGAGCCGCCGGGTAACGGCGGTCCCACAGTGCTGCGGCTGCTACTCGGGGCGCAATTGCGGCGACTGCGCGAGTCAAAGCGGATTTCGCTTGAGGACGCGGGAAAGGTGATCCGCGCATCACACTCGAAGATGAGCCGCCTGGAGCTCGGCCGCGTCGGCTTCAAGGACCGGGACATCATCGACCTGCTCACCCTTTACGGAGTGACAGACGAGAAGGAACGCGATTCACTGCGCGCCCTTGCCCGGCGGGCAAGCGGCCAGGGCTGGTGGCATGACTACTCCGACATCTTGCCCAACTGGTTCGAGGCATACGTCGGCCTCGAGGAGGCGGCCACCCGGATCCGCGCTTACGAGATCCAGTTCGTTCCCGGCCTGCTGCAGACCGAGGCGTATGCTCGCGCGGTAACTTTGCTGGGTCACTCGGGCGCCCAGCCTGACGAGATAGATCGCCGGGTCAAACTGCGGATGGCCCGCCAGGGGCTGCTCAGGGGCCCGCGAGCGCCGCAATTGTGGGCGGTGATCGACGAGGCGGTGCTGCGGCGCCCGGTCGGCGGCGCGGACGTTATGCGCGAGCAGCTTGAGCATCTCATCGAGTGCGCCGCGATGCCGAACGTGACGCTCCAGGTGATCCCGTTCCAGGCCGGCGGCCACGCCGCGGCCGGAGGGCCGTTCAGCATCCTGCGCTTCGCCGAAGCCGACCTGCCCGACGTGGTCTATCTCGAGCAGCTCACCAGTGCCATGTACCTGGATAAGCGCGAGACAGTCGATCATTACCTGGTGGTGATGGAGCGCCTGTGCCTGGACGCATTCCCGGCTGAGCACAGCACGGATGCGATCACCACGATCGCCGGCGAGCTGCCCTAGCGCTTGCGCGCGACGCCGCACCAGGCCGTCACGTCGACATCGGAAACGGCGCCCGCCGGGCGCCAGCGCTGTGGCTGCACGACACCGGGCTCCAGCAGCTCCAGGCCATCGAAGAACCGGGTGATCTCATCGCGGTCCCGCATGGTGCCCCGGGCCGGGCCGAGCCGCGCGTTGATGCGCTTGGTCATCTCGGCAATGGCGGCCGGCTTGATGTCACTGGCCGGATGCGCGATCACGAGGTAGCTGCCGGGCACCAGCGAATCCATCAGGCGCTTCACTATGCCGTAGGGGTCGTCGGAGTCCGGGATGAGATGAAGGACGATCAGCATCATCACCGCGACCGGCTTGCTGAAGTCCAGCGTCTGCGCAGCCGCCGACCGGATCCGGTCCAGGTCACGCAGGTCAGCATCCAGGTAAGCGGTGGCTCCTTCCGAGCTGCTGGTCAGCAGCGCGCGGGCGTGCGCCAGCACGATCGGGTCGCTGTCCACGTAGACAATCCGGGATTCGGGCGCGACCGCCTGAGCCACCTCGTGCGTGTTGCTGGCCGTCGGCAGCCCCGTGCCGAGATCGAGGAACTGCCTGATACCGCGATCGTCGGCCAGATAGCCCACCGCGCGGGCCAGGAATGCGCGGTTCGCCCTGACATCAAAGACGATGCCGGGGTTAGCGGCAATGGCCTGCTCGGCGGCCTCCCGGTCGGCGGCGAAGTTGTCCTTCCCGCCGAGCCAGTAGTCGTAGATCCGGGCAGAATGCGCGACAGTGGGGTCGAACGGGCCCGTCACCTGGCACTGCCTGTCCCGGCATGTGCCCCTCGGTTGTTCACCGTGCCGATCTTACGAGCCGGCGAATCCGCGACCAACTTGAGGGCACCCCGCAGTCATATGCGGCAAACGCACGCCATGTCCCAATCACACGCCATGTCCCAATCACCAGCCGCCTAGCCCTCGTAGGGGTCGCTCGGGATCAGCGGTTGGGATTTGTCCGGCAATAACCGGCGTGACCCGAACCGCTAACCCCGGAGGGCGGTGGCGAGTGAGCTGCCGGGCGGGCAGAGCTGCTGGCGGCGGCGGGCCGGTAGGGTTTGGGGGCAAGATCCGGGTACGCGCTGGGGGCGCCCGCTCGTGCTCAGCTGGCCAGGACGCGGCGGAAGGCTGGACGCCAGATGGCGGAGGGACGGCCGGAGGCGAGGCCGCGCACCGGGGAGTCCCGGCAGCGGCTTACCAGGGTCGTGCTGGCGGCGCTGCTTATCGTGGCCGTGGTGGCCGGGCTCCGCGGCGAGGTCCGGCCGCTCAACTTCCACAGCCTGCCGCGCAGTCATGACGTGGCCGTCGGGCTCGCCCTTGAGGCCGTGCTCGCCGCGCTGATGGCCGCTCTTGTCATCCGCCGGCGCCGGGCACCGGATGCCGCGCTCCTGGTCGTGCGGCTGCGCGGTCTCATCGGCACGGCCCTTGCCATCGGGCTCCTCGGCATCCCGGTTCTGCTGCTGCTGGCCAACCTGCCGAAGCCGCGCGGCCAGCGTCAGCCGAACCCGTTTCACCGGCCCGGGAACGGCCGGCTGCCGCCGCTCAAGGCGGGATCCGCATCGCACTTGCCGATCGGCGGGATTCTCACCGCGCTGCTCGTCATCGTGATCGTGGCCGCCGTAGTGATCTGCGTGATCGTGCTCAGGCGCTGGACCGGCTATGCGGCGAAAGCCGTCCTCGAACCCGAGGACGACGATGAGGAGAAGCTCCGCGAGGCGGTCGAGTCCGGCCGGGCGGCGCTGCGCGAGCTCGACGACGCCAGGGCAGCCATCATTGCCTGTTACCTGGCCATGGAACGAAGCCTGGCCACCGCGGGCGCCGCCCGGACTGTTGCGGATACGCCGGACGAGCTGCTGGCCAGGGCCGCCGACGCCGGCCTCGTCCGCGGCGACGCTGCCGGACGGCTGACAACGCTGTTTTATGAAGCGCGCTTCTCCAGCCACCCGCTGCCAGCGGCGAGCAAGACCAAGGCACAGCAGGCGCTCAGCGAGCTGGCCGCCAGCCTCGCCATGCTGGCCGCAGACGGGCCGTCCGCAGACGGGCCGTCCGGTGCCGGGCCGTCCGCCGCCGGGCCGTCCGCCGCCGGGCCCTCCGGTGCCGGGCCCTCCGGTGCCGGGAAGCTGGCACCATGACCGCCGGGCCGCGCACCAGCACCGGGGAGGCAGCCAGGCCGGCCGACGGCTGGCGTGGCGCCGTGCCGGAACTGGTCATCGCCGTGATCATGCTGGTCACGGTCGGCGCGGCGGGATATATCCTGGCCGGCCCGGCCGCGCCCGGGGTCATCGCCATCGGCGCGGCAGTGCTCGTGCTAGTCGGATTCCGCGGCATGCTGCCGCCCTCGCAGGCATCGCCGGAACACGAGTATGAGTCAGCAGCCGGCCAGCTCGCCGCCTCGTCATTCACCGGTTTCTGGCGCAAGCGCGCGGGACTGGCGGACGGGACCAAGTCCATGGCCGCCTACGACTCGGGGCTCAGGCCGACCCTGCAGCAACTGCTGGCCGCCCGGCTTGCCGAGCGCCATGGCGTCAGCCTGCGGGAGGATCCTGCGCTGGCCAGGCGGCTGCTGTGCCCGGCCGAACGTGATGACGGGCTGTGGTACTGGATTGACCCGGCTCGCCCGGCCAGCACCGATCGCGACGAGCCGGGCGCCGGGTCCGGCAGCCGGCCGGGGATACCGCCGCGCACCCTTGCCCGCCTGATCGACCGACTGGAGCGACTGTGACCGAGCTGACCATGACGCCCCGGGAGACGGCCGAGCGGAGCGCCGCCGTCCTTGACGAGATCGAGAGGGCGGTCGTGGGGCACCGCCGCGCGCTGGAACTCGTGCTGATCGGCATCCTGGCTGGCGGCCATATCCTGCTGGAAGACCTGCCCGGGCTGGGCAAGACCCTGATTGCCCGGTCCTTCGCCACCGCACTCGGCCTGGACTTCGCGCGGATCCAGTTCACCCCGGACCTGCTGCCCTCCGACGTTGTCGGCGCCCCGCTGTATGACCAGCGCACCAGCCAGATGGTGTTCCGGCCCGGGCCGGTCTTCACTCAGCTGCTGCTCGCGGACGAGATCAACCGGACTCCCCCGAAGACCCAGGCCGCGCTGCTGGAGGCCATGGGCGAGGGCCAGGTCAGCATGGACGGCGAGACGCGCCCGCTGCCGCGCCCGTTCGTGGTACTGGCCACCGACAACCCGATCGAGTACGAGGGCACCTACGAGCTGCCGGAGGCGCAGCTCGACCGGTTCCTGATGCGGCTGCGACTCGGCTACCTGAGCCGCCAGGACGAAGTGGCCATGCTGACCCGCCGCCTTGACCGCGGCACGGAGAACGCGACGCTCGGCCAGGTCACCGATGCCGCCGAGCTGCTGGCCATGCGCGCCTCGCTTGAGCAGGTCGAGGTGTCCGCTGACCTGCTCGACTACGTGGTGTCGATCATTCGGGCGACCAGGGAGAACCAGCAAATCCAGGTCGGCGCCAGTCCTCGCGGCGGGCTCGCGCTGGTCCAGCTGGCCCGCGGCCAGGCCCTGCTGAACAAGCGTGACTTCGTGATTCCCGATGACATCAAGTACGTCGCCGTGGCCGCGCTCGCGCACCGGATCACATTGCGGCCCGAACTGTGGGTGCGCCAGGTCAGCGCCGACGATGTCGTCAGCCGCCTGCTCTCGGCCGTACCCACCCCGCGGACGGACCCGGCCGCCGCGCGCGGCTGACAACCGTCATGACTACCGGACACGCGCAGATGCAGGCGACCGCGATGACTCCCGGCCACGCGCAGATGCAGGCGGCCGCTCCCGGCCAGTCCCGGCCGGTCACGCTGCGCTGGGGGCCATCCGGCCACGCCAGCCGCCTGCTGACCGTTGCCCTGGCCGGCCTGGCGATTGCGGTGCTCCTGCGGCGCGCCGAGTTCGCCGCGGTCGCCGCCCCGGCCCTGCTGCTGCTCGTCACCTGGCGGCAGGACCGGCCGCTGAGTATCCAGGTGAAAGCGACTCTGACCGCAAGCCGGATGATCGAGGGCGAGCACGCGGCAGTCCTGGTGGCTGTATCCGGGTACGGCGATCACACGGTGGACCTGCGCATCCACCCCGCTAGTACGATCATGCCCGCCGCGCCGGGCCCGTCCGGTGTTTCCTTCCTGGCCACCCACTGGGGGAACCGCCCGGTCGGTGTCCTGGAGATCGTCCTGCGGGACCGGTGGCGGCTCAGCGAGGGACGGGCGGCCATCCCGCTGCCGCAGATCGACTGCTACCCGCTGCCCGGCCACCAGAGCACCAGGGTCGTGCTCAGCAGGCTGCCGAGCCGGCTGGGCGAGCACGCGGCCCGCGTGCACGGCGAGGGCACCGAGTTCGCCGGTGTCCGCGAGTTCGTGCCCGGCGACAGGCAGCGGAGAATTAACTGGCCGGCCACCACCCGGCGCGGCAGCCTGCAGCTGAATACCTTCGCCGCCGAGCGCGTGCAGAACGTGGTCGTGGTGGCCGATGCCACCACGGACGTCGGCAGCCCGGGCTCGACCACCCACGATCTGGTGCACCGCGGCGCCGCGGCCACGATCAGGGCCTACCTGACGGCCAGGGACCGGGTCGGGTTCATCGGCTACCGCAACCAGGTGAGCTGGATCGCGCCAGCCGCGGGCCAGCGGCAGTTTCACCGGATCATGGACGCGATGCTGGCCGGGCCCGGCGGCCGGAATACCGGCAGCACGATGAGCTGGCTGCCCAAGGCAGCCCTGCCGCCGGGCGCGCTGATCATCGTGTTCAGCCCGCTGCTCGATCGCCGGCTCATCGAGACCCTGCGCGACCTGCGCGAGCGGGGGTTCACCCTGCTGATCGTCGATGTGCTCAATGCCGTGCCGGACAGCGGCACGGACCGCATTGCCGGGCTCGCCAGGCGGATCTGGCGGATGGAGCAGCAGGCGATCAGGTTCTCGCTGCGCGAGCTTGGTATCCCGGTCGTGCACTGGGACGGCGAGCAGAGCCTGGATGAGCCGCTCGCGCCGTATACCCGCAGGGTGATGGTGAGCCGATGACGGGGCCGGTGCGTGCGCCGGCGTCCGCCCGGGGCCGGGCGGCACGACTGGCGACGCGGGCGCGGACGGCCGGGCTGACGGAGCGGGCGCGGACGGCCCGGCTGACCGCCCGGGCGCGGCCGTCCCGGCAGACGGGGAGTGCGCGGCCGCCCCGGCTCACCGCGCGGGCGCGGAGCACCACGGCCGCCGGGCTGCTCGCCGCGGCGTGCATCGCCTGGTCGGCGAGCCCGGTATCCGGTGGCGCGACGGGCACGCGCCCGGCACTGGTCGCCGGTATCGGCTGCGCAGTCCTGACGCTGGCGCGGCTGGCGGCCGGCGACTGGGCGCCGCCCAGGGGCGTCTTCGAGAACCTGATCGTCAGGACCGGGCGCTCGCTGCTCGAACTGCTGAGAACGGTGCCGTGGGCGGAAGGAACCGTCATCGCCGTGCTGGTGCTTGAGGCGCTGCATCATTCCCGGCCGTGGCATACCGGGCTGCTCGGCGTCGCGCTGATCGCCTTCCTGTTCGCCGTCCACCTGGCCGAGTCCGGCGCGCGCCCCGGCGTGCTCCGGCCGCAGCTTCCGGTGCTCGCCGCTGGCCTCGGGCTGCTCGTGCTCGGCTGTGGGGCTGCCCTGCTCCCGGCCGCGGGAATGAGCGCGGGATCCGGCTGGCTGCGGGTGTTCGCCGCGGTGGCCGCGATCGTGGTCGCCGCGCTGGCGCTGCCGGCCTGACCGGCGCTGCGGCGGCCCGCAGGCTGACCAGCCGCTCGCGGCGGGGAATTGAGCAGGTGCCCTGCTGGCCGGTGTAGGCGGGCAGGGTGGCCGGCGCATATCCCACGATCAGGGCCTGGCCGTCGGTGCTCCAGGACGGGCTGGTGATCAGGCGGCAGCGCGGCAGGCCCTGGCCGATGGTCCAGCTGCGCCCGGTGCCGAGGTCGGTGACCCGGCCCGCGGCTGTTCGCCCGCTTTCTGGCTGCCGCCAGGCCCAGGCCGCCGGGCGACGCGGCCCGTCTATGCTGCGGCCATGCGGATCTTCCAGGTCGATGCCTTCACGGACGCCGCGTTCGCCGGTAACCCGGCGGCGGTGTGCCTGCTAGAACGCCCGGCGGATGCCGGGTGGATGCAGCGGGTGGCGGCGGAGATGAACCTCGCCGAGACCGCGTTCGTCGAGCCGCGGCCGGGCGGCTACCTGCTGCGCTGGTTCACGCCCGTCGTCGAGGTGGCGCTGTGCGGCCACGCGACCCTGGCCAGCGCCCATGTCCTGTACGAGAGCGGCCTGGCGGCGGCCGGCCAGCCGATCACGTTCGACTCGGCCAGCGGGCCGCTGGCCGCGCGGCATGACGTCACCGGGATCGTGCTTGACTTCCCGGCCACGCCCGCCAGCCAGGAAGAGCCGCCGCCGGGCATGCTCGACGCGCTGGGCGTCAAGGCGCCGGTCTGGACCGGCCGGGCACCGGAGGATTTCCTGGTGGTCGTGGCTACCGAGGACGAGGTAACCAGCCTGCGGCCCGATCCGGCCAGGCTGATGGACGCGACGATCCGGGGAACCATCGTGACCGCTCCGGCGACGCGGCCCGGCGCGGACTTCGTGTCCCGTTTCTTCGCACCGGCGGTCGGGATACCCGAGGACCCGGTCACCGGCTCCGCGCATTGCACGCTGGCCCCGTACTGGTGCGACCGGCTGGGCCGGGCCGAGCTGACCGGCTACCAGGCGTCGCCGCGCGGCGGCACCGTCCGGGTACGGGCGGCAGCGGACCGGATCCTGCTGACCGGCCATGCTGTCACGGTGCTCTCCGGCGAGCTTGCCGCCGCGGCGCTGCCACCGGCCTGACATCTCGCGACCTCCGGGCACGCCGTCGCCCCGCTGGCTGCCGACGCAACACCTGGATTCAAGGTCGTGGTCGACGTGACCACGTCACGGAACGGCGTCAAGGGCCACTGCTCGACGGCATTCACGCCGACCAGCTAGTCCCGCGCAGCCCGGGTCGCTCAGTGCCATCAGATCCTCCTGAATCCTCGTGCCGCCCGGCAGGTGGTAGATACGGCAGACGATGGTGCCGGAGTCATCGCATACTCCCGGCTGCTGGCCGCCCGGGGCGCTCATCTGCATTTCCGCCGAGCCTTTCCCGGCCGGCCCGTGGAGGTCGACCTGCACCCCGAGCTCGTTACCGAAGTTCTTCAGTGTTCCTTGAAGCAGGCCAGCTTTCGCGCCAGCGGCCACGTCGTCAAGCAGCAGCTGCGTGCCGGACTTCGCGGTCGTGCGCGCCCGCGGGCCGGTCCAGCCCTGGCACGGCGCCCGCGGGGCCGCGAAGCGGAACCAGGGCGGCACCGTTGCTCCGCTGGCCCGGATCTCCGTCCATGACGCCGCACCCCTCCCCGCCGCCACCTGGCCTGCGCCTGCGCGGGCCGACCACGGGGCGTGGCCGATGCCTGCGGTAACCCCGGCGGCCAGCAGGACTGCCGCGCCGAGCGCTCTGGCTGGTGACGTTGCCGGCCGAGCAGCCGAGCAACGCCGCGACCAGGTCGATGCTCCCGGTCCTCCCAGTAGCGCAGGACCACCACGGCGCGCGCTCGGGGGTGCGGATTCCGAGTGCCTGCGTCAGCACGACCCGCAGGTCCGCCGGGCCCGGCGGGCTGGCCCGGTCAGCCAGGTCGCCGGGCGCCGTCACCGGCCGGCGGCGTAACCCTGCATGCCCCTCGGGTTGGCGCCCGCGTACAGGAAGCCGCGGTCGCGGGCGACCGCGCTGACCCGGCCGAGCGACCACGGCGGCGTGACCTCCACCTGGTGCCCGCGCCGCCGCAGCTCCGTGATTACCTGCTCCCCGGCCCGCGCCTCGACGGACAGCGAGCGCGGCACGGAGCCGCGGGGATAGAACGAGGACGGGAAATGGTCGGTGTGGAAGGCCGGCGCGTCAATCGCCTCCTGCAGGTTCATCCCGAAGAGCACGTGATTGAGGAAGAAGCCCAGCGTCCACTGGTCCTGCTGGTCGCCGCCCGGCGTGCCGAAGGCCAGGTAGGGCTCGCCGTCGCGCAGCGCCAGGCTCGGTGACAGCGTCGTCCGCGGCCGGCGTCCTGGCGCGAGGCTGCTGGCGAAGCCAGGCGTGAGGGAGAACATCTGCCCCCTGGTGCCGAGGCAGAAGCCGAGCCCGGGAATGACCGGGGAGCTCTGCAGCCAGCCGCCGCTGGGCGTGGCCGAGACCAGGTTGCCGAAGCTGTCAGCGACATCCAGGTGACAGGTGTCACCCAGGCCAAGCTCAGGAGCCCCCGGCGGCGCCTGCCCGGCCGATCCGGCCGTCGGCTCGCCGGTGCCCGCATCGTGGCCGCGCGCCCCGGCCGCGACACCCGCGGCGCGCGCGACGCCCACGGCGCGCGTGCCGGATGGCCCGGACGCGCCGGGAAAGCCTGCCATCGCGTAGCCGGGGAGCCGCGCCGCTGTGCCGCCCGGGGCTCCCGGGATGAGATCACCCGACGCCTGCGGCCCGACCAGCGGCCGGCGCTGGCTGGCGTATTCCGGCGAAAGCAGCTCCGCCAGCGGCACATCTGACCAGCGCGGATCGCCGTACCACGCCTCACGGTCGGCGAAGGCCAGCTTCGCGCACTCCACCACGGTGTGGATGAGATCAGCGCTTCCGGGGCCCATCTCCGCCAGGTCGAAGCCGCTGAGCAGGGCAAGCTGCTGCAGGAAGACCGGGCCCTGGCCCCAGGGACCGGTCTTGCAGACGGTGAGCCCGGCGTAGTCGAACGTCACCGGGTCCTCCACCCCGGGCGTCCAGTCAGCCAGGTCCTGGCCGGCCAGCAGGCCGCGATGGGGCTGCCCGCTGACGTCCATCACCTCGGCCCGGGCCAGGTAGGCCGCGATGGCCTCGGCCACGAACCCCTCGTAGAAGGTCCGGCGGGCCGCCTCGATCTGCGCGTCCCGGCCCGCTCCCGCAGCCTCCGCCTCGGCCAGGATGCGGCTGAAGGCCGCCGCCAGCGCGGGATTGGCAAACCGGGAGCCAGCCGCGGGCGGGCCGTCCGCCAGGTAAATCTCGGCCGAGCTCGGCCAGTGATCACGGAAGGTGTCGGCCACCGCGGCAATGGTGGCGCTCGCCGTCGGCAGCATCGGGTAACCGTCCCGCGCGTAGCCGATCGCGTACTCCATCACCTCGCGCAGGGGCAGTTTCCCGTATCGCTCCAGCAGCAGCATCCAGGTGCCGAACGCGGCGGGCACGCAGGCGGCGAGCAGGCCGGTGCCGGGGACCAGGTCCAGGCCGAGTGACTCGAACACCCCGAGTGTCGCGGCGGCGGGGGCCGGTCCCTGGCCGTCCAGCACGAAGGCCTCCCCTGCCGCGGCGTCGAAGCCGATCACGGGCACTTCGCCGCCGGGGCCGTTCAGGTGCGGCTCGACCACTTGCAGCACGAGGCCGGTGGCGACCGCGGCATCGAAGGCGTTCCCGCCCTTCTCCAGCACCGCCATCCCGGCCGCCGAGGCCAGCCAGTGCGTCGAGGCGACCATGCCGAACGTGCCGGCCAGCTGCGGCCTGGTGGTGAACGGGGCCATGCCGGGCATGCGCGCCTCCTGTGCCGGGAAGGGATCATCCCGACGCTACCGGTGCGCCGCGTCCGCGCCTACCCGCGTCCCCGCCATGATCGTGACATGGTTGTTAGCATCGGCGGCAACCAGTCTGGTTCCGCTGACGTCCTAGGTGTCACGTGGCCTCCGGCAGGCCACCCGCCACGATGAGGGGCACTGCGATGACGTCATTCCACCGCGCTCTCCGGCGCATGATCTCCGCGGCGGCACTCGGCGGCGCCGCCGTCGCGATCGCCGCCTGCGGCTCCAGCGCCAGCCCGGCGTCGGCGCCGGCCCCGACGAAGACCGTGACGGTGCCCGCCAGCACCGCTCCGGCCACGCCAACCTCATCGGCGTCGCCGACCCGTGCCCGACCTCCGCGCTGAAGGCATCCGTGGGAACCGGGAACGGCGCGGCGGGGAGCACGTACTACCCGCTGGAATTCACCAACACCTCCAGCACCGCCTGCACGCTCTTCGGCTACCCGGGAGTGTCGTTCGTGACCGGCACCGGCGGCAGCCAGATCGGCCGCGCCGCGAGCAGGAACCCGGCGGTCACGAGCAGGCTTGTCACCATCGCGCCGGGCTCGACCGCGCATGCCACGCTGCAGGTCGTCAACGCGATGAACTACCCCGGTGCGGAGTGCCACCTGGTCACCGCGCACACGATGAAGATCTTCCCGCCGAACCAGACAGCGCCCATCTACCTCGGCTTCACCGCGCCGACCTGTTCCAGCCACGCCAAGTCAGTCCACATCCTGGCGGTCGAGGCCGTGCAGAGCGGAAACGGCGGGGGCTGAAGGCCCCGTACTGCCGGCGGCGGTCAGCCCTTCAGGTGCCGCCCGAAGAAGCTGAAGATCTTCTCCCAGCCGTCCATCGCCGCCTCGGGCCGGTACATCGGGGTGTGGTAATAGAAGAAGCCGTGTCCGGCACCGTCGTAGCGGTGGAACTCATAGGTCTTGGCCTGCCGCGTCAGCTCCGCTTCGTGCAGGTTCACCTGCTCGGGCGTCGGATGCTGGTCGTCATTGCCGAAGATCCCGAGCAGGGGCGCGGTCAGGCCGGCGGTGTAGTCGATCGGAGCGACCGGGCGGGCCTCGGAGAGATCTTCCTTCGCCATGATCACGCCGCCGCCCCACAGGTCGGCAACCGCGTCGAAGCCGGGAGCCCGGGAGGCGGCGAGTAGCGCGTGACGGCCACCGGAGCACGAGCCGATGATGCCAGCCTTGCCGTTGCTCGCGGGCCGGGCTTTCAGCCAGCTGAGCGCTGCCTCGCAGTCGGCGACCACGCTGTCGTCGCGCACGCCGCCCTCGGCGCGGACCCTGGCCGTCACGTCGTCGGGGGTGCCGTGGCCGAAGCGGCAGTACAGGTCCGGGCAGATCACGCTGTACCCGTGCCGCGCGAGCCGCTCGGCGAACTCCCGGTAGAACTCGTCCCAGCCGGGCATGTGATGCACGGCGACGACGCCCGGCGCAGGCTCTTCTCCGGCCGGCCTGGCGACGTAGGCGTGAATCTCATCGCCGTTGCCGCCGGGATAGGTGATCACCTCCGCCGTGATGCCAGCGCGGGCGTCGGTGCTGAACGAATTCCACATGGGCTATCCCTTCGCTGGCTTGCGGCTGTCCAACCGTAGCGAGTCACGAACCGCTGCCCGGCCGCGGGGAGGGACCCGCCCGGGAGGGCCATGTGATGGCTGTGGAACGGCAGCCCGGCGACGCGAGGCTAAGAGTCGTGTCGTCGTCGCCGGAGGGTGATCATGTAGTCATGACCGACTTCCTGGCAGGCTATGTCGTTCCTCCTGGCGCCGGCCTGACGGGCGATGCGGGCCTGAAGGCGTCGCGGCTCTCCACCGGCGGAGCCCTGAGCGTCGTTGAGACCAGGATCGATGCCGGGCCGCCGCTGCACGTCCATGACCGGGAGGACGAGTGCTTCTACGTCCTCGACGGCGAGCTATCCGTCCGCTGCGGCGGCGACACCTTTGAGGCGCCGGCGGGCAGTTTCGTGTTCCTGCCCCGCGGCCGCCCGCATCAGTTCCGGTCCGTCACCGGCCGGTCCGCCGGGCTGCTGCTGATCTCCGTTCCCGGCGGCATCGAGGACTACTTCAGGCAGATCAACAATGCCGCCAGCGATGCTGAGCTGCACCGGATCGGCGAACTGCACGGCATTCGCGTCGTGCCTGACTGAGCCGCGCACCAGGCGCAGCGCGGTTATGCGGCGGGCGTCACGACGACGACCGGGATCTTCCGGCTGGTCTTGGCCTGGTACCGGCCGTAGCGGCCGTGATTGTTGTCATTGACTGCCTGCCACAAGCGCGGGTAGCCGGGGTCGTCGGCCGTGACGATGCGCGCCCTCGCCGCTATCCGCATCCGGCCGACCTGGATCTCGACGTCCGGCTCGGCCTCGATGTTGAATAGCCATCCCGGCGGCCGGTCCGAGCCGCCGTTGGAGGCGACCACCAGGTAGTCCGCACCGTCGCGGGCGTAGACCAGGGCCGAGGTGCGGACCTGCCCCGTGCGCCGTCCGGTCGTGCGGAGCAGGGCTGACGGGACGCCGATGAGCCGGTGGCCGATCCGGCCGCCGGTTCGCTCGTAGAGGTTCTGGTGCACGCTCAGCAGGTCCATGGCGCCAGTCTCGCGGACTAGGCCGGAATAGCGCCACTGGCGGCGCAGTACCGCCGGGCGAAGTCCAGGTACCGCTCGGCGATCTGGCCAGCCGTCTCGTCCTCGCTGGCGCGTCCGTTGTTGTGGCTGGTGATCGGGTCTTCCCAGATGCTGCGGCCGATCGCGAAGCCGGCGAAGCCGTCGACCGGCCCGGCGACCGCCAGCCAGTGCTCCAGCCGGGCGGCGGGAGCATCGCGGCCCAGCACGATCGCGCGGACGGCGTCCCGTCCGGCGGCCCTGATCTGGGTTACTACCGCCCGCGCCGCATCGGCTGTCTCCAGGCCCTCGACCTTCCAGATGGCCGGCTCGACCCCGGCTGCCTGGTTGTCGGCGATCACCTGAATGACCAGGCCGGGGCGCAGATCACGGTCGTAAGCGTCCGTGCTCCCCCCGGCGGCGGCCAGCTGGTCGTCGGTGGCCGGGACCAGCAGCTCGTAGATCAGGGGCATGCCCAGCGTGTGCAGTGCGTCGCTGACCTCCCGCAGCTTCCGCAGTTGCTGCTCGCGCCGTGCGCGGGGGAAGGCCGGGTTATCGCGGATCAGTACCTTCGCATAATCCGGGCGGCTTGCGGAGACGCGCGCTATCCAGTCCTGGCCCCATTCCAGCTCGAACCAGTCCCGGCCGCTGCGCTCCACCGGCACGGCCAGCACCACCCCATCGGAATGCGCCGCGTCGACCACCGGCTGCCCGTACCGCTCGTCGACCAGGACGCCGGCCACGCCGCCGGGCAGCCGGCCGAGCGCGCGCCCAAGGCCGGCGTAGATCAGCTGCTTGGCGGCTTGCATCGCGGCGAGCTGACCGGCATCAGGCCGGTCATCCTTAACATCAAACAACGACTTGCCGAACGAGCCCCGGTGGTCCATCGCCAGGATCAACAGGGGATTCTCCGGCGTCGGGCTGTATCCGTGGTCAGGCATGCCTCGATCCTGCCGGTTACGCCCACCGGACGCATCCACAAGGCCTCAGCCGTGAACAAACTGGGCTCCCGCAAAGCGGGGCAATCACGTGCCAACGCGCCGTCGGCCGCCACGGCGCGGAAATGCAATACAACCATTAGACCGGACGGGCGTCTCAAATGGTGACCGCCTATCAGCAGTCACAACGGGAGGTAGCCATGAACCCGCTAGCAAACGTATCCCGCCGCGTCGTCGCCGCCACCGCTCTCGCCAGCGCAGCGATCCTGCTGCCCGCCGCGGCCCTCGCCGCTCCTGCCCGGACGGCGTCACCTGCCCGGACAGCCGCCGCTTCGACGCCACGGCCGTGCCGGGTGACCGGGCTGCAGATCTGGCTCGGGCTGGGAGAAGGCGGTGGCGCAGCCGGCAGCGTCACTTACCCGCTCGAATTCAGCAACACCGGAACCCAGTCCTGCCGCGTGTCCGGCTTCGTGAAAATCGTGGCGCTTAGCCGGAATGGCCATCAGCTCGGCGAGTCCTCCAGCCATTTCGGGAAGTCACGCCGGGTCATCCTGCGGCCGGGCGGCACGGCGCATGCGCTGCTGACCATCGTCGAGAACCAGGCTTTCACGAACTGTCATCCGGCCACCGCCCGCTCGCTCGAGATCACGGCACCCCGCGATCGGATCCCCTTCTCGATCGAAAGTTTCTCGTTCCCTGCCTGCAACAACAAGAAGGTCGGCCTGCTGGAAATCGGGCCGGTACGGCCGGGCACCGGAATTCCCGGGTTCACCACCCGCTGACCGCGAATGCCGCGGCCGTCGCGGCCGGTGCTTGACGCACCGGCCGCGACGGGCCAGGCATCAGGAGATAGCGTTCCCGGCATGGACGATCTGACCCCGCGGCTGCGTGCCGTCTGCGATCTCGGCGTCGCCGAGATGCGCGAGTACAGCGGACGCCATGAGTACGACGGCAAAATCCAGGACCTGTCGCAGCACGGGGTGCGCCGCGGCCTCGACCGCCTGGCTGCCGCGGCGGCGGCCGGGCACCGGCTGGACGACTCCCATGACGAGACGCAGCTGGCCACCTTCGAGGAGCATGCCCGCGTTTCGCTGGGCGAGCTCGAGCTGCACCGCCGCAGCCCGGCCCTGCACCTGGCGGCGATGGATCTCGCCTGCTACGACCGGGATTACGCGCCGCGGGAGCAGCGCGACGGGGCGCTGCAGGCTCAGCTGGCCGCGTGGCCGCAGGCAGCCGACGCGGCGATTGACGCGATGGATCAGGTCAGCGCGCCGGTGGCGACGGCACTGGCCGAGGGCATCCGCGGCCTCGCCGCCGGGATACCCGCGACGGCAAGCGAGCCGGTCCGGGCGGCCGCGCTGGCCGCGCATGCCCGGCTGGTGGCGCATGTGGACATGGCCGCTGCCAGCGGCGAGCCGGACGCCGCGCTGGGCAGTGCCGCGCTGACCGCGCTGATGAGCAGCGCCGAGGGCATGCAGGTCGACCTGGGCAGGCTCGGCGAACGAGCCGACGCCGAGCGGGACCGGCTCAGCGCGCTGCTCGCCGATAGCTGCGGCCGGGTGAATCCGGCCAGGCCGCCGATGGAGGTCGTACGCGAGCTAGTCCGCGATCACCCGGACGCCGCCGGCGTCATCGATGCCGCGCGTTACTGGACGGCGCGGGCCATCGGCTTCACCCGGGAGCGGGACCTGGTGCCCTACCAGGACGGCGAGTGCCTGGTAGGGCTGGCCCCGCAGTCCCGGCGCTGGGCGATGGCGATGATGTCCCCGGCTGGGCCCGGCGAGCCAGAGGGACCCTCGTGGTATCACATCACTCCGCCCGACCCGTCCTGGCCGGAGCAGGATGCGCAGGAATGGCTGGAGGTCTTCAGCGCGACCACGCTGCCGGGCATCACCGTGCATGAGGTCGCTCCCGGCCATTTCTCGCACGGCCGGGCCATCCGGCGGGCGCCCACCGAGGTACGGCGGACACTGCACTCGGCCGCCTTCGTCGAGGGCTGGGCACATTATGCGGAGGAGCTCTGCGTCGAGGAGGGATTCTGCGCTGACGATCCCAGATTCGCGATCGGCGTCTGGCTGGAGGCGCTCGTCCGGGTCACCCGGCTCGCCTGCGCGATTGGCGTGCACACGGCCGGGATGACCGTGCAGGAAGGTGCCCGCAGATTCGAGACGGATACGCACCTGGCCGGCTCGGCGGCGCTATCTGAGGCGCGCCGCGCGACATTCGATCCGACCTACGGCCGCTACACCTGGGGCAAGCTGGAAATCCTGGACCTGCGCGACCAGGCAAGGAAGGCGTGGGGCACCGGCTTCTCGCTGCTCCGCTTCCACACCGCCCTGCTGAGCCTCGGCTCGCCGCCGCTCGGCCTGCTCGGCACCGCCGTGCAGCGAGGCTGACCTGCCGCCGCGGCCGGGCATGGTGCCCCGGCCGGCCGGGGCACCAGCCCGCCACCGTGAGACTATGAGCCGGGCCGGAACTGACGCGAAGGTAAGGATCATGCTGGGAACTGATGGCCCGCCAACGCCGCGCCCGCGGCAGCGGCAGCGCCCGCGGCCGGGCCGGGCACGGGCGGCGACGGCGGCCCGCGCCGGAGCCGTGGCCTGCATGCTCGCGGCCGGCGGCAGCGCGATCGCCGGCTGCGCCCAGGCGGCCAGCGCGGCCCCGGCGATCCAGGTCGGTACGGCCTCCATTCCGCAGCCCGCCGTGGACGGCACTACCGACGCCTACGTGGTGATCCTGAACAAAGGCCCCGCCGACCGGCTGATCTCCGCCCGGACCAGCGACGGCGGCCGGGTCGCGTTCCGCGGCCCTGCCCGGGGCGGATCGGGCGCAATGCGGACCGTGCCAGCTATCGGCATTCCGGCCGCGACGACCGTCCGGCTGGTGCCTGGCGGCTTTCATCTCCTGATCACCGGCGCGCGGCCGATGCGTGGCGGCACCTCGATCACCTTGACGCTGGTGTTCGCCCGCGCCGGATCCATCTCGGTGCCGGCCCAGATCACCAACCCGCAGTCCGGTGGCAGCAGCTACTTCCGCTACTGACCGGCCCCGGGCCGCAGGCCGGCTGGCGGCGCTGGCGGCCCAGGGCCGACGGCTGCCAGCGCGGTCAGCTGGCGGCTAGCAGCGCGGGTTGGCCGGCTGCACCTGCGCGCACGCCTGCGGTACCGAGCCCGTCAGCCGCAGCCGCTGCGCCCGGCCAACAAAGGCGCTGTTCATCGCCCAGGACCATCTCGGGTCCGCGGCCGCCGTGACAACCTGGGCCATCGTCAGCGGCGGGAGCGATGCGGGGCCTGGCACGAAGTTCGATGCCTGGATAAGCACGCTCACGCCATCCGCGCGGCGGACCGTGGCGGCGAATACGTAGCTATAGCCCTCCGCAACCCGGTTAGCTGTCCCCACGCCCGTGGCGAGGACCAGCTCCTGAACCTCGGTGCCGCCCGCGGCGGGATAGTCCTGGCAGCCGATGATCGCGCCATCCGCGGCCCGGGCTGCGGCGCAGTTCTGCAGCCTGGGCCCGTCCGGCTGGCTCATCTGGACCTGGACCGTTCCTGATTTATCGCTGGTCTGCACGTCGACGCTCGCCACCGCGCTGCGGTCATGCTGCGAGCCGGCGGCCAGGTAGCTGGTCTGGCCGGCGGGCAGGACGGCGAGTAGCAGGCTGGCGACCGACTTGGCGGTGGCCGGCACCTGAAGGCCGGCCGGGGTCTGGGCAGGCACGACCGGCGGCACCATGCGGAAGCCGGCTGGCAGCCTGACATGCACACGCGGCCGCGGGCCGCCGCCAGCCGAGTCGGCCGACGTCGCCGCCAGCGGCTGGCCAACCGCGACTACCGCCGGGACGCCGACCGCCACCGCGGTCACCGCGGCGAGGCAGGCGCCGGCCGCCTGCAGCCGGTGGCGCCGGCGCAGCCTGAGCCCGGCGCGCAGCGCCTCTCCGACCAGCGCGCCAACCGGCGGCTCGTCCGCGGCGACGACGCGCCGCAGCGCCGCGCGCACCGCCATCTCGTCCATGTCCTGCATCTTCTTCCCGGCTTACCTTCCGTGCGATCGTCAGTCGGGTACGCGAAGCTCGGTCAGTGAGTCGCCGAGAAGCGCACGGAGCCTGTCCAGCGCGCGCGAGCTCTGGCTCTTCACGTTGCCGGCGGAGCAGCCGAGCATCGCGGCCACCTGGTCCACGCTCCGGTCCTCCCAGTAGCGCAGCACCAGCACGGCGCGCGCCTTGGGGGTCAGCGTGGCCAGCGCCTCCAGCATGACCAGTCTCAGTTCGGTGGTCTCCGGCCCGCTGGCACGATCGGGGACGCCGCCGAGCGGGAATTCCTTGCCCTTGCCCTTGCGCTTGCCGGCCAGGTAGCAGTTCACCAGCGTGCGGTGCGCGTAGGCGTACGCGCCCTCTCCGCTGTTGATTCGGTGCCAGGCCACGAAGACCTTCGCGAGCGTGGCCTGGGTCAGGTCCTGCGCGGTATGCCAGTCTCCGCAGAGCAAGTAGGCGGTACGGCGCAGTCTCGGGCCTACCGCGGCCGCGAATTCAATGAAGTCCTCGGTTGAATCCACCAACGGCCTTTCTTGCCTGCATCCTTACCCAGTAGATGCCCTCGCAGCCGCACCTGGTTGCAGCGGGGTGCGTCATCCCTTCCCGGCCGGCCGTCATCTTGGCCCGGGCCGTCATCTTTGCCCAGGCATCATCCTTGCCGGGCCGTCATTCTTGCCAGGCCATCATCCCTGCCATGTCATCATCCTTGCCAGGCCGTCATCCCTGCCATGTCGTCATCCTTAGCAGGCCGTCATCCTTGCCATGACGTCATCCCTAGCAGGGCGTCGCCCCGCCAGCCCGTCATCATTGACAGGCCATCGTCAGGTTTCGGTCGCGATCTCAGCCGATTGCAGTCTCGCGCCACGAGGGGACTTGCCGTCGGCCGCGTCGAGATATATCGTCTTGCTGTCAGCCTTGATAGAATTCGCCGGGCACAGGAGGAACAGATGGCGTCAGGACCAGACCTGCGCATCGGCGACGCCGACCGCGACGCGGTCGCCGCGCGGCTGCGTGAAGGTTACGCGCAAGGGCGGCTAACCCTGGACGAATTCAACGAGCGTCTCAGCGCGGCGCTCGCGGCGACTACCGAGCGCGAGCTGAGTCAGGTCACCCGCGATCTCCCGCATCCGGTGACGCTGACGCCGCCGGTGCCCCGCGGCGGGCCCGGTAGCGGCAGGCGATCAGGATACGACCACCACCAGGGTTCCGATCATCCGCGCAATGGCCGGCGGCGGCCGTTCTTCCCCGTGCTTGCCGTGGTGGCACTGCTCTGGCTGCTGATCTCGCTGTCCCCGCTGCGGTTCTTCGCCGTGCCGGGCAAGCTGGCCATCGTCCTGCTGGTCCTCGGGCTGATCCGCGGCATGTTCCGGCGCATATTCGGTCGCGGCCGGTTCTGATCACCACGCCGCGCCTGGGGCGCGGGCCGGCGCCCGCCGCGGGCTCGGGCCGATGCGTCTCCAGCAGGCAGGGCGGCTCACGTCTTGGCCGGCCTGCGGGACCTTAGCCGGAACACGAAAGCGGCTTACCCCTTTGCGGTAACCCTGAGCGGGACCACCAGGTAGCGGAACGCGGCAACTTCGGGTGTGCTGTCGGCGCCTTCGGCCGGGCTGCCCGCGCTGCCCGCGCCTTCGGCCGCGCTGCCCGCGCCGTCCTGTCCGCCGGCCTCCGGCCCGGACTGCTCACCGGCCTCTGGACCGGGCTGCTCACCGCTGTCCCCTCCGTCATGCGCGCCGGCCGGCGCACTGCCGACTGCCCACGTGATGAGGGCCGGCTTGGCCGGACTGGTGAACTCGATCCTGATCCGCCCGCCCGGCGCTGGCGCCGCCGCACTGCCATCGGCGGGCGCGGCCGGGGCACGGGCCGACCCGGCCGCCGCGGCAGCCGCCAGGCCATCGAGCAGGTAGTGCGGGTTGAAGGCGATGACAGGCTCGTCTCCCTCGAAGTCCGCCGCCACCGTCTCCACGGCCCGCGCCCGGCCTTCCGCCTGCGCCTCCACCACGACGAGGCCGGGGCCGAACGCCAGCTGCACGGGACTGGCCCGATCCGCGACCAGCGACACTCGCCTGACCGCCTCGATGAACGGGCCCGCGGGTACCTCGGCCCGGCAGCCGAACTCCGCGGGGAACCTCGACCGGTACCGGATGAACTCGCCGGCGATGAGCCGTGCCGTCAGCCGTCGTCCGCCGCCCTCGAAGCTGATCATGCCCTCGGCCGGCCGGGGCTCGCCGCTCCCCCGTACATCGCTGCCCAGGGCCGCGGCCGGAGTTGCCTGGCTCCCGGTGCTGCTGGCGCCGTACGCGATCGTCACCGGCACTCCCGCCGCCATGGTCCTCGCGACGTCCGCCAGCGTCCTCGCCGGGACCAGCGCGGCCGCCCGCAGGTCAGGATCGGCCGGCATCCACGGCACCTCCCGCACGGCAAGGCGGTAACGGTCCGTGGCGGCGAGCGTGATCGTGTCGCCGTCGAAGTCCAGGCATACGCCCGTCAGCATCGGCAGCGTGTCATCCCGGCTGGCCGCCGGGACGACCTGGCCGGCGGCGGCGGCCAGGATCCCCCCGTCCACCGTGCCCGCGGCGGCCGGCGGCTCGGGCAGCGCAGGAAAATCCTCGATGGGCAGCGAGACCAGCATGAACTCGGCGCTGCCGCAGGTCAGGCTGACCGCATCAGCCGCCGACGTGAACTCGGCCGACTGACTCGGCAGGCTCCGGGTGATCTCGGCAAGCAGGCGGCCTGGTACCAGCGCCGTCCCGGCTTCCTCGACGTCGGCGTCGATGCGCACCCGCGCGGATATCTCATAGTCGAAGCAGGACAGCACCAGCCCGTCGGCGGTGGCCTCGAGCAGCAGCCCGGCCAGCACGGGCACGACCGGCCGGGAGGGCAGGGCGCGCGCCACCCACGCCACCGCCTCGCCCAGCGCCTCTCGTTCGACCCGGAACTTCATGCCACTGCCTCCGCCCGCCGTTTTGCCCTGATACTGGCACGTGCCGCCGACAAAGCCGAACGGCCGGCGGTCCGCTCGCGCCGCCGCTACGGCTCAGATCAGGCCGGGCGGCGTCGCCTCCAGGGTCGCCTCGATGGCCCGCGCAAGGGCACGGGCTGATTCGGCGGTCAGTTCCACCGCGACCCGCGCGGCCGGGCCTTTGCCCGGGTTCAGGAAATCAATGTTGAGCGTGTGCTCAGCCTGGGCGTGCTGCGGATGGTCGAAGTACACGCTTGCGTCGCTCAGCGCGAACCAGCCCGCCGCGCCTTTGCCGCTGCCGGTGACCTCGATTTTCTCGGTGATATACGTGCACATGCGAACTCCCTCAGCTGGTCAGGTAGCGGCCGTAGAAGTCCCAGATCTTCTCCCAGCCGTCATTCGCGGCGTCGACCCGGTACGACGGCCTGTTCGGCGAGAAGAACGCATGCCCGGCACCGTCATAGGTGTGGAAGTCATGCGTCTTCCCCAGCGCGGCCAGTTCGCTGGCAAGCTCAGCCGTTTCAGCCGGAGCGGGATACTGATCATCGGCGCCGAAGAGGCCGAGCAGCGGGCAGGACAAGTCCTTGGCGAGTCCGAGGATCGGCTGCACCTTGAGCGGCATTCCGTCGGGCGGCGGACTGATAATGAAGGCCCCGTAGCAATCGACGGCCGCGTCAAGCTGGAGGCTGCAGGCAGCGAGGAAAGACTGGCGGCCGCCGGAGCAGTAGCCGATGACGCCGACCTTTCCGTTCGAGTCCGCCAGCCCGCGCAGGTACGCGGCCGCGCCGCCCACATCGCCGACGAGGCGCTCGTCCGGGACGCCGCCCTTGGCCCGCGCCGTGGCCGCCGCATCGTCCGGGCTGGCGCCGGGCGCATCCCGGTAGTAGAGGTTCGGCATCAGGGCCGCGTAGCCGTTCGCGGCGAACCTTCTCGTTATCTCCTTGGTCGCGGCGTCATAGCCGGGCATGTGGTGGATCACCACGACGCTGCCGACCTGGCCGGCCGGGTCAACCGGGCGGGCCAGGTAGGCCTCGATCTCGTCGCCGCCATGCCCGGTGATGCTGATTGTCCCTGCCGTCATCGCATCTTTCACGCGTACTGCCTCTCTCTGATCTCGGTACCGTCCGTGGCCGCGGCCCCATCCTGCCAGCAGCCGCGGAGCCGCCGCACCCGCCCCGCGCCCTCCCCCGCCTCAGCTGCGCCCTCGGCCGGCGTGGCCTGGCCGCTGCTAGCCGGGCCAGCTCGCTAGCCGGGCCGGTGCGCTAGCCGGGCCGGTGCGCTGGGCCATTCCGGTCTATCCGGCGGGAGTGATTCCCTGCGGGAAGCGGAAAAGCTGATGAGGGTCATAGGCCGCCTTGACGCGGGCCAGCCGCGGGTAGTTGGCGCCGTAGTAGGCCTGCCGCCAGTCAGCGAGGTCGGGGTCGATGTAGTTCTGGTAGGCCTGCCCGCTCGCATAGGGCCGCATCGCCGCGTGCAGCCGGTGCTGCCACTGCCGCTGCCGCCGCGCGCCGCTGTCCACGACTCCCCCGCGTCGCGGGCCTGGCGTCCAGGTCGTCGTGTATTGCGCCAGGAAGAGCGCGTTCCTGTGCACGAACGCGGTATCCGCCGGGCCGACCCGGTTGATCGCGCCGCCGCAGGCGTCGAGCGCGACCCCGCCGGACGCCCCGGCGGCCGCGCCGATGCCGAGGAACTGCTCCGTGCCGGCCACCAGCTTGCTGATCGCCGCAGGGGGCAGCGGCCTGGTGAAGAAGTCGGACTTGGCGAACTCGGGCTGGCGCGCAAGCTGGCCGGCCGGCGCCAGCGAGGGCAGCTGGCATTGCGGGACGGTCAGGTCGCTGCAGCCTGCCTCATCGAGCATCGCCGCCAGGTACGACGTCTCGAAGGGCTCGCCGGTCGGCTCCGACCCGACAGCCGCGTAAAGCTTGTCCAGCAGCGTGGCGGCATCGCCCGGGCTGCCCAGGAACGTGCCCCCGACCTGGACGGAGAACGGCGAAGGGGCGCCGGGCGCCGCCGACAGGTGCAAGTTCGACCAGAGCTCGTCGCCCTGATAGGGCGCCCACGACTGCCACCCCGACAGCACCCGTGCCACCTGCGACCACGGCCAGGACAGGAAGAACAGCGTCATCGCCGGCAGCCGGTGCGCGCCGAAGGTCAGCGAGGTGGCCACGCCGAAGTTGCCGCCGCCGCCGCCCCGGGACGCCCAGAACAGGTCAGGGTGCCGCTGGGTGTCGCAGTCACGCACCTGGCCGTCCGCGGTGACGATCTGCACGGCCTGCAGGTTGTCGCAGGCCAGGCCGAGCGCGCGGCCAAGTACGCCGACGCCGCCGCCCAGGGTGAGCCCGGCGATGCCGACCGTCGGGCAGGAGCCGCCCGGGACGGCCAGGCCGCGGTCGGCGAGCTGGGAATAGAAATCGATCAGGCGGATGCCGGTGCCCACGACGATGGTGCTGCCGTCCGCCCGGAACGAGGCCAGCTGCGTCACGTCCACGATCAGGCCGCTGGTGGACGACCAGCCCGCGTAACTGTGCCCGCCGGACCGGGCCGCGACGGGCACCGCGAACCGGCGCGCGAAGGCGAGGCACGCACTGACGTCATCCGCACTGCGGCAGTACGCAATGCCGGCCGGCCGCAGGTGATCGAAGCGCGGGTCGAACAGCAACCGCGCACGGCGGTATCCCTGCTCGCCCGGGCGGATCAGCGCGGCGGGCGACAGGTCGCGGCCGAGTGCCGTCCAGTCCGCCGCGGACGGCCCCGGATGCGTCCGGTGGCCGTGCGGGGTACCGCCAGGTGCGGGGCCGGACGGCCCGGAGCCGCCCGTCCCCCGCGGAGTCCCGGACCTGGCCGCCTGGATGACGGCGGCTACCGCCCCGGCACCGCCGACTGCGGCGGCGCTCAGCAGCACCGCGCGCCGCGTCGGGCGGTGACTACGTCGTGCCCGCTCATCCGGGCCGGCGCTGGCCGCCGGAGCGGGAGGAGAGTTCATGCTCCTAAGACTCGGCCGGGCACTGCCTGGTTGGCTGCGATCGGCGGCTGAGACCTTGAGAGCTTAAAAGGTTGACTAACTCAAGCTCTCGCCATATGGTTGAGCTACTCAACCATAGAGAAGCTCAGGAACCGCGACTCGGCCAGAGCCGCGGGACCCGGAAGACCGGAAGGGAGGCGCGGCATGGGCGAGGACACACGCTCCGAGCAGCTGGACACGGAGATCCTCAGTTGCCTGGCCGGGCTGATCGGGCAGGTCGTGGCGTACGGCGAGAAAATCGCTCAGCGCTTCTCGTTCCCTTCCTTCTTCATCAAGGCCCTGCACACGCTCGACTGCCCGATGGCGATGAAGGAACTCGGCCGGCGCATGCACTGCGACCCGTCTTTCGTGACGGTGATCGCTGATGGCCTGGAGGAGCGCGGGCTCGCCCGCCGCGAGGCCCATCCGGGCGACCGGCGGATCAAGAATCTCGTCCTCACCGACGAAGGCGTCGAGCTGCGGCGGCGGGTGGAGCGCGAGCTGGCGGCCCAGATGCCGTGGAGCAAAGTCCTGGATCAGCCGGAGCGCGAGCAGCTGCTGACTCTGCTCCGCAAGATGGCCAGCGCCGGTGACGCAGCCGCGCCGCGGGGCGGCACGCCTGGTGCCCCGGCGCACGCAGGGGAGGTGGACGACGCAGTGATCGCTGCTTCCGCCGGTCTCGGCTGACCTACGGTCACCCGTCGCCACTACAAGATCACCCGACTTCCGGGCAGCGCAGGGCCGCACGGCCCCCGCGCCGGATAAACGCGGCCTCCGCCGGGGGGCGGCGGCACGCAATGAAGGAGATTAGATGTCTACGCCAGATAGCGGGCGGAGGGGAACCACCGGAGGCGCAGCCGTCATCGACGGCCTGCCCGGCGATCCAGCCCGCCCAGCCAGCCGGCATCTCGGCCTGGCCCTTATCGTCATCGCGACGGCGCAGCTGATGGTGGTGCTCGACGCAACCATCGTGAACGTCGCCCTGCCGGACATTCAGCACGCGCTCGGATTCTCCGGCTCCGGCCTGGAATGGGTGGTCAACGCCTACGCGCTGACCTTCGGCGGCCTGCTGCTGCTCGGCGGCCGGGCCGGGGACGTTCTCGGCCGCCGCCGGGTCTTCATCGCCGGCATCATCTTGTTCTCGGTCGCGTCGCTGCTCGGCGGGTTCGCCACCACGCAGGTGTGGCTGCTGGGCGCCCGGGCACTGCAGGGCGTCGGCGCCGCGATCGTCGCCCCGACCGCGTTGTCGCTGGTCGCCACCACCTTCCCGGAAGGCCCGCGGCGCAACCGGGCGATGGGCGTCTACGCGGCAATGAGCATCGGCGGCGCCGCAGTCGGCCTGATGGCCGGCGGCCTGCTGACCTCGTACGCGTCCTGGCGCTGGGTGTTGTTCGTCAATGTCCCGATCGGGATCGCCGTCGCACTGATCGCACCCCGGGCGCTCGGCGAATCGGAGCGGCACCCCCGCCGGTTCGACCTGCCCGGCGCGATCACCTGCACCCTCGGGCTCGCGGCCCTGGTCTACGGGCTGACCAGCGCGGCGACCACTCCTAACGGCGTCTCGCACTGGGGCGACACCAAGGTCGTGGCCACGCTGACAGCGGCGCTGGTACTGCTGGCCTCGTTCGTCATCATCGAGTCGCGCAGCAAGCACGCGCTGATGCCGCTGCGGATCTTCCGGAACCGGAACAGGTCCGGCGCGTACCTGATCATGCTGTGCGTCGGCACGGCGCTGTTCGGGATGTTCTTCTTCCTGACCATCTTCGTGCAAACCGTGTGGGGCTACAGCCCGCTCAAGACCGGCGTCGCCTACCTGCCGATGGTGGCCATGATCATGGTGATGGCCGGGCTCAGCGCCCAGCTGGTCCCGCGGATCGGCGCCAGGCCGCTGCTGCTGGCCGCGTCGGCCATCGCCAGCGGCGGGATGTTCTGGCTGTCGCGGATCAACGAGCACAGCCACTACACCGGCGGCCTGCTCGGCCCGATGCTGGTCACCGCGGCGGGCCTGGGCATGCTGTTCATGCCTGCCACCCTGGTCGCGCTGTCCAAGGTCGAGGACCGCGACGCAGGCCTGGCGTCCAGCCTGGTTAATACCGGACAGCAGGTCGGCGGCTCGATCGGGCTTGCCTTGCTCGGCACTATCGCCTGGACCATCGTCGCCAACACCGCCCGGACGTCGGCGGCCGCCGCCAAGACCGCCGCGATCGCCGCCGCCAGGACAGGCCACCCGCTGCACCAGAGCGCCGCGCAGGCGAAGAAATCCATCTACGACCACGCGCTGGCGGTCGGCTTCTCGCACGGGTTCGAGGTGTCCGCCGTGATCATGCTGATCGCCCTGATCGTGACCATTGCCATGATCCGGGTCAAGCGCGAGGACCTGGCCGGTGTCCAGCCGATGCCCGTATGACACCGATAACCAGAACGGATCACGCGGGGTAACTCCCGCCAGCAGAGCCGATGGCCCGGCCCGGAACTCCCCGGCCGGGCCATCGGCGTTCCGCCGAGAAGGCGGAGCTGAAGTCTCAGATCACGACGCTAGATGAAGTCGGCAAGCTGATCGGCGCGGCGGTTCGTCCCGTTCTAGCTGCTCTGGAAACCCATGGATCATCGCCCGCCGTTCACTTCAGTTCGCCAGCAACTGCAACTGCGCCGAGAACCGTTCGGTCAACATCTGTCAGCACGGGTCCAGTTGAGTCGTCACCCCAGGGCGGCGGCGGTGAGATACACCTGAAGGCGGGAGCGCGACGCATCCTGGAAACCCTGGCCCGTCACCACCCCATGGTCGTCTTCGTACTGTGGTGGTACGTCGCGTTCCGTGCTCACGATGTGTAGATCATCTTGCTGGCTCTCGGGGCGAGACTCGAACTCGCAACCTGTCGGTTAACAGCCGAACGCTCTGCCGATTGAGCTACCCGAGACCGACCCGGCACCTACCACCGCGAGACCAGTATCTCCCAGCTTCCGTGCCGCCGTCCAAAGGGTATCGCACCGGCCGGGACACGCGGTGCGGCACCGGCCACTCCGCAATGTATGCCTGCGCATAACCCGGCGGCCACGGGGCATTTACCCGGGAAGCTAGCACCGGCGCACGCATCCGGCCCACCGGAGCAGGAAACCGCCGGGTCGGCTTGGCCTGAAAGGTATGCATATGAGATACAAAGTAACGTTCATTTTCGGTTTTGCCGCAGGCTTCGTGGTTGGCTCGCGAGCCGGCCGGGAGCGCTACGAGCAGCTCAGGAAGCTGACGCGCGCTGCGGCGGACAATCCTGCCGTGCAGCAGGCGGCCGCCGCCATGCAGGCCAAGGCCGCCGGGCTCGCCACCGCCACCACGCACAAGGTGGCCGGCCAACTTCAGGACGGGATGGCGAGCGCGAGGGGCAAGGTGCCCGGCATGCGGCGCCGTGAGTCCAACGGGCACGCCGCCGGGGATCATAGCTTCGCCTCGGTGCCCGACAGCCCGCCGGATCTCACCTAGCAGCCCGCGGCCTGACGCGCGGCGGCACGCACCCGCCACCGTGCATCGCGGGGCAGCCCGGAATAGCGCACGGCACCGAGGCGTTCGGCTCCCTGTCGGTGTGATGTGTCCCCGGGCCGCAACTACTGCCTTCGCGGAATACCGTCCGGCTGGAGCCGCGTTGCGCCACTCGCCGAGAGGCGACCACACACCGGCACCGAGAACGCCCCCGTCAGGCCAAGTACCGCTGACGGGGGCGTTGTCATGTCCCGGCGCGAGCCCGGCAAGCGCTTGGCTACGGCATCGGTACCGGCACAACCGGGGGACCCCGCTGTCAACGCAAGGTTTTCGCAGATTTGCCGGGGTAGCGAGGCAGTGCGGAAGCCCGCTCGTTCGTCATGGCGGGTGGCGGAGGAGGCAAGCGCATGGCGGGCGACCCGAACAGCGCGGAGCTTGAGCGGCTGCTCGCAGACCGCGGCGATCAGCTCATGCGGGCTGCGATCGCGCTGGGCGGCAGCAGCCAGGCGGGTGAGGATCTGCTGCAGGCCGCGCTTGAGCGAGTCCTGCGGAAATCGCGCCTGGTGGAGAGCGACATCGAAGGCTACCTGCGGCGGGTTCTTTATAACCTGGCCGCCGATGGCTGGCGGCGGCGCGGCAAGTGGCGGCAGATTCTGCCCCTGTTCCGCTCCGAGAACCTCTCTGGCGCCCCCGGCGACGCTACTGCGCTGGTGGACGTGCGCGACCAGCTGGTGCGCTTGCTGCAGCAGTTGCCGCCACGGCAGCGCGCTGTGATCGTGCTCCGCTACTGGGAGCAGCGCACCGAGGCCGAGACCGCTGCGCTGCTCGGCTGCTCGGAAGGGACGGTCAGCTCCGCCGCCTCACGGGGGCTGCGGCGGCTGCGCGAAATGGCCGATCCCGCGGCACGGACACGGAGCTGACGGAGGAAAGGTCATGACTAACGACGCCGAAGAACTGCTGCGCGAGGGCATCAGCCGGCTCCCCGTCGATCCGGGGGTTCCCGCCGGGCTGGCCAGGCGAGCCCGCCAGCGTAACCGCCAGCGTCGGATCGCGATCCGGTCTGCCGCCGCGGCAGGCACGGCCGTGGTAGCGGCAGTTGCGGTGATCACCGTCACCGGCGGCCCGCAACGGAGCAGCAGTGCCTTGCGTGGGCAGACCATTGCCTACGTGACCAGCCGCGCCCAGCATGCGCTTGCAGCGGTGGACCGGGGAAAGGCGATCGAGGTGGTCCATGCGACCGCCCGCAATGCCGTATTCGGCTTCACAGTTCTTAACCTGGCGCTCAGTAACCAACCGGATCCAACCGGCAGCGCAGTCCTTCCCGGGGTTCTCGGGAACGTGCAGGCCCAGCAGATGACCACCTGGTTCTACCGCGGACTCGTGCTGCAGGAGGGATTCTCGGCGGCCGGAAAGCTCGTCTTCAACTCCAGCATCGGCACGGTCACTTCACCAGCAGGAAAGCAGGTGCTCGAAGGCTACGGCGCCGCCTACCCGGCGAGAACCCGATGGCGCACGCCGCTCATCGGACAGGACGGGCCGGCGCCGAAGCTCACCTGCGCCCACGCCCTCCCAGTCCCGGCCACCTCCAACTTCCGGGCCACCATCGCCAAGGCACTGTCCTGCAAGCTGTTTGCCCTCGACGGGCATCAGCAAGTCAACGGCGTCAATGCCATCAAGCTCATCTTGAAGCCGCCGCCAGGCATCCCGATCCGGCAGACGCTCTGGGTGGATCCGTCGACATACCTGCCGTTGCGGACGAGTACATCATTCCTGGCCGCCCACCGGCCGGCGAGCGTGCTGGTAAACAATTACCAGTGGCTTCCGCCGACCACGGCCAACCTGGCCGCGCTGCGCGCCACGGTCCGGCACGCCGCGATCCCGCCCGGTTTCCGCAAGTTGCCATCGGCCGAGCTGCCACTGGCCGGGATGAACACGCCCGGAACGATCAAGCCGTAGCAGTCCGCAGGGATCATGAACGATGCGTTGTCATCTCCCGGCGCGAACCTGCTAGCGGACTGGGGCTACCCAGGACCCCGGTCGCCTGTCGCGTCCAGCTTGACGGCCAGCGAGGCTAGGTCATGCGCGCAGAGGAAGTGCAGGGCCGTCGGCGTCGGCCGGTTGACGGCGGTCCACGCCCCGATCCCGGCGTCATAGACGATCTGCCAGCGCGCGCCGTGCGCAGCGAGAACGTCCTGTAACGCTGGCGCTTGGTTAGTCATGCTGACAATTACACCATCACACATAGCAGCGCGCTATAGTGCACTGCTGCTCGCTTAAGCAGGTTACGGCAACCTATCGTTTTCGCCATGGTGACCCGCGACTCGGTCGTGCCGCCGTGGCAGCAGATCGCTGACGCGCTGCGACAGCGGATCGCGTCGGGCGAGTACCCGGCCGGACGGAAGATCCCGTCGATCATCGCCCTGTCCGGCGAGTTCGGCGTCGCTCCCGTGACGGCCAGGAAGGCACTGACCGCGCTGCAGCGCGAGGGCCTAGTCGAATCTCGCACCGGCTGGGGAACATTCGTGTGCGAGCAGCAGTGAGCTTGCTTGCCTAGCGGCCATAGGTCATGGGAGCACGGTCCCCGGCGAGCAAGTCAGCCCAGGTATTCCTTCAGCATCTGGGCGCGGCTGGGGTGGCGGAGCTTGGCGAGTGTCTTGGACTCGATCTGGCGGATCCGCTCGCGGGTTACGCCGAATTCCCTGCCGACTTCCTCGAGAGTGCGGGGATGGCCGTCGGTCAGGCCGAACCGCAGCTGAATGATCCGCTGCTCGCGGATCGTGAGGTTGTCCAGCACGCGCTCAAGCTGCTCCTGCAGCATGATGAACGCCGCTGCCTCCATCGGCACCACGGCGTCTGCGTCCTCGATGAAGTCCCCGAGATCGGAGTCTTCCTCGCCGATCGGCGACTGCAGCGAGACGGGCTCCTGGGCGATCCGCTGGATCTCGGAGACTCGCGCCACGGACAGGCCCATCTCGCTGGCGATCTCCTCCGGCAGGGCCTCCCGGCCGAGGTCCTGGTGCAGCTGCCGCTGGATGCGGGCCATCTTGTTGATGGTCTCCACCATGTGCACGGGAATGCGGATGGTGCGGGCCTGGTCGGCGATCGCCCGGGTGATCGCCTGGCGGATCCACCAGGTGGCGTACGTGGAGAACTTGTAGCCCTTGGTGTAGTCGAACTTCTCCACCGCGCGGATCAGCCCGAGGTTCCCCTCCTGGATCAGGTCAAGGAAGACCAGCCCGCGCCCGATGTACCGCTTGGCAATCGACACGACGAGCCGGAGATTCGCCTCGATCAGCCGCTGCTTGGCCCGCAGCCCGTCCGCGCCGAGGATGGCTAGCTCGGCCATCTCCGCGCCCAGCGGCCCGTGCGCCGGGCAGCCGCCGCGCAGCGTTTCCTCGGCGAACAGGCCCGCCTCTATCGACTTGGCTAGCTCGACCTCGTCCTGCGCGGTGAGCAGCGGCACCCGGCCGATCTCGCGCAGGTAAATCCGGACAAGATCCCCGGTGACTGCGCGCCGGGCAATCTCGGCCCGGCCGCCCCGTCGGTCCTCAGGCTCCTCGGGAGGTGCATCGAGCACCTCGACTCCCTCGTCCGCGAGCAGCCGGACGACTGACTCGACGGCATCGGCGGGCAGATCGCTTCCCTCGAAGGCGGCGGTGATGTCCGTCATCGCGACGGCCCCGCGTTCCCTGGCCCGTGCTACTAGGTCGGTTACCTGATGCACGGGCGGCGGCAGGACCGTAAGCGTCATGGAGCCAGTGTGCGTCACGACCCATGATTACGGGGGGCCTAATTTTGTCACCTTGACGGTAGTAACGCGATGGCGTCAAGCATGCATCGCTCTCACAACGATCACGGCACACGCTCTCGCGGACGGTAACCCCGCTGTCACTGCAGCCGACTCGGCGACCGTCACAGCGAGTCTGGCGCGCGTTCCATCAGGGCTCGGTGGCGGCCTTCCAGGGCCATCAGGTCGCCGAACATCTTGTTGTACTCCGCTGGCTTGTCGACCGGGCTCATCCGCTGCAGCCGGGACTTTATGGCCGCGATTTGCCTGCTGACGGCGCGCGCCTCCACCTGCGCCAGAACCGCGTCCGCATACCTGGCGTCGGGCTCCCCGTCGGCTCTCGGCGCGCGCAGCGGCTCAACCGCGAGCTGGGTGACAAAGCCGCGTACCCGGTCGTCCGGGGCGGCGGCGCGCAGCCGCTCCGCCCACTCGCGGGCACCGTTCGCCGCGATGGTGCCACCGCACCCGGCGATCAGCTCGAAGACACTGGCATGCACCGGCACGCTGAAGCAGCCAGCCCCGAGCGCGTCGAAGGACGGCCCGCAGAGCGCGGGCCGCTGCATGGCGAGCTTGAGCGCCTCGCGCTCCACATGGACCACGGGATCGCGCGGATCGTAACGCTCGTCCTGGTCATCCGGCCAGCGCTGGGCGGGCACCCCGGCTGAATTCGGCCCTGTCTGGCCGTGCCCTGCGCCGTTCTGCCCTGACCCGCCCTGTCCAGGCCTGCCGGGCGCGCCCCTGCCCTGCACTCCGCTGCCCTGCGGTCCCCTGGCCGGGCCGCCCCGGCCCCGGCCCGGCCCGGTCGCGGGCCCGGCATGCGCGCCGATCCTGTTCAGCACGAACGTCTCGTCCATCATGCCGAGCCACCGGTCCAGGCTGACCGCGTACAGCTGGCGCAGCCCGCGGTCCTTGATCCGGCCCACGATCGGCGCGGCGGCATCCAGTGCGGCCAGCCGGCCCTCGGCGGTCTCCAGGTTGTGCTCACCCAGCACGCTGCGGACGGCGAACTCGAACAGCGGCACGCGCTGCGCGACCAGCTCCCTGACCGCGGCGTCGCCGCGGGAGAGCCGCAGGTCACACGGGTCAAGGCCGTCCGGCTGCACGGCGACGAACGTCTGGGTGACGAACTTCTCTTCCATTCCGAACGCGCGCAGCGCGGCGCGCTGCCCGGCGGCGTCACCGTCGAAGGTGAAGATGACCTCGCCGCGGAACTGGCTCTCGTCCATCAGCAGCCGCCGCAGGACGCCAATGTGACCATCACCGAAGGACGTGCCGGAGGTGGCGACCGCGGTGGTGATGCCGGCCAGGTGACAGGCCATCACGTCGGTGTAGCCCTCCACGATGACGGCCTGGCGGCGTTTGGCGATCTCCCGTTTCGCCAGGTCCGCCCCGTACAGCACCGAGCTCTTCTTGAACAGCATCGTCTCGGGCGTATTCAGGTACTTGGGGCCGTTGTCGTCCGCGGCCAGCTTGCGCGCGCCGAAGGCGATCACGTCGCCGCCGAGGTCCCTGATCGGCCAGACCAGGCGGCCGTGGAACCGGTCGATCGGCCCGTGCCTGCCCTCCTTGGCCAGCCCGCCGAGCATCAGCTCCGCGTCGGTGAACCCGCGGCCGCGCAGGTGCTTGGTGAGCGCGTCCCACTCGGCCGGCGCGTAGCCGATGCCGAACTGCGCCGCGTCCGCCAGCTCGAATCCGCGCTCGGCCAGGAAAGCGCGCCCGGGCTGGGCATCGGCGCCTGTCATCCGTTCTGAATAAAAGTCAGCCGCGGCGCGGTGTGCCTGCAGCAGGCGGCGGCGCTGGGTCTGCTCCTGGCCGGGAACGCGCCCGCCCTGCTCGTACCTCAGGTCGATGCCCGTCCTGGCCGCCAGCCGCTCGACGGCCTCGGCGAAGTTCAGGTTGTCGATCTGCTGGACGAACTTGATGACGTCGCCGCCCTCGGAGCACGAGAAGCAGTACCACAGGCCGCGCGCGGGGGTGACGTTGAACGACGGCGTCTTCTCGTCGTGAAACGGGCACAATCCCTTAAGCGAGCCGCCGCCGGCGTTGCGCAGCTGCAGGTACTCCCCCACAACCTCGTCGATGACCGAGCGCTCGCGGACTAGCTGAATGTCCTCGTCGCGGATCCGGCCTGCCACGTCCGCCCTCCGCAGTAGCCCGTTGTCGTCGCGGCGAGTCTAGTCCCCGGCACCGTCGTTCGGGCGCCATGCGCGAACCGTTGCCAGGCGGCGGCTCTTCGCCTGTCTGGCCCGCACTGCGATCGGCCGGATCGTAAGATCGCGGTCGTGCGCGCGTTGACGTGGATCAAAGAGCAGGGCGCTGAGTTCGCGACGGTCGATGTGAACGCCGCGGCCGATGTCGGCGGCGGGTGGCTGTGCGCTACCGGCGTCGCGGTCGGCGCTGACCCGCTGCCCTACCGGCTGGACTATGAACTGGACTGCGGGGACGACTACGTCACGAGCTGGCTGACGGTGCGCGCGCAGGGCGCGGGCTGGCAGCGCAAGCTCGAGCTGGCGCGTGATCCGGACGGCAAGTGGAGCGTCAAGGCCAGCGCCGAGGGCGATCCCGGTGTGCCGCTGGCGCCGCCAGGCGGGGACCCGGGCCCGTTTCAGCTGGCACTGGACTGCGATCTTGGCGAGTGCCCGGTCACGAACACGATGCCGGTGCTCCGGCACGGCATGCTGCACGGCGGCGAGCCCAGGGACTTCGTGATGGCCTGGGTCAGCGTTCCTGACCTGTCCGTGCGGGCGTTGGCGCAGCGGTACACCTTCCTTCGCGCCGACGCCGGGCTCAGCGTGATCCGCTACGAGAGCGGTGACTTCTCCTCCGATGTGGTCTTCGACGCCGACGGGATCGTCGTTGACTATCCGCAGCTCGGGAAGCTTGCCTGACCCGGTCCGGCTCGCTTCCGGCGGTGACCTGGCTGATAGCGTCACGGCGTGCCTCGCCTGCTGGTGCTCTGGGATGTCGACCACACCCTGATCAACGCCGGCGGCGGCGGCCTTGAGCTGTACCGGATCGCGTTCGCCGAGTTGTTCGGCGGCGAGATGCCGGTGCCGGGCTCGATGGCCGGGCGGACCGAGCGCGCCATTGCCCTTGAGGTGCTGACCCTGGCCGGCGTGCCCGAGCCCGGCGGGAAGATCGCTGCCTTCCATGCGGTCATGGCCGCGCACGCGCCGGAAGTGGCCGGTCTCATCAGGGCACACGGCGTCGTGCTGCCCGGCGCGGCCGAGGCACTGGCGGCCCTCGCGACGGCCGGTCCGGGCGACCATGGGCACTGCGCCCGGCCGGTTGTACAGGCCTTGCTGACCGGGAACATCCGCCCGCTCGCCGAGGTGAAGCTCGGGGCGCTCGGCCTCACCGGGCATCTCGACCTGGACGTCGGAACATACGGTGACGCGCACGAGGTGCGGGCCGAGCTCGTCGGCCCGGCCCGCCGCCGGGCGGCACTGGCCTACGGGGCTGACTTCAGCGGCGAGGCCACCGTCATCGTCGGTGACACTCCGCTCGACGTGGAGGCCGCGCTCGTTACCGGCGCCCGAGCGGTCGCAGTAGCCACCGGCCACTTCTCGGTAGCGGACCTGACCGCCGCCGGGGCGCACGTGGTGCTGCCCGACCTCGCCGACACCGGCCGCGTGCTGAGGGCAGTACTCGGCCCGTCGCAGTCCCCGGACGCCTAGTGAGCCCCCGTCCCTGGCGGGTCGCATCCATCGCCAGTCGTGCCCCGCCTGCCACACCAGTCACACGCTCGATGCCGATCGAAGTTAGCGGTTAAGTTTTTACCGGCAGAAACCGGCCTTATCCTAACCACTATTTCGATCATGCGTTCGTAAGCGATTTGGTCGCGTGGTAGTGGCACTGCCCGGCTGATCATTCGTCCCGCTGGCCACACTGACACCGCCAGCGGCGCCGCAAGGCGGGCAACCTCGTCGGCGGCTTACAGCTCGCCGAGCGGCACGTCGGGGTCGGTGAGACGGCCGGGATCGACCGGGAGGCCGGACCGGATCAGCGCCTGGATGTCGTCGTTCACGTCCCAGACGTTGACGTTCATCCCGGCTATCACCGCGCCGTCGGACAGCCAGAACGCGATGAACTCCAGCGAGTCCCGGTCGCCCCGGTAGAGCACCTGGTCGTAGTTGCCCGGCTCGGGCAGCCCGGCTGCCTCCATGCCGAGGTCATACTGATCGCTGAAGAAGTACGGCACCAGATCGTGCGAGACGTCCTGGCCGAGCATCGATTTGGCGGCCACCGGGCCGGCGGCCAGGGCGTTTCCCCAGTGCTCGACCCGGACGCGGCGGCCGAGTAGCGGGTTGAACGCGTTCGCCACGTCGCCGGCCGCGTAAATATCCGGGTCGGAAGTACGCAGCGCCTCGTCGGCGAGTATGCCGTTGTCGACGTCCAGCCCGGCGTCGGCCGCTAGCCCCGCGTTCGGTACCGCGCCGATCCCGATGATCACGATGTCGGCGGGCAATTCGGCGCCCGCTGAAGTCACCACCCCGCTGACCCGCCCGCCGGAGCCCTGCAGCTCGCTGACGCCCTCGCCGAACCTGAACACCACGCCGTGGCTGCGGTGCAGCCCGGCGAAGACCTCACCGAGCTCCGGGCCGATCGAGCGGTGCAGCGCGCCGGGTTCCGGCTCCACCACGGTCACCTCGCAGCCATACTCGCGGGCCGCCGCGGCGGTCTCGAGCCCGATCCAGCCGGAACCGGCGATTACTACCCGGCCGCCGCCTTGCAGCGCGGCCCGGAGGCGCTCGGAGTCCTCGACCGAGCGGAGGTACAGCACGCCGTCGAGATCAGCGCCCGGCACCCTGATCCGGCGCGGCGATGCGCCGGTGGCGATCAGCAGCTTGCCGTAGGAGACGGAGCTGCCGTCGGCCAGGCTCACCCGCCGGGCGGCCCGGTCGATGGACTGGGCGGTAACGCCGAGCCGCAGGTCGACATCGTGCTCGGCGTACCAGTCTTCGGAGTGCACGTAGACCGAGGACTTGTCGTCCTTGCCGAGCAGGAACCCCTTCGACAGCGGCGGCCGCTCATAGGGCCGGTCCTGCTCGTCGCCGATGAGGGCGACGGGGCCGGAAAAGCCCTCCTCGCGCAGGGTCTCGGCGGCCTTGGCGCCAGCCAGGCTTGCGCCGACGATGACGTAGGGGGGTTCAGCGGGCATCGGATGCTCCTCACGGTGGCGATCTAGTGGTGGCTTGCCCGCTCACCGGCACAGCCGGCCGTGCCAGCCGATGGCCGAAGTATCCGTGAGCGAGGCGATCTGGTCGACCACGACACGCAGCCTGGCCTGATCGGATCCTGCCTCAAGGTACGCGGGGCGCAGGGCCGGCTCCAGCGACTGCGGCGCGCCGGAAAGTACCGCGGCGGCGAGTTCGGTGATCAGCTCGCGCTGCCGCGCCTGCAATGCCGCGACCCCGGACCGGCTCATCACGTAGTGCGCGGTCACGCCCTTGAGCAGGGCGCATTCCAGCCGCTGCTGCCGGGGCACGACAAGATCGGCGGAATACCTGGTGACCGGCGCAGCGGTGCCAGCACCAGCCGTCCCCGCGCCGTCCAGCGTCGCGTCCTGCGCGGCCTCGCAGAACCGGCCGATCAGCTCGCTGGTCAGGTTCTTCAGCCCGGCCAGGGCCACCGGGCCGCCGTCGAACGCGGCCGGCCAGCACGGCTGCCTGAGCAGCGCCGCGAACACTCCGGACAGCTCATCGACGGTCACCGATCCGGGATCGCAGTAGGTGGCGGCGGTCAGCTCCGCTACCACCGCGCGCTCGCCGGCATCACGGAGCTGGCTGAGCTTGATCATGCCCGCCTGCAGCCCGTCCTCCAGATCGTGCACCGAGTAGGCCACGTCGTCCGCCCAGTCCATGACCTGGGCCTCCAGGCAGGGCCGTCCGTCCGGAGCCCCGTCCCTGATCCAGCGGAACGCGTCGGCGTCGTCGGCGTAAGCGCCGTACTTGACCTCGCCCGCGCGGGGCAGCCAGGGGTACTTGAGCGTGGCGTCCAGGGTGGCCCGGCTCAGGTTCAGGCCCGCGCCCGGGACCTTGGCCTCCAGGCGGGTGAGCAGCCGGAGGCTCTGCGCGTTGCCCTCGAACCCGCCGCAGCCGGCCGCGATCTCGGCCAGCGCGGACTCGCCGTTGTGGCCGAACGGGGGATGCCCCAGGTCATGCGCGAGGCAGGCCGCGTCCACCAGGTCGGGATCGCAGCCGAGTGCCGCCCCGAGCTCGCGCCCGACCTGGGCGCATTCCAGCGAGTGGGTCAGCCTGGTGCGCGGGAAGTCACCCGAGCCCACCTCTACTACCTGCGTCTTGGCGGCCAGCCGGCGCAGCGCGGCGCTGTGCAGCACGCGGGCGCGGTCCCGTTCAAAAGGACCGCGCCCGGAGCTGCGCGCGCGCTTGGGCGGCTCGGCTGCCCACCGCGCCGTCGCGTGGCTGTCGTAGCCGGCTGTCACCGGCCGCTGCCAGATGTCACCGGCTGTCGCTGGCCCCGGTGGCTTCCTCGACGGCCGCGCGGCCGGCCTCCAGCCGGGCGACGGGGACGCGGAACGGCGAGCAGGACACGTAGTCGAGACCGGCATTGTGGAAGAAGTGCACCGACTCGGGGTCGCCGCCGTGCTCGCCGCAGACCCCGATCTTGAGGTCGGGCCGGGTGGCCCTGCCCTCTTCGACGGCGATCCGGACCAGGCGGCCGATGCCGTCAGCATCCAGCGTCTCGAACGGAGAGACGCCGAACACGCCCAGGTCGATGTAGCGGCTGAAGAACGAGCCCTCCACGTCATCACGCGAGAAGCCCCAGCCCATCTGGGTGAGGTCATTCGTGCCGAACGAGAAGAACTCGGCCGCCTGCGCGATCTGCCCGGCGGTGAGCGCGGCGCGCGGTACCTCGATCATCGTGCCGATCAGCGCGGGCACCTTGGTGCCGGTCTCGGCCGCCACCTCGGCGAGCACCCGCTCGGTCTCGTCACGGGCGAGCTCAAGCTCCTGCACGGCGCCGACCAGCGGGATCATGATTTCCGGCTTCGGGTCACCACCCGCCTTGACCCGGTCCACGGCCGCGCGGGCGATCGCGCGCACCTGCATGGCGTACAGGCCGGGGATGACCAGGCCGAGGCGGACGCCGCGCAGGCCGAGCATCGGGTTCTGCTCGTGCAGCCGGCGCACCGCGTCCAGCAGCTTCTTGTCCTTCGCGGTCGCGCTATCGCCGGCCAGCGCGACCTTGACGGTCAGCTCGGTGAGGTCGGGCAGGAACTCGTGCAGCGGCGGGTCGAGCAGCCGGATGGTGACCGGCAGCCCGTCCATCGCCGCCAGGATCTCGACGAAGTCGCCCCGCTGCAGCGGCTCAAGGTCGTCCAGCGCGGACTGGCGCGTCTCGTCGTCATCGGCCAGGATCAGCCGCTCCACGAGCTGCCGCCGCTCGCCGAGGAACATGTGCTCGGTCCTGGTCAGGCCGATGCCCTGCGCGCCGAACCGGACAGCGCGGGCCGAGTCCTCGCCGTTGTCGGAGTTGGTGCGGACGCCGAGGCGGCGGCGCTCGTCCGCGTGCGCCATGATCCGGTGGACCGCGCCGACCAGCTCATCGGACTGCGGGTCAATGCCGCCCTCGAAGTACTCGACCACCGGGGAGGCCATCACCGGCACCTCGCCGAGGTAGACCGCGCCCGACGTGCCGTCGATGGAGATCAGGTCGCCCTCGCTGACGGTCACGCCGCCGGGCGCGGTGAAGGTGCTGGCCGTCACGTCCATGTCCAGCTCGTCCGCGCCGCACACGCAGGTCTTGCCCATCCCGCGGGCGACCACCGCGGCATGACTGGTCTTGCCGCCGCGGCTGGTCAGGATGCCGCGCGCGGCGATCATGCCGTGCAGGTCGTCCGGGTTGGTCTCGCGCCGGACCAGGATGACGTCTTGGCCGGCCGCGGCCTGCTCGACGGCCCGCGCGGAGTCGAACACGGCCTTGCCGACCGCGGCGCCCGGTGAGGCGCTGATCCCCTTGGCGATCTTCTTGACGTCCCCGCTGGTGTCGAACCTGGGGAACATCAGGTGCGCCAGCTGGCTGCCGGTGACCCGGATCAGCGCCTCGTCCAGGTCGATGAGGCCCTGGTCGACGAGCTGGATGGCGATCCGGAACGCGGCCGCGGCGGTGCGCTTGCCGACCCGGGTCTGCAGCATCCAGAGCTTGCCGCGCTCGATGGTGAACTCGATGTCGCACAAGTCCCGGTAGTGGTTCTCCAGGGTCTCCATGATCTGCATCAGCTCCGCGTAGCACGCGGGGTTGATCTGCTCGAGGTCCTGCAGCGGCACGGTGTTGCGGATGCCGGCCACGACGTCCTCGCCCTGGGCGTTCTGCAGGTAGTCGCCGTAGACGCCCTGCTGGCCGGTGCCCGGGTCGCGGGTGAAGGCGACGCCGGTGCCGGAGTCCATGCCCAGGTTGCCGAACACCATCGCGACGATGTTGACCGCGGTGCCCAGGTCGGTGGGGATCCGCTCCTGGCGCCGGTACAGGATTGCCCGGTCGGCGTTCCAGGAGTTGAAGACGGCGTTCACCGCGAGGTCCATCTGCTCCCGCGGGTCCTGCGGGAAGTCACGCCCGGTGTGCTTGCGGACGATGTCCTTGAAGGTGTCGACGATGGCCCGCAGGTCATCGGCGTCCAGGTCGAGGTCGTTCTTCGTGCCCTTGGCCTTCTTGGCCGAGTCGATCGCGTGCTCGAAGTCACCGCCCTCGATGTCGAGCACCGTCTTGCCGAACATCTGGATCAGCCGGCGGTAGGAGTCCCAGGCGAAGCGCTCGCTGCCGGCCTGCTTGGCCAGGCCGTGCACCGACTCATCGGACAGCCCGATGTTCAGCACGGTCTCCATCATCCCGGGCATCGAGAACTTGGCCCCGGACCGGACGCTGACCAGCAGCGGGTCGGCGTGGTCGCCGAGCCGCCTGCCCATCTTCTCCTCGAGCTGCCGCAGGTGCTCGCTGACCTCCGCGTCGAGACCGTCGGGGGTTGACCCGTTCTGCAGGTAATAGCGGCAGGCATCGGTGGTAATGATGAATCCGGGCGGCACGGGCAGCCCCAGGTTGGTCATCTCGGCCAGGTTGGCGCCCTTGCCGCCCAGCAGATCCTTCAGGTTCTTGTTGCCCTCGGTAAAGTCGTAGACGAGCTTCGGCACTGCACGGTCTCCTCATGACGCCGCCGGGTCCGGCCTAAGAGCCTGGACGCTGCGCGGCCTAAGTAACTGTGGCCTCACGGCCCCTGCCAAGGACTCTACCGAGCGGCGGCGGCCACCGTGGACGTAGCCGGCGACCGCCGATCTCAGATTGGCCGGCCTTGTGAAGCAGCGGCAAGCCGCGATATGCGTCTCTGTGCCATGGGCATAGACATTCGGGGCTCCGCCACGGAGCATTCGGCGCAGCGGCCGGCCGCCAGCGGGGCCGCCGCGGCGGGCCGGAACCAGACGAGCGCGGAAGCTGGCGTCACCGCTCTCTTCGCGGCGCACTCGCTCGGGCTGATCCGGCTGGCGCACATCATGCTCGGCGACCGGTCCAGCGCGGAGGACGTGGTGCAGGAGGCGTTCTGCGGCCTCTACCGGCGCTGGCCGCAGCTCACCGATCAGGCGAAGGCACTGCCGTACGTGCGGTCTTCGGTGCTGAACGGCTGCCGCACGGTGCTGCGGCGCGGCCAGGGACGCGGCATCCCGTGGGCCAGCCAGCCATCGGCCGCATCGGCCGAGGCGGCCGTCTTGTCGGGCGAGGAACGACACGAGGTCATGCGGGCCCTCCGGCGGCTGCCGCACCGGCAGCGGGAGGTCCTGGTACTCCGGTTCTACCTCGACCTGTCCGACGCGGAGATCGCCCGCGATATGGAAATCAGCCCGGGCACTGTCCGGTCGACGGCGAGCCGGGCGCTGACCGCGCTCGGCCGCTCGCTGGGAGGCACCCCATGAACACGACAGAAGAACTACTGCTGGCGGCAATCCGCGAGACGGCCGACGAGATCACCGCTGGCAGCACCCGGCCGCTCTCGCTGCCGGAGCCCGCGCGGCGGGTCCCGCGCCCACATCTGCTCCTGCGCGGCGGGCGGCACCCGAGCGGCTGGCGTCGTGCGGTGGCGCCGGCAGCCGCGGCCGCGTCGGTCATCGCCGTGGTCGCCGTCTCGCTGGTCCATTACCAGCGGCGGAGGCTCACGTGGCCAGGGACCGGGGCCCGGGCCGAGACGCCCGGCAGCCAGGGCGGCAGCGCTGGCCAGCGTCCCGCCGTACTACGTCGCCCTCACCGGCGATCCGCGGAATGCAGCAGCACGCCGTGGTCCGGGCCTCGGCAACCGGGGCCGTCCTGGCGACGATCACGGCGCCCAGGCCATACCGCACGCTCACCTGGGTGAGCGGTGCGGCCGACGACCGCACGTTCGTCCTCGCCGCCCAGCGATGGTGGCGGATCACGAGAGGAAAGGGCGGCCTGGCGGCAGAGCAGCGGGATAGCGACACCCGGGTCAGGTTCTTCCGGCTGCGGCTTGGCCCGTCCGGGCGCGTGGCGCAGCTAACCACGCTGCCGCTGCCCGAGAAGCCGCAGGCGGCGCAACTGGCAGGCATCGCGCTGTCCCCCGACGGCAGCAAGCTCGCTATCGCCTTGCACGGTTCGGGCCCGGCGAACGCGCAGCGAGACCCGAAGATCGGGGTCATCAGCCTGGCCACCGGGTCGATGAGAATGGATCTGGCCCGGTACCGGATGGGTCGGCAACTTCAAGCCGCTGGGCGAGCCACTGTCCTGGACGGCAGACGGGCGGATGCTCGCGTTCCAGAAATGGACGGGAAGCAACGTCGCGGTGCGCCTCCTCGACACCACCGCACCGGGCGCCGACCTGCGGTCGGCCAGGCTGGTCGCAAGATTCTTCAACCGGGACGGAGTGTTCACCATCAGCCCGGGCAACACGATCATCACGCCGGACGGCACCAAGGTAGTGGTGCCGCTGGCGAGAAACACACTGCATCCCGACGCGATGGAGCTGCGAGATCGCCGAACTCTCGTCGAGCACCGGCAAGGCCGTGCGCATCCTGGATCCATGGCGATTCAAGGGACTCGGGGCGGCGTCGTGGCAGGACGTCCTGTGGACCAGTTCCTCGGGCAGCACGCTGATCGTCGAGGCTCCCCCGGGCACGGACCCGGCCGGGCACTGGATCACCCGCGCGATCGGGCCGGTGCCCGGCGTGCTGGCCGGGGGACAGTTCACGCCCCTCCCCCGGGCTCCGCAGAACCTGCTCGACGTTGCCTGGTAGGCAGAACCCGCTCGACGCCGCCTGGTAGTGCCGCCGGACACGGCTGCAGCGGGCACGGCCGGTATACCCACGGCCGTGCCCGCTGCCTTGTCCGCGGAGGCAACTAGCCTGGCCCTCAGACGTCTCTGATACGTGAAGGCTGAAATTCCGAACGCCGCAAAGGACAGTGACCTGCTCATCGGCGGTCTGAGCAATCGGCGACCGGCAGGCGCGCCGGACCGGGCCGGGGTTTTCGCAGGCACCCGGCCGGCGCAGATCCCGGCTGGAGATGCCAGGACGGCGGTCACGGCGCTCTATCAGGTCCACGCGGTCGGGCTGATCCGCCTCGCCATCATCATGACCGGCGACCGGCAGGCCGCAGAGGACGTGGTGCAGGAGGCCTTCTGCGGGCTGTTCCGCCGCTGGGCTCACCTGGCCGACCAGGACAAGGCCCTCAGCTACGTACGTTCGTCTGCCCTGAACGGATGCCGGTCGGAACTGCGCCGCCGGATCAGGAATGAGCGGCGGGCCACCCGGGACACCGTGCCGGCGGATGCCGAGTCCGCCGAGTATGCGGCTCTCGTCGGCGAGGAGCACCGCGAGGTGCTGGCCGCGCTGCGGCGGCTGCCCGACCGGCAACGGGAAGCGCTGGTGCTCAGGTTCTACCTCGATCTCTCCGAACCCGAGGTCGCCGCCGCCATGGGCATCAGCCAGGGCACCGTCAAATCCACCACCTCCCGTGCGCTCGCCGCGCTCGGCCGGCTCCTCAAGGAGGATCGATGAACACGATCGAAGACCGCCTCCGCGCGGCCGCGCAGGCGGCCGCCGGCACGGTTGCGCCCGGCAGCGCACCGCCGCTGCGGCTGCCTGACCGGCCAGCACGCCGCTTCGGCATAACCCGGCCCGCCGCACCGCGGCGGCTGGCGGCGCTGGGCCGCCCCGCTGGCCGCGGCCGCCTCGGTCATCGCCGTGGTAGCCGCCTCGCTGGCCATCACCGGCGGCGCGCGCGCGCCCGCGCCGGGGACCGCCGCGACCCGGGCAGCTGCGCTCGCCAGCGTTCCGCCCTACTACGTCGCCCTGACCGGCTACACCGGCGACCTGATGGCGCACTGGCACGCTGTCGTCCGCGCCACGGCGACCGGGACCGCGCTCGCGACAGCGAGCCCGCCCCGGCCCTACCGCACCTTCAGCTGGGTGAGCGGTGCCGCTGATGACCGCACGTTCGTCCTGGCCGCGCAGCCCTGGGTGCCCGGAGCCAGCCCGACGCGAAACGCAAACGAGCCCACGAAGTTCTTCCTGCTGCATTTCGATCCAGCCACGGGCGCTGCGCCACTGACCGCCCTGCCCATCACGGAAAGGGAGGGCTACCGGGTCATCGGCTTGGCGCTGTCCCCCGATGGCAGCAAGCTTGCCGTGGTCCTCGCCACGCCGCACGAGCCCCAGCAGTCCCGGAAGATTCAGATCTTCACCCTCGCCACCGGATCACAGCACGACTGGACATGGGCGGGCCGGGGGTGGGTCGGCACGCAGAGCAGCCTCGGGCAGCCTCTCTCCTGGGCGGCGGACGGCCGTACGCTGGCGTTCCAGCAGTGGACGGGACAGCACCTCAACGTCCGGCTGCTCGACACCGCCGCCGCGGGCAGCAGCCTGCGATCAGCCCGGCCGGCCGTGGCCGTGTTGTCGTCCAACAACGACAACAGCAATAGCCTCCTGACACCGGACGGCAGGACGGTCATTTACGCGCCTGTGCAGGTCACGCAGGGGAACACGCTTCATTCCAGATTCCGCGAGAAGCTTAACTTCGCCGAATTCTCCGCTAGCACGGGAAAGCTCGTGCGGACCCTGGACCCCTGGTGGTTCAGCCTGGGACCCGGCGGGATTCCCTACCAGTCAGTGCTCTGGACGAACTCGTCGGGCGCCACGCTGATCGTCATCTCGCCGCCGGGGGCGAGCCCGGCCGGGCACTGGGTCCGCCGCTCGATCCCGCCTGTCCTCGGCGTTCTGACCGGGAATCACTTCACGCCCATCCCCGGCAGCCCCACGGCTAACCAGAACATCACCAGCGTCGCCTGGTAGAGCCGCCGCATCCCGGCCTGGCGAGCGCGCACGTCACCAGTGGTTGACCGGCGTGCGGAAAACAGCCCCGCCGCACAGCACATCAGGGTGCCCGGTGCATTTACTACTCAGGGACCCTGATCCACGGAGGCGGGATGACGTTCGAGGAATTCGCCGGCGACCCGGCTGCCTGCGTTGCTGAATTTCGCCGCCGTGCTGGCCGGTGACCGGGCGATCGCGGAGGACCTGGCCCAGGACGTGATGATCCGCGCGTACTCCCGGTGGGGCCGGATCGGCGGCCTGGACCAGCCGGAACTCTATGTCCGCAAGATGATCCTGAACGAGTTCCTGTCCTGGCGGCGGCGGTCCTGGCGGCTGATCCCGTCGAGCGACGCGGGGACCGGGCGCGGCAGCACCGCGCCAGATCACGCGCAGGAGTACTCCGAACGCGACGCACTGCTCGGCGAACTGGGGAAGCTGCCCAGGCGGCAGCGCGCCGTGCTCGTTCTCCGCTATTACGAGGACCGCCCCGATGCCGAGATCGCCGAGCTTCTCGGCTGCGCGCCGGGCACTGTCCGCGGCTACGCGTCCCGGGCGCTCGCGGCGCTGCGCGTCGAGCTGAGCCAGGAACCGCCGCGGCTGCCCGTGGCTTACAAGAAGGAGAGCTAATGCGAGTGGAAGACGACCTGCGGGCCGCGCTGAGCTCGCTGGAACGCCACGCACCCGACCCGGCCACCGTGCTGCGGGCCGCCCGCGGGCGCGCCGCCGGGCAGCGCGGCAGTGCCCTGCCCCGGTGGATCACGGCGCTGGCCGCGGCCGCGTCAGTGATCGCCGTGGTGGCCGCCTCGCTGGTGATCACCAGTGCCGCGCACCACCGCCTGGCCGGGTCCGCCGCGGCATCAGGCCGAGCCGAAGGCGGCGGCCAGGATCCCGCCGTTCTACCTCACCTTTGCCGGCGGCCGGGGAGGCCGGCAGCATCTCGTGAGTCACTCAACGGCCACGGGCGCGGTGCTAGCGACGATCTTGCCGCCTAAGCCATACGGCAACTTCTCGCTGGTGACCGCCGCCGCTGACGACCGCACGTTCGTCCTCGCCGCGGAACGCTGGCAACCGACATCCCCGACGAGGTTCTTCCTGATCCGGCTCGGCAGGGACGGTCGGCCGCAGCAGTTCGCCGCATTGCCGATCCCACAGCTGCCCGCGGGGGAACTGGCGTCGGCCATCGCGATAAGCCCGGATGCCAGCAAGCTCGCCGTGGCTGTCGAGAAGGCAGACAACACGGAGAACCCGGAAATCCGGGTTTTCACCCTCGCCACCGGATCGGAGCGAACGTGGGTGTGGCATGGCCATGCCACGATTACCAACAACGCGGCCAGCGGCCAGCCGCTTTCCTGGTCGGCAGACGGGCGGACGCTCGCATTCCAGCAATGGATCGCCGGCAGCATCGATATCCGCCTGCTCGACACCACGGCACCGGGTAACGACCTGCGATCGAGCAGGCTGATCCTTGACTTCGCCCACGAGCAGGAATCCCTGCACTTCGTGCACGGGAAGGCCAGCAGCATCTTCGGCTACAGCGCCCTTCTTACCCCGGACGGCACCAAGATCGTCCTCGCCACCGTGACCGAGACCAAGCCGCCGATCAGGTCGGAACTTGCGTTCACCGAATTCTCGGCGAGCACCGGGAATGTCGTGCGCGTCCTGGGCAGGTGGCGGTTCAGCGCGTACCCGGGCCAGGTCCAGGACGTGCTGTGGACGAGTGCCACGGGCAACACGCTTATCGTCATCGCCCACAAGCCGGGAGCGAACGCCATCACCCACAACATGGCCAACTATCCCATTGAGATCGGCGTCCTCACCGGGAACAAGTTCACCCCGCTGCATGGGGCGCCGTCGGCCAGCACGAATGGCTGGCCCGTCTTCTAGCTCACTTGCGTACCCACGCCGGGCGGGCGGCATCCGTGCCAAACTCAGCCATGGACATGCCGAGCGGGAGCGTGGTCGGGCTACTGCATCCAGGCGAGATGGGTGCCTCGGTGGGCCGCTGCCTGACTGACGCCGGGCACGTCGTGCTGTGGGCGTCGCAGGGCCGCGGGCCGGAGACGGCCGGGCGGGCCCGGGCAGCCGGCCTGGAGGACGTCGGGACCGCGGAGGAGGTAGCCGGGCACGCGGAGATCATCCTGTCGATCTGCCCGCCGTACGTGGCCCTGGACATGGCCTGGGCGGTGCAGGGGTTCAGCGGCCTGTACATCGACGCGAACGCGATCTCGCCGGCCACCGCCCGCGAGGTCGCGCTGATGGTGGAGGAAGGCGGCGCCACCTACGTCGACGGCGCGATCATCGGCCCGCCGCCACTCGCCGCGGGCAGCACCCGCCTTTACCTGTCCGGCCAGCACGCGCCTGCCGTGCGCGCTCTGTTCGCGGGCACCCCGCTGGATGCCCGGGTAGCCGACGGCGGCGCGACCGCGGCCTCGGCCGTGAAGATGGCCTACGCCGGGTGGACCAAGGGCGCGGCGGCGCTGCTGCTCGCGGTGCGCGCGCTGGCCAGGTCCGAGGGCGTCGAGGACACGCTGCTGCAGGAGTGGGCGCTGTCTCAGCAGGCGCTGGCCGACCGTTCCCGCGGTGCCGCTGCGTCGGCGACCGCGAAAGGCTGGCGCTGGGTAGCCGAGATGGAGGAAATCGCGGCGAGCATGAGCGCGGCCGGCCTGCCGGACGGGTTCCATCAGGGCGCGGCGGAAGTCTTCCGCCGCGCACCGCAGGCCGGCTCGGCCAGTCCCGCCACTGGCGATCAGGCCCTGGATGCCGTGCTGGCAGCGCTGGCGCCCGCCTGGGCGGATGACCGGCCGCCAGCGCCCGGCTAGGCAACCGGGGCCCCGCCAGGATCAAGGCGGGCGGGCGGCCAGGATCAAGGCAGTGGACACCCGCCAGGATCAAGCAGCGGGCGCCCGCCAGGATCAAGGCGCATTATTATCGGTCCAACCAGTCGGCAGTCCGGAGGGGACATGAGGCCGCGCTTCGGCCGGCGCTACTCGCGCCTCCTTGCTGGCATCGTCGTCGTGCTGCTCGTTATCGGTGCCTTCCTGACCCGCGGGCCGATCGGCCTCGGCAACGGGCCGCTGTTCTTCGAGTCGTTCAGCATCTCCGGCTGGCCCGATCCCCGCGGCGTTCCGGTCGGGCTCGTCGCGCCCGTCATCAACCACGGAAAGACAGCCGCGGTCATCAACGGCGTCACCCTGGTCGGCGGCGGCAACGGGTACCCGGCACCGCGGCTGATCGCCGTCTATGCCGCGCATGACGCCGGCTGCGCGGCTGTCGGCGCGGTGTCTGACCCCGATAGCCCGGTCGGTGCCAGCTCGTGCGCCACCGGGCGGTTGCCGCTGGCGGGCCTGGCCATCCCGCCGAGCCGGAAGGTGACCGACCGCATCACCGGCGACCTGGTGGCGGTGTCCAGCCTCGGGCTGGTGGCCGAGGCAGCGGCGCCTGCACCCGGGCACTGCTGGACGCTGAGGTCGATGGCCATTCACTACCGGGTTGGCATCCGGCACTACACCGCGACGGCGCAGGAGGCCGCCGCGGTCTGCGGCCGGGGGGTGTCCAGCACGGATCTGCAGACGGCGATGAACTCCCTCAGCGGCTGACTATCCGGCCCGGCCGGTTCTCCCGGCTAGCCGCGCCGGCTCGGATCGGCAAGCAGCAGCAGCCCGCGGATCCCGGCGTCCATCAGCAGGCCAGCCATGGCGATGGTGATGATCCCGGCGAAGACCAGGGCCGTGTCCAGGTAATCGCCGGCTTGCATGATCATGAATCCCAGGCCGCTGGTGGCGGCGAGCAGCTCGACGGCGACGATGCTGCTCCAGGCGCCGGCCATGGCGAAGCGCATGCCGGTGAGGATGAACGGCAGGGCGGCCCGGATCTGCACGTGCAGCATGGCGTACCGGGAGGAGGCACCGAGCGTCCTGGCGCACAGCCGCAGGTCGTCGGGGACCTCGTCCAGGGCCGCCACCGTCGTTACCGCCATCAGCGGCACCACCCCGACGATGATCAGCACCTCCTTGGGCATCTCCCCGATGCCCAGCCAGACGATGAAGAGCGGGATGAAGGCAAGCGGCGGCAGCGGCCGGAGGATCTCGATGACGGGATCGACCAGATGCCGCATCACCCGGCTGGCCGACATCGCGGCGCCGAGCGCGATCCCGCAGGCTACGCCGATGATGAAGCCGATCAGGATCCGCTGCAGGCTGATGTAGAGGTCAAACCAGATCGGCTTGCCCTGCGCCGGGTAAGGGTGATCCAGGTAGTGCAGGAACTGCTGCACTGTCTGGGCGACCGACGGCAGGGCCACCTGGTCGTTCAGGATCATCGCGGCCGCCTGCCAGAGCAGCAGCAGCGCGGCTATCCCGGCCGCGCCGGTCGCCACCCGGCGGCTCCTGGCGCGGCGCCTGGCCCGCCGGTGGGCGATGAGCTCGGCGCGATCGTCGAGTTCATCGTGATTGCCAGCGTCCTGTCCCGGCGGCCGGTCCATGGTGGCCACGGCGGTGTTGAACGAGTACCAGCCTGACATTGTTCATGCTCCCTTGCGGGCTGCGAGGCCCGCGCGAATGCGGGCCAGGAGAGTGCGGGCTGCGGGTTGGCGGACGGCGGGTAAGCAGGCCGCGGGCGTGCTCCTCATGCCAGCAGGGACGCGCGGATCCGGCGCTTCACGGCGAGGAACTCCTCGGTATCAACGTCGAGTGCGTGCCGCGGCCGGCCGAGCGGCACGTCGATGACCTCCCTGATACCTGGCGGGCGGCCGCCCATGACGGCCACCCGGTCGCCAATCAGGACCGCCTCCTCGATGTCGTGGGTAACGAAGATGATGGTGATCCGGTACCGCTCCCACATGGTCAGCAGGAACTCGTGCATGCGCACCCGGGTAATGGCGTCGAGCGCGCCGAACGGCTCGTCCATGAGCAGCAGCGAGGGCCGGGTGACCATCGCCCGGGCAAACGCTGCCCGGTGCTGCATCCCGCCGGACAGCTCGTGCGGGAAGGCGTCGCTGAACTGCGCCAGGCCGACGGTCGCCAGGATGGCGTCGGCCTCGGCGTCCAGCTCGGGGTCATCTCGCTGGTCAGCGCCCGCCGCTCGCTGTGCCTTGGGGCCGAACAGGACGTTCTTCCTGGTCGTCAGCCAGGGAAACAGCATCGGGCTCTGGAAAAGCATGCCCCGGTCGGGCGCCGGGCCGGTGACCGGCTGCCCGCCGACGGTGACCGAGCCCTGGTCGGCCGCCAGCGCCCCCGCGACGATGCGCAGCAAGGTGGACTTCCCGCAGCCGGACGGGCCGAGCAGGCAGACCAGCTCGCCGGGAGCGACCTGCAGGTTGAGGCCGGAGATGGCCACCGTCCGCCGGCCTGCCCGGCGGAATGTCTTGCCGACCGACTCGATGACGACATGCGCCGCGCGTGATCCGCCGACGGCCGGCTGCTCCGGTCCGGTGCTGCCGGGCTCCGGCCGCCGCCCGGCAGCGCCCCGGCCGAGGCCGGGGGCTGCCGGGTTTGCGCTGCGCACGGCGTCAGCAGCCACCGGCGAGCGCCTTCTTGACGAACGTCGAGTCGACATGCGTGGCCAGCACCGACGCGGTCGGAGCCGTCGTCAGCCGGCCTTGGCTGACCAGGAACTTGCCGGTCTGCACATATGCCTGCACGATCGGGCTGCTGGTGTCGTTGGGCGTGGCGCCGAGCCAGTGCAGCTGCTGGCTGAGCGGGATGAACGGGAAGCTCCTCGTGGCCGACACGATGAGATTGCCGGGCACCCCCTGGACCTTGGCGCTCTGGGTCAGGTACTTGGCCGACTGCGGCCCGGTGAACAGCCTGGTGGCCTGGACCTCGGCGCACACGTACTTCTGCACCAGCGCGGGATCGCTCTTGACGATGTTCTGCGAGACCGCGACCACGTTCAGGCCGGGGATGCCCAGCTTGGCGATCTGCTCGGCGTCGATCATCGCGTGCCCGCCCTTGGTTATCAGCTGGGCTTCCGGCCCGGCCTGCACGTACGCCCCGGCGACCGAGCCGCCCAGGTAGGCGGCCGCTGCCGCCTGCTCGCTGGCGAAGCCGACGACCTTGACCGAGGACGTGAGATGCTGCAGCCCGAGCCAGCCCTGCAGCTCGTAGTCCTCTGACGACCCGACCAGTACGCCGACGGACTTGCCGGCCAGCTGGCTCGGCTTGGTGATCGACTTCGGCACGATCAGCGCGTCGGCGTCAAAGCTCTGCGCGATGACGACGTCGACCCCGGTGTTCGTGCCGACGGCGCCGACGACCGGCGGGTTGCCGACCCCGCTGATGGCCTGCAGGCTGCCGCTGCGCATCTCGGCGATCGCTGTCACGCCGGCGTCGAACGGCACGAACTTGAGATGGGCCGGGATCGTCTTGGCGAGTGCCGCGTCGCTGTCGATGATGCTGTCGGAGTTGGCGACCGTGCCCTGCCCGTAGGCGATGGTGAAGCCCGGCAGGGCCGCTCCCTGGCCGCCGCTGCCCTGGGTGACTGCCCAGGCGATCAGCACGATCACCAGGATCGCGGCCACGCCGAGGCCGGCGTAGATCCGCCGGCGCTTGCGCTTGTAGACGGGCCGGCCCCGGGTCGGGGTAGTGGTGTCAGCAGAAGTACTCATGGTTTGACCGCCTTGCTGAGTTGGGTGGCCCGGCCGGGCAGTACGGCTGCCCGGCCGGGCAGTACGGGATGGCCCGGGGACTCCGGGCAGGTGGCCTACGCGGCGCCGCGGTAGTAGGCGGTTGCCTCGCCCCGCAGCGCGACGCTTGGCCGGCCGTCAACGCCGACCGGCACCGGGCCTGCGACGGTGACGCGCTCGCCCCGGCGGTGCGCCGTGCCGTAGTCGAAGATCGCGTAGTGCTGGGTGGCGCGGTTGTCCCAGATCGCGAGATCCCCCGCGCGCCACTTCCAGCGCACCGTGTGCTCGGGCCGGGTGGCGTACTCCTGCAGGATCCGGATGAGGTCACGCGATGCCTGCGGGGAGAAGCCGACCACGCTGCGCGCGAAGCCGCCGAGAACCAGCGACCGCTCCCCCGTCTCCGGGTGGACCCGGACCGCGGGATGCTCGGTTTCGTAGATGGTGGAGACGAACTCCTTGCGCATCCTGGCCAGCGGGTCATCGGCGCGCTCACTGCGGCCGAAGACCGCCGAGTAGTCGTAGTCGTTGGTGTGCACGATCCGCAGCCGGTCGGCCAGGTCCCGCAGCTCCCCCGGCAGGCTCTCGTAGCCGGCCACCGTGTTGGCCCACAGGGTGTCCCCGCCGACCGGCGGGATGACGACGGCATGCAGCAGCGTGAACGCCGGCGGCCGGTCGACGAAGGTGACGTCGGTGTGCCAGTGATTGGCCCGGGTGCCCTTGGCCGAGTCGATTTCCTCAAGGAAGGGCTGCTCCGGCGGCGATGACAGGGTGGGATGCCCGAGCGTCAGCGGGCCGAGCCGCTCGGCGAATGCCACCTGTGTGGCGTAGCTGAGGTGCTGGTCGCGCAGGAAGACCACCTTGTGGTCAAGCAGGGCCTGGCGGATCTGGGCGACGCCGTCATCGCTCAGCGGGCCGCCGGTATCGGCGCCGGAGAGCTCGGCCCCGATCGCGCCTGCGAGCGGCGTGATGGCGATGCGGGCGGAAGTGCTGATGGTGTCGGTCACGGGAATTCCTCTCGGCTGGCGTTGGCGGCTGCGCCGGTCGCCCGGATACCTGGCGCCCGGTATCCGGGCGACCGGGGATTCCCGGCAAGCGGGCAGCAAAGAACGAGGCGCGGCGGGCAGGGATCGGGGACTGGCCAGGGTGATGGATTTCCGGGACCGATCACCTCGAAGGTGATCGATGGCCGGATCCACCACGTCCGGGCGGGTGCGGGCTAGCTGGCGACGGGGCGACACCGGGAACTGGCGACGCGGAGCAGGTCCACGTAGCGCCTCTCGGTGCGGTCGTAGATCGTCATAACCCGAGCATGCGAGAGGTTGACGGAAAAGTCAATATTTCCGACCAGAATTATCGGAATATACCCCGGGGCTTCGGCCCGCAGCCGAGAAACTCCGCGGGGCAGACGGCACGAGCCGCCGACGGTTCCTCAAGAAAGGGAAGGATCCGCGTCATGGGGCACGCCAGATCCTTCGCCTTGATGGGCTCCGGCCATGCGCCGCCGGGCGGCACTGTGACCCGGCCGCCGGAACCGGGCGCCTGCACTCGCCAGGGAGCCAGATCCGTCAGGTACTGACGACTAGTGCCGCATCAGGCAAGGTTCGCCCTGTCGACGTTTGGCTAGGCTTGGGTGCGTGGACGAGCGGCGTTCGACGCCTGGCACCGATACGGGGCGGCGCACGGCGGTTCTCCACCGTCTGGCCTGGATGATCACCGGGATGGAATGTCCGCATCCGGTTCGGGTTGGTGTGGACGGATTCTCTGCGGCTGGCAAGTCCACGTTGGCCGATGAGCTGGCAGCTACGGTGGTGGGCCACGGCCGCACATGCCTTCGGGCCGATCTGGATGACTTCAAGCGGCCACGCGCTGAACGACCTCCAGGCCCGGCTGGCTTCTACCATGGTGCGTTCGATCTCGACGCGATCCGCGCTCTCCTGCTGTCACCCCTCGGGCCGGGTGGGGATCGGCAGATCCGCTTGAAGTTCTTCGACCAGCAGAACCAGGCACCGTTCCCAGTCGAGGTGCAGTCCGTGGCCGCCGACACGATCGTGATCGCCGATGGCGCCTACCTGCTGCGTCCCGAGCTCCGCGACCTGTGGGACTTCCGGATCTTTGTTGAGATCGATTTCGACCTGGTGCTAGCCAGGGGCGCCGCTCGGGACTCTGCCTGGATGGACTCCGCGCAGGCGGCAGCAGCGCACTATCGCCGTTACTACATCCCCGCCGAGCGGATGTACGACGCAGAGGTTGATCCTCGATCTCACGCCGATGTCATCGTCGATAACCGGGACGTCGCCGCCCCGGTACTTCGCCAGGGCGGAGCTCAGAGAACCTTGACCCAGTAGTGACGTGACGCGCTGTTCGGAAGCTGGTCCGGACGGCACGGTGTCGCCAGGACCGTCCGGGTGGGAGAACGAGTGCGCGTCCGCGAGATCAACGCTGATGGAGCTCGCCCGCTGGTGCCGATTGTAGCGCCGCGGCAGGGGTCGGTAGTTCACTTGGCGGCGGGCGCAGATGGTCAAAAGATCGCCAAGTCCAGGCCAGCGGAGCATGGCCTGCCGTTCTCCACCTGGAGCCTGTCAAAACTCGGCGGGTTCCTGGTGGCTGAGGGGGTGGTCGATGACATCAGCCACGAGGGCCTGCGGGTGCTGCTCCGCGAGGAGGGCGTCACCTTTCAACGGCTGAAAACCTGGAAGACCTCCACCGACCCGGGCTATGCGGTCAAGAAGGCCCGGGCCGGGCACCTGTATGCGATCGCCGACCGGGAGGTCACCCCCGAGCCCGCCGAACCCGAAGTGATCTTCTGCATGGACGAATTCGGGCCGCTGAATCTGCGGCCGCACCCGGGGCGGCAGTGGGCGGCGGTCAGCGGCAAGAACAAAGAGCCCGGCCGCACGCCGCGGCCGCGGCGGCGCGCTACCTATACCCGCACCGCCGGGGTGCGGCACCTGTTCGCCGCCTGCGAGCTGGGTGAGGACAAGCTGTTCGGGCACATCAAGCCGCGCAAGAACCGGGCCCGGTTCCTGGAGTTCTGCCGCTACCTGCGCACCCTCTACCCACCCCAGATCAGGATCGCGATCATCTGCGACAACTTCAGCCCCCATCTGACCACCAGGAAAGACAAGCGAGCCGGGCAGTGGGCCGCGGCAAACAACGCCGAGATTGCCTGCACGCCGACAAATTCGTCCTGGTTAAACCGCATCGAGGCTCAGTTCACGGCGCTGCGCTACTTCGCCCTCGACGGCACCGACCACCTGACCCACCAGGAGCAGGCCAGCATGATCCGCCGGTACATCATCTGGCGCAACAACCACGCCTACGACGAACGACTCCGCCGGGTTGTCACCCGGGCAAACGTTGCCTGAAGCGGCACTAGCAGCCAGTCATCCGTTCGGCAAGGTAGGCAATGAGCCCGTCAATGCCGATCCTTTCCTGCCGCATCGAGTCCCGCTCGCGGACCGTGACTGCCTGGTCTTCCAGTGTCTGGAAATCAACGGTTACGCAGTAAGGGGTGCCGATCTCGTCCTGGCGGCGGTAGCGGCGGCCGATCGCGCTGGCGTCGTCGAAGTCGGCGTTCCAGTGCTTGCGGAGCTCGGCGGCCACGTCCCTGGCCTTCGGTGAGAGGTCGGCGTTACGCGACAGCGGCAGCACGGCCACCTTGACCGGGGCAATCCTGGGGTCAAGCCGCAGCACGGTCCGCTTCTCCAGCTTGCCCTTGGCGTCCGGCGCCTCGTCCTCGGTGTAGGAGTCCAGCAGGTGCACCAGCAGGCACCGGTCGACGCCGAGCGCGGGCTCGACTACGTAGGGGACGTACCGCTCCGCCGACTCCGGATCGAGGTAGGACATGTCGTGGCCGGATGCTTTCCCGTGCGTGGTCAGGTCGAAGTCGGTGCGGTTCGCGATTCCCTCAAGCTCGCCCCACTCGCTGCCCGGGAAGTCGAATTTGTACTCGATGTCGACCGTGCGCTTGGAGTAGTGCGACAGCTTTTCCTGCGGATGCTCGTACAGCCGCAGGTTGTCCTTGCTGACCCCGAGGCCGACATGCCAGTCGAGCCGCGCGTCGATCCAGCGCTGATGCCAGTCCTCGTCGGTGCCCGGCTTGACGAAGAACTCCATCTCCATCTGCTCGAACTCACGGGTGCGGAAGATGAAGTTGCCGGGAGTGATCTCGTTGCGGAACGACTTGCCGATCTGCCCGATGCCGAACGGGATCTTCTTGCGGGATGTCTGCAGCACGTTGCGGTAGTTGATGAAGATGCCCTGGGCAGTCTCGGGCCGCAGGTAGGCGAGGCCCGATTCGTCCTCGACCGGGCCGAGGTAGGTCCGCAGCAGGCCGTTGAAGTTGCGCGGCTCGGAGAAGGCGCCCCGGGTACCGCAGTTGGGGCAGGCCAGCTGGGCGAGGCCGTCCTCCGGCGGGTGCCCGTGCTTCTCCTCGTACGCCTCGATCAGGTGGTCGGCCCGGAACCGCTTGTGGCAGGACATGCACTCGGTCAGCGGGTCGACGAACTGGGTGACGTGACCGCTGGCCTCCCACACCTCGCGGGCCAGGATCACCGAGGAGTCGAGGCCGACGATGTCGTCGCGCTCCTGCACCATCGTCCGCCACCACTGGCGCTTGATGTTGTTCTTCATCTCGACGCCGAGCGGGCCGTAGTCCCAGGAGGCGCGCAGCCCGCCGTAGATCTCGCTGGACGGGAAGACGATCCCCCGCCGCTTGCAGAGGCTGACCAGGGTTTCCATGCGGTCACTGCGTTTGGCCATCTTGGGTCTCCATCCGGCTGGCGGTCGGCGGCTGTGCTGCGCGCGCGGCATCATCGGGGGCGCTGGTCAGTGGCCAAGCTTAGCGGCGTTCCGGCCCGGGTTAGCCGGGCCGCGATGCCCGGGCTGGGTACCCGCGGCGGCCGGCCATCGCGCCCCGGTGTCGGGCCATGGCGTCCGCGGCGTCGTCACCTGACCTGGCAGCAGGCCGTATCTTTACCGTGCGGACGTCAATCATCAGCGAAGGGCGCGTAACTGTGACCAGCAAACGGCCAGCCCGCCCCCGGCCAGTCCGGTCTCAGCCGCCCCGGCCCCGGCCGGCCAGCTCGCAGCCGGCCCGGTCCCAGCCCGGCCGCCCTCAGGCCGCGCGATCCCAGCAGGCCCGGCCTAAGACCACCCGGCCCGGATCCGGCCGTCCGGCCAGGTCCGGGCCCGCGCGACCCGGGGCACGGCCCGCCCCCGGGCGCGGCGGCGCCCGCAGCACGGTGGAACGGCGCAGCGCCGCCCAGCTGGTGTTCCTGCGCCAGTTGCCCGCCTGGGTAGTGCCGTTCGTGCTGGCCGCGGTGCTCGTCGCCGGGCTCGCCCTGCAAGGCTGGGCGGGCGCGGCCGCGCTCTGCCTGGTGGCCGCCTTCATCGGCTGGCTCGGCTACCTGTCCTGGCCCGTGCTGACCACGCCCGGGCGGGTCGTCCGGGTGGCAATGTTCGCTGGCGCGCTCACGCTGGCCGTCCTGCAGGTCATGCGCTGACCGGCTAGTCCTAGTCCTGCGCAGCGCCGGTGACCGGGTTAGGCGCGGCGCCGCCGTACCGGCGGTCCCTGCTCGCGAAGATCTCGCAGGCGTGCCACAGGTGACGGCGGTCGAAGTCGGGAAAGAGCGTGTCCAGGAACACTAGCTCGGCATAGGCGGACTGCCAGATCAGGAAATTCGACAGCCGCTGCTCGCCGGAGGACCGGATGAACAGGTCGACATCGGGGATGCCTGGCTCGTCCAGGTAACGGGCGAACACCTTGTCATCGATCCGGTCGGCGCGCAGTTTCCCGGCGGCGACGTCCGCCGCGATCGCGGCAGCGGCATCAACGATCTCGGCGCGGCCGCCGTAGTTGACGCAGAACTGCAGGGTGAGCACGGAGTTGCCCGCGGTCATCTGCTCGGCGTCCTCAAGCTCGCTGATCACGCTGCGCCACAGCCGGGGGCGCCGGCGGCCCAGCGCACCCGCACCCCCATCTCGTTCAGCTGGTCACGGCGGCGGCGGATCACGTCGCGGTTGAAGCCCATCAGGAAGCGGACCTCGTCGGGCGACCGCCGCCAGTTCTCGGTGGAGAACGCGTACGCCGACAGGTACGGGATGCCGAGCTCGATGGCTCCCATGATCACGTCGAACAGCGATTGCTCGCCCCGCTTGTGGCCTTCGGTCCGCGGCAGGTCGCGCTGCTTGGCCCAGCGGCCGTTGCCGTCCATCACCAGGGCCACGTGCCTGGGCACGAAGGCGGCCGGGATGTCGGGCGGGCGGGCGCCGCCGGGGTGCGGGTAGGGCGGCCGGACCTGGCCAGTCACGGAAGCCGCCGGGCTGGCCAAATCACGCGTGTTCCACGTGCTTGAGCGAGCGGATCGAGTGCTCCAGGTGCCACTGCAGGTAAGCGGCTACCAGCCCGCTGCACTCGACCTGATGACGGCGCTCGCTCGCGTCGGCGTGCGGCCAGTCACCGCTCATCAGCGCACTCATCAGCGCGATCGTCTGCGCCGATGGCATGGCCGCGCCGGGCGCCCGGCAGGACGGGCAGATCAGCCCTCCGGCCGATATCGCGAACGCACGGAAGGTGCGCGGCGGCCTGGCCGGGCGGCTGACGGCAGCGGGCCCGGGTGCCGCGATGGACTCGGCCGCGCGCTCCGGCTCGTGCGCCGGATCTTCCGCTGCGCCTGGGCCCGGTTCCGGATCGGAGCGCGGCGCCCGCGTCCCGCAGATCGCGCATTCCTCCAGCGCGGGCGCGTATCCCGCGACCGCGAGTGAGCGCAGCAGATATGCGTCGAGTACCAGCCGCGGCTCATGCGCGCTCTCCCCGAGAGCCCGCAGCCCGCCGACGAGCAGCAGGAACTGCCGCAGCGACGGCTCCTTCTCGACCGGGGTGAACCGCTCGGCGGTCTCCAGCATCGCCGTGCCGGTGGTGTACCGCGGATAGTCCCCGGCCAGCAGCTCACCGTACGGCCGCAGGGTCTCCGCCTGGGTGATCACGTCCAGCGATCGTCCCGTATAGAGCAGCAGGTCGACATGAGTAAACGGCTCCAGCCGCGCCCCGAATCTCGACTTCGTCCGCCGGACGCCCTTGCCTACCGCGCGTACCCGCCCGTTCCGCCGGGTCAGCAGGGTGACGATCCGGTCGGCCTCGCCCAGCTTGTGGGTACGCAGCACGATGCCGTCGTCGCGGTAGATGCTCACCAGGCCATTGTCCCGCACCGCCGCGGTTTCCGGCCCGCCTGCCGCCGGTGAGTCGCCGGGGCGCGGCGACGGCGGATCATCGGCGGATCAGTCGTAGAAGCCCAGGCGGCGCAGCTGCTTCGGGTCCCGCTGCCAGTCCTTGGCGACCTTGATCCGCAGGTCGAGATAGATCCGCGTGCCGAGCAGCGCCTCGATCTGCCGGCGCGCCGCCGTGCCCACTTCCTTGAGCCGGGCGCCCTTGGCGCCGATGACGATGGCCTTCTGGCTGGGCCGTTCCACGTACATCAGCGCGTGCACGTCGATCAGGTCGTCGCGCCCCGGCCGCGGCGCCATTTCCTCGACCACGACGGCAATCGAGTGCGGCAGCTCGTCCCGCACTCCCTCCAGGATCGCCTCGCGGATCAGCTCGGCGACGAGCTGCTGCTCGGGCTCGTCGGTGAGGTCACCGTCCGGGTACAGCGGGACGCCCCGCGGCAGGTGCGAGACAAGCACATCGGCCAGCACGTCCAGCTGGAAGCCGGACACCGCGGAGACCGGCACCACGTCGGCCCACTTGCCGAGGCCGCCGACCGCGGCGAGCTGCGCCACCACCTGGTCCCTGGATACCTGGTCCGTCTTGGTGACGATGGCGACCACCGGCGTCTTGCCCAGGCCAGCCAGCTCGCCGGCCAGGTACCGGTCACCAGGCCCGATCCGCTCGCCGGCCGGCAGGCAGAAGCCGACCGCGTCGACCTCGGTGAGCGTGGAGCGCGCCAGGCTGTCCAGCCGCTCGCCGAGCAGCGTCCGGGGCCGGTGCAGCCCGGGCGTGTCGATGATGACCAGCTGCGCATCGGGCCGGTGCACGATGCCGCGGATAGCCCGGCGGGTCGTCTGCGGGCGGCTGCTCGTGATGGCGATCTTCGTGCCGACGAGAGCATTCATCAATGTCGACTTACCGACGTTGGGGCGGCCGACAAAGCACGCGAAGCCCGACCGGAAATCCGCCCGCTCCGGCACCTGCGCGCCTGCTGGCTGAGAGTCCCGCGGCCGTGTCACGCCAGTGATTCTCCCCTACGCAGGCGTTAACGGCGTACGGCCGGGTGGCGTTGATGCCCCGGGCGGCGCCCGGCGGTCCCGGCCGGCGGCCATCGGTGCGCGGGCCGGGCCGCCGGCAGTGCCGACGGGTCAGGGCAGCAGCGTCGCGCGAAGCGAGCCGTCCGGCGCCGCGTGGAACACGATCGCGTCCGGGCCCAGTTCACGGACCGCGGCCAGGTCAGCAGGATCAGGCTGGTCCGCATCGCTGACCAGGACCGCCGCCTCCAGGCTGGCCGCGCCGCTGGAGACGGCCATGGCCACCGCTAGCTGCAGCGCGGAGAGCCGCAGCGACGGCAGCGCAACCGCCGCTGCGGCGTAGGTGCGGCCGGTCTCGTCGCGCACGGCCGCGCCCTCGGCGGCTGCCACCCGGGCGCGCGCCGAGCGGGCCAGGATGATGATCTTGGTGTCCTCCGGGCCGGGCCGGACAGCGTCCGCCGGGCCGGGCTGAGCCTCGCTCACGCGGCTAACCCTAGTGCCGGGCCGCCCCGGCTCCGGCATGGCCCGTGCTTTGACCCCTATGCCTGGCGCGCCCCCGCGGGCCGTAATCGGTAGCCCGGGACTAGGCCAACAGTTCGAAGACGGTCCGGATTGCAGCGGCAAGCCCGCGACGGCACGCAGACCGGGCGCTATTCCTGGCCGGGGGGATTCCGTGCGCCGGCCGGCTCCGCTACGGCCCCGGTGCGCTGCACCATCACGGTCCCGATCCTGTTCCGCCGCCCGGCCAGGCTCTCCGCGGTCAGCTGCAGGCCCTGCACGGTCGCCACCGACCCGGCGATGGGCACCCTGCCCAGCTGCTGGGCCAGCAGGCCGCCGACGGTCTCCACGTCCTCGGCATCGATGCGGACGTCGAAAAGCTCGCCCAGTTCCTCGACCGGCAGCCGGGCGGTGACCCTGGCATGCTGCCCTTCCTCGATCCACTCCACCGGCGACTGTTCCTGGTCATATTCGTCGGTGATCTCCCCGACGATCTCCTCCAGGATGTCCTCGATGGTGACGAGTCCCGCGGTCCCGCCGTACTCGTCGATCACGATCGCGAGATGGATCTGCAGCGCCTGCATCTCCTTGAGCAGCTCGTCAATCGGCTTGCTCTCGGGCACGAAGGTGGCCGGCCGCATGATCGAGGAGACCTTCTCGACGGACTCGCACTCGTGGTGCAGCTGGCTCCGGGCCACGATGTCCTTGAGGTAGGCGATCCCGACCACGTCGTCCAGGTTCTCGCCGATCACCGGAACGCGGGAGAAGCCGCTGCGCAGCGCAAGCGACAGTGCCTGGCCGAGCGTCTTGTCCCGCTCCACGAACACCATGTCGGTGCGCGGGACCATGACTTCCCGCACGATCGTGTCGCCCAGCTCGAACACCGAGTGGATCATCGCGCGCTCACCGGGCTCGATCACCTGGCGCTGCTCCAGCAGGTCGACGAGCCCGCGCAGGTCCTCCTCGGATCCGGACGCCCCCCGGCCGGCTCCCGGCTTGCGGCCGGCCGCCGCGAGCAGCCGCGGCAGCGGCCCGAGGAAGCGCACGACAGGATGCAGGATGGCCGCCGCCGCGAGGGCCACCCGCGCCGAATGCCGCTCGGCGCTGCGGGGAATCAGCACGGTAGCCACGTAGATCGCCGGGATCATGATCGCGGCGGCGATCGCGAACGCCCGCCAGCCGGGTCCGATCACGTGCAGCAGCACCACGGTCACCAGGACGGTCGCCCCCGTCTCGGCTGCAACCCGCGCCAGTGACAGCACGCTCAGGTAACGCGGTACCTCGGCGAGCACGGACTGCAAGGGCGACGAGCCCTCGGCCGCCGTCCGGCGGCCCAGTTCCTTCGCGCCCGCCCGGGATACCCGCAGCAGCGCGGCTTCGGCGGTGACGCAGCACCCGGCCAGGATGATCAGCCCGAGCGCGGCGACGGCCAGCCAGTCCATCGCGCCCTCACCCAGGCCCTTCTTGCCCTTCTTGCCCGTCCGGGTCACCGGATCCGCGCTCAGAGCGCCACGCCGCGAGCAGCTTGTCCTGCAGGCCGAACATCGCGGCATGCTCGTCCGGATCCGCGTGATCGTAGCCGAGCAGGTGCAGGATGCCGTGCGTGCACAGCAGCTCAAGTTCGTCCTGCACCTCATGATGGGCCTTGCGGGCCTGCTTCGCGGCTACCTGCGGGCACAGCACCACATCGCCGAGCAGCCCCGGCAGCGGGCCCGGCTCGGCGCCGCTCCCGCGGTCGGCACGCGCGCCGACCGGGTGCGGCGGCCGCAGCTCGTCCATCGGGAACGCCAGCACGTCCGTGGGCCCCGGCTCGCCTAGCCAGCGCTCGTGCAGGTCGGCCATGGCCGGCTCGTCGACGAGCAGCACGGAAAGCTCGACCAGCGGATGCACGCGCATCCCGTCGAGCACGTGGCGGGCAAGGGCCGCCAGGCCGGCCTCATCGACCTCGGCACCCGACTCGTTGGCGATCTCGATGCTCACGTTGCGTGCCTGGTGCCCGCGCGGCGGGACCGGCTCCCAGTGATCCGTTCTGAATTGATGGCACTTTCCTGGCGCGCGTCATACTTCTCGTAGGCATCCACGATGTCGGCCACCAGCTTGTGCCGGACGACATCGTGGCTGGTCAGGCGGGAGAAGTAGACGTCGTCGACGCCATCGAGGATGTCCTGGACGAGCCGCAGGCCGGACAGGTTCCCGGCCGGCAGGTCTACCTGCGTGACATCTCCGGTGACGACGATCCTGGAGCCGAAGCCGAGCCGGGTGAGGAACATCTTCATCTGCTCGGGCGAGGTGTTCTGCGCCTCGTCGAGGATGATGAACGCGTCGTTCAGCGTCCGGCCGCGCATGTACGCGAGCGGGGCGATCTCGATGGTCCCGGCGGCGAGCAGCTGGGGGATCGTGTCCGAGTCGAGCATGTCGTGCAGGGCGTCGTAGAGCGGCCGCAGGTAAGGGTCGATCTTCTCGTACAGCGTGCCGGGCAGGAAGCCGAGCCGCTCCCCCGCCTCCACGGCCGGCCGGGTGAGGATGATCCGGGTCACTTCCTTGGCCTGCAGCGCCCGCACCGCCTTCGCCATCGCGAGGTAGGTCTTCCCGGTCCCGGCCGGCCCGATGGCGAAGACGATCGTGTGCGAGTCGATGGCATCGACGTACCGCTTCTGGTTCAGCGTCTTCGGCCGGATCGTCCGGCCGCGAGCGGACAGGATGTCCAGCGTCAGCACCTCGTCCGGCCGCGCGGCGGGCCGCCTGCGCAGCATCGAGACGGTCTGCTCGACAACGTCGACGGACAGCTCGGTGCCCCTGGTCACGAGCTTGGTCAGCTCACCGAAGAGCCGGGCGACCAGGGCAGTCTCCGTTTCCGGGCCGGTCACCGTAATCTCATTGCCGCGGACATGAATGTCGGCCGCGAAATCCCGCTCGATTACCTGGAGAAGTTCGTCGCCGGAGCCGAGCAGGCTCACCATCGAGTGGTCATCCGGAATAACGATCTTTACCCGGCTGACGCTTTTGTCCGATGGGGCCGTGCGGTTCGCCGAATCACTTGAGTCGCGCGTCAATTGCCTTTCCCCGCCCGGGCGATCTGGCGCCCGCGTGTTGGCCATGCTCTCTGCCGGGCCTCATCCAGGCCGGGCCTCATCCGGGTGGCCAGGCCATCACCCGGCCGCCCAGCACGTGCGCGTGCGCGTGCTGGACTGTCTGCCCAGCCTGCGGGCCGGTATTGAAGACCACCCGGTATCCCGTTCCGTCCACTCCGGCCGCCACGGCGATCTGGTGCGCCTGGGCGGCGACCTCTTCCAGCAGGCCAGCGCCTGCCCCGGCCAGCTCGGCAAGATCGGCGTAGTGATCTTTTGGTATGACAAGCACATGAGTCGGCGCCTGCGGGCTGATATCGCGGAACGCTATCGTGCGCGGGCTCTCCAGCACGCGCACCGCCGCGGTCTCGCCCGCCGCGATGCTACAGAAGAGACAGTCGCTCATACAACGATCTTAACTTGTGACGCGTCCGCGCGACTGCCGACATATATGGTTGCTCTACTGCGAATCCTCGGCTGCTCGCGCGAGCGAGCGAGGGCACCGGCAGGCGCACGTCAGTGTCTCCGGTGTGCGCGGCCTGCGCGGATTCACGGCGGCACGCGGCGGTAGACGTGACGCGTGACGATGCGGGCCCGGCATGGACGGACGTGGAAGGCGAAGGATCGTTGAGGCCAGTCGGCAGGCGAGGTTCGGGCGCGAAAACCAGACATGACACTGCGTGAACCGGACGACGCCCCCGCGCGTCCCATTCAAGTGATCGAAACCCTGCTGGCGGATCCCGCTATAGGGGCGGTCCCGACCGCGGTCCCGACCGATTGGGATGCCGACCGGGCGGTGACCGTGCTCTACAGCACGCACTACCGCTCTCTGGTCCGCCTGGCCGCGCTGCTCCTCCGCGACGTTTCCACGGCGGAGGAGGTCGTGCAGGACTCGTTCGTGGCCATGCACGGCGGCTGGCGCCGGCTCAGGGACAGCGAGAAGGCACTGTCTTATCTTCGCCAGTCAGTGGTGAACAGGTCACGTTCGGTACTACGGCATCGCGTGGTGGTGGACCGGAACGCGCCGAAGCCGCCGCCGGATATGCCGAGCGCCGAGCATGGCGCGATCGCGCTGCTGGAACGCTCAGCCGTGGTGACCGCACTGCGGACGCTTCCCGCCCGCCAGCGCGAAGCGCTCGTGCTGCGCTACTACGGAGACTTGTCGGAGGCGCAGATCGCCACCGCGATGGGAATTAGCAGGGGCGCCGTGAAAAGCCACACGGCGAGGGCAATGTCCTCGCTCCGCACCGTGCTGGAGCGAGACGTATGACGAAAGCGCGGGGGGCAAAGGAAGGCCTGGAGCGGAATCCATGACACATCCGACCCTTGATCACGAGGAGCGACTGCGCAGCGCACTGCGCGCGGCCGCTGACTCGATCGAGCCAGCGGCGGACGGCCTGGGGCGGATCCGCGCCCGGCTGACGCCGCCGCGCCCGGTGATCGCCGCCTGGATGGTCTCCTGGACGGAGCCTGTCATGCTCCGCCTGCGGCTCGCGGTGCCCTGGCTGCGCCTGCGGCTCGGCCTTGCGCACGGCCGGATCGGGCCGGTAGCCGGCCGTGCCCGTCCCGCTATCGGCCAGCTTGGCACCCTGTTCGGCGGGACCGGCACCGCACCCACCCCGATCCGGCCGGCCAGCGGCAAGCTCCCGGTACGTGCTGCCGCCTGGCTACGGCCTGCTGCCGCGATAGCCGCGTTCGTGGTGATTATCGGCTCCGGCGCGCTCGCCATCGGCCAGCTGCAGCAGACGGCCACGCTTGCCAGCCGCGCGGCGGCGTCCAGCCACAGCGGGAGGCAGCCCAGCTCCGTCCGCGGTGGCGGGCGGGCCGACGCCGCCGGCGCGCGCCAGTTGAAGAACCCATGGTTGAAGAGTCCCGGCTGGCCGCTCGCCCCGCCCGCCTCGAAGTTCAGCATGAGCCTGCTAGCGCCGATCCCGCTCCCGGCGGGTCCCGCACCATCCTCGACCTGCCCGCCGTCGCCGAAGCCCTCGGCGAGCCCGAGCCCGAGCCCGAGCCCGACGCCGACGCCGACGTCGCCGCCGGTGAGCCCGAGCCCGAGCCCGACGCCGACGCCGACGTCGCCGCCGGTAAGCCCGAGCCCGCCGGCGACGTCGCCGCCGGTGAGCCCGAGCCCGGGAGCGACCGCCATGCCGACATCGAGCGCTGCCCCGTCGGGGGCGCCGGCGGCATCGGTGAACACGGTGGCCTACGTGGTCGGCCCGGTGTCCGGCTCCGCCGCCAGCTCGTCGCCCGCCACGAACAAGTCGGCCTGCGCGCCAACGGGCCAGTGAACCTGCGGGCCGGGCTTCCGGGGCGCCCTGATTCCGGAAGCCCGGCCCGCTGCCTTAGGCCTTAGCTCCAGCGGTCGCCGGCACTGAGCAGCAGCGCCGCGGCGACCGCGCCGGCTGACGAGGCGCGCAGGACCGAGGGACCCAGCCGGGCGCTGACCGCGCCCGCGCCGGTCAGCCGGGCTGCCTCCGCTGGGCTGATGCCGCCCTCGGGCCCGATCACGACAACGATGTCGCCGCGGCCAGGCAACGGCAGGCTGCGCAGCCCGGCCGCAGCGTCGGGGTCGAGGATGATCGCGAGCGCGGCCGCGGCGGCCAGCCGGGCCACGTCCGGGGTTTCGGCCGGCCCGGTGATCTCAGGGAACCTGGCGCGGCGTGCCTGCTTCGCTGCCTCCCTGGCGGTCACCCGCCAGCGTTCGAGTGCCCGCTGGCCTCGGTCGCCGCGCCACTTCGCCACGCACCGCCCGGCCGCCCACGGCACCACGACGTCGACGCCGACCTCGGTCATGATCTCGACGGCGAGCTCGCCGCGGTCCCCCTTGGGGATCGCCTGCACCACGACGATCCTGGGGTCCGGCGGCGGATCGGCCCGCCTGGCCAGCACGGCGAGCTCCAGCAGGTCAGGCCCGCTGCCGGTGACCACGCACTCGGCCAGCATCCCGTCGCCGTCCGTCACGTCGGCACGTTCTCCCGCCGCGAGCCTGCGCACGGTCGCGGCATGCCGGCCCTCGGCGCCGGACAGCACGATGTGATCGCCCCGCAGCTGGGCCGCGTCGGCCACGAAGACGGGCGGTCTCAGGACCGGCCCCCGGACGGGCTGTCCCCGGAAAACCGGCCGGGCGGCCGGTCCCGGTCCGCAGGCCAGGCCTGGTCCGCAGGCCAGGCCGCAGCTGGCGGGGAAGGCCGGCCGGAGCCGCGCCGCTCAGCGGCCGTTGAAGGCATCGCGCAGCCGGGAGAAGAACCCCTGTCCGCCCGGCGCGAACTTGCCAGGCGGAGCCTCTTCGCCGCGGAGCCTGGCCAGCTCCCGCATCAGGTTCTCCTGCTCGGGCTCCAGCTTGGTCGGCGTCTCCACGGTTACGTGGATCAGCAGGTCACCGCGGCCGTGCGCGTTCAGGTGCGCCGAGCCCAGGTTGTACAGCGGGATCGCCTGACCGGATTGCGTGCCCGGCCGGATGTCCACGTCAGCCGGCCCGTCCAGCGTCTCCACCTGCAGGGTCGCGCCGAGAGCGGCGGCGACCATCGGGATGGTCACCGTGCAGTGCAGGTCATCGCCCTGGCGCTCGAAGATCGCGTGCGGCCGCTGGGCGATCTCCAGGAACAAGTCCCCGGCCGGGCCGCCGCCCGCCCCGACCTCGCCCTCGCCGGCCAGCTGGATGTGGGTGCCGTCCTCGACTCCGGCCGGGATCCGCACCTTGATGTTGCGGCGGGTCCTGACCCGCCCGTCAGCGTCGCACTCAGGGCACGGGCGGCGGATGACCGTGCCGAATCCGCCGCAGCCCGGGCACGGCCGCGAGACCATCGCCTGGCCGAGGAATGACCTGGTGACCTGGCTGATCTCGCCGCGCCCGTTGCACACGTCACAGGTCTGCGGGTGAGTGCCGGGGGCCGTTCCCTCGCCTGAGCAGGTCGGGCAGACAACCGCCGTGTCGACGGCCAGGTCCTTCGTGGTGCCGAACGCGCACTCGGAAAGGTCAAGCTCCACCCTGATGGTGGCGTTGCGGCCGCGGCGAGCGCGGCTGCGCGGCCCGCGGGTGCCGGCCGCCGCGCCGAAGAACGCATCCATGATGTCGCTGAACGGGAACCCGGCCGCGAATCCGCCCTGGTTGGCGCCCCCTGGCGCGTACGGGTCGGCGCCCAGGTCGTACATCTGGCGTTTCTCGGTGTCGGAGAGCACCTCGTAGGCCTGGGTGATCTCCTTGAACCGCTCCTGGGTCTGCGGGTCGGGATTGATGTCCGGATGCAGCTCGCGGGCGAGCCTGCGGTACGCCTTCTTTATCTCATCGGCGTCCGCGTCCTGGCGGACGCCCAGGATCCCGTAATAGTCGTTGGCCACCAGGACTCCTACGACTCCGCCAGAATCTGGCCCACGTACCGTGCCACCGCGCGCACCGCTCCCATCGCTGTCGGGTAGTCCATCCGGGTCGGGCCGAGCACGCCCAGCTTCGCCAGGGCCTGGTCGCCGGAGCCGTATCCCACTGCCACCACCGAGGTACTCCGCAGCCCCTGGACCTGATTCTCCGCGCCGATCCGCACGGTCACGGCCGCCTCGTCGCCCGATTCGCCGAGCAGGCGCATCAGCACCACTTGCTCCTCTAGTGCCTCAAGAACCTCGTGCAGGCCACGGGAGAAGTCAGCCGGGGTGAGATTGGCCGCTCCGCCGACGACGATTCTCTCCTCATGCCGCTCGATCAGGCTCTCCAGGATGACGGAGAACACCGCCGCCGCGTTCGTGCGTTCCTCGGGCGTGATCCGCTCGGGGAGGTCCGCGACCACCGACGCTACCTCGGTCAGCCTGCGCCCGTCGAGGCAGGCGTTCAGGACCGCCCGCAACTGGGTGATCGCGTCTTCCGAAATCCGGCTGGGCAGGTCAACCGAGCGCTGCTCGACCCGGCCGGTGTCGGTGATCAGGACGAGCAGCACCCGCTGGTCCGTCAGCGGCACCAGTTCGATGTGACGCACCGCGGACCTGGTCAGCGAGGGGTACTGCACCACGGCCACCTGGCGCGTCAGCTGCGCGAGCAGCCGTACCGTCCGCATCACGACATCGTCGAGGTCGTAGGCGCCTGCCAGGAACGTCTCGATGGCGCGGCGCTCTGCCGCCGAGAACGGCTTCACCCCGGGCAGCCGGTCCACGAACAGCCGGTAGCCCTTGTCCGTCGGTACCCGGCCCGCGCTGGTATGCGGCTGCACGATGAAGCCCTGCTCCTCGAGCACGGCCATGTCGTTGCGGATCGTCGCCGGGGACACGTCCAGATTGTGCCGGTCGACGATGGACTTCGAGCCGACCGGTTCGTTGGTCGACACGTAATCCTCGACGATGGCGCGCAGGACCGCCAGCTTCCTGTCGTCTAGCACCTGCTCACCTCCCTGGCACTCTTCCGTCCCGAGTGCCAAGTGTATGGCGCTCAGGATGCTGGGACACCTTTCCGGGCGCGGCAGCGTTACGGAAGCGGTACGGTCGCGCATCGCGGCGGCGGCATCGCGGCGCCGCGGCACCGCCGCGGCCGCCTCCGCAGCCGCCCTCTTCAGCGCCGCCGCCCGCCGCAGCGCAGCCCCCCGGCTCCGGGCGGCAGGCTCAGCCGGTCAGGGCGCGGATCACCGCGTCGGCCAGCAGCCGGCCGCGGCTGGTCAGGATGACCCGCCCGGCGGCGAGCGCTGCCGGGTCCGCCAGGCCGTCGTCAGCCGCGTCGGCTGCCGCGCTCAGCCCGGCCTGATCGAGCTCGGTGACGGGCAGCCCGGCCGCGAGCCGGGTCTGCAGCATGATCCGCTCGGTGCTGCGCTCGCGCGGCGTCAGGATCTCCCGGGCCTGTCCCGGGCTGGCCCCGGCGGCCAGCCGCGCCGCGTACCCGGCCGGATGCCTGACGTTCCACCAGCGGGTGCCCCCGACGTGACTGTGCGCCCCCGGGCCGATGCCCCACCAGTCACCGTCGGTCCAGTACAGCAGGTTGTGGCGGCAGGCAGCGGCGTCGCCGGCCGCCCAGTTGGAGATCTCGTACCAGCGCAGGCCGGCCGAGCCGAGCAGCTGGTCGGCGGCCAGGTAGCGATCCGCCATCGCGTCGTCGTCCGGGGCGGCCAGTTCCCCCCGCCGGATCCGGGCGGCCAGCCTGGTGCCCTCCTCCACGATGAGCGCGTAGGCGGAGATGTGGTCCGGTCCCGCGGCCAGGGCGGCCGACACCGACTCCGCCCAGTCGTCATCCGTCTCACCCGGGGTCCCGTAGATCAGGTCAAGGCTGACGTGCTCGAATCCGGCCGCGCGCGCCCAGGCGGCGCACCGGGCCGGCCGGCCCGGCTCATGCACCCGGTCCAGCACCGACAGCACGTGCGGCACCGAGCTTTGCATGCCGAACGACATCCGGGTGAACCCGCCGCCGCGCAGCGCCGCCAGCGTCTGCTCGGTCACGGTTTCCGGGTTGGCCTCCGCGGTCACCTCCGCGCCCGGCGCGAGGCCGAACTCGGCATCGACCGCGCGCAGGATCGCGCCGAGCTGGCCCGGCGGCAGCAGCGTGGGCGTCCCGCCGCCGAAGAACACCGTGCTCACCGGCATGTCGGCGTCGCCGAGGACCTGCCTGGCCAGCCGGATCTCCTCGATCGCCAGGCCGGCGTACGACTCCCTCGACGCGCCCGGCCCGAGTTCGGTCGCCGTGTAGGTGTTGAAGTCGCAGTAGCCGCACCTGGTCACGCAGAACGGAACATGCACGTAGATGCCGAACGGCCGCGCACCGGCGCCGTCCAGCGCTCCGGGCGGCAACGAGCCGTCCGCGGGGACTGCAGACCCGTCGGGCGGTGCGCCGGGCACGGTCAGCTCACCCGGTCAGGCGCGGCCAGTGCCAGCAGGGTCAGTGCCAGGCCGGCCGGTCCCGGGCCGGCCAGGACTAGACCCTGGCCCTGCCGAGCACCTGCTGGCCGATCTGATCCCATTTCTCCCCTCGCCCGGCCACCCGCAGCAGCCTGCGCATCACGTGCTGGTCACCATAGAAGGCGCGCATCGACTCGGCGACGGTGACCCGCTCGGCCGGGCGGTCGATGACCTCCGCGATGTCCCCGGCGCTGACCGCGCCTTCGGTCAGCACGCGCAGGTAAGCGCCGGGCCGGCCGGCCGCGGCGAACCGCTTCACCCAGTACCGCTCGTCCATCCAGGACTGGAAGGTGACGCACGGGATCCGCGGGCTGGTGATCTGGACCACCGCGCTGCCGATTCGCCAGGTCTCCCCGATCAGCGCGCCGGTGATGTCCAGGCCGGCCGTGGTGATGTTCTCGCCGAACATCCCGTTGCGCAGCTCGCGGCCGAGTCGCTCCGTCCACCAGTCCAGGTCCTCCCTGGCGTAGGCGTACACCGCCTGCTCGGCGCCGCCGTGGTTCTCCTTGTCGGCGAACTCATCGCCGGCCAGCCCGAGCCTGGCCACCTGGACCGGGCCGCCCGCGGGGCGCTTGTCGATCCCCGTCCGCGCGGGCTTGCCGCCCACCACCAGATCGGCTTCCGTACCCGTGTTCACCGCGATCACCCGCGCAGTCGCCATAGCCGCACGGTATCCGCCGAGCCAGGCAGTGCCAAACAGCCCGCCGCGGCCGGTTCGTCCGGTCCGGGCCCGTGCGGGCCGTGCCCGGGGATCTGCAGCTCGCGGCCGGGCGACCGGGCGGACGCGCGGGCCGGGCCGCGTTCCGGCTGGGCCGGTTCCGGTTATGCTGAGATACGGCCCGCTCGCGAGAGCGGGGCCGACGTTGAACTTGAGGAAACGGGATGACAGCAGGCGACTACGGTCAGATGCGGGCGTCCGACAGGGACAGGGACAGTGCGAACTCGCTGCTGCAGGTCGCCTACGCCGAGGGCAGGCTGACCAAGGACGAGTACGACGACCGGACCCACCGGCTGCTGAGATCGCAGACCTACGGGCAGCTGCAGGCATTGACCGCCGACCTGCCCGGCCCATTCCCGGGTGCGCACTTGACGCCGCAGGTGGCGCAGTATGTCCGGCCGGCCAGAACTAACGGGCTGGCCGTTGCCTCGCTGGCCTGCGGGATCGGGCAGCTCTTTTTCTGGCTGCTGGCCGCGATCCCGGCCGTCGTGCTTGGCCACATGGCCCGCCGCCAGATCCGCGAGACCGGGGAGGCCGGAGATGGCATGGCCATGGCCGGGCTCGTCATGGGCTACATAGGCATCGTGCTGACAGTGCTATTCGTGGCCGGCGCCGTAGCGCTGGTCGCGGTGGCCAGCGCACACGGCGTCCAGCATGTCCCCCCTCCGCCGCCCCAGCCGTAGCTGACCGCTAGCGCTTCCGGTCGGATCCCTGATCGGTGGACAGTGCCGCGACGAAAGCCTCCTGCGGCACCTCCACCCGCCCGATCGTCTTCATCCGGCGCTTGCCTTCCTTCTGCTTCTCCAGCAGCTTGCGCTTGCGGGTGATGTCGCCGCCGTAGCACTTGGCCAGCACGTCCTTGCGCATGGCGCGGATATTCTCCCGCGCGATGACCCGGGACCCGATCGCGGCCTGGATCGGCACCTCGAACTGCTGGCGCGGGATCAGCTCCTTGAGCCTGGTCGTCATCGCGATCCCGTAGTCGCGCGCCTTGTCGGTATGCACGATCTGGCTGAACGCGTCGACCGGCTGCCCCTGCAGCAGGATGTCGACCTTGACCAGGTCAGCGTCCTGCTCGCCGGCCGGATCGTAGTCGAGCGACGCGTAGCCGCGGGTACGCGACTTGAGCTGGTCGAAGAAGTCGAAGATGATCTCGCCGAGCGGCATCGTGTAGCGGATCTCGACCCGGTCGGAGGAGAGGTACTCCATGCCGAGCAGCACGCCGCGCCGGCCCTGGCACAGCTCCATGATCGTGCCGATGTAGTCACTCGGGGCGAGCACCGTGGCGCGCACCACCGGCTCGAATATCTGGCCGACCTTGCCGTCAGGAAACTCACTGGGATTTGTAACGAGCATTTCCCCGCCGGTCTCCAGCACCACCCGGTAGACGACGTTCGGCGCGGTCGAGATCAGCGACAGGCCGCCCTCACGCTCCAGCCGCTCACGGACGATCTCCATGTGCAGCAGCCCAAGGAACCCGCACCGGAAGCCGAATCCGAGCGCCAGCGAGGTCTCGGGCTCGTAGATCAGCGCGGCGTCGTTCAGCTGCAGCTTGTCCAGCGCGTCGCGCAGTTCGGGGTAGTCGTCGCCGTCGACCGGGTACAGGCCGGAGAACACCATCGGCCGCGGATGGTCGTATCCGGGCAGCGGCTCGCTGGCCGGATGGCTGGCGGTGGTGACGGTGTCGCCAACCCGGGCCTGCCGGACGTCCTTCACGCCGGTGATCAGGTAGCCGACCTCGCCCGCGGCCAGGCCCTCCGACGGCACCGGATCAGGCGAGATCACGCCCACCTCAAGCGTGTCGTGCGGCGTCTTGGTGGACATCATCAGGCTCTTCTCGCGCCGGGACAGGCGCCCGTCCATGACGCGGACGTAGGTGACCACGCCGCGGTAGGTGTCATAGACCGAGTCGAAGATCAGGGCTCGCGCCGGGCTGTCGAGATTCCCGCGCGGCGGCGGCACCTGCTCGACGACGGCGTTGAGCAGCTCCCGCACCCCGTCGCCGGTCTTGGCCGAGACCCTGAGCACGTCGGCCGGGTCGCAGCCGATGACGCCCGCCAGCTCGGCCGCGTACTTCTCGGGCTGCGCCGCCGGGAGGTCGATCTTGTTCAGGACCGGGATCAGGTGCAGGTCCGCGCCGAGGGCCAGGTAGAGGTTGGCCAGCGTCTGCGCCTCGATGCCCTGCGCGGCATCCACCAGCAGGATGGCGCCCTCGCACGCGGCCAGGGACCTGGACACCTCATAGGAAAAGTCAACGTGACCCGGGGTATCGATGAGGTTGAGCACGTACGGCCTGCCGTCGGTGCCCTGCCAGGGCAGCCGCACGGCCTGACTCTTGATCGTGATGCCGCGCTCGCGCTCGATGTCCATCCGGTCCAGGTACTGCGCGCGCATCTGGCGGCCTTCTACCACGCCGGTGAGCTGGAGCATCCGGTCCGCGAGCGTGGACTTACCGTGATCGATATGCGCGATGATGCAGAAGTTGCGGATCATCGCTTGATCGGTCCGTCCAGGCTCGGGCAATCCGGGCTCGGGCGATGGTGGCACAGGGATCCGCCAGGTGGTCGTCGGTAGGGCCGGTCCGCAGGGCAGCGGCTCAGGCCGGCCATCTTGGCCAGCCGCGGCGGCCGGCCATTTCGGCCGGCCGAGCCGGAAGCCGCTCAGGCCGGCCGGGCAGGCCAGCCGGGCCGGGTCCCCCGGCGCCCGCAGATCTTGTCGGCTCCATGGTCGCATGTTCCGGCCGATGCTGGCGCCAGCCGGGCCGGACCTGGCGGCCTCTGCACGTCCCGGGTTTGAGCCGCCGGGGCGATCTCGGGTATCCTTCCAATTCGGCTGCCCGCATGCCCGCATTTCCTTTGCCGGGCGCGAACCGCGATCTCGGCACGTGCCGGGCATACTCCGGACCAACCTGACCAGAATTTTAGCGAGGCACCCGCGTGGCAAACATCAAGTCCCAGATCAAGCGCAACAAGCAGAACGAGAAGGCGCGCGTACGCAACAAGGCTGTCAAGTCATCGCTGAAGACGTCGGTGCGCCAGTTCCGCGAGGCCGCTGATGCCGGTGACGCCGAGAAGGTCACGCAGACGATGCGGTCGGCCCTGACCAAGCTGGATAAGGCCGCGAGCAAAGGCGTGATCCACAAGAACCAGGCGGCTAACCGCAAGTCGGCCATCGCCAGGCGGGCCGCGCAGGTCACGCAGGCCTGACCCGCCTGCCGGCCAGGCCGTCAGTGCCCGGGCGCCCGCCAGTGCCCGGGTTGCGAGCGCCTGTCAGTGCCCCCGGGTGTTAGCCGGCGCCCGGGTGTTAGCCGGCCCGGGTGCTAGCCAGTTTCCTGATGCTGGTCAGCGGCCCGAGCGGCAAGCCACGATCGTCCGGATCGCCACCTCAAGGGCGTAGCCGGCGCTGGCCCCTTCGCCCTTGACCTGAGCGTCAGCCGCAGCCACGGCGCTGTGCGCGCGGGCCACGCCGTCCGGCGCCCAGCCGCGGAGCTGCTGGCGGACCCGGTCGATTTTCCACGGCGGCATGCCAAGCTCCGCCGCCAGCGCCTCGGCGCTCTTCCCCCGGGGCGCGCTGCCCACCCGGCCAAGCCCGCGGACGCCCTGCGCCAGCGCGCTGCTGATGAGAACCGGCGATACCCCGGTGGCCAGCGCCCAGCGCAATTGCTCCAGCGCGCCCGCCAGCTTGCCCTCCACCGCCCGGTCGGCCACGGTGAAGCCGGTCGCATCCGCCCTGCCCCGGTAGTACCTCGTGACCACGGCCTGGCTGATCACGCCGGTCGTATCGTCGGCCAGCTGGGCGCAGGCCGCGGCGAGGTCACGCAGATCCGTCCCGACGGCGTCCAGCAGCGCGCGCAGGCCCCCGTCGTCGGCCTTGCGCCCGGCCTGACTGAATTCGGCCCGCAGGAAATCGAGCCGCTCGCCGAACCGGGTGATCGGCGGGCAGCTGATCCGCCGGGCACCGTGCTTGGCCAGGCTGGCCAGCAGGGCCTTCCCCTTGGCCCCGCCGGCATGCGTCAGCACCAGCAGCACGTCCGGCGCCGGCGCCGCCGCGTACCGATCCAGCTCTGCCGCTACCTCCTTGCTGGCATCCTGCGCCGACCTGATGATCACCAGGCAGCCGCCGCCGAACAGCGACGGCGCGATCAGCGTCGCGAACTGGCCGGGCAGCAGATCCGCGGCCCCGACCTCATGCACGTCGGGTCCGCGGCCGGCCCCAAGGCCGGGATCGGCCGGCCCGGCGTCCTGGCGCGCTCCGGCGACAATGCCGCTCACGGCACGGTCGACGAGCAGGTCTTCGCTGCCCACGATGATCGTGACCGGCGGGACAGCATCGCGCTGCCCGGCGGGCGTGGCTGCGGGACTCGGCGAGGGCATGTCCGCAGCATGCCACGAACGGCCGCGGAACGCCGACGCCGGGCCCCGGGCGGGTTTCTGCCGGGCTACGATATGGCCGATCCGGATGGCCGGGCCGCGTCCCGGTCGGATAGCCGGGCCGCGTCCCGGTCGGATAGCCGGGCCGCGTCCCGGTCGGATGGCCGGCGCCTCGTCCGGCACGCTGACCGCTGTCCCGCTGCTGTCGCATTCAGAACGGGGCCACCACAACGCCGATCATGCCGGGACCGGTGTGAGCGCAGATCACCGCGCCGGCGGCTGCCAGGTAGACCTGGCGGGCGCCGGGCACGATCCTGGCCAGGCGCCCGGCAAGCGCTGACCCGCGCCCGGCGTCGGTCAGGTACTGGACGGCCAGGTCAGCCAGGCCCGCGGCGAACTCGACGGCCAGCTGCTCAAGCCGCAGGACAGCCGCTGACGGCGTCCTGGCCTTCTCCAGCGCGGCAATCTGGCCGTCGCGGATATGCAGCAGCGGCCGGGCTGTCAGGGCGCTGTCAGGCAGCGCGGCCGCCGCGCCAAGCCGGCCGCCTGCGCGCAGGTGGACCGGCGTGTCCAGGGCGAAGAACGAGCGGAGCCCGGCCGCCCGGCCCGCGGCCGCGGCCGCGACCGGGCCGGCCTCCTGGCCCGAGCCGGCCGCCGCCGCGGCCGCGAGGACGGCGAGCCCCAGGCCCATGCCTATCGACTGGGAGTCCACCACCCGGACCGGCACGGGAGCACTGCGCGCCGCGAGGTACGCCGAGTTGACCGTGCCGGAGAGACGGGCTGACAGGTGCACGGAGACGACGGCGGCTGCCCCGCCGGCGGCGGCCGCCGCGTAGGCAGCGGCGAACCGCTCAGGTGCCGGGCTGGCCGTGCCCACCCGCTCGCCGCGGCGCAGGGCCTGCTCCACATCGGCGACGGTCACGGCAGCGTCCTGTCCTGGCATGCCCTCGTCCGTCACCCGGCCGGCCAGCACGACACGCAGCGGCACCACCCGGATGCCCGCGCCTGCCAGCAGCTCCGCGGACAGGCAGGCGGTGGAATCGGTGACCACGGCGACGACCGCGCTCATCAGCGCAACGATCCTTCTGGGTAGCACACGTGTTGGGGCGAGGCCGCCGCGGCACGCTGCAGGGCGGACGCGGCTTAGCCGGTCACCGGCTCGCCGCCATGCCACACGCGAAGCGGCTTGAGCCCGTAGGACCAGGCGAAAGAGCCTTCGTGGTCAGCATCCCACGCCACGATGTCGGCGTACTGGCCGCGGACCATGGCGCCGCGGTCGGACGCGCGCAGCGCGTGCGCGCCGCCGATGGTCGCCGCCCGGAGTGCCTCGGTGACGCTCATGCCGAAGTAGGAGACGGCCAGCGCGATGACGAGCGGCATCGAGGTGATCCCGCTGCCGCCCGGCGAGTGGTCGGAGCCGAGCGCGACCGCGACGCCCTTGTCGAGCAGCGCGCGGACCGGCGGCGTGCGGCCGGTCTCGATCGCCGTGCTCGGGCAGACCACGGCGGCAACCCCGGCGCGGGCTAGCGCCGCCACGTCCTCGTCGTCCGCTCCGTGCAGCAAGTCAGCTGAGGCGCAGCCAAGCTCGGCGGCGAGCCTGGCGGCCCCGTTGCGGGAGTCACCGCAGGCATGCAGCCTGGGCAGCAGGCCCGAGGCGCGGCCCGCGCCGAGCACCCACCGGGCCTCCCGCTCGGTGAAGCGCCCGTCGTCGCAGTAGACGTCAATGCTGTCCGCGCCGGCCGCGCGGGCGTCCGCGCACCAGGTGCCGACCGCGTCGACGTAGTCATGGCGGCGGCCGAAGTACTCGGGCGGCACCGCGTGGGCGGCCAGGAAGGTCACGTGCACGCGCGGCATGTTGGGCTCGTCCTGCAGTGAGCGCAGCAGGCGCACGTCCGCGAGTTCGCCGTCGCGGGTCAGGTGATAGCCGGTCTTGGCCTCGATCGTGGTCGTCCCGGCCAGCAGCCAGGCGCGGAGCCGCTCCCTGACGCCGTTGCACAGGGTCCATGGGTCGGTCCCCCTGGTCACCGTGACGGTCGAGGCCATGCCGCCGCCGGCCGCGGCGATCTCGGTCGAGGAAGAGCCGCCCGATCGCATCGCCAGTTCGGCCCAGCGATTGCCCGCGTACACCGGGTGCGTGTGGGCGTCGATGAGCCCGGGGGTAACCAGGCCGCCACCAAGATTCTCGACATGGTCGACATCAACGATGTCCTCGATCACGCCAGGAATGCTGGCGGGCAGTTCCGCCGCCGGGCCGACCCAGGCGATCCTGTCATCCTGCGTCAGGATGGCGGCGTTGCTCCAGATCTCGGATCCGGTCCACAGGCGGCCGATGTTGGTCAGCAGGCGAACAGTCACCGCGCAGCCCTCCAGTGCGCGGGGGCGCCACGGACATGCGTCCGGTTCGCCATGAGCGGTCACCTGCCATGACTCGTGCCTGATGGTGATACATCCGGCGTAGACCTAGTGAAGCGGTTCGCGGCCTCACGCCGCCCGTGGCTGCTCCGCGGATGCGACAACCAACCATATCGGTGCAGTCACGCTATTGCACTAGAGGGTCCCTGTACAGGGCCTATACGAAGTCCATTGGTCCGGATTAGTCGGTTCTCCGGTCATCGCATGGATGCGCCTGCCCGTGACGCCGAACCTGCAATCGTTTGCCAGTTTGCGCTGTCCCCGGCTGGCCCGGCCGGCTAGCGCACAACTGTCCGAAATACGGTGCAAATTGTGATTCACACGCAAATGCGAGATGCACATGCCGATTCCCAGGAAAGGAGCCAGAAACGCGACCCGCGACACCGGCCGGGGCACCCGGCTGGCGGCAGCGGCGGCTGATGCCAGCAGCCGCGCCCGCCCTGCCCGGGTAGCGGCGCCCCGCCGGCCGCGACGGTCCGGACCTCGGCCGCCTGGACTGCGGCGGAGCGGACCGCGGCGGAGCGGGATCGGGGCGGCAGCCGGGCGCGAGCAGAACGGCCCGGGCAGTTCCGTATGAGCTGGGCGGTATGAGCAGGGCAGTTATGAGCGGGGCAGTAGAGCAGGGCAGCGCGCCAATCGGACCGCATTTGCCGCGCCCCCTGTTTCACGGGTTTCCGTACTGCCCATTTCCAGGTGACAGGGAAATTAATACCTGGTGAAATGCGCATCCGTTCAGGCAATCCGCGGGCCAGTCACGGGCCTCCGCTTTCCGCGTTACCGCTTCCTGCGTTACCGCCGCGATTCGCTATCGGCCCGACCGACGCCGACCCGCTCGGCTTTGGCCGGTTCGGCGGTGGCCGATCCGGGGCCGGGCGATCCAGGCGCGGCCGGTCCAGGGACGGCCGGTCCGGGGACGGCCGGTCCGGGGACGGCCGGTCCGGGAGGGCCTGACGGCCCGCTCCGGTGAATCCGCGGCCGGCCCGAGCCCGGCCCGGCCGAGCTCGGCAGCAAGCCCGGGCGGTACGCGGGCCGTCAGCTCCGTCCCATCCTGGCCGTGCGTCACGGTGAGCACCTCGCCTTCGCGGTGCGCCCGGGCGACCAGGTCGCCGCGGTCGTACGGCACCAGGACAGTGATCTGGAGGTCCCGCGGCAGCCGCCGCTCCAGCTCGCTGAGCAGGGCAGGCAGCCCTTCGCCGGTCCGTGCCGACACCAGCAGGGCGCCCTGCTCGTGCAGCCGCAGCCCGTCCACGGCGATTGGATCGGCCACGTCGGCCTTGTTCACGACGACAAGCTCGGGCACCTTGCCCGCGCCGATCTCGCCGAGCACCTCGCGCACGGCGGCAAGCTGCGCCCGGGGGTCCGGGTCGGAGCCGTCCACCACGTGCAGGATCAGGTCGGCCTCCGCCACTTCCTCCAGCGTCGAGCGGAAAGCCTCGACCAGCTGATGCGGGAGATGCCGGACGAACCCCACGGTGTCGGTCAGGGTAAACGGCCGGCCAGCCGGGGTGCGGGCCTTGCGCACCGCTGGATCCAGCGTGGCGAACAGCGAATCGTCCACCAGCACGTCGGCACCGGTCAGCCGGTTGAGCAGGCTCGACTTCCCGGCGTTGGTGTACCCGGCAATGGCGACCGAGGGGACTGCCCCGCGGCGGCGCTGGCCGCGCTGCACTTCCCGGCCGACCGACATCTCGGTCAGCTCGCGCTTCAGCTTGGTGATCCGGGCCCTGATCCGGCGGCGGTCGGTCTCGATCTTCGTCTCGCCAGGACCACGGGTGCCGATGCCGCCGCCGCCGGCCACCCGGCCGCCCGCCTGCCGCGACAGCGACTCGCCCCAGCCGCGGAGCCGGGGCACCAGGTACTGCAGCTGGGCGAGCTCGACCTGCGCCTTGCCCTCCTTGCTCCGGGCATGCTGGGCGAAGATATCCAGGATCAGGGCCGTCCGGTCGATGACCTTGACCTTCACGATTCCCTCAAGCTTGCGGAGCTGGCCAGGGGTGAGCTCGCCGTCGCAGATCACCGTGTCGGCGCCGGTCGCAGCAACGATCCCGGCCAGCTCGGCCGCCTTGCCCGAGCCGACGTAGGTCGCCGCATCCGGGCGGCCACGCCGCTGGATCAGCCCGTCCAGTACTTCCGACCCGGCGGTCTCCGCCAGCAGCGACAGCTCCCGCAAGGAGTTCTCCGCGGTGGTGAGCGTGCCGTCGGCCCAGACGCCCATCAGGACGACGCGCTCGAGCCGCAGGGCGCGGTACTCGACCTCACTGACGTCCTCGAGCTCGGTGGAAAGGCCAGCCACCCGGCGCAGCGCATGCCGCTCCGCCACGTCCAGCCGGTCACCATCCGGCGGCCACCGTCCACCCGGCCGGCTCCGGCATGCGTCTCGGCCGGCCGATTTCCGGCATCGCGGAAACCGCCGCGCCATCAGGAAGCTCATCGAATACAGCAGTCATTCGCCATCCAAGGTCGGCGCCCCGCAGGCCGCCGCGATCATCGGTCAAGCAGCGCCCGCCAGGCGGCAGGCGATGTGCTGATGGTGCCACGCTTCGCGGTGACACTCACCTCAATAACGTCTGCGCTGGCCGGGTTGTGCCCTGGCACCGCGCAGGGTTAACGAACTCGCTCGATCAGACGGTGGGTGTTCCTGACTGCCGGGCGGCGGTCCTTACCGACCGAGGCTGACTGCCGGAGCTCTCCCGGTGCATATCTGCCCAGGGGCCTCGGCCGGGCACAGGTCCGCTGGCCAGACCCGCCCGAGCAACCGGGCTCGCAGGTATCCCCGAGGTGGCGATCACGCCAACACGCCGGGCACAGAGAGTGCCCAACAGCTGACCGAAAGGTCTTCCCAGCCGAGGCCGCGCCGGGTAATACAGACTTTTTGCGCCGCAACTCTATACATTTGGGCCACCTTAACCTAGGCTAGAAAATCGCGAAATGTCGCGTTAGTGCGGCAGCTGCGGAGTTTTACCTTGCTGGGGCCAGTTTAGGTTGCAACGATGCTGTACGGGATGTTGCTAAAGTCGAACGGTCCTGCGTGCTGTCTCTCCCGCCATGAGCGAATGCGCCGCTTACTTCGCCTGGAATCGTAGGGAGACATAGTGTCTCAGGCCAGCTCGAATCCGCCTTGGCCACGCGTATCCGTGGTCATTCCAACATTGAATGAAGCAAGAAACCTGCCGTATGTTTTCTCACGGCTGCCCGCGGATGTCCACGAGGTGATCGTGGTGGACGGGCACTCGGTGGACGACACGATAGTAGTGGCCCGCCAGCTACGGCCCGACGTCCGGGTAGTGCAGCAGACTCGCCGAGGAAAGGGGAACGCGCTTGCATGCGGGTTCGAAGCTGCGACCGGTGACGTCATAGCTATGGTCGACGCTGACGGCTCGGCGGATCCGGGCGAGATCCCGAGGTTCGTCCATGCGCTTATGAGCGACGCGGACTTCGCAAAGGGAACAAGGTTCGCCGCGGGCGGCGGCAGCAGCGACATCACGCAGTTGCGCAAGCTTGGCAACCGCATGCTCGGTGCGATGGTCAATATGTGCCATGGAACGCACTACTCAGACCTCTGCTACGGATTCAATGTGTTCTGGCGGAAGTACGTTCCGGTACTGGACCTCGACATCTCCTCCCCTCCTTCACTCAGGGGCGACGGGCTGCTGTGGGGCGACGGCTTCGAGATCGAGACGCTGATCCATATGCGGGTAGCAGCGGAAGGACTCCGCGTCGCTGAAGTTCCAAGTTTCGAGCATCCCAGGATCCACGGGGTGAGCAACCTGGACGCCTTCGGCGATGGGCTTCGCGTGCTAACGACCATCCTGGTCGAACGCCGCCGCGCCCGCCGCCGTTACCGTTCCCGTCGTCGTACGCCGGGCGCACGAACCGCAGCGATACCGGCCCGCGGCCTAATACACGTGGAGGCGGCCCTCCTGCGCATGGTTTACGTCCTGCACTCCCTCGAGCACGGCTGCCCCTGCATACACCGGGCAAGATCACCGATTATCCGGCCACGGACCACAACGCAGACCGCAGTTCCCTCCGGCCGGAGCCATCGCCGGACACTGCATCTCTAGCCGCCGCGAAACTACAGTATTGGTACCCAGTTGCTGAGAGGTGAGTGATGGGGGCACAACCATGGCAGGGCAGACGATAGGACAGATTCCATTCGACGACGCATTCCCCGGCCGGTCCGTGGGATTCGTCCATGATCTCTACCGCGACGACCGCCTGACCCTCGCAGCAGTCGCAGATCTCGCCGACCGGCTGCCGCGTCGATCAGTGATCGCCGACACGGCGGCGCAGCCCCTTCTCGTTCCTCAAGGGGGTCCGCCTCGGGGTGCCCTGGAACGACCGGGCGACGTCATACGCGATTTGCACAATGCAAACGCCTGGCTCACCCTGCTCATGGTGGAAGACGATCCCGGCATGGCAGAACTCATGAACACTCAGCTCGACCAACTCGAGTCGGGGATGATCGCCAAGCAGGGCAAGCGGGTCAAGATGCGCAAACGGGTGGCATTCGTCTTCGTTTCCTCCCCAAATTCGGTCACGCCGGTCCACTTCGACATCGAGCACAGCCTGTTGATGCAGGTCAGTGGGAGCAAGACCGTCAGCGTCGGGCGCTTCGGGAGCGACGCAACTCGACGGCACGAGTTCGACAGGTACTGGAACGGCTCCCACGGGCGGATCGAGACTCTGCAGCCGGAGGTCGCCGCGTATACCTTGACGCCAGGGCGGGCGGTGTACATACCTCCCGGCACGCCGCACTGGGTGCATAACGGTCCCGACATTTCGTTGTCCGTTACCCTCACGTACTTCACCGCGGCAACCGTTCGCGAGAACCGCGTTGAGAACTTCAACGCGAAACTTCGACGGCGGCACCTGGAGCCACGGGAGCCGGGGCGTTCCGCCACCGTTGACACAGCCAAGGTCTGCGCCTTGGGAGTCTGGGCCGTCGGACAACGTCTTCGGTCCGTCTTGGTCGGCACGAAGCAACTAGACAACGAAGACCCCGCTGAGGGAGCGGGCCACCGGGTGGACGGGAGTTAGACGGATTAGGCCCTCCACCGGGCGACGGTGGATCTCCCGAAGAGAACGCACCGGACCGCTGTCTGCGTGGCTTGGAACGTCGCCGCCTGGGTGACGCCTCCGAGCCGGCCTACAACCCCCTGGCCGGCTACTAGCCTCAACATCTCTCGATGGTCCCGCGTGAACCGTCCCTTATAGGGCTCGTCGCCTCGGAGGAAGTCCATTTCGTTGAAGCCTCCAGCGAATCCGGCCTCCAAACGCTCGAAGACGGGTCTGTGGGTGCGCCGGGCTGGGCTGGCGCCGTTGGCTGAACTCAGCGTGTTGCGACGATATTGAGCCCGAGTAGCACATGGGCAGCGAGCGCAGGGATTTTTTGGCGACGGGCGACCATGGGAAGGCGCTCAAAAGCGACCTCAGCCGCCAGCGCTAGCGCCGTGGGTATACGCGCATAGTGGCCACGACCTCCAGCATAGAAGTCAATGTGCGTGAAACCGGCACTCAGGAATATTTCCCGAATCTCCCGGCCTGTGTACTCGCGAAGATGGAAACCCGTGGCGACCTCATCGAAACTTCTGGATACGTCATGAGGCCCGTTCACTCGGTTCGGCGTGATACAGATGTACACTCCATCCGGCCTGACTGCGCGTACCACATTTGTTAGCTGCAACAGGGCATCATCCGGATGCAAATGCTCCATAAGCTGGTCCGAGTAGGCGACATCTACCGACCCAGGCTCCACTGGGAGGCTTGTACCATCGCTGATTACGACTTGGAGATTCGACATCTCCTGCGCAGCCGATACAATGACCTGCGAGACATCCACAACGATGCCTCGGCGGATCATAGGCGCAGCGCGCAATGAGAAGGCGCAGTCCCCCGCACCGATCTCCATGAGGCATGAGCGGTGATCAAGAAAACGTGACACAAAGCGTAGCTTCTGGCTCACTTCACGGTCGCGCTGCGCCGGGTCGATCACCAGTTGCGGGTGATCCGGCACCCTCCGAAATAGCTCGTCATACACTTCCCCGTAGACACGCGCCCGCTCATTAGCCGGGGCGGCACGAAGCCGCGCTGCCAGCTCACGCTCTATCGCGTAATGTGCGATGATGCGCTTGTCAGACCCGTCCGCCATGTTCTAGCCCCCGGCTTAGCTCGCATATTGCCCATTTGACAGTACGCTCCTCGGGGCTCAAGTGGGAGGCCAGCTTCAGTTGGGTCCTGACTTGGACCACGCTCTGGCCTTGATCGCTTCTGCGGGTGGCTGACCTGCGGGTTCGCTGTTCGTGATCGCTGAAGTTGCGCACCAATCCTGGCCCGTAGGGTGGGCCTCATGCTCCCCGGGTTGCGCACGGTGAAGACCCCCTCATGTGCGACAACGGTGCAGATCATGTACTCCTCCCATCGGGGGTCGCGCGACATCGAGCACATCGGGTCCGCTCACGATGAGGTCCAGCTCGAGGTGCCGAAGGCCGCGGGCGGCCAGCTTGGACTTGCCGGCCGCCTGTGCCGCCCTTACGCGCTGCTGGTGTCGGCCCGGCCGCCTGGACTCTGGCCGTGCCCTTGCCTGCCATTCCCGGCCGCCGGGGACTGCACGGGGCCCGTCCGCGGGCCGCGCCGCCACCGAGGCTGACCTGGAGAAAATCGCCGCCGCTGTCGCGCGGGAACGCCGGCCGCTGCGTGGCTAGGGCAAGATCGCGCTGCGCGCCGACCGGGTGCTGCGCCGCCGCAAAGTCGCCAAGCACTTCACCATCGACCTCGGCGACGAGCACTTCAGCTACGCCCGCAACACCGGCTCCATCACCGCCGAAGCCGCCCTGGATGGCATCTACGTGCTGCGCATCACCGTCGAAGCCAACGGCCTGCGAAGCGGCGAGGTGGTCTCCTCTTACAATGCGCTCGCCCAGGTCGAGCGAGCGTTCCGGGCCTTCAACCCCCACCTGGACATCCGGCCTATCCGCCACCGCACCGAGACCCGCGTCCGCGCGCAGCCACCGCCTCGGGGTCGCGTAGTCAGAAGCCCGCCCCCACCACCCAGAAACCGCAGGTAAACAGCCATGCACGCGGATCACAGGGGGAACTTCGGGTTAGACAGTCAGGCCCTCCGCCGGGCGACGGTGGATCTCCCGAAGCGAACGCACCGGACCGCTGTCTGCGTGGCTTGGAACGTCACCGCATGGGTGACGCCTCCGAGTCGGCCCACAACCCCCTGGCCGGCTACTAGCCTCAACATCTCTCGATGGTCCCGCGTGAACCGTCCCTTATAGGGCTCGTCGCCCCGGAGGAAATCCACCTCGTTGAAGCCTCGAGCACATGCGTCGTCGATGATGGCGGCGAGCAGGACGGTCGTGGCATCCCGCCAGCGGCGATCGGTGAGCCGGGCGCTCTGATACAGGCTCACCCGGCCGGCCACCTCGAACGCCGTCACGGTCGCGACCACCAGATCGTCGTTCCCGAGTTCGTGGACGACCACCTCATCGGCCGCGCAGCCACCAGCGAATCCGGCCACGAAGCGATCGAAGACGGGAAGGAAGCCGGAGCGGCCTCCCCACTGGGACTGGTGGAGTTCGCGCAGGGTGTCGAGGCGTTGCAGGACTGCCCAGCCTCGGATCGCCTGATGCGCCACGCCTTCGGCCGCGAGGCGCTTGGCGGAGACACGGAGGTTCTTGCGGAATTGCCGGGGCAGGGTGGCTCGGTACGCCTCTGGGCTGTCGGGCAAGGACGCGAAGGGGGCCACGGCCATGGGCTGGCGGCGAATGCGCCCGGGCAGGGCGTCGACCAATCGTGACCCGGCCCGTATGCCTTTGAGGTCCAAGAGGCGCTCACCGGGACGACAGAGCCAGTCCCGGAGGAGGCTGACCACCGCTGCCTCGTGGCCGGGGGCGGCGAGCAGGTCGAGATGATCCGGGCACAGCGACCCGTCTCCCATCATCCGGACGCTTAGCATCGGGTGGCGCGTCTGCAGGGCGAGGCCGCCAAGGAGGTGCGCCCCGTTGGCGACCAGAAGGAAGTGGCGGCCAGGCCCACCCGCCCCGGTCAGCCACCACGATCGCAGGAAGGGCGACGGAAGCGGCGAAGAATCCACCAGTTGATCCCACTGCGCAGCCCACCCATTGAGGTGGGGGACGTCGAGCAAGCTGGGTGGAGCCACTACCGGGTCTCGCGCCGCCTGGTTGCGATCGGGGAGGGTGCCCATCTCACGTCAACAGTCTTCCCACGACCGGCCGGGACATTCTCACGCTCCCTGTGCGCCATCCACTCGTTCTCTGAGAGGCAACTTCTAAAGCTACAGGAGACAGAGCGGCCAGGTGATGCCGGTGGCGCACGGTCGACTCCGGAGGCAGGCCGCGCTCGGCGGCCACCAACTGGAAGCATCCGCGCCCTGGAGGGGATTGCTAGCTAGGTGACGGCCCGGAGGATCGCATTGACGTCGGCAACATCGGTAATCCACGCAGCATAGAAAGCAATCGCCAGCCCCGCCGTGCCGGCGACGACTCCAAGAAGGACAAGCGGCTCCAGAAGGACACGCGGCTCCAGTCTGCGCAGGAAGGGCAGGGGCGGGACAAGCGGCAGGCTGTCCATTCGGCGCCGGACCGCAAGGATCACGACTGCCGTCGCCACGGCCCCCAAGGTGAAGGCAGGGCCTGGCATCAGGCGAAGGGCGAAGAGTGCGGCACCTATGAAAATGGTGGCGGCCATGACAGCCAGTGTGGTCCCGAGAACACCAATATCCCGGGCTGTCGATGTCACCCATGCCAATCGTCGCCTGAACCAGAAGATCAGAAGGACGACGACTGCGCCAAAAATTGCGTCCATGGGCCCTAGGCCCATCGTATGATAACCCCGGAATCCCTTCCGTTCAGGTGCAACGCCGAGGCCAACGGTATCATAAATGGTCACCGGACCATGATGGTAAACGGCCTTCAGTCCTGGGACATGCGCGAACTTGGCAACGTCTGCCGCGGTGATGCGTGTCGGTTTAGCTGTTTCTCCTTGGGAGAAGTAGTACCCAAGGTATGGGAGCGAGTCAGCCAGGCGCCTGTCGACGTAAAGGTAATCAATATGCAGGCCTTTGACGATTGCGGTCTGCTGACGGCCCCAGGAAGCTGACAAGTACAACTGCGCCGGCACGAAGCCTTGCTGGGCCTGATTCATGGGCCACATCCGCGCCTGACTCTCGAGGAGAACGGCGGGAACTCGGTCGGCTGCCACGGTACTCCCCGGGGGGAGGTGCGTGGCAGCCCAGTCGACCGCCGCTATAGTTTCAGGATCCTGTGAGCGAAAGTCGGCGGACACGAGGTAAGGGCCGGGGAGGCGAATCCAGTCGGGGCCGGACCCGAGCACGATGCCGCCTAGATAGATAATCGTGGTCCCGCCTATCAAAGCTATCAGCACAGCGGGCCGGAAAGGGTTGCGCGTGCTGGCCGGGCGCCGGGTAACTCGAGGATGGCGCTGGATTATCAAGGAACATGACAGCGCGAGTGGAAGGAACAAGAACGTAGCGGCCCGGTCCCCCAGCTCACCGACGTTCGGATTAAAATGTGACGCGGCGGTGAGTGGAAAGGCAAGATTCAAGGCACCCAGGAGACCGAGCATGCGATCCCGGTTACGAAACGCTCGCGAAAGCATGATCCAGGCGCATACCAATGCGGCAAGAGTGCACGAGAGTATGTAGACAACCAGGACCGCGCGCTCCCAGTACGGGGGCGGCGGGGTTCCTCCACTAGCGCCGAAGATGTGATGCCCGCTGGTTCCCGCCAGAAAGGCCTGCGCAGTCTGCAGAATGCCCGAAAAGATTGGCACAAGATAACTTACCAGGGGCGGAGTGAGGGCTGCGGTCCAGATGGCAGCGGCAACTCCCATTACTACCGCGGCACGAGCAAGGAACTTGCGCTCGCCCTTCCGGCTCGTCGCCGCCCAGGCAATGAGAAACGCTAGAACCATCCAGCTTGTGGCGTGGTGAGTGACCACGGTGGCGATCAGCACCAGCGACGCAATAAAAAAAAGCCGGCGGCCCGCGGCGTGGTTGGCAAGTTGGGCGCGACGCAGCAGGAAGATCCCGCCCAAGCCCAAGGTCAGAGCCAGCGTTTCATAGGAGAATCCGGAGTCAAACGAGTAGAAATGCGAGGAAACAGCGTAAAAGGCGACCACCAAAGATGCGCCGCGGCGTGAAGGGCTGACAAGAAGTGCAGAGTGATAAATGATCAGGACAAGCAGCAGTCGGCAGAGCAGGACGACAAGAGACATTGCCAGCACGACAGGCAGGCCAGTTAGGCGGATCCCGACGCCGGTAAAAAGCTCAAGCCCCGGATAGTATGGACTCACCCGCAAGATCGGATTGGGCGAGAATAGGCCACTCCCCAGCAATAGATTCATGAGCGACTGGGCGTGCAGATGCTCGTCGTACCCGGCTAGCACGAGTGGACTGGACATGCGGTAGACGATTGCGGGATACAGGCCAAGGATGGCGACGGTAATCTCCCTGAGAGAGCCCAGCCGCGGAACCATTAGTACTGTCAGGAAAATCGCAAATGGAACGACAATGGCGACAAAGAACAGCACCTGCCCTAGCGCGGGATGTCGTGGGGCGACAGCCATGGCGAAACCTTCACCGCAGCAGGCCGAGGCCTGTAGTCGCGCAGACCACCCCGGCGAGAAGGGCGCTGTCGGCCGCGTGACGCATTCCAAGCGCTTCGAATGCCCGGCGCAGGTAGGCATCTCCCGGCTGCGGGCCTCGGAAAGTCTGCGAAGGGCTGTGCCCCACCTGCCCATTGCACCCGCCCCTGGTGACGTTCAGTGGATCCGCGGTGCGCGCAGTGCCGTCCTGACCATTGTGGATCGTTAGGTCGCGTGAGGGGTCGCGCGGTGAGGCACGCTCTCCCGCGCTCATGTCTCTTCCCCAAGCCCCCTGGCGATACCCAGTGACGACAGGTAGACATGCGCAAGTTGGTCAGCACACGAGTCCCAGGTTGGTAGCTGGCCGTGATCCACCGGCAAGGGAGACGACATTGCCTTGACAAGTTCTTGGGCGACAGCGGCGGCGGGCGCGCCGGGCGGCACACCACGGACCAACCCCGCTTTGAAGAGCTCGCCTATGCCGGCAATGTCATAACCAACGACCGGGCGCGCGACGGACAAGGCCTCCATCACCGCAACCGGGTGCGCCTCATAGTCCGACAGCGCGGCGACGACGCTCGACTCGGCCAACGTGGTGGCCATATCTTGGCGATCCGCCGGCGCTATGTGCTTGATGCTCACCCGGTCGGAAACTCCAAGATGGCGAGCGAGTTCGTAGAGATTACCCTCATACGGGCCGCTTCCCAAGATCAGCAGGTGGGCTTCGGGGATCTCACGCATGACGTGCGGCAGTGCCTCGATGACCCGGTGATGTCCCTTGTACCGTTCTAGCCGGCCACTGGAAACGATCCGGCCAGGAACGGCGACCGTCCCGCTGCGAGGCGGTGGTAGTGCTCCGCCGTTACGGATCACAATGACCCGCTTGTCGCCAAGGCGGGCATGTCGCGTGAGAGCGACAGCCTCAAAGCGACTTACCGCAATAAGCGACACGGCGTTTCGCAGCAGTGGGCCTGCTAGCCGCCATTGGGTGGTTCGCATGGCGTTCCGGAGCCGTGACGAGTGGCCGCCAGTGTGGAAGGTGACCAGATAAGGGATGCCGGCCCGCCGTGCGGAGATCATGGCGAGCAACGGCACTGGCGTGTGGATGCCCTGGCAATGCACGAGGTCCCATCTGACGCTGTCTGATCACAGCCGCAATCCCAGGGGCAAGGTAATAATCTCGCCTACGTGGCCAGGCAGGGACACGCAGGACGGAGACACCCTCAACTACCTCCTGCCGTGGCAAACGCCGGGACCGGTCGGTTGCGAGCACGGTGATATCGAAACTCTCCAGCGCCGAGAGGCGACGTGCAACCTCACGGACGTGCATCTCTGTCCCACCGACTTCCGGAAGGTAACGTGGGCAGACCATAAGTACACGGAGTGGCCGCTCCAGCGCCTGATCCCCTCGATTGCCGAGTGCTTTGGCGGAAGCTACGTCACGTGTCATGGCCGGTCAGCGTCTCGTCCGTCGATGCTGGCCTGGTAGGTTCTTAGAGACGTCCCAGAATTTCGCGGAGCGACCCGCGCGTAAACGGCTTCGAGGCGCTCCACGACTGCGGATGCCGTGAATCGCTGGACGCGTTCCTGCGCACCGGCAGCAAGGCGGGCGCGTAGCTCAGCATCATTCAGCAATCGGGCCATGGCCTCGGCGAGCTTGTATTCATCGCCAGGAGGCACAAGAAGCCCGTTTTTCCCATCCACGATCATATCGACTATTCCGCCCGTCGTCGTTGCGACCACCGGGCGGCCACTGGCCATGGCCTCCAGTACGGTCGTCGGACAGGCATCAAGGCAAATCGATGGAAGCACGGCAAAAAGGCAGCGGCGGAACGCGGCCATAACGTGATCGTGTGGCCACTCAGCACACATCTGCAGCACCGTCGGGAAAGTGCGTGGGTGTGTCTGGGGTCCGCCGGCCGATCAGCAGCAGCGGCGGACGCTTCCCGCCGAGCGACTCGTAGGCCCGCAGCAGCATCGGCAGGCCTTTATCTCGGGACAGCTCGCCAACAAAAAGAAGGAACTCCTCCTTCGGCAAGCCCGGTGGGGTGTCTTCCGGCATGGCCCTCAGCCAAATCACCTGCGCTGCCCAGGACAACCTCGTCAAGGACGAAATTAGGTATAACGCTGGTGTTTGGGCCGGGCGGGATATGGTTGCCACTGGCGACAGCGTTGCTCACGCAGACCACGTGGTCGATGGCCCGGTTCTTCCAAGGGCGCATCAGCGCCGTAGCGGCCGCGGTCAGCGGTCCCACGGCAGGTCCATAGTGGGCGGTAGCGCAAGGCAGACAGCGGGCGACTGCAGGTCCCTCACATGGCGAGCCCATCCGCATCAATCTCTTCGTCGCGCAGACATGACTGAAGTCGTGCAGCGTTAGTACAAGTCCAAAGCGCCATCCCGTCGGCGATGAGCGACGCAGCGCAAGAGCACTGTTGACAATCCAGTTGTGTGCGTGAACAACATGTGGCCGTTCCTGCCGAGTGATGCGTGACAACTCGCGGACACCCAGCGGATCCGGCAGCGGTGGATGATGGGTGCGGTTGGTCGAATAGACACCCGGGAGGCGCATCGCAGCCGTGGCGAACCTGTGCACCCGAACCCCCGATGCAAGGGTCTCCTGATCCGGGACATCAACCATGCGTTGCGTCGCTACCGCAACCTCGTGTCCCCGCTCAGCGAGGGTGTTCGCGAGGTTGAAGACGTGGCGCTCCTCGCCGCCGATGTCCGGTGGAAAGAATTGGGCTAGCAGAAGGATGCGCATCAGTGTGCTCCGGATGGCACTGTAGAGCCGCTGATAGTGAACGCATGCAAGGTGACACCGAGCCGAGCCAGTTGGTCTCCGCCAATGAGACCGGGGGCCGTGTGTACCAGGCCCAGCAGCGAGTCGGCCCGGAACGGCAGGCGCAGACGCATAAACTCACCACTCCTTAGCAGCCAATAGATCAGTTGCCAAGGCACAGGGACAAACCGGCACCGACGATCTTCTTGTGCGGCAAAGGCTCTCAATAGATCTATCAGGGTCACCCGGCTTGGATGAGCAACGGAGATCGTTCCGGGCTCCAGGGTGGTAGCCGAGGCCAGCAGTGCAATGACCCTCATGAGATCCTGTTCCCGCACTGTGTATACGCCAGCCCCACCAGCTATGACGGGGACGATTGGCAAGATGGTGAGTTTTCGCAGAGCTCCAGCCATGCCGCCGGCCTGCTCGCCGTGTACCAAACCTGGCCGAACAGCGCAGCCGCCAAATTCAGTGGTTATGGCTTCGATATCGAGCTTAGCCCGGCCATAGAGTTGAGTGGTCCCCTCAAAAGCAGACATGCTTGACAGCACTATGATGCGGCCCACAGCAGCCTCTCTTGCCGCCTTCGAGCAGACGGCGTGCACCTTCCACGTTTACTCGCCATATATCAGCGGGACTTGTCAACGACAAATCGTATGCAACATGTATGAGAGCATCCGCTGATCGAAGTGCTTCCCTTAGCTGTGCCGTGATTGGCATAGCTAGGTCGTACGAAAGTACCTGGCCATGACTCCGGTCCGGAGATCGGACGAGCCTTATCATTTGCCAGCCTCTAGATTCCAAGATCTCGCAAATTCGTGACCCTAGGTAGCCGCTAGCTCCCGTTACGGCAACAACCGGTGCTTGTATAGGCATTAAATAAGCTCCAAGCTCTCTGATGCTATCCTGTGCGCGTTAGCCATAACTGTTAGCCCGAAGGTCATTGCCGGCACCGTAGGAAATACGGATGCGTCCACTAGATGAGTCCGCTCCCATGATCCGACACGTCCCAATCTGTCGCTGCTAAATATAATAGACCTGTCAGTCAGTATGGGGAAAACTCCCTCCCCAGTGATAACTTTTCCCAGCAGCAGATAGCCGCAACATTGGCATCAGCGGATACAAATCAAGCATCCGGGCCGACTGAACGAGCCTTAGCAGAATCGCGCGTAGCATTTGACTTTGGCCCGATGGAGGGGCTTCGCTGGAAATATGAAAATCAGGAAGATCCAGGTGATTGCGATCGAGATCCTATATGTATGCGCAGTCGAGAGGAATTCCATGACGGCAAATAACCGAGTGCAACGGTTAGACGACGCAATAGCTGTACCTGAAGCCACTCTGCTGAGCGGGCGCGAAGTGCTGACGGAAGGCTATCGATAAACGCAGAGTTGAACGTATAGAAATGAAGTGTCGAGATATCGACGGAGCCTCCGTCGGGCGCGACGATCACGTTGAACTGATTAAGCGTGAAGTCACGCTTATTTCGAGGGTCCTCGGTAGCACGCAGCGATAGCAATGGTAGCACGAACTGCCGTGATTCAAGCATTGACAGATCGACGTCAAAGAGTCCTAGTGAGTTCGCAACGAGCCGGGTAGTACCTATTGCGCCACAGGCGACATAGACACGGTCCGCCTCAAAGCGCCGCATCCGGCCCGTGGCGATTTCTCTGATGATTACTGCGACCTGGTTATCCTCCTCTATGATCTTAAGGGCTAGGAAGCCGCTATAAAATGTCACCCTGCTGGCGCGGCGCAGTGCGTCAAATGTCTGAGCTGCAGAATAGATCAGTCCATATGGGCAGCCAGTCATACACATCCCGCATCGAATGCATTTTTCAGCATCGAACGCTAAGCGTGCCTTTCCTATGGTTATGCCACGGTCATTCAGCTTTGATTTATGCTTTTCATAGGCATTTTAGTACATTTAGACTTCTAGGTGACATCGAAGGAAGCGGGGCCGGTGGCCGCATCAGCGGAAATCTAGCTGCAAGGTCATCCTCTTCACCGGCGAAAGGGATTTGGCGAAGAATCGCCTCATAGTGGCAGCGCATCGTAGCAGCATTCACAGGCCAGCTTTCAAATGCTGCTGTTGTAAAAGGCATGATCTGGGAGCCCCATACATTGCTGAAGCCGCCGTACGCGGGCGAAATCAAAGAAGCGTTCGCACCGTCGACCGAAGTAAGGCCGCCGAGCTGGCCCACATTTCGGAATGGATAGTCTGAGCCGAATACGCGCTTCTCGGGGACACCGGAATTCCGTGAGGCAACGGGCTGCTTTGAGATCAGTTCAACAGTGTGTTCATCCCAGTCGTCGGGAGAAGACGAGGCCATGAGCTTCAACCAGCTGTTCGACGATCGGCTTCAAGCTGAAGGCCAATGTCAATAACGGTAATCTTAAGATCTTGCTCGGTGGCTCAACGCAAGGGCTGCGCCTGCGGCAGCAGCTCCGGAACCAATGATGAGAGCTGTGGTCATCTAAACCGTTCTTTGTGCGTTGCTGGTGTCGTCATTATCAGGTACTGCACATCCTTACCATTACTGACGCTTTAGCCATGCACGCGCTTCACCAGGTCGCGAAAAGACATTGTAGCAGCCCAGCTGATGAAGCCGCTGGTGGTGGCCATGTGAGTGGCAGGTAGGCCAACTAATCAGAGGGTTTCGAGGAAGCCAGGAGTTTGCCGACCGGCCGGTAGCGTCTGGCCCGCGCCGGTGCTCGATGACGGCGCAGCTGAGCCGGATGCCGGTGCGGGCGGGAACCACGGCTGGCCCGGCTGACCTGGTTGGCCGTCACGCCGGCGCCCAGGCCGGGCACCGCGGCGGCCCCCGGCGGTCAGCGTGGTGACTCGCTGCCTACGGCCCCTTGCCAGCGCGGGCGACGCGCCCTGGTGCCTGGACGAGGCCTTTCGAGGCCATCCAGTGTCGCGCACGCCACCGCACCTTCCCGTCGGTCCATCAAGGCCCGGCGTGATCCGCCGCAGCCGCCGTTGTGGGGACAGTCCTGCTGGAAGGCGTGATCGCCATCAAAAGAGGCGAACTTCTGTCTGGTCTGCGGTTCTACAGTGCCAGGACGCGCACGTGAGAGACCTGCATCAGGTTGATTGCCGGCGTGGAGTTGCTGACCTGGGTGTGCCAGCTGGCCGTATGCGCCGATGCGATGCCGTTGGACAAGATGATGAAGTAAGGGCCAACCGGCACGTTGCGCGTGTAGGTGTAGACGTTCGAGCCGTCAAAGAAGATCTTAATTGAGCTGCCCTGCCGGTATTCCATCGCGTATGTGTGATAGTCGGCGGACAGGTCAGTGCGGCAGTCCAGGAATTGTTGCCGGTTGCCGCTGCTGAACAGCTTGACCGCCATGAGGCTGGTTGGGGTTGATCGTCTTGGAGAGAAAGCCGCCCTCGAACAGGTCGATCTCCGCACCGTTGTCGTCCCCGGCAGGCAGGAACCAGATGGCCGGCCACTGCCCGCCAGTCAGGTCCGGCATCTTGGCTCGGACCTCTACGCGCGCGTCCGCGAAGGTGAACCCAGCTGTGTGCACGGTGCCCGACCCGAAGTTATTGCTGGTGGGACGCGAGCAGATGACCGAGCCGGTCCAGGAATATCCGGCCGCCCTGGTCCCGCGATAGGCCCTCAGGGTCAGGCCATCGTCCACGCGGATCGCCGAGGGAAGGTCGTACGCGGCGTTGAGGCCGTTCTTACGGCCGATCGCCGAGCTGGGCACCGCAACGCTCGGCTGCATAAGCCATGGCCAGCCGTTTGAGTTGTTATCGCATATGTAGGGATTCCAGTGATTCCGGCTCAGCGAGTGCCCGGCGAAGACGTCGTCGAAGAGGACGCGGCCGCGGGAGGCGTCCTCGTGGTGAGCAGTCCATGCGGTGAACAGCCCTGCTGCGGCGGCGAAAGTTACGGCAGCTGACCAGCCCAGCAGGCTCCTGCGGCTCAGCCGACGGCCGGGTGCGTGTCGGTGCGCCAAGAAGTCCTGGGGGGTTCCATTCGCCTTGTCCTTTCTCGGTGCTCGCCGGAGGATGTCCAGCAAGACCGCATCAGGCGCGCAGGGCGAACGCCAGGTGACCGTTCCTCTGCATGACAACCTCGGTCCTTTACATTACAAGCTGACCGGTGATGCGATCGCTGGTCCGTCACCCGGCGACCCGTTCCACGAGCGCATCGCCAGCGGACTCCCGGGGTCATCGGAGCCTCCGCCAGCTTCAGCGCAGGTGCATGTGCGCCACGCGGGGCCGATCCAGGCGACAGCCACGAGGTTAGGATCGAGCTCGTGAAGGGCTGGGGTTCACTCAGTCGCCATGGGACGGCTGAGGACGGGCGGGGCCTGGCCCGCCCGACCCGCAGGATGCCCAGACTTCATTCCCATCGGGCCCCTGGGCGCATGAGCGAGTTCGCGGCCGGCGAGCCGGTAGGGCCGACGGAGCAGCCGGTACAACCGGCGGAGCTGCCGGCGCAGGCAGTCGGAGCTGCCGGCACAACCGTCGGAACTGCCGGCGCAGTCCTCGGAACTGCCGACGCAGGCCTCGGAGCTGCGGCGACTCTTCACGACCTTCGGCTACCTGGTGGCCAAGCAGGGGGCCACGGCGGTACTGGGCCTCGCCTACTGGGCCGTCGCCACGCATCTGTTCTCGGCGCGAGATGTGGGTCTGGCGGCCGCCGCATCCTCGACGGCATTCTTTCTCGGAGCGATCGGTGCTCTCGGGATCCCGCTCCTCCTGCTGGCCGAACTCGACTCGCTACCGGCCGCGGTCCGCCGCGTTACCTTCAGCACCGGGATGTACATCTCGTGCTTGGCTGTCCTGATCCTGTCGTTGGGCACGCTGGCCCTCTCCCCGTTCCTGGGCGGCAGCCTGAGGATCATCGGTGCCGACTCGACAACCGCCGCTCTCTTCGTGATCGGATCAGTGGCGACAATGGGCGCGCTCACTTTCGACAACGCGGCAATCGGACTGCACCGGGGCTCGGCCCAGCTGTGGCGAGGCAGCCTGAACTCCGTGCTGAAGCTGGCCGTCGTGGGTGTCCTCGTTCTCGTCGGGACCAGAACAGCCCCAGGCCTGCTGTTTGCCTGGGCACTGACGCTGGTTGTCTCGTCTCGTCTGTATCCCCATGCTTCGACTCGAACCGACCCCGGCCGGCGAAGGGAACCTCAGCCATCGGGTGGCACTCGCCCGCCGCTACGGCGTGCTCTCCCTCAAGCACCACGTCCTCAATCTGTCGATCAATTCCGTCTTCTACATCGTTGGGCTGATTGCAGCTCTCCTGATCCTCCCACGGCAACTGGCCTACTTCTCGACCGCATTCCTGGTGGAGTCCACCGCAATGGTCATCCCGTACCTGCTGGCGCTGTCCCTGTTCGCCGAGATATCAGGCGACCAGAGCCTCCTCCACCGCCACGTCCGCCGGACACTCCCCCTCGGACTGGCCCTGTGTGGTGGGATCGTGGTCGTCGCCGAGGTGGCGGCTCCCCTCGTCCTGCGCATCTTCGGCCCCGCCTACGTCATGAACGGGACCACTGCATTGCGCCTTCTCGTCCTGGTGGGCCCCGCCTACGTGATCAAGGACCACTACGTGGCGATCCGCCGCGCGCAGGGCCGCCTGGGCCATGCGGCCAAGGTGATGGCGGCAGGCACCTGCGCAGAAGCGGCCGGCGCGGCGTTGGGTGGAATCTACTGGGGCATGACGGGCCTCTGCATCGGATGGGCCGTCGCCGCCTCGTTTGAGGCCGTCGTCTTGCTACCCGCGGTGATTCGGGTCTTCCACCGAGATCCACGGTCGAACCCGATCCCGGCGGGTCATCCGGGTGAGATCCGCGGTCTGCGTGGCGGTCGATGCAGTTCCGGATGCACGGCCCGTTGACCAGTAGGGTGTCGTTACGATGAGGCGCAACGGAACGCTCATTCTCTGCTACCACCGGGTCGCGGAAGGCGTCGAGGACCCCTTCCATCTCTGCGTACGCCCCGACAATTTCGCCGCCCACCTCGAGGAGATGTCGAGGTCACGGGAACCGTCGACGCTCGCCGATGTGTCGGTTCCGTCGCGTCGGCCAAGAGTGGTCGTGACCTTTGATGACGGCTACCGCGACAACCTGACCAACGCGCTGCCGATCGCCGAATCCAAGGGCGTACCGATCACCGTCTTCGTGACCAGCGGCATCCTGGGAAACCACAACGGTTTCTGGTGGGACCGCCTCGGAACGCTGTTGCGCTCGCGGCCACCGCACGTGAGGGAGATCGATCTGCCGGTCGGCGGCCGGAACGTCCGCCTCCCACTTGGTTCGTCCGGGATCAGGGCAGACCTCGATTCGGTCCGCCGCCACCTGCTGCCGCTTCGGGTGACGGAGATCGAACGGGCACTCGACGCCGTCTCGGAGCAATGGCAGGTGGGTTCCGCTCCCCCGCCTGACGCCGGAACGCTCACCCCCGAGGACCTCCGCCAACTGGCGGCCAGCGACACCGTGACGATCGGCGCCCACACGGTCGATCACGTCCGACTTCGGGATCGTCCGGCACGGGAGCAGCAGGACACCATCTCTGGCTCCAAGGAGGAGCTGGAGCGGTCGATCGGCCGGGCCGTGTCGCACTTCGCGTACCCATTTGGCGGCCGCGACGACTTCGACGATCGTTCGGTCGACGCCGTGCGTTCGGCTGGGTTCGACACCGCGTGCACCACCATCCCCGGAACGGCCCGTTCCTCGACCGATCCCTACCGCCTCCCTCGGCGCCTGGTCATGGACTGGGGACGGCTTCGTTTCAGAGTTCAGATGCAACGATGGAAACTCGGGTGAGCGACGCGGCCCCTCGCGAATGTGTCGGAAGGGGTGATGAGTTGCCGAACCGTCCGACGGTATCGGTCGTTATCTGCGCATACACAGAAGATCGTTGGTTGCAGCTCAAGAAGTCGGTCGCTTCGGTCGAAGCTCAGACCTCACCACCGATCGAGATCATCGTGTGCATCGATCATAATGAGGAGCTGCTGCGGAAGAGCGAAGAATACTTCGGGAAAGGGCGCCCAGCAGGGGCGATGCCACTGATCGTTCTGGCAAATAAATACAACGGTCGCCTTGGCTCGGCTCGCAATACTGGGGCCGAGTTCGCGAGTGGGGAGGTGCTCGCATTCCTCGACGACGACGCTGCTGCCGCTGCTGACTGGCTGGAACGACTAATTGCCCCGTATGACGACGAACGGGTAGGCGCCGTGGGCGGTGCGCCATTGCCAGTATTCGAAGTGAGGCGGCCCCGTTGGTTTCCATATGAGTTCGACTGGGTATTCGGTTGCGCCTATCGGGGTCTTCCATTGACCCGCGCACCACTCGCGCATCTCATTGGCGCGAACATGTCGGCAAGACGCTCCGTCTTGCGGGAGATCGGCGGCTTCCACTCAGATCATCAGGATGACATGGACATGTGTCACCGGATAGCGCATGCTCAGCACAGAGTCCTTTATGAGCCGCTGGCTATTGTACATCACTTCGTACCAGCCACTCGAACAACGTGGCACTATTTTTGGAGGAAGTGCTACTTCGTCAATCAAGCTAAGGTAGAGGTATTCGCCAATATGCAGGAAGCTTCGAGCCTAGGTGCGGAACTGACCTTTGTCACACGCACGTTGACGATGGGCGTCCTGGCCGAGATTCGCCATGTAATTCGAGGTGACCTGTACGGACTCGCACGCGTCGGCGCGATGATTGCGGGGATCGCCCTCGCGGGCCTTGGGCATTTGTCGGGAAGGTTGCGCCTCCGCTGGTCGCGCCGAGTACCTGCCATCGGGTAGCGGAGTTGGCCGGACGCACGGTGAGAACGGGCGGAACGAAAGCCCGTCTCCATAACGAAGTGCGGGACCGCGCCTCGGCCCAGGGGGCGCGGTGGACAGATGAGCGACCTCATCGACGGGCACGGTGGTCCACACGCCGAAGGGAGTCCTGCGGTCGGCCGCGTCGAATGCCAGCGCGGCCGCGGCCAGCAGCAGCGGACCAGCCCACCACCGGACCGGCCTCAGGACGGCCAGTCTCATCCCTGGCCGGCCAGGGAACCCGTCCGCGCGTCGCTGTACTCGGGCACCAACTCGGCGTACGCTTCAGCGGCGGCTCGGATTTCCGGGGGTGACAACGTCGGGCCGCTCATGCGACAGCGTAACCCGCGTCCGGTTCGACTCCTGCCTTGAGCCACGCGATACTGAAATACCACGACTACTGCCTGTGACTTCAAGTTCTGTGCTAGAAACTCTGAAGATGATCACGCGGTGGCCGGATCACGTCACGGCGATACGCCGGACAGGATCGACGATCTCCGCACGACCGAGGTTAAACGGGAAGATTTAGGCTGTGCTTCATGACAATGGAAGTGCCCGTCTCTGCAAATGCGGGCATCCTTACACCGCGCACCAGCACTACCGGCGCGGGACGGAGTGCTCGCTCTGTCCGGACTGCCGGCGTTGGCGGCGGGACCTCGGGCAGATTATGCGCGTCATCAAGAGGATGATCAGCCGACCCGGACGTGAAGCTCTCTAGGCAAGCCACGGCTACCTTCGTGAAGGAGACCGGCGAACACCGGCGCATGGCCCTGCTCACCCGTGCCTCCCGTTGGGGCGCTCCCGTACTCCTGCTACGGCCCGTGCTGTGCAAAGGTTGAGCCGGGGGATGCCGCCATCGGGACCGCTGGGCGCCAGCGCGCGACCCCATCGCCGGCCAGGTGGTCAGCGATCGGCTTCCCGGGACCTGGAGTAACGCGGAAGGAGCAGGAGAGTGACGCAACCCGACGGCGTCGAGGTCACCGGCCCGGCCGGTGACCGCTACGACGAGATCCTCACCCCCGGCGCGCTGGCGCTGATCGCCAGGCTGCAGCGGGAACTCGGCCAGCGCCGGGCCGGGCTGCTCGCCGATCGCGCCCGCCGCCAGGACGAGCTGTCGGCCGGCGCCATGCTCGACTTCCTCGACGAGACCCGCGGCATCAGGGAGGACGCGTCCTGGCGGGTCGCGCCGCCGGCCCCCGGGCTGGTGGACCGCCGGGTGGAGATCACCGGCCCCACCGACAAGAAGATGACGATCAACGCGCTCAACTCGGGGGCCAAGGTCTGGCTGGCCGACTTCGAGGACGCGAACACGCCGCTGTGGGACAACATGGTCACCGGCCAGCTCAACCTGAAGGACGCGCTCGACCGCGCCATTGACTACACCAGCGACGAGGGCAAGGCCTACCGGCTGAGGCCGGACGCCGAGCTGGCCACGATCGTGGTCCGGCCGCGCGGCTGGCACCTGGACGAGAAGCACCTGCTGGTGGACGGGGAGCGGGTCTCCGGCAGCCTCTTCGACTTCGCCCTGTACTTCTTCCACTGCGCGCAGCGACAGCTGGACAAGGGCAAGGGCCCGTACTTCTACCTGGCCAAGATGGAGAGCCACCGCGAGGCCCGGCTGTGGAATGATGCGTTCAACATCGCCCAGGACGAGCTCGGCATCCCGCGCGGCACGATCCGCGCCACGGTGCTGATCGAGACGATCCCGGCTGCGTTCGAGATGCAGGAGATCCTCTATGAGCTGCGCGAGCACAGCTCCGGGCTGAATGCCGGACGGTGGGACTACCTGTTCAGCATCATCAAGAAATTCCGCACCCGGGGCCGCGAATTCGTGCTGCCGGAGCGAAATGCGGTCACGATGGTTGCCCCGTTCATGCGCGCCTACACGGAGCTGCTGGTGAGCACCTGCCATGGCCGCGGCGCGCACGCCATGGGGGGCATGGCCGCTTTCATCCCCAGCAGGCGTGACCCCGAGGTCAACGCGATCGCGCTGGCGAAGGTCAGGGACGACAAGACACGGGAGTCGCGGGACGGATTCGACGGTTCCTGGGTGGCGCACCCGGACCTGGTGCCGATCTGCCGGGAGGTTTTCGACGGCGTGCTCGGCGACTCGGCGAATCAGCTCGGGAAGCTGCGCGAGGATGTCAGCGTCACCGCCGCCGACCTGCTGTCCGTCGACAAGACGCCGGGCGGCATCACCGAGGCCGGGCTGCGGAACAACATCAGCGTGGGACTGCAGTACCTGGCCAACTGGCTGGCCGGCAACGGCGCCGTGGCGATCTTCAACCTAATGGAGGACGCGGCGACGGCGGAGATCTCGCGGTCCCAGGTCTGGCAGTGGATGCACAACGACGTCAGCCTCGCCGAGGGCCCGCTGATTACCAGGGAACTCGTGCAGCGGCTGATCGGCGAGGAGCTTGCCGCGATCCGCGAGCAGTACGGCGACGCGTTCGACGCGGCCAAGTTCGACGAGGCGACCGCGCTGTTCACCGCGGTCGCGCTGGCCGACGATTACGCCGACTTCCTCACCATCCCGGCCTACGAGCGGATGCCCTGAGCGCCGCCTGATGGAAGCGCTGGCCGCCGGCAGTGGCTAACCCGGGGCGAAGGGGGCACCCTTGGGAGCAAGGGCACGGAGAGCGAGGCGCGACGATGATCGACACGCTGATCCAGCGGATGGCCGAGATCTGCGGACCGGACGGCGTCGTCAGCGATCCGCTGGAGCTGCGCACGTATGAGTGCGACGGGCTGACCTCGCACCGCTGCAGCCCCGGCCTGGTGGTGCTGCCGCAGACCGCCGGGCAGGTCGCGCAGATCGTGACCGAGTGCGCCCGGGCCGGCGTCCCGTTCGTGGCCCGCGGCTCGGGCACCGGGCTGTCCGGTGGCGCGCTGCCCCGCACCGACGGAGTGCTGATCGTCACCTCGAAGATGCGGAAGATCATCTCGATCGACCCGGTCAGCCGCCGGGCCATCGTCGAGCCGGGCGTCACCAACCTGGCGGTGAGCAAGGCCGCGGAGCCGTTCGGCTACTTTTACGCGCCCGACCCGTCCAGCCAGATCGTCTGCTCGGTCGGCGGCAACGTGGCGGAGAACTCGGGCGGGGCGCACTGCCTCAAGCACGGCTTCACCGTGCACCATGTGACCGGCCTGCAGATCGTCACTCCCCTTGGTGAGCTGACCTGGCTCGGCGACGGCACCGGCGCGTCGGCCGGCTATGACCTGGTAGGCGCGTTCACCGGCTCGGAGGGCACCCTCGGCATCGTCACCAAGATCATCGTTAAGCTGACGAAGATCCCGGAGGCGGTGACCACGCTGCTGGCCGCGTTCGAGACCACCGGGCACGGCGGCGCCGCGGTGTCCGCGATCATCGGCTCCGGCATCCTGCCCGGCGCGATCGAGATGATGGACGCGCTGGCGATCGAGGCGGCCGAGGCGGCGGTGGCCTGCCGGTACCCCGAGGGCGCCGGCGCGGTGCTGATCGTGGAGCTGGACGGGCCGCAGGCCGACGTCGAGCGGGAGACCGCCGCGGTGCGGGCACTGTGCGAGAAGGCCGGCGCCACCGAGATCCGCGCGGCGCAGGACGCGGCCGAGCGGACGGCGATCTGGAAGGGCCGCCGGTCGGCGTTCGCCGCGGTCGGCCGGATCAGCCCGGCCTACATCGTGCAGGACGGCGTCGTGCCGCGCACCGCGCTGACGGCGGTGCTGGACCGGATCGCCGAGCTGTCCGCCGAGTCCGGCATCCGGGTGGCCAACGTGTTCCACGCCGGCGACGGCAACCTGCATCCGCTGGTGCTGTTCGACGACGCCATTCCGGCGGCGTGCGAGGCGGCCGAGAAGCTGTCCGGCGCGATCCTGGACCTGTGCATCTCCCACGGCGGGTCGATCACCGGCGAGCATGGCGTGGGCGCGGACAAGTCCCGGTACATGCCGCGGATGTTCGGCGCCGACGACCTGGCCACGATGCAGTTGCTGCGCTGCGCGTTCGACCCGGCCGGCCTGTGCAACCCCGGCAAGATCTTCCCGACCCCGCGGCTGTGCGGCGAGGTTCCCGGCATCCGGCGGGAACCTCATCCGCTGGTGGCCGCCGGCGAAATCGAGCAGTTCTAACATGAGGAACGGATCCGCCGTGGCCGGTGCCCGTGCCTGCTGACTCGCCCCCAGGGCCGATCCCGGGGGCGCCGCCCGGGCTGATTCCCGGGCCGCTTGCCGAGGCGTGCGGCGAGGTCAGGGCCGCCGCGTCCGGTGACTCGGTCGCCGGGGTCATGCCGTCCTACGTCGCCTCGCCGGCCAGCGTCGCCGAGGCGAGCGGGGTCATGCGCGCCGCCGCCGGGCTCGGCCTCGCCGTGCTGCCCCGCGGCACCGGCACCCGGCTGGCCTGGGGAGCCCCGCCGCGCCGCTGCGACCTGGTGGTCGACACGCTGCGGCTGGACCAGGTGCTCGAGCATGAGGCCGGCGACCTGGTCGCGCGGGTGCAGGCCGGGGTCACCATCGACAAGCTGGCCGGGGTGCTCGGCCTGGCGGGCCAGCAGCTGGCCCTGGACCTGCCGGCCGCGCCCGGCGGGGCTGGCCGCGGCACGGTCGGCGGGGTGCTGGCCACCGGCGTGGCCGGGCCGCGGCGGCTGCGCTACGGCACGCCGCGGGACCTGGGCATCGGCATCACCGTCGTGCTGCCGGACGGGACGGTGGCGCACTCGGGCGGCAAGGTTGTCAAGAACGTGGCCGGCTACGACCTCGGCAAGCTGTTCGCGGGCAGTTACGGCACGCTCGGGCTGATCGTCGAGCTGGCGTTCCGGCTGCATCCGGTGCCGTCCGCGGCCGCTTTCGTCACTTGCGAGTGCCCCGACGCGGCGGCAGCGCAGGAACTGGTGGCGGCGGCGGCCAGCTCGCCGCTGGCCCCGGCCGCCGCGGAGATCGACCGGCCGGCCCGCGGCGCGGCGCTGCGGGTGGCCGTCCTGGTCGAGGGTGATGCGGACGGCGTGGCCGAGCGGGCTGCGCTGCTGCGATCACTGCTGGGCGACACCGCCCTGGTGTCGGACAGACCGCCTACGTGGTGGGGCCGCAGCGGCCTGGCTGCCGCGGACGCAACCCTGATCAGGATCGCCTTCTGGGCCGGGGAACTGGCCGCCGTGCTGGACGCGCTGGACGCGGCGGCCGGCGCCGCGGGGCTCGACCCCCTGGTCGGCGGGTCAGCCGCGGCCGGCGTCCTCTACGCGGCGGTTCCTCCCGGCGCCGAGCCCGCGGCCGTGGCGGAACTGGTCGCGGCGTTGCGCGCCGCCGGGCCGCTGGCGGCTGCCGGCGAGGACGGGCCGCCGTCTCGCGGCAGCGCCGTCGTGCTGCACGCGCCGGCCGCGGTCCGCGACGCCCTCGACGTATGGGGCCCGGTACCGTCGGCCGGGCTGATGCGCGCGGTGAAGGAACAGTTCGACCCCGGGCACCGGATGGCGCCTGGCCGGTTCGCCGGAGGGATCTGATGGACGATCAGGCTGCGCCCGCCGCCCCGGCCGACCCTGCTGGCTCCGTCGGCGCGGCGGACCCGATTGGCATCGTTGGCCCGGCCGGCCCGGCCGGGGGGCCCGGCCAGCCCAGCCCGATCGACCCGTCCGGCGAGCTGCGCGGGCTGGCGAACGACTGCGTGCACTGCGGTTTCTGCCTGCCAGCCTGCCCGACCTACCAGCTCTGGGGCGAGGAGATGGACTCGCCGCGCGGCCGGATTCACCTGATCAGCCAGATCCTGGACGGCGCGACGGGCACCACCGCGGCGGCCGCGCACCTGGACCGCTGCCTCGGTTGCATGGCCTGCGTGCCCGCCTGCCCGTCCGGTGTTCGCTACGACGTGCTGATCGGGGCGGCCCGGTCGTGGGCCGAGGAGCCCCCGGCCGGCGCTGCCCTGCCGCTGCCGCCGCGGTCGCGCCGGGAGCGAGCCGCCAGGGCGATGATTTTCGCGACCTTCCCTTACCCGCGCCGTCTCCGGCCGCTGATGGCGCCGCTGCGCGCGTCGCAGGGGCTGCGGCTGGACCGGCTGCTGGCCCGCACCAGGCTGGCGGACCGACTCTCCCCCGAGCTGGCCGCGGCGCTGCGGGTGGCGCCCGCCCCGGGCGGCCGGGCGCCGGCCGGGCTCGGGCCGGGCCGTCGGCTGCCCGGCCGGATCCCGGCCCGGGGCACCCGCCGGGCGGTCGTCGGGATGCTCACCGGCTGCGTGCAGCAGGTGTTCTTCCCCGAGGTCAATGCGGCCACCGCGCGGGTACTCGCCACGGAGGGCTGCGATGTGGTCATCCCGGCGGGACAGGGCTGCTGCGGCGCGCTGTCGATGCACGGCGGCAGGAGGGCGGAGGCGGCCGGGTTCGCCCGGCGGCTCATCGCCGAGTTCGAGCGCGCCGGTGTCGATGCGATCATCGTCAACGCGGCGGGCTGCGGATCGGCGATGAAGGAGTACGGCGAGCTGCTCGCCGGGGATGGCGGCTGGGCGCCGCGGGCGGCCGCGCTGAGCGGGAAGGTCCGCGACTTCACCGAGTTCCTCGCCGAACTCGGCCCGGCAGCGGTCCGGCACCCGCTACCGGTCAGCGCCGCCTATCACGACGCCTGCCATCTCGGTCATGCCCAGCAGATAACTGCGCAGCCGCGGGCGCTGCTGCGCGCCATCCCCGGCCTGCGCCTCGCCGAGGTTCCGGATGGCGCCACCTGCTGCGGGTCGGCCGGGATCTACAACCTGGTGCAGCCGGACGCGGCCCGCGAGCTCGGTGAGCGCAAGGCCGCCGCGGTCGAGGCGACAGACGCGCAGCTGCTGGTCTCGGCGAACCCAGGCTGCGCGCTGCAGATCTCCGCGGCGCTGGCCGCCCGCGGGATCCGGCTGCCGATGGCCCACATCGCCGAGGTGCTGGATGCCTCGCTGCGCGGCGTCCCGGTCAGCAAGCTACTGGCGCCCTGACGCACTGGCGCGGTAGCCCCCAGGCACTGGCGCAGCCGGCCTCTCCCTGGCGTGACGCACTGGCGCGGTAGCCCCCCGGCACTGGCGCAGCCGGCCTCTCCCTGGCGTGACGCACTGGCGCGGTAACCCCCGGCACTGGCGCAGCCGGCCCTCCCCTGGCGCGGCGCACCGGCCGGCCCTCCCCTGGCGCAGCGCACCGGGCCGGCCCTCGCCGGCGCGGCCTCCTGGCTCGCCGCGTGCCGATGGATCGGGCTTTCAGCGGGTTGGGTGCCGCTGAAAGCCCGATCCATCGGGTTGCCGGCAGCCGATGCCATTGGGTTGCAGCAAGCTACTGGCGCCCTGACCCCGGCCGCCCGGCTGTCGGCCGCCGTTGCTGCCGTGCCGCCAGCCCCGCCGGAGATGAGCAGCATGACGGCGAATCAGCGCAGCTCAGGCAGCAAATGACGCATCCAGGACGCTGATTGACGCTTCACTGACGGCATAGTGACTGCACCAGAGCTTGACAGATGCCAAGAATGACGTCATGATGACGTCATGAAGCTGCCAGAGTTTGACGCGATGCTCTAGCAGAGCCCGCCACACCCATCCTGCCCGGCGACCAGCGAAGGACCGAGACAATGACTACCTGGGAATTCCCCGCCTCCGACCCGATCATCCTGGAGGCCACGCTCCCGTCCGGGGGCATCACGGTGATCGCCGGGCCGGTGACGACGGCCACGGTGTCACTCACGCCGTCCCGTTCCGGCAAGCGCGGCGAGGAACTCATCGCCAGCACCACCGTCGAGTTCGACGCCGGGCGGCTTACCGTCACCGTGCCTGACCGCCTCCGGCTGCTCAGCAGCACCTCGCTCGACCTGACCGTGCACCTGCCCTCCGGCTCCTCGTGCCAGCTCAAGACGGCCTCCGCCGACATCCGCTGCACGGGGGAGATCGGCTCCCTGGATGCCCGCACCGCCAGCGGAGACATAACGGCCGATCAGGTGACGGGCTCAGCCAGCATCAACACCGCATCCGGCGACGTGCGACTGGACGCCGCGGCGGCCACGGTGCAGGTGAACACCGCATCTGGCGACACGGAGATCGGCCGGGCCGGCGACGAGGTGACGGTGAACTCCGCCAGCGGCGACCTGCGCGTCCGCCGCGCGGACGGCTCCGCCAAGGCCCGCAGCGCGAGCGGCGACGTCCAGATCGACTCCATCTCGGCAGGCCGCGGCGAGATCAACACCGTGTCCGGCGACATCAGCATCGCCGTCCCGGCCGGCATCGGCGTCTACCTCGACCTGTCCGCACTGTCCGGGGACGTGCGCAGCGACCTGGAGCCGGCCGGCAGCGACGGTGACGCGGCCCTGAGCCTGAAGTGCCGCAGCGTCAGCGGAGACGTCCGTGTCACCCGCGCAGCAGGGCACTGAGCTCGCCCGGGGCCATCAGCCCGAACCGAAGAACCTGCTATCAAGGAAGGCCAGGAAAATGCACAGCTATCCGCTAGAACAAGCCGCCACCCAGCACACCGCCGAACTCCGCGCGGCCTCCGCCGCCGCGGTCAGGGCCAGCAGCACCCGCCGCAGCCTCCGCCGCCCGATCAGGCGCCGCACCGGCTGGGCGCTGGTCTCCGTCGGCCTGTGGCTCGCCAGCGATCGCGCATGACGCCTCAGCTGCCGTCAGCGCCGGACAGCCAGCCGTCGTCAAGCTCGCCCTCGGCGACGATCACGGCCGGCCCGGTCAGCAGGCTCGCGGTCCCGACCAGGGTGACCGTGAGCCTGCCGCCTGGTACCTCCACGGTCCAGGTCCCGCTGGCAGTCTCCGGAACGGCGGCCGGCACGACGCCAGCGCCCGGGCCGGCCCCAGCGCTCAGACCGGCACCGGCGCCCGGGCCGGCCGACGCGATGGCAGCGGCGACCGCCGCGGCGACCGCCCCGGTCCCGCAGGACCTGGTCGGCCCCGAGCCCCGCTCATATACCCGCATCTCCGCCTGCCGGCGGCCGGTCACCCGCACCACCTCCACGTTGGCCCCCTGCGGGAACTCCGCCGGGTCGAGCAACGGCGTGGCGGACAGGTCAAAGTTGGCCACCGGCGTGCTCACGAGGACCGCGAGATGCGGGTTGCCCAGCGAGACCCGCAGGCCCGCGTATTCCAGCCCGCCGATGACCGCCCGCCCGGTCCCGAGAATCGCCGGGACGCCCATCTCCGCGGTGATCGAGCCGTCCGGTTCAGCCCGCACCCGCCGCGGGCCCGACCTGGTCCCCACCGTGAACGCCAGGTCCCGCACCAGGCCGTGATCCAGCAGGTACCGGGCGAACACCCGGATGCCGTTCCCGCACATCTCGGCGATGCTGCCGTCCGCATTGCGGTAGTCCATGAACCACTCGGCAGGCGGCTCGTCCGGGCCGCCCAGGCCGTAGCCAGACTCCCCGTAAGCCGTCCCGCCGTTACCGCTGCCGCCGGCCGGCTGTGCCGCGGCCAGCACGACCCGCAGTACGCCATCCCCGCCGAGGCCGGCCCGCCGGTCGCAGAGCCGGGTCACCAGGGCCAGCGTCAGGGCGAGATCGTCCTCGAAGTCAGGCAGCAAGACGAAATCGTTCTCCGTGCCATGCCCCTTGGCGAACCGCATCCCCCGATGGTAATGACTCGCCCTACCGGTACCGGCGCAGACGTTCCCCGACGCGCTCACCGAGTACGAGCCGGCGGCCCCGGGGTTGGCCAGGCGGCGGGACACCGCCTGCGCGGCCATCGGGGCGACGTGGCCGCGCCGATGGCCGCCTCCGGGTCATGCCGCGCGGCGGCGGACCAGCCAGATGGTGGCCGCGCCGAGCAGCAGGGCCAGCACGAGCAGCCAGCCGCCCTCGATGAGCTGGAAGGTCCAGAACCGGCTCTGCGGCTGGTAAGTGAACACGCCCTGGCCGCCCGGGAGCCTGGTGGTCAGTAGCCAGGCGTTAAGGCTGGGGAAGCCGTGCCGGCGGATGAGCGGCGCCTCATAGTGCGGACGCAGGACCAGCATGGTCGTCACGATCAGGACGGCCCAGGCGGCCAGCGATGCCGCCATTGCCGGGACGGTGCGCCGGATAACCGCGCCGGCGAAGACGCTGATGGCGAAGGCGGCCAGGGTCCAGGCCGCGAAGTCGACGCCGCGCAGGTTGAACACGATAGGCAGGAACTCATAGGTCCGGTCGGAGGCCAGGAAGGGCTGGTAGTACCAGGAGAACAACTCGCTGAACGCGAACGCGGCCGCGGTCAGCGCGGCGGCGAGCAGCACCAGCTTGGTGATCGTCCAGCGCAGCCGGCCGGAGCCCTGGGTCCAGGCGAACCGGAACGTGCCGGTTTCCAGCTCGCGGGCGAGGACCGGCGCCCCGGCAAACACGCCGATCAGCACCGGGAAGACCAGCAGCAGGACGGAGATCTCCTGGGCGCCGCCCGCCTGGACGACGGATCCCTGACCGCCGCCCCAGTACTGGCCGAAGGCGTCCGCCAGCTGCGCGCAGTGCGGCGAGCCGGCCGGGCGGCAGGAGAGCATGCTGGTGTAGGCGTGGTGGATCTTTAGTCCCATGAACAGCAAGTACAGGCCCATGACGCCGAGCAGGGTCGCCACGCCGGCCAGCATGAACCGGTGCTGGCGCCAGGTCACCCAGGCCAGTCTCGTCCACGGCACTGGCCGCCGCCGTGCGGTCGATGCGGATGCTCCCGGCGCGGATGCGTCCGGCCCGGAGGTGGTATGTGGCCCCGCGAGGATGGCCCTGGCCGCGGCCGGCGGCGTCGCTGAGCCTTGCGGCCTGGTGGTTGGCGTGCTCATGCCTGCACTTCCGTTCTTGTTCCAGTCTGCACTTCGGCCACGCCGGGCATGGCCGCGGCACCGGACTCGCGCAGGTAGGCCAGCACGAGTTCCTCCAGGGCGACACCGCGGGACTGCCAGCCAGCGGGCGCCGGCTCGGCCGGCGTCGCTGTCCTGATCAGCAGCTGCGACTGCTGGCCGGCCAGGCGGCGCTGCACCACGTGCATGCGCCCGGCCGGGTCGCCGACTTCCGCTGCCGGGGCGGTCAGCATGCGGTGCCGGGCCAGCAGGTCCTCGACCTCGCCCGCGACCTGCACCTGACCGTGGGACAGCACGATCAGGTAGTCCGCCATCCGCTCCAGCTCGGCCAGCACGTGCGAGGAAAGCACCACCGAGACGCCGTCCGCGGCCACCGCCGACAACACGGACGCCATGAAGTCGTCCCGGGCTACCGGGTCCAGCATGGCCAGCGGCTCGTCCAGCACCAGCAGGTCCGGCCGCCGGGCCAGCGCGATGGTCAGCGCGAGCTGCGCCTGCTGGCCGCCGGACAGCTTGCCGACCTTCCGCCCCAGCGGGATGCCGAGATCGGCCAGCCGCGACTGCGCGTACTGCTGATCCCAGCGCCGGTTCAGGTTCCTGGCCAGGTGCAGCATGTCCGCGGCCGGCAGGTTCTTGTACAGCGGCGCGTCCTGCGCCACGAACGCGATCCGGTCCAGCGCATCCGGCGACCCCGCCGGGTCACCGCCCAGCACCGTGACCACCCCGGCCGTCGGCGTGGTCAGCCCGACCGCCATGCTCAGCAACGTCGTCTTGCCCGCCCCGTTCGGCCCGACCAGCGCCACCACGTGCCCGCCGGGGATCGCCAGCGTGCAGTCCCGCAAAGCCCAGGTCCGGCCGTACCGCTTACCCAGGCCAGCACTCTCGATCACGTTCATGCGAGCCCCAGTCAGGACGGCTGTCCGGGCCGGCCCGCTAAGGCCATCGGTTTGTTTATCTATAGTCATAGACTAAAGGTACGACTAGATTGCGGACTCGTCAACCACAGGCAGGCTGGCGCGCGGCGGCAGCTGGCCGGGGGCGGAGGCAGCTCGCGCCCGCAGGCAGCTCGCGCCCGCAGGCAGCTGGCGCGGAGGCAGCTGGCCGGGGCGGTGCCGGGGCACCGATGGGCAGACGGAAGCTGACGATGTCCGCTGGCGGCCAGGATCCCTCGCCGGCCAGCTCAGACTGCTTCAGGACCGCGAGCGCCCGGTCGGCCACGGCGGGATCATCGGCCGCCAGCCAGCTGATCCGGGGGTCACGGCGGAACCACGCCTCCTGGCGCCGGGCGAACCGCCGAGTCGCCTTGACGGTCTCGGCGGCGGCCTGCTCCTCCGGCCACTCCCCCGCCAGGAACCGCAGTACCTGCGCGTAGCCGAGGGCCCGGCTCGCTGTCCGGCCTGCGCCGAGGCCCCGGCTGGCCAGCGCCCGCACTTCGGCCACGAAGCCGGCCTGCCACATCTGGCTGACCCGGTCGGCGATCCGGCGGTCCAGCTCGTCCCTGGGCAGCCGCAGGCCAATCTGCACGGACGGGTAGAGCGACTCGTAGCCGGGCAGCGTCGCGCTGAACGGACGGCCGGACAGCTCGATCACCTCCAGCGCCCGGACGATCCGGCGGCCGTTCCCCGGCAGGATCGCGGCCGCGGCGGCCGGGTCGGCCCGGGCGAGCCTGGCGTGCAGCGCGGCGGCGCCGAGGTCGGCAAGCTCGGCCTCCAGCCCGTCGCGCAGCAGCGGGTCGGTGCCGGGAAACTCGAGCTTGTCGATCGCGGCGCGGATGTACAGTCCGGACCCGCCGACCAGGATCGGGATCCGGCCGCGCTCGCTGATCTCGCCGATCACCGTCCGGGCGAGCCGCTGGTACTCCGAGACGCTCGCGGCCTCCGTGACCTCCCAGATATCCAGCAGATGATGCGGCACGCCCGCCCGCTCGGCGGGAGTGAGCTTCGCCGTGCCGATGTCCATCCCCCGGTACAGCTGCATGGAGTCGGCGTTCACGATCTCGCCGCCCAGCGTCTCGGCCAGCCGCAGCGACAGGCCGGATTTCCCGGTCGCGGTCGGTCCCACGACGGTGATCACTGGCTGCGGCATGCGCCTTAGTCTGCCAGCGCCGCTCGGCCCGGAGTTGCCGCAGTGCCTTCCCAGGACGCCACCAGGTAGCTGACGTCGTAGGGGGCCAGCGCGCAGCGCAGCCGGCCGCGCAGGGAAGCCCCGGCTGCCGCCCCGGCCAGCACCTGCCAGGCGGCCCGGCCCGCGATCATCAGCTCATCGTCGAGGGCGGGATCCAGCGCGGCCAGCCTGCCCGGATCGGCGGCCGCCAGCGCGGCGGCCACCTCGGCGTCGTAGCGCTCCGCGGCGGGATCAGCGACGCCATGAACGCCGGCCGCCTTCCGCGCCGAGGCGTCGCCCATCGCCAGCAGCGCCACCCGCGGCGCCAGCCCGGCAAGCTCGGTTCCCAGCCGCAGGCAGTCCGCAGGCGGCAGGCCCGAAGCCACCGCCCGGAACTGACGTTGGCACGGCACCCCGCCGCCGGGGCCATCGCTGGGTCCGTCGCCATGCCCGCCGCTTGACCCGCCGCGGTGTCCGTCGCTGGCTCCGTCGCCGGGGCCGCCGCTCGACCCGCCGCCGGGTCCGCCGCGGTGCCCGTGGCTGGGCTGGCCAACTGACTCCTCGCCGGGGCCGCCGCTTGGCCGGTCCCTGGCCGGCAGGCTGGCGCGGCGCGCTCGTTTCTGCTCCGCTTGATCGAGCAGCCAGGCACCCACGGTCAGCGAGAGCGGCAGCGCAGGCCCGCCGGACTCTGCGGAGCCAGCGGCGGCCGGGATGCCGAATGGCCGCAGGCTCCCGGTGACATGACCGGTGTAGACAGCGCTCTGCGCGGCGCCGCCGACCACGATCAGCAGGTCGGGCGCGGCCGCGAGCAGGGCGGCCACCGCCGCGACGCTACCGGTGCGCACCTCGCGCAACTCGGCGTCGGCGGGCACTACGGCATCCAGGCCGGCCGCGCCCAGGCCAGCCGCGCCCATGGCGGCGGGAATGAGCAGCGGCGGATGCGGGCAGACCGCGGCCGCGACGAGCACGGCGGGCTATGCCGGGCGGCCGACGGCGGGCATGCCGAGCAGCACCCGCGGGGCCGCCGTGTCCGCGGCCGCATCGGCGGCGCCCGCGGAGCCGTCCCGGCGGGCCTGCCAGGCGTCGCCGCCGCGGGTCCGGCGGACCGTCAGCGGCGGGCCGTCGGCCAGCAGGTAATGCGGCGCGCCGCGGGTGACCACGGTGGTGACGATGTCGCCGGGCCGCGGCGCGGTATCCGCGGGCGTGAAATGCACCAGCCTGTTGTCACGCGCCCGGCCGGACATCCGGTGAGTCGCCTCGTCCTTGCGGCCTTCCCCGTCGGCGACGAGCACCTCGACCTCGCGGCCGGCGAACAGCAGGTTCTCCCGCAGCGTCGTCTCCGCCACCAGCGCGGCGAGCCGCTCGTACCGCTCCTTGACCACCTCGGCGGGAACCTGGCCGTCCATCGCGGCCGCGGGAGTGCCCGCGCGGATCGAGTACTGGAAGGTAAAGGCGCCGGCGAACCTGGCCTGGCGGACGAGGTCGAGAGTGTCGGAGAAGTCTCGTTCGGTTTCGCCGGGGAATCCCACGATGATGTCGGTCGTGATCGCGGCGTCCGGCATGGCCGCGCGGACCCGGTCCAGGATCGCCAGGTACTTCTCCCGGCGGTAGGCGCGCCGCATGGCCCGCAGCACCGCGTCCGAGCCGGACTGCAGCGGCATGTGCAGCTGCGGCATCACGTTCGGGGTCTGCGCCATCGCGCCGATGACGTCATCGGTGAAGTCCCTGGGGTGCGGCGAGGTGAAGCGGACCCGCTCAAGCCCGTCGATCCCGCCGCAGGCCCGCAGCAGCTTCCCGAACGCCTGGCGGTCGCCGAATGCCGCACCGTAGGAGTTCACGTTCTGGCCGAGCAGCGTGACCTCGAGCACGCCATCCGCGGCGAGCGCCCGGATCTCGGCGAGCACGTCGCCCGGGCGGCGGTCCTCCTCCTTGCCGCGCAGGCTCGGCACGATGCAGAACGTGCAGGTGTTGTTGCAGCCGACGGAGATCGCCACCCAGGCCGAGTAGGCGGACTCGCGCCGGGCGGGCAGCACGGAGGGGAACCGCTGCAGCGATTCGGCGATCTCGACCTGGGCCCGCTGCTGTACCCGGGCGCGCTCCAGCAGCACGGGCAGCGAGCCGATGTTGTGCGTGCCGAACACCACGTCCACCCACGGCGCCCGCTCCGTGATGACCGCCCGGTCCTTCTGCGCCAGGCAGCCGCCGACCGCGATCTGCATGCCGGGATGGGCATTCTTGACCGGGACCAGCTGACCCAGGTTGCCGTACAGCCTGTTGTCCGCGTTCTCCCTGACGGCGCAGGTGTTGAACACCACCACATCCGCGGTCACGCCGGCCTCGGCGCGCCGGTAACCGGCCTCCTCCAGCAGGCCTGCCAGCCGCTCGGAGTCGTGCATGTTCATCTGGCAGCCGTGGGTACGGATCTCGAAGCTGCGGAGACCGTCAGAGCTCGCCATGACCACTAGGGTATGGGCTGCAGGCGGCGGGCGCCCCCCGCGAGCGACCGCGGAGCGATCTTCATCGCTCCGGTCATGCCCATCTTCGCTACTTCGGTCGCAAGCATGACTCGTGTCCGGAATCTGCGCTAGGCGAGGCGGTCCAGTGGTGCACGATAGCTCTATGACAGAGAGCGCGACGGTTCCCGCAGAAGGCGCGACGAAGACAGCAGTGGATTCGACGAACACCCCTGACGGAACGACAGATACAGGAGCGAACCAGCCATTGACTGCCGGGGACGCGGCGCTTCCCGCCGTAAAGTTCGGGGCGTGGCCGTCCCCCATCCACGCTGCCGACGTGGCCCGCGGCCTGACCCGCATTTCCTACCCGCGGGTCATCGGCGCGGACATGTGGTGGCAGGAGGGACGGCCGGACGAAGACGGCCGGATGACCGTCGTGCATCGCGGCGCGGACGCCAAGTCACGTGTCCTGCTGCCCGCGCCGTGGAACGCCCGGACGCGGGTGCACGAGTACGGCGGGCTGTCATACCTGCCGGTGCCGCGCGCCTCGGTAGTCCCGCGCTCGGCCGGCGGGCGGCGGCCGCGTGGTCACGCGATCATTTTCGCGAACTACTCCGACCAGCGGCTCTACGTGGCCGGGACGGAAACCGACGCCAAGCACGCGGCAGCGCCGCGGCCGCTGACGCCCGACCCGGCCACGGCCGACGGGGCCGGCCTCGAGCCTGCCGGGCTGCGCTTCGCTGACTTCGCGCTGTCCCCCGACGGCAGCGAAGTGTGGTGCGTCCAGGAACGGCACGCCGGCGGCAAGATCACCCGCTCGATCGTCGCCGTGCCGCTGGACGGCTCCGCCGCCGATAAGCCGGACGCGATCCGGCAGCTGGCCGCGGGATCGGACTTCTTCGCCTTCCCCACCCCGTCGCCCGACGGCAGCCGGCTGGCCTGGATCAGCTGGAATCACCCGCACATGCCGTGGGACGGCACCGAATTGCGGGTCGCGGCCATCAAGAATGGCATCCCGGGCACCGGCAGGCTGGTGAAGGGCGGGCTGCGGGAGTCCGTGCTGGCGCCGGTGTGGCGGGACAACACGAGCCTGTACGTGGCCACCGACTGGACCGGGTGGTGGAACATCTACCAGGTGGGACTGACCGGCGAGCCGCCGCAGGCGCTGTTCCCCGACGAGGAGGAGTTCGCCGGCCCGCTATGGCAGCTGGGGGCACGCCCGTTCGCGATGCTCGGCGACGGCAGGCTCGCGGTCACCCACGGCCGCGGCGGCATGCGGCTGGGCATCCTCGACCCTGAGACATCGGAGCTCGCCGACCTGGACATCGCCTTCGGGGAGTTCTCGCCCGGGCTCGCCGCGGACGGCACCACGATCGTGGGCGTGGCGGGCGGGCCCAGCGAGCCGCTGTCGGTGATCGCCGTCGACGCGGCCACCGCGAAGGTGACGGTGCTGCGCCGTGAGATGGACAAGGTGCCGGATGCCAGCTACCTGCCGGTGCCGCGCCAGGTAGATCTCGAAGGGCCGTTCGGGCGGATCGTGCACGCGCTGGTGTACGCGCCGGCCAACCCGGACGTGACCGGACCGGCGGGCGAGCTGCCGCCGTACGTCGTCTGGATTCACGGCGGCCCGACCAGCTGCTCGGTCGGGCTGCTGGATATCGAGAAGGCCTATTTCACCAGCCGGGGCATCGGGGTCATCGACGTGAACCACGGCGGGTCGACCGGCTACGGCCGGCTGTACCGGGAACGGCTGCGGCGCCAGTGGGGCGTCGTCGACGTCGAGGACGCCAAGGCGGCCGCGCTGTCACTCGCCAAGGACGGCCAGGCCGACGGCGCCCGGCTGGCCATCCGGGGCGCCTCGGCCGGCGGCTGGACGGCGCTGGCGGCGGTGACCACCGGCGCGGTGCGCAGCCCGGTCTTCGCCGCGGCGACGTCCTACTTCGGCGTGGCCGACCTGCGCGGCTTCGCCGCGGCAACGCATGACTTCGAGTCGCGGTATCTCGACGGGCTGATCGGGCCGCTGCCGGGTTTCGAGGCCATCTATAACGAGCGCGCCCCGCTGGGCCACGTCACCGACGCCACCTGCCCGGTACTGCTGCTGCAGGGCCTTGACGACCCGGTGGTGCCGCCGGAGCAGGCGATGAGCATCGCCGCCGACCTGGCCGCGCACGGCATCCGGCACGCGTACCTGCCGTTCCCAGGCGAGTCGCACGGGTTCAGGAAGGCGGCGACCATCATCGCCGCGCTGGAGGCTGAGCTGTCGTTCTACGGCCAGATCCTCGGCTTTACGCCGCCCGGTATCCCGCCGGTGCAGCTGACGACGGGAAAGGCAGCGGAAAAGGCCTAGCGGTCACCGGGAATGGCCAAACGGGCGCCGGTAATGGCCTAGCGGCTCGCCGGAAAAGGTCTAGCGGGCGAATTCAATGGCGCGTGATTCCCTGACCACGGTGACGCGGATCTGGCCCGGGTAGGTCAGTTCCTCCTCCACCTGCTTGGCCACGTCCCGGGCGATTACCTGCGCCTGAATGTCATCGACGTTCTCCGGCTTGACCATTACCCTGATCTCCCGGCCGGCCTGCATCGCGAAGACCTTCTCGACGCCTTCCTGGGCAAGGGCGATCTGCTCGAGCCGCTCCAGGCGCTTCACGTAAGCCTCCAGCGACTCGCGCCGCGCGCCCGGGCGGCCGCCGCTAATGGCGTCGGCCGCCTGGGTCAGCACTGCCTCGACCGTCCGCACCTCGACCTCGTTGTGGTGCGCTTCGATCGCGTGCACCACATCGTCGGACTCGCCGTACCGGCGCGCGATCTCGGCGCCGATCAGGGCATGGCTGCCCTCGACCTCATGCGTCAGCGCCTTGCCGATGTCGTGCAAGACCGTGCAGCGCTTCATCAGCGCCGGGTCCAGCCCGAGCTCGCTGGCCATCATGCCGGCGATGTGCGCTGATTCGAGGAGATGCTTCAGCACGTTCTGCCCGTAGGAGGTGCGATAGCGCAGCCGGCCGAGCAGGTTGGTGAGTTCCGGGTGCAGGTCCGTGATGCCGAGGTCGACCAAGGCGTCCTCGCCGGCCCGGACGCACAGCTGCTCGATCTCGGCCTTGCTCCGGTCGTAGGCCTCCTCGATCCGCTGCGGGTGAATCCGGCCGTCCAGGACCAGCCGCTCCAGGGTCAGCCTGCCGACCTCGCGGCGGACCGGGTCGAAGCAGGACAGCAGCACAGCCTCCGGCGTGTCATCGATGATCAGGTTGACGCCGGTGACCGACTCGAAGGCGCGGATGTTCCGGCCTTCCCGGCCGATGATCCGGCCCTTCATCTCGTCGCCGGGCAAGTGCAGCACGGAGACCACGGACTCGCTGGTCTGCTCGCTGGCGACCCGCTGGATGGCCAGCGTGATGATCTTGCGGGCGCGCTTCTGGCCGTCCCGCTGCGCTGACGCCTCGATGTCCCGCACGATCAGCGCCGCCTCGCGCTTGGCCTGGTTCTCGATGACGGCGACGAGCTCGGCCTTGGCCTGGTCCGCGGTGAGGCTGGCCGCGCGCTCGAGCACCTCGCGGCGCTGCTCGTCGAGCTTGTCGAGTTCCGCCTGCTGGCGGCCGATGCCGCGCTGCAGTTCGTCCAGCCCGTCGGAACGCTGATCGACCTTGCGGGCTTCCTCGTCGATCCGCTGTTCCCGCTCGGCCAGCCGGGCCTCCCGGCGCTCCAGGTCACCGCGGAGCAGCTTGACTTCCTCCTTGACGGCGCGGATCTCGCTCTCGACCTCGCGGCGCGCCTGGGCGGACTGCTCTGCCGCTGCATCTGCCCTGCTGACAGTCGCGCTGGCCTCCGACTCGGCGCGCGCCCTGATCTGATCTGCCTCCCTGGTGGCATCGGCCAGCATCCGCTCACGCTGCGTGTCGTCCTGCGGGCTAGTGAGTTCCGCGTCGGCAGGACGAGCCGGGGGCTGGCCGGGTGACCGTCGGAGGATGACGAAGACAAGAGCGAAGAGCGCGGCGACCAGCCCGATCGCCAATACCAGCGCGATTCCGTTACCCAAGGTTCGCCCCTTCCGCTCACGGGCTCCCTGATACCGCTGGTCGGCACCAGGGTCGTGCCCTGTAGCGAGGGGCCGCGCCTGAGGCGATCCCGTCCCGGGGTACGGGCCTGTCCGGGCACCCCGGGATAACCTGCATCCCGGCAGGGGTGCCGCTTGCGATCGGCCTGGCGCTCCTCCTCGCCAGCCTCTCCTCGGGCAGCGGGCCAGGCTGGCCGGCTGCCCTGCCGGACTCGCGTCCGGCGCGCGAGCCGGCCGGCGATGATCCGGCCTGCCCGCGGCGGGCTGCTTACCAGCCCTGTAATGCCTTCATAGCTACCGGATGCACCCGTCCGTCCTAGCCGGTCCGGGCTCTCCGGTGCTCGTAACTGATCTTGTTTACCTATGCTGACTCGCCCTGCGCGGAGCAAAAACCTCGCTGCCGTGAGGCTAAGCGCAGATTACAGAATGGTCAAGGCTGTCCCTGACCTGGGCAAAGGCAGGTCAGGGACAGCCTGTTATCCCGGCAGTTATCCTCTACACAATTCGGTGCTCCCTGGCCTGGCCTTCCGCCGGTCATAGCGACATCAGGTTATGGGCGTACCCGGCAGGCGGGTAGTCAACGAGCTGGCTGGTCAGCACGCGGGCGCTGACCAGCATGCCGGCCTCGCCCGCGTCGGGGTCGGACAAGACGCGGCCGGTGGCCTCCCCGCGAGGCTGGCCCGCTTGGACCACAGCACGAGGTAGGGGTACACGTCCTCGCGATCGGCAGGGTAGGGCAGGGACAGCGCCGCACGGACCGCCGTCCCGGAGGCCGCCTGTCTCGGCCAGCTAGTGCCGCGACCGGCAACGGTGGCCCGTTCCTCCGCGGCCGATGCGGCTGTAGGCAGGCGCCTAATCCGCCGATCTGCCCGGCTGCCGCATTGACGCCGAGCACGACGCGGACGTCCAGATTAGTTGTTCTGTCGCGCCGGCGAGCCCGTGCACGCTGAAGACTGGGTAGCAAGGCTCTCTCCTTGACGGCTGCGCTGGCTTACCTTGCTGGCTTGCCCTGGCCGTTGCCGACGTCGCCTACTCGTCGGCGGCCCGTTCTGCATGTCATACCTGCTAGCTGGGGCAGCCAGCGATGTAGTTTGCCTGCCCGCAATCTTGCGTTTACTTGCCGTTCATTTCTAGGTCGGCGGAGTGATACTTACGCGGGATAGCTTCCGGCACAGCAGAAGGTACGCGGCCGGTTGCGAGGGCAGGCGGCAAAGGGCGACAGGGGATGCCGTGACCGAGATCCAGGCCCGGGACTTGATCACCGCGCTGGACGACGCGCCGCTGAGCAGGTTTCATCTGCGGGCGGTGCTGGCGTCGGGGATGGGGTTCTTCACCGACGCCTATGACCTGTTCGTCATCGGGATTGCCTCCGCGCTGATCACCAAGGACTGGAACCTGAGTTCGGGCAGGCTCGCCCTGCTTAACTCCACGATGCTGTTTGCCGCGTTCATCGGCGCGTTCGTGTTCGGCCGCTTCGCCGACGTGATCGGCCGCAAGCGCGTGTACTGGATAGTCGCCGCGATTATGATCGCTGGCGCGCTGGGGTCGGCGCTAGCACCCTCCTACTGGGTGCTGATCGGGTTCCGCTTCGTGCTCGGCTTCGGTGTCGGCGGTGACTACCCGGTCAGTGCCGTGATGGTCAGCGAGTACGCCAACCGCAAGGATCGCGGCAAGCTGGTCGGGATGGTGTTCGGAACCCAGGCGCTCGGGCTCATCGTCGGGCCGCTGATCGCGCTGGCCCTGCTCGGTGGCGGGGCCAGTACCGATACGGCGTGGCGAGTCCTGCTCGGCCTGGGCGCGGTGCCCGCCGCCGCGGTGATCTACCTGCGCTGCCGGATGCCGGAGTCGCCGCGCTACCAGGTCCAGGTGCAGGGAAGAGCGAAGCAGGCGGCGAGCCGGATAGCCGATTTCACCGACGGGCAGGTCAGCGGGAACGGGTCGGGCGCGCCCCGGCAGGAGATGGGGCTGCGGGAGTTCCTCACCGATCGCCGGTGGCTGATCACGCTGGCCGGGACGGCTGGCTGCTGGTTCCTGCTCGACTACGCCTATTACGGGAACACGATCTCCACTCCGCAGATCCTCGGCCTGATCTCGCCGAATGCCTCGACCATGACGAAGATCGCCCTGCAGCTGGCGATCTTCGTGGTGGCGGCGGTCCCGGGCTACGTGCTGGCGATCGCCCGGCTGGACAAGATCGGGCACCGGCGGCTGCAGCTGACCGGGTTCGCGATGATGGCGCTCTGCTTCCTGATCATCGCGGTGATACCCGGCATGACCACCGCAGTCGTCCCGTTCCTGCTGGTCTACGGGGTGAGCTATTTCTTTACCGAGTTCGGCCCGAACATGACCACCTTCGTGATGCCCAGCGAGCTGTACCCGGTTTCCATGCGCACGACCGGGCACGGGATCTCCGCAGGCGTCGGCAAACTCGGCGCGTTCATCGGCGTCTTCCTGTTCCCGCTGCTGCAGACCTCGCTGGGCCTGCGTGGCACCCTGCTGCTCACCGCCGGGGTGGCGGTGGCCGGGCTCGCGCTCACCCTGGTCCTGCCCGAGCCCGCCGGGCGCAGCCTGGAAGACATGGCCACCCGCACCAGCCACACCGGTACCCAGCCGCTGCCGGTTATCAATCAGGCATCAACACCTTGAGTATCTTCCTCCCGGCCTGCGGATCAGCCAGTGGGACCATGGCCGGCGGGAACCTGCAGTAACCCGCATCCACTCATTGGCACAAAACAGAGGTGGCCGGTGGCTGAGCTCCCCGGATGCCCTAGCGCGTTCGACGTAACGGGACTGACCATAGTGCTGCTCGACCTGATGCTCGCGGGCCAGTTGGCACCGAAGTGTGCCGGAGCCTGCGCCACGCGTAGCATGGCCCGATAGCTGATATCTGGGACTGTGCGCAGTGCGGTACCTCGTTCGTGCCGCGCCGTGAGCACGCCCGGTTCTGCTCTGCTCGCTGCCGGGCCGCATGGAACCGCGAGCATACCGGCGATCTGACGACCGGGGCGAGCGCGCTGGTGTGGTCCATCACCGCGCTGAGCGACACGATAGAACGGCTCACCCGGATGCGGGCATGGGACAGGCCGCGGGCGTTCGCAGTGATCGGTGAGGCGGTGTGGTGGGTTACCATCGTCGACGCCACGCTGGTGCGCCATCACCCAGATGCCTACGACACCGTGATGACAGGACAGGCCCCGGCACAGCGCCAGCTGGTCGAGGCAACCCTGGCAGGACTGCGTTTCGTGCGGAACCGGATCGGCGACGAAGCCGATCTTGCTGAGTTCATCGAGCCCGGTGACGCCGGTCCGGGCGCAGGCCAACGGCGTATCACGGGCTGGATATGGAAGCCGCTGCCGGAACCGGCGCTCGGGTCGCTTTCACCGCGCGGGCAGGCGTGGGAGATGACACGGTACCGGGCCTACCAGGCTCAGCTGGCGGGCCACACCATCGGGGAGAGCTTCGGCCGGGCCGCAGAATTCCTCAAGCTGGCCGCCGCGAACACACCGGCCGTCACAGACACCAGCTTCCAGGCCCGACGCTGAAAGCGCTGTCCCTTAGCCGCAGGAAACTGCCTTACCGAACCGCCGGCATCTTGCGCACGTCAGAACCTGGGCGGCGAGGTGGCAGCCCTGGATGAATCACTGCTTGGCCAGGGCTGCCACCTCGTCTGGCCTAGTGGAGCAGCGGGCTGAGCGACCTCACCTGGACATTGTCGCCAGCGTCGCCCAGCAGTGGGAGGCCGAAGTTCTGCTCGATGGTCCGCAGCAGCGAGTAGTGGCCGGCGAAGCCGGAGTCGACGCGATGCCCGACGCCGCTTGCTACCACGATCATCGGAACGTGGCCACCGCCGTACACGGTGCCGCCGAACAGGTCGCCGCCGCCGCCGCTGGTGGGATCGGCGGGGGTCGCGGGCAGGATCGGGGAGTCAGGCCCGGGCCGGATATCGGTTGGCCCGAACGGGCTCTGGTCCTCGAAACCGCCCTCATCCCAGGTGATGAAGATGGCCGAATGGCTGGTCCAGGCGCTGCTGTGGGTGATGCGCCCCACCCAGGTGCGCAGGAAGTTGTCGCCATCCTTGTACAGCGCGGCCTGCAAGGGGTCGGTCGGTGAGTTGGGGAACGGGCAGGCGGCCGCGCCACCGTGCATGTCGTTGCAGATGTTCGGGCTGATCCAGACGAAATGCGGCACCTTGCCGGCGGACAGATCGGTGCGCAGTTGCGTCAGCGGAACGACGTTGTCGGCCCGGGCCGGGTTCTGGTAGACGTCGGGGTATATCAGGAACGGGTCGTGCTTGCGCACATACAGCCCATCCGGGGTGGTATCCACCAGGTCACCGGGGAAGGGCAGCGACTCCATGTACGCCTTCCAGCTCACATGCGCGGCCTCGAACTGATCGACCAGGTTCTCATGATCGAACAACGGGGCCTGGCTGGTGTCGTCGCTGTTAGACCCCCAGGTCTGCCCGCTGGTAGCGGCAATGTAATTGGGCAGGCTGTCATGGGTGACACCGAAGTAGTGGTTCGCCAGCCCAGCGGTTGCCGCCAGGTGCCGGATGTAGCGCGTGTTCGGGTTGCTCGGCGAGAGAAGGTCGTTATATGACGTGTTCTCCATCATGATCACGAACACGTGATCCAGGTGCGACCGGCCCCATGAAGAACTCACAGCCTGGCCACTCTGGCTGGAACTCCCCGACTGGGCGCTCACCGCGATCGGCCCGACCACCGCGCCGACCAGAAATGCCGCTGATACGGCCGCGGCCCAGGCCGGGAACCGAAACACGCGCCGAGCCGAAGACCATGACCATTTCCGTCGCGTCACTGCGCACCTCCTCGTCACTGTGAACGCCGTGGAACCAGCGCTACCATGCGCCGGCGGATATCCGCGTAGACGCTGTAGTGACCAGACCACCGCTCTGCTGGGATGGGACCTGTTCGGCGACCAGCGCCGCACAAACGACGGCCAGCAAGACTCAGGACACGCTGTACGTGCCGCGGGAACGAACTCCTCTGCTCTAGTAGCGCGACAGTGCCGCAGGCCTGTCCCATTCGCGTCAGTCTTGCCCCGCAAAACCACCAAGTCAACACCAAGCCCACGCAGTTCACGCGCGCCTGAGCGGCGGCCCAGGATGACCAGCAAGCCCACCCGTCACGCTCGGGCAACAGGACGGCACCAGGCAGCGCATGGTTTTCGATACCTCCCAGCGAGGCAACAGCCCCCAGCGAGGAGATCCTGCCGCCCGGGGCCATGGCGTTCCCGCCTCGCAGCCGCCCGGTCCCCGGCGCTACACCCGGCGGCCACGTATGCCGGCGGCCGACTGCTGGTCACTGGCGTGGGGTGGCTGAGCGGCCGCGTGCGGCCCCAGGCCGGCGGGCCTCAAGCGTCAGCGATGCACTCGGATGATCTTTCGTGTGAGTGTTAACAGGGATAACGTTTGGCAAGTATGCCTTTGCGATCGTCAGCGGATGCCTGTTCGCCAGGGAGCCGCCATCAGCGGTTCACCATTGCGTCGAGTGCGCGTCCGGTTCTGCTTCGGGCGGGTCATCGAGGTCAATCCCGGCCGCGGCCGGATCGAGGCCCTCCTGCTCAAGGGCTTCCCGCACGACGCGGTAGGCGATCGCCGGCGAGTATCCCTTCCTGGCCAGCATGCCGGTGAGGCGCCGGATGCGCGCGGCCAGCGGCTGCCCTCTCGTGCCGGCCAGCCGCCGCGCCACGAGCCCGCGCGCGGTGGCGATCTCCTGCTGCGGGTCGAGCCCGCCGACGGCCGCCTTGACGTCGTCAGGGGGCACGCCCCGCTGCTTCAGCTCAGCTGCCAGTGCCCGGCGGGCCAGGCCCCGGCCGTGATGCCGGGACTCCACCCAGGCGGCCGCGAACGCGGCATCATCGATGAGCTTCACCGCACCGAACCGCTCAAGTACCGCTTCGGCGGCCTCCTCGGGTACTCCCCGCCGCCGCAGCGCGTCGGCGAGCTGTGCCCGGGTCCGCGGGGCGGCCGTCAGCATCCGCAGGCAGATCTGCCGTGCGGCCGCCTCCGGATCCCGTGCGGCCTCCGGATCCCGGGCGGCCGCCTCCGGATCTCCGCCGAGGCCGGGCCGGGCTGCTTGCTCGCTGCTACGACGCACCACCGGCTCCGGCGGACTTGCCCACGGGGATCCTGGGGACTACAGCAAGGTCCGGCCTGGCGTCCTGCGTCGGCGTCGGCGCTTGCGCCTGCGTCAGCATCGAGCCGCGGGCCGATGCCCATCTTCTCCTTGAGCTTCTTCTCGATCTCGTTGGCGAGGTCAGGGTTGTCGCGCAGGAAATTCCTGGCGTTCTCCTTGCCCTGGCCGAGCTGGTCGCCTTCGTAGGTGTACCAGGCACCGGCCTTGCGGACGATTGCCTGCTCCACGCCAAGGTCGATCAGGCTGCCCTCCCGGCTGATGCCGATGCCGTACAGGATGTCGAACTCGGCGACCTTGAAAGGCGGGCTGCACTTATTCTTGACGACTTTAACGCGGGTGCGGTTACCGACGGCGTCCGTGCCATCTTTAAGAGTCTCGATGCGCCGGATGTCCAGCCGGATAGACGCGTAGAACTTCAGCGCCTTACCGCCCGTGGTCGTCTCGGGCGACCCGAACATGACGCCTATCTTCTCCCGCAGCTGGTTAATGAAGATCGCGGTGGTCTTGGTCTGGTTCAGCGCGCCCGCGATCTTGCGGAGTGCCTGGGACATGAGACGGGCCTGCAGCCCGACATGGCTGTCGCCCATCTCGCCCTCGATTTCCGCCCGCGGCACGAGCGCGGCCACCGAGTCGATGACGATGACGTCGACGGCGCCGGAGCGGATCAGCATGTCGGCGATCTCCAGCGCCTGCTCGCCGGTGTCCGGCTGGGAGACGAGCAGCGCGTCGGTGTCCACGCCCAGCTTCTTCGCGTAATCGGGGTCCAGTGCGTGCTCGGCGTCGATGAAGGCGGCGATTCCGCCGGCCTTCTGCGCGTTCGCGACCGCGTGCAGGGCCAGGGATGTCTTGCCGCTGCTCTCCGGGCCGTAGATCTCGACGATCCGGCCGCGCGGCAGGCCGCCGATGCCCAGTGCGGCGTCGAGTGCGATGGATCCGGTGGGGATCACCTCGACCGGCGCCCGGGTGTCATCGCCGAGCCGCATGATCGCGCCCCGGCCGAACTGCCGTTCGATCTGGGCGAGGGCGGAATCGAGGGACTTCTCCCTGTCGCCGCCTTTGCTGCTGGTCGCCCTGTCGTTCGGTGCCATGAGAACTCCCGTGGGAATCAGGGGCTTCCTGCCCTGCCGGCGCGTGCCGGCCGTGCTGGCGAGCCGTTCGTATGCCGCGCTTGCCGCGCTGCCGGGTTACGTCGTTAACTTGTCGGCGCCGACGCTATGCCCGGCCACTGACAATCCGGCGCGGCCTGGTTCGCGCCGGCGCTCGCCCGCCCCGGCAAGGCAGCGGACACCGTCAGCGGACACCGTCAGCAGCGCTACTCTAGACGAACAACTGTTCGACCATAAGCGCAACGCGCCGATACGCTCGAAAATCATGTGATCACGTCGGCCGGCCAGGGCGCCGGGGCAAAATGGGCCATCTCGGCAACCAGCTGGTACCCGCTGGCTGCCGCCCGACCGCACCTGGCCAGCGAGCCTGAGGTCTTAGTCGAGATCGAACGCGGCGTGAATTGCCGCGGTAAGGGCGGCTTCCTGAGCCGGCTCAGTGAGGTATAGCTCATCTATCTGAATATAATACTGCGTTATAACTCAGTTTTGACATACTCTATAATGCAGTTAAGTTCACTATGAGCTTCTCTTGCCGGGTGCTGAGGCTCACAACAGACGGGGTGGCCGTATGCCCAGGGTCTCCAGCGACGTGTCGGCGCGCAGCCGGGAGCTGCTTGACGGCCACTTCGACGAGTGGCAGCCGCTGCGGGAACTCGCGCGCCCGCCGCGCGGCTGGATCCGGGCGGTCCGCGAGGCGCTGGGCATGAGCGCGGCGGCCGTTGCCGCCCGGCTGGGCACCACGGCCGGGGCGGTGACCAGGCTGGAGCAGTCAGAGGCGGCCGGCCGGGTGCGGCTGGACACGCTGCGCCGGGCCGCCGATGCGCTCGGCTGTGATCTTGTCTACCTGCTGGTACCGCGCCGCCCGCTGACCGCAGTGGTGCGCGAGCGGGCCAGGGAACTGGCGCGGGGGCAGCTCGCGGCGGTGGCGCAGACCATGCTGCTTGAGGACCAGTCAACCGACCAGGCCGCCGATCTGGAAGATCAGCTCACCCAGCGGCTGATTGCCCGCGGCGGGCTGTGGAGCGGAACGGGCGAGTGACTGACCTGGCCCGCGAGCCCGCCGGGGCCACCGCGCTCACCGAGGCGGAGCGCGAGGGACTGCTGCTGCCGGTGCTGACCAGGGCCGAGCTGAACCGCGCGGAGGCAGCGAACATCAGCGATGCGATGTCGTGGCTGTTCCTGTCTGGCCGCCGGCTCCGGCCGGAGTTAGTCACCGGCGAGGACTGGCTGGAGCGCCTGCACCGCCGGATGTACGGCCAGGTGTGGGCCTGGGCGGGCCAGTACAGGACGTCGGACCGGAACCTTGGCGTGCCTTACTGGCAGGTGCGCATGGACATGCGCGTGCTTCGCGACGACGCGCTGGCCTGGCTTGCCGACACCACCAGTGCCCGCTACGGCGACGACGAGTGCGCGATCCGGTTCGGTTACCGGCTGGTGGTCATCCACCCGTTCCCCAACGGCAACGGCCGGTGGTCGCGGCTCGCCTCCGACGCGCTCATCGTGGCGCTCGGCGGCACCCGGTTCAGCTGGGGCGCTGCCGCGCTGACCGAGCCGGGCGCTACCCGCCGCGACTACATCAGCGCCCTGCAGGCCGCAGATTCCAGCGGGGACATCGGGCCGCTGATTGCCTTCGCGCGCCGGTAACGGGGCATTCTCGCCGTGCCTGGCGGGCATCACGGACCGGGCGGCGGCGCTGGGAGCGCCTGCCGGCAGTGCGGCGAGCATGGCTAGGCGTGGGCCTGCCGGTAGTGCGCGGCGAGCACATCGTCGCCGAAGTCGCTGCGCGGGCGGCGCAGCACGGTGTGCGCATGGTTGCCGTCGTCGGCGGTGCTGTCGTACTCGATCAGCAGGTCGTCGCCCTGCACCCGGTAGTAGTGCCGCAGGCCCGGCGTGGTCGGTCCCTCCCAGGCGAAATGCAGCTCGCCCGCGGCGACGGTGGCGGCTTGCCTGGCGGCCAGCCCGGCGGGCAGCCGGCCAAGGTAAAGCGCGACGAGCTGGCCGAGCGCCGCCCGCGCCGTGGGCCCGAGCCCGCTGGCGGCGACGCCGAGCGGCTCGATGCCCTCCCCGGCGCGGGGCCTGGTGCCGGTGCGGATATCGGCGGGCGCCTGGCCGGACACCACGGCGCTGGCCCGCCCGGCCGGGCCCAGGGCGTCCAGCAGCGCCCGGGCCAGGTCCTCCTCGGGGGCGAGCGGCCGGGATACCGCCTGGCCGGCGTAACTGACCCGGGCCGGGTTGGCGCCAAGGAACACCGGGGCCGGCGAGACCTCGTCGCCCGCCACGGTCATCGTCACCGAGAGGTGGTGCCCTTCGAACCGCCACGACCACGGCTCGTCGCCGGCCGGGTCGCCGAAGATGGCCACCCAGTAGTCGCCGCTGTGCCGGCCCTGCTGCCACCCTTCGCGCCGGTCCAGCACCTCTTCCAGGGCGATGATCGCCATCGCCTGCGCATAAGCGTGGTCACCCAGGCCGGTGGCCAGCAGGTGGTGGGCGGCCTTGCGGGCGGCCACGCTCAGCTCCGCGATGCACGCGCCGGGCCGGGACAGGGGACGGTATTCCAGCCACCGCCTGGCGGCGTCATCGGCGAACGGCCGCGCCGCGAGCAGGTGCTGCTGGTCATCGAGGGCCGTCAGCAGCTCGGCCGCGGCCGAGCGCATCTGCCCGGGGAGAGGATCGGCAGCCATGTCCCGTGTATATCAGTGCCGCCCGCGGCCCCGCGCCCGGGAACCGGCAGTGCCGGCACCGCCGGCCGCAGGCAGCCGACAGCGCGCCCCCCGGCGTGCCGTCAGCGCGGCTCGCTGCGTGTCATCGGCACGTCGTCAGCGCCCGGCCGCAGGCAGCCGGCGTACCGTCAGCGCGCCGCCGGCGTGTCATCGCCGCGTCGTCAGCGCCGGAATTCGGGGATGTTGAAGGTCTCGCAGACGGCCCGCCAGACGGTCTTCGCGTCGGTGCCGTCGGCCAGCGCCTGGCTGACCGTCCGGCCGCCGAGGGCGGCCAGGACATGATCCTTCGCCACGCTCTCGGCGTACGTATCGCCGAACTGCGCGCGCATTCGCTCCCAGAACGCAGTCAGCCGCACCGCGCCAGGCTACCCGGCTACCCGGGCCACGCGGCGCGGTTGTCGTAGCCAGCAGGCAGGATGGAGGCATGCCCGCTAGGTCACCAGTCCGGACGCAGCCGCTGGACGGCTTCTCCGCGCCCACCAGGGCCTGGTTCACGGCGGCCTTCGCCGAGCCGACCCCGGCGCAGACGCAGGCCTGGGCGGCCATCGGCAAGGGTGAGAACGCCCTGGTCGTCGCCCCTACCGGCTCCGGCAAGACGCTCGCTGCCTTTCTCTGGGCGATTGACAAACTGGCAAACGAGCCCGTTCCGCAAGATCCCCTGCTGCGCTGCCGGGTGCTTTACATCTCGCCGCTCAAGGCGCTGGCCGTGGACATCGAGCGGAACCTGCGCTCGCCGCTGACCGGCGTCGGTCATGCCGCCCGCCGGCTCGGCGCCGACATCAGCGAGATCCGGGTCGGCGTGCGCACCGGGGACACTGCGGCCGACGAGCGCCGCAAGCTGTCCGGCAAGCCGCCGGACATCCTGATCACCACGCCCGAGTCGCTGTTCCTGCTGCTGACATCGAAGGCCCGCGACGGGCTGCGGGGCGTAGAGACCGTGATCATCGACGAGGTGCACGCGCTGGCCGGAAACAAGCGCGGCGCTCACCTGGCCCTGTCCATGGAGCGGCTGGACGCGCTGCGGCGCGCCCCGGGCGGCCGGGAGCCTGCCGGGCAGGTGCCGGCCGGGCCGGAATCGCCGGCCCGGCCCGGAGGCACCGCGCGGGCCGGTGCAGCGCATCGGCCTGTCCGCCACCGTGCGCCCGCCCGAGGAAGTCGCCGCGTTCCTCGGCGGCTCCCGCCCGGTCACGATCGCGGCGCCGCCGAGCGACAAGCGCGTCGAGCTGACGATCGTCGTGCCCGTCGAGGACATGGCCGACCTGGAGCTGGCCCGCGCGCCGGATGCCGGGCCGGGCGGGCCCGCCGCGCCGGGCGGCCCGGACGAGCCGCTGCCCGGCTCCGCTGACCGGCGGCGGTCGATCTGGCCGCACGTCGAGGAGCGGGTACTCGACCTGATCCAGGCGCACAAGTCGACAATCGTCTTCGCGAACTCCCGCCGCCTGGCCGAACGGCTCTGCGGCCGGCTGAACGAGCTGGCCGCAGAACGGGCCGAGGCACTGGCGCTGCAGCCCGCCAGCGGTCCGGGCGACCCGGATGCCCCGGGCGGCCCGGATGGTCCCGGGAGCGCCGGCGCCTGGCCGCATTATCCAGCCGAGCTGATGGCCCAGGCGGGCATCTCGGCGGGCGCGCCCGCCGAGGTCGCCCGCGCCCATCACGGCTCGGTGTCCCGGCAGGAGCGGGCCCAGATCGAGGAGGCGCTGAAGGCCGGGCGGCTGCCCGCCGTGGTGGCCACCTCCAGCCTTGAGCTCGGCATCGACATGGGCGCCGTCGACCTCGTCATCCAGGTCGAGTCGCCGCCGTCGGTGGCCAGCGGGCTGCAGCGCACCGGCCGGGCGGGCCATCACGTCGGTGACGTCTCGCGGGGCGTTATCTTCCCGAAGTACCAGGGCGACCTGGTCCAGGCGACCGTGGTGGCCCAGCGGATGCGGGACGGCCAGATCGAGGAACTGCGGATCCCGCGCAACCCCCTCGACGTGCTCGCCCAGCAGATCGTCGCGATGACGGCGATGGACGACTGGGATGTCACCGAGCTGGAGCAGACGGTCCGCCGCGCGGCGCCATTCGCCGGGCTTACCCGCCCGGTGCTTGAGGCGGTGCTGGATATGCTGGCGGGCCGCTACCCGAGTGACGAATTCGCCGGGCTGCGGCCGCGGCTCATCTGGGACCGGATATCGGGCACGCTGCGCGGCAGGCCCGGCGGCCAGCGGCTGGCCGTCACCAGCGGCGGGACCATCCCCGACCGGGGCCTGTTCGGCGTGTTCCTGGCCGGCGGCCAGCGGGACAAGTCCGGCAGGCATTCCCGGCGGGTTGGCGAGCTGGACGAGGAGATGGTCTACGAGTCGCGGGTCGGCGACGTGTTCGTGCTCGGCGCGAGCTCGTGGCGGATCGAGGACATCACCGCCGACCAGGTGCTCGTCTCCCCCGCGCCGGGCCAGCCCGGCAAGCTGCCGTTCTGGCATGGTGACGCGCCTGGCCGCCCGGCGGAGCTCGGCCGCGCGATCGGGGCATACTGCCGGGAGCTCGGCGCGGCCAGCCCGCCGGACGCGGCCGCCCGGCTCCGCGGCGACGGCCTGGACGACCTGGCCGCCGGGAACATGCTCAAGTACCTGGCCGGGCAGCGGGAGGCAACCGGTTACGTGCCGGACGACCGGACGCTGGTCATGGAGCGGTTCCGGGATGAGCTCGGCGACTGGCGGCTGGTCCTGCACAGCCCCTACGGGGCGCGGGTGCATGCGCCGTGGGCGCTGGCCATCGCGGCCAGGCTGCGGGAGCGCTACGGCGGGATGGACGTGCAGGCGCTGCATACCGACGACGGGATCGTCATCCGCGTCCCCGATGCCGATGACCCGCCGCCGGCCGGCATCGCCGAGTTCGACGCGGACGAGGTGGAGCCGCTCGTCACCGCGGAGCTCGGCACGTCCGCGCTGTTCGCGGCCAGGTTCCGGGAGTGCGCGGCGCGCGCGCTGCTGCTGCCCAGGCGGCAGCCGGGCCGGCGTACGCCGCTGTGGCAGCAGCGGCAGCGCTCCGCCCAGCTGCTGTCGGTGGCGAGCAAGTACGGGACGTTCCCGATCGTGCTGGAGACGGTGCGCGAGTGCCTGCAGGACGTCTTCGACGTGCCGGGCCTGGTCAGCCTCATGCGCGAGCTGTCGTCGCGGCGCATCCGGCTGGTGGACGTGGAGACCCCGGCGCCGTCCCCGTTCGGCCGGTCGCTGCTGTTCCGCTACGTCGGGGCGTTCATGTACGAGGGCGACGCGCCGCTGGCCGAGCGCCGTGCCCAGGCGCTCGCGCTGGACTCCTCCCTGCTGGCGGAGCTGCTCGGCCAGGCGGACTTGCGGGAAATGCTGGATCCGCTGATCGTCGAGGATTCCCAGCGGATGCTGCAGCGGCTCTCGCCGGACCGGGCCAGCCGCGACCTGGAGAATGCCGCGGACATGATCCGCGACATCGGGCCGCTGTCCGCCGATGAGGTGGCCGAGCGCTGCACTGACCCGGCCGCTGCCGCGGGCTGGCTCACGGAGCTGGCGGCCCAGCGGCGGGTGATCGAGGTGCGGATCGCGGGCCAGGCCCGGTGGGCGGCGGTCGAGGACGCGGGCAGGCTCCGGGACGCGCTCGGCGTGCCGCTGCCGCCCGGCGTGCCGGCCGTCTTCGCCGAGCCGGTCGCCGACCCGCTCGGTGACCTGGTGGCCAGGTACGCCAGGACGCACGGCCCGTTCACCGCCGCGGCGGTCGCGGCGCGGTACGGGCTCGGCGTGGCCATCGTCACCGGCGCGCTGCGGCGGCTGGCCGCCGAGGGCCGGGTCGCCGAGGGCGAGTTCCTGCCCGGCGGCCGCGGCGCCGAATGGTGCGAGGCCGGGGTGCTGCGGCTGCTGCGCCGGCGCTGCCTGGCCAAGCTGCGCAAGGAGGCCGAGCCGGTGCCGCCGCAGGTGCTGGCCGCGTTCCTGCCTGTCTGGCAGAACGCCGGCCATCCCGCCGCCGCGGGCGGTGGCGCGGGCCCGCGGCGGCCCCGCCGCGGCGGGCCGGACGCCGTCTATGACGTCGTGGAGCAGCTGGCCGGCACGGCGGTGCCGGCGTCCGCGCTGGAGACGCTCGTGCTGCCCGGCCGGGTGCCCGGCTACGAGCCCGCGATGCTCGACGAGCTGACCGCGGCCGGGGAGGTCGCCTGGTCCGGCGCGGGGGCGCTGCCCGGCAACGACGGCTGGATCGTGCTGGCGCCGGCCGGCACCGCGCCGCTGCTGTTCCCGGCGGCAGCGGAGATAACGATGACGCCGCTGCACGAGGCGGTCATCGCCGCTTTCGATGGCGGCGGCGCGCTGTTCTTCCGCGCGCTGGCCGATCGCGTCACGGCGCCGGCCAGGCCGCGGGCTCCGGACGGCGCGCACCCGGCCGACGGCGCGCACCCAGCTGGCGGCGCGGGCTCGGCTGGCGGCGCGCACCCAGCCGACGGCGCGGGCGCGCTCGCCGGCGGCGCGGGCTCGGTCAGCGGCGCCGTTGCCGGGACGCGGCCGTACGGCGCCGGACGCGCCGGGGACCAGGCGGTCGCGGCCGCGATCTGGGACCTGGTCTGGGCCGGGCGGCTGACCAACGACACGCTGGCGCCGCTGCGGACCGTGCTGGGCGCCCGCCGCCAGTCGCCGGCCGGGCCGCTCCGGGCGGCGAGGGCCGGTGCGCCGCCGTACGGCAGCCTGCGAGCGGCCGAAGCACCGGGCCGGACGGCGCTGCGCCGGCCCGGCCTCGGCAGGCCCGGACTCGGCCGCGGCGCCGTCTCGGCCCGCGGCGGCCCGCCGACGGTCAGCGGGCGCTGGTCGCTGCTGCCGCCCGGTGACGCGGACCAGACTCGCCGGCTGCACGCGCTGGCCGGGACGCTGCTGGAAAGGCACGGCATCGTGATCAGGGGCGCGGTGGCGGCAGAGCGGGTGCCGGGCGGGTTCGGCGCGCTGTACCCGGTGCTCCGCGCGATGGAGGAATCCGGGCACTGCCGCCGCGGCTACTTCGTCGAGGGCCTCGGCGCCGCGCAGTTCGCGCTGCCCGGCGCCGTGGACCGGATGCGCGTCCTGGCGGAGCCGCCGCCGGGCCAGGACAGCCCCGTCAGCGGGCCGGTGGTCGTGCTGGCGGCGACTGATCCGGCGAACGCCTACGGGGCGGCGCTGCCCTGGCCCGCCCGGCCGGACGAGACGCCCGGAAGTCACCGCCCGGGGCGGAAGGCCGGCGCGCTCGTCGTCATCGCCGACGGGCGGCTGGTGCTCTACGTCGAGCGCGGCGGCCGGACGCTGCTGTCCTGGACGAGCGACCCGGCCGAGCTCGGGCCGGCCGCGGCCGCGCTGGCCGACGCGGTGCACGCGGGCGCCCTGGGCAGGCTGACGGTGGAGCGCGCCGACGGCACCGGCGTGTACGACACGCCGCTGGCGCAGGCACTGGAGACCGCGGGGTTCCGGCCGACCCCGCGCGGCCTCCGGCTGCTCCGGTAGCGACGGCGGCCGCGGGCTCGTTATTGCCCTGTCCTGAGCCCGCGCTACGGCACGCGCTACCCGGCGAACGGGCCGGCCGCCGCCTCGACCGCTGCCGCGACGTCCGGCGCGAGCGCGCGGTAGCCCGCGATGGCGGCCGCCTCGGCGGGGTTGCGGGCGCCGATGATGGCCTTCGCGCCCTTGGCCAGGACCCAGCCGACCGCCAGCGCGCTCATCGACAGGCCGGTATCGGTCCCGATCCCGGCGAGGGCATGGCGGAGTTCGCCGAGACGCCCGGCCAGCGCGCCGCCGGACCATGGCAGCTGGCGGCGGAAGTCTCGCCGGCCGAGCGCGGCGACGTCGAAACCGTCGGCCAGGAACCCGGACGCGAGCGGGGACCAGGCCAGGAATGCCGCGTCATGGTCCGCGCACCAGGCCAGGACCCCGGTGCGTTCCGGCGCCCGGTGCAGCAGCGAGTACTGCTGCTGGACCACGTCGACGGGGCCGACCTTGAGCGCGCGGTCCATCAGCGTGACCGGGTGGTTGGAGAGGCCGCCGCCGCGGGCCAGCCCGGCGGCGATCAGGGCATGAATGGTCTCCCAGGCGGACTCGACCGGGGTGCGCGGGTCCGGATCGTGCAGTTGCAGCACGTCGACCGACGAGCAGCCGAGCCGGGACAGGCTCGCGTCCAGGTCGGCGCGGATGGCCGCGGCACGGTGATCCTCATAGGACCGGCCGTCCGCGCCTCGCAGGGTGCCGCATTTGGTGAGCAGCGCCGCCCGGCCGCCCGGGCCGGCCGCGGCGACGGCGCCGGCCGCCCCGCCGTCAGCGGCCGTGCCGACTAGTGCCCGGCCGACAGCGCGCTCCGCCCGTCCCCACCCGTAGAACGGCGCCGTGTCCACCCAGCCGACGCCCGCCGCCAGCGCGGCACGGATGGCCGAGACCGACTCCTGCTCGCTGGCCGGGCCCCAGTCGAGCTCCCAGCCGGGCCCTGAGCCGAACGGCGCCGTGCCCAGGCCGGCCGCGCCAGCCAGCCTGACCGGGCCGGATCTGCGGCCGCCCGCGGGCTGCTCAGCGGCGGGGCCAGCCGCCTGGCCGGCGCTGCGGCCGGCGCCGTTGCCAGCGGGCGGATGGCCGGTACCGCGATCGGTCATATCGGGCATTCTAGGTTCCCGGCCGGTTACCGGTGCCCTGCCGCCGGGCGGTGCGGGCCGCGCGGCAGGATGGGGGCATGCGAGCAATTGTGGTGCGCCAGCACGGCCGGCCGGAGGTACTCCAGCTTGCCGAGATGCCGGACCCGCGGCCCGGTCCCGGCCAGCTGCTGGTCGATGTCGCGGCGGCCGGCGTCAACTTCATGGACATCTACCAGCGGCAGGGCAGTCCGCCGTACGCGTCCGGCCTGCCCTACGTCCCGGGCGCGGAGGGCGCGGGCACCGTCGCCGGGGTCGGGCCTGATGTGCAGGGGTTCGCTGACGGCGACCGGGTGGCCTGGACGGGCGTGCCGGGCAGCTACGCCGAGCGGGTCGTGCTGCCGGCCGGCAGCGCCGTGCCGGTGCCCGACGGCGTCAGCCTGCAGGTAGCGGCCTCCGTGATGCTGCAGGGCCTGACCGCCCACTACCTGTCGAACAGCACCTACCCGGTGGCCGGCGGCGATCACGTGGTCGTGCACGCGGCCGCCGGCGGGGTCGGCCTGCTGCTGACGCAGCTGGTCAAGATGCGCGGCGGGATCGTGATCGGCACCGCGTCCACCACCGCGAAGGCCGCGACGGCGCGGCAGGCGGGGGCGGATCACCTGGCCGGCTACGACGACTTCGCGGCGGTCACCCGGCAGGTCACCGACGGCGCGGGCGCGGCGGCGGTCTACGACGGCGTGGGGCTGACGACCTTCGACGACAGCCTGTCCGCGCTGCGCCCGCGCGGCTACATGGTGCTGTACGGCGCGGCTAGCGGGCCGGTGCCCGCCTTCGAGCCGCAGCGGCTGGCCGCCGGCGGGTCGCTGTTCATCACCCGGCCGACCCTCGGCAGCTACCTGGCCAGCCGCGACGAGCTGCTCGGCCGGACCTCTGACCTGTTCAGCTGGATCGGGCAGGGCCGGCTGAGCGTCCGGGTCGGCGGCACTTACCCGCTCGGCGATGCCGCCCGCGCGCACGAGGACCTGGGCGGCCGCCGCAGCACCGGCAAGCTGATCCTGCTGCCGTGAAGCGCGCCGCCGTGCTCCTCGACGTGTGCTGCGTGCTGGCGTTCGTCGTGATCGGCCGGGCCAGCCATGGTGAGGCGGCGAGCATCGCCGGGCTGGCCCGCACCCTGTGGCCGTTCCTGGCGGGCCTGGCGGCCGGCCTGACGGCGACCCGGGCCTGGCGGCGGCCCGCGGCCATCGTCCCCACCGGCGTGGGGGTGTGGCTCGCCACCGTCGTCATCGGCATGCTGCTGCGGGTGGTGTCCGGCCAGGGCACCACGTTCGCTTTCACGCTGGTCGCGCTGGCGTTCCTGGGCGCGCTCATGCTCGGCTGGCGGGCGGCGGCCCGCGGCTCGGCCGCCGTCAGGGCTGCGAGCCTCCGGAGGTAGCCGGGCGCTCCCCGGACAGCCGCTCCGGGGGCAGGCGCTCGGCGGCCAGGTGCTCGGCGGGCGGGCGCTCCGGTGCCGGGCGCTCCGGGGGCAGCAGCGCGGCGAGTTCGGGAAGCAGCCGCTGCGCCGTCACCACGTCGCCGTCCAGCGGCCGGTCCGGACCCGCCGGCCGCGATCTGGTTGACCCGGACGACGAGCATCCCCCGGCTGAGCTCGGCGGCTATCAGCGGCCCGCCGCCGCCAGCGTGGCTGCGCACCAGCCGCAGGCCGTGCCGGGCGGTGTCGCCGCTGCTGACCGCCGTCTCGCGGTTCGCGCCCACCCCGGTTGTCCGGCCGTAGACCTCGCGGCGGGCGGTGGCATAGGCGGCAACCTCCGCGGCGGCCCCGGCGCGCTGCCTGCCGTCGGCGCTGAGTGCCACCTGAACTGCGCCACGTGCCACCGCAGCTACATCACCGCAGGTCAACGACATTCCATCGAGAACGAGCACGGCCCGGTCCATCACACCGCTCCCCTGCAGGCCGCCAATGGCGGGCCTGCATTCAGCCGCCCGGGGCGGGCGGCCCTGACGGTCCCGATCACCAGTATCACGGCGAGCGGCGATGGACAGTGGTGAGGAAATAGCCGGTGATCACCGGCTGGATCCCAACCGCTATTTTCACCAGGCGGCAAGGCCCGGTCCGGGCGCCGAATACGGCACCGTCCGCGGGCCGGCACGTGCCGGATGCCGTTTACCTGCATAATGCTTGACATGCGTTTGTCCGCTCGCGCCGATTATGCCCTGCGCGCAGTCATCGAGCTTGCCGCCGCCCAGGACGGCCATGTCACGGCCGATCAGCTGGCCAAGTCCCAGCGCATCCCCGGCAAGTTCCTTGAGGCGATCTTGACTCAGCTCGGCCGCAGCGGCCTGGTGCGCAGCAGGCGCGGCCCGGATGGCGGCTTCTGGCTGGCGCGGCCGGCCGGCGAGATCTCGCTGGCCGACATCATCCGCGCGATTGACGGGCCGCTGCTGGGCGTGCGCGGCGAGCGCCCGGAGAACCTTGGCTACATCGGGGCGGCCGAGCCGCTGCAGACCGTATGGATTGCGCTGCGCGCCAACGAGCGGGCGATCCTGGATGACGTCACGCTGGAGCACGTCGTCTCGGGCGTGCTGCCGGATAGCGTCCGCAAGCTCGCCGAGGATCCCCGCGCGTGGGCCTGAAGGTTCCCCGCCCCCGGGCCTGACTCAGCTCACCCGGTCCGGCGTCAGACCGGCACCATGTCCGTAAGGTCCGGCGCGCCCCAGGTCAGCTGGTCGAACGGCCCGCCGCCCTGCAGCGAGACCGCGTCGACCGCCGGTACCCGGGGGGTACCGAGACGCCGGCCTGAGCGGGGCTGCAGCCGCCCCGCGGACCCGCCCAGGGCGGGCGAGCCCATCGCGGCCGAGCCCATCGCGGGCCTTTCCCGCATGGCCAGCTGGCGGCCGCCGGCTGCGCCGAGCCGCACATGGCTGGCCGCGCTGGCCGCGGGACCTGGCTCGGGCATGGCCTGCCTGGCCGGCCCGGCCGGCGAGCCGGACGCGGGCTGGGGCTCCCTGGCGCCGGTCAGCACCGGCTCATGCTGCAATTCGGCCAGCGCGAAGTTATCGGACACCTCACGCAGGACCTGCGAGAGCGGCGTTCCTAGCGCCGAGCAAATCGAGCTGAGCAGCTCGGATGACGCTTCCTTCTGGCCGCGCTCCACCTCGGAAAGGTAGCCCAAGGACACGCGCGCCGCGGCCGACACCTCGCGGAGCGTGCGGCCTTGCCGCAGACGGAGCCGACGCAGCGCGTCACCGAGCAAGTGACGAAGCAGAACCATCGCCGCTCTCCCTTCCGAGGCCGGTCACTTCCGAGGCCGGTCGCTGATACCTCCACCGTACCTGTCCGCACGGACGGTGCGGGAGACCGTATTAGGGTGTGTTCTCCGGCGTAACACTGTAATCACGCATTCTCTTCCCGAATTCTGGCCAGCAGCAGGCGCAAGCACTGCGTCACGGTCTCCCGCCGGATCTCGTCCCGGGAGCCTCGCAGCGCCAGCGACCGCACCGCCGTGCTCGCCGCCGGAGCGCCGGGTCCGATGCTGACCGCGATGTAGACGGTGCCCACGGGCTTCCCGTCGGACGGATCGGGGCCGGCCACGCCGGTGGTGGCCGCGCCGACCGTGGCCGCCAGCCGGCTGCGGACTCCGGCCGCCATCTCCGCGGCGACCTCGGGATCCACCGCACCGCGACGTTCCAGCAGGTCCGCGGGCACTCCGAGGATCGCGGCCTTCAGGTCCGAGGCGTAGGCGACGACCCCGCCGCGGAAGACGGCGGACGCGCCGGGAACGCTGGTGAAAGCGGCGGCGAGCAGGCCGCCGGTGAGCGACTCGGCGACAGCTGCCGTCTGGCCGCGCGCGGCCAGCAGCCCGATGATCTGAGCGGCGACGTGGGGGCCGGCCGCGGCCTCGGTCACGGCGCGTCCCCGGTGCCGTGCGCGGGGCTGCCCGGTGGTACCGCCCGGTGCAGCCGGATGGCCCTGGCCGCGTAATCGATGCCGGTCACCAGGGTCACGGCAAGTGCTGCCGCCATCACCAGACCGCGGACAACTGCGGACGGACCCGGCAGGATATAAAGGCCGATCGCGATCACCTGCAGCAGCGTCTTGGCCTTGCCCCCGCGGCTCGCTGCGATGACCCCGCGCCGGATGACCCAGAACCGCAGGCCGGTCACCGCAAGCTCACGGAACAGGATCACGGCCGTGATCCACCACGGCAGCTCGCCCAGGGCGGAGAGCGCCAGCAGCGCCGAGCCGGTCAGGGCCTTGTCCGCGATCGGGTCAGCGATCTTGCCGAAGTCCGTGATCAGCCCGCGGCGGCGGGCGATCTCGCCATCCAGCAGGTCGGTCAGCGAGGCGATGCCGAACGCTATGAACGCGGCGATCCGCCAGCCGTCTCCGCCCTCCAGCAGGAACAGCACGAATACCGGCACGATGCCGAGCCGGAGCACGGTCAGCGCGTTGGCGATATTGACCAGGCCTGGCGGTGCGATAACCCCGCCATCGCGAAGGCCACTTTCCCCCGCGGCGCCCGCTCCCGGCAAGCTCAATGCTTTGCCGCAGCAGCCGGGCGCAGAGGCGCCGCCACGCCGGCGGCCGCCGCCACCAGATCCACCCCCTCCGAGCCGGTGACGGTGACGCGTACCAGGTCGCCGATGGTCAGCGGGCTGTCGGACAGCACCGTCGTGCTGCCGTCCACCTCCGGTGCCTGATGCTCGGCCAGCCCGGTATAGCTCCCGTCGGCAAGCGACTCCTGGATCAGCACCGTCGCGGTCTCGCCGATGCGCTCGGCCGCCCGCTGGGACATCAGTTCCTCGGCGAGATCCGCAAGGTCCTCGACTCGCCGGGCGATCTCGTCCGCCGCTACCTGCCCGGGCAGTGCGGCCGCCTCGGTGCCGTCCTCGTCGGAGTACCCGAAGATGCCGATGGCGTCCAGCCGGGCGTCGCTGAGGAAGCGCTGCAGCTCATCCACATCGGCTGCCGTCTCGCCGGGGAAGCCGACGATGAAGTTGGACCGGACGCCCGCGCCCGGAGCGGCCGCCCTGATCTGGTCGAGCAGCCCGCAGAAGCGCTCGCGGTCGCCGAACCGGCGCATCGCGCGCAGCACGCTCCCGCTGGCGTGCTGGAAGGAAAGGTCGAAGTAGGCCGCGACACCGGGGGTGGAAGTCATTACCTGCACCAGGCCCGGCCGGACCTCGGCAGGCTGCAGGTAACTGACCCTGACCCGCTCGATGCCCGGTACCGCGGCGAGTTCCGGCAGCAGGGTCTCCAGCAGCCGCAGGTCCCCCAGGTCCTTGCCGTAGGACGTGGAGTTCTCGCTGACCAGCAGCAGCTCGCGGACCCCCTGGCCGGCCAGCCACTGCGCCTCGGCGACGAGGTCCTGGGGGGGCCGGGAGATGAACGCGCCGCGGAAGGCGGGGATCGCGCAGAAACTGCACCGCCGGTCGCAGCCGGAGGCGATCTTGAGCGGGGCAACCACGCCGCCATCCAGCCTGCGCCGCATGATCCGCGGCCCGGACGCCGGGGCGACGCCAGGCGGCAGGTCAGGTATGCCCGTCGCGTGGCCGGGCAGCTGCGCGCCGGCGGCTGGCCGGCGGCCGGCGAGATCGGCAGCAGCCGGCGGCGGTCCCTGGGGGCGTGCGCTGGCCACCGCTGGCCGTCCACCACGGCATCCAGCCGGGCGGCGATGTCACCGTAATCGTCGAAGCTCAGGACCTGTGCCTCCGGCAGGGCCTCGGCGAGCCCGGCGCCATAGCGCTCGGCGAGGCACCCGGCGGCCACTACCTTCGTGCCGGCCGCGGATGCCCCGAGCAGCTGGTCGATCGACTCTTCCTTGGCCGCCTGGATGAAACCGCAGGTATTGACCAGGACTACGTCGGGCGCAGCCCCGCCGCCCCCGTCGGCACCGGCGCGGTCGGCCAGCGTCCAGCCGGCCGCGTCCAGCCGCGCGGCGAGTTCCTCGGAGTCGACCTCGTTACGGGCGCAGCCCAGTGTGACGAGGCTGACGGTCCGCCCGTTCCGGGGCGGGTTTCCCTGACTCGACGACACACCGGCAGACTACGGTAAGCGGACTGGTGCGCTGCCCGCGGGCAGCGGCGCCCGGGCGCGTCAGCCCGCTGCCGCCCGGCCCGGCCCGAAGCTCAGCGTTACCGGCTCGCCCGCCTGACCGGGTGACCCGAGGTGCTTGCCGTTCACCGTCAGGACGATCCCGCCGGGATTGCCCAGCGCCAGGCTGACTGCCTGATGCTCGGTCCAGCGCTCACGGGTGCCGCTGACGACGATCCCGCTGAAAACCGTCCGGCCGCTGACCGTGGTGAGCTGGACCCAGCAGTCCTCGACGGCAGTGAGGTCGATCACCACTTTGCGGGCTGCGGCGGGCGACGGGCGCACCGGCGGCGGCCGCGGCGATGTCCTGGCGGTATGCCGTGGCGCCGGCCTGGCGCCCTGGGCGGCCACCCGCGAGACACCGGATGAATGCCATGCCTGGTAGGCCGCGAAACCGACGATCAGCGCTAATGCCAGCGCCATCGCAGCGCTCCAGTTGGGCCGGCGCCGTTCCTTCATCCTGATGGGCGCCGATGGCTCGAAGACATCCGCGGCCGCGACCGCCCGGGGTGCCCCATGCGCCTGGTCGTACTCCCGGACCAGCGCCTCCGGGTCCGCTCCGACGACCCGGGCGATGCTGCGGATGTGCCCGCGGGCATAGAAATCCCCGCCGCACGCTGAGTACTCGTCGCGCTCGATGCCCCGGATGATTGTCTCCCTGATGCAGGTCCGCTGACTGACCTGCGTGATGGAGAGACCTGCCTGGCGGCGCGCTGCGGCCAGGGAATCACCGATGCTCACGCGGCGCCTCCACTGCTCTGTAGCACTACCTGCCGCCCGGGGGATGCGGGATAGCAGCTACCTGAATCAACAATCCCTGCGTACGTGCCTGATCACCAATTGTAGACAGCATCACCGCTGGCCGCGATGGCGGCGCAGCGTACCGCTGGATCGTTATCGGCTTCCCAGCAGACACTCCCGGCACAGCCCGAAGCCGCCTAGAACAGCCTAGCCTCAGCAGGCCGGGCCGCCGTACCTCAGCTGGCCGGCCGCCGTACCTCAGCTGGCCGGGCCACCGCGCAGCGACGCGATGAGCCCGGGCAGCTCGTCGGGCTTGACCAGCACGTCCCTGGCCTTGGAGCCTTCGCTCGGGCCGACCACGCCGCGGCTTTCGAGCAGGTCCATGCAGGCCGGCCTTCGCGAAGCCGACCCGCAGCTTGCGCTGGAGCATCGAGGTGGAGCCGAACTGGGTGCTGACGATGAGCTCGGCGGCGTCGCAGAGCTGCTCGAGGTCGTCGCCGATCTCTGCGTCAGGCTCCCGCTGGCGGCTCTCGGTGACCGCGACATCGTCGCGGTAGGACGGCTCGGCCTGCTTCTTGCAGTGCGCGACGACGTCGCGGATTTCCTTCTCGGTGACGAACGCGTTCTGCAGCCGGATCGGCTTGCTCGCGCCCATCGGCAGGAACAGCGAGTCGCCCTGCCCGACCAGCTTCTCCGCGCCTGGCTGGTCCAGGATGACCCTGCTGTCGGTCAGGCTGGACGTCGCGAACGCCAGCCGTGACGGCACGTTGGCCTTGATCAGGCCGGTGACCACGTCAACGCTCGGCCGCTGGGTGGCCAGCACGAGATGGATCCCGGCGGCGCGGGCCAGCTGCGTGATCCGGACGATGGCATCCTCCACGTCCCGCGGGGCCACCATCATCAGGTCAGCCAGCTCGTCGACGATGACCAGCAGGTACGGGTACGGCACATAGACCCGCTCGCTGCCCGGCGGCGCGGTGATCTTCCCCGCCCGCACCGCCTTGTTGAAGTCATCCATATGCCGGAACCCGGACGCGGCCAGATCGTCATACCGGCGGTCCATCTCCCCGACCACCCACTGCAGCGCGTCCGCGGCCTTTTTCGGGTTGGTGATGATGTGGGTAATCAGGTGCGGTATCCCGGCATACGACGACAGCTCCACCCGCTTGGGGTCGACCAGGATCATCCGCACCTCATCCGGCGACGCCCGGATCAGGATCGACGTGATCAGCCCGTTAATGCAGGTCGAGTTGTGCGTGGGGATGCAGGACCGGCTCGCCAGGTACAGGCGGCTGGGGCTGTCGACCTCGATGCAGCGAACCGGAACGGACCCGACTGCCCGCACGTCCACGATGTACCGCTGCCGCGCCGGGCTGGCCGGCTTGATCGCGCCTTGCCGTGCTAGCTTGCGGTTCAGCCGAAATACTGGCTCGTGCGGCCTGAAGGCCACGCTGTAGGCCACCGACGTACGCTGGCTGCGGCCCCGGCGCGGCTTCGCCAGCAATGTGGCCTGGAAACCCAGCCCAAGCACTAGGTCCAGGGCGCCGCGGGCGAGCCGCTCGTTCGTGAGGGAAAGGACAACCGCACCACCGCGCCCGCAGTGCCCGTCCGTGTCAAGCAATCCCGCGAGCAAGGCGCGCCGTTGTCCGACCGAGGCCCGCAGATACAGCTCTGGGATGTGCTTATTGCCTAGCAGGTCAAGCTCTCGCAACCGGCTCATGAAGCCGGTGCGTGACTGGTGCCACGCCGAGCCGGTGCCCCGCTCCGTTATCCCGTACTGCAAAAGCGCCTTGTGCTTGGTCACCGCGTAGCCATCGGCGCCGATAGCGTCGATGATCTGCTGGTCGGCACAGGTGATGCGAGCGCCGTTCGAGTGGCCGCCGCCGAGCCACGCGCCAAGAGTGTACGGCGCCACTGGAAGATCGCGCTCTGGGTAGTCGAGCGGCCCGCAGACGGCGATGGAGTGGTTCGCCCTTCCTGGCGCGCGCAGCGTAGCGGCGATCTCCGCAGTGGTGATCGGCTCGTGACCGGAACTACGCCGGTGACCGGCGCCGGCCGGGGTACTGACACGCTCGGCCAGCGCCTTGTAAACCAGGTGCCGTGAGTAGGCGGGGGCCCAGAACGAGACCTCGCGCCCGTTACGTTGGTAACTGGACCGGCGGCTGCGGCCCTCGTGTGGGAGCCATTTGACGAGGCCGTACAGCACGTTCCGGAACTGCTCGCCGACGTCAGCGAGCACTTCCGCAGTCATAATGAGGCGGTCCGGCTCGCTCAGCACTACCGCGGCCTGCGCGCTCACATGGGCCACAGCTGCGGCCGGCCAGTAGGGCATCCCCCGCGCAGGCCTGCCGCGCTGACGGCGGCCGGCCGCCGTCTGGGTCTGCCACCGGTGCTCCGCGTCGGCCACGATCACGGTGCCGTCGGAGAACTCGACCTCGTAGCATGGGCGACCGTGCATGACGGGGGTGGCAGCGATCACCGCGCAACGGTGACCGCGCTCATCGAAGACCTCATCGCCCGGCTGGATCTCGCCCATCGTGGTCCAGCCGGCCGGCGTGGGGACGGGCGTGTCGAGCGCCAGCGCCTTCCCGGCACCGGTCGCGCCCGCGATCAGCATGTGCGGCATCTTCGCGAGGTTCGCCACCACCGTCCGGCCCTCGACGTCCTTGCCCAGCGCCACCACCATCGGATGGTGATCAGCCTGCGCCACCGGCGAGCGCAGCACATCCCCCAGGCTCACGATCTCCCGGTCCGTATTCGGGATCTCCACCCCGATCGCGGACTTCCCCGGAATCGGCGACAGGATCCGCACATCCGCGCTCTTCACCGCATACGCGATGTTCCGCGACAGCGCCGTCACCCGCTCGACCTTGACTGCCGGGCCAAGCTCGATCTCATACCTGGTCACGGTCGGGCCCCGGGTGAACCCCGTCACGTGCGCATCCACCTCGAACTGCTCAAGCACGACGGACAGCGCCTCCACCATCGCGTCATTCGCCCGCGTCCGCGCCTTCGGCGCCGAACCCGGCTTCAGCAGCGCAGCAGGCGGCAGGGTATAGCTGGAATCGCTGGAACCAGTCAGGGTGAGCTGCTCGGCCTTCTTCGATCCCTGGCCGCTCACCGCTGATCCCGGCGGCTGCCCGGCAACCGCGGCAGCGGGCGCGTCAGTGCCGCCGCCAGCAACGGCCTCATCCGCGCCGGTCCAGGGGTCATGCCAGGATGCGTCCGGCTGGCCGGCCTGCGGCCCGGCGCCCGGCGGGACCGTCGGCGGGCCGAACAGCAGCGCATCCGGCAGCGGCTCGTCGTCCCCGACGGCGTGCGCGGTCACCGCGGCCGGCGGCAGCTTGCCGCCGGCCTGCGGCCCCCCGGCGCCGCGGGCAAGGGTCCCGCCGAGCAGCGGGCTGTCGTACGGCCGCACGTGCTCGCCGGCCTCGATCGCCGCGTTGCGCTTGCGGCCGCCCGGCAGCCGGCCGGGCGGGCCGCCGGCCTCGTGGCCGGCCATCTCGTCATCGCCGGCCCGGCGGCCATGGCGCACGAACCCGTACAGTTCGGCGAGCCGGCCCGGCACCCGGTGCAGCGGCGTGCCGGTGATGACCAGCAGCCCGAAGCCGGCCAGCAGCGCGAGCAGCGGCGCCGCGATCCACGGCGTAACCGCCGCGACGAGCGGTGCCGACGCGAAGAACCCGATGAAGCCCCCGGCAGCGCGCATCGCCGCCGGTCCGGCGGATGGCTGCGGCGTGCCGTTCCCGATGTGCACCAGGCCGAGTGCGCCGATGATCAGCGCCGTCCAGCCGATCACCACCCGCGCCGTGTCCGAGTTCCGGTCCGGATGGCGCAGCAGCCGCCAGGCGAGCAGGGCGAGCAGGATGGGCACGGCCCAGGCACCGGCGCCGAACGCGCCTTTGACGGCGCCGGCCAGCAGGCGGCCCACCGGGCTGCCGATGTGCCACCACGCGGCCGCCGCGCAGACGATGGCCGCGCCAAGGACCGTGAGGCCGAGGCCGTCCCGGCGATGGGACGGATCGAGATCGCGCGCGTTGCGGCCGAGCGCGCGGGCGGCGGCGCCGGTGGAGTGCGCGATCGCCATCCAGGCACCCGCGACGGCCTTGCCGATCCAGCTGATCAAGATCACGATCGGGTTGGCGGGCGGCGGCGGGGACCGCCGGCGGCCATTCCGGCCGGACCGCCGCTGACGCCCGCCGCGGCCCTGATTCCCGCGTGGCGCGGGCTTCCGGCCGCTACGGGTGGCGGCGCTGCCGCCGCGCGCGGTGCCGCCGCCCTGCGGGCGGTTGCCGGTGCTCGCGGAGCGGGCCCGGCCCGATGACCCACCTTGCGGGCGGGAGGTACTCCTGGGCGCACGGGTGGCCATGATCCCCACGGTAGCCAAGCGTCGGCACCGGGGCGACGACCGCGAGCGGTGTGTTGGGCAGCAAATGACAGGGGGCAACTGGCGCGCCGCAAGGGCCCGGCGTCCGGGCCGCGGCCGAATTGATCTTCCGTGTAGTTGACGATCGTCGTGGGAACGACATAAATTCCAGGCAATCAGGCGGCATCCGGTAGTCGAGACCATCCGGGTAGTCGAGACCGCCGGCAAGCATCAAGGGAGGCGGCGTGCGCATCGCGGTCATCGGCGGCGGGCCTGGCGGCCTGTACTTCGCCGCGCTCGCCCGCCAGCTCGCGCCCGCTGACGAGATCACCGTCTGGGAGCGCAATGCGCCCGACGACACCTTCGGCTTCGGCGTGGTGTTCTCCGACGAGACCCTCGGCGGGATCGAGCACGCGGACCCGGCCGTCTACCGCGCCATGGAGCGCGAGTTCGCCCGCTGGGACGACATCGACGTGCACGTCAAGGGCCAGCGGATCACCAGCGGCGGGCACGGCTTCGCGGCGATGAACCGGCGGCGGCTGCTGCAGATCCTGCAGCAGCGGTGCCGCGAGCTCGGCGTCACGCTGCATTTCCGCGCCGAGGCACCGGATCCTGACGAGCTGTCCGCCCGTTACGACCTGGTGGTCGCCGCCGACGGCCTCAACTCGGCCACGCGGACCAGGTACGCGGGCTCGTTCTGCCCGGATCTAGATGCACGTCAGTGCAAGTACATGTGGCTCAGCACCGACCTGGTCTTCGACGCCTTCAAGTTCTACATCGCGCAGACGCCGTACGGCGTGATGCAGGTACACGGCTACCCCTACGACGCCACCGGCAGCACCTTCATCGTGGAGATGCACGACTCCGTCTGGCGGGCGGCCGGGTTCGGCCGGCCGGCCGCCCGGGACCTGGCCCCCGGCCAGTCGGACGAGGAGTCCATCGCGGTGATCCGCGAGCTGTTCGCCGACGTGCTGGCGGGCCATGCGGTGCAGGCCAACAACTCCCGGTGGATCAGCTTCACCACGGTCCGCTGCGAGAGCTGGCGGCACGGCAACATCGTGCTGCTCGGGGACGCCGCGCACACCGCGCACTTTTCCATCGGGTCAGGCACCAAGCTGGCGATGGAGGATGCGCTGGCGCTCGCCGCGTGCCTGCACGAGCAGCCGGGCACCGACGCGGCGCTGGCCGCCTATGAGCAGGAACGAAGGCCCGTGGTGGCATCGACCCAGCGCGCCGCGCAGGCAAGCCTGGAGTGGTTCGAGAACCTCGGCCAGTACCTGCACCAGGAACCCGAGCAGTTCGCGTTCAACATCATTACCCGCAGCCGCCGGGTAACCCACGATAATCTGCGGACCCGCGACCCGGAGTTCGCGGCCAGGACCGACGCGTGGTTCGCGGATCACGAGCGGCGGCGCGGGATGGGCGGCGGCCAGGTGGTGCCGCCGATGTTCCAGCCGCTGCGGCTGCGCGGCCTGGAGCTGAAGAACCGCGTCGTGGTCTCCGCGATGGACATGTACTCGGCGTCCGGCGGCACGCCGTCCGATTTCCACCTGGTGCATCTCGGCGGCAAGGCGCTGGGCGGGGCCGGGCTGGTGATGACCGAGATGGTCTGCGTATCAGCCGACGGCAGGATCACCCCGGGCTGCGCCGGGATGTATGCCGCCGAGCATGAGGCGGGCTGGCGGCGGCTGACCGGCTTCGTGCACGCCGAGTCGACGAGCGCGATCGGCATCCAGCTCGGCCATTCCGGCCGCAAGGGCTCCACGAAGCTCATGTGGGAGGGCATCGACCAGCCGCTGGAGGCGGGGAACTGGGAGGTGTGCGGCCCTTCTGCGATCCCGTACCAGCCAGGGGTCAACCAGGTCCCCCGCGAGCTGTCGGTCGCCGAGATGGCGGAGATCACCGGCCAGTTCGCGGCGGCGGCCCGCGCCGCCGACCGGTGCGGCTTCGACCTGGCCGAACTGCACTGCGCGCACGGCTACCTGCTGTCGTCATTCATCTCGCCGGTCACCAACCAGCGCACCGACAGCTACGGCGGATCGCTGGCGAACAGGCTGCGGTACCCGCTGGAGGTGTTTGGTGCGGTACGCGCGGTCTGGCCCGCGGACAAGCCGATGACGGTCCGTATCTCGGCCACCGACTGGTACCCGGGCGGCATCACCGGCGAGGACGCGGTCGAGATCGGGCGGGCGTTCGCGGCCGCCGGAGCCGACGCCATCGACGTGTCGACCGGCCAGGTCACCCCGGACGAGAAGCCAGCCTTCGGGCGGTCGTACCAGACGCCGTTCGCCGACGCGATCCGCAACCAGGCGGGCATCGCGACGATCGCGGTCGGGGTGATCTCGTCCTACGACGACGTGAACTCGATCATCCTGGCCGGCCGGGCTGACCTCTGCGCGCTGGGCCGGGCGCATCTGCATGACCCGAACTGGACCCTGCACGCGGCCGCCGAGCAGGGCTACGATGGGCCGGCCGCGGCATGGCCGGCGCCCTGGCAGGCGGGCAGCAGAGCGCCGCAGACCGGCCGCACGGACGGGCCGCGGCCGCGGCTTGAGCTCATCCGGGCCGGCCAGCAGGGAACCCGGCATGCCCGCTGGCGCCCGGCTAGCAGGCCCGCGGCCGGCATCGACCTTAAGGCGGTCCGATCATGACCATCGAGCGGGTGAACCCGCCGGCGCTGGCCAGGCCGTCCGGGTTCGCGCATGCCATCGTGGCGACCGGCACCCGGCTGGTGTTCCTGGCCGGCCAGACCGCGCTCGACTCCACCGGCGAGGTCGTCGGCGACACGGTGGCACGCCAGTTCGAGCTGGCGCTCGCCAACCTGCTGGCGGCGCTGCGCGCGGCGGGCGGATCGGCGGAGCACCTCGCCAGCCTGACCATCTACGCGGTCGACCTCGGCGACTACCGGGCGCACGCCCGCGAGATCGGCGAGGCGTGGCGCCGGCTGGCCGGCCGCGAGTATCCCGCGATGGCCGCCGTCGGCGTCAGCAGGCTATGGGATCCGGCAGCGCTCGTCGAGATTCAGGGATACGCGGTCGTCCCCTGAACCGCCTCCGAGCCACTCTGAGCCGTTCTGAGCCGCCAGTTACGCGATCACAACCCGATGGATCGGGCTTTCACCGGGTTGGGTGCCGCTGGAAGCCCGATCCATCGGGTTATGCGGCGGCCGGGCGGCCGATCAGGTGGCGGGGGGCTGGCCGGTGACCGCGGCCACGTACGCCTGGGCGGGGGCCGCCAGCCGGGCGCGCAGCGCGGCGAACGTGCGGGCCGCCCGCAGGCCATGCCAGTCAGCGGGCAGCAGGTCGGCGGGCAGGCCGGGGTCCAGGAACGGCAGCCGCCGCCACGCGGTGAGGGCCAGGACGTAGTCGGCGAACGCGGCCGCGCCGTCGCCGGGCGCCCCGGCTGCCCGGGCCCGGCGCCCGCGCCAGCGCTCAAGCACCGGCCCGTAGTCGTCGAGGAACTCCTGGTAGAGCCGCTCCAGCCGGTCCAGGTCCCACCAGCGGCCCACTTGCCCCCGCACATCGCCGTAGGCGAGATGGCCGGCGCTGAAGAGATCCACGTACCCGGACAGGCCGTGCCTGTCCAGCACCTCGGTGGTCTCGGCGGCGAGGTGAGCCGGCGCGATCCACACCCCGGCCGACACGGTGCCGAAACCCAGCCAGCTCAGCCGGGACCGCAGCGCGTGCCGGCGGCCCCGCTCCCGTTCTGGCACGCTGAAGACGGCCAGCAGCCAGCCGTCGGACAGCCGGGCGCGCGGCCGCTCGAAGATCCGCCGGTCGCCTTCGGCGAGGATCTCCGTGCCGCGCTGCGACAGCCCGTAGCCTGCCGCGCTGCCGCGGCGCAGCGGCTCCAGGATCCCGCGCTGCTTGAGCCGGGAGATCGAGGACCGGACCGCCGCCTCGTCAGCGCCGAGCCCGCCCATCAGCCGGATCAGCGACGCCACGCTGAGCCAGCCGCCTGCCTGGCCGGCGTCGTCGCGGGCATAGAGGCCGTAGATCGTCACGATCAGCGCCCGCGGCTGCGGCAGGCGGGCCTCGCCGCCGCCGGGTACCGCGGTAAGGATCACGCCTGGACGATATCGCCGCCGGCCGGGGCCCGGTGCCGCCCGTGCTGCGTTAATCTGATTTTTTGACTATCGTCAGGAAGACGGGATGCCTGGAAGGATGCCGTGGCGCCCGAGGAAGGTCGCGGCCATGCAGCTATCACCGTCCGCCCACACCGACACGTTCTGCCGGGACCATCTGCCTGCCGCCGGCGACTGGCCGGAACTGCAGTTCTCCCTGCCCGCGCTGGCATACCCGGACCGGCTCAACTGCGCGGCCGAGCTGCTGGAGGCGACCATCGCCGTGCACGGCGCCGAGCGGCCGTGCCTGCTGTCGGCGGACGAGCGCTGGAGTTACGGCGACCTGCTGCGGGTGTCCAGCCAGATCGCCCGGGTGCTGGCCGAGGACCTGGGCGTCGTCCCCGGCAACCGGGTGCTGCTGCGCGGGCCGAACAACCCGTGGCTGGTCGCGTGCTGGTTCGGGGTGCTGCGGGCCGGCGGCGTGGCGGTGGCGACCATGCCGCTGCTGCGGGCCGGGGAGCTGACCGCGATCTGCGAGATCGCCCAGGTCAGCCTGGCGCTCTGCGACAGCCGTTTCACCAGCGCGCTGGCCGAGGCGGACGCGGGCGGAATGCGGATCGTCACGTACGGGGCGGATGACCCGGGCGATCTCGCCAGGCTGGCCGCCAGGAAGCCAGCCGGGGCGACGGCGGTGCCGACGGCCGCCGACGATGTCGCCATGATCGCGTTCACTTCCGGCACCACCGGCCGGCCGAAGGCCACCATGCATTTCCACCGCGACGTGCTGGCGATCGCCGACACGTACTCCGAGCACGTGCTGAAGCCGCGGCCGGACGACGTGTTCACCGGGACGCCGCCGCTGGCCTTCACGTTCGGCCTGGGCGGCGCGGTGATCTTCCCGCTGCGGGCGGGCGCCGCCGTGCTGCTGCTGGAGAAGGCCACCCCGGCCGAGCTCGCCGAGCAGATCGCCGCCCGCGGCGTCACCGTGTGCTTCACGGCGCCGACCGCGTACCGGGCGATGATCGCGTCCGGCAAGGCGCCGCTGCTGCGCGGCCTGCGGCGGCCCGTGTCCGCGGGCGAGCACCTGTCCGCGGCCACCTGGCAGGCCTTCTACGACGCCACCGGCGTAAAGATCATCGACGGGATCGGCAGCACGGAACTGCTGCACATCTTCATCTCCAGCGCAGATGACGAGATCCGGCCCGGGGCGACCGGCCGGGTGGTGCCCGGCTACGTCGCCGAGATACACGGCGAGGACGGCAAGCCGGTACCGGACGGCGAGGCCGGCAAGCTGGCGGTCAGGGGCCCGACCGGCTGCCGCTACCTGGCCGACGACCGGCAGAAGGCCTACGTGCACGACGGCTGGAACATCACCGGCGACACCTACCGGCGGGACGCGGACGGCTATTTCTGGTACCAGGCGCGGTCCGACGACATCATCATCTCCTCGGGCTACAACATCGCCGGGCCGGAGGTCGAGGAGGCGCTGCTCAGCCATCCGGAGGTGACCGAATGCGGCGTGGTCGGGGTGCCGGACGAGGCACGCGGCCAGATCGTCAAGGCCTACGTGGTGCTCGCCGGGGGCCTGTCCGGCAGCGATGCGAAGGCCAGCGAGCTGCAGGATTACGTCAAGCAGCAGATCGCGCCGTACAAGTACCCGCGCGCGATCGAGTTCCTGCCGGCGCTGCCGCGGACGAACACCGGAAAGCTGCAGCGGTTCAAGCTCCGCGATCTCGCGGCCGGCTGACCGGCCGGCTGGCTGACCGGGCCGCAGGCTGACCGGCCGACTGGCCCGCTGGCCTGCCGTGACCCGGCTCAGACCTCGATCAGCACCGGGATGATCATCGGGCGGCGCCGGTAGTTCGCGTTCACCCAGCGGCCCGCCGTCCTGCGAACCAGCTGGGTCAGCTGGTACACGTCGTTGATCCCGTCGGCGGCCGCGCGGGCCAGCGCCTCCTCCAGCCGGGGCCGGACCTCGTCGAACGCCGCGTCGTCGATACCGGAACCGCGGGCGTGGATCTCCGGCCCGGCGACCATCTTGCCGGTCGTCGAGTCGATCACGATGACCACGGAGAGGAACCCCTCCTCGCCGAGGATCCGCCGGTCCTTCAGCGATGTCTCGGTGACCTCGCCGACCGACAGCCCGTCCACGTAGACGTACCCGCATTGCACCGCGCCCGCCACCGAGGCCTGGCCGTCGATCAGGTCGACGACGACGCCGTCCTCGGCGATCACGATGTTCTTCTCCGGCACCCCGGTCCTGGCGGCCAGCTCGGCGTGCGCCTTGAGGTGCCGCCACTCGCCGTGCACCGGGATGAAGTTGCCGGGCCGGACCAGGTTCAGCACGTACAGCAGCTCGCCGGCGGGCGCGTGCCCGGAGACGTGCACGAGCGCGTTGCCCTTGTGCACCACCCGGGCGCCGAGCCTGGTCAGGTCGTTGATGATCCTGGACACGGCCGTCTCGTTGCCCGGCACCAGCGACGAGGCCAGCACCACGGTGTCACCCTCGGCGATCCGGATCGGGTGGTCCCGGCCGGCCATCCTGGACAGCGCCGACATCGGCTCGCCCTGCGATCCGGTGGAGATCAGCACGATCTGCTCGGGCGGCAGTTCCTCGGCGTCCTTCATGTCCACGATCAGGCCGCCGGGCACCGACGGGATCTGCAGGTAGCCGAGGTCACGGGCGACGCCCATGTTCCGCACCATCGACCGGCCGACCAGCGCGACCTTGCGGCCGTGCGACGCGGCCGTGTTGAGTACCTGCTGGACGCGGTGCACGTGGCTGGAGAAGCAGGCCACGATGATCCGCTGCTCCGCGGCCCCGAATACCTCGGCCAGCACGGGCGCGATCTCCCGCTCGCTGGTCACGATGCCGGGGACCTCGGCGTTGGTGGAATCCGCCATCAGCAGGTCGACGCCCTCGGCGCCGAGCCGCGCGAATCCGCCGAGGTCGGTCAGCCTGCCGTCCAGCGGCAGCTGGTCCATCTTGAAGTCACCGGTATGCAGGACCACGCCGGCGCTGGTCCGGATGCCGACGGCGAGCGCATCCGGAATGGAGTGATTGACCGCGAAAAATTCAAGATCAAAGGGCCCGAACGAATTCCGGGTACCTGCTGCCACTTCCTCGGTGACTGGCGTGATGCGGTGCTCGGTGAGCTTGCCGCGGACGAGGCCGAGCGTCAGCTTCGAGCCGACCAGCGGGATGTCCTTGCGCTGGCGGAGGAGGTACGGCACGCCGCCGATGTGGTCCTCGTGCGCATGCGTGAGGACGACCGCCTCGATCTTGTCCAGCCGGTCCTCGATCGCGGTGAAGTCCGGCAGGATCAGGTCGACCCCGGGCTGATCGGGCTCGGGGAAGAGCACGCCGCAGTCCACGATGAGCAGGCGCCCGGCGTGCTCGAAGACCGTCATGTTGCGGCCGATCTCGCCGAGCCCGCCCAGCGCGACGATGCGCAGGCCGTTCGCGTTCAGCGGCGGCGGTGCCCCGAGTTCGGGATGCGGGTGGCTCACCGGAGCTTCACGCCGCCAGCCTCAAGGTCCTCGCGGAGCTGTTCGATCTCGGCCGGCGTCGCGTCGGCGAGCGGCGGCCGGACGGGGCCGCCGGGCAGCCCGAGCAGCCCGAGGGCGGCCTTTGTCATGATCACTCCCTGGGTCCGGAACATCCCGGCGTAGACCGGCAGCAGCTCACGGTGGATCGCCAGCGCGGTGCCCACGTCCCCGGCAGCGTACGCGTCGATCATCTCGTGCAGCCGGTCGCCGACCACGTGCCCGACCACGCTGACGAACCCGGCTGCGCCGAGCGACAGCCACGGCAGGTTGAGCATGTCCGTGCCGCAGTAGAAAGTCAGGTCGGTCCGGGCCATGGCCCAGGAGGCCGCGCCTGGACTGTCCTTCGCGTCCTTGACGGCAACGATCCTGGCATGCTGAGCGAGCCTGACCAGCGTCTCGGTTTCGATCGGCACGGCGGTGCGGCCCGGGATGTCGTAGAGCATCACCGGCAGCCCGGTCGAGTCGGCGACCTTGGTGAAGTGCGCGTGCAGGCCGCTTTGCGGCGGCTTGCTGTAGTACGGCGTGACGACGAGCAGTGCCGCCGCGCCAGCCCGTTCCGCCTGCCGGGCGAGTTCGCAGGTGTGCGCGGTGTCATTGGTGCCGACGCCGGCTATCACCGTGGCCCGGTCGCCGACGGCCCCGATCACGGCGCGCAGCAGTTGCTCTTTCTCCGCGTCGGTGGTGGTCGGCGACTCGCCGGTGGTGCCGCTGATCACCAGGCCGTCGTTTCGCATCGCGGTAACCAGGTGGTCGGCGAGGCGGGCGGCCCCGTCGTAGTCGACCGCGCCGTCGCCGGTCATCGGGGTGATCATCGCGGTCAGCATCCGGCCGAATGGCGCCGCCGGGGTCAACGCCGTGCTGCCGCCTCCTGCCGCTGTCTCGGAAGCTGTCATGCACCGAAGGTACCGGGCGGGGCCTGCCGCGGGTACCGCCGGCACGTCGGCTGGGCAATTGAATCGGCCGGAAAGTGAAGACCAGGCGACGTGAGCTCGGGGGTACTCTCGTCGCTCAGGCGGGCGCGGGCGGGCCGGCGGCCAGCGGGTCTTCGGTCGCCGTCCCGGTGCCGCCGGCGGTGCTTTCGCCAGCCGTCTTGCTGTCGCTGGCGCTGGTCTCGCTGCCCGTGCTGCCGTTGGGGCTGCTCTCACCGCTGCCCGTGCTGCCGTTGGGGCTGCTCTCACCGCTGCCCGTGCTGCTCTCCGTGCTGCTCTCCGTGCTGCCGTTAACGCCATTGCGCCATGGCCGGGCGTAGGCGAGCCAGGCGGTTCCGGCTGCCAGCAGGACGGCGCACAGCACCCAGCCAAGGGTGGTGGTGCCGAGCCCGACGTACTTGAGTCCCGAGGCGAAGATCACGAACGTGATGGCGGGCCGGATGAAACGGTCCGGTGCCCTGGACGAGAAGAACGAGCCGACCAGCACCGCGGGCACGCTGCCGATGATGATTGACGTGGTCACCGAGAACTCGACGTGGCCGAAGGCCAGCGCGCCCAGCGCGGCCGCCAGCGTCAGCGGCACGGCCTGGGTGAGGTCGGTGCCGACTAGCTGATTGGCGCCGATCATCGGGTAGAGGAACAGCAGCAGGACGATCATCAGCGATCCTGAGCCGACCGATGTCATGCCGACGATGAGCCCGCCGACCATTCCGATGCCGACAGTCAGCAACGGCCGGGGGGTGACTTGGTGCACCACGGCCTCGCGCTTCTGGCCGCTGCGCCGGTCGAGTGCGTAGCGCAGCACCATCGCGGCCGCGCCGATCAGCAGCGCGGCACCGAGCGCCCGCTCGATGTTGGACTGCGCGGCGCTGCCGTCCCCGAGCAGGTGCAGCAGGTAGGCCCCGAGGAACGCCATCGGGACGGAGCCGAGCACCATCCAGCCCACCAGCCGGAGGTTCACGGTCCCCTTGCGCAGGTGCACCGCGGCGCCGACCGGCCGCATCAGGACCGCGGCCACCAGATCGCTGGAGATGGCCGTGGACGGCGTGATCCCGAACAGCAGGATCAGCATCGGCGTCATCAGCGCGCCGCCGCCCGCCCCCGTCAGGCCGACGAGAAACCCGACAACGGCGCTGCCGAGGACAATGTAAGGGTTAGCGTGCATGGCGCCTCCGGTCCACCGTGGCCTGCTGCAGTACGCGGGCTAGTGCAGCCGAGATGCCCGCGGGCTAGTCCCGCCGGGATGCCCGCGCCCGGTGCAGGCTCACACCTCTCGCCGGATCTCAGCACTCCGCGCCGGCTCACACCCTATGCACTGCTTTCGCCGGGCTGCCATGCCAACCGCGATACGTATCTCACAGTTTGGCCACGAAAGCTACCTTGCAATCCCTCGTAATCACCTCGAATCGGAGGTTTACGCGGCTGCAGCCCTCCTGATCAGCGCAGCAGGCGCATACTGGAGATCATGAGCCCAGCACGCGCCATGCCCCGGCGCTACCTGCCAGGAAGCCCGTTCAATAATTCCACCCCGGCCGCGCCCATCGAGCACTACGACGCGGGTGACCAGGTGACACATGACCGCTACGGACTCGGCAAGGTGATCGGCGTCGAGGAAGATGTCGCCGTGATCGTCGACTTCGGCGGGCAGCAGGCACGGATCATCTCGCCGTTCACCAAGCTGACCAAGCTGTAGGACGCTGACCAAGCTGTACGGCCTCCGGGTGGCAAGACCTCCGGGCAGCACAGCCTCCGGCGGCGCGGTTCTCCCGCTGCTGTCATCTGCTGCCTGACTTCTTCGGCACGCTGGTTAGATACCGGCGCGGCCGCGCCGTGCAGGGCCACGACATAACCGGAAACTGATCTGATACCGGGCGTGGCGACGTATCGCTGGTGGCATCCCTTGGCGTAGGAGGCGCAGTGCCGGCGACACTCTGCCCGGTGTGCCCAGATAGTTGGGTCATAGCGGCGGCGGCGCCGGAGCGTTGCCTTGGGGCGGGGAGACGCGTTAGCGTCCCATCTGTGGGGGGGACGGACGCGCTGCAGGCGGCGCGCCTGGCGGCCGGAGACAATCACGCTCTCGCGGAGGTCTTCGATTGCCTCGCGCCGGCCGTATACGGTGCTGCGCTGCGCGTCCTGGGGGAGGGTACCGCCGCGCAGGACGTCGTGCAGGACGTGTTCGTCGAGCTCTGGAGCCATCCCGGTCGATATGACCCCGCGGCCGGGAACCTGCGCACCTATCTCATCGTCCTAGCCCGGCATCGCGCGGTGGACGTGGTGCGCAGCGACCTTCGCCGGATCGCGCGGCAGGAGCGGCACCACCGGCTGACCCCCGGGCGGCCGCATCTCTCTCCTTGCGAAGAGGTGACGGCCGCGGCGGTCGCGCGGGTGGTGCGGGACGCCGTCCGCCTGCTCCCTGACAGCCAGCGCCGAGTGGTTGAGCTTGCCTACTTCGAAGGGCTGACTTACCGCGAGGTCGCGCTCGCGGCCGGCATCCCGGAGGGCACCGCCAAGTCACGGCTCAGGCTGGCGCTGGCCAAGCTGGAGAGCGTGCTGGACCGGCAACTGCTGGAGACGCCATGATGACGCATGGGCGCGAACCGATGGCGCTGCCGCCGTCCGGCCTGCGCGAACGTGTCCTGGAGGCGTCCCAGCGGGCCAGGGCAGCCGGCCGCCCCGCACCCGAGGCCGCCGAGATCTCGGCGGCCGAGGCCTTCAGCCGCGCAGCCGAGGCCTTTTACGGGCTGCTCGACGCGCTGAGTGATGAAGACTGGCGGATGCCAGTCCTGCGGGACCTGGACGTGCAGGGCCTTGTCGGTCATCTGATCGGCGTCGAGGATCACGTGCACCGCTGCCTGTCCGGCGACCCGGAGGTGGCCGAGGCGAACCATATCGAGTCGACCCAGCCCGCGGCAGCCTGCCAGGCCGGACGCCCGTGCGAGCAGACCCGTATCGAGTGGCGTCGCGCGGCCGAGCGCACCGCTGAGCTCGTTCGAGCCTTCGGTGATCCCGGCGCCGAGGTGGCTGTGCACGGCATGCGACTGCCGCTGCGCGCGCTGCTCGTTGTCCGGGCATTCGAGCTGTGGACGCACGACAACGACATCCGCCGCGCGGCCAGGCTGCCGTCGTCGGTGCCCGACGCATCGACGCTGGCCCTGATGACCGGGCTCGCAACCCGGCTGCTGCCAGCTGCGGCGGCCGGGGCCGGCCTGGAAGAACCGGTCAATGTGCACCTGGTGCTGACTGGGCCGGGCGGCGGCACGTGGGATCTCGCGCTCGGTGCGGGTCGGCCCGATCCCGTCTCCGTCTGCATCGTCACTGACGCGGTCGGGTTCTGCCGGCTGGTCGCCAACCGGGCCGCTCCCGCCGCCCTTGACCTGCACGTCACCGGTGACTCGTGCTGTGCCGCCAAGGTGCTTGCCGCCGCCGCAACGCTCGCACTCGATTAATTCGCCGGTAGCCGGGTGATCCGCCGCGCATGCGGGCGACGTATCCCTGCCGGAAGCTGCGAGCCTTCAGGCGCGCGGCACTTACGGAGGGGGTCCAGCTATGAGCATTCTGGTCATCGGGAAGTTCCAGGGCGACACCGCGGCGTTCCGCCAGGCTCTCACTGACCGGGCCGGCGAGTTCGCGAAGATCGCGGACGAGGCCCGCGCGGCCGGTGCGCTTCACCACCGTTTCGGGGTTGGCGACGGCTTCGTCGTGCTCGTCGACGAATGGGAGACCGCCGGGCAGTTCCAGCAGTTCTTCTCCAACCCTGACCTGCAGGCCTTCATCGGCTCGGTCGGTGCCGCCCCGGCCCCGCCAGAGATCACCATCACCGAGGCGGTCGCCTCGGCTGACCAGTTCTAAGGCAGTCAGGTGCCCGGTGAATCCGGGCAGGGAGGGGGTTTCCAGTGGCTGCTGACATCAACATCAAGACCATCGGGCAGGTATACGAGGCATTCGGCCGCGGCGATGTCGCCACGATCCTCGATGCTGTCGCCGACGACGTTGACTGGGCTGCGGAGACCACCTCGGCCGCCGCCCCCTGGTACGGCGTGCGTCACGGCAAGGACGCCGTCGCGGGGTTCTTCGCGGCGTTCGGCTCGGCGATGGAGGTCGAGGAGTTCACGCCTGTCTCCTTCGCCGCCAATGACACCGACGTGCTCACCGTGATCCGCTTCCGGGCCAGGTCACGCAGCACCGGCAAAACCGCCGCCATGTACCTGCATCACTACTTCAGGTTCCGTGACGGCAAGATCGCCTACTACCGCGGCACCGAGGACACCGCCCAGACCGAGGCCGTCCTCCGCGACTGAGCCGGGTCGGCTACCAGTCTCGTTCAGCGCATGTCAGTTGCGGACTTCATAGCTGTATAAGGCGCCACGGGCGCATCAGCCCGCCGGCGGGCGCTCGAAGCTGACCTGGTCTTCGGTGACCTCGAATCCGCACGAGCGGTACACCCGGATGGCCTGCTGATCCGGCTCCGCGACGATCACCAGGGTGCTCGCGGCGAGCTGGGCCAGCGCGTAGCGGCCGGCCTGGTAGACGAGCGTCCCGGCTAGTCCCTGCCGGCGGGCAGCCGGATGGGTCTCTACGTCCTGGTAGCGGGCGATACCGTTGCCGTCCGTGCAGATGCCAAGCTGGGCCACGAGCCTGCGGCCGGCGAACGCGCCGAGCCAGCAGCCGTGGCCCGCCTCGGCCAGCCCGCGCTGCGCGGTGATCCTGCTCTCCAGGAATCCGCGGTCGGCGGGTGGATCCTCGGGTCCGGTGCAGGCAATCCGGAGCTCGACGGCCTGCTGCCAATCGGCGGAGCCGGTCAGGGGGCGGTACTCAGCCGATCGGTTGGGGTGCGGCGGCTGGTGCATTTCAGCGGCCGTCAGTACGGTTTCACGCCGGAACATCAGTCCCGCGGCCTCGAACTCAGCCGGGTCGACGGTGCTCCGGTCAGTGACATCAATGCCGAGCGCCACGTGACCGGCGGCCGGGAACTCGGCCGCGAATCTTGACAGCCACCTGCTCACGCTGCCCGGCGCGGGAGGTGCTGCCAGCAACAGGAAGTTACCCCACCAGTACACCGGGTTGGCCGGGCTGCGGACCACGACGCAGTCGCCGTTGTCAGCGCGCTCGCCGCCCTCCAGAAGCCGCAGCATGATGTCAGTCCGGTAGCCGAGCGACTTGATGTCCACCGCTGGAGCCTAGCTACCCCGCGGCTCGGCGCGGGGCTGCCCGGCGAGCCGGGCCGCTGCACCGGACGTCGCAGGATCTGGCGCAGGGCCGGTCAGAAGACCGGGATGATGTCCTCGGGGTTGATGTCGGCGGAGACGTCCACGCCCTCGATGTCGAGTTCGGGGATGGCGGGGAACTCGATCCCCCAGCGCTGCACGATCACCCGGATCTTGGCGATCGCCTGCTTCCAGTTCTCGGCCTGCTGCTCATAGGTCAGCACGCCAAGCCCGGCATCCCTGGCATAGCTCATCAGGATCCGGTGGTTGGGCAGGAAGTACGGCGGGATGTCCCAGAATCCGTCCGGCGGCTCCCAGAGGATCATCGACAGGAAGATGAAGCCGGCCCTGAGCTGGCGGGTGATCGTCGTCTTGACGTCGTCGGTCAGGCCTGGCCACTCGTTCTCCAGGATCGTCATGCAGATCTGCAGATGCCGGGACTCGTCGCGGCCGATCCGCTGGAACATCTCCGAGAACACCGGGTGCGTCGTGTTGGATGCCATCCCGCGGAACAAGGTGGACGCTGCCATCTCGCCCATCATGAAGCTGGTGAACAGGACCGGCAGCGTGTACTTGCCGACCGCCTTGCTGTAGCCGCTCCAGTACCGGCCGCCGTTGTGGTACAGCCACGCGATGTTGTTGTGCGCCGCGCGCTCAAGGTCGGTCGACGGGGACCAGTTGAGCGGCCCGCCCGGCCAGAGCGCGGCGATCGAGCGCTGGCAGCACTCCTCGTGGTTCATCTCGTCCCGGGTGATCGAGAAGAAGCACTTGCGGACGGGGTCCTCCTCGTGCTTCTCGAACGCCTCGATCGTGGCGCGGGCGAACACGGCGGGCCCGGAGGCGTCGAAGTTGGCGAGCACGGAGAACCAGTACATGATCCCGAGCCGCTGCTCGGACGTGAAATCTCCCGCGCGCAGGCCGTCCCACGGCAGATCAGCAGGGTTCCAGACCGCCAGCTTGGACTTCTGGTAGATCGCGGCGAGCTTCTCGGTCTCGACCCGCCACTCCATCGGGTAGATGTTCGGCTGCGGGATCTCCGGCGCGGGCCAGAACCCGCCGTCCGGGATGGTCAGCTCGTCTTTCCGCGCTGCTGCACTCTCGGACTCCGCCACGTCCCGCTCCGTCCCTCATGCTTCGCGAGCGCACCGCCGCGCCGCCGCAGGTATATGCCCGGCGCCGGGGGCGCCGGACCACCGTGTGACACGATACCGCCAGATCTGCGAATTGGCGTTATAGAGATGCGCCGCCGGCCGGCCACTGCCCATCGACGCCTCGCCCACGGGAAGCCCGGCCGCCTGCGCGGCGGTGTCAGACGCCGAGCCCGCGGCCGATGATCTCCTTCATGATCTCCGTCGTGCCGCCGAAGATCGTCTGCGCCCTGCCGTCGGCGAACGCGCGCGCCACCGGGTACTCGCGCATGTAGCCGTAGCCGCCGTGCAGCTGGACGCACCGATCAACGATGCGCGTGCACAATTCCGTGTCCCACCACTTGAGCATCGAGGCGTCCTCGTTCGACAGCCGGCCCGCAATGTGCTCGGTGACCGCCCGGTCGGTGAATGCCCTGGCCACCGCCAGCTCGGTCGCCATCTCGGCGAGCACGAAACGGTTGTACTGGAAACTCCCGATCGGGCGCCCGAAGGCCTGGCGCTGCTTGCAGTACTCCAGCGTCTGCTCGAAGACGGCTTCGGCCCCGGCCAGGGCCGTCGTGCCGATCGAGACCCGCTCCCTGGGGAGGTTCTGCATCAGGGCGACGAAACCGCCGCCTGCATCCCCGAGGAGGTTGTCCGCGGGCACCCGGACGTCGCTGAAGAACAACTCGGAGGTGTCCTGCGCGTGCATGCCGACCTTGTCCAGGTTGCGGCCGCGCTCGAAGCCGGCCATGCCGCGCTCGACCACGAGCAGGCTGATGCCGCGCGGGCCGGCCGCCGGATCGGTGCGCGCCACGACGATCACCAGGTCGCACATCTGGCCGTTGGAGATGAAGGTCTTCTGGCCGTTCAGCACGTAGTGGCCGCCGTCTCGCACGGCGGACGTGCGGATGCCCTGCAAATCGCTGCCCGCACCAGGCTCGCTCATCGCGATGGCCGTGATGAGCTCGCCGGAGCAGTAACCGGGCAGCCAGCGTTCGCGCTGCTCGGGGCTAGCCAGCCGAATCAGGTAGTTGCCGATGATGTCGTTGTGCACCGAGAACCCGGGGCCGTGCGCTCCGGCCCTGGCCAGTTCCTCGTTCATGATCAGGTAGTAGGTGTAGTCGGGGTTGCCGCCGCCGCCGTACTTCTCGTCAACGTCGATCCCGAGCAGGCCGGCCCGCCCGGCGGCGAGCCATACGTCCCGCGATACGGCCCCGTCACGTTCCCACTGCTCGTGATACGGGATGATCTGCCGGGCGATGAAGGAACGGACCATTTCCCTGAACGCCTCGTGCTCGCTGGTGAAGATATCCCGCCGCATCCCGGCTCCCTGATCAGTCGGTCCCTGCCCGTGAACGTAACACTGCGTCCCCGGGCGCGTACCTGCCAAGCTAGCCCGGCACCTCCCAGATAGTTGCGAAAGAAATACTTCGCAATTAGTATTTCGCAACATGTCCTTCGTAGATGAGGAAATCGGCGAGCCAGCGGGATCCGCGCCAGCGCCGCCCGAGCCGGTCCCGCCCAGGCCGGGAACGCCGGAAAACCCGCTGCAGATCACCGATCCGCTGGCAATGCGCGCGCTTGCCCATCCCGCCAGGATCGCAATCCTGCAGCACCTGGTGATCGACGGCCCGGCTACCGCGACCGCGTGCGCGCAGGTGGCCGGCCTGTCACCATCAGCCTGCAGCTACCACCTGAGGGCGCTGGCGCGGTACGGCTTCGTCGACGAGGACCAGGCCAGCGCCGCCGACGGCAGGCACCGGCCCTGGCGGGCCACCGTGGTGGCCATCTCGTTCGGCGAGCACCCGGATCAGCCTGCTGCTGTCCAGGCGGCGGGCAAGTTGCTGGCGGCGAGTCTGCAGGCCAGGATCGGGGAGGTAAGGGCGCACTATCTCGAGCGGGAAGCCGACTATCCGCCGGAGTGGCAAGGTGTCGCGGCAACGCGCCAGGACGTCCTGCACGTGACCGCGGACGAATTCGCCGCCGTTCAGGCGAAACTCGCGGACCTGCTGGCGGGCTATCGCCGTCTGGACCGGGCAGACCGCCCGCCCGGCGCGCGGCGTGTCCATGCGGTCTTTGACATGGTGCCGTGGTTCGATCCGGATGACGATCAGTGAGCGCCGCCAGCCGGTTCCGGAGCGCGTGGCGGGGCGGCCCGCTGGCAGAACGCAACTTCCGGCTGCTTACCGTCGGCCAGTTCACGTCCACGGTGGGCGACTTCTGCTACGCCATCGCGCTGCCCTGGCTGGTGCTTTCGACGCACGGCGGCCCGGTCCTGCTCGGCACCGTACTCGCCTGCTACGGCGTGCCGCGCACCGTGGCCATCCCGCTCGGCGGCGTGCTGGCCGACAAGGTCGGGCCGCGCGCGGTCATGCTCACTGCCGACGTGGTCCGCTGCGTTCTCGTCGCGGTGCTCGCCTTCTTTGCCGCCAGGCACATCGCCTCGCTGGCGGCGCTCGGGCCGGTCGCGGCGCTGCTCGGCGCCGGGGAGGGACTCTTCATCCCGTCCTCGTTCACCATCATGCCGGCCCTGCTCGGACCGGACCGGCTGCAGGCAGGAAACGCTCTCAACTCGGCGGCCATCCAGTTCGGCTCGCTGCTCGGGCCTGCGCTCGGCGGCATTCTCGTCGCGACGGCCGGCTCCGCGCCTGCCTTCGCGGTCGACGCAGCGTCATTCGCGGTATCAGCAGTGGCCCTGGGGCTGATCGTGCCCAGGGCAAGGGCCGTCCTCAGTGCTACCGCGGCTGGGACGGCCGAGCCTGGCCGCAGCGCGGCCGATGACGGGGGTGCTAGGCCGGGCACGCCGGACGCAGCGCACGGAAAGACCGCGGCGGAACCGGAAAAGCCGTCTGGCGTGTGGCCGCTGCTCCGGCACTCACGACTGCTCCAGATCCTCATGGTGGTCACCGTGGTCGCCAATGTCACCTCAGCCGGGACATTCGAGGTCGCACTGCCCGCGCTGGCTCACCTCCGGTTCGGCGCGACCGGCTACGGCGCGCTGGTCGCCTGCTTCGGCGCCGGTGCGGTCATCGGTACGCTTGCCGCCACCAGAGCTGGCCGCCTGCGACGCCCGGCGCCGGTCGCCTGTATCGCTTTCCTGGTCAGTGCCGCAGCCATCTCCCTCGTGCCGTTCTTTGGCAGCCTGGCTGGCTCAGCGGCAGCGACCCTCGTGTTCGGTGCCTGCACCGGCTTCGGCAACATCGTCATGATCACGCTGGTCCAGCAGTGGGCGCCAGCCGCGATGCTTGGCCGGATCATGGGCGTGGTGATGCTGGCCAGCATGGGCACCTTCCCGGTCTCGGTGGCGCTGTCCGGCGTGCTGGTGCGATCCTTCGGGCCGGTCCCGTTCTTCCCGGTGGCCGGAGCCGCCCTGGCGGTGGCGATCCTCGGCGCGCTGAGCCAGCGCGAGATCAGGGACTTCGGAACAGACGCGGCCACGCCAGCCGTACTAGTCAGGTCTGCCTAGGGAACATCGCGCCTAACGCCGCTCTCATCAAGGCCGCGGGCCGGCGATCAGGCGGCGGTCGTCTTGGCCAGGTACGCGGCCCACTGCGGGTCGCCGTCGTGCGCCGCCCCGATCAGCCGCCAGTGCGCGCCGCGCGGCACGGCAGGCGGGCAGCGCAGGTTCCAGCCGATTTCCTCGATCAGCCGGTCGGCCTTCCCGTGGTTGCACTTCGTGCAGGATGCGACGCAGTTCTCCCAGGCGTGCGTGCCACCGCGACTGCGGGGCACCACGTGATCGATGGTGTCCGCCTTGCTGCCGCAGTAGGCGCACAGGTAATTGTCCCGGCGCATCAGCGCGGCCCGCGTCAGCGGGACGCGGCTGCGATACGGCACCCGCACGTAGCGGCGCAGCTTGATCACTGACGGGGCGGCCAGCTTGACCGTCGCGGAACGCAGCACGCCGCCGGCTGCGTCCTCGTGCACGACCTCGGCCTTCTCGCCGAGCACCAGGCACACGGCCCGGTGCAGGCAGACCGTGGTCATCGGCTCATAGGTGATGTTGAGCAGCAGTACCCGACGCACGCGCACCTCCCGCCGGATGCGCCGCTCCCGGAGCCAGCTCATCCGTGACCAGTGTGATTGCCCGACAGCCAGTCCGGCAACTCCTATAGCCTATCGGCGCGCCCGGCCGAGGGCACGTACCCGGCAGCCGCGCAGGCGGCGCTGCCGGTAGCCCTAGAGTGAAAACCATGATTGCTGCGTACCCCCTCGCACGTCGATTGGATCTGACCGAGAGCATTAACGGATTCACCGTGGCTGATCCCTACCGCTGGCTCGAAGAGCCTGATAGCGAGGAGACCAGCGCGTGGCTGACCGGGCAGGACGCGCTCTACGCGGAGCAACTCGCCATCACGCCCGGGCGCGAGTCGCTGGCCGCGCGGCTCGCCGAACTGCTCGGTGCCGGCAGCGTCGGCACGCCGGCCTGGCGCGGTGAGCGCCAGTTTTTCATGCGGCGGCTGCCGGGCCAGGAGCACGCGGTGCTCTACACGGCGACGGCCGCCGGCGGCGAGCGGGCGCTGATCGATCCGATGCAGATTGATCCGTCTGGCAGCACGACGCTAGACGCGTGGCAGCCCGACAAGGAAGGCCGGCTGCTCGCCTACCAGCTGTCCGAGGGCGGCGCGGAAGAGGCGGCGCTGCGGGTTCTTGACGTCGAGACGGGCCAGGACGTCGACGGCCCGATCGACCGCTGCCGGTACAGCGGGGTGGCGTGGCTGCCCGGCGGCAAGGCGTTCTATTACACGCGCAGGCTCGCGCCCGGTGATGTCCCGGCCGGCGAGGAGCAGTATCACCGGCGGATCTTCCTGCATCAGGTCGGCACGCCCGCCGATGACGACACGATGATCTTCGGCGATGGCCGCGAGAAAACGAACTATTACCTGGCGTCGGTCAGCATGGACGGCCGCTGGCTGATCATCGGCGCGTCAGCGGGCACTGCGCCGCGCAACGACCTGTGGATCGCCGACCTGGCCGCATCCGCGGAAACCGATCCTGACCTGCGCGTCGTCCAGGAGGGCGTTGATGCCCGGACCATGGCCCGGGTTGGCCGGGACGGCAGGCTGTACATCTTCACCGACGCCGGCGCGCCGCGCGGGCGGCTGCTGGTCGCCGACCCGGCAGACCCGGGGGCGGCTAACTGGCGGGAGAAGCTGCCGCAGGACGAGGAGGCCGTCCTGACCGGCTACGCGATCCTGGACGGCGCGGAGCTTGGCCAGCCCGTGCTGCTCGCGTCCTGGACCCGGCATGCGGTAGGCGAGATCAGCGTGCACGACCTGGCCACCGGCGAGCGGCTCGGCGCCATCCCGCTGCCCGGCCTCGGCACCGTGGGCGGGCTGAGCGAGCGCCCGGAGGGCGGGCACGAGGCATGGTTCGCCTACACCGACAACGTCACGCCGGTCACGGTCTACCGCTACGACGCCCGCAGCGGGGAGGCCGGGATCTGGGCCCGCGCACCCGGTGCGGTCGACGTTCCTGACGTGGAGACACAGCAGGTCGCCTTCCCTTCCGCGGACGGAACCACGGTGCGGATGCTGGTCATCTCGGGGCGCCAGGATCATCGCGAGCCGCGGCCAGCGATCCTCGGCGGCTACGGCGGGTTCGGGATCAGCATGACGCCCGGCTACGCGGCAACCGTGCTGGCCTGGGTGGAAGCGGGCGGCGTCTACGCGATCGCGGGCCTGCGGGGCGGCAGCGAGGAGGGCGAGGACTGGCACCGAGCCGGGATGCGGGACCGTAAGCAGAACGTGTTCGACGACTTTTACGCCGCGGCAGAGAAGCTGATCTCCGGCGGCTGGACGACGCCGGCCCAGCTGTCGATCTCCGGCGGCTCGAACGGCGGCTTGCTGGTCGGGGCGGCGCTGACGCAGCGGCCTGAGCTCTTCGCCGCCGTGGTGTGCTCAGCGCCGCTGCTCGACATGGTGCGCTATGAGCGGTTCGGGCTCGGCGAGACCTGGAATGACGAGTACGGGACCGCCGCCGATCCGGTGGAGCTCGGCTGGCTGCTGTCGTACTCGCCTTATCACCACGTACGCGAGGGGACTGAGTTCCCGGCCGTGCTGTTCACGGTGTTCGACAGCGATACCCGGGTGGACCCGCTGCATGCCCGCAAGATGTGCGCGGCGCTGCAGCATGCCTCCCCCGGCTCACTGGCCAGCCGTCCCGTCCTGCTGCGGCGGGAGTCCGACGTCGGGCACGGCGCGCGGGCCGTCAGCCGGTCAGTGTCGTTGTCGTCGGAGACGCTTGCGTTCGCGGCCCGGCACACCGGGCTCGGGCTGTGAGGGCAGTGCGGGCCGTGCGTGCCCGGGCAGGCCGCTCGGGCCGGCGCGGCCGGCGCCCAGTGACCGTACCCTGGAGCACGTTATGAACGAGACATCAGAACTCAGCCTGTACGAGGCAGTAGGCGGCGAAGAGACGTTCCGGCGCCTGGTGCACAGGTTCTACCAGGAAGTCGCCGCCGATCCGAAGCTCCGGCCGGTCTACCCGAGCCGGGATCTCGGTCCGGCCGAGGAGAATCTCCGGCTCTTCCTCATCCAGTACTGGGGCGGGCCTGACACCTACAGCCAGTTGCGCGGGCATCCGAGGCTCAGGATGCGGCACGCGCATTTCGCCATCGGCGAGGCCGAGCGGGACGCCTGGCTGCGCCATATGCGCACCGCGCTGGACGAACTCGCGCTGGACGAGGCCAATGCCGCCCGGCTCTGGGATTACCTGGTCATGGCAGCCCACAGCCTGGTGAACCAGCAGTCTCCGGCAGCCGCCAGGGGGCCGGATCTCGGGCTCAGCCCGGCCTGAGCCAGCGGGCTGCTCCGGTCGGGCTCAGCCTCTCGTCAGCTTCCGGTAGGTGACCCGGTGCGGCCTGGCCGCCTCGGCGCCCAGCCGGTCGATCTTGTTCTTCTCGTAGGCCTCGAAGTTTCCCTCGAACCAGAACCAGCTGGCCCCGCCTTCCCAGGCCAGGATGTGGGTTGCGATCCGGTCCAGGAACCACCGGTCGTGGCTGGTGATCACGGCGCAGCCGGGGAACTCCAGCAGCGCATTCTCCAGTGACGAGAGCGTCTCCACGTCGAGGTCGTTGGTCGGCTCGTCCAGCAGCAGGAGATTGCCGCCCTGCTTGAGCGTGAGCGCCAGGTTCACCCGGTTGCGCTCCCCGCCGGACAGGATTCCCGCTGGTTTCTGCTGGTCGGCGCCCTTGAAGCCGAAGGCGGCGACGTACGCGCGGCTCGGGATCTCGGTGCGGCCGGCCCTGATGAAGGTCTCGCCGTCGGAGATAGCCTGCCAGACGTTCTTGTCCGGGTCGATCCGCTCCCTGGACTGGTCGACGTAGGCGATCTGCACCGTCTCGCCGATCTTGATCGAGCCGGCGTCCGGCTGCTCCTCCCCCACGATCATCTTGAACAGCGTGGTCTTGCCGACCCCGTTCGGCCCGATCACGCCGACGATGCCGTTCGGTGGCAGCGTGAAGCTCAGGTTCTCGATCAGCATCCGGTCGTCGAAGCCCTTCGCGAGGCCGCTGACCGCCACGACCAGGCTGCCCAGCCGCGGCCCCGGCGGGATCTGGATCTCCTCGAAGTCCATCTTCCTGTCCTGGTCAGCCGCGGCCGCCATTTCCTCGTACCGCTGCAGCCTGGAGCGGCTTTTCGCCTGCCGCGCCCGCGGGCTGGAACGCACCCACTCGAGTTCGTCCTCCAGCCGCTTGCGGCGCTTGACGTCCTTCTGGCCCTCCACTTTGAGCCGCGTCGCCTTGGTCTCCAGGTACGTCGAGTAGTTGCCCTCATAGGGATACGCATGGCCGCGGTCGAGCTCGAGAATCCACCCGGCGACGTTGTCGAGGAAGTACCGGTCGTGGGTGACCGCGATCACGGTGCCCGGGTACTTCTCCAGGTGCTGCTCAAGCCAGAGCACGCTTTCGGCGTCCAGGTGGTTGGTCGGCTCGTCCAGCAGCAGCAAGTCGGGCTGCTGGAGCAGCAGCTTGCAGAGCGCGACCCGCCTGCGCTCCCCGCCGGACAGCACGCTCACGTCCGCATCGGGCGGCGGGCAGCGCAGCGCGTCCATTGCCTGCTCGAGCTGGCTGTCGAGGTCCCAGGCGTCCCGGTGATCCAGCTGCTCCTGCAGCCTGCCCATGTCCTCGAGCAGCGCGTCAGAGTAGTCGGTGGCCATCTTCTCGGCGATCGCGTTGTACTGCTCGAGCAGCGCCTTGGTATCAGCGACGCCATCCTCGACGTTGCCGAGGACCGTCTTGCTGTCGTCCAGCACGGGTTCCTGGTCCAGGATGCCGACCGAGAAGCCCGGCATCAGCTGGGCATCACCGTTCGACGGGTGCTCGACCCCTGCCATCATCCGCAGCAGCGTGGACTTCCCGGCGCCGTTGGGGCCGACCACGCCGATCTTCGCTCCGGGCAGGAACGCGAGGGTCACGTCATCGAGGATGACCTTGTCGCCATGCGCCTTCCGCACGGCGCGCATCTGATAGATGTACTCGGGCATGCCTTCAAGGGTAGGGCCAGCGGGCGCGCGGTTCGGACGGCCAGTGCCTCCGGGCCGTCCCCGGCTGATCCGCCGCGGCGCGGGGCGGATCAGCCGGTTCAGGCCGCCAGGCTCAGAACGGCGCCGTGACCGCATCCTGCTCCGCCGCGAGCGCGGCAATCGCACTGTCATCGAAGATGTCCTCGCCCGGCTGCCCGGCCGTCTCGCCGGCACGGCCGAAGCCCGCGGACCCGGCGCCTGCATCGGCCAGCGCAGCGCCGGCCAGCGCGGGCTCGCCGCCACGGCCGGCGTCCTGCATGCTGCCGTCACGGCGCAGGTCCTCATCCCCCGGCAGGCCGCCCGGGCCGAACCCGGTCGCCAGCTGATCGGCCGCGGTCTCCCCTGGCGCCCGCCTGGTCCGCTGGAAGCTGGCGACGCCCCGGGACAGGTCGTGCCCGACGGAGCTGGCGTCCACGTCGACCTCGGTCCTGGGGATGCCGTCCTTCTCGTACGGCCGCACGGACAGGCGGCCCTTCACCACCACCGGGTCGCCCTTGCGCAGGCACAGGGCCACGTTGTCGGCCAGCTTGCGCCAGCAGCTCACCGTCACGTACGAGGTGTTGCCGTCGACCCACTCGCCGGTGCGCCGGTCAATGTAGCGGGTGGTCCAGGCCACTCGCATCGACACCACCGCCGCGTCGTTTCCGACCCTCCGGTACTTCGGCTGGGTGGCCACGTAGCCCGTCAGGCTCACCTGTGCGTCATTGGACATCGCTATCCTCCTGAGATCTGCCGGGCGCGGCGCCGTCCGCGCCCGCACGCTGGCACCAGCGGCACCGTGCCGCCTGGCTGGTTACCAAGTTCGCTGACCAGGGCCGGATCCCGCCTGCGCCGGCCGCATCCTGTGGACGGCGGCACGGCGGGCGCGGAACTGTGGATAACGGATTCCGGTCAGGCCCGCGAGGTGAGACACTGCGCGGCGCGGGAGCACAGCGCGGCGTGAGACAGTGCGCGGCGCGGGAGCACAGCGCGGTGTAAGAGAGTGCGCGGCGCGGGAGCACAGCGCGGCGCGGGACACGCTGCGCGGGCGGGCGGCTCCGGTCAGGCCGCGATCAGCTCTGACGGCTCGGCGATCACGTCCACCAGCGCGCCGTTGCGCATCACGGTGATGGACATGGGCCGTCCGATCGCCTCGCCGAACATCAGCCGTTGCAGATCCTGGGCAGCGCTCACCGGATGATCAGCTGCCGCGAGAAGCAGGTCCCCGGCCCGCAGCCCGGCCCTGGCCGCCGGGCCGTCCGGGACCACCTCGGCGACCCGGAGCCCGCTCGGCCGCCCGAAGCGCACCCGCAACTGCGCGCTGAGCGGCGCGGGCACGGTGACAAGCCCGAGGTAGGCGCGCCTGACCCGGCCGTCCGTCATCAGCGCGCTGATGATCCGCCTGGTCGTCGCGTTGACGGGCACGGCCAGGCCCAGCCCGACTCCGGCCACGGCCGTGTTGATGCCGACCACGCGGCACTGGGCGTCCGCCAGCGCGCCGCCGGAATTCCCCGGGTTGAGCGCCGCATCCGTCTGGATGACGTCCTCGATCAGCCGGGCTGCCGAACCGCTGCGGGCTGGCAGTGACCGGCCCAGCGCGCTGACCACGCCCGCCGTGACGGAGCCGGCCAGCCCGAGCGGGCTCCCGACGGCCACCACCAGCTGGCCCACCACGAGCTGATCGGCCTCGCCGAGCTCGACGGGCAGCGGCACGGGCCCGCCCGCGCGGACGACGGCGAGGTCAGAGAGCGAGTCAGCGCCCACGACAGTGAATGGGGCGCTGGTCCCGTCGGAGAACAACGCCGTCCCGCCGCCTGCCCGGCCCACCACGTGCGCATTGGTCAGCAGGAACCCGTCGCCGGTGTAGACGACGGCCGAGCCCAGGCTCTCCCCGCCGCGGGTGCCTTCCCGCGGCACCCGCAGGCTGGCCACCTTCGGCGTCAGGGCGGCGGCCACCGCCGTGACGATCTGCGAATAACTGTCAAGTGGCGAGTCAGCTGCCATGCCGTCCTCCAGGATCCTGGATTACAACATTACAACTGAACTCCAAGAGGCTGGCACGATGGAACCCCGCATGCCTGGCATGGTCTCAGGACTGGCCGGCCGCGACGCGGGACTGACCGGCCACCACGTGCAGGTCCTCAAGGAAACGGTCGTACTCGAAGAGTTCCTGCTCGACCGCTCCCACCACCATCTCGCTGGCCACCACGGCCATCCGGGCGCGCATCGCCGCCTCGACCCGCTCCTGCTCCCGCTCGGCAGCCGCCCGCACCAGGTTCATGCAGCCCGATGCCGTCAGCCAGCCCAGCAGCAGGAGCGCCGCGATGATGACGGCGATCCAGGGCAGCAGCGAGACATCGTCGAACAGCCGGGACGGCACCCGGGAGACGGCGTGGAACACGCCGAAGGCCACGATCACGCCGAACCAGGCGACTCCGACGATGATGCAGCCGAGCAGCAGCCCCTGCCACGCGCCGACGAGCCGCCACCAGCCGGCGACTTCGTTCTCGACCGGCAGTGACTCGCCCATCGCCGTGCCGAGCGCGCCGGGGATCTCCTTGGCGGTGGAGCGCGTGGCGGCCCGGACAGTCCGCGACCAGGGGCTTGGCAGCGGCGGCCCGACCTGGTCGGCCACCGCGGTGAGGGCGTTGTCGATCTCTGCCTGCTGCGCGCCGGACGGCCCGGCGGTCACGCTCCGCAGCTCATCCCAGAGCTTGCCCAGCCGTACCTTGCGCGCCGGGTCATGGCCGGTGACGCGCTCGGCCAGCCAGCCGATCGGCCAGCCGACGTAGTCCATCGCCCGGAGCTCGCGGGCACTGCGCAGCGACTCGCCCACGGCGGGCACGCCTGCCGCCCGGGCGAACGCCTCGACCAGCAGGTCGACTGTGCCCTCGGGAACCGTCCGGGTGGCGCCGGCCTCCTGCGGGCGCGCGGAACCGGCCGGGTCCTCGGCGTAGCGGGCAAACCTGGCGGCGATGGCGTCCACGTCCGCGGAAAGCCGGGCGCTGGCCGCGCGCCGCGCCGACACCGCCTCGATCAGCAGCTTACGCAGCCCGTCGACGCCCGCGCCGGTGACGGCAGAGGTGGCGAGTATCTGGACATCGCTGAGGTTCTCGGAGTCAAGGAGCCGGCGGAGGTCGGCGACGCAGTCCTCCGCCTGCCCGGCGGACAGCCGGTCGGCCTGGTTCAGGACCACCGCGATGACCTCGGAATGGCCGGCCAGCGGCACCAGGTACCGGCGGTGCACAGCGGCGTCGGCGTATTTCTGCGGATCGAGTACCCACACCATCAGGTCCGCGAGCCCGACCATGCGGTCGACCTGGCCGGAGTCACCGGACACCACCGAATCGTGGTCCGGCAGATCCAGCAGGATCAGGCCGGCCATTGCATCCTCGCCCCGGTCCAGCGCGCTGGACCGGGCATAACGATGCCTGCGCTGGACCCCGAGCCAATCCAGCAGCGAACCCGATCCTGCCACTCCCCAGACGCAGGCGTGCGGATCCCTGGTGACCGGGCGGGTAACGCCGACCGCCGAGAAATCCGCCCCTGCCAGCTGGTTGAACAGCGAGGACTTCCCGCTGCCGGTGCCGCCGGCCAGCGTGACGACGGTGTGCGCCGAGGACAACCGCAGCCGCTGGCCGGCCTGGGCAAGCAGCTGCTCCGCGTCGCTCAGCAGCTGCTCGCTGAAGCCGTCGGGCCCGGACCTGGCGATGCCGACCTGGACCAGCCGCTCGAGCGCGGTCAGCCGGGCCGACAGGCTGGCTACCGGCGCTCCGGCCGCCGGTCCGCCAGCGGCCAGTCCCCAGGCGGCCGGCCGCCCGGCGGCCGGCGGCCCGGCGGGGCGCGCCCCGGCTTCCGGCCAGACTGTCATCGGGCCTTCTCCAGCGTGACCGCGACCTGGCGGAGCTGCGCGGCCGAGATCTCGTCCGGGACGCCGGCTGCGTCGACGGTCTGGGTGAAACGGCTCATTTCCTCATCGAAGAGCAAGCTGATCCTGTCGTGCAGGTCGGTCCGGGCACTGGCCGCGATGTCCCGCAGCGGCCCGGCGCCGAACAGGGACGTCAGCAGGTGCTGCGGGACGACGCTGGTGCCCTCGTTGACCGCTTCGCCGCCGGCCCCGTAGCCCAGCAGGCCGATTGTCAGGACCAGCGCGAGCGGCTCCTCATCGAACGACACGACCCGCGCGATCGAGCGCTTGGTCACGTTTTCCGCCTTGACCAGGTGCATCACGTAATCTTGCCACGCGCTGATGGCCCGGGCCGTCCGCCGAGCCAGGTCCGGCGCTGACCGGCCGAGGGCGTCGGCGCCCTGCTGCCGGAGCGCGTCCATGCCCGTGTGACCAGGCCGGGCTTCGCCGCCGGGTCCCTCGTCCAGTGCCGCCGCCTCGCCGAAGGTCAGCCCGGCTTCCGCGGCGAACTCCGAGTCATAGATGCGGTCCGGCGTCTCCGCGGAAAGGCCCTCAAGCAGCATGCCGCCAGCCGGGTGCACCCGCCAGCGGGCCACTGCGTCCTCGGCGGCCCGGTTAGCGGCCGACGCGACCAGCGACTCCAGGCCGGTTCGCAAGGCCGCCTTGAGCGCGCTGGCCCGGGCCGGGATGCGCCGATTGCGCGGCCGGCTGGCCGCCGCCGCGCCGCCGCGCCGCACCTGCAGCATGCGCAGCAGATCGCCGGTCCCGGTGAAGTCCTGCCAGCGGGCGAGGATCTCGCCGCGGAGCAGCGAGCCGTTCCTGGTGACCTCGTCGATTCCGGCAAGCCCCGTCGCGTAAGCCTCGTCAACGGCGGCCCGCAGCTCCGCGCGGATGGTCAGCTGTGCCTCGGCCTCGTCGGCCAGGGCGGGCAGCCTGGTCCGGAAGGTGTCGAGCACGCCGGACATCGTCTGGGTGAGAACCGCGACTCGCCGGTCCTCGCGGGCGGCCGTGTCTTCCAGCCATTCCCGGATCGGGCCGTAGGCCTCGGCCGGGAGCCTGTCCTCGGTCAGCACCGTCTCCGCGATGACGAAGCGGCGGGCATCGCCGAGCCCGTTGGCCGCGAGCATCGCGTCGAAATGAGCGGTGAGCTCGGCGGCGGAGCGAGGCGGCACCCGCGAGAGCACGATCCCCAGGGAGGCGCCCCGGTCCCTCGCGTACTGCAGCAGTTCCCAGACCGCGGCGTCGGCGTACCGCGTCGACGTGGTCATGAACAGCCAGAGGTCAGACGCGTCGAGGAACTGATGCGCGAACTCACGGTGCGCCTGCACGACCGAGTCGATGTCGGGGGTGTCGAGGAGGGCGACTCCCTTGGGCATGCCCTCGCTGGACGCCAGCACGAGCAACCCGTCCCGGCCGGGCATGGCCAGCCCTTGCTGGCGGACCCGGGGCAGCGTCGGCAGGAACACGTTCTCGGCGAACCAGTCGGTCTCGCTCGGGTGGCTGGCGAGCACCGGGCTGTTCGTCGTCGGACGGCGGATGCCCGTGTTACTGACCTGCTTTCCGACCAGGCTGTTCACCAGGGTCGACTTGCCCGCGCCGGTCGACCCGACCAGCGCGACGAGTATCGGGGACCCGGACTCACGCAACCGCGGCAGCAGGTAGTCGTCGATCTGGCTCAGCAGCTTGAGCCGCTCCGCCCGGGCTGCCTCGGCTCCGGGCGCTTCCAGGAATATCGGCGCGCCGAGGATGGCGCGCCGCACTTCGAGCAGGGCGGACTCCAGCCGGCGTGCGTCGACGCGCCGGTGCGCGCCGCCTTCCGCCGCGGCGGCCTCGCCCGGTCGCGCCGCGCCGGCCGCGGCTCCCGCCGCGGTTGCGCTCTTGGCCGCCGCAGCCCTGGCGCCAGCCGCGGCCGGTCCCGGCGCCGCGCCAGCCGGCGGCGCCACGCCGGTCGGCGACGGCGCACCGGTAACCGGCGGCGTGGGCTGCGCTGCAGGCACGGCAGCATCGCTCGCATCGGCGCCGCCGGGCACCGACGCGGCCGTCCGGCCCTGTCCTTCCGTCATGCTGCCCGGCCTCCACGCACCGGCGAGATGCCGATCACTGTGCCGGCCTCCCTACCAGATCATTACCCTGCGCCGGGCCCTCAACCTGCGCCCGGGTCACCGCGGGCAGGAAGGTGCCACCCGGTGCCCCCGTCGCCTGGCTGCTACAGAGTTCGGCAATCTGCGCCGCGATTGTCACGACTTCACCCACCACCACGACCGCCGGAGGCCGGATGCCCGCCTCGGCAGCATCGTGGGCGACAGTATCCAGTGTTGCGGTAATTTTGCGCTGCGTGGGCAGGGTACCGTCGGCGACAACGGAAACGGGAGTCTTCGGGTCACGACCGTGCCGCATTAGTGCATCAGTGATGACCTGCAGGTGCTCGGTCGCCATCAGCAGCACGAGGGTCGCCGCGGACGAGCCGAGCGCGGCCCAGTCGACCGTGGAGCGCTCGTCACCCGGCGGCACGTGCGCCGAGATGACGTGGAATTCCTGGACGACTCCCCGGTGGGTCAGCGGCACCCCGGCAACGGCGGGTGCGGCGATCGCGCTGGACACTCCCGGCACCACCGTGACGGGTATCCCGGCCTGCAGGCAGGCCAGCACTTCCTCGGCGCCGCGGCCGAATACGAAGGGGTCGCCGCCCTTCAGCCGGACGACGAAACGGCCGGCGCTGGCGTTCGAGACCAGCACGGAGTTGATGTACTCCTGGGCCATCGCCCGGCCGCGCGGGATCTTCGCGGCATCGACGATCTCGACGTCGGCCGGGAGTTCGGCCAGCAGCGACCGCGGCGCCAGCCGGTCGGCCACGACCACGTCCGCCTCGGCGAGCAGCGCCCGGCCGCGCACCGTGATCAGCCCGGGATCCCCGGGCCCGCCGCCGACCAGCGCGACCCCGCCGCCGCTCCGGCGCCCGCGCCGCGCCCCGATCGCACCCGAGTTCAGCGCGCCGACCAGCGCGTCCCTGATCCCGGCGCTATGGCGGGGATCACCGCTCAGCACGCCGACCCGCACGTCGCCGGCCTGCCCCGAGGCCGGGGTCCAGGCCCGCGACGCGGCACCGTCATCGGCCCGCACGCACCAGATCCGGGCGGCGTCAGCCTCGGCGGCGACGGCGGCGTTCACCGCCGGGTCACTGGTGCAGGCGCAGGCCAGCCAGGCACCCGCGCAGTCACCGGCGCGGTACTCCCGGACGGCCCAGGTGATCTTGCCTGCGGAAGCGAGATCATGCAGCGAGGGACTGAGTTCAGGGGCAATAACGAGCACGTCCGCGCCCGCGTCCAGCAGCGCCGGTACCCGCCGGGACGCGACACTGCCGCCGCCGGCGACCAGGACACGACGGCCAGCCAAGCGCAGCGCCAGCAGATAAGGCGCCGGATCGGTGCCGACCATGAGAGTCCGCGCTCCTTCAGCTTTTGTCGGTCACCCCGGCGGAGTCGAATGTCGCGACGTCCCGCAGCGCGCGGACGGCACTCTGCACGATCGGCAGGGCGAGTAGCGCCCCGGTTCCCTCGCCAAGCCTCAGTTCGAGATCGACAAGCGGCCGCAGGCCCAGATGATCGAGGGTAGCGGCATGCCCCGGCTCGACCGAACGGTGCCCGGCGATGCAGCATTCCACCGAATCCGGCACCAGGGCCACGGCCGCCAGGGCGCCCGCGCCGGCGATGACGCCGTCCAGGATCACCGGCACCCGCAGCGCCGCCGCGCCCAGGATGAACCCGGCCAGCGCGGCATGCTCCAGGCCGCCGAACGCGGCCAGCACGCCGACCGGGTCTGCCGGATCGGGCTGGTGCCGGGCCAGCCCGCGGCGCACCACGTCGATCTTCCGCGCATGCGTCACCGAGTCGATGCCGGTGCCGTGGCCGGTCACCTCGGCTGGTTCCCGCCCGGTGAACGCGCAGATCAGCGCGGCTGACGCAGTGGTATTGGCGATGCCCATGTCGCCGGTGAGCAGGCACCGGTTACCGGCCGCGACCAGGTCGCGGGCTATCTCCACGCCCACCATGATCGCGTCCTGGGCCTGCTCCCGGGTGAGCGCCGGCCCGGCGGTGAAGTCAGCCGTGCCGTGCGCGACCTTGCGCGGCAGCAGCCCGGGCACCGGGCCCAGATCGGCGCAGACGCCCACGTCCACGACCACCACCTCGGCGCCGGCCTGCGCGGCGAACGCGTTCACCACCGCGCCGCCCGCCAGGAAGTTGGCCACCATCTGCGCGGTGACCTCCTGCGGCCACGGGGTGACCCGCTGGGCGTGCACGCCATGATCGGCGGCGAAGACCGCCACCGCGGCGGGCACGGGCAGCGGCGGCGGGCAGGTCCCGGCCAGCCCCGCCAGCCGGACCGACACCTCTTCCAGCACGCCGAGTGATCCGCGGGGCTTGGTCATCAGGTCCTGGCGCGCCCGGGCGGCGCTCATCGCGGCCTGGTCCAGCGGGCTGATACTGGCCCGTACCTCGGCGAGCAGATCCACCGCATCCTCCCCTGGCATCCCGCGCAGCCCGTACTCCTCCGCGTGCACGGCCCAGGACAGCGGCCGCCTGCGCGCCCAGCCCGTCAGCGCCAGTTCGGGCTCCGGCGCGAATCCCGTCACGTACCCGGCGCACAGGTAGGCAATGACCTCCAGGTGCGCCGGGAGGCCGAGCTCGGCGGCGAGGTCCCGTTCCCGGAAGAAGCTGACCCAGCCGATGCCGAGCCCCTCGGCCCGCGCGGCCAGCCACAGGTTCGCGACGGCCAGCACGCTTGAGTAGGCCGCGGTCTGCGGCTGGGACTGCCGGCCGAGCGTATGGCGGCCACCACGGGTCGGATCGCAGGTCACCACGATGTTGACCGGGGCCTCGAGGATGGCCTCGATCTTCAGCCGGTCGAATGCGGTAGCCCGGGCAGCGGGCAGGCTGGCCGCGTAACTGCTGGCTGCCTGCTCGGCCAGGGTCTTGATCCGCCGCCGCCTGGCCCGGTCGGTGATCACGATGAAATCCCAGGGCTGGGAGAGCCCGACAGACGGCGAGCGGTGCGCCGCGGCGAGCACGCGGTGCAGCACATCCGGCGGCACCGGGTCGGGGCGGAATCCCTGCCGGACGTCCCGGCGTTCCTCGATGACCCGGTAGACGGCGGCGCGCTCGGCCGCCGGATAGGCGTGCTGGCCCGGCGCCGCGGCGCTGCCCTCGGGCGCCGGCTCAGCGGGCATGGACGTGACCGTCGTCGTGCGGATGCGCGTGCGGTCGCTGCGCCGCGCCAACCCGGTGCTCGAAGCCGGGCAGCGCCGTCCGGTACGCGCACACGTCGCAGTTCATCCTGATATCGCCGGCCAGTGCCTCGTGGTAGCGCTCGGCGACCAGCCCGGCCAGCTCGTCGGAGTCGCCCAGGACCTCGGTGCAGCGCACGTCCAGGTCCGGGTGCGCCGCGCCGTATTCGCTGGCCTGCTCCGCTATCCGGTCCGGCAGGATGCCGGGGAACAGGAAGTACCTGGCCACGATGATCCGGCTGGCTCCCAGCAGGCGGCATCGCTCCAGGCCGGCTTGCACGCCGGGGTTCGCCAGCGACACGAACGCCGTCTCGGCGAACGCGTAGTCCCTGCCTTCCCAGAGCAGCCGCGCGGTCTTGCATACCTCGGCGTTGGCGTCCGGGTCGGTGGACCCGCGCGCGACCAGCAGCACGGCCGGCGGCGGCCCGCCGGCCGCGGGCCCGGGCTGCTCGGCTATCCGCGCCGCCAGCAATTCCAGCAGCGCCGGGTGCGGGCCGAGCGGGCGCCCGTAGCTCCAGTCCAGGCCGGGATGACGGGCCCGCTCCCTGGCCAGCGCGGCCGGGATGTCGCTCTTGGCGTGGCTGGCCGCGGACAGCACGAGCGGCACGGCGACCACGCGCCGGTGACCGCGCCCGGTGAGCTCGGCGACCGCGTCCCGCAGCGGCGGGTCGGACAGCTCGATGAACCCGCCGGTCACCTCGATCCCCTGCAGCGCGAGGCTGGCCTCCAGCCGGGCGGTGAACGCGGTGAACGCGGTCACCCCGGCCGGATCCCGGGTGCCGTGACCGGCGACCAGGAGCGGGGGGCGGTTCATGGCATTACCTCGTCATCGCTGGCGGGCGCCGCAGCGGCCCGGTCCGGCCCGGCGCGATCCGGCACCGCGCGATCCGGCACCGCGCGATCCGCGCGCCGGCTCGCCCGTTGCCACCCTGAGCAGCGCGTTGAGCGCCGCCGCGGCCACCGCGGAGCCGCCCTTCTCGGACACGTTGGTCAGCGCCCGCAGCCCGCTGGCCCGCAGCGCGTCCTTGGACTCGGCCGCGCCGACGAACCCGACCGGCAGGCCGATGACGAAGGCAGGCTCGACGTCCCTGGCGAGGATCTCCAGCAGCGCCGTCGGCGCGCAGCCGACCACCCAGACGGCGCCGGGACCTACCTCGCCGAACGCCAGCCGGACCGCGGCGGCGGACCTGGTGATGTTCGCGGTGCGGGCGAGCCGCTGGGTCAGCGGCTCGGTGATCTTGCAGACCACCGGGCAGCCGGTGATCCCGGCCGCGACCATCGCGACGTCGGCGACGACGGCGGCGCCGTCGGCCAGCGCGTCCACCGCGGCGGTCAGCGCTTCCTCGTCGCAGACCAGGTCGGTCGCGTAGTCGAAGTCGGCGCTGGCATGGATGATCCGTTCCGTCACGTCACGGCTGAGCCTTGGCAGCCGGGAAAGATCAATACGAGAACGCAGGATCCGGTATGACTCTGCCTCGATCGGGTGCACGCCGGCGGGCGCTGCCGGGGGCCACGTCACCACGTCATCGCCTCCTCGGCAAGGAAGATCGCGTCGGCCGGGCAGATCTCCACGCACTCGCCGCAGCCGGTGCACCGGTCGGCCAGGACGGTCAGCGGGGCCATCGTGCCGCGCTCATGAACCGGCCGGATGGCGTGCTCAGGGCACGTTAGCAGGCAGGCACCGCAGCCCTGGCAGGCCCGGGTGACGACGGCCGCGGCCTGCCCGGCCGTGACCGCCGGGCCGGTCACGGCGCCGCCCAGCGGTACTCGCGCGGGGTGACCATCCGCCCGGCCACGACCGTGGTCCGCGACGAGCCGACCACGACGAGCGTGTGCATGTCGGCCACCGCCGGATCGAACGCGGCCAGCGTGGCGATCCCGGAGCCCTGGCCCGGCCGGGAGGCGTCCCGCACCCAGCCGACCGGCGTCTCCGGCGGCCGGTGCGCGGCGAGGATGGCCAGCGCGCGGCCGAGCTGCCAGGTCCGGGTCCGGCTCGCCGGATTGTAGAAGCAGGTGACGAGGTCGGCCTCGGCGACGGCACGGACCCGCCGCTCGATCACGTCCCACTCCGTATGCAGGTCGGACAGGGAGATGACCGCATGGTCATGCCCGAGCGGCGCGCCGAGGACCGACGCGGCGGCCAGCGCGGCCGTCACGCCGGGAACGCCGACTACCTCCACCCGCTGATCGGCGAGCCCCAGTGCCGGGCTGGCCATCGCGTAGATCCCTATGTCGCCGGAACCGAGCAGCGCGACCGCCTGGCCGGTGAGGGCCTCGCTGACAGCGGCGGCCGCCCGCTGTTCCTCCTCGCCCAGGCTGCTGGCCACGACCTGCGCGCCCAGCGGGATCAGGTCGGCAACCTGGTCGACGTACTGGTCAAGGCCGACGATGATGCTGGCCCGGCGGATCTCGGCAATGGCCCGGGGGGCCATCAGGTCGCGTGCGCCAGGGCCGAGGCCGATCAGCGCGAGCCTGCCGCGCGGCCGCCGCCGGGCGACCGCAACGGTGGCGTGGGCGCTGGCCCGCTTGGTGACGATCAGCTGCGCGCCGCCCGGCCCGGCCCGGCTGTCCGGCTCCGGCTGGCCTTGATCCTGGCCGCCTTCCGCGACGAGCAGCGCGGCGGCCTCGGCGACGCTGGGCGTGCCGACCGCGGCGCGCACGATCTCGCTGGGAGTGGGCACATCGACGGCAGCCAGCTGCTCGGCGGATGCGGTGACGACCGACCAGCCGCGCTTACCGGCGGCGGCCAGCAGCCCGGGCTCGCGTGCCTTGATGTCGGCGGTGGCGAGCCACCGGACTGACCTCGGCGACAGGCCCGCCGTGGCCAGCGCCTCGTCGATCAGGCGGCCCGCCTCGCCGGAGGTCACGCCGGTGCTCGCGCCGGCGCCGACCACGAGGGAGGGCGGCCGGTAGGTGACGCGCGGGCCGGGCTCCGCCGCCGCGGTCACTTCGTCGGTGACCACGATGGCCGGAACGCCCGGCTCCGGCTGCGCCGTCCGCACCACGTTCGGCGGCAGCGGCGGGACCGGCCACTGATGCTCCATCGTGAGCGTGACCCGCTCACCGGACAGGATCGCGGCGCCGACCGGGGCCATGTCGCTGCCCGGCTCGACCACGAATCCGAGGTCGGCGCCGAACTCGTCGAGCCCCACCGAGCCCGCTGCCTCCGCGGCCGTGGTGATGACCGAGGTCGCGCCGAGGATGTCCGCGACGCGCCGGGCCAGCACGTTCGCGCCGCCGGCGTGGCCGCCGAGGACCGGGATCGCGAACCGCAGCGCCTCGTCCACGCATACCACGCCGGGATCCTCGTACTTCCCGGTGATCAGCGGCGCGGCGATCCGGACGGTCGCGCCGACGGCGAGAAAGGAGATGATCGCGTCGCACTCGGCGAAGGCCAGCGGGATGGCGGCGGCGGCGGGCTCGTCGTAGATGTGCGCATAGGGCAGCGCGGCTGCCAGCCGTTCTGCCGCCGCGCGCCCTCCTGCGGTGACCGTGATCAGGCCGATCATCGTGTCCCCCGCTCTCCGGCGAGCACGAAGACGGGGTTAACCGCGGCCAGCCGCAGCGACCCGCCGGGCAGGCCGGCCAGCCGGGATGCCTGCAGCTGCAGGCCGACTACACCGTAGCCGTGACCGGCGAGCAGCTCACTCACCGTCCGCACCCGGTCGACCGAGGCGAGCGTGACCACGGCACGGTCCGGCCGGCCGAGTTCCAGCGCCGCGCCGAGCGCCGCATTGTCGCCGCCGCCGGCGAACAGCGCGTCCGGCGCGGGCAGGCCGGCCAGGATGCCCGGCGCGCGGCCCTCGGCCAGCCGGACGCGGACCCCGTGGGCCGCGGCGTTCTGCTCGATCCGGGCGCACTGCCCTGGGTCGGCCTCGATCGCGACCACGCTGGCTCCGAACCTGGCGCACTCGACTGCTACCGAGCCGGACCCCGAGCCCAGATCCCAGACCGTCCGCCCCAGCCCCGGTCCGAGCCTGGCCAGCACGACCGCCCGCACCTCGGCCTTCGTGATCATCGAGTCCCGGTGCGCGAATGCCTCATCCGGCAGCGCCCAGCCCGCCGGGGCACCGCGGTGCCCGGCCACCCAGCCCGGCCCTGTGTCCGGTCCGGCTGCGGCCGGGCTGGACGCAGCCGGATCACCGGCCGCAGCCGGATCAACCGTGGCCGGATCGACGGCGACGAGCACATGCGGATCCGCGAGGCTGCCGGGGCCAGCGGGCCCGGCAGCGCCGCCGGAGGTAAGTTCGGCGACGCGCTCGTCCGGGGCGCCGAGCCGCTGCGCCGCGTAGACGCGGCGGCCCGCGGCGAGCAGCCCGCCAGCTAGCTGCGCGGCGGCCGCACCGGGCTCGGTGAGGATCGCGACCTTGGGATGCGCCAGGGCCGCCGCGATGACCGGCCGCGGCTCCCGGCCGTGCACTGAGAGCACCAGTGCATCGTCCCAGTCCAGGCCGAGCCGGGCGAACGCCAGCGCCACTGACGAGACAGCGGGGATCACCCGGGGCAGCACTCCGCGTGCTCGCAGCGACCGCACGATCCCGAAGAACCCGGGGTCGCCGGACGCCAGTACCGCCACCGGCCCCGGCGCCTGGCAGATCTCCGCCAGCGCGTCGTCCAGCCGGGTGAGCTCCGACCGCTTCGCCCCGCCGGGAATCGTGACCGAGCCCAGATGCCGGCGGGCGCCGATGACCAGCGACGCCGCGTCGATGGCGGCGGCGGCCTCGGCCGGCAGCGGGCTGCCGTCGCAGCCGATCACCGTGACGGCGGGTGTCATGCAACCCGCTCGGGGAACGCCGCGATCATGTCCCGGCCGGTGAAGTCGACCATGATCACCTCGATAGCCGGGGCCATCCGGCTCGGCCGCCGCGGGGTTGCTGGCGGGGCCGGCAGTGCTGGTAGGTCCGACGGTGCTGCTGCTGCTGCTGGTGGTGGTGGTGGTGGTGGTGGTGATGATGATGATGATGATGATGGGACTGCCGGCGAGTTCAGGTCGGGCGAGTCCAGGCCGGGCGAGCTCAGGCCGGGCGAGTCCAGGCCGGGCGAGCTCAGGCCGGGCGAGGTCCCGGCCGCGGCGGTCAGTTCCGCGCAGAACCTGGCCAGCACCTCCGCGACCCGGCGGCACAACTCGGTCCCGGCCGGGCCGAGCAGCCCGGCATCCGTCCACAGCTCGACCGCGTGCCGGGCCGTGTTCGCCGCCGTCACCCGGGCCGCCAGCTCGTCGTTGCCGCCGGCCGCGCGGGTGATGTCGCCGAGCAGCCCGGTGGAGACCTTCGAGCGGGTGTAGTGCGTCATCAGTACCCCGGCCGCCAGCTTGGTCAGCTTTCCCGCCATGCCGACGAAGACCACCCGGGCAACCCCGTGCTGCACGGCCCGGCGCAGCGCCGCGCCGGTGAAGTCGCCCACCTCCACGAAACACACCTCCGGCAGCCCGGGCAGCAGCGCCATCGCGCCCTTCTCGGTCCGGCCGCCGGTGCAGAGCACGAGTGACTGCTCGCCTTGCGCGCAGAGAACGGCCACCGCCTGCTCGACGCTGGCCCGCCAGGAGGCGGTGGAGAACGGCCGCACGATGCCGGTCGTGCCGAGAATCGAGATACCGCCGAGGATACCGAGCCTGCCGTTCGTGGTCTTGCGCGCCATCCGCTCGCCGTCCGGCACCGAGATGATCACCCGCAGGCCGTGCTCGGCAAGGTCGACGGCCTCGCCCACGGCCTCGGTGATCATCTTCCTGGGCACCGGGTTGATCGCCGGGCCGCCCAGCTCAAGCCCGAGGCCGGGCTTGGTCACGATGCCCACGCCCATGCCGCCGTCCAGCTCCATGCCGGGCTCGCCGCGCCAGCTCACCAGCGCGGTGAGGTGAGCGCCGTCGGTCACGTCCGGGTCATCCCCGGCGTCCTTGACGACCACCGCCTCGGCCCACACGATTCCGGCGCCCGCGGCGTCAGCCTGCGCCGCATCGCCCGGCGCTAGCCGGCATGACTCCACCGGGAATGACACCCGGCGGCCGGACGGCAGCCCGATCTCCACGACGTCCTGCACCTCAAGGGTGACCAGCGCAGTAGCCGCGGCCTTGGCTGCCGCGGCCGCGCAGGTCCCGGTGGTCCAGCCGGCCCGCAGCCCGGCCCGCCGCACCTTCGCGGTCCGGGGCAGGTCGGGCTCGCGCAGCGGAGCAGGGCCGGTCACCGGGCTTGCCCGCCGCGCAGCACCCGGCGGGCCGCCCGGTCGGCCTTCCGGTACTCGTGGAAGTGACCGGGGTGGTAGAGGTGCGACCGGGTGCCGGCCGCCGAGAGCGCCGGCCCGACCAGCACCAGCGTGTGCTTCCAGAGCCGGCTCGCCTTCACCGTGGCGGCCAGCTCGGCCAGCTCGCAGCGCAGGATCAGCTCGTCCGGCCAGCTGACCCGGTAGGCGACCACGCACGGCGTGCCGGGCGGATAGCCGCCGGCCAGCAGTTCGTCCTGCAGCTGGCCGGACCGGGCCGCCGACAGGAACAGGGCCATCGTGGTGCCATGCCGGGCCAGCTCGGCGACCTCCTCACCAGGCGGCATCGGCGTCTTGCCGCCGCCCAGCCGGGTGAGGATGACCGACTGGCCGACCTCGGGGATGGTCAGCTCCCGCCCGATGCTGGCCGCCACCGCGGTGAAGCTGGACACCCCGGGCACGATCTCGGTGGCCAGGCCCAGCTCGCGGCAGCGGTCGAGCTGCTCCTGCACCGCCCCCCACAGCGCCGGGTCACCGGAGTGCACCCGGGCGATCGCCAGCCCCTCGGCGCTGGCCCGCTGGTAGTACGGCAGCACGCCCTCCAGCGGCAGCAGCGCGGAGTCGACGATCTCGGCGCCAGCCCGGGCGTGCACGAGAACGCCCGGATCGACCAGGCTGGATGCCCAGATCACCACGTCGGCGGCGCCGATCGCGGCCACCGCGCGCAGCGTCAGCAGGTCCGGCGCGCCCGGGCCGGCGCCGACGAACGTCACCTTGCCGGCCGTCATCGTGAACCACCCCCCTGGCTGTCACCGCGGCTGGCCCCGCGCAGCCTGCTGCCGCGCCCGGCGCGGGCGGCGACCGTGATCAGCGTGGACAGGTACGGTACCTGCTCGCCGCCGGCCAGTTCCCTGGCGGGCCGGATGTCCTCGCCTGGGAGCCCCAGCCGCGCGCCGAACACCGCATCGTCCAGCCGCCCCGCCGCGTCAAGCAGTCCGAGCACCGCGCCGGTGCCGGGACCGGCCGCGGACCCCAGTTTGTAGCCTACGACTGTGTCGTGGCTGGCCAGCGCCTCGGCTAGCGCGTCAGTGCCGGCCGTGAGCGGCAGCAGCACCAGCGACTCAGTGCCCTCCGTCAGCACGGTTCCGCTGCGGGCGGCCAGGTCCGACGCGGCGGTGATGCCGGGCACCGTCTCGATCGTGACGTCGCCCGCCAGGCCGGCCACCGTCTGCGCGAGGTAGCTGAAGGTCGAGTAGATGGCCGGATCGCCGATGGTGGCGAAGGCCACGGTCCGCGCGCCGGCCGTGAAGGCGGCGGCCACCGCGCGGGCGGCGGCGTCCCAGGCGGCGGCGCGGCCGGGCGTGACGCCACCGGGATCGTTCAGCGCAAAGGCGATGCGGCGGATCGCGCCGCCGCCGGCATGCGCCCGGACGGTGGCCTCCGCACGGCCTTCTTCCGCCTGATCCTCCTCGCCCGGCCGGGCGAGCACCGGGACGAAGACCAGGTCGGCGCTGCGCAGCACCCGGACGGCCTTGACCGTGATCAGCTCGGGATCGCCCGGCCCGACGCCGACCCCGATCAGCCGCCTCATCGCGCGGCCTGCGCAGCGATGCCAGCGAACCTGGCCGCGAACCATGGCTGGCCGGCCCAGTGCAGGTGCAGGTAGGACGCCATCACGGCGCCGCGGACGAAGCCCTCGCAGGCACCGGTGGAGAACTGCCAGGCAGGACGATCCCCGGAATCATTGGTAACGGAGGTCCGGTGGAACTCATGCGCGCGGACCTGCTCGCCAGCGCGGGCGATGACCGAGTCGGCGGCGGCGACCGCGGACCGGTAGCCGAGGGTGAGCTTCGACGTCATCGCCGCGTCAGCGTCGATCACGCCGCACATCGGCTGGCCGTCCAGCGTCCTGGACAGGTAGAGCAGGCCGGCGCACTCGGCGGCGACCGGCGCGCCGGCGGCGGCCATGGCCGCGACCTCGCGGCGCATCGGCTCGTTGGCGGCCAGCTCGCTGGCGTGCACCTGCGGGAACCCGCCGCCGATCAGCAGGCCCGCGGTGTCTTCAGGCAGCGTCTCGTCGGTCAGCGGGTCGAAGCGGACGACCTGGGCACCGGCAGCAGTCAGCAGCTCGGCCTGCTCGGCATAGCCGAACGTGAACGCCGGCCCCTTGGCGATCGCGATCACCGGCCTGCCGCCCGTCCGGTTCCAGGATTCCGCCGGACTCGCGTCTGCCAGCGCGCCGGATCCTTGCCGATCGTCAAAGAGCGCAACAGCGGGGTCCCAGGCGGCCGCCATCAGCGGCGGTGCGCTGCTGGCCACCGCCATCAGGGCACCGATGTCGCACGAGGCGCTGATCAGCGCGCCTAGCTGGGTCACCGCGCGCCGCGCGCTGGCCAGCCGCTCCGCGGCCGGGATCAGCCCGAGATGCCGGGACGGCGTGGCCACCGCCTCGGTGCGCCTGATGGCGCCGAGTACCGGCACCCCGATGCCGTCCAGCGCATCCAGCAGCAGCTGCTCGTGCCGGTCAGAGCCGACCCGGTTGAGTATGACCCCGGCCAGCTGAGTCTGCGGGTCGTAGCCGCGGAAGCCGGCCACCAGCGCGGCCACCGAGCGCCCGGTCGCCGCGGCATCGACGACGAGCACGACCGGCGCGTCCAGCAGCCTGGCCAGGTGGGCGGTGGAGGCGAAGTCAGGGTCGTCGCCACCCGGCCCGTCCGGCGTCACGCCGTCGAACAAGCCCATCACGCCCTCGATGACCGCGATATCGGCGCCCGCCGCGCCGTGCAGGAACAGCGGGACCATCAGCTCCTCGCCGCACAGCACGGGATCGAGGTTGCGGCCCGGCCTGCCGGTGGCCAGGGCGTGATAGCCGGGATCGATGTAGTCCGGGCCGGCCTTGTGCCCGGACACCCGCAGTCCTCGCTCGGCCATCGCTGCCATCAGGCCGGTGGCCACGGTCGTCTTACCGCTCCCGGAGGACGGGGCCGCGATGACGAGCCGTGGCATGGCTACCATTCGATCCCCTTCTGACCCTTCTGGCCGGCGTCCATCGGGTGCTTGACCTTGGTCATCTCGGTGACCAGGTCGGCGAAGGCGACCAGCTTGGGGTCAGCGTCCCGGCCGGTGATCACCACGTGCTGGTTCCCCGGCCGGGCGGCGAGCACGGAAATGACCTCGTCGACGTCCACCCAGCCCCACTTGATCGGGTAGGTGAACTCGTCCAGGACGTACAGCCGGTAAGCCTGCGCGGCAAGATCCCTGGTGATCTGCGCCCAGCCCTCGGCGGCTCGTTCCGCATGGTCGTCGGTGTCCCGCTGGATCCAGGACCAGCCTTCGCCCATCTTGTGCCAGGCCACGTCGCCGCCGGCGCCGCTGTCGCCGAGGACCGTCAGCGCGCGTTCCTCGCCCACCCGCCATTTCGCCGACTTCACGAACTGGAACACGGCCACCGGCCAGCCCTGGTTCCAGGCCCGCAGCGCCAGCCCGAACGCCGCGGTGGACTTGCCCTTACCCGGGCCGGTATGCACGATCACCAGCGGGCGGCTGCGCCGCTGCCGGGTGGTGAGGCCGTCGTCCGGGACTGTCTCCGGCTGTCCCTGCGGCATCAGGCGGCCCCCCGGCGCCGGCCGCGCGCGCCGGCCGGCGCGTGCGCGCGCACCACCCCGGTCAGGCTGCCCGCGGCAAGCTCTTCCAGCCGTACGGCGCTGCCGCCCAGCTGGGCTGCCAGCGCCGTGGCCAGGCCGAGCCGGACGAAGCCGGACTCGCAGTCGACCACGACGGCGGCCACGCCGGCCAGGCCGCCGATGGCGCGGGCGAGATCAGCGCCGGAGCCGCTGGTGGCCCGTCCGTCGGTGACGACTACCAGCAGGGGCCGGCGATCGGGGTCCCGGAGGCGCTCGGCCCGCAGCACCCTGGCCGACATGACGAGACCGGCCGCCAGCGGGGTGCGGCCGCCGGTCGGCAGCACGGCAAGCCGCCGGGCGCCCGCTTCCACCGAGGACGTGGGCGGCAGCGCAATCTCGGCGGCGGCGCCGCGGAACGTGACCAGGCCGACCTTGTCCCTGCGCTGGTAGGCGTCGAGCAGCAGGGAGAGCACCGCGCCCTTGACGGCGCGCATCCGCTGCCCGGCCGCCATCGAGCCGCTGGCGTCGACGGCGAAGAGCACCAGGTTGCCCTCCCGGCCGACCCGCACCGTCTCCCGCAGGTCCGACGGCCGGATCCGCACTCGCGGCCCGGCTTGCCGGGCAGTGCGGCCGGCCCGGGGGGCGGCGGCGCGCAGGGTGGCGGGCAGGTGCAGCGAGTGCACCCGGCCGGCCGGCAACCTGGCGCCGGTGACCCGGCCGTACGGGGTGCGGGCGGCCGAGCGCCTGCCCGGCGCGCCCTGCCCGATCCCGGTGACGGTCAGCAGCCTGGGCCGGAACGGCGCCGTGCCGCCCTTTGCCGTGTCACTGCGCGAGGGTCCCGGAGTGCCGGGGGGTGGCGCGGGCTGCCGGTCACCGGGGTCCGGCGACGTGCCCTGCGCAGCCTCGCCGCGATGCGGCGTCGGCGCCTGGCCGCCGGGCCCCGGCGGCTGGCCACCCGGCCCGCCATCCGGGTCGTTGTCGTCCGGCCCGCCGGAGTCGCTGCCGTCGGAGTCGCTGCCGCCGGGCGGCTCGGGCCCGGTGCCGTCCTGGCCGTCATCCGCCCGGTGCTCGCTGGCCGGCTCGTCATCGGCGCCATCACCCGGCTGGCCTGCCCCGAGCGCGTCCGCCAGTGCGTCATCGAGCGCTTGCTCATCCAGGCCGGGCACGTCGAAGGGGTCCCGGCGGCGGCGGTGCGGCAGCGCCAGCCGCGCGGCCTGGCGGACATCGTCCGCGCCGACCTCATCGCGGTCATGCCAGGCGGCCAGCGCGATGGCCGTCCGTGCGGTGACGAGGTCGGCGCGCAGGCCGTCCACCTCGAACGCCCCGCAGACCGCGCAGATCTGCTGCAGGACGCTATCGGGCAGCCGCACCTTCGGCAGCCGCTCGCGCGCGGCGACCACGCGCCCCGCGATCCGCTGCGAATCCTGGTCCCAGCCCGCCGCGAAGGCAGCCGGGTCTGCCTCGTACGCCAGCCGGCGGCGGACCACTTCGGCGCGCTCCGCCGGCTCCCTGGTCGCGGCCACCTCGACAGTCAGCCCGAACCGGTCGAGCAGCTGTGGCCGGAGCTCGCCTTCTTCCGGGTTCATGGTGCCCACCAGCAGGAACCTGGCGGCGTGCCGGACGGACAGTCCTTCCCGCTCGACGTAGTTCACGCCGAGCGCCGCGGCGTCGAGCAGCAGGTCGACAAGGTGATCGTGGAGGAGGTTCACCTCGTCCACGTAGAGCAGCCCGCGGTGCGCCGCGGCGAGCAGGCCGGGCTCGAAGGCGGCCACCCCGTCGGTCAGCGCGCGCTCGATGTCCAGCGAGCCCGCCAGCCTGTCCTCGGTGGCGCCGACGGGCAGCTCGGCCAGCCGGGCCGGTCTCGCCAGCCAGGCGGGCTGCTGCGGATGCGGGCCGTCCGGGCAGCCGGGATCGGGCGCGGCCGGGTCGCAGCCGAACCGGCAGTCCGCGACGACGTCCACGGCGGGCAGCAGCGCGGCCAGCGCGCGCACCACCGTCGACTTCGCCGTGCCTTTCTCGCCCCGGACGAGCACGCCGCCGATCGCCGGTGACACGGCGTTGAGCAGCAGCGCGAGCTTCAGGTCAGCCATGCCGACGATGGCGGCGAAAGGGTACGCGGGCTGCGCCGCGGGCGGATAAGCAGCCGTCCGTCGGGCGGCGGAACCGTTCAGGTGATCAGCGGGGAACAGCGTGGCGGCGCTTCGATGGTCGCCGCCGGAGCGCGCCTGCCCGGCCTCGTCCCCGTCTCCGTCCCCGATGCCGCGCCCGGCCATCATCCAGCCTCGTCCTTCCCGGGTTTCCGCGCCCGCAGTTGGTCCAGCCGATGGCCGGAGTCTCCTGGCTCCCGGATCGACGCGCGCCACTGCCGTCCGCCGCGATCCGGCTCCGCGGCCGGCGTGGTCGTCTTCGCGGCAGTGGCAGCGCAGGCCGCTCCCCGGTCACAGTTGCGGGACAGCCCCGGATTCACACCGGGTTCCTCCGCACGTGCCATCGGCTTAACAGCATGGCACAACCGCCGGCTTTCGGGCTGGCGCATGCCTGTCCGCCGATACACTGGGCGACGCGCAACCGGGTTCGGACGCCCGTCCCCTGCTGGTGGCGCACGACGCAGCGCAGCCAGGCGCCCGCGCCGCGGGCTGATATGGCGGTGTTCCCGTCGGCCGGCGGGGCTGGCGCCAGTGCGCAGGCGCCGCCTCGATAACAGCTCAGCAATTCCTTAACCGTCATTCAGCGCGACCGGATAGCGAAATACAGCTCAACCCGGTACAACCGATGGACACGTGACAACTGACGTGAATGGAGCATCGATGGGGGATGTGAATCGTTCCCAGGTACTCGTGACCGGCGGATCCGGATTCATCGGGCGGCGGCTTGTCCGCGCGCTGCTCAAGGCCGGCGCCGACGTCACGGTGGCGGACTTGCGGGCGTTTCCCGATGACAGCGTGCGGACTGTCGTCGGCGACCTGTGCGATCCGTCGGTTGTCGCCAGCGCGGTGCGACCGGGCACGGAAGTGATCATCCACCTGGCCGCGATAACCAGAGTGCTGCTGTCGATCGAGGATCCGGTCGGCACGCACGCGCTCAACGTGGACGCGACGGCCAGCCTGCTGGAGCAGGCCCGGCTCAAGGGCGTCGGCAGCTTCGTGCTCGCCTCCACCAACGCCGTCACCGGCGATGTAGGCCGCGCGACCATCAACGAGCAGATCCCGCTCCGGCCACTGACCCCCTACGGGGCGACCAAGGCCGCAGGCGAGATGCTGCTCGGCGCATACGCGGCGTGCTACGGCATGACCGGCTGCGCGCTCCGGTTCTCCAATGTGTACGGCCCGGGCATGGCGGAGAAGGACAGCTTCGTCCCGCGCCTGATGCGGGCGGCCAGGGACGGCAAGGGCGTGCAGGTCTATGGTGACGGCACCCAGGTCCGTGACCTCGTGCATGTCGACGACATCGTGGCCGGCATCTTCACCGCCATGCAGTCCGGATTCAGCGGGCCGCTGATCCTCGGCGCCGGCGAGTCCGTCACGGTGAACGAGATCGTCGCCGCTGCCCGCAGCGTGACCGGCGCGGAGATACCAGTGCAGAACGTCCCGGCCAAGCCCGGCGAGATGCCCGCCGTCATCATCGACATCTCCGCCGCGAAGGCGCTCGGGTACAAGCCCGCGCACGACCTCAAGTCCGGCATGGCCACCGTCTGGCCGGAGTTCTCGGAGGCAGCGAAGTGACCAGCACCCAGGCCGCCGACGCGGCCATCGATAGCGCTGCCGCCCGCGCCTTCACGGATCAGTACGGGTCCAGGGCGACCGAACTGCCGCCGGTGGCCATCGTGATCGCCGCCTACAACGAGGAAGGCGCGATCGGCCCCGTTATCGAGGCGCTGCCCGCGTCCGTCTGCGGGCTGGCGACGGCGAAGATCGTGGTGTCGGACGGCGCGGTCGACGGCACCGTCAAGGAGGCCGCGGCCGCCGGGGCGCTGGTCTGCGACGTGCCGGTCAACCGCGGCCAGGGGGCCGCGCTCCGGCTCGGCTACCGGCTGGCCCGCGAGGGCGGCGCCCAGTACATCGTCACCTCGGATGCCGACGGCCAGTACAACCCCGCCGAGATCGAGCGGCTGCTCGAGCCGATCCTGGCCGGGGAAGCCGACTTCGTCACCGGGTCGCGCAGGCTCGGCAGCGAGGAGAGCCGGGACCCGGTGCGGAGGCTGGGCGTCCGAGTTTTCGCGCTCACTATCAGCGCGCTGACCGGCCAGCGGATCAGTGACACGACCTTCGGGCTCCGGGCCATGCGTGCCGAGGTGACCGGGGCGGTCCTGCTTGAGCAGCCGCAGTACCAGGCCGCCGAGCTGCTGATCGGCGTCATCACGCACGGCTACCGGGTCGTCGAGCGGCCGGCCACGATTCACAAGCGCCAGGTCGGCAAGAGCAAGAAGGGCAACAACGTCTTCTACGGCCTGCGTTTCGCTGGCGTTGTCGGCGGCACCTGGCTGCGCGAGCGCCAGCGCCGGTCGCGGGGATCCGCGGGGCACGCGGCAGCGAACCACAACGAGACCGGCTCGTCCTGACCAGCGGGCAGCCGTCCACGGCAGAGGCGGCGCCCGGGAGACGACCCGTCAATGTGAACTTAAGCGGGTTCTAGGCGTTCAATTTCACATTGACGGAGCCGCTCCGGCCGTTTCCGCGCTCGTCAAAACCCAATGCCCGTTGCTGGCAGTCGCCGGAACGGCGTTACCAGGGCACTGCCAGGATCGGGGCACTGCCAGGATCGGGGCACTGCCAGGATCGGGGCGGACGGGATCAGCGGGTGGCTGGGCGGCCGGAGCCGATTCCTGTGGGCCCCTGCGCGGCAGCCGGAGCGGTTCCCTTTACGTCAGCCAGGTCCTCGTGGCCGCCGCCCACGCCCTGCCCGTTAACGGGAGCAGCCAGGTCCTCGTCATCAGCAAGATCGGCCTCGAGCGCGGCCGCCAGGCCTGCGCTGCCGGCCAGCGGCGGGGGTGCGGTCTTCGAGGCGCGGTCCGCGAATAGCACGTAGTGGAAGATCGCGAACCTGGTGACGAACGTCACGCAGTTAGCGACGAAATACACCCCGTTCACCACGGCAACCCGCTGCCAGTGGCCGAGGTTCATGGATACGGCCCAGACGCTCGCGTAGTGGCTTGCCACTCCCAGGACGATCCAGGCGCCGATCGAGACCAGCCAGAACGGCAAGGTCTCCTTGAGCAGACTCGGCCGGCCCTTGCGCTCCCAGGCCCAGCGGCTCAGCACGTAGCTCACGGCCGCGCCGACCATCGAGGCGATGACTGCCGCTGTGCCCGCACTCCGGCCGACGACGCCGACCAGGACAGCCAGCGTGATCTGGCTGGCGGCCACGGCAGCCAGCGAAACCGGCACGAAGCGCATCAGCCGGTTACCGGTCTCACCACGGAGCTTGCGCCGCACCGGTGCGGGCAGCAGGTGCCACGCACCCTTCGCAATCTTGGGCCATACCAGACTCATAGTTGTCCTAGGTTGACGCGGAATGAATAGCCGAGACACATCTACAGTACGGACTCACGCCGTCGCCGATGACAGAATCGGCCAGGCCGGCGCGTCGGCCGTGGTGCCGGGCAAGCCGCTAGGACCGTGCCCGCAGTCCGCGCAGCCCGGTAAGGTTGCGCAGGCTCATGTGTTGCTACCCGCAATTGTAGGTATAAACATCGACAGCTGCGCACGAATAGGGCAGGAGCGCGGCAATACTGGCCGCGATTTGGGCCCGCATGGCACCGGACAGAGCCGGTCACGGGGCCGTGCCCTTCCAGAACACGTCGACCACCCGTTCGGCTGCGCGACCGCCGCCGGCGGGCTGCCGAGACAGCCGTCGGCCGGCCGGTGACCGCACCACCCAGGTCCACCGGAGCTGGAGCGCCGACGCCGCGCTGGCACCGTAAGGGCAATGGCAGTAGCTATTGCGCCGATCCCAGGTCCGGCCGGCACGTTAAGTCCGGCGACGAACATTTGCCCGGGTCACCGAAGCGATTTGCGCAGCCGGTGCCGCGGTTGACGGCCGGCGGGTACAGCGAAAGACTGAGCAGCCCAGGACGAGGACCCGGCATGAAGCCCAGCCGGGCCGCCAGTGCATCGCGCGGCTTCCCCGCTGGTACGCGGTGGCCGTGCACGGCAGCGACGGGCACCTGGCCGAGCCGACGACAAGCAACGGATCTCCCTAGCCCGATGATTCGCACCGACAGCCGGCCGCCGGGGCCCGCATTCCGCCGGGGCGCACCCGCATTCCGCCCGGGCGCACCCGCATTCCGCCCGGGCGCAGCGGGGCTGATGCTCGGCGCACTGATCGTGATATCGGGCTGCGCGTCGTCATCGGCGACGTCGCCAGCCAGCCAGTCCCCGTCGGCCGCCGGGTCGCCGTCAGCCAGCGGCCGGGCCAGCCCAGCGGCCAGCGCCACGCCGGCGCCCGCCAGCATCCGGCGGCTGGCCGCCGACTACCTGGCCGTAGCCGGGCCCGCCAATCACCGGCTCGATGTCGAGGTGGACGGCTTCGGGGATCACCGCCGCGATGACCTCGCGGAGGCCGACGCGGACCTGCGCGCGGAGGCAGCCACCGAGCTGCACTTCGACCGGCAGCTATCCCGGATACCGTTCCCGGCCGCCATCGCCGCGATAGCCAGCGCACTCATCCGCGCGAATCAGAACAGGATCGCCCTGACCCGGCGGGAGGCACGGTCGGGGTCGCTCGCCGAGCTGCGGTCATTCACCAGCACCCACAAGGCAGCCGACGCGGCGGTCGAGGTCCAGGTGCGGGCCATCAGAAAAGCACTGAGCCTGCCGCCGCCATCGACCAGCTGAGCCTGCCGCCGCCATCGACCAGCTGAGCTACCGGCGCCCTGAACCAGCTGAGCCATCGACCAGCTGCGCCGCCGCCATCGAGCAGCTGAGCCGCGACGGCGCGGGCCGGGCCGGCCCCGATAACATGCCACGCGTGCGCATAGGCATCATCATCCTTCCCGACCTGCGGTGGCAGCAGGCAGCGCGCCGCTGGCGGCGAGCCGAGGAGTACGGCTTCGCGCGCGCGTGGACCTACGACCACCTCGGCTGGCGCGATCTGGTCGACGGCCCGTGGTTCGACGCGGTGCCGACGCTGACCGCCGCGGCCATGGTCACCTCGCGGATCCCGCTGGGGACGATGGTGGCCTCACCGAACTTCCGGCACCCGGTGAGCTTCGCCCGGCAGCTGACCGCGCTGGACGACGTCAGCAACGGCCGGCTCATACTCGGCGTCGGCGCGGGAGCGGGCGGCACGAGCTTCGATACCACCGTGCTTGGCGGCCCGCCGCTGACGGTCCGGGAGCGTGCCGACCGGTTCGCCGAGTTCACCGAACTGCTCGACCTGCTGCTGCGCACCGACCGGGTGACCTGGCACGGCGACCACTACGCGGCGGTGGATGCGCGCAGCACGCCAGGCTGCGTGCAGTCGCCCCGGGCGCCGTTCGTGGTGGCGGCCAACGGCCCGCGGACCATGAAGGTCGCCGCCCGCTTCGGCCAGGGCTGGGTGACGACCGGCACTAAGTCCGATGACCTGGAGCAGTGGTGGCGGTCGGTGACCGCGGCAGCCGAGCGGTTCGCCGAGACGCTCGATGCGGCCGGCCGCGACCCCGGTTCCGTCGACCGGTACCTGTCGCTGGACGCCGCGCCGGTCTTCTCGCTCTCCAGCGCCGCGTACTTCGCCGAGGCCGTGGCCAGAGCAGCCGAGGCCGGATTCACTGACGTGAGCACGCACTGGCCGCGCCCGGCCGGCTCCTACGCCGGAGAGGAGTCCGTGCTCGAGGCGGTCGCGGCGGACGTGCTGCCCCGGTGGCATGGCCAGCTGGACGACGAAAAGCAGCCGGCCGCCGGCCGCTGACCAGCTGACTCCGCTGGCCGTCAGGTCCGGCCGGCCGCTACCGTCCGGCCCAACCCGTCCGGCCCAACCCGTCCGGTCGGCGCCGTCCTCCACGACGGCGCCGACCGGCAAGCTTTCCCCGCACAGCGCCTCCCACGCCAGCTCGAAGCAGGCGCGTCCTGACGGGGTGCGGCCCAGCTTCGGTGAGCGTCAGGCCGGCCGGCTACGCAAGCGCAGGGCCGGTGCTGCCCGGGCTGCCATCCGGCGTGACCGGCGGCAGGATCCGGCGCCGCAGTAGCGACCGCTCGGCAGTGGTCCACGCCGTCGTGGTGAGCAGGTAGATGCCGGCGGCCAGTGGCACCACGGCGGCGATCACGACCGTCAGGTAGGGCAGCACCCGGGTGAGCCAGCCGGCCGCCGCCGCGGATCGTGCTGCCCCGGCGGCCTGCGCTGCGCCTGCGGGCTTCGCCGTGCCGGCGGGCTTTGCCATTCCTGCGCGCCGGGACGGGCCTGCGGACTGCGCCGGCCCGGCCGGCCTCCCCGCCCGCCGCGCCGCCCGGGCCGAGACCCAGGCCACGGCGGCGATCAGCCCGAGCAGCGCCAGGAAGACGGCGCCCTGGGCGCTGAGCGGACCCGCGCCGGTCAGCCAGTGGCTGCCCAGCGGCGCGCCGAGCAGGCTGTGGCTCAGCAGGCCGTTCGGCCTGCCGTTCACGGTGCGGTCGAGGAACAGCCGGTACATGACGCTGAAGAACGGCAGCTGGATCAGCGCCGGCAGGCAGCCCGCCAGGGCGCTGGCGTTCTCCCGCTGGTAGAGCGCGTTGAGTTCGATCCGCAGCCGGTCCGGGTGACCGGCGTGCCGCTGCCGCAGGTCCGTGACCTGCGGCAGCAGGCGCGCCTGGCTGGCCTGGCCACGGGCCGCCGACAGGCTGAGCGGCAGCAGCAGCAGGCGGACGGTGATCGTGAACGCGATGATCGCCGCTACGGTGGCCAGGCTCCCGGTGACCGGCGCCAGGACCTGGACGTATGCGGAGACAACGTGGTAAGCGGCGCCGACAGCGACGCCAAGAAGACTGAACATGACGGATACCCCTCCAGCGGGTCGCGGATGGATGACTGCTGGAGACGGCCGCGAGGCCTGCCGCGCCCGGGCGCCACGGACGGTACGCGGCTACGCGGACGCGCCCGGCCGACGCCGGGAAGGTGGTAAAGCGGCAGGTCAGGCGGCCGCCGGGACCGCCGAGGGTGCCCTGGGCCTGGCCCGGCCCGCCGCGTCAGGGTCGAGCTGCCGCTGGAACCGCGCCAGCCAGGCCTTCTCCCGCAATCCGGCCACGCGGCTGATCAGCGGCAGCGTGGTGAGGGCCGCGGCAAGGCCGGCATGGCGCGCGATTAGCGCGATCAGCATGCCGGTCAGCGCAATCGCCGCGAGCGCCAGCAGGCCAGACGGCGTCGCCATGACCAGGCTCGGCAGATGCAGCAGCCCAGCCAGCTGCGCAGAAGCGGCCGCTAGCGCCGTCAGCACGGCGACCTCCATCGAGAGCCCGTCCAGGCCCGGGAAGGGACCGGATTTCAGCCCGAGCCTACGCGCCCGCCCGGTCCGGCGTCGAGCACGCGAGTGCGGCTCTGGCCATCGTTAACTGCCAGGCGCGAGGCGGCCGCCGGGAACGGGCAGCACGGCGGCACCATGAGCTGCCGGTCATCAGCCCGTGCCCCCAGCCGGGACGGCACTAACCTTGGCGGATGACATCGCCGCGGCTGGAGAAGGTCACCCGAACGAACGTGCTGGACGCCTGCCGGCTCAGGATCAAGCCCGAGCAGAAAGGCTTCGTCGCCCCGGTCTCATGGTCGCTGGCTCAGGCATACGTCGTCCCGCCGGAGAAGGTCTGGCCGCGTCTCGTCTACGACGGCGACCAGCTCGTCGGTTTCGTCATGGCCGCGTTCGATCCGGATAACGAGCGCGATCTGTGGCACAGCTTCCTCTGGCGGCTGAGCATCGGCGCCGATCACCAGGGCCGCGGGTACGGCCGGTTCGCGGTTGAGGAGCTGCAGGCGGAAGCGCTCCGCCGGGGCCACCAGCGCCTCATGACGTCCTGGGATCAGGGCGAGCACGGGCCGGAGAACTTCTACCTGCGCCTGGGCTTCCAGCTGACCGGCGAGAAACTCGACAACGAAGTGATCGGCGCGCGCCAGCTCGGCTGACCGCTGGTGGTCAGCTTCCGGCCTCGATGTCGCCTTCCAGGTCCAGGTAGACCTGCTGCAGCTGGTCGATCGTCTTGGCGTCGGGCTCGGCCCACAGCCCGCGGTCGGCCGCCTCCAGCAGCCGCTCGGCGATGCCGCGCAGCGCCCACGGGTTGGATTTCTGCATGAACGCGCGGTTCTCCGGGTCGAACACGTACGACGCGGCCAGCTGCTCGTACATCCAGTCGGCCACCACCCCGGCGGTCGCGTCATAGCCGAACAGGTAGTCCACGGTCGCGGCCAGCTCGAACGCGCCCTTGTAGCCGTGCCGGCGCATCGCGGCGATCCAGCGCGGGTTGACCACCCGGGCACGGAAGACCCGCCGGGTCTCCTCGGCCAGCGTCCGGGTCTTGACCGCGTCAGGAACTGCCGAGTCGCCGATGTAGGCCGCCGGGTTGCGCCCGGTCAGTGACCGCACCATGGCGATCATGCCGCCGTGGTACTGGAAGTAGTCGTCGGAGTCGGCGATGTCGTGCTCGCGGGTGTCGGTGTTCTTGGCCGCGACCGCGATCCGCCGGAACGCGCCCTCCATGTCCGGCCTGGCCTGGCGGCCGTCCAGCCCGGCGCCGTAGGCATAGCCGCCCCAGACCGCGTACACCTCGGCCAGGTCGCCGTCATCGTGCCAGTTCCGCGCGTCGATCAGCGGCAGCAGCCCGGCCCCGTACGCGCCCGGCTTGGAGCCGAAGATCCGGGTGGTGGCCCGCCGCCAGTCGCCGTGCCCGGCGTGGTCGGCGAGCGCGTGCGCCCGCAGGTAATTGGACTCGGCGGGCTCGTCCAGCCCGGCCACTTCGGCGATCGCGTCGTCCAGCAGGGTGATGACGTGCGGGAACGCGTCACGGAAGAACCCGGAGATGCGCAGCGTCACGTCGATCCGGGGGCGGCCCAGCTCGGCGAGCGGCCGTACCTCGAATCCGGTGACCCGGCGGGAGGCGTCATCCCAGACCGGCTGGCAGCCGATGAGCGCGAGCACCTCGGCGATGTCGTCGCCCTGGGTCCGCATCGCCGACGTGCCCCAGACGGTCAGCCCGACGCAGCGCGGGTAGGCGCCCTCGTCGGCCAGGTGCCGGGCCAGCAGCGAGTCGGCCAGCGCCCGGCCGGTGTCCCAGGAGTTACGGGACGGGATCGCCTTCGGGTCGACCGAGTAGAAGTTGCGGCCCGTCGGCAGCACGTTGACCAGGCCGCGGGTCGGCGAGCCGGACGGGCCGGCACGTAGCCGCCCGCCAGGGCATGCAGCACCGCGTCGATCTCGCCCGAGGTGGCGGCCAGCCGCGGCACGACTTCCTCGGCAGCGAACCTGAGCACGGCGGTCACGTTCCGCATGACTTCCGCATCGCGGGTCCGTACGGCTTTCTCCGTGAGATCACCGGCTGGCGGTGTTGCAGTTTCTGATGTTGTTTCAGCTGCTGGTAGTGAACTAGAGGCTAGTGGTGCAGGGGGTGGTGGGGCCCCGGCCACGGCGGCGTCAGCCACCGGGCCGAGAACGGCCGCGCAGACATCGGCGGCGCGGGCCGGGTCCCAGCCTGCCTCGTCCATCGCGACGACCAGTGCCCGCGCGGTTTCCTCCGATGCGTCGGTGGCGCCGCGGGACGCGCCGGTATCGGCCAGCCCGAGGGCGGCCCGGAGGCCGGGCAGCGCGCCGGACTTGCCGCCCCACACCTGCGCCGACCGCAGGATGACCAGCACCAGGTTGACCAGCGCCTCGCCGGCGGGCGCCAGGCCGAGGATGTGCAGGCCGTCCCTGATCGCGGCGTCCTTGACCTCGCACAGGTAGCCGTCGATGTGCAGCACGAAATCGTCGAACTCGGCGGCCTCCGGCGGCTGCTCCACGCCGAGGTCATGGTGCAGCTGCGCGGCCCGGACCAGCGCCCAGATCTGCGAGCGCACCACCGGCAGCTTCACCGGGTCGAGCGCCGCCACCGTCGCGTACTCGTCCAGCAGCTGCTCCAGCTTCGCCATATCGCCGTAGGTGTCGGCACGCGCCATCGGCGGCACCAGGTGATCGACGATCACGGCGTGCCCGCGCCGCTTGGCCTGCGTTCCCTCGCCAGGGTCGTTCACGATGAACGGGTAGACCAGCGGGATTTCCCCCAGCACCGCGTCCGGGGCGCACTCCGCGGACAGCCCGAGCCCCTTGCCCGGCAGCCACTCCAGCGTGCCGTGCTTGCCCAGGTGCACGATCGCGTCCGCGCCGAACTCCTCGTCCAGCCACCGGTAGGCGGCCAGGTAATGGTGTGACGGGGGCAGCTCGGGGTCGTGGTAGATCGCCACCGGGTTCTCGCCGAACCCGCGCGGCGGCTGGATCATCATCACCACGTTGCCGAACCGCAGCGCGGCGAGCACGATATGGCCGTCGTCGGTGTACAGCTCGCCGGGCGGCGTCCCCCAGTGCGACTCGATGCGGCCCGACAATCCGGCCGGAACCTGAGTGAGCCAGCGGCGGTAGGCAGTCTCCGGGATCCTGACATCGGCGGCGCGGAGCTGCTCCTCGGTCAGCCATTCCGTGTCGTGGCCGCCGGCCGCGATCAGGGCGTGGATCAGCTCGTCGCCGTCCTCGGGGAACCCGTCGCCCAGGTCGTACCCGGCGGCACGCATGCTGCGCAGCAGCCTTACCGCGGACGCGGGGGTGTCCAGGCCGACCGCGTTGCCCACCCGGGCGTGCTTCGTCGGGTAGGAGGAGAGGGCCAGCACGATGCGCTTGGCCGAGTTCGGGATGGCGCGCAGGCGGGCGTGCCGGATCGCGATCCCGGCCAGGCGGGCGGCCCGCTCCGGGTCGGCCTGGTAGACACCGATCCCGTCCGGTCCTTCCTCCTTGAACGAGAACGGGATCGTGATCAGCCGGCCATCGAACTCCGGGATGGCCACCTGCATGGCCGCGTCCATCGGCGTGAGCGCGGCCGTCGATTCGGCCCACTGGGAGCGCGAGGAGGTGAGGCAGAGACCCTGGATCAGCGGAACGTCGAGGGACGCCAGCGCGCCGGCGTCCCAGTCGCCGTCCTGGGCGCCCGCCGCATTGGCGCCGCCGGCCGCCAGCACGGTCGTGATCACCGCGTCGGCCCGGCCGAGCAACTCGATCAGGCCTGGCTCGGGGCTGCGCAGGGATCCGCAGAAGACCGGCAGGGCGGTCGCGCCGCGGTCGGTGATGGCGGCGCAGAGCGTGTCCACGAATCCGGTGTTACCGGACAATTCGTGCGCCCGGTAGAAGATGACCGCGACCGTGGGCGATGCCTGGGAGGTACGGGTGGGGGTGGGTGGCTGGTGATCGGCGGCCGCGCTGGAGGGCTGGGGGCTGGCGGTCGCACTGGGGGGCTGGGGACCGGCGGTCGCGCTGGCGGGGTGGTGCACGCCGTACTGGGGCATCGGCTGGGGCGGGGCGAAGCCCTGGCCGGTGAGCAGGACCGTGTCGGACAGGAACGCGGCGAGCTCGCGCAGGTTGCCGGGACCGCCCTCGCGCAGGTAGCCCAGCGCCTCGGCGGCGACCCCGGCCGGCACCGTGGACAGCGCCATCAGCTCCGCGTCCGGCGCCGCCTCGCCGCCGAGCATGACGAGCGGCAGGCCGGTCGCGCGGAGTGCGCTGATGCCGTCCGGCCAGGCCTGGCGGCCGCCGAGCAGCCGCAGCACGACCACGTCGATGCCCGCCGTCAGTGCGGCAACCGCGGCAGGCGCAACCCGGACGGGGTTGGCTACCCGGTAGTCCGCGCCGGAGGCACGCGCGGCGAGCAGTTCGGTGTCGGCAGTGGACAGCAGCAGAATGGTCGGCACCCGCCTGATCCTCGCACGTCCGGCGCGCAGGCCGGCCTGGGCGCCTGCCATCTCGGCTGGCGGCCGGCCCGGGCAGCCGGGCGCGTGGCGGGCCCTGACGAACTGGCGCGCATGGGTAAGTTGCGAGACAGTTGCGAGTAATAGCTAGTTGCGAATCGGGGTGGCATGCGCGTCGGGCAGATCGTCATCGACGTCGCGCCGCTGCGGGAAAGCCGGGACTTCCGCTGGCTGTTCACCGGCCGGACGGCTTCCATGATCGGCAATGCGCTGGCTACCACCGCAGCCAACTGGCAGGTCTACGGACTGACCCACTCCTCGCTGCAGGTCGGCCTGGTCAGCGTCGCGGACAGCGCCGGAATGCTGATCGGCCTGATGGCCGGCGGCGTGCTCGCCGACCACCATGACCGGCGGAAGCTGCTCGCCGTCGTCCGGATCCCGCAAGCGCTGCTTGCCCTGCTGCTGATGGCCAACAGCCTGCTCGTGCACCCGGCGCTGTGGCCGATCTACGTGATCACCCTGGCGATCGGACTGACCGCTGGCCTCAGTTCGCCGGCCTCGACCGCAGCCGGGCCAGCCCTGGTCGGGACAGGACGGCTGGCGGCGGCGGCGGCGCTGAACTCGATGAGCGGCCAGCTGGCGAACCTCGGCGGCCCGGCGCTGGCCGGAGCCCTGATCGCCGGCCCCGGCCTGGCCACGTGCTACGCCATCGACGCGGTCGGCTTCGCCGTCTTCGGCATCGCCGTGCATTTCATCCGCCCGCTGCCGCCCGCGCCGGGCGGCCAGCGGCCCGGGCTGCATTCGCTGGCCGAGGGATTCCGCTACGTACGGCACAACGGCGTCATCGGCGGCATGCTGCTGATCGACACCAACGCGATGATCTTCGGGATGCCGGCCGGGTTGTTTCCCGCGCTGGCGACCGAGCATTTCCACGGCGGCCCCGCCACGTTCGGGCTGCTGACCGCGGCACCGGCGGCCGGCGCGATGATCGGCGCGGCCACCAGCGGCTGGACCAGCCACGTGCGGCGGCCCGGCCTGGTCGTCATCGGCGCGGGCATCTTGTGGGGAGCGTCCATCGTCGGCTTCGGCCTGGCCGGCAGCCTGGTCATCGGGCTCGCGTTCCTCGCGCTGGCGGGCATGAGCGACCTGATCTCCGAGGTGCTGCGCAACGCGCTGCTGCAGCACTACACGCCCGACCAGCTGCGGGGCCGGGTGAGCAGCCTGTACCTGGCGCAGGTCAACAGCGCCCCGGCGCTGGGCAACGTGGAAGCTGGCGGGGTCGCCGACCTGTTCTCGCTGACCACGTCCGTGGTCAGCGGCGGCCTCGCCTGCATCGGCGGCGCGCTGCTGCTCGGCGCGCTGATCCCGGCGGTCCGGCATGCCTCGCTGCGGCCGCACGGCGACGTCCCTGCCGCCGCGGCAGGCGCGGTTCCCGGAGGGGACGGGAGTCCGGGAGCTGGTCTCGTTTCTGCGGATGGGCAGTTGCCTGCAGACGGCACGGCCGCTGCGGAGTTGCGCCAGGCCGTATCGCCGCCTGAGCCCTAGCTGAGGCTGCGGTAAACCCCGTCGATCACGGCCATCTTGCGCGGGTCGTCGACCAGGTTCAGGCCCATCCTGTTCATGACGTAGGCGATCGCCACGCCGGAGTCGGGATCGGCGCAGACGGCCGAGCCGCCGAAGCCATCGTGGCCGAAGGCGGCCGGGTTGGGGCCGAAGTGGTGCTCGGGGCCGGACAGGGCGAAGCCGAGGCCGAACTCCAGCGGGAGGCCGAGCACCAGGTCGGTGAACCTGCCCTGGCCGGTGCAGGCGGTCTTGAGCGTCTCGGCGGAGATCAGCCGGCTGGACTCATCGACCAGCGTGCCGAACACCTCCGCCAGCCCGAGTGCCGTGCCGTGCCCGTTCGCCGCCGGGATCTCGGCCATCCGCCAGTCGTCGGCGTTCGCCTCGTCGCCGGTCAGCGGCGGGTTGGCGAGTGCCGCCATCGCGGCGGGATGCGCGCTGGCGTAGGTCTGGGCCATCGCCGCCTGCTCTTCCTCGGTCGGCCGGATCCCGCGGACGTCCGAGCACCGGCTGAGCTGGCTCTCGGGCAGGCCGATGTGGAAGTCAGCCTCCAGCGGGCCGCCGATCTCGGATCCGAAGAACCGGCCCGGGGTCTGCCCGGTGATCCGGCGGATCACCTCGCCGACCAGGTACCCGAAGGTGACCGCGTGGTAGCCGGTCGCCGTGCCGGGCTCCCAGAGCGGTTTCTGCGCCGCGAGCAGGCCGGTGATCTTGTCCCAGTCGTAGTAGTCCTCGACGCTGACCGGCACCCTGAACCCGGCCAGGCCGGAGCGGTGGCTCATGATCCAGCGGACCGGGATGTCCGCCTTGCCGCCCACCCCGAACTCCGGCCAGTAGCTGGCCACCGGCGCGTCCGGGTCGAGTTCGCCGCGGTCCATCAGGATGTGCGCGCACAGCGAGGTCATCGCCTTGGTCGTGGACCAGACGTTGGTCAGCGTGTCCTCCTGCCAGGGCCTGGTCCTGGCCGGGTCAGCCCAGCCGGCCCACAGGTTCACCACCTGGTGGCCGCCCGCCACCACGGCGACGCTGGCACCGATCTCGTCACGCTGCGCGAAGTTCTGCGCGAACGCCGCCCGGACCGGCTCGAACCCGGGCGCGCAGCGGCCGTGGATCTCGGTCTTAGCGTCGCTCATGCATGCTGCCTCTCCCCGTCCGGCGCAGCCCGGCGCAGCGCCCGTCTCTCCGGAGTGCTACGCCGTCGGGGGCTGCTTTGTCAACGGCACGGCGTTACCGGCGCGGTCAGCGCTCCATCCAGCGTTCGGGGCTGGCCAGTTCGTCGTAGCCGTGCCGCCGGTAGAGGCTGCGGCCGGGCTGGGTGGCCAGGACCTGGCGGAGATCGCGGACGGCCGGGTGGCCGACGGCCGTTTGCACCAGGAACGAGCCAGCGCCGTGGCCGCGGTGAGATGAGTCGACGAACACGTCGCAGAGCCAGGCGAACGTGGCGTAGTCGGTGACGAACCTGGAGAAGCCAGCCTGCTCCCCGTCAGCCGTGAAGAGTCCCACGACCAGGGAGTTCTCGACCGCTCGCAGCATGACCTGGTAGGGCCGGCCCGCCGCCCAGTAGCTCTCCTCGCTCAGCCACTTGTGCACCCGGTCGATGTTGGTCAGCGCGGCGTCGTCGCTCGCCCAGTACCCGTCCGGGCCTTCCCACCTCATGATCGGCTCCCGCCGCCAGTCGAACTGTCGCTGGCCAAACCCCCGGCCGGCGGGATCACCGGCAGGCCGGGCGGCGGCCCGCCGGTGATCAGGCTGAGCAGCGCGTCCGTATCGAGGTGGCCGGCCACCAGGTCGCCGAGGACGTCGAGGCGAGCCTCCCGCAGCGCGGCGAAGTCAGTATCGGGAGCGGGCACGAAGTCCCGCCCGGCCAGGGCGGCGACCTCGGTGAGGAACGCCCGCCGGAACGAGTCGTTCTCCATCGTGCCGTGCCAGCTGGTGCCCCAGACCGCGCCGCTGCGGCAGCCGTCAAGGAACGGCTCGGCGCCGTCGGCGACGGCGACACCGTGGTGGATCTCGTACCCGGTCACCGGCGCGCCGTACGCAGACCCGGCCGGGCGGCCCAGTCGCTTCTCCGCGCCGAACTCCACCCGCACCGGCAGCAGCCCCAGGCCGGCTACCCGGCCGGCGCCGGACTCGACCTCGTCGTCGATCTGGCGGGCCAGCATCTGGTAGCCGCCGCAGATGCCGAGCACCGGCAGCCCCTTCCGCGCCCGGGTCGCGATCACGTCGGCGAACCCGCGATCCCGCAGCCAGGCCAGGTCAGCGACGGTCGCCCGGGTACCGGGCAGCACGACGAGGTCGGCGTCGGCCAGTTCGGCCGGCGCGGTGGCGAAGCGCACCAGCACCCCGGGCTCGTTTCCGATGGCATCGATATCGGTGAAGTTGCTGATCCGCGGCAGCCGGACCACGCTCACCCGCAGGACGTCCGTCCCCGCCGGGCCGTGGCCGGCCCCGGACTGCGCGCCGGAGGCAACCCTGGAGTCGAGCGCGAGCGAGTCCTCGGCGTCCAGCCACAGGCCGTCCTGCCACGGCACGACCCCGAGCACCGGCCGGCCGGTCAGCTCCCGCAGCATCCGCAGCCCGCTGTCCAGCAGCTCAGCCGCGCCGCGGAACTTATTGATCACGAACCCGGCGATCAGCGCCTGGTCGGCGGGCGCGAGCAGCGCCAGCGTGCCGTGCAGCGCCGCGAACACCCCGCCCCTGTCGATGTCGCCCACCACGATGACCGGCAGGTCCGCGGCCCGGGCAAGCCCCATGTTCGCGATGTCGGTCGCGCGCAGGTTGATCTCGGCCGGGCTGCCGGCGCCCTCGCAGATGACCACGTCGAACTCGCGCCGGAGCTGGGCCAGGCTGTCCAGGGCCACGTTCAGCAGCCGCCCCGAATGCTGGCGGTACTCGACCGCGTCGACCTCGCCGTCCGGGTGCCCGAGCAGCACGACCTGACTGCGCCGGTCGCTGCCGGGCTTGAGCAGGACGGGGTTCATCCTGGCGTCCGGCTCGATGCCAGCCGCGGCCGCCTGCATCGCCTGCGCGCGGCCGATCTCGGCGCCGTCGAGGGTGACGAACGAGTTCAGCGACATGTTCTGCGCCTTGAACGGCGCGACCGATACTCCCTGCCGGCGCAGCCAGCGGCACAGCCCGGCGGCGATGACGCTCTTGCCCGCATCTGACGTGGTGCCCGCGACGAGCAGCGCGCCGTTCACCCGGTCCCCTCCTCTGTCGGCCGTTAACTCATCATCGAATGAACAGCTCAGCGCTGAGCCGGAAGGCAACCCCACCACGCTAGCGGCAACGGCGCGGCACCCGTAGCCCGGCAGACTCTCTGTTAGATATCCAAGGTGGTACCGTCTCCGTCTTTATCGCGGGCACCGCCACGGACTGGCGCTGATGCCGGGCCAGCGCATGAACCCCCGGAATCTGTCATCTGCTGCAAGATCATGGACGCCAGGGCGGCGATCCCGGTGGCCGCGATGGTGACGGCGCGGGACAGCCGGACCGCGCGGCCGATGTCGGCCGGGCCGGGGACCCGCCCGTCGCCGAGCCACGGCCGGTTCTCGGTTACCCCGCCGTAGGCGTTGGTGCCGCCGAGCCGGATGCCGAGCGCCCCGGCGAAGGCAGCCTCGCAGCGGCCCGCGTTCGGGCTGGGATGCCGCGGGCCGTACGTGCGCATCGCCCGCCATGCGGCGAGCGGGCTGCCGCCGGCTACCGGGGCGCAGGCCACCGCCAGCAGGCCGGTGAGCCGCGCGGGCGCCCAGTTCGCCACGTCATCGAGCCGCGCCGACGCCCAGCCGAACCTCGCGTACCTGGGTGACCGGTAGCCGACCATCGAGTCGAGCGTGTTCACCGTCCGGTACGCCGCCAGGCCGCCCGGGCCGGCCACCGCGCCCCAGAGCAGCGGCGCGACCGCACCGTCGCTGGTGTTCTCGGCGACGGACTCGATCACCGCCCGGGCCATCTCGGCGTTGCCCAGGCGGCCGGGATCCCGGCCGCACAGGCTGGGCAGTACGGCCCTCGCCGCGGGGAGGTCGCCGGCGTCCAGGGCGGCCCGGATGCGCTCAGCCTCCGACGCCAGCGAGGCGGCGCCGGTAACCGCCCAGGTGGCCGTGGCGGTCAGGACCAGCCGCGCCCGCGGCCGCCGCTTCGAAAGCCGATCTGCCATCGCAGCGGCAGCCAGCACCGGCGCAACGCAGCCCGCCGCGTACATCGCCCCGCTCACCCGGCTGTCCGCGTAAACGCGATCCTGCAACGCCTGCGCCGCCCGGCCGAAGACCGCCACCGGATGCCCGCGGCGCGGGTCACCGAGCAGCGCGTCCGCGGCAACACCGGCCACGATGCCGCACGCCTGCGGCCACCGGGCGGGCAGCCTGCCGGAGCTGGCCAGCCAGCCAGAACGGGCGGGGCACCCCCCGGCCGCCGCGCTACCGGCTGGCTCGGTGCGACGCATCACGGGACACGACGATAGGCAAGACCCCGCGCTTGCCGCCGGGCGGCCCGCCGCAGGGACTCACAGCGATGCCTGGCAGAAGCTGCCGCCTGCTGGCGGTGCTGGCCGCAGCGTGGCGGATTTCGCCCGGACCGGGTCGAGCACGTGACCCCGGTCATGCACAATAAGTCCGGGCGCCTGTAGCTCAGATGGACAGAGCAGCTGCCTTCTAAGCAGCCGGTCGCAGGTTCGAGTCCTGCCAGGCGCGCCAGCCAAAACACCAGGTCAAGCACCCAGGATGTAATGCCTGTCTTGATCACTTAGCTACCGTCCGGCCCCGCCGTGCCACGTACGTGCCAGATGCCTTCGGGTCACAGCTCGGCTTAGTGGCCTTGCTCAGCTCCGCTTCGGCCAGCTCGCCCAGGGCATCCGCGATCTTGCGCTGCCGCTCTCCGCTGGAGTGCAGGTAGATCATGGCCGCGCGGGAGCTACTGTGCCCCATCCGCTCCATCAGCTCGCGCAAGTTAGCGCCGGTACAGGCAGCGAAGGCGTTTCCGGTATGCCGAAGATCGTGAAAATGCAGGCCCCGCAGGCCAGCCGTCTCGACCGCCGCCAGCCACACCCGGCCGCGGAAGTTGCTGTTACGAAGCGGCGCACCAGTCGGGCTCGTGAACAGCAAGCCGCCGTCTCCCGGCTGCGCAAATCGCTCTATGTGCGAGCGCAGCTCAGGAATGATCAGTTCAGGAATCGCCACTACGCGCCGACCAGCCTCTGACTTGGGCGGGCTGAAAAACAGCTCACCAACCGATAGCTCCGTGAGCGACCGCTCAACTCGCACCGTCCAGGCGTCCAAATCCAGATCCGCCCGCCGAAGCGCAGCCAGCTCGCCCCACCGCAAGCTGCCGAAAGTTCCGAGCAGCAGCAGCGCCCGGTATCGCTCGTCGATCACCTCGGCCAGCCGATACACCTGACTGACCGTCAGCACAAAACGCTCCGACGAATACTCCGAACCAGCACCCTTGATCCGGCATGGATTGCGGCGGATAAGCCCATCGTCAACCGCCGTGTTCAAGATGGCTTTAAGAAGCCGGTACGCCTTGGCCGCCGTCACGGAGCCAGTGCCGCTGTCGAGCAGCTCCCTCCTCCACTGCCGAACCCGAGCTTCCTTGATCTCGGCCAGCACGTCTCGGCCGAAGGCAGGGAGCAGGTACCGGCGCAGCAAGTATCGGTAGAGCTGCACCGTCTTGGGCCGCAGACCCGGCCGCTCCTCGATCCAGACCGAGGCGAACCCGGAGAAGGGGGTACGGCCCCCTTCCGAACTGATCCACTCACCGTTAAGGATCTCGACTTCCTTACGAGTCAGCCATAGCTCGGCGTCAGTTTTGGTCCCGAACGTATGGTCGGCGGCCCGCATGAGTCCGTCAGGGCCACGATAACGAGACTGCCATTGACCAGATTGCAGTTGGCGGACAGCGCCAAACCGGCGGCGGCGGCCCCTGGCATTCCCCATCAGGCAGCACTCCCCCGCCGAGATCGAATGACCGGCTCGACCAGCCCAGCCGAGATGAACTCCCGGAGCGCAGACTCGGAGATCCGGACATGTCGGCCGACGCGAACGAACCGGATCCGCCGTTCGGCGATGAGTCGGCGGGGAAACCGCTCCGTGGTTCCCAGCAGTTCGGCGACCTGCCCAACCGTCAGAAGCCGCTCAATCTTGCCATCCGCTCCCCTGATCATCACGCCGCCTTCCTGCTTGCCGACAGATCACTCGATGTCCTCCCCGGCCCTTTGCCTGGCTCCAGCTAGCGCGGCCTGCCATCGTGCGCGGTCGGCCAGGACATGCAAGAGCCGTCTGCTGTGCGGCATGAAATCCTCGTCAGCGGGACTCACGGGCTCCCACCGGTAGCGGCGATCATCGGCGGGCAGGTCGAGCATCTCCAGAAGCCAGGCTTTGCGATCGGCGCGGTGATCAGCTAGGGACTTGCCGGACCATTTGCGGGAGACCAGCACACGGCGACCGGCATAGCCGAGATGTTCCCGGCGGTGCGCCTTGCCCCTGCAAGCACCCGGCCGCAGTCCCTCGTTGGCGTCTTTGGGCTGGATGCCGTAGCGGAGCCAGTTCGCACAGCCGGGTGAGCAGGGCTCGAACCGGAGCGCGTCCATGAGCTTGTCGGCATGGTCACGCTGGGTGTCGGTGCTGGCCTGATGACAGCCGGAAATTTGCTTGGTCAGGTACTTGGTCAGGTACTTGATGCAGCGGCCGGAGTCCTTCGATCCGGCCAGGACGCCCTGGGCGTCGAACTTCGGCCCAAACCGGGCCACATGCAGCGGCTGGTCCTGCGGGCCGATGGAGTCGAGGGCCTGGTCCCAGGTGGGGAGGACTTCCCCGGTGACCGGGTCGAGGTAATTACCCGACGCCTCATGCCAGACCGGTAGCCGGTTACCGTCGAACTGCACTTGATCCGTGGAGGGCCACCAGACCTGGTGATAGGTGGCGGCCAGAACCTGCCGCAGCTCGTTGCGGGAGGCGGTGCCGCGGATGGCGATGTGGACGTGCGGGGCGAGGCGCCGCTGGGGTTCGATGGCGGCGAAGTACTGCAGGTCGTAGCCGAGGAAGCGGCGCAGGTTCTGGATGAACCGGTCGAACAGCGCCGCGAAATGCAGCGCATCCCTGGCGGCCCGCTGGTAGTCGTAGGACTCCGGATCAGCAGGGACACCGTCGGCGGTCACTCTGCCGTAGCTGTCGCAGGTCAGCGTCAGGAACATCGACGGCCGGAACGTCTTGCCGTCCGCCGCGGTGTAGACCTTCCCGGTAGTGCGTGGGCTGATCTTGCGGCGGGGCAGGTCCGGGGCGTCCTGGCGGCGGCGGGTCGAACGGTGACGGCGGGTGGTTTGTTTACCGGGGTCGGGGTTGCCGCGGATACCGGTGCGGGCGAGCTCGTGGTCGAGTTCGCCGATGAGCGCATCCAGCTCGGCAGTGTCCCCATCTCCGGCGTGGTCGCGGAGCTGCTGGGCGTCGGCGCGCTGTTCCAGTAGCCAGGCTTGCCAGTCGTCGGGCGGGGCGGACTGGATGATGGGCTCGTCTTCGAGGTGCCAGCCTTCCCGGCACTGAGCCGCGCGCAGGTTCCTGGCCCGTTCCGCGCAGGCCGGGCATACCGCGGCGAGGGTGGCGCCGCACGGGACGAGCACTTGCTCGACGTGGCCGGTGTCGATGTCGGTGCGGCGCAGCTGGACGGGCCGGATGCACCCGCCGTTGGATTCGGCCAGGTCCTTGATAGCCGAGGTCGCCAGCGGCAGGGCCAGGCGGTCGGCGCGGGTGGTGCGTGCTGTCATCAGGCGTCACCGTCCAGGCTGGCCTGCCAGGTCGCGGACCAGCCGCACAGGCCGCAGTCCTGCGTGACGGCGCTGGCTCCGTCGTCGGTGTAGGTCAGGCCGGTGCCGCAGACCGGGCACGGGTCATCGCTGCGCCAGGCGGTAACCGCGTTCATGCGGCAGCTCCTGCCTCGACCGGCCGCAGCCCCGGCTGGACATCGGAGCTGTACTCGGCGCGTCATGGCGCGGATGTCGGCGTCGGAGACCCACGCGGCGCGGACCCTTACCGGGTCAGGATCTGTCTCCAGGCGGATGAACGCGACCCCGGCGCCGGTCGCGGGGTCAGACGAGATCAGGTCCGCGGACGCTCCTCTGTCTCTGCGCCGTCGCCGAGGACCATGTCGACCTGCTCGGGCTCGTCCAGGCGCATGGCGATCTTGTCGGGGAACAGGTTCCGGATCGACATGACCTCCTTACGTGGGTCCTGCAACGCGGCAACCACGCAGTAGCCGACTGCGCGACCCTGGGTGGTCAGGGTCGCGAGCGCGGCCTTGATCCGCTCCCGGACGGCCTTGTCCGGCATGTACGCGGTGAGGAACGCGACCTCATCAACTAGGACCACGGTGAACGGATGCTCCACGGTCGGCGCATGATCACGCTGTTTCCCGGCGAGTTTCGCGGCGCGGGCTTGCATGTCCCGGACCGCCTGTTCGAGCATGACCGTGATGGCCAGCGGGTCACACGCATAGCAGCCGTGGCGCTCGAACAGGGCGCGGCCGAACGCGAGTTCCATCAGCTTCGGGTCAGCCGCCAGCACCCGCACCAGGCCCTCGCGCATGGCCGGGAGCATCGCCCGGATGAGGGACCACAGCAGTGACCCTTTCCGGCGCCGGTGGCGCCGGCGATCAGCAGGTGGGTTCCGTGCAGCCGGGCCAGCCACGGCGAGCCGTCCTCCCGTCGGCCCACATGCAGCGCGCGGAGACTCACGTGCTCTGGGACGGGCAGGGCGGGGATGGTGGCGGCGAGGGCGTCGCGGCGGACCAGTTCCAGGACGACGGCGCCGGGGCGGCCGGTGCGGACCCGGCAGAGCATCGCGCCGAACCCGTGCGCCAGGTTCGGTGCCCGGCTGGCGAAGTCCGCGGCGGACTGGCCGGAGACCATCCGGACCTGGACCCGGTCGGTGTAGGGGGTGGAAGTGACCTTGCCCAGCTCGGGGAGCAGGATCCTGCCACGGTAGAGCGGGGCGAGGCGGCCGATGGTCATGACCGCGGCCCAGTGCCGCTGGTAATGCCAGCGCCGCCATTTGCCGAGCGCGGGCCGGGCGATGAACCGGCCGAACGACACCGGCCACCGCCACCGCCACAGCGCTATCGTGCCCGGCACAACGACGGCCAGCAGGATCAGGCCCGGCCAGCCGAGGTACAGCCACGTCACCACGACCACGCCGACAGCGAAGTCAACCAGCGGATGGCGCAGGACGAAGCCGATGATGGCGGCGAGGAGCCGCCAGGCCTGGACGAGGGCGATGATCCAGCCGGGGGTGTGGTAGCACCGGGGACCGCCAGATCGGCGGGGCGAACGGGTCGGGGTTGTTGACCTGGGTGATCTGGTCGCCGGAGAACGTCGACATCTTCACGGCGCCACCACCTCCGCCGGGGTATCGCGGCGGGCGGCCAGGGCCGAGACGTAGTGCCAGGCGTCGGCGGCCACAGTGTGTGCCTCAGGGGTGTCCAGGTCGGCGGCGACGCGGGACAGCAGGCTGGCTTTCCGCTCGTGGTAGGCGACCAGCCCGTCCAGGCCGGTGTCGGGGCTGAGCTGGCGGGCGTGGTCGAGTAGTTCGCTGATCTCCGCCGGGGTGACCCGGCGGGGCTGATCGGTCATGATAGGGGTCCTTCCTGAGTGCTCCTCGGGGAGAAAAGAGATGGGAGCCCCGGCCGGTGCTGTCATCACTGGCCGGGGCCATCACCCTCACGCCTGCTGGCTGGTGAGGGAGGAGAGGGCGGGCAGGCCGCGGTAGGTGCGCTCTACTTCCACCGCGTAGCGGGCGGTCAGGTCGGCGAGCTGGCGGGCGAATCGCACGTGCCCGGCCTCGATCCGCTCCGGCAGCGTCAGCGTCACCAGCAGCGCGGGCCGGACCGCCCAGATGGACAGCAGCGGCGTCCGCCCGGCATAGGCCTCGAACGCGGCGCCGGAACACACGCCCACCGGGATGGTCACGGTCGTGACCCGCCGGGCGGGCATCAGGCAGCGTCCTTGTGCGCCGGACGCACAGCGGCCTTGATCCCGGTAGCGCGCAGCGAGAACGCCATCCGCGCACCGCACCGGGTGCCCCGGCCCTGGCAGCGGCCGTTGTCCACGTACGGGGTGACGATCAGGCCGTCGAACTCCACCGGCTCGAAGGGCTGGCGGGTCGGCGGGACAGGGGTCTTGTCGGCCAGGATCTTCACCACAACCTCGCGGGACCGGCCCGCCAGGTCCGGGTCCAGGTCGGAGACCCGGCAGGAGAACACCGGCTGGCCGGTCTGCTTGTCCCGCGCCGGAGACCTCATGCGGGTCGCTTCGTCGTAATCCATCGCCTCGGTGATCGAGTCCGGCACCAGGCAGCACCCGTGCGGGAACACATCGCGCATGCTCACGGGAAGCCGCAAGCCGTTCTTGAAGGCCATCGCCTCCACCTTCCTTTCCAGCCAAGATCCAACTTGACTACTCAAGTTAGAATGTACTCCAGGCGACATGAGTAGGCAAGTCTGGTTTACTCAGACCGAGAACATGACGGCAGCGGTGACGCTCACGAACAGGGACGGGGAACCATGCGGCTAGACCCGGCGGACGCCAGAGCCCGGCTCGCCGCCTCGCCGGTCGCGCACCTGGCGACGGCAGGGCGTGACGGGCGGCCGCATGTGGTGCCGTGCACGTTCGCCGTGGACGACCTCGGGCGGATCGCCATCGGAATCGACAACAAGCCGAAGACCACGATGAACCTGCGCCGCCTGAAGAACATCGACGAGAACCCGCAGGTCAGCCTGATCGCCGACCACTACGACGACGACTGGAACCAGCTCTGGTGGGCCCGCGCCGACGGCACAGCAGCCATCGAGCGTTCCGGCGCCGGGCACCAGGCGCACTGGAACCTGCTGAAGATCAAGTACCCGCAATACGGCGGACAGGTACTGGAAGGCCCGACGATTCTCGTGACCGTTGAATCCTGGTCGGGCTGGGCTTTCGCCCAACGGAAAGGACACACTCATGCCCCGGCGTCCCGCTCAGGAAATCGCTGACACTCTTCGCTCGGAGATCCTGGCGGGCAACCTGCGGCCCGGTGACCAGATTCCCTCCGAGCACGAACTGGCCCGCCAGTTCGCCACCACCCGCACCTCAGCGCAGAAAGCCATCGCCGCGCTGCGGGCCGAAGGGCACCTCATCTCCGAGCACGGCCGCGGATCCTTCGTCCGGACCCGCCCGACCATCCGCCTGCTGGCCACCGGCAGCAACTACCGGCAGCGCCGCGCCGATGGCCGGTCCAACTTCGACGCCGAAGCCGCCGCCCAGGGCCACCGGTCCGAGCGGCGAATCCTCGAAGTTGCCTCCGTGCCCGCTCCCGCCGACATTGCCGAAAGACTCGGGCGCGCCGAAGGCGAGAACGTTGTGGTCCGGCGGCAGCAGTTCTACGTCGACGACGAGCCCATGCAGCTGTCCGATGGGTACTATCCCGCCGACATCGCCGCCGGAACCCCGATCGAGCAACCCTCGCCCATCCGCGAGGGAAGCCTCGCGGTCATCGAAGCCCAAGACGGCCCAGTCCGGCGCCGCGTAACCCAGTTCGTCGAGGACCTCGACATCCGGATGCCCACCCCCGGCGAATCAGCGACGCTGAACATACCGCCCGGCGTCCCAGTCGTCCGGGTACTGCGCACCGCCCACGACAACCACGGGACCGCCGTCGAAGTCCTCGACTCCATCCTGCCCGCCGACCGGTACCTGTTCCGCTACGTCATCGACGTCCCGTGAACGTGCATCCAGCCCGGCAGTGACCCGGCCCAGCGATACCCGGACGCGCCCAGACAGCCAGCGGAACCACGTCCACGCACCACGACTCCGGCACCATGACAGGCACCATGAGCAATGCGTTGCCGAATTAAGCCGTATCTAGATCAAGGCGGCGCCTGCGGCGCCGCTGGCCCGGCGTCAGCGCCGGGCTCAGCCTTGGGAGGCCCGCCCGCCGCACGCCGGGCCATGCACGCAGGATCGCTGATCAAGGTGGCCTATCGTCACGCTGACACGGTGGCCGCGTACAGCCGTCTTCCTCCTCGCTCGATTGTCCAGCTCGCGGCCACCGCGTCAAGGGCTGCCCTCCGGGCATTCGCTGCGCGCAGACCCTTGACCCGGCGCCCACTCACACGGGCAGGCAGCTGTGAGGAAGATGGCAGCAGAGCAGGATCAGGCAAGGGCAGACCAGAGGTACCGGGCGCCAATCGCGATCACCAGGGCACCAAGCAGGTGGCGGATCAGCGCATCAGGCAGCCGGGATTGAATTCGGGCGCCGGTATAGCCGCCAGCCAGGCCGCCGATTCCTAGCGCGATGCCGGTCGGCCAGTTCGGAACCACCGAGCCATGATGATGAACCGACAAGATCGTAAAAGTGATGACGCCTGCAACTGAGGTGACGAACGTGGAGGCCAGCGCGGCGGGAGCGACCTCGGCGGGGCGGCGGCCTGAACCGATCAAGATAGGTGCCAGGATCGAGCCGCCGCCGATTCCATATATTCCCCCGACACACCCCACCACGGCCGCCAAGACCACAAGGACTGGGGCGGGGATCAGCCGGACCTGGCGGTCGGACTCTTGCTGGCGAGCTGGACGGGACAACACCAGCCAGGTACCCAGCGGCGTCAGCACGACCGATATCACCAAGGCGAAGACACGAGGTCCTGGCAACAGCACTACCCGGATAACCGACCCGGCGATGACCCCTGGCAATGTCCCGGCGATGAGCACCAGGACCAGGCGACCGCCCGTCTGGCGCTGCCGCCAATACCGGTACAGCGCTCCTGGAGTTGCGACCACGTTGTACAACAGGTTGGTCGGTGTCACAGACGGGCTGGGCGTACCCAGAACGCTGACCTGGAACGGCAGCAGCAAAACTGCCCCGGAGACCCCCGCCGGAGTCGCCAGCACCGCGATCACATAGGCCGCGACGAGGGCGACAACCTCAGTCCATCCGGTCCCGAGCATCGTGCAACGCTATCCCAGCGGATCGCTAGGGTTCACGGGCTCACCGAGCACCAGACACGGCCATCACGGGCGGTCTGATCAGGAGAGGATCTCTACCGAACCGGCGCGGGAGAGGTCGTAGCCGCCCAGCGCGCTGATTGATGAATGTGCGTCTGAGTCGCGCACGGCGGCGATCAGCGGCTCAGCGGCCGGCAAGACATCGGCACTCAGCACGATGTCGAAGTCTTCCCAGGCAACCGGAATGAAGCCGAGGTCCAAAGCTGTGGCGGCGGCACGCACGCCAAGCCCGGTGTCGGCCTGGCCAGAAGCGACCGACATGGCTACTTCCAGATGTGATGCCGCCTCCGGGCCGGTCACTGAGGCAGGCAGGATTCCCGCGTCGGTCAGCAGCCGGTCCAGCAGCACGCGGGTGCCTGTGCCGAACTGGCGCCGGGCGACCCGCAGAGCGCGCAGGTCTCCGGGAGCGGTGATGTGATCAGGGTTGCCTGCCGGTGTCAACAGGCCCTGCTCGCGGCGCCATAGGTGAATGATCGCAGGGCGGCGCCCGCGCAGTAGCGTTCGGGCGAATGGGATGTTGTGGCCGCCGGAACGGTGACGCAAATGGATCGCTGCGGCGTCAGCAGTGCCGCGCCAGATCCTGGTCAAGCCATGGAAACTCCCCCGTGCTCCGACAGTGATCACGCTGGCCCCGGTCTGGCGGAGCACGATATCCAGGCCAGGGTCATCGCTGCCCGCCAGCCGCAAGACCGGATGACCACCGAGCATCCGCCGGGCAGCGGCATCGCCCCCAGCGGCGACCCGGGCACGGCGCCGGTCGGCAACGTCGATCACGCCTGCGTCGGCTAGATGACGGTAGGCACGGCCGATGGTCGAGCCGGTGGTCTTGTACCGGTCCGCGGCATCGCGGATGCTCGGCAGCTCGTCCCCCGGACCCAGGAGCCCGGATTCAATGTTGCTGGCGAGTTCCTGGCTGACCTGCAAATACCTGGCCATGACCCGGGACTCTACCGGCGATACCCGGCCACGGCAGCATGATGAGAGTGACTATGGCTGCTATGACGCTCTTGCAGGACCGGGCGCTGTTAGGCTCTGCCCCGTTCTGTAGTCATACAGGAGGAGGCAGTCGTGGGCCGCAAACTCAGCCGGGGCGGGCTTGCCGCCCTCGGCTGCCTGATCGTCACAGTGGCGGCTGCGTGTAGCAGCAGTTCCAGTTCGTCCAGCGGCGCAAGTCCCGCGGCGTCGGCAGCACATGGCACGCTGGTCGTGTTCGGCGCGGGCACGCTGGCGACCCCGTTCGCGGCGGAGATCGCGGCGTTTAAGAAGGCCAATCCTGGTGTGACCGTGCATTCGATGTTCGGCGCGAGCGGTGACATGGTCAAGGCCATCACCCAGCTGCACCAGCCCGCCGACGTGCTGGGCGTGGCGGATTACTCGCTGATCCCCAAGCTGATGTTCACCGCCAACGCGACCTGGTATCTGGGGTTTGTCTCCAACCAGATCACTTTCGCTTACACCAGCCACAGCAAAGGCGCCAGCGGGCTCACCCCCGCCAACTGGTACAAGGTGCTGGCCCAGCCGGGCGTGCATATCGGCCGGTCCAACCCGGCCGCTGATCCGTCGGGCTATCAGACCCTGCAGATGCTGCAGCTGGCCAACGCCTACTACCACCAGCCGGGACTGTCGGCGTCGGTGCTGAAGAACTCCCCCGATTCCAGCGTCGCCGAGACCGAGACCTCGCTGATCTCCGCGCTGCAATCGGGGCAGATCGACTACCTGGCGATCTACAAGTCCACCGCGCAAGAACAGAACCTGAAATGGATCGCGCTGCCGCCGCAGATCAACCTGTCCGACCCGGCGATGGCCGCCGCCTACGGCAAGGTCTCCATCCACGCCGGGTCGCTGGGCACGCTGAGTGCCAAGCCGATCATCTACGGGCTGACCATCCCTGCCAGCGCACCCAACGCGGCGCTGGGCCAGAAGTTCATCAGCTTCGTGATCGGCCCACAGGGGCAGGCGATCATGCGCAGCAACGGGTTCGTGGTCATCTCGCCCGCCCTGGCCAACCCCCAGAACAAGGTTCCCGCCTCGATCAAGCCACTCACCACCCAGTGGCCAGCCTCCGGCGGGTAAGACCGGCAAGCAGGCCGCCCGGCGGCACAATAACCACGTGACAACGACACAAGCGCGGCGCCCCGCGCGCAGCTGGCCGATGGGCTGGTTCGGGGTCGTCACCTGGCTGCTCAGCGGTCTGCTGCTGGCGTTCATCGTGCTGCCGATCATCCGGCTGGTAACCACCTCGTCGGTGGCCAGCCTGCACCAGGCCGCCAGCACCGCGGCGATCCGGGACGCCACATTGCTGAGCCTGCAAGCGGCGGCGATCACCGCCGCGATCGCGACCCTGTTCGGGGTGCCGCTAGCCTACCTGCTGGCCCGGGGCAGCTTCCGGGGCCGCGGGGTGATCCAGGCCATTGTCGATCTCCCGCTGGTCGTGCCGCATACGGTCGCCGGTATCGCCCTGTTGTTCCTGCTCGGCCGGACCGGCTGGGTCGGCGCCCCGGCCAGCCACCTGGGGGTGTCGTTCTACGGTTCGCAGTGGGGCATCGTGGCCGCGATGCTGTTCGTCAGCGTCCCGTTCGCCGTCAACAGCGCCCGGGTCGGGTTCGAGGCCATCGACCCCCGGCTGGAACGGGCCGCCCGGAGCCTGGGCGCCACTCCCTGGCACACGTTCCGGCGGATCACGCTGCCGCTGGGGCTGGGCGGCGTGCTGACCGGTGCGGTGCTGGTGTACGCGCGGTCGATCAGCGAGTTCGGCGCCGTAGTGATCCTCGCCTACTACCCGGCCACCGCCCCGGTCGAGATCTACAACCTGTTCCTGCAGTCCGGCCTCACCCAGTCCGCGTCAGCAGCGGTGGTGCTCATGATCGTCGCCCTGGCCACGTTCCTGGTCTTGCGGACCCTGGCCTCCGGGCGGCTGCTGGCCAGGGTGAATCGTGCCTACAGCTGACCCCGGGCTCAGCATCAGCGGGCTCACCGCCCAGGCCGGATCCTTCACCCTCGGCCCAGTCAGCCTCGGCATCCCGCCCGACCGGGTACTGGTCGTGCTCGGGCCCTCCGGCGCCGGGAAAACCGTGCTGCTGGAAACCATCGCCGGGCTCCGCCCCCAGCAGTCCGGGCAGATCAGCCTCGCCGGGGCCGACATCACCGGCTTGCCGCCCGAACGGCGCCGCATCGGCCTGGTCTTCCAAGACGCCGCGCTCTTCCCGCACATGACCGTCAAAGAGAACATCAGGTTCGGCCCGCGCGCCAGCGGCACAGCCTCCCCGGACAGCGCCGACAGCCTGCTGTATCAACTCGGAATCGGTCACCTCGCAGACCGGTCACCCCGCTCCCTCAGCGGCGGCGAACGCCAGCGAGCAGCCCTGGCCCGCGCGCTGGCGATCCAGCCCGGCCTGCTGCTACTCGACGAACCACTATCAGCCCTCGACCAGCCCACCCGCGAAGACATGCGCGCCCTGCTCCAGCGGCTCCTGGCCGAACTGGAGATCCCCGCCGCACACGTCACCCACGACCGAGACGAAGCACTCAGCATCGGCGACGACCTCGCCGTCATCGTCGGCGGGCAACTCCGCCAGACCGGGCCAGCCGACCAAGTCAGCGCCGAACCCGCCGACCCCGACGTCGCCCGCCTGCTCGGCTGGTCCGAACTCGGGCACGGCACAGCCGCCAACGGCACAACCCACATCGGACAGTTCGTGCTCCGCGATCCAGCGGCCACCGGGCTGGACGGCCCAGTGCACGCCTTCTACCGGCCCGAAGACGTCCAACTCCACCCCGCCGCCCCGGAGACCCCGGCCAGCGGTAACCTCGCCGCGCAAGTCGAGCGGATTCTCCGCACCCGGCCGCTTGCCCGCGTCACCCTTACCTCCGACCCACCCATCGCGGCGCTGATGCTGCACCGAGACATCGACCGTCTCCAACTCACGGTCGGCGAAGCGATAGCGGTCAACCTGCCGCCAGGAAGCCTCCGCATCTTCCAGGCCCGTTGACACCTGACCGCCAGCACGGACACGAGCCTTCCTGTTAAGGGTGCAGACGATCATCGAAGACGCCGACCTCTGTGGGAGCTCGGCCAGGTTGCATTAGATTCGCAGGATGCCGACGTTCCGGATCAAGGAAGCTGCCGACCTCCTCGGAATCAGCGCCGACACCTTGCGCCGCTGGGCGGATGGCGGACGGATCGCAACAACCACCGACGCCACCGGGCGGATGGCCGTCGACGGGGTAGCGCTCGCCACCCTTGCGCAAGAACTGGCCGAATCGGCCGATCACGGAGAAACCAGAATGGTGGTAGCCCACTCGGTGCGGAACAGATTCAGCGGACTGGTCAGCCGTGTCGTCCGCGATACCGTGATGGCCCAGGTAGAAATCCGGGCCGGGCCGCACCGGTTCGTCTCCCTGCTCAGCCGCGAAGCCGCAGACGAACTCGGCCTAGAACCGGGAATGCTCGCAGTCGCCGCCGTCAAGGCCACCAACGTCTCCATCGAAATCCCCAAGACCAGCTGACCCAAGCGGTTAGCCCGCGGGCAAGCCTATGCAGTGTCGACCTGGGACGTGGCGGGACATGAAGTCGGCCGAAACAACCTAACGAGGAACAGGTCGTGGTTCATGTCCGCGCAGAGCCGCCCGGGTCACAGACCGTTTACCCCTGAACGACCCGGGCACGGGCCGTGTCGGCCGGTCAGCCGGTCAGAGCGTGGTGGGCGTTGCGCAGGGCGAAGCTGGAGCGGCCTACGCTGAGAGCGACCGCCACGGCGACAGGCCATGCCAGAGCGGGGACAGTGATCAGCACGGCGCCAGTCATCGCCACATCCAAGATCACGGTACCTACGCAGGCCGTGGCGGCAGCCCGGCACACCCACCGGTAATGACGGCCGAAAGCGGCGGCGGCCAGCAAGCCGATGACCGTGATCAGCGCGACCCCGAACAGGACCCGCGCGGTGGCGGGGACTGGCCATTGCCAGGCCCGGGCGGTGATGAGCGCGACAGCCCAGCACGAGCCCACGGCGGGCCCGACGGCCAGCAGCCTGCGGGCGGTGCGGCGGGCCCGGCTGGCGGCAGTGAAAGCGGCAGCGATGACCCGTGGCTCACCGAATTCGGCGACCGCCACCTGTGCGGCCATATCTGGGTCCAGGCCCTGGCCGAGGTGGCGGCTGTAGGTCTGTTCGAGCCCGTCGGCCAGCTCCTCGACAATCCGCCCAGGAAGATCAGCCGACAGGGCCGTGAGGTAGTCGCCGATCAGGTGGGGTCCGGGCATGGCCCGCCCTCCAGCGCAGCGCTCATCATCGCGGCGAAATCACGCCAGGCAGCCCGCTTGCCCGACAAGGCTCTGGCCCCGGCCGCGGTCAGCCGGTATTGGCGCCTGCGCCGCCCGGAAACGACCGACCAGGACCCGGCGATCAGCCGCGCAGTCTCCAGCCGGTGCAGCGCAGGGTAGATCGTCCCGGTCGGCAGATCCAGCCGCCCGCCCGTGCTGTGACGCAGCGCTTCTATCACCGCATAGCCATGCCGCGGGCCATCCTCCAAGGTGGCCAGCAGCAGCGCGTCCAGGTGACCCTTCAGCTCCTCCGCCCGCATAAGTAGAAACACTACTTTAGCCCTTCCCACCAGGCAATCCACCGCGTAAGCCTGATCCCATAGATAGCGTAGCTACGCATACGGACGAGTCGGCAGGAGGCTGGCTGGCATGGTGACCGCCGCCCACATCCTCAGCGACCAGGTGGGATCGACCGCGCGGCTGTTCCTGGCGTTCCTCGCCGTGCACGTGCTCGCCGGGCTCACTGCGGTAATCACCGGGGCCATCGCCGGGATAGTGCGCAAAGGCAGTCCACGGCACATCCGCGCAGGCCGCTGGTACTACCGGGCGATCACTGTGGTCTTCGCCACCGCCACCGCCCTGGCCGCGCTGCGCTGGCGGCAGGACTACTACCTGTTCATCATCGGCGCAGTCGCGTTCACCGCCGCGACCATCGGCTACCAGCACCGGCGCCGCCACCGGCCCGGCGACACCGGGCACATCGCGGGCATGGGCATCGCCTACGTGGCCATGCTCACCGCGTTCTACGTCGACAACGGCCCCCACCTGCCCCTGTGGGACCGGCTGCCCACTCTCACGTTCTGGCTGCTCCCCTCAGCTATCGGCGCGCCCATCATCATCCGCGCGATAATCCACGCCCGCGCCCGCCACACCCAGCTGCTAGGCAGAGGGACAAGCCCGGCAGCGCCTGGCTGGCGAAGCTGACTGGACAGGTGGTCTGCTTACTCGCCCGAAGCTGGCTCTGCTTCGTCAGCGGCAAGCTCGTAGTAGCCGAGAACTTGCTCGCCCCGCTCGGTCGGTGCCCAGTGCTCTTTGACACTACGGACCGTCGGCACTTGGAGCGTAGGTGGCTTGGACGTTTTCCGGCGCTGGTTCTGTCCTGCCTGCCTGTTGACCTGCTTGGCCAGCTCTTCAGCGAGCTGCTTTGCAGTTTCAGGCGCGCGGTCCTGCTCTTGGACCAGCCCGTGCGACCGCAGCGTCGCCAGCAAGCCAGTCAGCGCAGGAGTGAGGCGAGGCCGTGCGTCCTCGATCTGGCCCAGGGTCCAGATGCGGTGACCGACCGACCAGAAAAGCTCACCGCCGCCCGCTACGTACGGGCTCTGATAAGACGGAATGCGATGCGAGACGGCTTTCCAGCCCACACCCCATACCACTTCCGGTTCGTAGCGCACCAGCAGATCCAGCAGCATAACGTGCGGTCGCTCCATCTCCGCCATCGCGGCCAACGCAAACTCCTGGAGATTGACGTCGGCCTCATCCTCAGCGATCAGACCGGCGGCCAGAACTCGTCCCAGCGCCACCACCTTCGGTGGCCATGCGGTACCCGCTGCGGCCAGAATGGCGTTGACATTAAGCAGCCTCGTCTGTTCCGTCTTAAGCAGGCGCTCTTCTAGCTCAGCCTCCGTGCATTCTGCTGCATCACAGGCTGAGGCCATCATCTGGCGGACGCGCTCCTGCGCATCCGCTCCGAACTCGGCGAAAGATCTGCGCAGCAATAGCTCTAGATACGGACCCGCGAAGGCACCCATAACAGCACCTGCTGCGCCGCCAAGCCCTGCGCCGAGCGCCGCACCTCCGGCCGTCGCTAGTGCCGTAGGCAGGGTGCTCGCCTGACCTGAACTCACGTCATCGTCATCGTTAGTCACCTTGCGAGGCTAGCTGGGGTCGAAATGGCGTAATCCATGGTGGGCCGGGCGCAGGCGACTGAGTGACTAACTGAGTCACAACCGCCGCAACGTCTGGCACACGTCGCCGGACGCTGCCGGACGATAAGACCAGCTAGGCGGCCGGGCTGAGCGTGCTCGCGGAGGTCCTCCGTTTGCCTGATAAGGAAGCGGTCGGCGCATGTGTGCGCCAGCTGTGAGTCATCGCAGGTCAGCTCGCTGTGCCAGGCTTCGCGGCCTTCGCGCACGGCGAAGTAGGCGACTCAATGGAGCTGCGATCTCCCATGCTGGCCTCCTCAGTCGAAGCTTAACTTGGATCGAACATAATTTCGACCACCAACACGCTAGTAGATCATGGTGACCTTAGCCGTTACCGTTATGCCATCAGCAGCTCTTCTCTGTGCTGACACCCTCGACCGACACCCAACGAGCCAAACCGAGCGAGGGCACGTGCTGGCCGCAGTCCTAGCAGCCGTGCCACGTACGTGCCAGAACGACCGGGCGGTGACGGTAAGAAACGGCTACCCAGGGCCAACGCATCGACGGGCTGAACTGGGCAGAAGCAGGTAGCGGCCAGCCCGATTAGACCTTCTAAGCAGCCGGTCGCAGGTTCGAGTCCTGCCAGGCGCGCCGCACCGGCGCTCCCCGCGCCGGGCTCTGCCTTGGGAGGCCCGCCCCGGCACGCCCGCGCCGAAACTGCGCAAGCCGTGAGGTTGGCTGAGTCGGCTTCATCCCCCGCTTCTCGATTGTCCGGCGTCGGCCGGAACCCCGCAAGGCGCTTTGCGTCGCTGCGCGATGGCCCGCGGCCACCCCTGCCCGAACCCGGTCGAAAGTCGCCGCTTCTTATCAGCTATCGGGGGTGAGGGACGTACTGGGCATGCCTGGCCACATGTCGGGATCAAGCTTCTGGGTCACTCTTATGAATTGTGCGAGCGGGTGGAACCAGATACGAAATTCCCTCCGCGCGAGCCCTGATCCAGCCTCTGTCGCTTCCTGGCGATCTTCAACGACATCATCGCTCATCGAGGCGCTTGACTCCCGGGTACCGGCGCGACATGCTGCGATGACGGGAAACCGAAGGGGAGCCGTCATGAAAACGGACCCATCGCCCTCACCATCCACCCAGGTACGCTGTGGCTCGGTTGCCGGATTGTGGCGCTACCCGGTCAAGTCGATGATGGGGGAGGAATTGAACGCCGCCGAGGTCACCAAATACGGCCTCATCGGCGATCGGAAATTCGCCATCGTCGACCCGGTGACCGGAAAGGTCGCGGGCGCGAAGAATCCCCGTAAGTGGGGCAACTTCTTCGAGTTCCGCGCCGCCTATGTCGAGCCCCCGCACGCGGGAGCGAAGGTATCTGCCGTCCGCCTGACCCTGCCAGACGGAACCACGGTCACAAGCGACCAGCCCGACCTCGCGCAGGTCCTCTCCAAAGCGCTCGGCCGGGAGGTCACGCTCGCGGAGGCACCCGGCGAGGGTGCCGCGCCGGCCGCGACGGCCGAGGAGTACTGGCCGGATATTGAGGGCCTGGAATACCGGGACACCGTGACCGACTGGGAGCTGCCGCCGGGAACGTTCTTCGACCTCGCGATCGTGCACCTGCTAACGACGGCCACGATCGACCGGCTCCGCGCGCTGTATCCCCAGGGCCGCTTCGAGGCCCGGCGGTTCCGGCCGAACATCGTCGTAGCGACCGGCCCGGACGAGCAGGGCTTCGTGGAGAACGACTGGCTGGGCCACGCGGTGGCCATCGGCGACGAGGTCCGCTTGCAGGTCACTGGCCCCTGCCCGCGCTGTGTCATGACCACGCTGCCGCAGGGGGACCTGCCAAAGGACTCCGGCATCCTGCGGACCGCGGCGCAGCATAACCACGTCAATGTTGGTATCTACGCCGACGTGATCGCGGGCGGCACCATCCGGCGCGGCGATCCGGTCACGCTCGCCTGATCCGATTTCGTCGCGGATCGGCCGGACTGCCTCGACGGCCGGGCCTGCGGGGTCGGGGAGGCCCCAGTCGAGGTAACGCTTACCGGGGTAGACCGGGCAGGCGTCGCCGCAGCCCATGGTGATCACGATGTTGGCGGCCTGGATCTTGTCGGCGGTGAGGGGCTTGGGGAACTCGCGGGAGATGTCGAGTCCGATTTCGACCATGGCCTGGACGGCAGGTGAAGTTTTCACCTGCCGTCGACAGACGCGGCGGGTTCAACTGGAGCTAGGCAGTGCACTGTCCTTGGCTGAGGCCCACCAGCGATCGGGGTGCCGGCTCTCGAAGATCGGAGTTCAACATTGGATGACCAAACAACTGACGACGCGGCCGGTCCCGAAGCACCGCCGGAACCGGCGCGTGCTGACCCGATAGCGGGAGAGCTCGTCACCGAGACGGTCGAGTACAACGGTGGGCGGCAGGTCACGGTGTATGTCCCGCCGGATCCGCCCGAGGCCGTCGTATTCGCCGGTGACGGCCAGGGGATCTCGCAGTGGGGCGGGTACCTTGAAGCGGCCGACGTACCCTCCACGATGATCGTCGGTGTACACGGGCTGGCCGATGAGATGCCGCGGCTCCAGGAGTACTCACCGGTCTTTGACGCGGAACGGTTCGCGGCACATGAGAGGTTTTTCGTCGGGGACGTCGGCCGATGGGCGCGGTCGCGGTTCGGAGTCGCGCTGCCCGCCGAACGCACCGCGGTGTTCGGTGTCTCGGCGGGTGGAGAGCTCGCGCTCGCCCTTGGGCTTCGGCATCCGGACGTCTACGGTGCGGTTTTCTCCGGCTCGCCGGGCGCGGGTTTCAAGCCGACTGGCGTGATGCCGAGTCGGATTCCGCGCGTGTACCTCGTAGCCGGCACGCTGGAGCCGTTTTTCCACGACAACGCGACCCGGTGGGCGGTGGCGCTGCGCGATGCAGGTGCCGATGTCGTGATGAGCGAGCGGGTCGCGTCGCACGGCGAGGCGCTTTGGCGAGGAGAGTTCCCGCTGATGGTGGCGTGGGCATTTGGACGATAAAGCACCGGTGCCCGTGGTGGCGCGTGGCGCTAGTCCACGGTTACGATCCGGAATAGCCGTATTGTCAAGGGCTCCGCTACTGCCATCGCAGGAGGTTACGGTGAATATCACTCTTCCCCAGCTGAAGGCCGGTGACCAGGACAAGCCGCAGTCCCGGATGGTGCACCGGCTGCAGGGCCTCCTCACTGCGCTGGGGAACCCGGTCACGATCGACGGCATCTTCGGCCCGAATACGGAGGCCGCGGTCAAGGCCCAGCAGCACGCCTTCGGGCTGGCCCAGAGTGGCGTGGTCGACGACGGCACGTGGACCAAGCTGATCGAGGGCTAGAACGGAACTGCAGGAAGGGCGGCGGCAGCAGGTAGCGCAGCTCCTTCCCGATGGCCTGGACGCGCTTTGCCGCCGTAGCCGCTAGTCCCTGGGATGGGCTACGGCCTCATGCGCGCCGCCGGCATCCTCGGCCCGCACCGGCTCGTCGTCATTGACATCCGCAGCGTCGGGTACTGGCTAGGTGCGCTGCGGGAGAACGCCGAGCCGGGCGGGCCGGATCCGCCGACCGTTCAGGGGTTCGGGTTGTTCGGCGGCGACGTCGGCTGCCCGGGCGAGGACTTTGGAAAGCAGGTCAAGCAGGCATGCTCGCTCGTCCTGGCTGAGCGCGGTCAGGATGTTCCGCTCGATAAGGCGGATACCGGGGAGCAGCTGATCGGCGGTGGCGCGGCCGTCGGGCGTGATCTCGATCAGGACGCTGCGCCGGTCGCTGGGGTTGGGGATGCGGCGGATCCAGCCGCGGTGTTCGAGGATGTCTAGTGTTGCCGTCATGGTTGCCGAGGCGACGAGAACCCGGTCGCTGACCTGTGAGGGGGTAAGCGGCCCGCGTGCCCCGTCGATGACGGCCAATGCCGTCGCAGCGGCCTGCGGCATGTCGAAGGTCAGCCGGATGCGCCGGTCAAGCTCCCCCAGTAGGGCCTCGCCGGTGCGGCACAACGACGCATATGCCTCGGTGCTGGTCGTGTCGCCGTCTGGGTATTCGTCCACGAAATCGGCACCGACCTTGACCACGCCGAGCGAGGCGGGAGAGGGGCGGCCGCCCCTCTCCCGCCTCAACGCCCGGCTGGGTTCAGACATCCGTGAAGATCTCGATCCGCGGTGCGCCCTCGACTCCAGCCTGCTCCATTCCCGCGCGCAGGGCCGGGTCGTGAGCGAAGCTGCCCGCCTGCTCGGCACTGGGGAACTCATGGGTGATGAACAGGTCATTGCCATCGTCGGGCAGGCGCATTACGCGCTGCGCGGTACAGCCGTGCTGGGTCCGCACCGGCTCGAGTTCGTCGTAGACCTTCCGCCATGCGGCATAGTCCCGGACATTGTGCCGGACGGTAAGTGTGGCGCTCATGTGGTCTCCCCTCCCGAAAAAGCGGAGGCTCCCTGCCCCCCGTGGGCAACCTAAGCGACCTCTTACCTCCGAGTCAAGATATTCGTCTCGGAACTATGTATCTCGTAGTCGAGTTAAATTGGCGATCAGGCGGGTAGCTTACTGCGCCCAGCGGCCGCCGTTGCCACGATGAGCAGGGGGCCGACAGGCGCGGACGGGGACGCTCTCGAAGCCGCGCAGCACGAGAAGCGACCGCCGGGTAGGCGTCCCGGCCATTTCGAGCCTCGGGTACCGGCGCATGAGCTCCTCGACCGCGATGCGGCCCTCGAGGCGGGCGAGCGCGGCGCCGAGGCAGTGATGGATCCCGAACGAGAACGACAGGTGCCGCGAGGCATTCGGCCGGTCGATCCTGAGGCGGTCGGGCTGGTCGAACACGCCGGGATCACGGTTGGCACCGCCGATGGCCAGGATGATCGACGCGCCCTCGGGATCCTTACGCCACCAACATCGATGTCCTCGGTCGCGATCCGTGAAGTCATCTGGACCGGGCTGTCGTAGCGGAGCAGCTCCTCGACGGCCGCAGGGACCAGCGCCGGCTCCTCCCGTAGCCGCCCCCACTGCTCCTGCTCGCCGAGCAGGGCGACGGTACCGTTCCCGATCAGGTTCACGGTCGTCTCGAAGCCGGCAACGAGGAGGAGCAGCGCCGTGCTGACGAGCTCGTCGGAACTTAGCCGGTCGCCCTCCTCCTTCGCCGCCACGAGGGCGGAAAGGAGGCTGTCGTCGGGATCGGCGCGACGTTTGCGCACCAGGTCCCGCAGGTACGCGGTCAGGGCCAGCTCCGATGAGCGCGACTGGCTCTCGACGGTCCCGGCGGAGTCGAGGGTGGTGCCGACGTCGTGGCCCCAGGCCCGGAAGCTGGCCTGATCCTCGGCCGGGACACCGAGAAGGTGGCAGATCACCGCGATGGGCAGCGGGAAGGCCAGCGCGTCGATGAGATCGAAGCCTGCCGCGGCGTCGGCAGAGGTGAGGAGCCGGCCGGTGACCTCGCGGATCCACGGCTCCAGGCCGGCTATCGCCTTCGGGGTGAAGGCACCGGACACGAGGCGCCGGATGCGGGTGTGGTCGGGCGGGTCCATCGTGAGCAGGTCGGCGGCGGGAAGCTCCGCGCGAGGATCGCCGGCCGGGTAAGCGGGCGGCCGGTAACCGCGCTGGTGCACGGGTGAGGAGCTGAACCGCCGGTCCCGCAGGATGCTCTCCGCCGCTGCGTGATCCGCCGTCATCCAGGGACCCAGCGCGCTGCGGACCAGGCCGCGCCGGCGGATGTCGGCGTACAGCGGGTAGGGGTCGGTCTTCGTCTGCGGTCGCATCAACCGGGCGAGGGGATCGCCACGCCACTGGTAGTACCGGATCGCCGCGGGCTCCACGACGCGACGCATCATGTGCTGTCTGAGGCTCACACCGATCCTCCTCGACCGAGCGGCACCAAAGCCTTACCGCTTATTCATATACGGGACCGTGCTGAACGACCGGTCTCGGCCGCTGCGCGAACGGCTGGCGGAGTTCAGCCGCGCCATGGCCGTCGACGAGGCCATCACGGACAAGGCCGGGCTGGTGGTGAGCCTTGAGTTCGTCGCGGCCCTCCTGCGCAGCACCGACACGCTGCGGCGCCATGGCGCCGACCTCGGGCGGCGGCTGGCGGAGCTCTATCCCGAGGGCAGAGGCTCAGCGCAGCTATACGGCGAACCCGAATAAGTAGCTGCAGGCCGAGTGGGCAGTGAACGAAGCGCGGAGAGGAGCAGATCGGCAGTGCCCTCGACAAGGCCCGGGCCTGGGTCGACTACTTCGGCCCGCACGGTCCCCTCTGCCGGGGATTCCCGGCGTCCATACCTCCCCAGGTGTACGTCGATGCTCTCGCGCGTGTCGGTCAGCTGCAGCGCCTAGCGGAACAGTGGGTCGGCTACTTCAAGCCGCTATGGGAGAAGAGGTCGTCCTCCGAGCAGGGGCTGGCGCAGGATGAGGAGGGATGCCTCCAACGGGCCGCCCAGGCTGAGCAGATGGTGAAGCAGCGGCAGATGTCGTTCACGCTGAATTCAAGCAACTTGTCTTCACAGCAGATGCAGGGCTACATCCAGGAACTCAACGATCTTCTGGCCACGGTGCATGGCTGGATCGCGACAGCAAAGGGCCCAGCCTGCGCCCGGCGGCTTGAAGGGCTCAGCCAGCAAATTAACTCGGTTCTGGGGAACTTTCGATATTCCTATAACAGCAAAAGGGCCTTCGAAGAGTTTCAGCGCCAGCAGGGATTGCTGCCTCCTTCGGGAGGGCCCATCCGCACCGGGCGGCCGGGGCCGGGCAGCCCTGAGTGGTATACCGCGATAACCGGCATGAATTGCTACTGGTGCGGGCAGGATTTCGGCGGTCTCCCGAAGCCAGTCATCACTTGTCCGCACTGCGGCCGTTTTCCCCAGCCTGGCCCGTGAGACACAAGGAGTTGCTTTGACCGGTACAGGGATCGCCTTAGCTTCCTTTCCGGCTCGCCGGAGAATCCCGGTGGCCTATGGCTGGTAACGGTTGGGCGCTGGAGTGCCCGAGAGCAGAGTGAAGATCAGCAGAGCGATCGGGCCCACGATCGGCACGAGACCGATGAGTAGCCACCAAGCGGACTTGTCGATGTCGTGGAGACGGCGAACGAACAGGGCGAGGCCCACCAGTTCCAGGTAGATCGCGACCGGTATGAAGATGATGAGGGCGATCACGGCGCCTACGCCGCTCCGCCCGTTGCTGGCAGCCTGGGGGATGACGACGATCAGCTGCAGGGCAAGGCTGGCAATCCCCTGGAACAAGGCGAACCACCAGAACGCCGACCGGGACGCGCGGCCGCGGTAGACGAACCCGTTGCGGAACGCCTCCTTGACGGCCACGCCGAAATCGACGGGTGCGCCTTCGAGGTATGTGAGCGGAACAGGGAGGAAGCCGCCGGCCGGGTACTGGGCGGGTGGGTGCGTACCGGGAACGCTCATCGCGGACCTCCGATTGCCCACTGAGTGGGTGCTAGCGCCGTGCGCGCCACGTCATATAGACGCCGGGCACCGTCATCCGGAGTGCATGGGGCCACGGCAACTCTGGCGTTTCCGGTGGGCTTGCCCATCCTGCGCGGGCAGTTCCGCAGGCGGGCCACCTTCGGCATAGCCCGGGGGCGTGGGCATCCGGGCTGCCGCAGCGATCTTGCCGCTAGGTAAGCAGGCAGGAAGAATGGCCACTCATGACGGATGGTCCCGACCGCTGGCACCGATGGCTTCTCGACGTGCGGTTCGGAGGCGATGCCGCCTACCGGGAGAAGAGTCTCATCGAGTTCCTGTACCCGGTGCGGGATACGGTGCTGGACAAGGCTCAGCTTCGGCCCGGCGACTCGCTGCTTGACGTGGGCACCGGTGATGGCCTCATCGCGTTCGGCGCGCTCGAACGACTCGGCCCGGCCGGGCGCGTGATCTTCTCCGATATCTCTCAGGACCTGCTCGACCACTGCCGCAAGGCCGCCGGCGCCGAAGGGCTGCTTGACCGGTGCCGCTTCATACTGGCCGCGGCCGAATCCCTGACCGGCGTGGCCGACGCATCGGTCGATGTTCTCACCACCAGGTCCGTGCTCATCTACGTCCAGGACAAGGCGGCAGCCCTGCGGGAGTTCTACCGGGTGCTCAAGCCGGGCGGGCGGGTGAGCTTGTTCGAGCCCATCAGCGTACTCATGTCCCATGCCGATCCAGACCTGTTCTTCGGCCACGACGTGACCCCCGTCAGTGCCCTGGCGGCAAAGGTTGCGGCTCTCTACGAGTCCATCCAGCCGCACGGCGGCGATCCCATGGGCGACTTCGACGAGCGTGACCTGGTGCGCCATGCTAAGGATGCCGGGTTCCCTGAGATCAATCTCGAACTACAAGTCAGCGTGAACGCCCACAAGCAGCCGATTCCCTGGGAACGGTTCCTGCGCACGTCACTCAACCCGCTGATACCGACCTTCGGGGAAGCACTGGATCGTGCGCTCAGCCCGCAAGAGGCCGCCGAACTCACCGGATACCTCAGGCCGCTGGTCGAATCCGGGACCGGACTGGAGCGCACGGCATACGCCTACCTGACCGCCGTCAAGCAGAAACCCCGATAAGCAACCCCGATAAGCGCCGCTTCGGTCAGCCGCTCCCCTGCCAGGGCGGAGCCGATCCGGACAGGTGCTTCCCGCTGTTGAGGCTGTCCTGAAGGGCGCGTTCTCTCAGCCCGAACTCATCCTCGGTGAGCAGCCCGAGGCTGGGGTAGAAGGTGTCTGCCTCGTCGGGAACGCTGAATCCGAGTGCGTAGCTGGCCGCTCGTCTTCCAGGCCAACCCAGGTCACCTGGACATGCTGATGCAGCGTGCTCCAGACCCGTCCCGGGTGGCCGGAGTACAGGACCAGGCCGATCGCTTTTAGCTGGTCATTCAGCACCACTACCGGTTCGTCGTCGCCGAGATACTCGACCGGAAGCCCGACGCGAAGGTTGGTGAAGTTCACGTACGACACCATCCGTATCTCCCGCATTGAACGGAACCCGTTGCGCTGCCCGCAGTCTAAGGGCGGCGGATAAACCAGTTGCGCTCACGCGGCCGTCATGCTGTAGTCACAGGCTGTACGTGCACCGGCTCGCGGGCTGGCGCATCCGCCGCGCCGGACGACCAGGGAGACACCCAGATGCGAGCACAGCTCATGTTTACCGAGATGGCAATTTCCGCCTCGTCAAGGGACATGACGCTTCGTGCGAACGCTGAACCTGGGAATCCTGGCGCATGTAGACGCCGGTAAGACAAGCCTGACCGAGCGGCTGCTCTTCGCGGCCGGCATCATCGACGAGATCGGCAGCGTCGATGACGGAAGCACTCAGACCGACTCGCTGGCGCTGGAACGGCAGCGCGGTATCACGATCAAGTCGGCCGTCGTCTCGTTCACCATCGGCGACGTCACGGTCAACCTGATCGACACCCCGGGCCACCCGGACTTCATCGCCGAGGTGGAGCGGGTCCTGACTGTGCTCGATGGCGCCGTGCTCGTTATATCCGCTGTGGAGGGTGTGCAGGCGCAGACCAAGGTGCTGATGCGGACACTGCGGCGGCTGGGCGTTCCCGTCATCATCTTCGTCAACAAGATCGACCGTGGCGGCGCGCGCTATGCGGAGGTGCTGCAGGAAATCTCGGCCAAGCTCACCCCGGCCATCATCGCGATGGGCACCACGCGCGGGCTCGGCACCCGCGGCGCCGGGTTCACCGCGTTCAGCCCCGCCGATGCCGCATTCGCGGAGACCCTGGGCGGCGTGCTGGCCGGGCACGACGACGCGCTGCTGGCCGCCTACATCGGCGGCGAGGCGCAGATCCCATCCGGCCGGCTCTGGGCGGAGCTGGCGGCGCAGGTGACCAAGTCCCAGGTGTACCCGGTCTTCTTCGGCTCGGCCATCACCGGCGCGGGCGCCGGCAGCCTGATGTCCGGCATCGAGGAATTGCTGCCCGCGGCCGAAGGCCGGGCCGCCGGGCCGGTCTCGGGCTCGGTCTTCAAGGTCGAGCGCGGCCCGGCCGGGGAGAAGATCGCGTATGCCCGGCTGTTCGCCGGAACCGTGCGAACCCGCGACCGGCTGCAGTTCGGCCACGGGAGCGAGGGCAAGGTCACCGCGATCAGCGTCTTCGAGCAGGGCTCGGCGGTCCGGCGCACGGCGGCGGGCCCGGGGCAGATCGCCCGGCTCTGGGGCCTGGCCGAGGTCCGGGTCGGCGATGCGCTCGGCGTCCCCCCGGCGGCCGCGGCCGGTCACTTCTTCGCGCCGCCCACGCTGGAGACGGTGGTTGTCCCGGCCCGGCCCGCCGACAAGGGCGCGCTGCATGTCGCGCTCACGACACTCGCCGAGCAGGACCCGCTGATCAACCTGAGGCAGGACGACGAGCGGCAGGAACTGCTCGTCTCGCTCTACGGCGAGGTGCAGAAGGAGGTCATCCAGGCGACGCTGGCCGGCGATTTCGGGCTGGACGTCGGATTCCGCGAGTCAACGACGATCTGCATCGAGCGGCCCGTCGGCACTGGCGCGGCGGTCGAGCGAATGCACGAGCCGCCCAACCCGTTCCTGGCCACGATCGGGCTCCGCATCGAGCCCGCCGCTATCGGCTCAGGCGTGCAGTTCCAGCGCGAGGCGGAGCTGGGTTCCATGCCGCTGGCGTTCTTCCGCGCGGTCGAGGACACCGCGGCGGAAACGCTGCGGCAGGGCATCCGCGGCTGGCAGGTCACCGACTGCGCGGTCGTGATGACGCATTCGGGCTACTTGGGAAAGCACAGTCTCGGCCACCAGCGGTTCAACAAGAGCATGTCCAGCACAGGCGAGGATTTCCGCAACCTCACCCCGCTGGTCCTGATGACCGCCCTGCAGCAGGCCGGCACCGAGGTCTGCGAGCCTTTCAACAGCTTCCGGCTGGAGTTCCCGGCGGACTGCCTGCCCGCCTTGCTGGCCGCGCTCGCCCGGCTGCGGGCCGTTCCGCGGGCACCGGAAATCCGCGGTACTTCCTGCGTCCTGGCGGGCGAGATCCCGAGCGGCCGGGTGCATGACCTGCAGCAGCGGCTGCCGCCGCTGACCAGCGGCGAGGGCATGATCGAATCAGAGTTCGCCCGCTACCTGCCCGTCCGCGGCCTCGCGCCGGTCAGGCCGCGCACCGGCCGCAACCCGCTCGACCGCACCGGATACCTGCTGCAGGTCCAGCGCGGCAGCCGGGGCGGCGGGTGACCGCACAGCGGCGGGCCTACTGGGCGGCGTGCATACTGGGGCCGGCCTACTGGGCGGCGGGGCTACTGGGCGGCCGGATGAGTGGCGATGAGGAGCAGGGCGTCAAGCACCCGCCACCAGTCCGCCTCGGCGAGATCCGTGCCGAGGGTGTGCGCGAGCATCGCCAGCGCGGCCACGAGCTCGCCGGAGAGCTCTTCGGCATCCAGCTCTCGCGTCGGGCGATTTCCTGCACGGCCTGGCGGAACCTGCCGGTGCGCCCGAGCCGGACCAGCGAAGCGGGCACCTCGGGTGGCGGGGCCGTCCCGGCCCGCTGGCTCTCCCCGGCCGGCCGGAGCGTGACTGCCAGCTGCATGCCGAGTGCTGCCGCGAGCCGCGTTAGCGCCGTGATCGTCGGGTTGCCCCTGCCGTTCTCCAGGTTCGCGATATAGGGCACCGACAGGCCCGCATCCGCCGCAACGGACGCGACCGTCCGTCCCGCCGCAGTCCGCCGTGCCCGCAGCTCACGGCCGATGGCTGGATGTTCCACGGCTCTCCTTGACAGAATATCTAATCTGTGAAACTATCCTGACAAGATACCAAGTGACAAGGCGGCCGTCATGCTCGAGGCTCTGCGGATACGGGACTTCCGCCTGCTATGGGGCGGCGGCATCGTCAGCTCCCTCGGCTCGTGGCTGCTGATCCTGGCCATCCCCGCCCATGTCTTCCTGGTCACCGGATCGCTGCGCGAAACCGGGCTGACGCTTGCCGCTGAATACCTGCCGCTGCTGGTGCTCGGCCCGGTCGCCGGCGTACTCACCGACCGGTGGGACCGGCGGCGCCTGATGATCACGACAGACCTGTTCCGCGCGGGCGCGGTGGCAGTGATGCTGCTCGGCACCTCTCCTGGCCGCTACTGGGTACTCTATGTCGCGCTCATTGCCGAGAACAGCGGCTTCGTGCTGTTCACGCCTGCGCTGCAGGCCCGCATACCGGCGATCGTGGGCACTGGCCCGCTGCTCAGCAGCGCCAATTCGGTCAGCTCGGTCAGCAGCGGCGCCGCGGCGCTCATCGGCGGCCCGCTCGGCGGGATCCTGCTGACCGCATTCGGCGTCAGGTGGCTGATCTGCGGTGATGCCGTCAGCTACCTGCTGTCGGCCGTCGCCGTGTTCCTGACATCCCGGCCGGACGATGCGCGTCCAGGCCACACGACCTCGATCGGCGACGTGGCCCGCGACCTGATCGAGGGACTGCATGTCCTGCGCGGCCAGCCCGTCGCCCGGGCGCTGCTTCCCGTCACGGTCATCTTCCTCGGCGCCAACGCGTCGCTCACCGCCATCCTCATCCCGTTCGGGGTCCGGCGGCTGGGCGGCAGCGAGCACACCGGGTTCCTGCTGTCCTGCCTGGGCGTGGGCTACCTGCTCGGCGCCCCGCTGCTGCGCCTGCTCCTCGACCGGGTCCAGCCCAGGATCCTGCTCACGGCTTGCCTCACCGCCACGGCGGCCGCCTTCTTCCTGCTCTTCACCTCATCGTCGCTGAGCAGCGCACTGCCCGCCGCGGTGGCCATCGGCATGTTCGGCTCGATGTCCGTGGTGGTCCCGCAGACAACCATGCAGCGAGTAGTCCCGAACGCGGCACTCGGGCGGGTCGGCGCCGTCTTCCTGACCGGCGAGGCGGCGGCCACGCTGGCCGGCGCTGCCGCCGGGCCCTTCCTCGCGCAGGCAGCGGATATCTCCGGCGTGGGCATCGCCGCCAGCCTCCTCACGCTGACCGCGGCGGCGCTGACGTTCCGCATCGTGCCGCCGATGCCCGCGATCGTTACCGCGCAGAAAAGCGTCCCTGCGCAGGAAAGCGCCCCGGGACTAGAGGTCCCGGGCTAGAGCTCGCGGACGTTCCAGACGATCTCGCCGTGCTCGTCCCAGGTCGCGGCCGCGCTGCTCGAGACCTTGCTACGCCCGTGCAGCCTCGGCGCCTGGCGATCGCCGCGCCGCGCCTCGTCGACAAGGCGGCGGCACGCTGGCAGCTCGGATCTCCTGCCACCCGGAAGGACAGCCGCGGTTTCCAGCTCGAACGCCATCGCCGCGATGCCTGCCGGGTTCTCCGCTGGCATGAACCCAATTTAGCTCTTGCCCAGGGCAAGGTTCGGCCGGCGGCGGGTCTCCGGCCGCTGCAGGTGTTCCGGCTGGGCTAATGTTGCCGGATGGACCGGCGTTCCTTCCTTTCCGGGGCCGGGCTGGTGGCAGCGGGGGCGCTGCCTGGCGCCGGGGTTGGCTTCGTCATGGAGCCCGTGCTGGATACCGAGGGCCCGACGGCGCGTACCGCGGTGCCTGCTGGCCTGACGGAGGCCAGGGTCGTCACGGTGCGGTTCCGGGAGCAGCCGGTGAATCGCCTGGTGGCGCTGACCGTCGATGACGGCCCGACGGCGGAATGGACGCCACGAGTCCTCGACATCCTGGCCCGCCGCGGCGTGCCGGCCACGTTCTTCCTGGTCGGCCAGCGGGCGCAGTCCCGGCCGGACCTGGTCCGGCGGGCCGCGGATGCCGGGCACGAGCTCGGCAACCATACCTGGGCGCACACCGACCTCACCCAGCTCGACGAGGCATCCGTTCGCGGCGCCCTGGAGCCCACAGATGAGCTCATCACCCGGCTGACGGGCCGCGGGCCGACGCTGTGCCGGCCGCCGTACGGGCGCATCGACAGCGTGGGGCTAGCGGTCTGCGCCGGGCTGGGCTACGGCGTGACCCTCTGGTCCGATCATGTCACCGGCAGCAACGCGCGGGCCGATGTGGACACCCTGCTGCGGCAGGCCACGCCCGGCAGCATCGTGCTTGCCCACGACGGCGGCTCGGAGCCAACCGCCGCCCTGATGACCCAGCTCGACCGGCTTGTCGGCACGATGGCCGATTCCGGCTATGCGTTCGTCACGGTAAGCCAGCTGCTAGCCGCGCCAGCCCGGCCGTCAGCTGTCAGTGCCGGGGGCGACGGCAGGCCTGCAGCTGCTGTCGTCAGCTGAGCGCTAGCAGTCAGCTCGCTGCCGCACTGCCGGCGGAGAGGCCCAGCGTCTCCCGGAGGAAATCCAGCTGATACAGCAGCAGCTGGGTGACGGTGGCCTCATCGGTCGGCGAGTGCGCCGAGCCGGACAGCGGCAGCACCCGGTGCGGGCGGCCCGCCGCCAGCAGCGCCGCCGACATCCGCAGCGTGTGCGCGGCTACCACGTTGTCGTCGGCCAGCCCGTGCACCAGTAGCAGCGGGCGGCGCAGCAACGCGGCCTCGCTGACCGGCGAGCAGCGGTCGTAGCGCTCCGGCTCGTCATCCGGATGGCCGAGGAAGCGCTCCCGCCAGTGCGTGTTGTAGAGCCGCTGGTCACTCGGCGCGGCACCGGAGATCGCGGTGTGGAACACCTCAGGCCGGCGGATCACCGCGGCCGTCGCCAGCGTGCCGCCGTAGGACCAGCCGCGGATGCCTACCCGCTCCAGGTCCAGGTCCGGGCAGTGCCCGGCGGCCGCGTGCAGGGCGTCCACCTGGTCCTCGATCACCGGCGAGAGGGTGTCGCCGTGCACCTCCTGCTCCCACGCCGGGCCGCGGCCGGGCGTGCCGCGCCCGTCCGCGATCACTACCGCGAAACCGCACTCAGCGAACCACTGCGCCTCGCAGAACCAGCCGTGCCTGGCCCGGGTGACCAGCTGCTTCGCCGGGCCGCTGTACGGGCTCATCAGCACGGGCAGCTTCCGCGTGCCCGCCGCGTGCCAGGACGGCAGCAGCAGCGCGGTGCGGATCTCGCGCTGGCCGGCGCTCAGCCAGCTGATCCGGGGCGTGACCAGCGGCTCGGCCTGGCGGGAGGCGATCGCGGCCGCGGCCTGGCCGGCCCGCGACACGGTGATCGCGGCGCCGGCCTCGGTGCGCGAGACGAGGACGAGGGTGCCGCCCGCCGCACAGCCGGTGTGCACGCCGGGTGCCGCGCTGATCCGCTTCGCGCCGCGGCGCGGGTCGTAGCACCAGACGTGCTCCTCGGTCGGCTCCTCGCTGGCCGTGAAGAGCACCGATTCGCCGCCGGTGCCCAGTACCTCGCGGACCTGCACGCCGTCGCCGGTGACCGGCTTGCCGTCGACGACCAGCCGCCGGGAGCCCGCCAGGTCCGAGACCCGCACCAGGGCGCCGGAGCCGGTCCGCAGCGGCGCGCCGGGCGTCAGGTGCACCCAGACCGGGTCACGCTCCTCGTGCAGCAGGGTCGCGGCGCCGGTGGCCGGGTCCGCGGCGAGGATGCGCACCGTGCGCTGGTCGCGGCTCTGCACGGACAGCAGCGGGCCGGCCGAATCCCAGCCGGCCGCTACCAGGTACTCGAACGCGGCCCGGTCCCAGCTGATCTCGGCGCGATCGCCGGCCATGCCCAGGACGTGCAGCGACACATCCGGGTTGGCCGTGCCCGCCGCCGGGTAGACGATCTCGCGCGGTGGCAGCTGCGGATTGGCCGGATCGGCGATCCACCAGCGCTGTACCGGGGAATCGTCCACCCGGGCGGTCATCAGCCGCTCGCCGTCCGGCGCCCACCAGGGGCCGCGCGACTGCATCTCCGTCGCCACGATGAACACGGCGCGGCCGTACCTCACCCCGGGGTGCTCCGGCGCGGCCAGCACCCGGTCCGAGCCGTCAGCGGTGTCCACCACGCGCAGCGTGCCGTCCGTCACGTACGCCACCCGCCGCCCGGTCGGGTCCAGCCGCGGATCGCCGGCCGGCCCAGCGGTCGGCACCGGCCGGGGCGCCGCGCCGTCCGTGCCCGCCATCCACAGGCTGCCGCCGGACGCGAAGGCCACGGTGCGCACGGCCGCGTCGGCGGAGTACGCCGCGACGCCGGCCGCCTTCGAGCCGGCCTCCTTCGAGCCAGCCTCCGCGGGATCGAAGAGCAGGCGTTCCACTCCCCCGGCCAGCAGCCACAGGCAGCTGACCGGATCCTCGCCGCTGCGGGTGCGCAGGAACAGCACCCGCTCGCCGTCCGGGGAAACGGTGAAGGCATGCGGCATGCCGAGGGTGAGTCGCCGGGTCCGGGCATACTGCCGCGGGAACGCGGTGAGGTCCATGGCGCCGGCCATCTCAGCGGCCGCCCGTGCTGGCGGCGCGGCCGCCGGCCAGGTGCTGGTGGCAGGCGAGGACGGCTTCCATGGCCACGTCGCGGTTCTGCCGGTAGGCCGCGAAGGTAGGCGGGGCGTAGATCTCCGGCGCGATCCAGGGCCGCTGGTCCACCGGCCAGGAGGTCTGCCAGTACAGGTCGGAGACATTGGCGATGGTCTTGCTGTAAGGCAGCTCGAACTGCATGGTCTCGCCGATGAAGTTGGGCCGCGATCCGGACGGCTCGCCCACGAAGATCGCGCTGGTCTCGCGTTCGATCGCGGTCGCGGTGTTCTGCGCGGCGGAGAACGTGCCGCGGCCGATGATGACGAACAGTCCGCCGGGCCGCCTGACTTTGGCGCAGCCGATGAGGTGATGCAGCAGCGGTTGAACGAGCAAGGTGTTGCCACCGCCGTTCCACCGCAGGTCGATCACCAGGCCGGCCACCGGATGGCTGTCGATGAACCCGAACAGCCGGTCGCAGAAGGCGGCGAGCGGCTCCTCGGGGCGATCACCCACGCCGTTGAACTGGAAATAGACGAGGCCCTGCGCCGGCAGGTACTCGAACCAGTAGGTGACATCGCACTGGCGCAGGTAAGCCGGCAACGGGCCGGGCAGCGTCTCGGCATACGAGATCCAGCCCGGCGGGCAGGGCCGCGTCGGGTCCGCGGACGGCGCGATGGTCGGGTACTGGCGCGGGACCGGGGCCGGCACCGTGCCCACCGCGACCGTGCCGGTCGTCTCGTCCGGGAACCGCACGGTCAGGGTGACCGAGTCCGGGTCACCGGTGAGGCCAAGCGCGTGCAGCATGGGCGCCCACGGCAGCACCTCCGGGCCCAGCCAGCGGACCTGCTGGTCGTTATCGCGGCTGATCAGCGGCTCGAGCGCGGCCAGCACCTCCCCCGCCGGATGCTCGCCGACGCGCAGCACCTGCGCGCCCAGCAGCTGCCGGTAGGCCGGAGCGGCGGCGGTCACGAACAGCCCCTCGCCGAACCGGTAGAACTTCACCGGCAGGACCCGGTTGAGTTCCTTGTCGGCCTCGGCCGGGGCGATGAAAGCATGGCCATCGGCGAGCGGGCGCAGCAGCCTCAGCATGCCCGCGATGATCTGGGCGTCGGACAGGCCCGGCACGCCGTCGGCGAGCAGGCTCACCCGCGAGTCAAAGTCCGGCTCGGAAACGGCACGAAACGGCGCCACGCCGCGGCGCTTGATCTCGCGGGCCAGGAACGAGATGTCGGCACGCCAGCCTTCGTCGCGAGGCAGCCCGCCCGGATCGGGGATGCCGAGCATCTCCCGCACCGAGCGGTCGCCGCGCGGCGACTCCCACAGCTCGTCGCTGCGCGGACGGCCGAGGTCCCGGAAACCGAGGTCAAGGGCACGCCGGAGTGCTGCCACCGCGCTCTCCCGGTCACCAAGTCTCGCCTGGCAGCAGGCAATGCGGTAGGCGACCTCGCCGGAGAACACGGTCTGCGTGAGCCGGCCTCCCCACCCGCCGAGATCCAGCACCCGCTCGTAGGCGGCCTGCGCGCGGCGGTAGTCGCCTAGTTCGAAACGGGCCTCGGCCAGCCGGTCCCAGTGGCTGCCGTGCACCGGGTTGCACGCCACGACGTGTTCCCACAGCGCCGCGGCCGCTGCCCACCGGGCCGCCTCGCTCTCCGTTTCCGCCTCCGCCACCATCCGCAGGTAACCCGCCGCATCCGTCACGGTTCCTTTTTTACCCGCACCGGGCGGCTGCGGTGCTACGCCCTGGCCGGAAACGCCGGCCGGACAGGCCGTTGCCACCGTGCTGGATCTCGAAGCCAGCCTTGTACTGTGCAGATCATGGGCGACTCGCCGGATGCTGCCGCCGGGCCGGGCCGGTCCCGGCGGCGCCGCGGCCGGCTGGCGGCGGCCGGCGCGCTTGCCGTCGCCGTGGTCGGCGGCGTGACCGTGTGGGGCGTCAGCCACCCGGGCGCCTACGGCCGCTCGCATGACGGCTGCGTGACCGTCACCGTGCCGAGCTCGACCGGCGGCGCGCTTAGGCACGGCTGCGGGGCCAGCGCCCGGGCCATGTGCCGTACCGCGTTCGCCGGCCATGACAAGCTCGCGCTGGCGACGCGGCCGCAATGCCGGCTAGCCGGCCTCGGCCCGTCGGCTGGCGCCGCTCCCTAGCCGGCTGCTCCGTCCGCGGGAGTCAGCAGCCGCTGCCGAGTGGCGGCTGTTGAGGCGGCCGATTCTTGAGGCGGGCGATTCTCTAGGCGGGCGATCCGGGCGCGTCCGGATCGCAGTGCGCGCCGCGGACAGGCGGCACGTCGAGTGTCGGGTTCCGGCCGAAGAACCCGGTCGGCTTGAGGGTGAACCCGCACCGGCTGACCGGCATCACCGGCCAGTCCTCCGGCCGCGGGAAATGAGCGGGACCGAAGGTGTGCCACAGCACCACGTCGGTGCCGTCGATGTCCTCGTCGCCGGCGATGAACTCGTCGATGCCGGCTCCGCCCGGGTGCTGGTTCACGAAGTCGCCGGCCGGGTAGCGATGGGCCGGGTTGTAGCGGGTCACCCAGAGGTGGTTGGTGGCATAGCCCGCCCGGCGGTACAGGGATGAGCCGGGGGCGGCTAGCAGGGTCGGCGCGGCCTCCGGGTACAGGGTGAAGCCGACCGGCTGGCCGAACCTGTTCTCGTGCTCCGTGCTGATGACCCGCCAGACCCGGCCCCGCTCCGGCGCGACCCGGCGCCCGGCGCGGGATTCGCGGGACAGCCGGGTGATCGTCTGGGCGAGCGCGTTGCCGTGCGGGTTGCCCGGGCCGACCGGCATCCCGTGGGTGTCGACTTCCTCGACCGCGTTGGCCCGGCCGTCGATCATCATGTCGAGCCGTGCGCTGAACAGGTGCTGATGCCCGGGCGCGCCCAGGCCGGGCGCGACCTGGGTGGCGTGCGCCGCCTGCGGGGAGTCGTCACCCAGGTAGGCGGAGGTGAACAGGACGCCGGTGAGCTTGATCTCGCACTCGATCGTGCCGTCCAGGTAGAAGTACCAGTAGAAGCCGTAGTCGTAATTGCCGACGGTGCTGAAGAAGGAGATCACCAGGCGGCGCTGGCGGCGCGACTGGGACGACCCGTTGAAGATGTCGGTGTGCTTCCAGAGGATGCCGAAGTCCTCCTCGTGGATGCAGATGGCGTTGCTGATCGTGCGCGGCTCGCCGTGATCGTCGGCGACGATCGCGTCCAGGTAGGCGATCTCGCCGAGGCAGTCACAGCCCAGCTCCAGGGAGTTGGCCCACTTGCCGACCAGGTACTCGCCGCTGTCGAAGTAGTTCTGCCAGTACCTGGTCGGGGCGGGATCACCGTAGGGCACGACCATCTCGGGGATGGACGCCCGGTAGATCACCGGCCGGCGCCTGCCCTGGTCATCGAGGCTGATCTGGTGCAGCGACAGCCCCTCCCGGGCATCGAAGCCGATCCGCAGCGACCACCCCTGCCATTCCAGCCAGTGACCGTCCAGCGTGAAGCTCGGTCCCTCCGGCTGGCTGATCTCGATCGGCCGCAGGCCGGTGCGCAGCGGCCCGCGGACGGCCGGGTCGTCGTAGTCGCCGGACTCCGCCGGGACCGGCGGGTCGAGCTCGTCGATCAGCTTGAAGACCCGCCGCTCGATCAGGTCGACGTAGGCGGCCACGCCGTCCACCGGATGCGCCCAGGCCAGGTCATGCTCGCGGGCCTGGACGAAGGCGAGCACCCGGACCATCCGGCGGGACTGCTCGTCCGCCACGCCGTACGAGCCGGCGGTCAGCGGGCAGGCCCTGATCTTCGATACGTCAGTCAGCCCCCGGCGCGCCATCGCGGCGCACCAGCCGGGATCGGCGTGCACGATCTCCTCGGCCAGCGCGAAGTCCTGGTCCAGGATCGGCAGCTGGCCGTCGGTCAGCGGGTCCAGGGTGCGGCTGGAGATCACCTTGTCCTGGCTGACGGAGACCACGACATCGGACGACTCGCCGGTGACCACGTTAATCAGGAACGCCCGCAGCCTGCGATCCGGCGCACCGCCCGCCGGATAGGCCAGCACGTCGTCCTTCGGCGGCTCGTCAAGCCCGTAGTAGGCGAACCTGACCGGCTCGGTCAGCAGCCCGGCCTCGGCCAGGATCCGCCGCCCGGCCAGGAATTCCCCTGGCCCGGCCGGGTCGAGCGGATGCGCCGGGAGCGACTCCGGTGCCTCGGCTGGCCGGATCGCTGCGTCGGTCATGGCGGATCTCCCAGATTCAGAACGAGCGCCCGGCGGGCCCGGGCAGCCGGGCCGGCCTACTCGTCGGCGATGATCGAGCCGACCCGGTCGCCGAGGCCAGGGTCCCGGCTATTCAGCACGAACGCGTAGATCACCGAGACGACGATGATGCCGAGTGCCGCGCCCGGGAACCAGTTGTACGGCTCCGACTGGCCGGGCTTGGACAGGTAGTACACCGGCACCGCGATGGCCACCATCCCCAGGACCGGCAGGATGACGTGCTTGACCACGTTGAACTGGGCCGGCAGGAATTTCCGGTAGTAGAACGGCAGCGCCAGGTTCGACAGGAAGTAGACGACCAGCAGCAGGATCGTGCCGAGCGTGGATGACTCGACGAAGAAGTTGATCGGGTCCATCGAGCCGGTGCTGCCGCCGATCACGTGCAGCAGCGCCCACACGGCGATAATCGCGCCGGCGATGCCGACGAACGCGAAGATGGCGTTCACCGGCGTGCGGCGGGTCGGGTGCACCTTGCCGAGCCACGACGGCAGCAGCCCCTCGCGGCCGGCGTTGAAGATGAGGCGGCACTGGGAGTTCACGGCCGAGATCAGCACGCCGAGCGTGGAGGTCATGCCCGCGAAGAAGGCGAAGAACGCGAACGCGGCCAGTGCGCCGTGTGCCACCGTGATGAACGGGATCACCGAGGTGCCGACCTTGGCCGCGCTGTAGTCGAACCCGGTCACGGTGGCGTAGGAGTACAGGACGTAGCCGACGGCCATCAGGGCGATGGACAGGAACACGGCCCGCGGCACGTTCCGCCTCGGGTCGGTGGTTTCCTCGGCGAGCGCGGCGGAGTTCTCCCAGCCGATGAACAGGTAGATGGCGAGCGGGAACCCGGCGGCCAGTCCGGTGAAGCCGTTGTGGAGGTGGCTGGGCTCGAACGGCGCGATGCTGAGGTGGGCGCCGTTCTGGATGATCACCACGACCGACACGACGACCAGCACCAGCATCTCGAAGGCGAAGAAGGCCCCGGCCAGCTTGGTCGACACTCCGACGCCGCGGACCATCATTACCACGGCGCCTGCTGTCAGCAGTACCGACAGGATGCCCCACGGGACGTTCCAGCCGAAGTAGTAATTCAGCACGATCGACAGGAACCCGCCGCAGACCGCCAGCACCGACGAGATCGCGATGATGTAACCCGCGCCGCACAGCAGCGCGGTCGTTACCGCGCTGGTGCCGCCGAAGGTCTTGCCGATGAACGAGATGAACCCGCCGGTGGATGGGCGCGCCCGCGAGAACTGGGACAGGGTGTTGCCCAGTAGCGCGATGGCGACGCCGGCCAGGATGATCGTCAGCGGCGCCGCGATGCCGGCCGTGAAGACCAGGAAGCCGAATCCGAAGTAGAAGCTGTAGGCCGGGCCGATGTTGGCCATCGTCGAGGCCGAGATATCCACCAGGCCGAGCGCGCCCCGGTTCAGCCGGTCCGGCAGACTCAGGCGCCTTCGTTTCGGAGAACGGAACGGAAGCCGCTTCGCTCATGTGCACTCCTCATCTCAGCCGCCGGGTCGGCGGTGCCAGAAAACGGCTATCACCTGTGATGCTGCCCTGCCGGGGCCGTCATCGCCAGTGTTCGGTTTACGATCTTCATGCTGCTTGGTCTCAGCTTGATCTCAGTAGGGGTAATGCGCCGGGCCGGGCGTGACGGTCAGCCACCGCCGCTCGGTGAACTCCTCGATGTTCGCGTCGCCGCCGGAGCGGCCGCCGAGCCCGGACTGGCCGGCCCCGCCGAACGGCGCGAGCGCCTCATCCTGCGGCGTCGCGTCGTTGACGTGCACCATGCCGGCCCGCAGGCGCCGGGCGAAGCGGATGCCGCGGTACGGGTCGCCGGTCAGCACGGAGTTCACCAGGCCGTAGGGCGTGTCGTTGGCGACGGCGAGGGCCTCTTCCTCGCCGTCGACGACGAGGACGGGCGCGATCGGCGCGAAGATCTCCTCGTTCCACAGCCGTGACTCGCGGCTGACGCCGGTGACCACAGTCGGCCGGAAGAACGGCCCCTCGCTGGTCCCGCCGGCCACGATCGTGGCGCCGCCGGCCACGGCCTCGTCCAGCAGCTGCCGGGCGCGCTGCTGCTGGCGGGCGTTGATCATCGGGCCGAGCCCGAAGTTCCCGGTGACCGTGTTGCCGACGGTGATGGCGTCCGCGCGCTTCGCGAGGCCATCGACGTAGGCATCGGCGAGGTCGCGGGCGACGATGTGGCGGCCGGCCGTGATGCAGGTCTGACCCTGGTAGTGGAAGCTCGACCAGGCGCCGATCATGGTGGCCTGCTCGACGTCGGCGTCGTCCAGCACGATCAGGGCATTGTTGCCGCCCAGTTCCAGCGAGACCTTCTTCAGCAGGCCGCCGGCCTCCCTGGCGATCTCGCGGCCGACCTTGGTCGATCCGGTGAAGTGGATCATTGACACGTCCGGGTGCGTGACCAGCCGCTGGCCGATCTCGACGTCGCCGGGCAGCACCTGGAAAATGCCGGGCGGCGCGCCGGCCGCGGCGAACAATTCCGCGATCGCCAGGCCGCCGCTGGCCGGGGTTTCCGGCGACGGCTTCAGCAGCACCGCGTTCCCGAGTGCCAGCGCCGGCGCGATCACCCGCATGCCCAGGACGAGAGGGAAGTTCCACGGGGTGATGACGCCGACCAGCCCGACCGGGATCCGCTCGGCGAGCGAGAACCGGCCCGCGTGCCCGGACGGCAGCACCTCCCCCACCGGCCGGGAGGCCAGGCCAGCGGCCTCGGTCAGCTCGCTGGCCGCGGCCGAGATCTCGTAGTCCGCCTTGCCCGCGATGCAGCCGGTCTCGCGCATGATCAGTTCGCGGAAGGCACCGGCCCGCTCGGCGAGCGCCGCCGCGACATCGCGGAGCAGGCCGGCCCGCTCCGCGTAGGTCCGCTCGCTCCAGGCTCGCTGAGCCGTCCGCGCGGTATCGACCGCGCTGTCCACATCAGCCTCGGTGGCGAGGCCGGCCAGCGCGAAGATCTCCCCTGACGCCTTGTCGCGCACCCCGATGGAGCCGCCCCCGGCCGGGCGCCGGAATGCCCCGTCCGTGAACAGGCACTCCTGCCATGCATGGTCGTGCGCGTCGCGTGATCCCACAGCACTCTCCGCGTCGTGAGTGATGGCCGGGCTGACGGTCGTCGCCCGGCGTACGGCCGGCTGCCGCGGGCGCCCCGGGAAAGCCCGGTCGCGGCCTGCCCGGCGGCGCGCCCCGGCCTACTTGGCAAGCGCTTTCCCATTGACCGGAAGGTACTCCGGGCCGGCTGGCGGGCGCAAGGGACGCCGCCCGGAAACTCCGCCGGACAGGCCAGTCAGCCGGGCGCAAGGGACGCCACCCGGAAACTCCGCCGGACAGGCCGTCAGCCGGGCGCAAGGGACGCTGCCCGGGGTACTCCGCCGGACGGCCGGTCAGCCGAGCGGCTTCGGGTCGGTGCTCTCGCGCAGGACTACCTCGCCGGGCACCGGCATGACCCGGTGGCGGCCCGCGGCCGCGTCGCCGAACACCAGGCTGGCCGCCATCTCCCCCATCTTCGCCAGCGGCAGCCGGACCGTGGTCAGCGGCGGGTAGACGTCGCGCAGGGTGACGATGTCGTCGAAGCCGGCCACCGCGATATCGGCCGGGACGGCCAGCCCGGCCGCCCGCAGCCGCGCGAGCGCGCCGACGGCCATCACGTCGGCCACCGCGAACACGCAGTCCGGCAACGGGCTCCCGCTGGCCAGCACGGTGCTCATCGCCTCGTAGCCGCCGTCGCGGGTGAACTCGCCGTAGATGACAGCGGCCGGGTCAAGCGGCACTGACCAGGACTGCAGGCCAGCCCTGAATCCGGCCAGCCGGTCCCGCGCGGTGAGCAGGCCGCGCGGGCCGGCCAGCACGGCGAAACTGCGGTGGCCCTGGGTCACCAGCGCCCGGCCGAGGGCCTCGGCGCCGGCCGCATTTTCCGGCCGGATCGTGTCCACCCCGAGCAGGTCCTGCCCGATGGTGACGACCCGGCCGCCGGAGCGCCGGAAGGCATCGACCTCGCCGCGCAGGCTCTCGCGGGCGGTCACGTCGGCTGACCTGCTGCCGATGAGGATCACCGCGCGGGCGCGCTGCGCCCGCATCAGCGCGACGTACTCCCGCTCGCGGAACTCGTCGGCGGACGTGCTGGACAGGCATACGAGCAGCTGCCGGGAGTAGGCGACCTCGATGAGCCCGGCGGCGATGGAGGCGAAGTACGGATCCGCGATGTCGTGGACGACGACTCCGATGGTGCTGCTCCGCCCGGTTGCCACCGCCCTGGCCTGGAGGTTCGCGGTGTACCCGAGCTCGGCCACCGCGAGGTTCACGCGGTCGACCAGCTGCTGCCCGACCCGGCGCGGCCCCTCGCTGACCACCCTTGATGCCGTCGTCAGCGACACCCCGGCCCGGTCAGCCACATCCTGCAGGGTCACCTGCGAGGTTGCCTGCGCGGCCGTCCGCGCGGCGGCGGCGGCCGGGCGGCGGCGGCGCTCGACGGGCGCGGCCTCGATCACTGCGTTTCCCGATCCACGTGTCTCCCGATCCCAGGCCGGGCTTGACCCGGCTTCCGGGTAAACCCTAATCTGGGAAAGTGCTTTCCAATAGTGCGCATGCTGACTCCGCGGAGAGTCCCCGAGGGGTGACCCATGGCGCGCAAGGCCATCCACATCGCCTTGAACGGGGTTACCGGCCGGATGGGCTACCGGCAGCATCTGGTCCGGTCCCTGCTGTCGATTCGCGATCAGGGCGGGGTGCTGCTCGATGACGGGACGGCGATCTTCCCGGAGCCGGTCCTGGTCGGGCGCGATGAGCAAAAGCTGCGCCAGATTGCCGAGCGGCACGGCATCGATCGCTGGACGACCAGCCTGGACGACGTCCTTAGCGACCGGAGTATTGATATCTACTTCGACGCGCAGGTCACCACGGCCCGCGAGCCGAGCCTGCGGAAGGCCATCGCGGCCGGCAAGCACGTGTATACCGAGAAGCCCGTCGCCGACTCCCTGGACGGCGCGGTGCGGCTGGCGCGGGCCGCGGGTGAGGCGGGCCTCGTGCACGGCGTGGTCCAGGACAAGCTGTTCCTGCCGGGGATCATTAAGCTCCGCCGACTCATTAAGGACGGCTTCTTCGGGCGCGTGCTCTCGGTGCGGCTTGAGTTCGGCTACTGGGTATTCGAGGGTGACGGGCTCGCCTCGCAGCGCCCCTCCTGGAATTACCGCAAGGACCAGGGCGGCGGAATCGTCCTCGACATGTTCCCGCACTGGCAGTACCTGCTGGAGGATCTCTTCGGCCCCATCCATGCCCTGTACGCGCGGCATGCCACTCATGTCCCGGTCCGCTGGGATGAACGCGGTGCGCAGTACGACGTTACGGCGGACGACGCGGCGTACGCGCTGCTGGAGTTCCGCAGCGGGGCGGTCGCCTCCGTTAATTCTTCCTGGGCGGTGCGCGTCAACCGCAGGGAGCTTGTCGAGCTGCACGTGGACGGCACCGCGGGCAGCGCGGTAGCCGGCCTGCGCAACTGCGCCGTCCAGCACCGGGTGAGCACGCCGATGCCGGTGTGGAACCCTGACCTGCCCGATCCGATCGACTACCTGGCGCAGTGGACCGACGTGCCCGACAACGGGTCGTTCGACAACGGCTTCAAGGTCCAGTGGGAGCTGTTCCTCAAGCACGCCGCCCAGGGCGCGGCGTTCCCCTGGGATCTCGCCGCCGGCGCCAAGGGCGTGCAGCTCGCCGAGCTGGCGATGCAGTCGTCGGCGGAGGGCAGGCGCATCGAAGTGCCGCCGCTGGACGCGTGAGATGACAGCTTCTATCCGGCTGCCCGGCCGGGCGGACCGGCTGGCGGTGCCTGCCCCGACGTGGCCGGCCAGCCACCCGGTGCCCCGTTGCCGCCGGGTCTACGCGGCACCGCACGTAGCCGCTTTCCCGGACGGCGCCATCGACTGGCAGTCCACCCTGGATTTCCGGGATCACCTGTGGGCGCACGGGTTCGCCGTCGCCGAGGCCATGGACACCGCGCAGCGCGGCATGGGCCTGGGCTGGGACCAGGCAAGGGATCTCATCGCGCTCTCGGCCGGGCGCGCCGGGGCGGCCAGGCGCGAGGCCGGCCTGATCGCCTGCGGCGCGGGCACCGACCAGCTCCCGGCCGACCACGTGCACCCGCTCACCGCGATAGCGCAGGCTTATGAGGAACAGCTGGAGCTGGTCCAGTCGGCCGGCGCCCGGGTGATCCTGATGGCCAGCCGCGCGATGGCCGCGAGCGCCCAGTCCAGCGGCGACTACCTGGACATCTACGGGTACCTGCTCAAGCAGGCCGACCAGCCGGTCATCCTGCACTGGCTGGGCGAGGCATTCGATCCGCTGCTGCGCGGCTACTGGGGCAGCACCGATTTCGACATCGCCGCCGGCACCGTCATCGAGCTGGTCAGCCGGTCGGCCGGGAAGGTCGACGGCATCAAGCTGTCGGTCCTGGACGCCAGCCGCGAGGTCGCCCTGCGCCGTCGGCTGCCGCCCGGCGTCCGGCTCTACACCGGCGACGACTTCAACTACGCCGGCCTCATCCGGGGCGGCCCGGACGGCCACAGCGATGCGCTGCTCGGTGCGTTCGCCGCCATCGCCGCCCCGGCCGCGGCGGCGCTCCAGGCGCTGGACGCCGGCGACGTGGCCGGCTATGACGCGATCATCGGCCCGACCGTGCCGCTGAGCCGGACGATCTTCGAGCAGCCGACCGCGAGCTACAAGACCGGCATCGCGTTCCTCGCCTGGCTGAACGGGCTGCAGCCGCACTTCGCCATGCTCGCGGACTTCCAGCGCCAGCGGCTGGCCAGCCATCTGGTCCGGCTATTCGAGCTGGCCGCCGCCGCGGGCGCGCTGCTGTACCCCGGCCTGGCGGTCGAGCGGATGACCAGTTACCTGGCCGAGCAGCCGCCGCCGTGATCGGGCTCAGCCGCCTGTCGATGAACCAGGCCACGGTCAGCCAGCTGGACCTCACGCAGACCCTGCGGCTATGCGTTGAGCAGGAGATTCCCGCGGTCGGCCTGTGGCGGCACCGGGTAGCCGAACTCGGGATCAGCGAGTCCGCCGCCGCGGTGCGCCGATCCGGACTGCATGTCTCCAGCCTGTGCCGGGGCGGCTTCTTCACCCACGCCGAGCCCGGCGCGCGCCGCGCCGCGGTGGCCGACAACCTGGCCGCCGTGCAGGAGGCGGCGGCGCTGGAGGCCGACACGCTGATGCTGGTGTCCGGCGGGCTGGTGGCCGGGACCCGCGACCTCGGCCTGGCCCGCCGCATGATCGCCGACGCCATCGGCGAGCTGGTACCGCGGGCGCGCGAACTCGGCGTCCGGCTCGGCATCGAGGCCCTGCACCCGATGTTCTGCGCTGACCGGTGCGTGCTGAGCCGCCTTGCTGACGCTCTCGACCTTGCGCTGCTCTTCCCGGCCGATACCGTCGGCGTGGTCGTCGACACTTACCACGTCTGGTGGGATTCCCGCGCCGGTGCCGACATTGCCCGCGCGGGCGGGCGGATCGTCGGCTATCAGCTCAGTGACTGGGTCGTTCCGCTGCCTAGTGACATGCTGCTCGGCCGGGGTCATCTCGGCGACGGGTCCATCGACTTCCGGTCGATAACACAGCAAGTACTGGACGCAGGCTTTGACGGCTTCACCGAGGTTGAGATCATGAATCAGGCGATCTGGGACGCGCCCGCCAGTCAGACCGCGGCCACCGTGAAGGCCCGTTTCGCTGAACTGCTCGGCTAGCCCCGGCACGCTCGCAGCGGCGCCGCGAGCAGCGGCGCCGCAATCCTGCTACGGCGCCGGCGACTCTCTCAGAGCAGTACTGACCGCGATCTCAGAGCTTGGTCAGCTTGGTGAACGGAGTCGTGATCCGTGCCTGCTGCGGGCCGAAATCCACCAGCACGGCGATGTCGGACTCGACTCCAATGACCATGCCGAGACCGTAGCGGTCATGCGTCACTTGGTCATCCACTGCGTACTGCTCGATTGGCCGGGGCGGCGGGCGGTTATTGAAGGGGCTGCTGGGCAGATAACGCCTGTGCACGGCGCGGGAAGGATTCATCACTTCTAGTATGCGTCATTGCAACTTCGCATTGCTCCTGTATTGAGCTAACCGGCGCACCGCGCCGGCCGGAATTTCCGGCCGGACGGATTTATCCGCTGAGCCAGCCGGACAACTGGCATCCAACCGGACATCGCGCCCGGTGTCCTTCCACTAACACGGAGGATCCGCACGTCCCGGGCGTGCGTATCTTCCGTGTTCCTTGCGCGCCGGCTCGGCCGGTCAGGGCAGCCAGCGGGGCCGGCGCGGCGAGCGCGGCGACACGGCGGCTACGGCCGTCGGCATCACGGCATACTGCTCGGATGGCACACAAGCTTGTGCTGGTGGTCCGCACGGATCTGGACATGGGGCGGGGCAAGATAGCCGCCCAGGTCGCGCACGCCGCCGTGGCGGCCGTGCTAGCGCCCGGGCACCGACGCGACTTTCGCGCGTGGCTGCTAGAGGGGCAGCCGAAGGTCGTGCTCAGGGTCGGCAGCGCCGGGGAGCTGAGCCAGCTCGCGGCCGACGCCAAGGCCGCGGGACTGGGAGCCGAGCTCATCAGGGACGCGGGCCGGACTCAGCTGGCACCGGGCACCCTGACCTGCTGCGCCATCGGCCCCGCGGAGAACTCGCGGATCGACGCGATCACCGGCGGCCTCGCGCTGCTCTGACCACGGAGTGCCTGGCAAGCGGCGCGGACAGTACCCAGGGCAGCCCGGCGGTCAGTCATGGCTCGTCTCCGAGCCGGGCATGGCCGGATCGCTGCCGCGCTGCCGCGCGGACAGCTCAGCAGAGGCGTTGAGCGCGGCCGAGACCACGAAGAACGCCGCCGCCCATACCGGCAGCCCGGCTGCGGCCAGCAATGCCGATGCCACCGCGAAGAGGGCGATCTTGGCCACGAGCCGCGCCGGGAGGGCGAGCCGGCCGGACGCTCGCGGGGCCAGCCATCGCCCCCAGAGGGCGGCCGCCGCCACGGGCAGCGCGATCGCCGCCGCGACGCGCAGCGCGGCGTTGCCGCCGAGGCGTGCGCCGGCCAGGGCGAGAACGGCCAGCAGCAGAAGCTCGTTAAAGAAAACCGCGATCTCGACGACTGTGGGCCGCTGCCAGCCAGGCTGGTCCTTGCCGGTCATCCTGGGTCCCTTTCCGGCGCGACTCGTCAGGCGGCCGATCCATCCTGCCCGGCGCGGGCCGGGCCGCCGGCTGGCATCATCGGGCACATGACCGTCGTGAAGATCAACGCAATAACGGTACCGCCTGATAGCGGCGATGAGCTTGCCCGGCGGTTCGCCGCCCGGGCAGGCGCGGTCGACAGCCAGGACGGCTTCGAGGGCTTCGAGCTGCTCAAGCCGGCTGACGACCGCACCGTCTGGCTGGTAGTGACGCGGTGGCGAGACGATGCCTCCTTCCAGGCGTGGCTGCACTCCCCCGCGTTCGGGCACGGGCACCGCTCCGCGGCCGAGCGAAGCGGCGGGCAGTCGCCCGGCCCGGTCGGCGTCAGCAGCGAGCTGTGGTCCTACGAGATCGCCGGCGGCTCGGCCGGGTGACGCAACTGCCCGGCCGCCAGCGGCGGCGGGCGCCGGCGAGCGGCCGACGCCGGTCAGCAGCCGAGGACCGCGGCGAGGCCGGTGAGCCCGTCGGGTTCGAGCAGGCCGTCCAGCGCGGGTGACTGCGCCGGGACCGCGCCGGGACCCCACTCAAGAGGCCGCCGGATGAAGATCGGGCGCAGGCCGAGTGCGGCGGCGGCACGCAGGTCCGACGGGTGCGCGGCGACCATTCCGGCGTCCCCGGGCGGGCAGTCGAGCAGCCGGAGCGCGGTCAGGTAGACCTTCGCGTCGGGCTTGTAGCCGTCGGCGAGCTGCGCGGAGAGTACCGCGTCAACGCGCAGGTCAGCGAACTTGAGCAAGTCGGCGAGCAGCGCGAGGTGGCCGTTCGACAAGGTGGCGGTGACGTGCCTGCGGCGCAGCCGGCCGAGCCCTTCCCGGCTATCCGGCCAGGGCCGCAGCCGCCGCCAGCCGCTGACCAGCGTTTCGGTGTCGGCGGCGGGCAGGCTGATGCCGCGCCGGGCCAGCACGGCGGCCAGCGTCTCGCGCTGCAGCGAGTCGAGGTCGCGCCAGGCGGCACCGTTGCGGACCTGGTCCATCGCAGGCTGATAAGCGCGCCGCCAGTCATCGATGACGGCCGCCCAGTCGGCCTGGACACCGGAGCGGGCGGCGGTTGCCGCCGCGATGTCGATCAGGCTGGACCGCCAGTCGACGAGCGTTCCGAAGACGTCAAACAGCAGCACGCGCAGCGGCTTCACAGCGCCCAGTATGCCAACGCCGGCCAGGCGGCGAGCGAGGCAGGCGCGCCGCTTCAGCGGCCCGGCCTGCCGCCTTCAGCGGCCCCGGCCTGCCGCCGGTGGCGGGCACGGCGCGCCGCCCTCGGGGGCCAGGGGAATGACATCGGCGGCGGCGGGAGTTAACCACCCCCGGGCCCGCGACGCCCCCAGCGGGGACCTGACATCAGGGCACGCACCGTTTCACCGAACCATCGAGAGGATCCGCATGGCCATCGACCTGGCGGCATCCGCCGGCCGGCGGATCGCCCTGATCGCGCACGACAACAAGAAGCAGGACATGCTCGAATGGGCCGAGTACAACCTCGCGCTGCTCACCGGGCACGAGCTGTTCGCGACCGCGACCACTGGCCGCCTCCTGCAAGAACAGCTCGGGCTCCCGGTCACCTGCTTCCGCAGCGGCCCGTTCGGCGGCGATCAGCAGATCGGCGCCCGCATCGCCGAAGGCGAGATCGACCTTCTTGTCTTCCTCTGGGATCCGCTGGAGCCGCACCCGCACGACCCCGACGTCAAGGCGCTGCTGCGCGTCGCGGTCGTCTGCAACATCCCGATCGCCTGCAACCGGGCAACCGCCGACTTCATGATCTCCTCACCGCTGATGGGCCGCGTCCACCAGCAGTGGGACCCGGCCGCGGATCCGGCGCAGGCCGGCCGCGCTGTCCCCGGCCAGGGAGTCGTGCAGCGGGTCGCCTAGCAGCTGCGATCAACATGAGTGACACCCGGCAGCTGGTTCCTGGAGAATGTCGAAACCGGCGCCCCTGTTCCGTCCTATGGCCGGGAGCGCCAGCAGGGCGCGGCAACCGAAGGGACAACTGTCATGGACTGGAAACTGGAAGTCGTGGTGGTCCCGGTCACCGATGTTGACCGGGCCAAGAGCTTCTATATCGACAAGCTGGGGTTTCGGCTGGACGCTGACACGCAGCCCACGCCGGCTATGCGGGTGGTGCACATGACGCCCCCGGGGTCGGCCTGCTCGGTGGTCATCGGGCCGGTAGTGGTGCCCGCGGATGCCGCCCCCGGGCCGGGCGCGAGCATGCAGCTGGTCGTCACCGACATCGAGGCCGCCCGCGCCCAGCTGACCGGCCGGGGCGTCGAGGCCTCGGAAATCCAGACGCTGGATCCCCGGGATGGCGGGAAGTTCGTCTTCTTCAGCGATCCCGACGGCAACAACTGGGCCATCCAGGAAATCCGCGAGCGAGTCGGCGCGGAGCTTGGCTGACCACCCGGCGTCGCGTGAGCCGCCGTGCACTATCCGGCGCGCTCGAAGGCGGCATGAAGCCGGGTCCTGCTCGGTGAGTCTCCTGGCGGCGCCGGGTCAGCCGCACTGGTTCAGCGGCTCGTCAGATGCTTCTCGAACCAGTGATGGGCGTAGGGCTCGTCGCTGAAGGCAGGGACCTCGGCGTATCCGGCGGAGCGGTAAAGGCCGATGGCCTCGGTCAGCCGCCGGTTGGTCTCCAGCCGGATCACGGTGATGCCCCGCTGGCGGGCCCGGTGTTCGAGCTCGGTGAGGATACGCCGCCCGACGCCCAGCCCGCGGGCGCTAGCGGCGACCCACATCCGCTTGAGCTCGGCTGGCCCGGTGCCGTGAAACTTCAGCGCTCCGCAGCCGATCGTTTCATCGTGGATCTGGGCCAGCAGCAGAAGGCCGGCGGGTTCAGCGAGGTCAGCGGCGGCGGCCGGAAGGCTGGCGTCCGGGTCGAACCCGGCCTCGAAGCGGGAGCCGAGTTCAGCGAAGTAAGACCGCAGGCAGAGCTGGGCGACGCGGCTGGCCGGATCCCCGACCCTGATCTGGACCAGGCCGGCGGTGAGGAGCTGCCCGACGGTGGCCATGGCCTCGGCGAGCCGGGCTCGTTGCTCGTCGTTCAGGGGGGCGAGCAGCGACCGCGCGAGCTCGTCGCTGCGCCGGTCAAGCTCCGCCCGCTCGGCGCGCCCGGCCGCAGTCAGCCGGGCGACGCGGACCCGGTGGTCATCCGGAGCCTGCTGGACCCGGATCAGGCCCTCGGCCCGGAGCCCGCTCAGCAGCCGGCTCAGGTAACCCGAGTCGAGACCGAGCCGGGTCCTGATCGCCCTGACGTCGGCGCCGCCTTCGCCGATCTCCCACAGCACCCGCGATGCTCCCAGGGAGCGCGACCGGGCCAGGTACTCCTCGCTGAGCGCACCGATCCGCTGGGTGACGGTCCGGTTGAACCTCCGCACCGGCCCGACGAGATCTCCTTCCATGTTCTCTGACTTTAGTCAGAGAACATGGAGAGGATCAAGATTGCCGCCCGGCCAGCCATGTCCGGCTGAACCAGCTCAGCGCAGGTGGGACGCGCCGTTCAGGTCGATGACGGCGCCGCTGGCCCACTGCGCCAGCGGCGAGGCCAGCCACGCCACCGCGGCCGCCACTTCACCGGGCTCGGCGACCCGGCCGAACGGGCTCTGCGCCCTGATGGCCTCGCCGCCCGCGCCGGACAGGACCGACTCGGCCATCTCGGTCCGGACGAAGCCGGGCGCGACGGCGGCGGCGGCGATGCCGTGCGGGGCGAGCGCGACCGCGAGGGACTGCGTCATGGCGTGCAGCGCGGCCTTGGCCGCCGCGTAGGCCGGCGCGGTGGGCTCGCCGCGATAGGCGCCGCGCGACCCGACGCAGATGATCCGCGCGCCGTCCGGTCCCTCGGGCCGGCTCAGCAGATGATCGGTCACGCACCAGGCCACGTTGGCCGGGCCAAGCAGGTTGGTGCCGATCGTCCGCTGCCAGGAGGCCTGCCAGTCGGCATACGAGGTGGACGTGATCGGCTGGTGGACATAGATGCCGGCGTTGCTGACCAGGACGTCGATGCCGCCGAGCGCGGAAACCGCCGCGGCGACCAGTGCCTGGACCTGCCGCGGATCGGCGATGTCGCCGGACACGACGGCGTGCCCGTTGCCCGGTAGCGCCGCGGCGACCGCGTCGGCGGCCGAAGTATCCGCCCGGCAGTGCACGGCCACGCGATGACCGGACTCGGCCAGCGCGCGGGCGATCGACGCGCCGATCCCCCGTGATCCGCCAGTGACGAGGGCGCGGCGCGCGTTCATGGCAATGGCCTCCCGAAGCAGTGGAGCGGCATCCCGCGGGTACCAGACCCGGGCCTGGCCGGGCGCGGCCGGGCTAAGTTCATGATCACACGAGCGGGGCCGCAGAGCACCACGCGACAGCTGGGGCTGCAGCGCCGGGGGAAGCGCTGCCAGGGGAATCGTGCCTGGCCAATGCCACCGTGGCTGCCATGTCAGCACATCGCTGCTGTTAGTTTTGCAGGGGACGCAGGACCGATGGGAGGTCGCGATGGGCTTGCCCGTCAGCCAGCGCAGGAACCTGGACGAGATCGAAGACTCCCTGCGGGCAACTGACCCGCGGCTGGTGTCGCTATTGGAGATCTTCACCCGGCTCAACCGCGATGAGGAAATGCCGCGGATCGAGCAACTGAAGGCCGGCGCCGTGGGTCTGTGGGCCTGGCTGCGGATCGGGCCGGCCGCCGCGGTCCGCTGGCTCGCCACGAGTTCGAGGGCACGGTTCCGGACGGCCGTGTTCTTCCCGATTGCGCTGGCCGCGATGGCGTGCACCATGCTCCTCGGCATCGGCAGCGCAAGCTCCCACCGGTGCATCTCGTCGCCGCGTGCCGCCGGGACCTCGCAGCTCACCACCAAGCCCAGGGACAGGGTCAGGATCAGGGCAGCGGCCAGGACGGGAGCCGGGACCGGGGCAGCCGCCAGCGCGAAGACCATCACCTGCAGCCCGGCACCGTGGCCGGAGCCGATGATGGGCCGGTAAGCACCGGCTGGCCGGCGCCGGATGACGGCTAGCCGTAAGCTAGCTCGTCAGCGCCGTATGGCGACTAGCTCGGGACGCGTGCACGCCTGCCCCGCCGATCCGGTGGATCCGCCGGTTCCGGCCGAGGCCGCGGCGCTCGCGCCCAGCTGAGCGCAGGTAGTGATCAGCACGGTGCTGCTCGCCGGTGCGGCGCTGCCGCCGATGCCGGACAAGTCCACGAAGTAGTGCGGCCAGGGCAGTTGCGGCGTGGTCCAGACGACCCGCTGCCGCGCGACGTCGAAACCCCACGCCACGCCATCCGGTCCCTGGTCCATGCCGAGCGCGACCCCGCCGCGGATGCCGTACAGGCCGGAAGACCCCCGCACGATCCGGCCCATAGCCCTCGCGCCGGTCGCCGGATCCACGCCGAGCAGCCTGCTGCCCTTCGTGAGGTAAAGCCGTTCCTGCACCTCATCGACGCTCTCCGGAATTGCCCTGTCCCGGGCCCAGAGCCGCCGCCCCGTCGACCCGCTGTACGCGGTGACTCCGCGCGGCCCGGAGAAGAACACCACCCCTTCGAACGCGTCGCTGAGCGTGCCGGTGAACGGGCCGCCGCGCGGCCGGATCAGCCGCTGCGCGCCGGTCCGCAGGCTGATCTGCCGCAGTGCGGTGACCGGCGCGGTGCCCAGGTAGCCGCCAGCCGCGACGGTGACGTAAAGGTCGCGGCCGTCCACCCGCCATGCCTGCGGCATCCGGCCGGTCCGCCGCCGCCACCTGACCTTGCCGGTCCGGTTGGCATAGCTGGTCACTGACCTCGAGCCGACGATCACGGTCGCTGCCGAGCTTGCCGCCACGGCGCCGCCGAACTCGGCGGCCGGGTACGAACGGACACTCGCGCCCGTGCTGGCATTCAGCACAACCTCGGTCCGCGCAGCCCGGCCATGGAGCGGCCGCGGGAGGCTGACCCCGGCGGTTACCACCCCCGGCCACGCCCGCACGGACTCGATCGACGCGCCGGCCGGCATTCCGCTGAGCGCCTTGGTCCACAGCGCGTTGCCGGTGCGGACGTTAAAGGCAACTACGGTCAGGCCGAACCCGATCACCGCCACCTGGCCGCCTGCCGCCGCGTATGCCTGCCCCTGGGCCAGCACGGTGCCGCCGGTAGCGCTGGCTGTCCACGATCCGGGCAGCAACCGGGTCCAGAGAATCTTGCCTGCCGATCCGCAGCGGCCGCCCTTGCAGACGGAAGACGCGGAACCGGTCGCATGACCGGGAATGATGGCAGCCCCGGCCAGGACCACCGCGAGGATCGCTCGCCGCGTCCACGCGGCCGGTCCACGTGCCAGGCTCACGCTCGTGTTCGACCCCTTCTGACCGCCGGTGCCGCGCATCCGGTGCATCGCCGCCGGACCGCCCCCGGCTCCCCAACGTAGGCCATTCTGCCCTGGCCGGCAGGCTGACGTGCGCGACTACGGTGATCTCAAATATGCATGAACGGGCAAGGAGGGCCCGTGCCGCGGCAGGCCGATCACCAGTAGCGTTGGCGTGGGCCACGCGAGCCGTACTAATGCCGTACTAATGAGGAGGCAACTATGACTGATCGAGCACCGCTGCCCCATGACTTCCTGCCGAAGGTGCCGTCGTTCACCGTGCAGAGCCGGGACGTGACCCAGGACGAGCAGATGAGCGAGGCGCAGGTCTACAACGGGTTCGGCATGGCTGGCGAGAACATCTCGCCCCAGCTGAGCTGGCACGGATTCCCGGCCGAGACCAAGGGATTCGCGGTGACTTGCTTCGACCCTGATGCCCCGACCGGGTCGGGATTCTGGCACTGGCTGGTCTTCGGCATCCCGGCGTCGGTCACCGAACTGCCCGCTGGGGCCGGCGCCGCGGGCGGCGCCGGCCTGCCGGACGGCGCGTTCTCGGTGCGCAACGACTACGGGACCAAGGACTTCGGCGGCGCGGCGCCGCCGCCCGGCGATCCGCACCGGTACGTGTTCACGGTGCATGCGCTGGACACCGATGCCCTGGACATCGACTCGGACGTGTCCCCGGCGGTAGCCGGGTTCAACCTCGGTTTCCACACGCTCGCCCGGGCCACGATCATCCCGGTCTACGGGCACTGACAGCCCGCGGCGTGCCCGGGCCGGCCAGTGGCCGGGCACGCGCACGCGGCCCGGGCACGCGCACGCCTGGCCCGAACGGCGCCGCAGCGACCGCGGGTCCGCCAGCCAGGCTGTCGAGCACCCGGCGTTCCTTTGCCGGGTCCTCGGGTCATCCGGCCAGGCTGTCGAGCACCCGGCGTTCCTTTGCCGGGTCCAGGCCAGCTGCCGGGCGGCCCGGCGGCGCCGCCGGGTAGCCCTCGGCCTGAATCCACTGCCAGGTGGCGGTGATGGTCTCGTCGATGGGCCGGCAGGTCAGGCCCGCTGCGTACGCGGCGCTGACATCGCCTGCGTGCATGCCGGCGGCCTCCCCGGTCGGCGGCAGCCAGATCGGCAGCTCCGTCCATGCCTCGATGCCGGCCGCGTCAATCACGTCGGGGGAAACCCAGACCAGCCGGGCGCTCGATCCGGTCGCGCGGATCGCCGCCTCGAGCAGGCTGGCCATGGTGGCGTGGCCGGGCTGGCTGACCGCGTTGAAGGCGCCGCCAAGTCCGCGCTCCGCTGCGGAGAGCATCCAGGCGGCCAGGTCCTGGCAGTCGATGAGCTGCAGCGGCCGTTCCGGCGGCCCTGGTGCCAGCACGTCGCCGCCGCGGTCGATCCGGCCCAGCCACCACGGCATCCGGCCGACGATCTCGTACGGTCCGAGGATCAGCCCGGCCCGGGCGAGCAGCGCCCGGTCACCGAACGCCTCGACCGCCGCGAGCTCGCCGCCCCGCTTGGCCGCCGCGTAGTCCGCGCTGCCGGTATCGGCCGGGTCGCCGTCGACGACCGGCCCGCTCTCGTCCAGCCCGGGCGGGGTCGGCCAGCGGTACACCGACCGGCTCGACACGTACCCGTAGTGGCCGGCCCGGTCTTTCAGCAGCGTGGCCGCGTCCCTGACCACGGCGGGCGCGCCGCTCCAGGTGTCGATGACCGCATCCCACGATCCGTCGCCGAGCGCAGCGCGGAGGCCGGCCGGGTCCGTCCTGTCAGCGTGCAGCGCGCGCGCCCCGGCCGCTGACGGCCCGCTGGTCCCGCGGGTCAAGGTGGTGACGTCGTCACCCCTGGCTAGTGCCGTCTCCACGACCGCCCGGCCCACGTGGTGGGTGCCGCCGAGTACCAGAAGCCTCATGCCGGGCATCCTGCCCCGGCGGCGGGTGCCCGGTCACGCTTGTTCATTCACGGCGTAGCCAGCGCGGCCGCAGCAGCACGGCGTAGCCAGCGCGGCCGCAGCAGTCACGCCAGTAGAGCCTCCCACCAGTCACGTGCGCAGCACTGTTAACGCGATCCGATCAGCGGTTAGCATTTGTCCGGCTCGCACCGGCTATTTCCGAACCGTTAATGCCCTGAGGCAGGCGCCCGTGGCGGCCGGGTCGCCGGGTGCGCAGCTGCGGCTACTCCCAGCCGGGCGCCCCGTCCGGGATGGCCGCCCCTGCCCCGTCCGTGATGGCCGCCCCGTCCGCCCCGTCCCGACTGGCCGGGCTGGCCGCCCCCGGCTCGCCGGGGATGGCGGCCCCCGGTTCCCGTCCGTACACGAAGGAGTGCGCGGCGGCGAGCAGCCGGGCATGGTGATCCAGCAGGTCAGCCGCGGCCAGGCCGTCCTCGATCAGCTCGGTCAGGTCCGTCCGCATGTCGGCGATCACCTGATACATCCCGGCCAGGACCGACTGGCTGTCCGCCCGGCCTTCGAGGTCACGGTCCACCCGTCCGACGATCTGGTTCCGGACCAGCAGGTCAGCCGTCTCCTGCGAGCAGCCAAGGCCAGCCTGCATCAGGTCACACCAGCGCCGGCCGGTCTTCCTGATGCCGCGTCCTGTCCGGTAGCCAGCGAAGATCGACTCCCACTGACGGGCGATGAATTCGTCCCATCCGAGGGCGTCGACATCCTCGTCATCATGGTCGTACACGGGCCACCATCACGGTCACGCGCCAGCGAGGGCTGCGGGCGCTCGTAAGGATTGCGGCACTCCGGATTGCGGGCGCTCACCAGGATGCGACATATTCTCCGCAACGAGCGGGATCATACCCGGGCAGGCTGGCGATGCCGAGCGCGCCGAGCTCCCGGCCGAGCACCCGGCGCGCTTCCGATCCGGTTTCCCTGTTCACCAGCCCGTGCGGATGGTAGGCGGCTGGCCGGGCGGAGGCCGGGCGGCCGGAACATAGAGCGGGCGCGCAGGCAGCCTTCAGCCAAGACTCAGGATGAGCCGCTTGCCTGGGAGAGTCACCGTTACGACACGGCGAGCCATAACATGGAGCCCGGTGGCGTCTTCCGGCGGTAGGCTCCCGCGCGCATGGCCCCGCGGGCATCCGGAACGGCCCGGGCAGCCCGGCGCGAACGGAACGACTGCGCTTTACGTTGTCACACCAGGAGAATCCTCACCGATAAGGCAGGGCAGGAATGGGCAAGGCACAGCGGAACCGGCAGCAGAACGCCCGGGAAAAGATAGCGGCCCAGCAGGCCGCCGCCCGGCGCGCCGAGGTCCGCAGGCGGATGCTGCTCACCGGCGGCAGCGTCGTCGCGGTGCTCGTCATCGTGGTCGCGTTCGTCGTGATCAAGGCATTCACCGGCACCGCGTCCGCCGGGTCGAACACCGCGACGGCCAGCGCAGGCGTCGTCACTGACCTCACCAGCGTTCCGGCCAGCACGCTGAAGACGGTGGGCAAGGGCTCGGCGCTTAGCTACAACCCCAAGCCCATCATCCCGATCACCGGCCCGGCGCTGACCGAGAACGGCAAGCCCGAGGTGCTCTACATGGGCGCCGAGTACTGCCCGTTCTGCGCGACGGAGCGGTGGGCGATGGCCCAGGCGCTCAGCAGGTTCGGCACCTTCTCCGGCCTGAAGTTCATCCACTCCGATCCCAGCGATGTCTACCCGAGCACGCCGACCCTGACGTTCTACAAGTCGAATTACACCAGCAAGTACGTGGCCTTCACGCCGGTCGAGGAAACGACCGTCAACAAGCAGCCGCTGCAAACCCCGACGTCAGCTCAGCAGGCGCTGGCCGCCAAGTACGACGTGCCGCCGCACATACCGGTCGAACGGCGGGCTCGATACCGTTCGTGGACCTCGGCAACAAGTTCATGCTGAGCGGCGCTCAGTACGACCCGCAGCTGCTGCAGGGCAAGACCTGGGCGCAGGTGGCCGCCGCGCTCAAGGACCCGTCCAACCCGATCGCCCAGGGCGCCGACGGTGCCGCCAACACCTTCACCGCCGCCATCTGCAAGCTCACCAACAACCAGCCGGCTACCGCGTGCACACCGACCGTGCAGGCCATTGAGGGCTCTTTCTGATGTCCGGCTCCAAGCAGGCCCGGGCCGGCCGCCCGGCGGGCAAGGGAGCTGGTTCGCCAGGCCAGCCGGGCAAAGCTAGCGGGGCCGGGGGTCAAGCAGGCGGGGCCACGGGCAAGGCAGGCGGGGCTGCGGGCAAGCCGGGCGGAGCCACGGGCAAGGCCGGGCGGGCGGCTGCCTCCCGGCAGAACGGGCAGGCCGCCAAGGGTGCCGGCAGCAGGCCGGCCACCGGCGGCGCGGCCAGGAACACCAGGCCAGGCCAGGCCGGCAGCGGGCCCCGGCCCGGCCGCGCCGGGAATGCCGCGGCCGCCAGGAGCGACGAAGCCGCCGCACGGCCGGCCGCCACGGCCGGCCCCCGGTGGCTGCCGCTCACCACCTTCATCCTCTCGCTGGTCGGCCTCGGCCTATCGATCTACCTGACGTACACGCACTACACGGACTCGGCGCCGGCGGGCTGCCCGGCGAACGCGACGTTCAACTGCGTCAAGGTGACCACCAGCCCGGAGTCGATAATTTTCGGCATCTTCCCGGTGGCCGTGCTCGGCCTCGCCTTCTACGTGTTCATGACCGTGATCAACTCCCCGTGGGCCTGGCGGCTTGATCTCGACATCGTCCGGTGGGCCAGGCTGGCCGGGGCTATTACCGGCATTGCGTTCGTGCTCTACCTCGTCTACGTCGAGCTGCTGAAGGTGGACGCGATCTGCGAGTACTGCACCGGCGTCCACATCATCACGTTCCTGCTGTTCGGCCTGATCATGTTCAGCACCGCCAGCAGGAGCCCGGCCGCCGGGAAGGCCGTCACGCGCTAACCCGGGCGCACCCGCCGGAAGCACGAACAACACTCCGGCCGGTGTCTGCATGCCCCCGGCGGTCATCGCGCTAGCAGGCAAGCCGCAGCCCGGCCCCGGCCGGGCCGGGCCGGGAATCACCCCGCGAGAAGTTTGTTGTGACTAACGAACTATCGATAAGCAGCGAGGGGTGCGGTTGAGTCAGGGGCGAGCGGTATCAGTGCCAGCGCGGGATAACGGGCAAGCGGCCTCGGTGCGCGGACAGGACGCCTGGCTACGGCGGCTGGCCGGCTACTGCTGGCAGCACCCCCGTCTCGAGGTCATGGCACTGAGCGGCTCGCTGGTGGCCACCCTGGTGCAGGCCGCGATCCCGCTGATCATGGCGTGGATCGTGGACAGCACCATCCTGTCCCACCGGCAGCCGGTCTGGCTGGGCGCCAGCGTGCTCATCGTGGCCGGCCTGGTCAGCTTCGGCGGCGTCTACATCCGGCGGTACAAGGGCGGCCAGCTGTCGCTCGAAGTCCAGCACGCCATGCGCACCGAGCTGTTCGAGTCGCTGTCCCGGCTCGACGGGGCACGCCAGGATCAGCTGCACACCGGGCAGATAGTCAGCCGCTCCATCTCCGACCTCAACATGGTGCAGAGCCTGCTCAGCATGATTCCGATGCTGCTCGGCAACGCGCTGCTCTTCATCCTGTCGATCAGCATCATGGCCTACCTGTCACCGATGCTGACGCTGGTCGCGCTCGTTATCGCTCCTGCGCTCTGGTTGATCGCCATCGCGTCGCGGCGCAAGCTCTTCCCCGCCAGCTGGGACGCGCAGCAGAAGGCCGCGGATGTCGCCGGCGTGGTCGACGGCGCCGTGACCGGCGTGCGCGTGGTCAAGGGATTCGGGCAGGAAGAGCAGGAAATCGAGCGGCTCGAGGACGCCAGCACCACGCTGTACTCCGCCCGGGTGCGCACCGTCCGGCTGACCGCCCGCTACAACCCCGCGCTGCAGGCAGTCCCGCTGTATGGCCAGGTCGGCATCCTCGCGCTGGGCGGCTGGCTGGCGATCCAGGGCACGATCCAGATCGGGGTCTTCCTTGCCTTCGCCCTGTACATCGGGCAGATGGTCGCGCCCGTCCGCGCCCTGACCGGGCTGATCACGATCGGCCAGGAGGCGCGGGCCAGCGTGATCCGGGTATTCGAGGTCATTGACTCGCGCCCGGTGATCACCGAGCGGCCGGGCGCGGTTGCCCTGCAGCCGGGGACGCCGGACGTCGAGCTGGACGATGTCGGCTTCGGGTATGTGCCGTCCGAGCCCGTGCTGCGCGGCCTGTCGCTGCGGGTCCGGCCGGGCGAGACCCTGGCGCTTGTCGGCACATCAGGCTCGGGCAAGTCGACCATCTCGCTGCTGCTGCCACGCTTCTACGACGTCACCAGCGGCGCGATCCGCATCGGCGGCCACGACGTGCGCGGGCTGACGCTGGACTCGCTGCGGGCCTCCATCGGGCTGGTGATGGAGGACAGTTTCCTGTTCTCCGAGTCCATCCGCGCCAACATCGCCTATGGCCGGCCCGACGCGACGCTGGCGCAGGTCATGGCGGCCGCCACGGCGGCTGAGGCGCACGAGTTCATCGCGAGCCTGCCGGACGGGTACGACACCGTGATCGGCGAGCAGGGGCTGACCCTGTCCGGCGGCCAGCGCCAGCGCGTCTCGCTCGCCCGGGCGCTGATCACCGACCCGGCCATCCTGATGCTCGACGACGCCACCTCAGCGATCGACGCGACGATGGAAGCGCAGATCCACGCCACCCTGCGCACGGTCATGGCCGGGCGGACCACGGTGCTCATCGCGCACCGGCGGTCCACGCTCCAGCTGGCGGACCGGATCGCCGTCCTGGACGAAGGCCGGCTGGTCGACGAGGGAACGCACGACGAGCTGACGGCACGCTGCGCGCTATACCGGCTGCTGCTGGCCGGGCCCGGCGAGGACGCCGAGGGCATCGATGCCGGCGAGCTCGCCTTTTACCAGGACTCGGGCCGGGCCGATCCCGCTGGCCGCAGGGCGGCCGGCCGGAGCGTCACCCCGGCCCTGTGGGAGTCCCCCGCTGACGGGCCAGGCATGGCGGCCGGCCCGGGCAGCAACGGCGGCCAGCTCGCCCAGGTGGCCGGCGCCGCGATCGGGCGCGGCATGGGCGCCGCCGCCCGCGGCGGCCGGGCCGGCGCCAGCGCAGCGGCGGCCGGGAGCATGCTCGCGGGCATCCCGCCGACTCCCGCGCTCCTCGCCAAGGTCGCCGCGCTGCCACCCGCCGATGAGCTGCCCGGGGTCAGCCGCGACGGGGCACGCGCCGGTGATCCGCACTTCACGCTGAAACGACTGCTGCGCCCGATCGCGCTGGCGATGCTCTTCGGACTGATCCTGGACGGCCTCGACGCGCTGGCGGCCGTCGCCATGCCCGCGCTGGTCCGCGGTGGCGTCGACCACGGCGTCCTCGCCGGGGAATTCCGTCCCATCATCATCGTCTCGCTGATCGGGTTCGCGATCGTCAGCGCCGACTGGGTAATCAACACGGTCCAGACAAACGTCGTGGGACGTAACGGCGAGCGGATGCTCTACACGCTGCGGGTGAAGATCTTCTCCCACTTGCAGCGCCTCGGCCTCGACTTCTACGAGCACGAGCTGTCCGGCCGGATCATGACCCGGATGACCACGGACGTGGACGCGCTATCGACGTTCCTGCAGACCGGGCTGATCACCATGGTCAACTCCGTGCTGACATTCGTTTGCGTCCTGATCGCCCTGCTGTTCATCGACTTCCGGCTGGGCCTGACCCTGTTCACGATCATCCCGGTGCTGGTGGCGGCCACGCTGTTGTTCCGCGCCAAGTCATCGAAGGCATACGGCGAGGCCAGGGAGAAGGTCAGCGCCGTCAACGCCGACCTGCAGGAGAACGTGGCCGGGCTGCGGACCGCGCAGGCCTACCGGCGCGAGGAGCGGAATTACGAGCACTTTGGCGCCCTGAGCTACAGCTACCGCAATTCCCGGCTGCGCGCGCAGCGGTACATAGCGCTGTACTTCCCGTTCGTCCAGCTGCTGTCCACCGTGGCCGGCGCGCTGATCCTGTTCGTGGCCGCGGGTGAGGTGCACAGCAAGACGCTGACCGCAGGCGGGCTCATCGCCTACCTGCTCTATATCGACCTGCTGTTCTCCCCGATCCAGCAGCTGTCCCAGGTCTTCGACGGCTACCAGCAGGCCGCGGTCGGGCTGCGGCGGATCAAGGAGCTGCTGCACCGGCCGACCAGCACGCCGCAGGCAGCCAGCCCGCGGGCAGCCGGGCGGCCGCGGGGGCAGATCGAGTTCCGCGACGTGCAGTTCCGGTACTCAGGGCAGCCGGAGGACGCGCTGACGGGCGTGAACCTCCTCGTCCGGCCGATGGAGACCGTGGCGCTGGTCGGCCAGACCGGCGCGGGCAAGTCCACCATGGTCAAGCTGGTCGCGCGGTACTACGACGTGACCTCGGGCCACCTGCTCATCGACGGCACGGACATCCGGGAGCTCGACCTGGCCGGCTACCGGCACGCGCTCGGCGTCGTCCCGCAGGAGCCCTACCTTTTCCCGGGCACGATCGCCGATGCGATCGCCTACGGCCGCCCGGACGCGACGGATGCCGAGGTCGAGGCGGCCGCGCGGGAGGTCGGGGCGATCGACATGATCGCGCGGATGCCCGGCGGGTTCCGGCATCAGGTGGCCGAGCGCGGGCGCAACCTGTCGGCCGGCCAGCGGCAGCTGATCGCGCTGGCCCGCGCGTACCTGGTGGACCCCGCCATCCTGCTGCTCGACGAGGCCACCGCGGCCCTCGACCTGTCGGCCGAGGCCGCGGTGAACCGCGCGACCGAGCGGCTCTCAGCCAAGCGCACCACGCTCGTGGTCGCGCACCGGCTCACCACCGCCGCGCGGGCCGACCGGATCATCGTGATGGAGCACGGCCGGATCGCCGAGTCCGGCACGCACGAGGAACTGCTCGAGGCCGACGGGGTGTACGCGCGCCTGTGGTCATCCTTCGTCGGCGACGCCCAGTTCGCCGCCTGACGTCCGGCCGCACGGACGCACGGACCGTGCGGACCGGACGGCCGGTCGCTGCGGTACCTGACGCGAGGTGCCCGCATACCTGGCGCCCGGCCGGGCGGTGCGCGCTTAGCGGCGCGCTCCGCCGCGGACCAGGTCGTCATCAAGCTCCGGCAGGTCATCCGGCCACTGCCCGGCCGGCGACTGCCCGGCCGGCGGCGAGGCGTAGTCGGACCGCATGGCGCGCACGTCGCGCGGGATGAGCGCGAGGGCGGTCGCCACCAGAATCAGCGCCGCGGCCCCGTACTGGGTGGCCGACACTCCGATGACCGAGGCGAGCGGGCCGGCCACCAGGGCGCCGACCGGCATCGCCATCACGGTGCCAAGCGCGTCGTAAGAGGACACCCTGGCCAGCCGCTCCGGCGAGATCTTCCTGGCCAGCGCGACGGTCCACTGCACCATCATGATCTCCATCGTGATTCCCAGGCCGAAGGAGGCCAGGCAGACCACCGGCAGCGGCCAGAGCATGGCCAGCGAGATCGGCGAGATCGCGATGGCGCCGCCGATCACCACGATGAACAGCATGGGCCGCCGCGGGGTGAACCGCAGCGAGACCAGGCCGCCGACGATAAGGCCGACCGCCTCGGCGGCGGTGATGATGCCCCAGGCGGCCGGGCCGCCGAGGTCCGTCTTGGCGACCACGGGGCCGAGCACCTGGAACGCGCCGTACCAGGCCATCATGATGACGCCGAACTGCGCCACGATCGCCCACAGCCAGGTGTGCGAGCGGAACTCCGACCAGCCGTCCCGCAGGTCGCGGAACATGCCCGAGTGGTGCGCGCGCTCGATGGCGACCACGCGAATCTGCAGCAGCAGGGGCACGGTGCCGACCATGCCGAGGCCGCAGACGGCCAGCGCCCAGCCCGGGCCGAACGCGGCCACGCAGACGCCGGCCACGACCGCGCCGCCCATCTGCCCGGCGTTCATCGCCATCCGGCTGAGCGCGCTGGCCTGCTGCATCTGCGCCGCCGGCACCACCCTGGGCAGCAGTGCCTGCGACGCCGGGTAGAACAGGGCCATGCCGGTCCCGGTCAGCGCCTCCAGCAGGATCATCTGCCACAGCCGCGGGTGGCCGGCCAGCACCAGCAGCCCGAAGGTTCCCTCGCCGACCGCGATCATGATGTTCGCGGCGACGATGACCCGCTGGGGCGGCATCCGGTCCGCGACCACGCCGCCGACCAGGGTGAAAATCAGCGACGGCGCGATCTGCGCGGCCAGCACGTAGGAGAGCTCGGCGGTCGATCCGGTCGCGTACAGCACCGCGAACGACACGCCGACGAGAGAGAACCCGAACGCCGCGGGCGCCAGCAGCCGCTCAGCGAGCAGCAGCCGGAAATCGCGGAATGCGAGCACGGGAAAGCGGCGCACGAGCGCACGCGCGAACATGACTAAGCATCCGATCTGTCTTGATCTGCCTCGGGCCGGCTTGATCTGTTTCGGGCCCGGGCCGGACTCCGATGCTAGCCAGGCAGGCTCCGCCGCAGCAAAAGGTTTTGCCTGGCTGCGGCCGGCCCCCGACCTGTGTTTGCCTGCGCCGGGGCTAGCGGTCCGTAACAACGCCGGGCGGGCCGCCGAGATTCCCAGGCTGGCCGTACGCCGTAACCGCGACCTCGTGAATGAAGCAGGGCAGTCGCGGCCATGGCTGATCATGCCTGCCGTGACCGCTAGCGCAAGATGAACCCGACGGTGTGGACCGCGAGACCGTAGTCATAGCCGGCTGACACCTGCGACACACCGCTGAGTCCGGGTACCTGCACTGGTGTCACGCTGGTGGTGGTCGTGCCGTCGCCGAGGTTGCCAAATAGATCCTGGCCCCAGCCCGCCCGGGCCGTCGATGCCCACCATCATCGCGGAATAAGTGCCGGTCGCGATGGCGCAGGGGCCGGGTCCCGGTGACCTGGTAGGGGATTGATGACCCGCCGGGCGATTCGGGGTCCGTCAGCCGACCGTTGCCGACCTGTCCCCAGACTCCTGCCCCCAGGTCCACAGCGAGTGCCGCAGGAACCCTAGTGCCGTATCAGGCACGTTTGCCGGTTCCTCGATCGCTGACTGTCCATCAGCGTCTTGACTCTTCACGGTTCGCAAGCCGGACATTACTATTCGTGGCGTGCGAAGGTTCATCCGCCCGGCTGTGCTGAGCGGCATCGGCCCGGCGGCGGCGTTGCTCGGCCGTGCCTTTGCTGATGATCCGCTCCTTGCGTGGGTCATCCCGGATGAACAGGTACGCAGGCAGCGCCTGCCGGGACTGTTCGCCGCCCAGCTGGGCATCGCCCACCTTGGCGGTTTCGAAACTGACGTGATGTGCGCCGGCGATCCGATCCTCGGCTGTGCCGTATGGTCGCCACCGGGCGCCTCGCCGTCGGTCCTCCAGCAGTTGGTCGCCCTGGCGACTATCCCGCTGATCCCGATGTCACGCCTGGCCGTGGCCCTCAGCACTTTCCATGAGATCAACCGGGAGCGCCCGAAGGAGCCGCCGCACTGGTATCTGTCTTTGCTCGGCGTCGACCCGCCCGCGCAGCGGACGGGTGTCGCCCGGGGATTGCTGACGCCCCGGCTGGCCCGGTGCGACGAGGCCCGGGCTCCATCGGCCCTGACCAGCGGGGAAGCCAACGTCGCCTACTATGAGGCATTCGGCTACACCGCAACCCGGAAGATCGAGGTCTCCGGTAACGGTCCGACGCACTGGGTGATGTGGCGCAACCCAGGCGGGGAAAAGCGCGTTCGGCCTGGTGCTGATTAGCGAAGCGACCGGCTGCTTGCGCTGTGGCGCCAAACTCAGTGCAGGCACCATGCTGACCAATCCCGAGGCCGCCAGCGTCGCCAGGGCCGGCATCGCCCGCTGCGAGGCGCAGATCGCCCAGGCCATCCTCGCCGACGACGCGGACCTGCGGGCCGCGATCATCAGCGCCATCACCTCGGCATCACGGTCTCCCGGTACCTCATCAAGTCCGACGAACTCGCCAACCGCCGACCCGGCGCAGGTCATCAGGCTGCTGCGTCCTTGCGTGCTTTCGCTGGCAGCCCGCCCCGACCACAGCGGGCCGCCTAATTGAGACCGCCCGCTAATGGGGCCAGGTAGCCGATCTGGTTGTCGGATGATTACAGCAGAGCGGGTGCCTACTGGCAGACGGCCTGCTTGAGAGTCCGTGAATCGAGCCATACAATGAGCTTGCGGAAATACGTCCGGGGTAAAGGAGTGCCTTTGGTGGCCGAGATCCTTACCGAGCCAATATCGGCCTCGAATGTATGGAGAGGCGATGAGCTAAAGGACGCCGATCGCTGGATCATCCGTTTTACCGAGGAAGATTTCGCCGATTTCGAGCGAGCTCTCGCACATATTTCCAAGAAGCAGTTCAATGACGTCACCGAGATCCGGGCAGAGGACTTTCCGCTGCCTCATTTCCGAGAGCGGATCGATGACATCGTGGACCGGCTGGAGAACGGCCTGGGGCTCGTTCTGCTGCGCGGACTGCCCATCTATGACCGGTTCAGCGAGGAGGAAGCCACTGCCATCTACTGGGGAATGGGACGGCACATGGGGGACCTTGTGCCGCAGAACCGCAAGGGCGACCTGGTGGGCCACATACGCGACCTCGGCAGGCGCGGTCCTTACGATCGGGCGTACGCGACCAATGAGGATCTCGGGTTCCACACCGACTCCACCGACTTCGTGGGCCTGATGTGCCTCCGCCCCTCCCTCTACGGCGGGGAGAGTTTCGTTGCCAGTTCCGCGGCCCTCTACAACTTCGTCATCGACGAGCACCCCGAGTACCTGCCGATCCTCAACAAGAACTTCCCGACTGACTGGAGAAACGAGGAACCGCCGGGATCGCCCGGATGGTACCTGGAGCCGCTCTACAGCTGTTTCGGCGGAGCGCTCTCGGCGACCGTCAGGACCGGCCGGGCGATGTCGGCCATGCGCTTCCCCGAGGTGCCCAGGCTCTCGGCGGAGGAGGTCTCCTGCTTCATGTATTTCGACTCACTGCCCAAGCGGCCGGGAGTCGCGCTCGGCATGACGCTGCAGACGGGCGACATCCAGTTCATTAACAACTTCGTGACGGTGCATACGCGCACGGCATTCGTCGATGACGCCGAGGACCCCGCGCGTCAACGGCATCTGCTGCGACTGTGGATCAGCTGCCCGGAAACCGGCCGGCCGCTCTGCCCTGAGTACGCCGTCTGGCGGCGCGGATATCCGACGCCCGGGCAGGAAAGGCCGGCCTGATGGTGCGAACACGTCAGGTCCGCTTCGCGGCTGTCGGTGCCGTATCAGCTGCGTTGCTAGCAATGACAGGCGCGTACAGCACGGCCACGGCGGCAGCAGCGCCAGCGCCGGGACCGCGGCTGGTCGCGCTGATCACCGGCCGGTGGTGACAGCGGCAATCACCCGCCCGGGAGGGCGGGGTTTGGGCTGGCCGTCTGCAGGCCGGATCCCGCGTAGGAGAAGATGCTCGGCATGACCGACCAGGCCGGCCAGCCGACGGCCGCCAGCCCTGTCCTCGCCGCCAGCCCCGTCCTACCTGCGCGGCTGCGGGCCGCGGTGGCCGCGTTGCGCGAGCAGCCGATTCCCGGCACCGCCAAGGGGTTCGGCCGGCTGGCCGGCCAGCATAGCGCCGCCAGCCTGGCCGGACGGCGACCTTACCTGCTCGGCCCGGACTTCATGCTGCCGGTCCTGGTGCTGCGCGAGGCGGCGCTGCGGCAGAACATCGCGGCGATGGCCGGCTACTGTGCCGCGGCCGGCGTCGGGCTGGCACCGCACGGCAAGACCACGATGGCGCCGCAGCTCTTCGCCCGGCAGCTCGCGGCCGGCGCGTGGGGCATGACCGCCGCGACCATCGCCCAGGTCCAGGTGTACCGCGCCTTCGGCGTGCCGAGGGTGCTGATCGCCAACGAGCTGGCGGACCGCGGCGCGATCGGGTGGCTGGCCGCCGAGCTGGCCGCCGATCCCGGCTTCGAGTGCTACGCCTACGTGGACAGCGCGGCGGGAGTTCGGCTGCTGGACGAGTCGCTGCGCGCGGCAGGCGCCCGGCGGCCATTGCCGGTCCTGGTCGAGCTCGGCCAGCTCGGCGGCCGGGCCGGCTGCCGGAGCGTGGACGAGGCGCTCGCGGTCGGCCGGGCCGCCGCGTCGGCCAGCACCCTCCGGCTGGCCGGGGCCGCGGGCTTCGAGGGGAACATTCACGATGACAGCGCTGCCGCCACCGTGGCTGCCGTCGCCGCGTTCTGCCGGGACCTGCGCACGCTGGGCGACCTGCTGCCCGCCGACCCGGCCGGGACCCCGCACCTGCTCAGCGCCGGCGGCAGCGCGTACTTCGACATCGTGGCGGCGCAGCTCACGGCCGTCCGGCCTGGCCGCCCCCGGCCTGCGGTGCTGATCCGCAGCGGTGCCTACATAACTCACGATCACGGCCATTACGCAGCCATCGGGCCCGGCGCCGGCCAGCCGGGCCGGACTGGCCCCGCGCTGATATCCGCGCTCGAGCTGTGGGCGCCGGTCCTGTCCCGGCCCGAGCCCGGCCTGGCCGTGGCGAGCGCCGGACGCCGCGACGCCGGATTCGACCAGGGCCTGCCGGTGCCGGTCCGGATCCGGCACGCGGACGGCCGCGAAACGCCCGCCGGCCAGGTGCGGGTCACCAAGCTCGACGATCAGCACGCGCACCTGAGCGTCCCGGAAGAGTCACCGCTCGCCCCAGGCGACCTCATCTGCCTCGGCATCTCGCATCCGTGCACCACCTTCGACAAGTGGCGGATCATCCCGGTGGTGGACGAGGAGTACCGGGTGATCGACGCGATCCACACGTTCTTCTGATCAGCTGGGCACCGGACCTGGCGGGACGCTGACCAGGCGGGAGCCCGGCCCGGCACGTAGCTTGCTGCAACCCAATGGCATCGGCTGCCGGCAACCCGATGGATCGGGCTTTCAGTGGCACCCGACCCGCTGGAAGCCCGATCCATCGGCACGCGGCGGGCCAGGAGGCCGCGCCCGGGGAGGGCCGGCCGGTGCGCCGCGCCAGCGGAGAGGCCGTCCGGCGGCCGCCGCGATCACATGACGGCGAGCTGGCCGCCGTCGATCACCAGCGCGGCACCATGAATGAACGAAGCGTCGTCGGACGCGAGGAAGGCGTACGCGGCCGCCACCTCCTCGGCCCGGCCGACCCGGCCGAGCGGGATGCGGTCCCTGGCGTAGGCCGCCTCGAACTCATCGCCGCCGATGCCGGCCGCGATAGCGGCGTTCAGCGGGGTGCGGATATACCCGGGGCACAGCGCGTTCACCCGGATGCCGTGACAGCCGAGCTCGACCGCCATGGACTTGGTGAGCAGCAGCACGCCGCCCTTGGACGCGTTGTAATGCGCGTAGTCTTCCTCGCCCGCGATTCCGTTGGTCGAGCACATGTTGACGATCGCGCCGCCGCCGCCCTGCTCCGTCAGCACCCGGCTGACGGCCTGGGCGACCAGGAACATGCCGCGCAGGTTCACCGCGATGATGCGGTCCCACTCCCCCGCCGCGATGTCCAGGAAGGCACTGCGCCGTGACGTGCCGGCGTTGTTGATCAGGACATCCAGGCCGCCGAGTGACTCCCGCGCCGCGCCGACGATCCGCGCGACGTCCGCCTCGTCGCTGACATCGCCGGCCACGCCGCCGATCTCGCCGTGCGGCCGGAGGCGCGTCACGGTATCGTCCACCTCGGCGGCGTCCAGGCCGGCGATGAACACCCGGGATTCCTCCGCCAGGAACCGCTCGGCGGCGGCCAGCCCGATGCCGCTGCTGCCGCCACTGATCAGTACCCGCCGCCCGGCTAGCCCGCGCATCTGGCTTCCTCCCTGTCACGTCAGCGCCGTCACGTCAGCGCCGTCACGTCAGCGCCAGGCCGGCCAGTCCGCACCATCCCGGCACGGCCAGCTCCGGCCGGGCGAGCGCTGCTCCGGCCGGGCGAGCGCTGCTCCCGGCCAAGCTAGCGGCGATCCGCCATCTGGTCTATCATTCCGTCCAGCGGAATTACGGTAGCGGAATCTCACCGGGGGCGGAGCGCGCAGTGGACCAGGGTGAGTCGCCGGTAGCGAGCGTGGACCGGGCACTGCGGATCCTGACAGTCGTCGGCAGCGCATCCCGCGGCCTGTCCCTGGACGAGCTGGCCGGCCGCCTCGACATCCCGAAAAGCTCGCTGCACCGGATCCTGGCCGCGCTGAAGTACCGCGGGTTCATTGCCCAGCCGGAACCTGGCGGGTCCTACTTCCTCGGCACCGAGCTGCTGGCCACCGCGTTCCGCTTCTACGACGTGCTGGACCTGCGCGCGCTGATCCACCCGCTGCTCGCCCGGCTGACCGCGGAACTGCGGGAGACCACGCACATGGCCGTGCTCGACGGCGCCGAGATCGTCTACCACGACAAGATCCAGGCCTCGCACATGATCACGATGTCGTCGGTGATCGGCGGCCGCAATCCCGCGCATGCCACCGGCGTCGGCAAGGCGCTGCTGGCCTGGACGTACCCCACGGACGAGGCAATACGGGCGTGGGCCACGCTGTGGGCACCGCTGAAGGCCGTGACGCCGAACACGATCACATCGGTGCAGCTGCTGGCCGAGGAGCTGGCACTGGTGCGCGAGCGCGGATACGCGCTGGATATCGAGGAAAACGAGATCGGCGTGCACTGCGCGGCCGTGCCGATCTTCCTCGGCCGGCCAGTCCCGGCCACCGCGGTCAGCGTCACCGTGCTCGGGGCGAGGGCGCAGGCCGGCCGCCTGGCCGAGATCGGCGGCCTGCTGCGCCGGACGGTCGCCGAGTGGTCCGACGGCCGCACGCCATAAGGGCACCCGCCTGAGCGAGCCGCCTGAGCGAGCCGCCTGAGCGGGCCACCGCGGCGTGCCGCGCGACGGCGGGCTGCCGGGCACCGATGTCCGGCGGAGCCATTGACACGGGCCGCGCTCGCCTGAGATTGTCCGGGCTAGGAACGCTGTTCCGGCACACGGAACGTGCGCACCAGGAGGGACGACCAGCCATGGGCCATGACGTCGGCGACAGCCGGCCCGCCGCGCTGCCGCTGCCCGTCGCGGAGCTGGGCGAAGGCCCGCACTGGGACGCCGCGAGCGAGGCCCTGTACTGGGTCGACGTGCCGGCCGGCCTGGTCTACCGGCTGGCCGGGGACGGCACGCTCGACAGCTGGCAGGCCGGGCAGCCGATCGGCGCGGCCGTGCCGCGGGCCGGCGGCGGCCTGGTGCTGACCGCCAGGGACGGCTTCCTGGCCCTCGACACCAGTACCGGCGAGGTCACCCCGCTGGCGCCGGTCGAGGCGGACCAGCCTGCCACCCGGATGAACGACGGCTCCTGCGACCGGGCCGGCCGCTTCTACGCGGGCACCATGGCCGCCGACGAGTCACCCGGGGCAGGGTCGCTGTACCGGCTGGATACCGACCTACAGCTGACCAGGCTCTTCGACGGCGTCGGGATCTCGAACGGGATCGGCTGGAGCCCGGACGAGACGCGGATGTACTACGTCGACTCGCTGGCGTACCAGATCGACGTGATGGACTACGACCCGGCCACCGGCGAGCTCGGTCACCGGCGCTGCCTCGCCACCCTCGGCCAGGGCGGCGTCGTCCCGGACGGGCTGACGGTGGACGCGGACGGGTACATCTGGGTCGCGGTCTGGGGCGGCGGCGCGCTGCAGCGGTACCGCCCGGACGGCCGGCTGAAGCAGATCATCGAGCTCCCGGCCGCGCACGTCACCAGCTGCGCGTTCGGCGGCAAGGACCTGGACGTGCTCTACATCAGCACGGCCGCCGGGCCAGGCTCGTCAGGCGGCGCCCTGTTCGCCTGCCGGCCCGGCGTCACCGGCCAGGAAAGCCATCCCTTCCGCGGCTGAACCGCCGCTAGCGGCACAGCCGGCAGCAGCACAAGCAGAGGAATCCCGGCAGAGACGGAGGGTCCCCGTGACCTGCACGACGGAAGTGCCCCGGTGAAGGCGCTGGTGTTCACCGGCCCGGGCGCGCTGGAGATGCATGACGTTCCCGAGCCCGAGCTGGCCGATGGCGATGTGCTCGTGCACGTGCGCACGGTCGGCATCTGCGGCAGCGAACTGCACGGCGCCAGGCACCCCGGCTTCCGCAAGCCGCCGCTGATCATGGGGCATGAGTTCGCCGGCACGAACGACAACGGTGACCGGGTGGTCATCAACCCGATGCTGTCCTGCGGGCATTGCGAGCTGTGCCTGGGTGGCCTCCGGCAGGTCTGCCGGGAGCGGCAGATCATCGGCGTGCACCGGGCCGGCGGCTTTGCCGAGCGGGTGGCCGTGCCGGGCTCGACGCTGCGCCCGGTGCCGGACTGGCTCGGCTGGGACGCCGCGGCGCTGGTCGAGCCCGCGGCCAACGCGGTGCATGCCTGGAATATCGCCCGGGCCGGGACCGGCGCCAGGGCGGCCGTGCTCGGCTGCGGCGCCATCGGGCTGCTCTGCCTGCTCACCGCGCTGTCCGGGGGAGCCGGCCGGGTGGACGTTACCGATCTGGATCCTGGCCGGCTTGCCCAGGCAAGCCGGCTCGGCGCTGCCGCGGCCGGCCCGGGGCTGGACGGCGAGTATGACGTGATCTTCGACGCGGTCGGCTCGCCGGTCACCCGCGCCGTCTCGGTCCGGCACCTGCGGCCCGGCGGGACCGCCGTGTGGCTCGGCCTGGCGGACGACGCGCCGGGGTTCGATGCCAATGCCCTGATCCGGGCGGAGAAACGGGTGCAGGGCTCGTTCGCCTACAGTGACGAGGAGTTCGCCCGGGCCACCGAGCTGCTCCGGGACTGGGACCTGAGCTGGACATCGCAGTACCCGCTGACCGAGGGCGCGGAGATCTTCACCGGGCTGATGAACGGCGGCCTGCAGCCAGTCAAGGCGCTGCTGGTGCCCTGAGGATGCCAAGCTTCCCGCGTCCCTTGACTGCTGCCGGGCACAGGTGGACAATCGGCCAGAAGCTCCAACAGAACGGCGATCCGTATCACGGAATGCTGTGATACGGCCCCTGTTCAGCGGGGTTAATGCCGGTGCCGCGCGGACGGCCAGGCACGAGCGTGACGAGAGGTGCCCGATGAAAAGACTCGGCGTGGCAGCTTCAATCGCACTCGTCCTGCTGGCGGCCGCGTGCGGCGGATCGAGCGGCTCGTCCAGCGCCCAGTCGCCGAACGGCGTCGTCAACCTGGTGCTGTGGATGGGCTACACGCCGCCGCCGCCGGCCAGCCAGGGCGCGGAGTACGAGTCGCTGAAAGCCCTGGTCGCCGACTTCACCAAGCTGCACCCGAAGATCCACATCCGGATGGAGTACGTCAACAACGACTACGCGCTGCAGAAGGTGACCGTTGCGCTGCAAGGCAACGAGCAGCCGGACATCTCCTACCAGTACGGCACCAACATGCCGCAGATCGCCCAGGCACCCGAAGTGGTCAACCTGACCAAGATCATCAAGCAGCCGGCCTACGGCTGGAACGACTTCACCCCCGGCGAGCGCGACGTCGCCACCGTCAACGGCAAGGTCCTCGGCATCCCGGCCCTGGTCGACAACCTCGCTGTGGTCTACAACAAGACGCTGTTCGCCCAGCACCACCTGGCACCGCCGGGGCCGGACTGGACCTGGAGCCAGCTGGTCGCCGACGCGAAGGCCATCTCCGACCCGGCGAAGAAGATCTTCGGCCTCACCTTCCCCGCGGACGGCAGCGAGACCACGGTCTGGGAGTACGAGGCGATGCTCTGGGAGGCCGGCGGCCATATCCTCAACAGCAATGGCAGCCAGGTGGCCTTCAACTCGCCGGCCGGCGTGCAAGCGCTGACCATGCTGCGGCAGATGCAGCAGGCTCACTCTCTCTACCTGGACTTCCACCCCGATGCCGGGACGAGCGAGAGCCTCTTCAACTCCGGCAAGCTCGGCATGATCATCACCGGGCCGTGGGACCTGTCCAGCTTCCCCAACGTGCACTACGGCGTGCAGATCATGCCGTCGTTCACCCCCGGCGGCAGCCATCAGACGATCTCCGGGCCGGATAACTGGGTCGTCTTCAACAACGGCCCGGCCAGGGTCAAGGCATCGCTGCAGTTCCTGCAGTTCCTGGTCCAGCCGGCCAACCTGCTGAAGAACTCGCTGGCCACCAGCGACCTGCCGACCAGGCTGTCGGTGCAGCAACTGCCCGGGTTCGCCGAGTTCAACAAGAAGTACCCGGGCGCCGGGCTGTTCGCGCAGAACCTGCATAACGTGCTCCAGGCCCGGCCGCAGATCGCGCAGTACCCGCGGATCTCCGCGGCGCTCGGCCGGGAGGTCGTCGCGGCGCTGCTCGGCCAGACCAGCCCGCAGGCGGCGCTGAACTCGGCGGCGCAGCAGGGCAACAGCTACCTCGTCACGCCAGGCGGGTGACCGCAGCCCCGGCAGCGGTCAGCCGGCCGCGCAGACGTCGGATTCGCCGGATACTCGAATCCGACAACCTGGCCGGCTGGGCGTTCGCGTTCCCCGCGGTGTTCCTGATCTTCGTGTTCGGCATCGTCCCGCTGATCTGGTCAGCACTGCTGTCGTTCCAGCAGACGAACCTGATCTCGCCGCCGCACTGGATCGGGACGGCCAATTTCCGGGCGCTGGCCCGCGACCCGCTGTTCCGCCAGTCAGTGCTGCACAGCCTGGTCTACACGGCGCTCTTCGTGCCGATCTCGGTGGCGGGCGGGCTGTTCACCGCGATCGCGCTGAACCGGAAGATCCGCGGCGTCCGGTTCTACCGCACCGCCGTGTTCGTGCCCGTCATCCTGTCCACCATCGCGACCGCGATCATGTTCCTGTGGCTGCTCGACCCGAACTTCGGCCTGGTCAACTTCCTGCTGGGCCGGATCGGCCTCGGGCCGTACGGGTTCTTCGACAGCGCCACCGGAGCCCTGTACTCCATCGTGGGGATGACCGTGTGGGGCTGGCTCGGCTTTGACGTGATCGTCTACCTGGCCGCGCTGCAGGGCATCCCGCCGACGCTGGTCGAGGCGGCGGAGATCGACGGCGCCCGGACCTGGGGCATGTTCCGCAACATCACCCTGCCGCTGCTCGGCCCGGCGACGCTGTTCCTGGTGGTCTGGTCGTCCATCAACGCCCTGCAGCTGTTCGACGAGGTCTACTTCCTCACCAAGGGCGGCCCCGGCACCGCCACCTACGTGGTCGTCTACTACCTGTACAGCCTCGCCTTCAACGACGGGGTGGCCGGCTATGCGGCCGCCATCGCCTATGTCCTGCTCGTCGCGATCATGAGCCTCACCCTGGTGCAGCTCTGGGTCGGCAGGCGACTGGTGTATTACTCGTCATGACCGGCAGCAGCGTCCCCGTGGCCCGGGTGCCAGCCCGCGAGCCAGGAACGGACAAAGAGGCAGAACGGGGCACCCGGGCCACCCCGCGGAAACAGCGCGAATCATCCGGCGGGTTCCTGTTCAGCCCCTGGCACCTGGTGCTGATCCCGGTGGCGATCGCGATGCTGGTCCCGATGGTGTGGATGCTCGCGACGTCGCTGGAGACGCTGAACGAGACCCGGCACTTCCCGCCGATCATCCTGCCGCACACGCTGCGCCCGGCTAACTACTCCGACGTGCTGACCCAGGCCCCGTTCGCCCGCTGGTTCGTCAACACGATGATCGTGACCGTGGTGACGGTCATCGGCAACCTGCTGTTCTGCAGCCTGGCCGGCTACGCCTTCGCCCGGATCAAGTTCTTCGGCCGCGAGGTCGTGTTCGTGCTGATCCTGGCGACGCTGATGATCCCGTTCCAGGTGGTGATGATCCCCACCTTCATCATCGTCAAGGACCTCGGGATGATCAACACGCTGTACGCGCTGATCGTGCCGAACCTGGCCGGGGCGTTCGGCATCTTCCTGCTGCGGCAGTTCTTCCGCACCCTGCCGGTCGAGCTGGAGGAGGCGGCCAGGATCGACGGGGCGTCCCGGCTGTCGGTGCTGTTCAAGATCATCCTGCCACTATCCGGCCCGGCGCTGGCGACCCTCGCCGTGATCACGTTCCTGTGGACCTGGAATGACTTCCTCTGGCCGCTGATCACGATCTACACGCCGAACAACATGACGCTCCAGCTCGGTCTCGCGACGTTCGAGGGAACCCACCAGAGCAGCTTCAACCTGCTGATGGCCGCCAACGTGATGAGCTTGCTGCCGGTGCTGCTGCTGTTCTTCCTCGCGCAGCGCTATTTCATCCGCGGGATCGCGACGTCGGGACTGAAGGGCTGAGCATGGCGGACGTGGCATTCGAGAACGTCAGCAAGGAGTTCCCGGGCGGGACGTTCGCGGTCGACGACCTGACGCTGGGCATCGGTGACGGGGAGTTCCTCATCCTGGTCGGGCCGTCCGGCTGCGGGAAGACGACCGCGCTGCGGCTGATCGCCGGCCTGGAGAAGCCGACCGCGGGCACGATCCGGATCGGCGCCGAGACGGTCAACGGGGTCTCGGCGCGGGACCGGGACATCGCGATGGTGTTCCAGAACTACGCGCTGTACCCGCACATGACCGTGTACCGGAATCTCGCGTTCGGACTCAGGGAACGGCGGACGCCCAAGCGCGAGACCGACCGGCGGGTACGCGAGATCAGCTCGGTGCTGAGCCTGGACGAGCTGCTGAAACGCCGGCCCGCGCAGCTGTCCGGCGGCCAGCGGCAGCGGGTGGCGATGGGCCGTGCGCTGGTCCGCGAGCCGAAGGTGTTCCTGCTGGACGAGCCGCTGTCGAACCTGGACGCCAAGCTGCGGGTGCAGATGCGGGCCGAGCTGAAGCGGCTGCATAAGCGGGTGGGCATCACCACGGTCTACGTGACCCACGATCAGGTCGAGGCGATGACGCTGGCCGACCGGATCGTGGTGATGTCGGCCGGGAAGGCTCTGCAGATCGGCGCGCCGCAGGAAGTGTTTTCCCGGCCGACTAACGTCTTCGTGGCCGGCTTCATCGGCAGTCCGGCGATGAACCTGCTGCAGGGCCACGCCGGGGCGGCGCCGGACGGGGTCGGGAAAACGCAGGTCACCGCGGGTGAGCTGCGCTTCGAGAGGGCGGGCGTGCCGAGCGGCGATGTGGTGGTGGGGATCCGCCCCGAGTCGCTGGTACCCGGCGGCTCGGAAATGCCCTGGCCGTCGCTCGACCTTGAGATCGAGCTGGTCGAGCCGCTGGGCGAGTCCGCGCTGGTGCACGGCACCGTGGCCGGGACGGCAGCGCGCAGCGGAGCCGAGGAAGAGCAGTCGATCCTGATCGACGAGACAACGCGCGCCCAGGTGACGGCGATCTTCCCGGCGTCGCTGCAGTCCCGCTCCGGCGAGCGGGTGCGGGTCGGCGTCGACCCGGAGCGGATCTACCTGTTCGACGCGGCAACCGGTGCGGCGATCTGGCCATGACTGACGAGGCGGAGGCGACGGCGATGAGCGCGACGACTACGGGCACGACAGCGAAAGGCACGGCCACGCCCAGGATCGTGATCGTGGGCGCGGGCGGCTGGGTGTTCCCGGTGGAGCTCACCAGGGACATCCTGTCGTTCCCGGCGCTGAGCGGCTGCACCCTGGTGCTCTACGACATCGACATCGACGCAGCCGCCAAGACGGCCAAGGCGGCCGAGCAGCTGATCGCGCTTGGCGGCCTGACGGCGCAGGTGGAGATCCCGGCCGACCTGCCGACGGCACTGCGCGGCGCCGATTTCGTGCTGACGGTGTTCCAGGTGGGCGGGGTCCGGGCCTACGCCCATGACCTGCTGATCCCGCGTGAATACGGCATCGACCAGATCGTCGGGGACACCCTCGGGCCCGGCGGCGTGTTCCGCGGCCTGCGCACGATCGAGGCGCTGCGGGTGGTGGCGCAGACGATGCTGGCCGAGTGCCCCGGCGCGCTGCTGCTCAACTACACCAACCCGATGGCGCCCAACATCTGGGCCACCGACCTGCTCGGCGTCAAGGTGATCGGCCTGTGCCACAGCGTGCAGAACACGGCCGAGCTGCTTGCGCACGAACTCGGCGTGCCGCTGGAGGAGGTGACCTTCGACTCCGCCGGGGTGAACCACACCGCGTGGTTCACCACCTTCCGGCGGGGCGCCGAGGACCTGATCCCGCGGATCAGGTCGGTGATGCGGGCCAGGTACATCGACGAGACCGAGCCGCTGCTGCCCCGTTCCGATGACCCGTACGAGAGCATCGAGCGGGTCCGCGCCGAGCTGATGGAGCTCACCGGGTTCTTCCACACTGAGTCGAGCCACCACGCCAGCGAGTACTGGGCCTGGTTCCGCAAGAGCCCGGAGCTGACCAGGCACTACCTGGACCGGCACTGGGACAACCTGGAGATCTCCAGCACCGTCGACAAGGAGCAGACCGACCAGGAGTTCGTCGACGAGGCCCGCCGCGACGGCATCCGGCACGGCGGCGAGTTCGCCGCGCCGATCATGGACAGCGTGGTCACCGGCACGCCGCGGATCGTCTACGTCAATGTCCGCAACGGCGGCCTGATCACGAACCTGCCGCCGGACGCGTGCGTCGAGGTGGCCTGCGTCGCCGACCGCAACGGCGTCCGGCCGGCCAGGTACGGCGCGCTGCCGCCCGCCTGCGCGGCGCTGAACGAGGTGCAGATCGCGGTGCAGCGGCTGATCGTGCGGGCCGCGATGACCGGCAGCCGCGAGCTCGTGCATGCCGCCGTCGCCCTGGACCCGCTGACCAGCGCCATGTCGACGCTGCCGAAGATCCGCGAGATGACCGACAAGATGCTGGCCGCCGAGGCCGAGTGGCTGCCGCAGTTCGAGCCGTCAGCGCAGCGGAATGCGGGCGACGGCTACCTCGCCGGGATGCAGCGGTGAACGGGCCCGGCGGCCGGAAGATCCCGCTGCTGACGGCCGCCGCGCTGACCATCGCGCTAGTCGGCGCAGGCCTGACGCCCGCGCTGGCGGCGGCAACGACGAGGGCCGCGGGGACGGCGGCGACGGCGGGAACAACGGCGGCGAGCAGCGCCGCGGCCGGCGCCACCGCGTCCCGGGCGGCCAGCGCCACCGCGTCCCGGGCGGCCAGCGCCCGGCCGGGCCGCGCCCGGGCCAGCCAGATCCCGCCGCCGGTCGCGCGCGGCACGCTGCGGATCGCGGGCCAGCTTCGGGACGGCCGGGTCGTGCACGCCAGCGGGCTCTCCTGGCGGCCAGGTCACCTGCGCCGCGGGCAGCGGCTGCTCAGCTTCGAGGTCAGCTACAACTGGCGTGCCTGCACCGCGCGCCGCGGCAGGTGCAGGCGCGGGGCGGACCGGACGGCGACGCCGTTCGCGGCCCGCCGGTACATCGTCGGCCACGCCGACACGGGGAAGTACCTCCGGCTGAACGAGACGGCCGCCGAGGTGGTGGAGACCAACCCGGCGGATTTCACGTTCAAGGTCATCCGGCAGTTCGCCTCCTACACGACGCACGCTACCGTGCGGGCCTTCCGCCTCGGCCGGCGTCCGGGCACCGAGTTCGTCAACGGCCTGCCCGAGCACCGGACCGGATCGACGGAGGAATACTTCGGAGTCAACCCGCCGCATTACAACGCCGCGGACGGGACGCCGGCGCAGCGGTACCGGATCGACGGCGGGGCGTGGCGGACGCTGCCGGGTAGCCATCTGCTCTACACCGGGAAGCTCGGCCGCGGCGCGCACAGCGTGGCCGTGCGGACCTCGAACCGGGCCGGGGCGACGACCCGCAGGTTCAGCTGGCGGGTGGTTCCGCTGCCCGCGCCGGTGGCGTGCCGGCGGCAGGCCGGCCAGTCCTGCTGGTACCCGCCGCATCTGGACAGCACCGGCCACCCGATGCGCTGGGACTGGCAGATCGGCCGGGTCACCCCGCTGCAGCGCACCGGCGCCAGCGCGGTCGACATCTACGACATCGACGGCTTCCTCACCACCCGCGGCGAGGTGCGCCAGATCCACGACAGCTGGCAGGCCAGCACGCTCGCGCACCCGAAGGCGGTCTGCTACCTCGACCTGGCGTGGGAGGACTACCGGCCGGACGGCAGCCCGTCGCCGCGCGGCAGGTACTTCCCTGCCGCTGCGCTCGGGAAGGTCTATTTCGGCTTCCCGCAGGAACGCTGGGTGGACTTCCGGCAGCTGAATGAGCTGAAGCCGTTGCTGAACGAGCGCCTCGCGATGTGCGCGCGGAAGGGCTTCGACGCGGTCGAGCTTGACGACATCGAGAACTTCGACCCGCAGTCCACCACCGGATTCCATATCACTCCCGGTGACGCGCAGAATTTCCTCGCGTACGCGCTCAACCTGGTGCACAGCTACGGGATGACCGTGCTGTGGAAGAACGCGCCTGGCCTGGCCTGGTGGGGCGTGAAGTACGCGGACGGCGCGATCGTCGAGGAGTGCTACGTCTTCCACGAGTGCTTCGCCGGCTGGCAGCGCGGCACCCGGCAGGACGGGATCACCTGCTCGAAGCTCACCGGCGCCACGCCGTGCGGCTGGGACGTGTTCACCGCGGACTCCACGGCCCGCCAGCCGACCGGCAAGTGGGTCGGCGAGGCCGAGTACCAGCAGGACCGGTTCGTCTGCAGCCCGGGCGTGCAATGCGCGCATAAGCGGGAATTCGCCACCTTCTGCCGCCGGGTTTACGCGCCGGCCAACGGGTTCGCCGCGGTCAAGTTCGACGTGGACCTGGACGGCAAGATGTTCTACCCCTGCCCGAAGGGCACCTGACCGGGCCTGCCGCCGCCGCGTACGGCGGCGGCCGGAGGCCAACTACCCTGACTGCGCCGCCGCCGCGTACGGCGGCGGCTGGAGGGCAACTACGCTGTCGGAGGTGCGCTGGCGCGCGCCCGCACGGACGGAATTCGAGGGGAAGCGATCGTCGTGAGCATCCTGGGCACCCGGGTCCTGCGGATCGAGGATCCGCGCTTCCTGACTACCGGCGGCGTCTACACCGAGGACGTCGTGGACGACCGGCTGGCCGGCGCCTGCCACGTCTTCTTCGTCCGCTCGCCCATCGCGCATGCCCGGATCGGCGGGATCGATGTCAGCGGCGCGCTGTCAGCGCCCGGGGTGATCGCCGCATTCACCGGCGCCGACCTGGCCGATCTGCCGGACATCGGCCCGGCGATGGCGGGGCTGACCAACGAGCGGATGCGGCACCGGCTGCTGGCGACCGACGTCGTGCGCTATGTCGGCGACCCGGTGGCCGTGGTGGTGACCGAGGAGCCCTACCAGGGCGAAGACGCCATGGAACTCGTCGACGTTGACTACGAGCCGCGGCCGGCCGTGGTCGACCTGGCCGCCGCCGCGTCCGACCAGGTGATCCTCTTCGCGGAGGCGGGCACCAACATCGCCGCCAACTTCGGCGATCCCGCGACGCTGGATGAGCACCTGTTCGACGGCTGCGAGGCCGTGGCCCGGCAGACGATCATGAACCAGCGGGTGGCCCCGGCCCCGATGGAGGTCCGGGCCGGCGCGGCCGCCTGGGGCCAGGACGGGCGGCTGACCGCCTGGATACCGAACCAGGGAGCGCAGGGAACGCGCGGCAGCCTGGCCGGGCTGCTCGGCATCGAGCAGGAGCAAGTCCGGGTGATCACCCCCGATGTCGGGGGGGCCTTCGGCGCGAAGTTCGGCGCCGACCCGGAGCACGCGGTGGTGGCCTGGGTGGCCAGGCAACTCGGCCGCCCGGCGCGATGGACCGAGACCAGGTACGAGAACCTCATCGCGATGACGCACGGGCGGGCGCAGCAGCAGACCGTCACCATCGGCGGCAGCCGGGACGGCACCGTGCAGGCCTACCGGCTGGAGATCCTGCAGGATTCCGGCGCCTATCCCCGGCTCGGCGCGATCCTGCCGTTCCTGACCATCCTGATGACGCCGGGCCCGTACGCCATCCCGCGCGCGGAGTCGGTAGCCCGGGCGGTCGTCACCACGACCACGCCGCTGGGCGCTTACCGCGGCGCGGGCCGGCCCGAGGCCACCGCTGCCATCGAGCGGGCGATGGACCTGTTCGCCGCCGAGATCGGCATGGATCCCGCCGACGTGCGGCGGCGCAACCTGCTGCCGCCGTTCACCGAGCCGCAGCGGACCGCGTTCGGCGCGCTCTATGACAGCGGCGACTACGTGGTCGCGCTGGACAAGGCGCTGGCCGCCGCGGACTACGCCGGCCTGCGCAAGGAGCAGGCCGGGCGGCGGGAGCGCGGCGACGCCGTCCAGCTCGGCATCGGCCTGGCCAGTTATGTCGAGATCACCGGCATGGGCGACGGCGAGGAAAGCCCGCCGGAGGAGAACGCCACCGTGGAGGTCCATCCGGACGGCAGCGCGACGATCCTCACCGGCACCTCGCCGCACGGCCAGGGGCACGCGACCGCGTGGGCGATGCTGGCCAGCGACAAGCTCGGCATCCCGGTGGACCGGATCACGCTGAAGTGGGGCGACACCGACCTGATCCCCGAGGGCGGCGGCACCGGCGGGTCGCGCAGCCTGCAGCATGGCGGGGCGGCCGTGCAGCAGGCGTCCGCGGAGCTGATCGAGCTGGCCCGGGCGCGGGCGGCGGCGGCGCTCGAGGCCAACCCGGCTGACCTGGTCTTCGACGCCGGGCGCAGCGCGTTCGCGGTGGCCGGCGACCCGGACGCGGCCATGCCGCTGGCCCGGCTCGCGGAGGCGGAGCGGCTGATGGTGCGCACGGTGTTCTCGGCACCCGGCGCCACCTTCCCGTTCGGGACGCACGTGGCCGTGGTGGAGGTGGACACCGAGACCGGCAAGGTGACGCTCCGCCAGATGGTGACGGTCGATGACGCCGGGTTCGTGCTCAACCCGCTGCTGGCCGAGGGCCAGCGGCACGGCGGCATCGCCCAGGGCGCGGCCCAGGCGCTGCTGGAGGAGTTCGTGTACGACGCCGACGGTAACCCGCTGACCGCCAGCTTCGCTGACTACCCGTTCCTGTCGGCGACCGAGGTGCCCAGCTTCGACCTGGCCGACATGGCCACCCGGACTAGCTACAACCCGATCGGCGCCAAGGGAATCGGCGAGGCGGGCACGATCGGCGCGACGCCCGCCGTGCAGAACGCCGTCATCGATGCCCTCGCCCACCTGGGCGTCCGGCACATCGACATGCCCACCTCGCCGCAGCGGGTCTGGCGGGCACTGCAAGCGGCCCAGATATCCCGAACGGAAGGTGCATGATGCGGGTGGAGCTCACGGTGAACGGCGAGCGGCGGTCCGACGACGTCGAGCCGCGGCTGCTGCTCGTGCACTACCTGCGCGAGACCTGCGGCCTGCGCGCCGCCAACGTCGGCTGCGACACGACCTCGTGCGGCGCCTGCACAGTTCTCCTGAACGGGGCATCGGTAAAGTCCTGCACGATACTGACGGTCCAGGCGGCGGGTGGTGAGGTAACGACCGCCGAGGGGCTCGCCCCGGCGGACGGCGAGCTGCACCCGGTGCAGCGGGCGTTCCGGCAGGAGCATGGGCTGCAGTGCGGTTTCTGCACCCCGGGCATGGTGATGGCGACCGTCGGGCTGCTCACCGAGAACCCGCACCCGACCGAGAAGCAGGTACGCGAAGGACTTGAGGGCAACCTGTGCCGCTGCACCGGCTACCACAACATCGTCCGGGCCGTGCTGGCCGCCGCGGCGCGAGACCAGCGCAGGCGAGACCAGCGCAGGCGAGACCAGCGCAGGCGAGTCCAGCCCGGGTGAGGCCAGCGTGGTGAGCGGTGCGAGTGCCGCCGCCGGCCCGGGCAGCGCGATCGGCGCGGGCGAGCAGGCGCGGCCATGATCCCGGCGCCGTTCGACTACGTCGCCGCCGAGTCCACGGCACATGCGCTGGACCTGATGGCCAGCCTGGGCGACGAGGCGAAGCTGCTGGCCGGCGGCCACTCGCTGCTGCCGATGATGAAGCTGCGGCTGGTCGCGCCGACCGCGCTGATCGACCTCGGCCGGCTGACCGAGCTGGCCGGGATCAGCGCCGACGGCGACGAGCTGGTGATCGGCGCGATGACGCGGCACGCCGACCTGGCCGCGTCCGGCCTGGTCCGGGCCGAGGCGCCGCTGCTCGCCCATGCGGCCGCGCAGGTCGGCGATCCGCAGATCCGGCACCGCGGCACCATCGGCGGCTCGCTCGCGCACGCCGACCCGGCCGCCGACCTGCCGATGGCGCTGCTTGCCCTCGGCGGATCGGTCGAGGCGCAGGGCCCCGGCGGGACGCGGCGGATCGCGGCTGACGATTTCTTCGCCGGCTTCTTCGAGACCAGCCTGGCGCCGGACGAGCTGCTCACCGCCGTGCGGGTACCGCGCGCGCCGGGCGCCGCGTGGGGCTACCAGAAGTTCGTCCGGCGGGCCATCGACTGGGCCATCGTCGGGGTGGCGGCGGCCGGCGGCCGGATCGTGCTGGCCAACATGGGCCCGGTGCCGCTGCGCGCCAGCGCCGCCGAGCAGGCGCTGGCCGGCGGCGCCAGCGCCGCGGACGCCGCTGAGCTGGCGGCCGACGGCACCGAGCCGGGCGAGGACATCCACGCCGATGGCGAGTTCCGGCGTCATCTCGCCCGCGTGCTGACCCGGCGGGCACTGGAGCAGCGGACCTGACTCCGATCGCGGCACGACCCGCGGCTGCCGCGGGGCATGGTGACGGCCGTGCTCGTTTCCGCTCCGTCTTCCGGCGAGAGGTGCGGCCGGTCAGCAGAGTGCGGTCACCGCTGACTGTGCTGCCCGGGCGGCGCGCACGCGCTGGGCGGCCAGCGCGGCGAGGCTGAGGGCGACCACGCCGAGGCCATAGACCAGCGCGGTAGCGTGCAGCCCGGCGTAGGTGCTGGCGAACCCGGCCAGCACGGCCGGGAGGCTGAAGGCCAGGTAGGCGATGACGTAGGCAACGGAGAAGAGCTCGCCGCGTTCCTCCGGCGCGGCCAGCCTGGCCAGCGTGCCGAAGCAGGCCAGCGCCGATGCGCCGAACCCGATGCCCGCCAGCACCGTCCCGGCGGCGGCCAGCGCGACGGCGTGGCCTTGCAGGCCGGCCAGCGTCAGCGCCGTGCCCGCCGTGAGCAGGATGGCGCCGGTGCGCAGTACCCGCTGGGCCGGCCAGGCCCGCAGGGCGAAGGCGGTCACGGCCCCGGTCCCGCACAGCAGCGTGACGACCAGGCCGCCGATGAGGTGGTTGCTCAGGCCGAAGAGGCCGGCCGCGACCGAGGGTCCGAGGGACAGGTAGAGGCCGCCGAGCGCCCAGCTGGCCACCAGGATCGGGATCAGGGCGTAGACATCGGGACGCAGCCGGGCCGGGACGCCGAGCCTGGGCGCGAGCGAGGCCAGGCCGCCTGGACGGCGCGCCGAGGTCTCCGGCATCCGGACGACGATGATGCCCGCCAGGCCCATGCCGAGGAGCAGCAGCGCGAAGACGAGGTGCGTCGGGGCCGGCGCGTACTGAACCAGGGCGCCGCAGCCGAGCGCTCCCACCGCCAGGCCGCCAACCGGCGCGACGCCGTTGACGACGCCGGCCCGGCCCGGTGAGTGCGGCGGGTTCAGGTCGACCAGCGTGGCGCCGAGGGTGGTGAGAGCCGCGCCGGTGGCGATGCCCTGGGCTATCCGGGCGGCGAGCAGCACAGTGACGTCACCCGCGGTGATGAAGAGCACGAGCGCCACCGCTTCCAGCGCGATCGCGGCCGCCAGCACCGGGCGGCGGCCGACGTGATCGGACAGCGCCCCGACGATCAGCAGCGAGCCGATCAGGGCGAGCACGTAGACGGCGAAGACGACGGTGAGCGTCGTGGCCGAGAAACCCCACTCCTGCTGGTAGACGACGTACAGCGGCGACGGCGCGCTGGAGGCCGCGGCGAACAGCACGAAGATCGCGGTGATCGCGCCGAAGGCGGCGGGGCGCGACAGCGGCCGGCCGGGCCGGCGGTCGCGGCGTCCCTGGCCCTGACGTCGGTTGCTGATGAGGAGGGCATCTTGCTCCATCCGAGCCAATGAACAGAAGGGTCTGTCTGTTTCCTCGACACTAGACAGACCTGTCTGTTATTGTCAAGCCATGTCCACTAAGACCATGGATCGGCGGTCGGCCCGCGAACGGCTGCTCACGGCCGCCGACGAACTGTTTTATGAAGAAGGCGTGCACACCGTCGGCATCGACCGCGTGATCGAGCGTGCCGGGGTGGCCAAGGCGACCCTTTACAGCGCCTTCGGCAGCAAGGACGAGCTCATCCGCGCCTACCTGCAGGCCCGGCACGCGGCCCGGCGCGAGCGCATCACGCGGAAGCTCGCGCGCTACGACAATCCCCGGGATCGCCTGCTGGGGATATTCGACGTGCTCGGCGACTCGATCGCGGAGTCAGGTTTCCGCGGCTGCCCATTCGTCAACGCCAGCGCGGAGACCCGCCCCGGCAGCGCGATCGAGGAAGTCTCCGACGAGTCCCGCGCCTGGACGCGGTCACTGCTGGTCGAACTCGGGCAGGCGGCGGGCGTCGCTGATCCCGGAGCGGCTGGCCCGGCAGCTCACGCTGCTCTACGACGGGGCGACGGTGTCAGCGCGGATGGACCGCGACCCCGATGCGGCCGCGGCGGCGCGCGCCGCCGCCGTCACGCTGGTCGACGCGGCTGCCTGCGCCTGACTACGCCCTGGACGGCGCGGCTAGCCGCGGATAAGGCCGAGGGCGCGGGCCCGGCTGACCGCGTCGGCCCGGCTGTGCACGCCGAGCCTCTTATAGAGGCGCTCCGCACGGTCCTTGGCCGCCGACCGGGAGATGCCCAGCTTGTCCGCGATGACCGAGAAGGGGAGCGGCTTGGGCAGGTACCGCAGCACCTGGGCCTCGGCGACGGTGATCGACGCCGCCCTGATCTTCTCCCCGGCTTCGTCAGCCGCCTCGGCGGCGACTTCGTCGGCGGCGCTGATGGTGGCGAGGTCTTCGGCTACGGATTCGAGCGGCCGACCTGGTCAGCGGCGTCCACGATGAGGCTGGCCGCGACCAGCGCCGCCACCGCTTCGTGCGCGGCCGCTTCCTCCACCAGCCCGGCGGTGATCAGCGCCCGGACTGCATCAGCCGCGGCGGCCGACTGGATCCGCTCAGAAGCGGCCACCGCCTCAGCCGCCTCGGCGTCGGCCGCGAGCGCCCGGAGCAAGGCGTCTGCCTCCGCGACCTGGGCTTCGGCGATTACCGCAGCGGCCTCCTCCATAGCGGCGACCTCGGCCCCGCACGGTCAGTCCGCTTTCCGCGGCGAGGAAGCCCTCGCCGATCAGCGTGCCGCCGGTCTCGGCGATGGCGTCAAAGAGTGGCGCGGCCCAGTGGTGCTCGATGAGCAGGTAGGCGAGGGCAGTGCCCGGCGGCAGGGACTCGGCCGCAGCCCGCGCGGCGGCCAGGTCAAAGGCCGCCGAGCCGTCATCTGCCGCTGGCCCGGCCGCGGCACCGTCCTCGAGGGGGACGATGCCCGCCAGCAGCGAGCCAAAGTCCTCGTCATCGCCAATGGCCAGCCGCTTGACTGCGCCGTCCTGGCCTTTCGCGACGAAGAGCATGTCGAGCAGCCGAAGCACGCCGCGGCCCCGGAGGCGATCGACCTCTTCGAGGATCCGTTCCTCGAAATCGGCGCCGACGCTGAAGCTGAACGCGATCACCTGCAACGGTGCGGTCATCGTCACTCTCCTGTTCTGACCGGAATATGGCCGCCCGGACGGCTGGACAATGACGCTGGGCGGCATGAATCCCGCTTGTCAGACCAGCACGCGCTCGACGCAGGCTCAACGATATCCCCATCGGCCGGCGCTGCCCGGCGTTGGCCGGCGGTGACCAGCCCGGCCGGGCGGCAGCGGTCAGTTGCGCCAGTAGCCCTTGTCGGTCTTCCAGCGGATCACGTGTTGTCCGTGATTGCTGATGTACGTCCAGCTCATCCGCGAGTAGTACCGCACGCCGTCGCGAGTCTCCACCTGGCCTAGCAGGACCTTGACGCGGAACCGCTGGTACGGGCACTGGTAGGCCGGCCGCGTGCAGCCGGGCTTCTGCATGAGCAACTCGCCGTTCGCGTGCGCGGTGGCGGCGGTCCAGCCGGGCCACTTCAGCGCCTTGACATAGGGCGCACCGCCCTCGCCGACGTAGATGACAGCGGGCTTCACCTGGCCGCCGTGCCATCCCGCAACCTGCCCGTACACGACCGGGAGCGCGGCCGCCGCGCTGGGTGACCTGACTGAATCGGCGGCCCGGGCCGGGCCGGTTGCCGTACCGGCGCCCGAGCCGCCGGCCATGACGGTGATGATCACGGCGATGAGGATCGCCGCGGCGGCTGCCGAAAGCGCGGCCGCCGCCTTGCGCCAGCGCTTCGCGGCCATCCGGGCAGGCCCCGGCTGGTCAGCGGGAGTCATGCTGCCTCCCTCCCCGAGAGGACCAGGTTTCCGGCGCTCCCGCAGCCACGACAGAACCTCCCGGCATACCCCCAGGCCGCCGGGACGCAGCTCACATTCACCCCGTGCCCCGATCCGGCCGCGATTACTCGTCCGAACCGGGCTCAGTCAGCGGGCGCACCGCGTCGCCGGGCCGGCCGAACGCCAGCTCGCGTCAGCGCGCCCCCTGGTCCGGCGGCAGAGTGCCGGCGGCAGCCAGCGACGATGGCCAGCCGGTCAGCCGCTGGTACGGCCCGGCTCCGGGTCAGTGACGTCGGCGAGAGTAGCCCCGAGGGCGGCCAGGATCTCGTCAGCGGCGGCGGCGATGGCCACGCCATGCTGCCCGGCGCCGAGCGTGACCTGGCGGCCCGCTATCCGCTCATCCGCCACTACCGGCCATGCTGTGCTCGAGCCGAATGGCGTGATGGTTCCCCGTTCGTACCCGGTCACCTGCAAGGCGACCTGCGCGTCCGGCATGGACAGGCGGCTGACTCCCAGCGCGGCCCGCAGTTTCGGCCAGGAAATCGCCCGGTCCCCCGGCACCAGCACGAACAGGAAATCCCCGTCGCCCCGCCGCACCACCAGGGTCTTGATGACGTCGGCGGGCGTAACGCCGCGCGCATCAGCGGCCTCGGCCAGCGACCGGACCGGGCCGTGCCGGATGACGCGGTGCGTGATGCCCGCGGCGCGGACGGCATCAAGCGCGGGAGTCGGCATGACCCGAAGTATCTGACCCCGGCTGGCCGGAGGTCCGGCCGGCCCCGGCCCGACCGGAGGTTCGGCCGGCCCCGGCCCGGACGCCTCCCGGTCATGCATGCGCGTCATCATGGGTAGGGCAGTAACTGCCGTGCAGCAAACCGGGAGGCCGTGATGGAGTTCGAGCACATCCTTGTCGAGCGGGCCGGGCCGTTCACCACGATCACGATGAACCGGCCGCACCGCCGCAACGCGCTCTCCGAGGCGCACATGCGGGAACTCATCGACGGCTTCGCCGGGGCGGGCGATAGCGACGCGGCCGGCATCATCCTGGCCGGCGCCGGGCCGGTGTTCAGCGCCGGGCATGACTTCGCCGACGTCGCCAAGGCTGACCTGCAGGCGGCGCGGCGGCTGCTGCGCACCTGCACGGAGCTGATGACCCTGATCCAGTCGGTGCCGCAGCCGGTGGTGGCCAGGGTGCACGGGCTAGCCACCGCGGCCGGGTGCCAGCTCGTCGCCAGCTGCGACCTGGCAGTTGCCGCCGAGTCAGCCGCGTTCGCGGCGCCGGGCGGCAAGGGCGGCTGGTTCTGCCACACGCCGATGGTTGCCATCGCGCGCAACATCGGCCGCAAGCGCGCCGCCGAGCTCGCGCTGACCGGTGACCCGATCAGCGCGCGGCAGGCACTGGACTGGGGCCTCATCAACGCCGTCGCGCCCGCCGCGGAGCTTGACGACGCGGTGCTCGCCCTGCTCACCCGGGCGACCCGCGGCAGCAGGGAGTCCAAGGGGATCGGCAAGAGCACCTTGTACGCCCAGCTCGACCTCGGGCAGGCCGATGCCTACCGGCTCGCCATCGAGGTGATGGCCGCGACCTCGCAGACCGATGACGCCCGGGAGGGCATCGCCGCGTTCCTGGAAAAACGGCAGCCGTCGTGGCCGCAGTGACGCCCGGCCCGGCCGTTGCTGACTAACGGCCGGCTGACGAACTGGGCCGGGAACGTCACGTTCAGCGCGCAGCGCGTGCACCGCCCGGCGTCCGTCGGGGAACTGCGGCGGATCGTGGCCGGCCGCGAGCGGGTACGGGCGCTCGGCACCGGGCATTCGTTCAATCCCATTGCCGACTCCCCCGGTGACCTGGTCTCGGTGGCGGCCCTGCCGAAGGTCATGGAGATCGACGCCGGACGGGCGACGGTCACGGTGAGCGCTGGCCTGCGGTACGGGGAGCTGGCCGGGCAGCTGGACGCGGCGGGCTGGGCGCTGCGCAACCTCGGGTCGCTGCCGCACATCTCGATCGCCGGCGCCTGCGCGACCGGGACGCACGGCTCCGGGGACGGCAACGGCAATCTCGCGACGGCCGTGTCGGCGCTGCAGATGGTGACGGCCGGCGGTGACATCGTCACGGCCAGCCGGGAGGACGACGGGGAGCGGTTCGGCGGGCTCGTCGTCGCGCTCGGGACGCTCGGCATCGTCACGAGCCTGACGCTTGACCTGGTGCCTGCCTTCCGCATCCGGCAGTACGTCTACGAAGGGCTCCCCCAGGACCAGCTGGACGGGCACCTGCCGGACATCTTCGGCAGCGGGTACAGCGTGAGCCTGTTCACCACCTGGCGGGGCGGGCCGGTCGATCAGGTGTGGCGCAAATGCCTGGCCGCCCCCGGCGACCCGGCCGGGTCCGAGCCGTCGCGCTGGCGGGGCGCGGTACTGGCCGACCATCCGCTGCATCCGGTGCCGGGGATGTCCCCGGAGTACTGCACCGAGCAGCTCGGCGTGCCCGGGCCCTGGCACCTGCGGCTGCCGCACTTCCGGCTGGAGTTCACCCCCAGCAGCGGCGAGGAACTGCAGTCGGAGTACCTGGTGCCGCGCGAGCACGCCAGCGCGGCGCTCGCTGCGATAGACCGCATCCGTGACCGGGTGGCGCCGGTGCTGCAGATCTCGGAGATCCGCACCGTCGCGCCGGACGAGCTGTGGCTGAGCCCGAGCTACCGCCGGCCCTCGGTGGCGATCCACTTCACCTGGATCAAGGACACCGGCGCAGTACTGCCGGTGCTGGCCGCGATCGAGGAACAGCTCGCGCCGCTGCTGGCGCGGCCGCACTGGGGAAAGCTGTTCACCGTCAGTCCGGCGGTAGTGCGCGGACTTTACCAGCGGCTGCCCGACTTCCAGCGGCTGCGCGGCCGCTATGACCCGGCGGGCAAGTTCGGCAACGAGATGGTGGACGCCTACGTCCCGGCCAGCCTGCGGTAACTGACGGCGGTCCAGGAGGCTGGCGATCTGGCGGCGGGGAGCGCCCAGAAGAACCGAGGGCCCGGGCCATTCTGGGCGACCCGCCACCTGCAGTTGATCGACTCAACCTGGTAACTACGTCCAGGCGGGCTCTTGGTTTCCTGCCGGTCCGGTCAGCTGCCGATGAGGCCGAACGCGGTGAGCGTTACCAGGGTGACCGTGATGACCGCGAAGAAACCGTGGGCGACCACGACCGGCACCGGAAAGTTCCGCTCGGGCGGGCCGGCCGGGTCGGTGCCTGGCAGGCCCACCGGGTCGGCGCCTCGCGGGCCGGATCCGGTGTGCGCGGCCAGGGCCGCCTCCGCCCTGGCGTTGGCGGCGCGGTGCACCGGGATCCAGCGCGTCAGCATGATGAAGCCGAGGATCGCAACCAGGAGCAGGATGAAAAACGCGGTCCAGGCAATCCGGGTCTGGTCGAGGTACAGATAGAGAACCCAGACAACGAGGCCGGTGGCGGCCAGCAGCACGTGGCTGAAGATCACTGGCGCGCGCAGGCGGCTGGCGGTACCGCCGCCTTTGCTCCCGTCGTGCTCGATCAGCCATACGGCGAACAGGTAGAGACCGAAGGCCGCGGTAGTGAGCCAGGTGGCCAGCGCGATGATCTTCACAATATCTTCTTCACTGTGACGGATCAGGGTGAGCGGGATGGCGCACGCCTTGGAGACGCTGATACTACGCGAATAAGCGGACGAGCCGGAAGCGGCGACAGCGGCCGATAACCGGATCTATGCCACCATGATGTGCCAGCCATTGCGGTTAGTTATCCGCCCCCCCGGCACTGCGGCCGGTAACCTTGGCAGCAGGCTGGTGCGTCTGCTTCTCGGACCGGCAGGCAGCATTCTCGGGCCGGCCGGCCGCACCGGACACCGCGTCGATCTTGCTAGATCCTTCCGCAGGGGGACCCATTGACCGAGCAAGAGCCTGGCTACGGCCAGCCGGGTGATCCGGGCCGCCCGTTCTACCGGCCGGAACAGCCCGGGACCGGGCAGGCGGCCGGCGGCTTCGGGTATCCGCCGCAGCCGCCGCCATCCCAGCCGCCGCATTCCCAGCCGCCGCCGCCGCAGCATCCGCCCGCCCAGGCTCCGCCGCCACAACTGCCGCCATCCCAGCCTCCGCCGCCACAGCCGCCGCCCCAGGCTCCGTACTCCCAGGCCAGGCCGCAGCCCCAGGGCAGGCCGGAGCCCCCTACCAGGCCACAGCCGCAGCAGCCCAGGCCACAGCCGCAGGCCAGGCCACAGCCGCAGCCGCACGCGGGCGCACGCGGGTTCCTTGGCGCGCTGTTCGATTTCGGCTTCACGTCATTCGTCACGCCCAGGGTGGTCAAGGTCCTCTACCCGCTGATCATGGTCTTCACGGGCCTGACCGCGCTCGCGTTCGTGGCCGGCGCGTTCCATGCGAGCACCGGGCTCGGCTTCCTGACACTTCTCGTCCTGGCCCCGCTGTTCTTCCTGGTCGTCACGGCCATTTACCGCATACTGCTGGAGTTCTTCATCGTCATCTTCCGGGTTGCCGAGGACATCCGGGCGCTGCGCGAGCGCGGCGACACCCGCTGAACTGGCGGCCCGGCCGCTGAGCCAACCGCCGCGCCGGCCGCACCCCGGCGACGGGCCGGCCGCGAGGTCAGGCACTCCACCGCCAGCTCATGCGCGGCGCCGTCGCGGGTCGATGAGGATCTTGGGCCCGGGCCCCGCGCCGGCCGGGCGCGTCCCGGCGAGCACGCCGCCCGCCTCGTCGAGTCCCACGGTGGCCGCCACCAGCGGCCGCGGATCGACGGATCCGGCGGCGTAGTGCTCGATCGCGCCGGCCAGCGCGTGCGACCCGCCGAGGATCCCGACCGCCGTCACGTCCTTCAGCACCAGCGCCCGGGTGTCGATGGTGCTCGGCCGTCCGGCCAGCCCGACGTAGACCACCCGTTTCCCGGGCTCCACGAGGTCCAGTGCCAGCGCGGGCAGCTCAGCTGAGTTGGAGCAGTCGATGACGGCGTCGAACGGCAGGGACGGCAGGTCGGCCCCCGTCCAGGCGCCGTGCACGCCGAGCGCGGCAGCGAACCCGACCGACTCCGGCGTCTGTCCCAGGACGTGCACCTCGGCCTCGCCGGCCAGCGCGAACATCGCGGCGAGCAGCCCGATCGTGCCGGGTCCCAGCACCAGCACCCGGTCGCCCCGGCGCAGGGCCGCCGCCTGGACCGCCCGGAATCCGTTGCCGCCCGGTTCTGCTAGCGCGCCCGCCACCGCATCGACTGCATCCGGCAGTTCCCGCAACGCCGGGGCCGGGACGGCCAGCTGCTCGGCCAGCGCGCCGGGCCAGCCGCCGCGGATGCCGATCTCGAACCGGTCCTCGCATACGTAATGCAGGCCGTCGCGGCAGCGCCGGCACCGGCCGCAGCCGAGCATCGTGTCACCGGTGACCCGCCGCCCGAGCCACGCCCGGTCGACGCCATCGCCCGTCGCGGACACGGTCCCGCACCACTCGTGCCCGATGCGCATCGGATAGGCCGCGTGCCCCTGGCGGAGGTACGCCATCTCGCCGCTGAAGATCTCGGCATCGGTGCCGCACACGCCGGCCCGCTCGACATCGACCACGACCTGGCCGGGCCCCGCTTCCGGGCTCTCGACGTCGGCGACCGCGGCCTGGCCCGGCCCGGTGATGACGAAGGCTCTCATGACATAGCAGACTCTGCCACGGGGGAAACCCGACGACGGGAGAAACGAGCAGGCCATGCCAGAGCATCGCAGCGCGCAGTGGTACGCGGGAACTGACCGGAACGCCTACATTCACCGGGCCTGGATGCGCCGCGGACTGCCCGCGCACGCCTTCGACGGGCGCCCGCACATCGCGATCGCCAACGCGGCCTCGGATCTCGCGCCGTGCAACTCGCACCTCAATGAGGTCGCCGCGAGCGTCAAGCAGGGGGTCTGGGAGGCCGGCGGCGTGCCGATGAACCTGCCGGTGATCTCGCTCGGCGAGACGCTGGTCAAGCCCACCGCCATGCTCTGGCGCAACATGGCCGCGATGGCCACCGAGGAGATGCTGCGGGCCAACCCGGTGGACGGCGTGGTGCTGCTGGGCGGCTGCGACAAGACCATCCCGTCACTGCTGATGGCGGCCGCGTCCGTCGACCTGCCCGCCGTCGTGGTCCCCGGCGGCCCGATGCTGACCGGCACGTTCCGGGGGCAGGCCCTCGGCTGCGGCACGGACGTGTGGCGGCTCAGCGAGCAGGTCCGGGCCGGCCAGCTGCCGGACCGCGCGTTCATCGCGTCAGAGTCGTCCATGATCCGCAGCCGGGGGCATTGCAACACCATGGGCACGGCGTCGACCATGGCCTGCATGGCCGAGGCGCTCGGCACGACCATCCCCGGATTCGCCGGCACGCCGGCGCCGGACAGCAGGCTGCTGGAGAACGCGCACGCCACCGGCCGGCTCGCGGTCGAGCTGGTCGCCGAGGGGCGCCGGCCGAGCACGCTGCTGTCAGCGGGCTCGTTCCGCAACGCGATCATCGCGCTCGCGGCCATCGGAGGATCCAGCAACGCCGTCGTCCACCTGCTCGCCATCGCCGGCCGGCTCGGCATCGGCCTGACGCTTGACGACTTCGACGCGGCCGGCGCGGGCGTTCCCCTGCTGGTCGACCTGCAGCCGGCCGGACGGCACCTGATGGAGGACTTCCACCGTGCGGGCGGGCTGCTCGCCGTCCTGCGCGAGGTGCGCGACCTGCTCGATCCCGACGCGCTCACCGTGACCGGCAGGCCGCTGGTGGACCATCTGGCGGACGCCGAGATCTGGGATACCGATGTCATCCGGCGGCGCGGCGCGCCGTTGCAGGAAGACGCGGGCATCGCGGTGCTGTACGGCAACCTGGCGCCGTCCGGCGCGGTGATCAAGCCCGCGGCGGCGTCCGCCTCGCTGCTGCGGCATCGCGGCCGGGCCGTCGTCTTCGACAGCATCGAGGACATGCACCACCGGATCGACGACCCGGACCTGGACGCCGACGAGGACTCGGTGCTGGTGCTGCGCGGCTGCGGGCCGAAGGGGTACCCGGGGATGCCGGAGGTGGCGAACCTGCCGCTGCCGCCCAGGCTGCTCCGGCGCGGCGTCCGCGACATGGTGCGCATCTGCGACGGCCGGATGAGCGGGACGGCGTACGGCACCGTGGTGCTGCACGTGGCGCCGGAGGCGGCCGCGGGCGGGCCGCTTGGGCTGGTCGAGACCGGCGACTACGTGACCCTGGACGTGCCGGCGCGCCGGCTGGACGTGGACGTTTCCGCTGATGAGCTAATTGCCCGGCGGCCGTCCGCGGCCATGGTGGCGGGTTTCGCGGCGCCGGCGCGCGGCTGGCAGCGACTGTACGTCGATCACGTTTTGCAGGCCGATCAGGGCGCCGATCTGGACTTCCTCCTCGGCGCCAGCGGATCGGCGGTCACCCGCGACTCGCACTGATTCCGCCCGCGGCCGGGACGGCGTCGATCGCCTGCTGCCAGGGGAACTGAAGCGGCTGGCCGTCGCCGGCGCCCGGATCGGGCGGCGGCGCCGCGCCGGGATCGTACAGGACGGTCACCCCCCAGGACCGTAGCCGGGCGACGTTCTCGGTGAACGCCGGATGCGCGGCGTGCGCCCGGTTGCTGAACGGCACGGCCACCACCGGCAGTTCCATGCCGATGGCCTCGACCAGGATGCCCAGGGCCAGGGTGTCGCAGATCCCGGCCGCCCATTTGTTGATCGTGTTCACCGTGGCCGGGGCAACGATGACCGCGTCCGCCGGGGGCAGCACATCGGGCTCGCCTGGGTTCTTGTACTCGCTGCGGACCGGGTGCCCGGTCAGCTCCGACAGGGCGGCGACGTCGGCAAACCGCCTGCCCGATGGCGTGGTAAGCGCGCAGACATCCCAGCCGCGCTGCTGGCCGAGGCGGACCAGGCGGCCAGCGTCCGCGGCCGGCGGGGCGGCGCACGCAACCACGTACAGCACCGGTGCGCTCATGCCCTTACGGTAGCGCCGCCGCCGTCTCGGGCTGCCGTCCAGGCGGTAGCCGCGGGTTGCGCCGCGGCGGCTTATGGCCGACAGTCTTGCTGCATGAAGACCATGACCTTCCAGGTACGGACCGGCCGCCGCGAGACCGTGCACGACATCACGGCGCAGTGCGAGGCGTACGCACGGGAGTCGTCCGGCGGCGGCGGCGGGCTACTGCACGTGTTCGTCCCGCATGCGACCGCCGGCGTCGCGGTGCTGGAACTGCACGCGGGCAGCGACGCCGACCTGCTGGCCTCGCTGTCGGACCTGCTGCCCGCCGACGGCCGGTGGCAGCATGCGCACGGGTCACCCGGGCATGGCCGCTCGCATGTGCTCCCGGCGTTCGTGGCGCCGTTCACCGTGCTGCCCGTGGTCGCCGGATCACTCGCGCTCGGCAGCTGGCAGTCGGTGGCGGTTGTCGACCTGAACGTCGACAACCCGGAGCGCCAGGTGCGGCTGTCGTTCCTCGGCTAGGCCGCAGCGCAGTTGCGCAAGCTGGGTTCCGGGCTGCTGCGGCGATCTGCCGGAGCAGCCCGGAACGCATTCGTGCGCCAGCCTGCTGACCCGGATCAGCGGCCGGGTAGCGTCGCAGGCGTGTGCCTTCTCATCGCGCTGTCCGGGGTGCTGCCCGCCACGCCGCTGCTGGTGGCGGCCAACCGGGACGAGTTCTATGGCCGCCCGACCGAGGTGATGACGGTGCTGCGCGAGCGCGGGCCGCGGATACTCGGCGGACGGGACCTGGTGGCCGGCGGGACCTGGCTGGCGGTGAACTCTCACGGCCTGGTGGCTGGCCTGACCAATCAGCCGTCGCCCGGCGGGCGGGACGACACCAGGCGGTCACGCGGCGAGCTGCCGCTGGCCTTCGCCGCCTATCCGGACGCCGCCACGGCTGTCGCCAGGGTCTGCGCCGGCCTGGACCCGTCCGACTACAACCCCTGCTGGCTGCTGGTCGGCGACCGGCACACGCTGTTCTCGGTCGGCCTGACCGGCGGCCGCCATCCGGTGGTCAGGCAACTGCCGCCGGGAACGTACGTGCTGGAGAACGTGCCACTGCCGGCCGACTCGGCCAAGGCCCGGCAGGTCGCCGGAATGGTCGCGGCCGGGATTACCAGGGCAAACGAGCGCGGTGGCGCCGGTGCGGCCGACGCGGCCGAGCAAGCGCTGGCCGCTGTACTACGCGATCACCGCCCGGCCGCCGGGCCGCCGGGGCCAACTGCCAGCACAGCCGGCCAGACCAGCACAGCCGGGCAGACCAGCACAGCCGGGCAGACCAGCACAGCCGGGCAGACCAGCACAGCCGGGCAGACCAGCACGGCCGGGCAGACCAACCCGGACGGCCGGGTCCGTCCGGCTGAGCTGTCGGCGGCCTGCGTCCACACCGCCAGTTACGGGACCCGGTCAGCCATGATCGTCAGCGTGGGTGCCGCCGGCCTGCCGCGGGTGCGGGTGGCGGACGGGCCGCCATGCCGGGCGCCTTTCGAGGATGCGACTGCCCTGTGGGCCGCGCCCGGCCGGGATGCCGCCCCGTCAATGTGAAGATAGGCGCCATCCAACCCGCCTAACTCGGGCATTGACGACCCGCTGGTGTCGAGGTGGCGTCAGGCGAACGTGGTCCAGAGCAGGTACGTGTTCATGGCGATGATCAGCGCGGCGATGCCGGACGTCACCAGCGTGGTCACGCGGCGGTTGACCAGCACGCCCATGATGTCCGCCCGGCGGGTGACCAGCACCAGCGGCACCAGCGCGAACGGGATGCCGAACGACAGCACCACCTGCGAGATCACCAGGCTGCCGGTGGTGGGCAGCCCGAGCCCGAGCACTATCAGCGCCGGGAGCATGGTCAGCCCGCGGCGGATGTACAGCGGGATGCGGCGGCCGATGAAGCCCTGCATCACGACCTGCCCCGCGTAGGTGCCCACGCTGGACGACGACAGCCCCGATGCGAGCAGCGCGACCGCGAATGCCAGCGCGGCGCCGCCGCCCACCAGCCGGCCAAGCTGGAAATGCGCCGCCTGGATCGAGTCGGCCCCGGCGTAGCCGCCGGCGTGGCTGAACAGCGCGGCCGCGACGAACAGCATCGCGAGGTTGATCAGGCCAGCCGCGCCCAGCGCGATGAGCACGTCGAGCCGCTGGAACCGCATCAGCTCGAGGCGCTCGGCGTCGTCGCGGCAGTGCACCCGGGACTTCGTCAGGGCGGAGTGCAGGTAGACCACGTGCGGCATCACGGTCGCCCCGATGATGCCCGCCACCAGCAGCAGGCTGCCGCCGGGCAGGCTCGGCACCAGCCCGGACGCGATGGCGCCCGGATCGGTGCCCACGGCGACCAGGTCGTAGGCGAATCCGAGGAAGACGATGCCGAGCAGGCCGCAGATTGCCAGCTCGAAACGGCGGTAGCCGCGCTGCTGCAGGGCCAGGATGCCGAACGCGACGACCGCCGTGATCAGCCCCGCGGGCAGCAGCCGCACGCCGAAGATCAGGTTGAGCCCGAGCGCGGCGCCGATGAACTCGGCCAGGTCGGTCGCCATGGCGATGAGCTCGGCCTGCACCCACAAGCCGGCGGAAACCGCCCGCGGCAGCTGATCGCGGCAGAGTTCCGGCAGGTCACGGCCGGTCGCGACGCCGATCTTGGCGGACAGGTACTGCACCAGCATGGCCATCAGGTTGGCCGCCACGATCACCCAGGCGAGCGTGTAGCCGAACCTCGCCCCGGCGGCGAAGTTGGTGGCGAAGTTGCCGGGGTCGATGTACGCGACCGCCGCCACGAATGCCGGGCCGAGCAGCGCCACGATGCCGCGTGCCCGGCCGCGCGAGCGCAGCAGCCGGAGGCCCGGCGCGAGGGACCTCAGCCCGGCTGGCCCGGCAGATTCCTGATCGGCCGGCCGCGACAGCTGAGGTGCGGGGTCACGGGCCAGCGGCGGCCCCAACCTCAGCCGACCGACGGGCCGAGGCCGAGCGACTGCGGCGTGCTGGAGTCCGGAGACGGCTGGTTCAGGCCGTCATCCAGCGGGCCGAACTCGGTCATCAGCGCGGCGCTGCCGCCCCAGGGCGTCTGCTCCTCGGCGATCAGGGTGTTCGTGGTGAGCAGCAGCCCGGCCACCGAGGCACCGTTCTGCAAGGCCGAGCGGGCCACCCGCAGCGGGTCGATGATGCCCATCTCGATCATGTTGCCGAAGCGGCCTTCCAGGGCGTCGAAGCCCTCGTCCTGGCCCATCTGCGCCATCTGGGCCACCACGTCCTGGCCCGAGTAGCCCGCGTTGGCGGCGATCAGGAAGGCCGGCGCGGTCAGTACGCTGCGCACGATCTCGACGCCGGTCGCGTAATCGTCCTTGACCTGCAGGTCGTCCAGCGCGGGCTCGGCGTGCAGCAGCGCGGCGCCGCCGCCGGCCACGATGCCCTCGGCCATCGCGGCCCGGGTGGCGGACAGCGCGTCCTCGACCCGGTGCTGCAGTTCCTTCAGCTCGGCGTTGGTCGGCGCGCCGACCCTGATCACGGCGACCTTGCCGGACAGCGACCCGATCCGCTCGGTCAGCACGTCCTCGTCAATACCGAACTGCGCCCGGTCGCGTTCCGCCCGCAGCTGGGTGACCCGGAACTCGACCTGCTCCGAGGAGCCGCTGCCGCCGATGATGGCGGTCCGGTCCGCGTTGACCCGCACCTGGCCGGCCCGGCCGAGCTGGTCGATGGTCATCGTCTCCAGGGTGAACCCCGAGTGCTTGCTGAGCACGGCGCCGCCGGTGACGGCGGCGATGTCCTCCAGCTTGCGCAGCCGGCGGTCGCCGAAGCCGGGCGCCCGCACGGCGACGCACTGGAAGACCCGGTTGACGTGATTGTGCACCAGCATGCTCAGCGCCGAGCCCTCGACGTTTTCGGCGAGGATGACCAGCGGCCGCGGTGCCCGCATGACCTTGTCCAGGATCGGCATCAGCTGCTGGACCTTGGTGATCTTCTCGCTGCACAGCAGGATGTAGGGGTCGTCGAGGATCGCCTCCAGGCTGGCCGGGTTGGTGACGAGATAAGGCGAGAGATATCCGTTCTCGAATTCGAAGCCCTCCACGAAATCGACGCTCATCCCGTGTGCGGCCGATTCCTCGACGGTCACGATGCCGCCGTCGCCCACCGTGTGCAGTGCCTTGGCGATCACGGTGCCGACCGTCTCGTCGTCGTTCGCGGAGATCGCGGCGACATGCGCGAAATCCTCCTCGGTCTGCACCGGGTAGGCGACGCTCTGCAGGTGGCTGACCAGCCGGGCGACGGCCAGGTCGATGCCGCGCTTCACCAGCACCGGGTTGGCGCCCGCGGCGATGGCCGTGAAGCCCGACCTGACGATGGCCTGCGCGATAACCGTCGCGGTGGTGGTGCCGTCGCCGACGATGTCGTTGGTCTTGATCGCCGCTTCCTTGACCAGCTGGGCGCCCATGTTCTCGAACTGGTCCTTCAGGTGGATCTCGCGCGCGATCGTCACGCCGTCATTGGTGACCACGGGCGATCCGGTGATCTTCTCCAGGATGACGTTGCGGCCCTTGGGCCCGAGCGTGGACTTCACGGCCTCGGCCAGCTGGTCCACACCCGCTAGCAGCAGGGCGCGGGCTTCCTCGCCAAAACGCAGTTCCTTGGCCATTGGTCCTCCTGCGACGTCGGTGAGTACGGGGAGCTGTCAGGGAAGCGGAAACGAGCTAGGGGACGAGGATCGCCCGCCCGCGGACCCGGCCGCCGTCGAGATCCGCGAGCGCGTCCGGCGCGGCATCCAGCGGGTAGGTCCTGGTGTGCAGGGTGACCCTCCCGGCCTGGGCCAGCACCATCAGCTCGGCGAGGTCGTTGTAGGTGCCGACGATGTTGCCGATGATGTTGCGCTCGGTCGAGATGATGTCGAGCGTCGGGATGTTCAGCGTGCCGCCGTAGCCGATGACGAAGTACGAGCCGGCCGGGGCGGTCATCGTCCAGCCGTCGGCCTCGGCGCCCTGCTCCGCGACGAAGTCGAACACGACCTGGGCGCCGGGCCCGCCGGTCAGCTCCTGCACGGCGGCGACCTGCCCGCCGTCGGCGACCACGGTGTGGTGCGCGCCGAGCTGCTCGGCGAGCTTGAGCGCGTCCGGGTTGCGGTCAACCACGATGATCTGAGTCGCGGTGAGCGCGGCGAGGCACTGGATGCCGATGTGGCCGAGGCCGCCGGCCCCGATGACCACCGCGGTGGTGCCCGGGTACAGCAGCGGGATGGCCTTGCGGACCGCGTGGTAAGCGGTGATGCCCGCGTCGGCCAGCGCGGCGACGTCCTCCGGCCTGGTCGCCGGGTCCAGCTTTACGCAGGCCCGCGCCGAGGTGAGCAGGTACTCGGCCATCCCGCCGTCCCGGGACAGGCCGGGGAACGAGTTGTCGGTGCAGTGCATGTCATCGCCGGCCCGGCAGGCCCGGCACAGCCCGCAGGTGGGCGTGGGGTGCAGGATCACCGTGTCGCCGACGGCCACGTTGGTGACCGCGGAGCCGACCTCGTGTACCCAGCCGGCGTTCTCGTGGCCGAGGATGTACGGCAGCGGCGTGCCCATCGCCGCGTCCCACTGGCCCTCGATAATGTGCAGGTCAGTGCGGCAGACGCCGGCACCGCCGATCTTCACGATGACATCGAGCGGACCGCTGATGGCCGGCTCCGGTACCTCGTCGATCACAGGCTGGGTGTGAAATGCGTGCAACCGGACGGCCTTCATCGGTTCTCCTCGCCTTGTCCTGCGGAGTCGTATCGGTGCCGCAGCATGCCGCGGCAGATGCCGGAATTCGCCTCGATGCTCACCCGGGTGGTGCGGGCCTTGCGCAGGTGCAAAGGCACCGCGTCGTCGGTCACCGGCGCGCCGGTGACCGGGTCGATCAGCAGCGCGGCGTCATCGCCGGCGGGCAGGCCGAGCTCGGCGCGGCGCTCGCGGAGCCGCTGCAGCGCGCGTGACGCGGGCAGCTCGCCGAGCGTCATGGCGCGCAGCGCGGCCGGCTCGGTGCCGGCCGCGAGCAGCGGCCGGCATACCTGGTCGGTGCCGGCCATCACCGCCTTACGCAGGAAGTCGGCGCGCAGCTGGTGCAGCTCGCCGACCGCCTCGCCGTCGAACGACTGCGCGAAGCCGGCCCGCGCGGCCACCCCGCCGTTGATCGCGTCCGAGGCGAAGTGATCCTCGAGCACTACCTCGGTGCGGCGCACGCCCGGCAGCGCGGACACCGCGTCGTAGGCGTCGGCGACCATCAGGAACGCGAAATTGGGCGCGCAGAAATACGTCGGCAGCCGCAGCCGCACCTCGGCGTCGCCGCCGGCTGAGACGGCGGCTGACGCGACGAAGCCCAGCGAGGTGATCGGCTCGTCAAGCTCCGGGTCGCGCACCGCGTCCAGCGCGGCAAGCAACCGGGCCGGCCCCGGGGGGGCGGCTGGCCGGGCTGGCCCGGAGGGTTGCCCCCCCGGGCCGGCCCGGCGCGGCCCGGCGGTTACCGGAGCGGTCATGCCCCCGCGACCAGCTGCGCGTCGTCCTGCGCGGCCGGGGTTCCCTGGCCGGCGTCCAGCTGGTACTCGGCGGGCACCTCGATGCCGTAGAGCTTCGCCGCGTTCAGGCCGAGGATCTTCTTCTTCCCCGCCGTGCCGAGCCTGGGGTAGTCGGAGAACTCGTCACCGGGGTAGTCCCAGTCAACGAAGCCCTCGACCTGCCACTTGGGCTCCCAGATGCCGTAGTCGCTGCCGAAGGTCATCTTGTCCTCGCCGACCCAGAACAGCAGCTCGCCCATGACCTTGGCGAAGAACTTCGGCCTGGCGAACATCAGCCCGCCGATGACCACCGACAGGCCTGCGTACACGTTCGGCTCCTGCGTCGCCATGAAGCAGAAGTCCTCGATCCGCGGCAGGCCGACGTGCTCGACGATGAAGTTCAGGTCCGGGAAGTCGGTCGCGCAGTGGTCGATATCGGTGACATCGAACGCGTCCTTGTCCAGCGGCCAGATCGTCGGGCCCTTGTGCACGTGGATGTTCTTGATGCCGAGTTCCTGAGCGGCTTCCAGGAAGCGGTACGACGCGGGGTCGCTGAGCTTGTAGCCGCGCGAGCCGTTGTTCCACTCGGCGGTGTACAGCTTGACGCCCTTGGACCCGTAGCGCTCGACGTCAGCCCGGAGCTGCTCCAGGCCCAGGTCACCGTCGCGGGGATCAAAGCGGGTATTCGCGATGAACTTACCGGGGTGCTTCGCGCCCAGGGCCGCGTTGCGCTCGGTGGTGTTGAAGCCCTCCTTGTACCACTCCTTCAGGTACGTCGGCTGGAAGACCGCCACGTCCACGTGCCCGTCCTCGAAGACGTCCTTCATCAGGTCGTCCTCGGAGTACTTCTGGAAATGCTCGATCGACCAGTGCGTCTCCGGCGGGCCGAGTCCCTGGTAGGCGTGGAAGCAGTTGATCCAGCCGTCGGCGTACTTCTCGGCGCCCGGCACCCAGTTGTCCGGGGCGGCATTCCAGAAATGCATATGGCTATCGACAACGAAATACTTCTCGCCATCCTTTTCGTACATTAATGCCTCCTCGTTGGGGCCGAATGTTCTGCTGAGCGTCGTTAACGGCCGGGCTGCCGCTGCCAGCCTGGCCGGCGGCCGACCGGACCGGCCGCCGGCCAGGAACCGGCTGCGGGCCCGGCGGTCGCTGCTGCCAGCAATACCGCTGGTACTAGCAGAACCGCTGGGCCCGGCTACCGCAAGGCCTAGCTGGCCGTCAGATCGAATCCGATGAACTCAGCCGCGTCCTCGGGGTTGGCGAACATGATCGTCCGGTCGTCCTCGTGGATCATGCGGCCGTAGTGGGTGGACATGTTCTCCTCGAACTCGGCGGCGTCGAAGAAGCCGGGCTCCTCGCCGAGTGCCTCGGAGATCTCGTCGTAGACGAAGTCCATCCGCCCGATCGCGTCCACCCGGATCATCGACGGCAGCGGACGCACAGTCACATTGGGCTTGGTGCTCATGACCTGGGCCATCACCGCGCCGACCTGGTTGTTCATCAGCGTGACGCCGCACTGGTTAGACGCCGTGTTGTCGGACTTGTACGGGCTTTCCGCCGTCGTGAAGGTGGTCACTGCGCCAGCTCCTTCGGTGTCTCCAGACTGAGGTCGGACAGAATGCCGCTGAACCGGCTCTTCGCGCGGTCGAGACCGTCCTCGAACCGCGGCGGCTTGGCTTCGGGCTGCGACCAGATGGGCTGCAGAGTGCGGGCAGCGGAGATAGCCCGCGGCACCCAGACAGACAGCCACTGCTGCAGGAGCGCCTTGTTATGGTCGGCGAACTCACGGTCGTTCGTCAGCAGCTCGAACATCGGCCTGGTGTAGCGCAGATCGCGCTCGGCGAAGTCGTACTCCTCCGCGCCGATGACCGTGGGGGTCACGAAGTCACCGTTGCGCGGCGCGGCCTGCTGAACCAGGTGGCTGCGGAACAACTCGCCGACCAGCGGCTCGAAGACCACGTTCGCCGCGAAGATCGCCTCGCACCAGTCGTCGATCGCAGTGAGCTGCTCGGCGGTCTCGCGTACGCCCTGCCACACCGGATCGCTGTTCCAGGTCTCGATGTGCGCAGCGCCGTCGAAGCCCTCGATCTCCTCAGTCAGGGTGAGGTTGTACAGCGCCAGATCCTGGGCGGACCTGATCCTGTGCATGCTGTTCACCGAGATCGCGTTGTTGTGCATGTTCGTCGGCGCCCGGCGATTGGCGTTCGCGAAGAGGTACAGCCCGAGGCCGTGGTCCACGTGCATCCAGGCGCCGAGATGGTGTTCCACGAAACGGACCCAGTTCTGGTTCCACTGGTCGAACGCCTTCGCCTGCCTGGCGGCGTCGATGTTCTGGTTGAGCTGCCGCACCACGTTGGAGTTATAGCGGTAGAAAGTGAGTTCCCACTCCTCGTTGGGATCGCGGAACTCGTGCCAGCCGAGCGCGGGCCAGTCGTAGCCCTTGCCGCCGGAGCCAGGGAAGCGCTCGGGCTCTGGCCGGTCGGATCCCCACGCCTTCAGCGCCGTCCAGTCCAGCGGGTAGCCACCGCGGCCGTCCGAGAACCCGTACAGCCAGCCCTGGGCGAGGTAGTGCCGCGGGTCCGGCTGGACCTCGACGGTCACGTCCTCGTAGTGGCTCTGCTTGCGCTTCTGCGGGGTGTAATAGTTGAACCTGCGGGCGTTCGAGTCAGGGAATTCCTTGGCCCCGGCCTCAGCGTCGGTGAAGACGGGCTTGGGCAAACTGCGTTCTTCCGAAGTTGTCATCAGATCTCTCTCTCACCTTCGAGTCCCGCCGATGTCGCCACCGGGTGAGCAGCCAGTCGAGCTAGGTGCGTCTGCCTCCTTCACTGCTACGGGTCAGCGGTCGTAGTGAACTTGTCGTAGTAGATGCGCTTCTCCTCGACGCCCAGCGTCGCCAGCAGCGGCATCGCGGCCTCCACCATCGGCGGCGGGCCGCAGACATAGGCATGCGCGCCCTTAAGCTCGCCGGCCAGCTGCTTGACCACGTCGGTGATCAGTCCGGTCTCGCCCTGCCAGCCGTCGCCGTCCGCAGGCTCTGACAGCGCGGGCACGTACTTAAAGTCGGGCAGTATCTCTTCGAGACCGCGCAGCTCCTGCTCGAAGCACAAGTCCCTGCGCCCGCGCGCACCATAGAAATAGGTGGCTTTACGCTGCAAGCCGCGCTCCGCCATGGAACGGAGCAGGGACAGGATCGGGGCCATTCCCGCGCCGCCGCCGACGAAGATCAGGTCCGTTTCGAGGCCCTCGCGCAGCGTGAACACCCCGAACGGCCCGGTCAGCTCCAGCCGGTCGCCGATCGCGACCCTGGTGTCCAGGAAGTGCGAGAACAGCCCGTCCGGATAGACCTTGATCACGAACTCCAGCAGGCCGCCGTCACGGCTGGACGTGTTCGCCATCGAGAACGAGCGGGTCTCGTCGGTGCCGGGGACCTTGATGTCGACGTACTGGCCGGGGAAGAACTTGATCTCCGTCGGCTCCACCAGGCGCAGCACCAGGTGGCGCATGTCGTGCGTGACCGGCTCGTTGGAGACGACCTCGGCCACCGCGTCGGTGATCGGCAGTCCCGACCGGATCATGTCCTCGTCGTAGTGGAGCAGCTCGATGGTCAGGTCCTCGTACGCGTGCGCCCGGCACAGCAGGGTGAAGCCTTCCTCCTTCTCGTAGTCGGGCAGCGCGAACGTGGAGTACCGATCAAGCTCGATGTCGTCGCCTTCGAGCACGAAGGACTTGCAGGAGGAGCACTGCCCCTCCTTGCAGCCGTGCATGAGCATGATTCCCTGCTCGGCGGCGGCCCGGAGGATGTTCTGATCCTCGTGGACCTCGATCTCGATGCCGACCGGCTCGAATCGCACGACATGCTTGTCGGCCATGGCTCCCTGCTCTTACGGCGGACTGCGTTGGCGGCGGCGGGCAGGATAAGCAGGAAAGAGGGGCCGGGGCCGGGACCGCCGGCCCCTCTTTCTGCTCGCTAGCTCAGCTCCCCGCTCAGTCCTGCGCGGGTGCCGGGCGGCCGGCCGGACCCTGCTTGATGTAGTCCGCGTGGAACGCCGTCCGGTCCTCGGGTGACATCTCGTTGAGGATCACGTTCGGGCTGAGCACCGGGCCCATCCTGCGCAGGTGATCGAGCGTCCACATCTTCTTCGGGTCGAGGTTCAGATGCGGCTGCGCGGTCATCGTCTTGCCGTCGTCACGGACATAGCCCATGTCGGAGACCACGTCGGCCCAGTTCCAGCCGTGGTACAGGGTCTCCCACTCGCGCTTGCCGATCAGCTGCCCCATGTTCGGGGTATCCCGGCCCTGGTAGGTCGGGCGGAACGCGGTCGTGTCCGTCCAGCGGCACTCTTCGTGGCAGTACGTGCGGACCTGGCCGTCGACCTCGTCCATCACCATGTCCTCGCGGACCAGGCAGGGCACCATGCAGGTCCAGCAGCGGTGCGGGTACACGTAGTCGACGTTCTCGGCGACGATCGGGTTGTGCCCGTTCGGCATCGAGAGCCGGTTGTAGTTCTCCCACCACTTGCCGTACTTGTCGTACCAGCCCGGGTACTTGTACTCGAACCACTCGAAGTCCTTGTCCGTCATCGGGTCGATCCGCCAGTAGTTGGCGAGCCAGCCGGTGGCGAAGAACTGCGCGACCTCGTGCACGTAGCCCTTGTTCCAGATCTGGTTCCAGGCTTCCTCGATCAGGTCATGCGGGATGACCAGGCCGTACTTCTCCAGCGGCACGAGGTAGCTGCGGTAGTAGTCGTCGTAGATCCAGCGGCGCCACATCTCGGCGTAGGACTCGCGGTCCTTGCGGCGGTCCTTGGTGCCGTACTCGATGAAGGTGCCGATGGCCGCGTCGACGACCCGGTGGTTGTTCCACCATGCGTAGCGCAGGTCGCGCTCGAGCAGCTGGTGGTTGCCCTCGTCGGCGAGCGCCATCAGCAGCGTCGCGTAGCCGTTGCTGATGTGCCGGGACTCATCCGACTGGACCGAGTGGAACACGGTCGGCAGCAGGTAGTCGCCGTTGGCGGCGGCTTCCGCGGGCATGGCCACGAACAGCGTGTTGGTGAACGCCGTCTCGGCCACGATCGTCAGGTAGATGCTCGCCGCGGTGATCGCGTCACCAGTGATGAAGCCCTCGGCGAACTGACGGCCGATGGTGCCGCAGTAGTCATTGTGGAAGTTGCGCAGGCTGTTGTTGAAGCCGGCCGGGTCGATGTAGTTGTTCATGTACAGGCGCTTGAGGTTCTGCTGGATCGTCGAGTGCCTGACCTCGTCGATCATCTGGATCGCCTGGCCGTTGTGCAGCTCCGGGTTAGGCACGGTCCGGAACAGCAGCGGCATCGCCCGCGCCGCGGATACCTCGGGCAACGGGATGATGGACAGGAACAGCTTCTGCCATTCCAGCCAGCGCTCCTGTACCTGGCGGAACATGTTCCCGCGGATCGCGCCGTCGGAGGCTCCGTAGACCCGGTGGTCCTTCTCTTCCTGCATCGGGAAGTAGGACCGCAGGACCTGCTTGAGCGGGTCCTTCTTCTGCGACTTCTCGAAGGTGTAGTCGGTGCCGTACTGCGACACCGGCTCGTGGTAGAGCGGTTCCCAGGACAGCTCCTGGATCTTCTGGTGTGCCTTGGCCACGCTCTGGCGACTCATTCCACTCCCTCACCCTTCACTCGGGTCGGCTGAGACAGCCCGCCTGCAGCCTTGAACTTTTCCCGGCGATGGCCCTGACCGCGCCGGCCGGACGCACGGGTACCGCACGCCCGAAACTCCTATGGGCTGATAACAACCCGCCGCGGGCCTTGCGGCGCTCTCAACATGAGACATGGCCGCTGAGAAGGGCCTAACGGCGGCGGCCGGCCCGGCCTCAGCTCTCGCCGAAGACCGCCGCCCTGATCTCGGCGAGATGCTGCTTGACGTCCTGGGAGACCTGGCGATTTCCCTCCGGGGCGGGCTGGATGCCGAGCGCGGCGAGTAGCTGCGCCGCCGGGACACCTGGATCGCCGCTGCCGCCGAGGATCGGATGCAGGCCCGCATCGGCCAGATGGTGAAACACGAGGTTGACGATGCTCCACGGGTTGTAGGTCTCGTCGTGATGCTCGTCGTGCTGCTGATCCTGCTGTATATCGGGCTGGTCCATCAGGCTCCTTCTGGGCGGATGATCAACGCGCTGACGGGGCGATCAGGGCAGACGTCAAGGCATCAAATGACCGCTGGGGAAAGAAAGCGGTCTCAACATGAGACATGTAACGGGAAAGCCGTGCTTATCTTGAGAGGACGACGCAACCCTCTACGCCATCCCGCGGGCTGGCCCGCCCAGCGAGAACGGTACCGGGAAGCAGGGAGGCGCCCATGGCCCCAGCAGCACCACCGCCACCGGAGCTCTCCGGCGGCAACCGGCTGTCCAAGACCCGTAAGTTCCTGACCGGTGACCGGCTAGCCAAATCCAGGGAGCGGTTCCTCACCGCCGAGCCGGTCGAGCCCGACCAGGTGCGCGACACGATCCTGGCCTCGTGGTGGCGCTCCCGGCGCTGGAACGTGGCGGCCGACCACATCGACCTGTCATATGTCCGCGACCCCGACCTCGATACCCCGCTGACCCGCAGCGCGCTGCCCGTGCTGCGAAATCTGCGGGAGCATCTGGACGGCCAGCCGATCAGCGTCATCCTCACCGACGCCGCAGGAGTAGTGCTCACCCGGCTCGCGGCTGACCACGACCTCGACCGGCACCTGGACAGCGTCCAGCTCGCACCGGGCTTCAGCTACGCCGAGGAGTTCGTCGGCACCAACGGGATCGGCACCGCGCTGGAGGGCGGCCGGCCGATGCACGTGTTCGGCCACGAGCATTACGCGGAGCATCTCGAGGATCTGGCCTGCGCCGGGGTGCCGATCCACCACCCGATCTCCGGCAAGACGGTCGGCGCCGTGGACCTGACCTGCTGGCGCAAGGACGCCGACGCGCTGCTGATCGCGCTCGCCAAGACGACCGCTGACCAGATCACGCAGGCGCTGCTCACCGGCAGCGGCGAGCGGGAGTTCGAGCTGCTGCAGGAATACCTGCGGGCTTGCCGGCGCACCACCGGGATCGTGCTGGCGCTCAATAACGACGTCGTGATGATGAACGACTACGCCCGGCAGGTGCTCGACCCTGGTGACCAGGTCGTGCTGCTCGGGCGGGCGGCCGAGGCACTGGCCAGCCGGCATCCGGGCGCGGTCGTGGTGGAGTTGCCCAGCGGCGTCAAGGCACGGGTACAGTGCCGGCCGGTGCACGGCGATGACCGGGGCGCAGGCGGCGTGGTGCACGTGAAGCTGATCGAGCCGGGCACCCGGCAAGCCCTTGAGCCCGGGATCGGGGCCGGGTCACTGACCCGGATCTTCCTGCCCGGGCTGGTCGGCTCGGGGGCGCTCTGGCTGCGCGGGTGTCACCAGGTAGACGCGATCTACGGCTCGGCCGAATGGCTGGCGCTGCAGGGCGAACCCGGAACCGGCAAGCTGGCCGTGGTCCGGGCCGTGCACCAGCGGCGCAACCCGGCTGGTCTCCTGCACGTCCTCGATGCCGCGGATGCCACCGGCCAGGAGTGGCTGGCCAGCGCGCGCCGTGAGCTGCTCGACTGCCAGGGCACCCTGGTGATCCGGCACGTCGACCGGCTCAGCGCCCGGCAGTTGCGCGCGCTGACCGCCGCGCTGCAGGAGGCGCTGGCCGCCGGCCAGCAGGACCCGCTGCGAGTCGTGGTCACCCTGAGCCAGACAGCCGCGGGCGAAGGACTGGCTGAGCTGCTGCGGTTCTTCCCCAGCACGGTGGAGCTTCCGCCGCTCCGCCATCACATCGAGGACATGCAGGAACTCGTGCCGTTCTTCCTCACGAAACTCGGCCAGCAGGGCCGGCTGACCTGCTCGCCCGAGGCCATGCAGCTTCTGCTGCGGTCAAACTGGCCCGGCAACACAGAGCAGCTCTGGCAGGTATTGCGCCGCGTCGTCCAGCACCGGCGCAGCGGCTCGATCCTCCCGAAAGACCTCCCGCCGGAATGCTGGACGGTCAGCCGGCGGCTGCTCAGTCCGCTGGAGTCCATGGAGCGCGACGCGATCGTGCAGAGCCTGCTCGACTATGAGGGCAACAAGGTCAAGGCGGCCGAATCGCTGGGGATGTCCCGGGCGACGATCTACCGCAAGATCCACGAGTACGGGATAGTCACCCCAACCAGCTGACCGTCGCGTCGACGCCGTCCGGGCTGTGCCCTGTCCCGCGCCCATGTGCCCTGCCCCGCGCCCATGTGCCCTATCCCCCGCCCATGTGCCCTGCCCCGCGCCCTTGTGCCCTGCCCCCACCGCCCGCATCCCAGAATTTTCTGATGCTTTTCCGTCAGGCGCCTGGGTAGGCCCCGGATTGTCGGTAGTAGTCGATAGTTTGTTTGAAGAACATTTAGCCAGCAGCAAGCCTGCCGGGCCAGCGCAAGCGGGAGGAGGGCCGATGCCGGAAGAGCCGATGCCGGAAGAGCCGATGACGCCTCCTGTGCCGCCGGCTGTCCCTCCCGCCGCCTGGTCCTGGCCCGCCTACGCGGACGATGACGGGGAGCCGTTCGACGCGGTGGCGTTCTTCAACCCGTACTCCGGGCCGCCGGAAGGCGAGGACGGGTGGCTCGCTGACGTGCCCGCGGCGGTCCGCGATGAATACCTGGATAACGCAGCGTCCCCGGCTGCCGCGCGGGAGGTCCTGGCCGCCGGGTTCACCCATGACGATCATGTGGCCGGCGCGCTGGGGTTCGCCGCCGGCGGGCAGCTCGATCAGCTGGAGCCCGGCCCGGCGCTGGCCGCCTTCGCGCCGCGATGCATGGGATGACGGGCTGGCCGTGCTCAGCGACGATGAGCTGATCGGGGTCCTGTCCGCGGCCCGGCGGCTGGCGTCGTGGGCCGCCGCGCTGGAGCTGGCCGCGGTGGCCGGGCTGGGTTCCCGGCGGGCCGCGGACGCCCGCGCGGCGGGTGACCGGCGGCTGGCGATCATGTCGGTGATGAGGTCGCCGCGGCCCTGACGCTGACCTGCCGGGCGGCGGACCGGCTGGTCAGCCTCGCCGCCGCGGTCACCCGGCTGCCGGCCGTGGCCGCGGCGCTGGCGGCCGGGCGGATCGACCTGCCGAAGGCGATCATCTTCACCAGCGAGCTGGCCGGCCTCGGCGACGTCGGGGCCGCCGCCGTCGCCGCGCTCGTCGCCGCGGACGCGCCCGGGCTGACCACCGGGCAGCTGCGCGGCGTGCTGCACCGCGCCGTGCTCGCCCTCGACCCCGGTGCCGCCCGCAAACGCCGGGAGAAGGCGCAGCGAGACGCCCGGGTGGAATGCTGGACCGAGCCCGCCGGGACCTGGTCGCTGGCCGGCCGGGACCTGCCGCCCGCCGCCGTGCTCGCCGCCGACCAGCACATCGACACCGCCGCCCGCGACCTGAAGAACGCCGGAGCCGGCGGCACGCTGGAGCAGCTCCGCGCGCGGGTGTTCCTCGCCCTGCTCACCAGCCGGCCCCTCTACACCCTGCTCCCCGGCCAGGACGACAGCGCTCCGCGGCCGGCGAGAGCGGCACCGGGGATGACGCCCGGGCGGAACGACCCCGGGCCGCCAGGACGGCGAGCCCGCCGGCCGCGAGCATGGGAAACGCGCCCGGCCCGGCCGACCAGGACAGTGACAGCGCAGCGGCCCAGGCCAGGACGGCGGTAACGGCGGCTCGGCGGATCACGAAGGCCACCGCCCGGCCCCCGGCCGGACGCGCCGCGCGGCGGCGCCGGAGGGCTCCCGGCGGCAGGCCGTGCCGGGCTGACCGGGACCGTCAACTTCACCATCCCGCTCACCACCTGGCTCGGCCTGGCCGGCGGCCCCGGCGAGGCCACCGGCTACGGCTACCTCGACGCCGCCGCCAGCCGCGACCTCGCACAGCCATCACCACCACCCCCGGCTCCCGCTGGTGCCTGACCATCACCACCCCCGGCGGCCACGCCATCGGGCACGCCTGCGCCAGGAAAGGACAACCACCACCCGGACCCGCACCACCCGGCGGCCCCGCACCACCCGGAGGTCCCGCGCCACCCGGAAGTCCCGCGTCACCCGGGCCGGACCCATCCGGAGACCGCGCGCCACCCGGCCCGCACCCTGGCCCGGCATCACCCGGCCCGCACAGCGGCCCGGCACCACCCGGCACCGGATCACCCCGGCCACCCGGCCGGCAGCCCGCGCCACCCGGCACCGGCAACGCCCGCTGGCTCACCGGCCTCACAGATCAACTGGCTGGAGACCGGGGCCTGCGGCCACGCCCGCGAAACCTTCGCCTACCAGCCACCACCCGCACTACGGCACCTGCTCCAAACCAGGGACCGCACCTGCTCCTACCCCGGCTGCCGCCGCCCCGCCACCCGCTGCGACCACGACCACACCATCCCCTATGACCAAGGCGGCCGGACCTGCGAATGCAATCTGGCAGCCCTCTGCCGCCGCCACCACCAAGCCAAGCAAGCACCCGGCTGGCACCTCGAACAACCCCGCCCCGGCACCCTCACCTGGACCCTCCCCAGCGCACGCACCTACACCACACACCCCGCCCCTACCCGATCTAGCCATAACTCAGCGGCCGGCCTGCGCGGCCAGCTCCGGTACCGCCGGTCCTGAATAGACCCGGCAAATCGTGAGCACGGGCGCCGACGGCCCGTTCATGCCCTGTCCGGATCAGCAGTGGCGCAGGCTACGGCGCGGCGGCCGTGCTACCGGGCGGCCGTGCGTCCCTGGCGCAGCAGCAGCCGGCCGCGGCCTGGCTCGACAACGACCCTCGCCATCCCGCCGTGCCCTGTGGGTGCGGGAAACGGGGCTACATGCCTTGACCAGGATTGACGAGGCCGTCGAGCACGTGTCAGCGGAACCTCGTTGGGCGCGTGCCGGGCTGGATGATCACCGGGCTGGGTGATCACTAGGATCCGTCGAACGCAGTGCCGTTCCACACCCAGTCCACGATGGATGCAAAAGCACTGCTCGCGATGGTCTGGGCGTTGTAGAGGAGGCTCAGCTCATCGCCGAGGCGGGTGACCCCCGCGGTCAGCCCGGTGACATTGGTGAATGTCGCCCACGCGGTCTGGGTGCTGTTGGCTGGCAGGGGCAGCGGCGTTACCGGGTAGAAGCCCGCGCTGGCGAGGATCGGCCCGAGCGGGACGAGCGCCGCCGCCGTCAGCGTGACGGTGCTGCTCGACGTTGGCGTGCACTCGATCGCGTCGTAGTTAGCGGGCGGCACGGTGACCGATGTCGCGGTCAGCACCCGCGCCGCGATTTGCCACGGATCCGAGGATCCCGCCGCCCGGACGATCGCAAGCGGGTCTGTGGCGGGCACGGCAAGCGCGGCGGCTGGCGCCAGGCTGAGCTCGCGGCCGAGGTACCTGAGGGTGTCGGACGGCGGTGCGGAACCCGGAGTGCCAGCCGGTAGCTGCAGTACAGGCGGGCTGGCGAACGGCATGGTGGCGCCGTACTGGTGCGCGGCGGCGATGGCTGCCTTGACGGCGGTGACGTAATCGCTGCGCACCAGAACGGCCAGCGGAATGGTTGGCTGTGCCGGGCCCGCGGGCCGGTCGTTCGTCACGTCCACCATCGCGAGCGGCTGGCTATTGCTGATCCAGCCGAGCGGCTGGGTCGGCCCGGCGACGCCGAGGATCCCGGCTAGCGCCTGCTGCCGCATGGCCTTCTCTCCGAGTGACCCCAGCAGATTGATCATTCCGCCGAATTTGGTGATGTCGTCCAGCAGCGGCGGGATGCGGGATCCGACGACGTCGCCTTCCAGCGCGATCCGCCGCATGATGATGTCCTGGGCCTCGATCGCGTCCGGCGATGTCGCGCTAGTGAGCACGCTGAGCAGGTTGCTCACTAGCTGCGCGCTGAGCCCGGGATCGACGAACGGGGAGCCGGCGCCCGCCGGGGACGCGGGTGCGGTAAACGCGAACTGCGCCCCGGCGGCGAGTGGCGAAGTGCCTCCCGGCGTCGTGACACTGATGCTCACGGTGCCGACACCGGCCGGGCTGATCGCGACGATGACTTTGGCGCTCTGCACTGAGATGGCCGTCGCGGGGGCGCTGCCGAACAAGACCGCGGTAGCGCCGGTGAAGCCGGTGCCGTGGATGGTGACGGCGGTGCCGCCACTGGTCACCCCGCTGCTCGGGCTGATGCTGGTGATCGCTGGGCGTGCCATTTCGTCTGGTCTCCTCTGGATATTTCAGCTGCCGTCACCGGAGTCGATGCCGTCACCGGAGCTACTGCCGTCGCCGGACAGCCCGGTGTCAGACGACGACCCGTTCGAGCTGGCGGCCGAGTTGCTGCCGCTGCTCTTCTTGGAGGTCTTCTTCGATGAGGTCTTCTTCGAGGTCGTCGAGCCGGAGCCGCCCTTCATGGCGGAGGCCGCGGCCGAGCCTGCGTTCGGGCTTCCGTACATCCCGCCGACGATGTTGCCCACGGTGGCCATCGCCTGCCCGGTGAGCTGCTGGGTGGTCTGCAGCGCGCTCGCCCTCGCGGCGTTGGCCAGGCCTTGCCCGCTTTGCTGCAGCTGGGCTAGCTGCGCGGCGCCGGTGAGCCCGCTGCTGAAGTCCTTCTGGGCCGCGGCATCGGCGCCCAGTGACTGCAGCAGGCCCGTATTCGGCGGCGGCGCCTGAAGCACGTTGTTGATCAGTGACGGCAGGCTGGTCAGCGAGTTAGGCGCAGTCAGCCCGGCCGCGATCGACGGGCCGGCCGTCGGCAGGGTCACCGGCGAGATCGCCGGAGCCGTGTCGGCCGGTGAGTCCTGCCAGTTCCAGAAGCGGGTGAGGTCGATCTTCTCCGCGGACGGGCAATGCCCGAGCACACCCTCGCCGAGAACGCCCTGCGTCGGCAGCGCGATTGTGGACTGAGGCGGCGCGAAAGTCGCCTGCTGGTAGGCCAGCAGGTTCTGCTGGATCGCGGCTGGGTCTATACCCATCGAGTCGGCGACCCCCTGCGGGATCATGAAGGGCATGATCATCGAGTTGCCGAAGAAGCCAAGCAGCTTGTTCTGCACGCAGTTCAGCAGCGGAACGAGCTGGCTCGCATCGCTAACGCCGTCCGGCGGCACGCCGATCGTGTAGCCGTCGAGCAGGATCGCCCGCTCGTCCGGCGACAGCGACACCCACACCGCCTTCGAGTACAGCGTGGTGTTGCGCACGACGTGCTGGGCGGCCTTCTCGACCTCCAGGATCTCGTTGTAGCGCAGCACTGGCGCAATCTGCAGCGCCGGAACCGGGTAGGGCTGCAACGGCAGCACCGTGCCGGAAAGCTGGTCGTTGGCGTAAGTCTCGTTCGGCTGTGGCGGCAGTACGGTGCCGTCCGCGCCGAACTCCTCGATGGCGGCGGCGAAGTAGGCGACGTTCGGGCCGCCGAGCGCGGGCTCAAGTGTGGTCGAGGTGAGCGTGATCGTCGTCCGCTCGGCCGTGTCGCCGACCACGTTCTGCAGCGCGGCGCTGCCGCCGGCCCCGAAGATGCTCTCGATCGAGGTGAGCAGGCCGACCATGGGCGAGGCCAGCGTGTAGCTGACCGTGTTCCAGCTCCGGGTGATCTCAAATCCCACGATGTCGGTGCGGTTCATGGTGGCCGGGAGCGCCAGGCTGCCCTGCAGGGTAGCTGCGGAGCCCTGCCGCTGCCCGAGCAGCCAGCTGAGCAACTCCTCCTGGCTGGCGAAGGTGTCCGCCGGGATTTCCGCGGGCTGGCCGTTGACCGTGGCAGCGAGCTGCACCGGCCCGACCCTGGTATTGCGCCGCGTCACGGCGACGACGCTGACCGTCTCGCAGGACAGGAACGAGCCAGTGAGCGTGAACCGGATGACGTCCTCGGCGACGCCGCCCTCGGTGTCTACTTCGGCCGTCGGGTCGCTGGCGAACTGCTCGAGCACCTGCAGTCCGTGCTGGAAGCGGCGTGGTACAGCGAGCTGGAGCACGTCCAGGTGCTTGATGATGTTCGCGTACCGCTGCAGCACCTGCGGGCGCGAGCCCACCTGGCTCGGGTCGGTCAGCGTCTGCGGCTGGCCCGGCGGCATGAACCGCACGATCTGCATCGGGATCAGGCAGGTGAGTGTCAGCCCGTCGATGGCCGTGGTGACGTCGAACATGCGCTGTACCTGCCAGTACTGCATGGTGAGTGCGCGGGTGTGGTTGTGGTTCGTGATCGTCTTGGTGGTAACCGATTCGGACTCAGTCGCCGACGCCAGGCGCATGCCCGTGCGACTAGCGCTGCGCCGCGCCGCGGCCTGGTTCTCCGCTGACGACTGCGTTCGCTGCGCGGCCTGCTGCGCCGAATCGCGCTGGCCCTGCAGCCACTCACTGCCGCTCCCGCTGGATGAGGACGACCCGCCGCCGCCGCTCACCACGATGAGCGATCCGCCCCAGCTGGAGCTGTTCGACTGAGTCTGGAAGTTACTGCCGCCACTGGCCGATTCGCTGAACGCGGAGTTGAACGTCGCGGCGGTCGAGGTGTCGCTGAGCGCGCTCTGCTCCTCGGCCTGCTGCTCGCTGAAACTCTCGCTCTCGAACACCTGGGCCGTGTCAGTACGCTCGAACACCGCAACCTCGGTCTGCTCGCCCGGAGCAAGCGGCAGCGAGTAGACCAGGTCGCCGAGGCCTAGGCCCTGGAACGTCCATTGCTGCGACATCCAGAGCACGTAGCCGAGGCCAAGCGTCGCCGCCATCGGCACGTTCTCGTCGGCGGTGAAGTTGCCGGAGGTGTCGATGCCGGCGATCTGGTCCTTGAGACCGTCCCCCGACAGTGGCTGTTCTACCGGCACCCGGTCCGTATAAGTGCTGACGGTCCCGTCGGCGGCGACAGCGGCGCCGTTCCGGTCCGCCGCGGCATTGGCGGGCGGCGGAACGAACGTGGTGGCGTACTCCGGCAGCGGGATGAAGCCGTTCTTCTCCCCGACCGGCACGGTGATCACCTGGTTCACGATCGACATCTGCGGCTCGACCAGCCGGAAGAACACGCCGTAAGGAAAAGAGTCGATCGTGGCGTCCGCGGCGAACGACTGCGAGCAGGCGCCGTCCTCGCCGATCTTCACCTTGGGCAGGGTCGGCGGCGCCGACTGCGGCGGCCCGCTGGCCGGCACGGTGACAGGCACCAGGGCCTCGAGCGCGGCGAGGATGCTCACCGGCAGCGGGGCCAGCTGCGATGGGAGCACGACCGTGCCGAGCAGCCCATTCGCGGCGACCTGAGCCTGCGCGACGGTAACCGTCGCGTTCCCGTCGGCACCGTGCACGACGAACGTCAGGCCCGCGGCCGGCATCGTGCCGCCGACGGGCATGTCGAGAATGAACGCGCCAGTGTCCTTGGTCAGCGTGGTCTGCACCGGCCCGGTAACGCCGACCGTGGCCGGATCGAACTGCACCTGGAGGCCCGAGCCCGCGGTGCCGTCCGGCTGGGCCAGCGAGCCGACCACGATGGCAGGCACCGGTGACGCGGCTAGCGCCCCGCTGATCAAGGCAATATTGTCCTTGACCTGCTGGAGGCCAAGGAAGACCTTGGCCACCGCGGTGAGGCGGAAAGGCGTCAGTGTCGGCGTGATCTCACTTCCGGCCTGGCCGAACGGGTCGATCGACACGGGGATGCGCTGCCGGTTAGTCACCGCATCGGCGACGACGATTGCGGAGCGCGCGGGGTCAACGGTCATGGCAGCCCACCTATCGAGATTCGCTTGACACAGAGAAGAGGAACTGCCCCGCCACTTGATACATCCGCGGCGAAAGCCCCGGTCCGACGGACTCCGGCCCTAGCCGATCAACAGGCTCGCGTTCGCCGACGGGCACCGCCCGAGATCGCCAGGATTGTTGCCTCGCTCAAATTGAGACTGGTCCTGCGATGGTCAGGAGGTACAGATGTGACATAGCCCACACCAATTTGGTGGAGGTTCCTTGGGCTTTGGAGTTCCCGGCGAAGGAGTAGCGATGACCGCACTCGATGCAACCGCTGATGGACCAGCCGAATCCGGCGCACACACCGAAGAAGCCGTCGCGGCCCAGCCGTCCGCCGTGGGACCGCTGGCCGGCGACCCGTCCGGGCTGGGCCTCGCGTGCTTCATCATGGGCGCGGTAGCGCTCGGCCTGTCACTGGTTGGCGTCGTGCCGCAAGCTGAGCTGGGCGCGCCCCTGGCCATCATTCTCGGGGCCACTTCCATGGGCCTGATCATTACGACAATCTGGTCTGCCGCTCTCGGCCAGACTGCGGTGGCGGCCATCTTCGGTATCTTCGCCGCCTTCTGGCTGAGCTATTTCATACTCGTAACCGGGCTGATCCGCGGCTGGTTCGGAATCGCCGCGGTCGATGTGATTGCCACCGTGAAGCTGTTCCTGATTACCTGGCTGATCGTCGTACTGATGCTCACCCTGGCGACGCTTCGGCTGCCGGTGGCCTTCACAGCGGTGTTCGTCCTGGTCGCACTCACGGTGCTGTTCGTACTTCTGGCCTACGAGCAGACGCCCGTATCGTCTGGTCTGCTGAAGGCAGGCGGGTACGCCCTGCTGCTCGCCGCAGCCGGGGGCGTGTACCTGTTCTTCAACTCGATCTCGCTAGGCACCGGCGGCAAAGCTCTCCCGCTCGGCAGGCCAACCCTGAAGGGCTGACCGGCCGGCTGAAGGCGGCGTCGTAGTCCGGGTCTGGCGCCGGGGCATCGGAACCTGGTAACACCCGCCGTCGTACGATGGCCGGGTGGAACCGGGCCCGGCCGACTCGTCAGGCGATCCCAAATTCGGTGCCCCTTCCCGGCGTACCTACCTTGCGCAGGAGCGGACCCTGCTGGCGTGGTGGCGTACCGGACTCGCCGCGTGCGCCGTAGCACTTGCCATCGGAAGGCTCTTGCCAGCGGTAGCCAAGGGGCCGCGTGCGCCGTTCTTGTGGCTAGGCACCGGCTTCGGAATCCTGGCGCTGACGCTGATCGTCTTTGGCACGATGCGCCAGCGCGCGGTCACCCGCGCGCTGGAGGAGGGCACCTTCGCTGCCTTGCACCAGCCAGTGGTGATCGGCATGGCCGCGCTGATGACCGCGCTGACCCTGGCCACGATCGTGACGCTGTTCCTGGGCACGTAGCCATTTCCTGGGATGCAGCAACCGGCAGTGGCGGCGCTATCGGCCGCGGAGCAGGGCGCCGTGACCAGGCGCCGCTTGCGGCCGGATGATTTTCCCAATTCGGCTGATTTTAACGGCTACCTTGTGCTCCGCTGTAGGCGTCGGGCCTAGTTTGTCCGGTTGCTTGGCTCGTGGGGGTTCAGGATGGCTAAGGAGAGACGGGATAGGCCGACGCGCCCGTCGGTGCTGAGCAGCAAGCTAGGATCTGCCCGCCTGGAACCGGGTGCGGAGCTGCCGGGCAATGGTTCTTTGAGCAGCAGTTCCCCGGGCACGGCACCGCAGAGCGCACGGCACCAGGGTGAGCAAGCAGCGCGCGAGAATGCCCCAGCATCAGGTCCCGGCGCTGACCCCGGCCCCGGCTCATGGAACGCCTTCGCGCCAGCGCGCGGGCCCGCGGACGGCGCAGAGCCCGCACCGTTGCCGACGGCAACGCGCGGACCGGGACCGCTGCCCCGGCGAGTGCCGAAGCGCACTGACGGGCCACGAGTCCCTCTTGCGTCAGCGCCCCGGCGGATCGTTCAGCCTGTGCGTCTGCCGAGGGCCGTCCCTGACCCTGACGGAAAGAGCCGCGGCGCTTTTGAGCCGGCCTGCAAGCCCGCCGACGTTTCTGATCCGGTACTGCCGGACCGCGGCGCCGCGGAGCCGGTGACCTCACGCACGGCGACGCCGGACGCAGCCGTGCCAGGTAAGGGTGCTGGCGGGCCAGCTCGCAGGCCCTCGCCCATTCCCGATCCAGCCACCCCGCGACAGGACGCCGCCGCGCCAGCACGCAGGCCCGCCAGCATCCCCGATCCAGCCAGCCCGCGACAGGACGCCGCCGCGCCAGCACGCAGGCCCGCCAGCATCCCCGATCCAGCCACCCCGGGGCGCGACACCGCCGGGCCGGCCAGCAAGCCCACGGTGATTCCCGGCCCGGTCGTGCCGGACCGCGGCGCCTTCGAGCCTCCGCCCAAGGTCAAGGCACTGGGCGGGCCTTCCTCCGGTCCGCATGGTCGGCGCCGGGCTCCCGAGCTCGCCGCAAAGGCCAGTGCCTCCCGGGATGAGCGCTCGGACCTTTCTCCGGTACCGCCAAGGGCGTCCCCGGCCCAGGCTGAGTCCCCGGCCCAGGCTGAGCCGTCATGGGCGGCCGTACTGGCCACCACTACGCGGCTCTGGGTACAACGGCGGACGCACGGGCAGGGCACCCCCCGGCGGCGTAAGCGGCTTCCCATCCTGATCGCAATGGTGCTGGTCGTGGCGGCCATCGGTGCGCTCGCCTTTGCCCTCGGCAGTAACGGCCGGAAAGACCATGCCGACTCGCGGCCTGGCACCGCCGTCGCCGCGGCAGACGCGGTCCGCTCTCAGAGCGCCGCATGGGTCGCCCGGCAGGTCGATCGCGATGCGCTTATCGCCTGTGATCTGGTGATGTGCGCTGCCTTGCATTCGCACGGGTTTCCCGCCGCCGACCTGGTGCCGATCAGGCCCGGCCGGCCTGATCCGCTGGGCGCCGAACTCGTGGTGGCAACGGCAGCCGTGCGGGAGCAATTTGGCGCCCGCCTCGCGGCGGTGTACGCGCCGCAGGTAATCGCGAGGTTTGGTAGCGGGCAGGCCCGGATAGAAATCCGCCTGATCCCGGCACAAGGTGCAGCAGGCTTTCGCAGCCGACTCGCCGCGGAGGAGCGGGCGGCCAGAAAGAACGGAGCCCTGATCCTCGGTAACAGGCAGATCAGCGTGTCACCGGAGGCCGGCGCAGCGCTCAAAAGCGGCCATGTCGATGAGCGGATACTCGCCACTCTCGCGGCACTTTCGCATAAGCATCCCGTGCATGTCATCGCGTTCGGCGACGCCAGTCCGGGCGCAGGCCCCGGCGTCCCGCTCCGGTCGGTTGCCCTCGCCGGGACGGACCCCGCGGCCGGGCTCAGTCCCGCTGTCTACCAGCACTGGCTGCTCGGCTTCCTGCACGCCCAGCGGGCCGAGTACCTCGCCACGTCCATCACAGCCGGGCCGGGAGCCAACGGCGGGGCTGTGGTGAATATTGAGTTCGCTGCTCCCAGCACGTAACCGTGCTCGCTCCCCGGCCCCAAAGCGGTGATCTTCCCGCAGCGACGCCCGGTCCGGTAGCAATGCCCGGTCTTACTCCGTGCGCCGTCACACCGTGACGAGCAGCAAGCGGCTGGCCAGCGCCACCGAGGCAGCCAGGCTGTCGAGAAAAAGCCCGCGCGCGAAAGAATCATCGCGCAACTGCCACAGCAACAGGGAATTGCCCCAGGCGAGGTCGCGGGCGGCGTTGATGCTCCAGCCGCAGACAAGGTCATCGACCGCCTGCAGATGGCGATCGATGGCAAGCTCCGGCGCGGACTCGAACGACTGCCGGACGGACTGCTCGGCCGCGTCCAGCAGCGCGTCCACCTTGTGGTAGTCGGCAAGATGCGTACCCGCCGTCGGCACAGTCGCCAGATCTGTACAGGCGGCAACCAATGCCAGCGGCAGGTCGTGGTTGATGTGCGCGTTCATGCCGGCCAGAGCGAACTGGATCGGCTCGATCCCGGTGTCGCCACGCCGCTCCAAAAGAGGGCGCCAGGCCAGCGGCACCGCCGAGTTGCTGCCCGCGGCGTCGACCGCCGCGAAGTAGAGATTGGCAAAAGCCACGTCAAGCTCGGTCATGAAGGCGGGATCAGCAAAGGTCCCCTGGCCGAGTTCGCTGTCCACCTCCCGGGTCACCTCGATGTACATGCGATTGAAACAGGCCAGGCCGTCATCAGCAGCAGTGGTGTTCTCGATGACCTGCATGCGGGCCATCGCCTCGGCGATCGACGTGACCGGCGCCTGCGGCACGGGCGGAGCGGCGGGCATTGCGTCACTATACGGCCACTGACCCCCTAGCGATCAAGCCTCTGGCCTGCTGGAGATGCACGCCGCACTGCGCGCAGCGTTCGGAAGGCGGCACAATGTACGCATGACGGCCTACATCCTTGCGGATATCGACGTGACAGACCCGGTTCGGTACGAGGACTACAAGGTCCTCGCGGCGGCATCGGCAGCGCAGTACGGCGGCCGCTATACCGTGCGTGGCGGCGCGGTGGAAGTACTCGAGGGGAGCTGGCCGACAAGGCGGTTCGTGGTACTCGAGTTCCCCGACGGCGCCGCCGCCCGACGGTGGTACACGTCGCCGGAATATAGCGCGGCAATCTCGATCCGGCAGGAATGCGCAGATGCGAAACTGGTGCTCGTCGAGCAGTAACCGGGCACTGCAACCTGGTACCGGGCGCTACCCGCAGAACACGCGCTGCGCCGCCGTTGACGAGCGCCGTCGCGCTGGGTGATGCTCGGAACGAACCTGGTCCGCGAACCGTGTCCGCGAGCCGCCTCGCGAGCCCAGCGCCGCGAGACGATCGCGGCGTCCCAGAATCGGGGCACTTGTGTCCGCACCTCCGCTCACACCCGGCTCGCATTACGGCGATGACGAGGCGGCCGGTGCCCGTGCGGCCGGGCTGATCGCGGTCGCAGAGGACCTGGCCGGCGAGTTCTCGCTGCGCCCGCTGCTCGAGCGGATCCTGCTCCGCTGCACCGAGCTGCTCGGCTGCGACGCCGGCTCGATCTGCAGCGTCGACGAGGCAGCCGGCACATACCGCAAGGAAGCCGACATCGGAGTCGCCTGCCAGTCCGGCCACGTCTTCCCGCTCACCGAGGGGATGACAGGAGCCGTAGTGGCACGCCGGGGCCCGGTCTGGTTCGCCAGGTACAGCGATGTCCGCGGTGGTCACGTGGCTCCCGACGCACGGGCCACCCTTCGCGGCGTCATCGGCGTCCCGCTCGACTGGCGAGGGCGCATCATCGGCGCCTGCATCGTGTTCAGCCGTGATGCGAAGCGCTCGTTCGGCCCTGCGGACGCCCAGCTACTGCAGCTGTTCGCCAAGCATGCCGCGATCGCACTGGCCAACGCCCGGATGTACGAGCAGGCGGAGGAGCGGGCCAGGGCCGAGGCCGCTGTCACTGAGCGCGAGCGCCTGCTGCACGAAGTCCACGACACGATCACGCAACGGCTGGTGAGCGTCCGTGTGCACATCGAGACGGCCGAACAGCGCCTCGCCGAAGACACCCGGCAGCGCTCGCGGGGGCCGGGCCGGGCGACGGACTGTCTTCCGGCGGTCTCGAACCGGCCGATACGACTTCCCTCGCCACCCTGCTGAGCCAGGCCAGCGCGGCCGCGAGGGACGCCCTCGCTGAAGCCCGGCTGACTTTGCTCGGGCTGGCCTCCTCGCCGCTGGACGGGCGCACGCTCGACGCCGCACTGCAGTCGGAGGCCAGCTGGGCGGAGAGCATCGGCCGTCTTGAGGTCAGGCTCGTCTCGGCCGGCCCGCCCGTCACCCTGGACAACCACATCGCGCAGGAAGTGCTCCGGATTGCGCGGGAGGCGCTGACCAACATCGTCCGGCACGCCCGCGCGCGCTCGGTCCGGCTCGGCCTGGTCTACGAGCGTGCGGCCGTATCGCTGCTGGTCCAGGACGACGGCGAGGGCTTCGACCCGCGGGCCGACGGGCTGGACGAGCGTTTCGGGCTCCGCGCCATGACCGAGCGCGCGCGGGATCTGGGCGGCAGCGTCGATGTTGACTCGCTGCCCGGCTGGGGCACCCGGATCCGCGCCCGCTTCCCGTACGCACGCGACGAGGCAACGGCCGGCCCCCCGCTGCGCGTGCTCGTCGCCGCGGCCCAGCCGATGGTGCAGGCTGGCCTGTCCCGGCTGCTGTCGTGGACCGAGCCCGGCGTCGAGGTTGTCGGCGAAGCCGGGACGGCGGCCGATGCGCTGGAAGCCTGCCGTGCGCTCCGCCCCGACGTGGTGCTGGCCGGCCTCGGGCTGACGACCGGCGATGGCACCAGCGCGATCCGGCTGCTGCTTGGCCACGAACCCCGGCTCGCCGTCGTGGCGCTCTGCGAGGCCGATGACGACGAGCGGGTCGCCGACGCGATGCGGGCGGGAGCGCGCGGGTGCGTGGACACCGGCGTGGACGGCCCCGAGCTGGCGCGGGCCGTCGTGGCGGCCGGCCGTGGCCAGGCGATCCTGTCCGGCCCGGTCCTCCGGCAACTGCATCGCGGGCTGCAGGACAGCGGCCTGGAGGCGGCGCTAACCGACCGGGAGCGCGAGGTACGCAAGCTGATGGAGCTCGGGCTGCCGGACAAGCTCATCGCCGAGCAGCTTGTGCTGTCCGTCAAGACGGTGGAAAAGCACGCCGGCGCGGTGCTGCGCAAGACCGGGGCACGCAACCGGACTGAGCTCGCGGCGCTGGCCGGGCGGGCCCGCGCACGGTAGCCGGGCGGGCTGAGCGGCGCCGGTACGCGCGGTAGGGGAAACCCTCCATGCAAAGGAGGACTTCCCCTGATCCATGATCGCGGCCGGCTGCGTAGGTTGGCAGTGTCCGCCCGAGGAGGTATTTGGCTTGCCAGTCGTGCCGCTCAAGGACATCGTGGACCGCGGCTTTGCCGAGCGGTACGGCGTGGCGGCGATCAACGTCGTCAATGACCTGACGCTGGAGGCCGTGCTGGCCGCGGCCGTCGAGGAACGCGCCCCCGTCATCATCCAGACCTCGGTGAAGACCGTGCGCTCGATCGGGCTCGACCTGCTCTTCGCGATGTGGCAGGCGCTCACGGCCGGCATCGAGGTACCGGTCAGCCTGCACCTGGACCACTGCCCGGATCGCGCGGTCATCTCCCGCTGCCTGGCCAAAGGATGGAACTCGGTCCTGTTCGACGGCTCATCCCTGCCGGTCGAGGAGAACCAGCGGCAGACCGTCGAGGTGGTCGCGGAGGCCCGTTCGTACGGCGCGGACGTCGAAGGCGAGATCGAGGCGATCACCGGCGTCGAGGACGGCATCGGATCCGACGAGGAAGCGCAGCGCCAGTCGCTGCCGGTTGCCCTTGACTTCATCCGGGCCACCGGCATCACGGTCTTCGCCCCGGCCATCGGGAACGCCCACGGCGTGTACCACGCCGAGCCGACGCTGGATGCCCAGCGCGTATCTGACATCGTCGCAGCGGAGCCCGTCCCGATCGCGCTGCACGGCGGCACCGGCCTGACCGATGCGCAATTCGCCGACCTGATCGCCCGCGGCTGCGCCAAAGTCAATATCTCCACGGCGCTGAAGGTCGTTTACATGCAGTCCAGCCTGGAGTTCCTGCAGAAGGCAGCGGAACGGGGCAGTTGGGACCCGCCCTCCCTCTTCACCGCGACCCGGGCCGCGGTGAAGGACATGGCCGCCGACCACATGCGCCGCTTCGGCAGCGCCGGCCGGGCGTGGTGAGCCGGCCATGACCGGCTCGGCGGCCCGGGCACTGGTGTTCGACTGCGACGGCGTGCTGGCCGACACCGAGCGGTACGGGCACCTGCCCGCGTTCAACGCCACGTTCGAGGAGTTCGGGCTGCCGGTGTGCTGGACGGAGGCGGACTACCTGGAGAAGCTGCGCATCGGCGGCGGCAAGGAGCGCATGGCCAGCCTGCTCACGCCGGAGTTCATCGCGGCGGCCGGGCTGCCCGCCGATGCCGCGGCGCAGCAGGCGGCCATCGCCGCCTGGCACCGGCGCAAGACCGAGATATACGCGGAGCTGGTGGCCTCCGGTGCCGTGGTGCCGCGGGCCGGCGTGGCCAGGGTGACCGCCGCGGCACTCGCCGCTGGCTGGCGGCTTGCCGTCGCGTCGACATCAGCCGAGCCATCGGTGCGGGCCACCCTGGAGCGCGCGGTCGGACGGCAGCAGGCACGCGAAGTCGAGGTCTTCGCCGGCGACGTGGTGCCGCACAAGAAGCCGGCCCCGGACATCTACCTGCTGGCCCTGGAGCGGCTGCAGATTCCGGCCGGCCGGGCCGTGGTCGTGGAGGATTCCCGCAACGGCCTGCGGGCGGCGGCGAGCGCGGGCACGACCTGCGTGATTACGGTCAACGGATTCACCGAGCATGAGGACTTCAGCGAAGCTGCCCTGGTGGTGAGCTCGCTAGGTGACCCGGGCGGCGAGCGATCGCGGGTGCTCGCCAACCGGAGCCGCGCGCAGCCCGGGGCCTGGATCACCCTGGACGACCTGGCTGCGACCCTTCCCCCCTAACCATCTTCGAGCCGCCGGATCATGTCCGGCGGGCCACCGCCAGGCGCGTCACGGCCTGGCGGACCGGCGCCCGGCAGCGGCCCGGCGAAACCCAAGGAGTGCTCATGCCTACTGCAAGCCTCGGCGACGTTGAGGCAGTGGTGCGGATCACCGCGCAAGTCTGCGTCGACAACGAGAAGTACTTCGGCGAGCTTGACTCGGTCGTCGGCGACGGCGACTTCGGCTACTCGATGGCCCGCGGCTTCGAGCTGGTGATCCGGGACTGGGACGGGTTCGACCGCAGCGACATCGGGACCTTCCTGAAGAAGATCGCCGTCGTCATCACCAGCCGGATCGGCGGCACCTCGGGCCCGATCTGGGGGACCGCGCTGCTGCGCGCCGCCTCCACCGCCGGCGCCGTCACCAGCCTGGAGCCCGCCCAGATCGTGGCTATGCTGCGCGCCTCCATCGAGGGGATCAAGGCCCGCGGCCGGTCCGATGTCGGCGACAAGACACTGCTCGATGCGCTCGTCCCGACCGTCGACACCATCGAGCAGCAGGTCGCCGCCGGCGCCGATACGGCCGCCACGCTCCGCGCCGCGGCGGTCACGGCCCGGGAGCACGCCGAGGCAACGCGTCCCATGCAGGCCATGCGCGGGCGGGCCAGCTACACGGGCGAGCGCAGCATCGGCACGCTGGACGCCGGCGCCGTCGCCATCGCCGTGATCTTCGAGGCACTTGCCGACCAGTGGCCGGACCTCCCGGCCCGGTCCTGACACTGATGGAGGAATGTAATGAAGAAGTTCGTCAACGACCCGCAGCAGTTCGTACCCGAGATGCTCAAGGGAATCGCGCTGGCCAACCCGGACACCCTGAAATACGTCCCTGAGTACAACCTGATCATGCGGACCGATGCGCCCCGCGACGACAAGGTTTCCGTCATCCAGGGATCGGGGTCCGGGCACGAGCCCGCGCACGTGATGATCGTCGGCAAGGGCATGCTGGACGCGGCCTGCCCGGGGGACGTCTTCGCCGCCCCGCCGATGGACTACGTGCTGGAGACCAGCAAGCTGCTGAACTCCCCGAAGGGCATCCTGCACATCATCAACAACTACACCGGCGACCGGATGGCCTTCGAGATGGGCAAGGAGATGGCGGAGGCGGACGGCCTCACCATCGGGACGCTGCTCGTCGATGATGACGTCGCGGTGAAGGACTCGACTTACACCGTCGGGCGCCGGGGCGTGGCCGGGAACTTCTTCGTGATCAAGGCAGTGGGTGCCGCGTCCGAGCAGGGCGCGGACCTCGACGAGCTGCTCCGCATCGGCGAGAAGGTCAACTCCGTCACCAGGACCATGGGGATGGCGCTGACCTCGTGCACCCCGCCCGCCAAGGGCTCGCCGCTTTTCGAGCTCGGGGACGACGAGATGGAGATGGGCGTCGGGATCCACGGCGAGCCCGGCCGCCGCCGGGAGAAGCTGGCCAGCGCCAACGCGATCGTGGACGAACTGCTCGAAGCGGTCGTGACGGACCTGCCGTTCGGCAAGGGCGACGACGTGGCGCTGATGATCAACGGCCTCGGCGGCACGCCGATCAGCGAGCTGTACATCCTCTACGGGTACGCACATGAGCAGCTGGCCAAGCGCGGGATCAACATCCGGCGCAACTACGTTGGGGAGTACTGCACGTCGCTGGACATGGCCGGCACCTCCATCACGCTCAGCCGGCTCGACTCGGAGATCGACGGGCTGCTCGGCGCGCCGGCCGAGATCGCGATCCGGACGTTCTGAGATCGTCCGCCCAGGCCAGCTGATGCTGGCCCGCCGGGCCCGCGGCGCAACGCCGCGGGCCCGGCGGCGGATCGGGCCCGGCAGCGCTCCCCCGGCCGTTTCCTGCTGGCCGCCGCGCCCGGGCCCCGACCGCGCATCCGGGCTGGGCCCGACCCGGCCCAAGGTATTCGCTACCTGGTAGAACGCATCAGCGCCGTGCCGCCCGGACCGCAGTGCCGCGCTGCTGAGCTACCTGCCGCCGGCCGTGCGAAGCCGTGCCGGCCCGGCCGTGCGAAGCCGGTGCCGCCGCACCGGGACCGGAAGCTCGTAAATCCTGGAATTCATGTCTGCGGTGATGCATTGCCAGCCAGGCGCGCCCGCCCGCGCGGCAAAATGCCGCACACATCGGCGCGGCGGTGATATATCAGCCGACTGATGAGATTATTCCGAGTGATCGTGGTCATTTGTTCTCAGCTGCCTGCGGTCCAGGCATCCGTCAGCAGAGTTCGCAGGAAAGGAGGTATCCCGTGACGGCCAGCACCGGCGCTTCGGCGCTACGCCCTCCGCAGATGCTGCGCCCCGCAGAAACCTCGCGCGCCACCGGGGAGCCGGCCGTCAAGGGCGTTCCGGATCAGCAGGATCCGGCATGGCACGAGGATCCCGAGACACTGCTACTGATCGAGGATGACGCCGGCGACGCCGTCCTGGTCGAGGAGTTGCTCGCCGACAGCAGCATGCGCGCGACGCTGGCGGTGGCCGGCACGCTGGCCGAGGCGAAGGCGCAGCTGCACGGCGGCGCATTGCCCGGCTGCATCCTGCTGGACCTGCACCTGCCGGACGCCCAGGGGCTGGACCTGGTCACGCAGGTGCTGGCCGCCGCGCCGGGCGCGCCGGTCGTCGTGCTGACCGGGCTCGCCGAGGAGAGCGCCGGACTCGCCGCTGTCGCGGCCGGCGCCCAGGACTACCTGATCAAGGGACAGTCGGCGCCGGACGTCTTCAGCCGGGCGATCCGCTACGCGGTCCAGCGCAAGCATGTCGAGCGGACGTCGGCCGCATTGCAGCTCAGCGCGCTGCGGGCGGAAGAGAACGCGCGGCTTGAGCGGGGCCTGCTGCCGACCCCGCTGGTGCGCACTGGCGACTTTGAGGTCACGGCCCGGTACCGGCCCGGCCGGGCGCAGGCGCTGCTCGGCGGCGACTTCTACGACGTCGTCGAGACATCCGATGCGGCCGTGCACGCGGTCGTCGGCGACGTCTCCGGGCACGGCGCGGCGGCTGCGGCCATCGGCGTCTGCCTGCGAGTCGCCTGGCGATCGCTGATCCTGGCCGGCCTGACCGTGCCGCCGATGATCGAGCTGATCGAGCAGATGCTGGTCGCCGAGCGCGAAGGCGAGAACGTGTTCGCCACGCTGACCCATCTCACCTTCGCGCCGGACCGTCGCCGGGTGCGGATCCTGCGGGCCGGCCACCCCGGGCTGATGCTCCGCACGGCCGGCCGCGTCGATCTCATCGAGGGCACCGGCGGCCCGGCCCTGGGCCTCGTGCCCGGCGTCGCCTGGCACGAGGAGGAGATGATGCTGCCGGCCGGCGCCAGCCTGGTGCTGTTCACCGACGGGCTGTTCGAGGGGCGGATCGGCCCGGGCAGCCAGCGGCTCGGCGAGGACGGGCTGGTGGCCATGGCCCGCGAGCTGGCCGCGCTGCCGGCGGCCGCGTTTGTCGACGCGCTAATCGAGCAGACTGAGGCAGCAGCCAGTGATTACGGCGGCCTCGACGACGACGTGGCCGTCATCCACCTGGGATGGAGGACGGGCGCATGACCGATGCCACGGCGCAGCGGCCGGCCGCCACGCCGGGGCCGTCGGCCAACGGGCCGCGCTTCCCGGCACTAACCGTGCAGGGCTGGTTCGGCATAGTGCTCGCCGTGCTCACCGTCCTGGTCGTGGCCGGCGCCGTCGTCATCGCCCAGGTCCTCGTGCAGAGCCGGTCGGAATCGGCCCAGCTCGACGCCGGCATCCTGCCCGCCCAGGCGCAGGCGTACCGGCTGCAGGGCGCGCTGATCGACCAGGAAACCGGGGTCCGCGGCTTCGGCATCACCGGCCAGCGGAGCTTCCTGCAGCCGTATACCGCCGGGCTCGCCACCGAGGGCAGCGCCGCGGCCAGGCTGCGGACGCTGATCGGCGGCAACCCGCTGCTGGCGGCCGACCTGCACAACCTCGAGCAGGCGGCCATCACCTGGCGGCATGGCTTCGCCATACCGATGATCACCCTCGCCAGCCGGGGGCCGCTGAACGGCAAGGACACCGGGCTGCTGGACCAGAGCAGGCAGTCCTTCAACCACCTGCGGGTCCTGTTCGCCGCCCAGAACTCTCATCTCGCGGCCGCCGCGGCGAAGGACAGTGCCAGCCTGGGCAACATCCGCAGCATCAACGACTGGACCTTCGTCGCCATCCTTGTCATCTTCCTGCTCGCGTCGGCGGCGCTGGCGCTCGTGCTGCACAACGCGGTCGTCCGGCCGCTGAGCCGGCTGGGAGCGGCCGCCCGGCAGGTAGTAGGCGGCAACTTCAGCCGCCGCATCGAGGCGACCGGCCCCAAGGACCTGCGGGCCGTGGCCACTGACGTCGAGGCCATGCGCCGCGAGCTGGCCGAGGCGCTGGAAGGCGCCCGCGCCGCCCAGGAAATGTCAGCCCGGCAGGCCGAGGACCTGGATGCCCAGGCCGCCGACCTGCTGCGGTCCAACGCCGATCTTGAGCAGTTCGCCTACGTGGCCTCCCATGACCTGCAGGAACCGCTGCGCAAGGTGGCGTCGTTCTGCCAGCTGCTGGAGAAGCGCTACGGCGACCAGCTGGACGAGCGCGGCCGCCAGTACATCGACTTTGCCGTCGACGGCGCGAAACGGCTGCAGATCCTGATTAACGACCTGCTGACCTTCTCCCGGGTGGGCCGGTCCGACGAACTGCGCGTGCTGCTGCCGCTGGACCGGGTACTGGACACCGCGATCGCCGACCTCGCCGTCGTGATCGAGGACACCGGCGCGGTCATCGAACGTCCCGACCACCTGCCGGAGGTGATGGGCGACCCGACCCTGCTGGCGATGCTGTGGCAGAACCTGGTCGGCAATGGCATCAAGTTCCGGATCCCCGGCCGTGACCCGGTGGTCCGGATCACCGTGGACGCGGAGCCCGACGGGATGTGGCAGTTCTGCATCGCCGACAATGGCATCGGGATCGCGCCGGAGTTCGCCGAGAAGGTGTTCGTGATCTTCCAGCGGCTGCATAGCCGTGACACCTACGCCGGTACCGGAATCGGCCTCGCACTGTGCAAGAGGATCGTCGAGCGGCACGGCGGCGAGATTAGCCTGGACACCGCCTACGCTGGCGGCGCGCGCGTCTGCTTCACCCTGCCCCAGGTTGCCGATCCGACCGTGGCCGAGCCGGGCGGCGCTGAGCACGTTACGTCCGCGGAGCACATTACGTCCGCGGAGCACGCCACGCCTGCGGAGCATGTCCTGCCCGCGGGGCACGTCACGGCTGCGGAACACGCCACGTCCGCGGAGCACGCCAGCACCAGCGCCGAAGGGATGCCCGGATGATCGTCCAGCCCATTGAGGTACTGCTCGTCGAGGATGATCCCGGTGACGAGCTGATGACCCGCGAGGCCTTCGAGGACAACAAGATCGGCAACCGGCTGCATGTCGCACGCGACGGGGAGGAGGCGCTCGACTTCCTCTACCGCCGGGGCCTGCACGCCGACGCCCCCCGGGTCGACCTGGTGCTGCTCGACCTGAACCTGCCGAAGTACGACGGCCGCCAGGTCCTGGAGCGGATCAGGGCCGATCCCGATCTCACCCACCTGCCGGTGGTCGTGCTGACCACGTCCTCGTCCGAGGAGGACATCCTGCGCAGCTACAAGCTGCACGCCAACGCGTACGTGACCAAGCCGGTGGACGTCAATCAGTTCATCGCGGCCGTCCGGCAGATCGACGACTTCTTCCTGTCGGTCGTCCGCCTGCCGCACCAGTGGATACCGCATGGATAAGGACGCGCATGCCTGATCGGGGGTCGGCGCAACAGCGCTGGCGTCCGGCTGGATGTCGCTCCTGCGGTGGCCGGGCGGTTCCGCCGGGCCGCGGCGCTCGGCCACGCTGGCGAGGACATGGCCGCCACCTACCTCGCGAGCTTCGACGGCCATTAGCCACGGTGCCCGGGCCGTCAGAGGACCGGGCGGCGCTGCCCAGCGGCGGCGCTGGCAAAGGCCTCAGCTACCGCGCCGTGGCCGGCGGGCAGCGCGAGAGACAGCCGGGCGAACTCGGCGGCGAGCCGGTGCCAGCGGCGTGCCCGGCGGAGCATGGCGTGATCCCCATCGCGCATCTCGATCGTCGCCAGCTGCCCGACGGAGCGGGCACGCTCCGCGTAGGCCCAGGTCTCCTCGGGATTGCAGGTGTGGTCGTCGCTGCCGTGGACGAGCAGAATCCGGCGGCCGGCCAGCTGGCTGACCGGCTCGCCCGGCGGCAGCCAGGGCGCCAGCCCGGCGACCGCCGACACCATCGGATGCCCGGCCACGCGCAGCGACGCGCGCGCCCCCATCGAGTGGCCTATCAGCACGACGGGTATCCGCCCGAAGTCGCGGGAGATCCCGTCGAGCAACTCGGTCAGGTCATGGACCGGCGACGCCGCCTCGCCGTTCCAGCCGCGGAGGCCGAACCTCGGCCGGTCGACCAGGACCTGGCTGCCGCGCAGCGCGCGCCGGACGGCCCGCGCCACCGGCACCATCCGCAGCACGCTGAGCTGCACCGGGGAGGTCGGTTCCGGGCCGATGGACCGGCCCCCGTGCGCGACCACGACGATCCCCGCGGTGCGGCCGAAGCCGCCGATGGCGCGCAGCAGCCGCTGACGGCTCATCAGATACTGCCCCCTGCACTAACCGGTACGGACCGGAAACCCGTCGCCTGATCCCGGCGAACAGGTAATCATCATCTCAGGCCGCCGAATCTCAGGCTGCCGATCGGCGTGCAGTTCGTCACCCTTACGACCAGGGCGAGATGCATTGAGCTGACTGGACTGGCCGGGATCACCGATCATGGAAGATGACCGAAGGAGGCACTATGACGTCGGATGAGCTGCTCGCCTACTGCCTGGCCAAGCCCGGCGCATGGCAGGACGAGCCGTGGGAAGGCGATGTCGTGGTGAAGGTCGGCAGCAAGATCTTCGCGTTCCTCGGGTCCGGGTCCGCCGTGGGCGTCAAGTGCGGGCCTGACCGGGAGGAGGCCGACGAGTGGCTGGCGCGTTACCCCGGCGATGCGTCGGTGATGGCCTACATCGGCCGGTCCGGCTGGAACAGCCTGCGGCTCGCTGGCGCGATTCCGGCCGACGAACTGCTGGCGGCTGTCGACGCCTCCTATGACACAGTGGTCAGCAAGCTGCCGAAGAAGGACCGGCCGGCCTGACCCTGACCCGGGCCAGCGGGACCGGGCCCGATTGATCCGTTTCAGCCCTTTGACAGAGGTGCTGGCGGAGGATTGGCTAGGAGACGCCAGTGTCCGCCTGCGGAACGAGGTACCTGCGATGACGATCGCGCTAGATACTTGCGGCCACGCCGCGGGAGCTGCCTGGTGACCGCCGTTGACGCCGGTGCTGCCGTGGTAGGCGCTGATGAGCTGCTGGGCTGGTATGAGCAGATGGCGGTGATCCGGCGGACCGAGCGCGCGGCGCATGATCTGTTCCTGGCTGGCCTGGTGAAGGGGACGACGCACCTGGCGGCTGGTCATGAGGCGGTGGCGGTTGGTGCGAGCGCTGCGCTACGGCCTGATGACTACGTGTTCGCGACGTACCGGGGTCATCATCATGCGATGGCGCGCGGTGCCACGCCGGCCGAGTGCCTGGCGGAACTGATGAGCAAGGGCACCGGGCTGTGCCAGGCCAAGGGCGGCTCGATGCACCTGACCAAGGCGTCCGCGGGGATGCTGGGGTCTTATGCAATCGTCGGCGCGCACCTGCCGATAGCGGCCGGAGCGGCCTGGTCAGCGCGGCTGCGCGGCTCCGGGCAGGTCGCCGTCGCGTTCTTCGGCGATGGCGCGACGAACATCGGCGCGTTCCACGAGGCGCTCAACCTGGCCGCGGTGTGGGCGCTGCCGGTTCTGTTCATCTGCGAGAACAACCTCTACATGGAGTACACGCCGATCGGCGAGGTGACGGCGGCGGCGAACCCGGCGGCGGACCGGGCGCCCGGTTACGGGATCCCGGCCGAGGTCATCGACGGCAACGACGTGCTCGTGGTCAAGGACGCGGTGAGCCGGGCCGCCGGGCTGGCCAGGTCCGGCGGCGGGCCGACCGTCATCGAGGCGCTGACCTACCGGCACTTCGGCCACAGCCGCACCGATCCGGGGACCTACCGGCCGGCCGAGGAAGTCGAGCGGTGGCTGCGCCGCGACCCGCTGGAGCTGGCCAGGGCGCGGCTGGAGGCGGCCGGGGCGCCCGCCGCGGCGGTGACCGCCGCCGACGAGCGGGCCGCGCGGGCCGTCGCCGAGGCGGTTGCCGAGGCGAAGGCAGCGCCTGGTCCCGATCCCGGCGACGCGCTCACCGACGTATGGGCGGACGGAGGCTCGGCATGGCGGACGTGATCACCTACCGGGAGGCGGTCGCCGAGGGCCTCGCGCGCGAGCTGCGCCGCGACTCCTCAGTGGTCTGCCTGGGCGAGGACATCGGCGCCGCCGGGGGCGTGTTCAAGACGACCGCCGGGCTGTTCACCGAGTTCGGCAAGGAGCGGGTCTGGGATACCCCGATCTCCGAGCAGGCCATCCTGGGCGTGGCCATGGGCGCCGCGATGACCGGCATGCGCCCGGTCGCCGAGATCATGTTCTCCGACTTCTTCGCCTGCTGCTTCGACTACCTGGCCAACGAGATCCCCAAGATGCGGTACATGACCGGCGGCCAGGTCACGGTGCCGCTGGTGGTCCGGACCGCGAACGGCGGCGGCCTCGGCTTCGGCGCCCAGCACTCCCAGGCCGTGGAGAACTGGGTACTGGCCATCCCCGGCCTGAAGATCGCCGCGCCGTCGAACCCGGCCGACGTCGTCGGCATGATGGCCGCCGCGATCCGCAGCGACGACCCGGTGGTGTTCTTCGAGCACAAGGGCCTGTTCGCGAGCAAGGGACCAGCAGCACCCGAAGGTCACCTGGTCGAACTCGGCCAGGCCACCGTCGCCCGGCCGGGCAGCGACATCACCCTGGTCGCGCTCGCCGCCACCGTGCCGATGGCACTCGCCGCGGCCGGCCAGCTCGCCGCCGACGGGATCTCCGCCGAGGTCATCGACCTGCGCTGCCTCGTGCCGCTCGACATGGCAACGGTGCTCGCGTCAGTAGCGAAGACGTCCCGGCTGGTCATCGTCGAGGAGAACCCCTACCAGGGCGGCTGGGGCGGCACCATCGCCTCCATCGTCGCCGACGAGGGATTCGAGCTACTCGACGCCCCCATCCGCCGGGTCGCCGCCGCCTGCGTACCGCTGCCCTTCGCCGACGCACTCGAGCAGCTAGTCATCCCGACCGCCGACGCCGTCGTCACCGCCGCCCGCACACTCGCCGCCTACTGAGCCGGGCGGCCGGCTCAGCGGGGCCGCGCGAAGACGCCTTCGGCGGGAAAGGCCCCGGCCGACATCACGGCACGGGTCATCGCCTTGCCGATCCTGATGACCTCCTCGGTGCGCTCGTCCCCGAGATGCTGCCACGGCGGCGCCGCCATCCGGTCGGTCCCCTGCTCGATGTGCGCCCGCAGCGCGTCCCCGGCGGGAGTCAGCACGCTGTCGCTCTCGACCAGGCCGCGGGCGGCGAGGCTGTCGACGGCGCCGTCCCAGTCCGGCTGGCTCCAGCCCCGGCTGGTCCTGGCGAAGCCGGGCACGAAGCCCTGGCCGGTCGCCACGTGGGTCACCAGCGCGTCGATGCCGCTCAGCCCGGCGGCGACGAGGGCGGCAACGTGGCCGTCGCCGCGATGCTCGCGCAGCAGCGACAGGGCATGCCACGCCGCCACGTGCGGGGCATCGGGCCAGTCAAGGCCGGCGTGGCCGGCGTAGAGCGGGCGGCCCTCCGCGGTGCACGCGCTAGCCGCCTCGCGAACCAGGCCGGCGAACGTGATCATGTCGGCGGAGGCTACGGCTTCCGCACCGAGCAGCCGGGTCAGGGCAGTGTCGGCAGCGGCGAAACGAGCACGCAGCACAGCGGCCGGGCTGGCCAGCTCCCACGCCCGCGGGATGCACCGGGCCACCAGCGCCGGATTGAAGTTGTAGAAGGTCGCGGCGACGACGCCGCTGCTGACTGCGCCCATCGGCGCCGAGCGCCCGGCGAAGTAGCACATCCGCCCGGGCTCAAGCCCGGCGGCGACCAGCTGTTCCTCGGTTTCGGGGGCGAAGTAGATCAGTGAATGCAGGGCGTTCGTGGCGTTATGCGCGCGCCGGACGAGCGAGGAGGATGCCATGCCCGAACCATAGCGAGCGGCCGGCCCGGCGCGGGCCCGCGGCTCCGCCGTGGGCCCGCCGGGGTCATGAAGCGCCGGGGCGGCGCGCCAGCCGCTCCTCGATCCCGGCCACCGCCGTCTCGCTCATGACGGCTCCCCTCCGGCCGTTACCAGGTCCGCCGCTGGCCCGCCGGCGAACCGGCCGGGCGCGAACCGGTGAATGTCGTACACGGTGCCTCCCTGCAGCGCGAGCTGGGCCAGTACCCGGCCGACCCACGGCGCGAACTTGTAGCCGGTGCCACGCCAGCCGACGCCGGTAAAGACACCATCCATTCCGGGAACGGGCCCGAGGATGAAATCATCGTCCCCCACCAGGTCGTACGAGCAGACATCGACTCCGCTGGCGTCCGCGACGTCAACGGCCTGCGCACCGCGGAGCCCGGGCATGCACTCGGCCACGAAGTCCTCGACGCTCCCGATCCGGCTGGCCACCACCTCCGCGTCGGGCGGATGGTAGAACCCGATCTTGACGCCCGGGGTCTTCCCGTCGTGGATCGGATGCCCGTAGATCCCGACATCCAGGTACGCGAACACTGGCAGCGACTGCTCCGTGTAGTGGCTGCGCGTCCCGGCCGGGGGGATGAAGTACTTGGACTGCACCGGGCGGTCCGGCCGCAGCGGAAACCGGGTCGTGCCGCCCGGCAGCAGCCCGAGCACGTCATTGGTGCCCAGCCCGGCGGTTATCACCAGGGCGTCCGAGACCACGTCCCCGGACCCGGTGGCCACCTGCCAGCTGCCGCCGGACCGGGTGATGCCGCGCACCGCCGCGTGCTCCGACACGCGCACGCCGCGGGCGCGCAAGGCTTCCTGCAGGAACCGGGTGACCGCGGGGACGTCAGCGAACCCGGCGTCGACGTCGAGCCGGCCGGCGTCCGCGGCGAACTGCGGGAATCGCTGCCGGAGTTCGGCGGCCGACAGGGCCGCGCGGCGCAGCTGGAACTGCTCCAGGATGGCAAAGCTGCGCACCGCGTAGCTGCCGGCCAGGTCCGGGGTGATGCTCTCCTTGACGAGGTTCAGGCAGCCGCAGTCGATCAGCAGCGGCTCTCCGGCCAGCGCCTGGAGTTCCAGCCAGAGCCGGCGTGCTTCCAGCGCCAGCCGCGCGTACTCCGGGTCCAGGTAGTCGTTGCGGACCGACCGGGTGAGGCAGAACGACGCGGTCTCGGGATCACCGACCCGGGTCCGTTCCAGCACGGTCACGGTTTCCGCGAACGGCGCGGCGTAATACGCGGTCATGAGTCCCATCACGCCGCCGCCGATGACGGTCAGCCGCCTGCCCGGGGATCCGGTCATGACCACGCTCCTTCCGCGAGCCAGTCTGTACTTGCCTGCTGACCTCGCCGGTCAGCCCTGGCCGGCCGCACCGGTCAGCCCTGGCCGACCGCACCGGTCATCAGGCCAGGGCAGCAGGCTAGTCCCCGCCCCGGCCGCCGTCACCTGCCGCGCTGCTAAACTGAAAGCAGCTCCGGACCAGGCAGCTGCACCCCGCGTGATCCGCGGCTGCACAGCAGGGCCGGGCTTTTTTGCGCCGTACACGGGACCGGTGACCGCAAGACACCTCGGCCGACTAATGTCCCACGTCACGGTCGCCACGCAGGTACAGCGACGCCGGTCATCTGCCTTTCGAGGAGCCCCCGTGCCACGCACCAGCCTGACGTCGCCCCGGACCTACAGCACCCGCGACATGGACCTGATCCATGCGTACTGGCGGGCGGCGAACTACTTGTCGGTGGGGCAGATCTACCTGCTGGACAACCCGCTGCTGCGAGAACCGCTGCAGGCTGCGCAGGTCAAGCCGCGGCTGCTCGGGCACTGGGGCACGACGCCGGGCCTGAACCTGCTGTATGCGCACATGAACCGAGTCATCAAGGAACGGGATCTCGACGCGCTGTTCGTGACCGGCCCGGGCCACGGCGGCCCGGGGCTGGTGGCCAACGCGTACCTGGAGGGCACCTACAGCGAGGTCTACTCCTCGATCGGCCAGGACGAGGACGGCATGCGGGCGCTGTTCCGCCAGTTTTCCTTCCCCGGCGGCATTCCCAGCCACGTGGCACCCGAGACGCCCGGGTCCATCCACGAGGGCGGCGAGCTCGGCTACGCGCTGGTGCACGCCTACGGCGCCGCGTTCGATAACCCGGACCTGCTGGTGCTGTGCGTGGTCGGTGACGGGGAAGCCGAGACCGGCCCGCTAGCCGCCAGCTGGCACTCGAACAAGTTCCTCAGCCCGGTCACCGACGGCGCCGTGCTACCGGTGCTGCACCTCAACGGCTACAAGATTGCCAACCCGACCGTGCTGGCCCGCATCCCCGAAGACGAGCTCGCCGACCTGATGCGCGGCTACGGCTACAACCCGTACTTCGTCACCGGTGACGATCCCGCAGCAGTCCATCAGGAACTCGCGGCCACGCTCGACGAGGTGCTTGACACCATCGCGGTCATCCAGCACGACGCCCGCGACGCCGCGGCCGCGAGGCCTCAGGATGGCGGCGCGGCCGCCGGGCCACAGGCTTCGGGCGCGGCCGCACCCGGAGCGGGCGCCCGTCCGGCCTGGCCGGTGATCGTGCTGCGCACCCCGAAAGGCTGGACCGGGCCCCAAGAGGTCGACGGCCTGCCGGTCGAAGGCACCTGGCGCGCTCATCAGGTCCCGCTGGCCGAGACCCGCACCAATGCCCAGCACCGTGAGCAGCTTGAGCAGTGGATGCGCAGCTACCGGCCCGAGGAGCTGTTCGACAAGGCCGGGCGGCTGATCGGGGAACTTCGCGCGCTCGCGCCGCTCGGGTCCCGGCGGAGCGCCAGCCCGGCACGGCGCGCTGGCGTCGGCCGGGACTTGCGCCTACGTGCCGGTCGAGCACCCGCCAGCGAGCCGAGACCGCGCAGCGCGACCTCGCCGCCGCGATCGCCGCCCCGGCGGCCGCCGCTGACCCGGCACGGCCGCCGAGGGCGAACATCATCGACTCGTCCAGCCGGGTCATGCCCGGCAAGAAGGCCGGCGGGTTACCTGCTGGGCTGCAACACCCAGGTCATCGCCGCCGCCGGACCAGGTCATCATCTCCATCGGCATCCACGACTCACCCATCGACGTCGCCGCGCTGCACCCCGCCCTGAAACTGGCCCGGGCGAACCTGGACGCCGCCGGGATCAGCGACCCCATCGCGAAAGCCCGGTTCGATGCCGGGTACGCCATCGAGGGCAACTTCGCCACCCCACTGAAACCGAGCTCTACGTCGCCGTCCCCGTCAACGCGGAAGATCCGCACGCTCGGAGCGTGCGGATCTTCCGTGATCATGATGATCGCGGCAACCGGCGGCGTGGACGTGCTCGCCTTCACCGGCGGCGTGGGCGAGCACTCCGCCGCGGTCAGGCGGCGCGCCGCCGGGCGCCTGGCTTTCCTCGGCGTCGCCATCGATCACCAGCGCAACGACACGGTGGACGACGATGGCGGTGACAGCGAAATTACCGCGGCCGACGCATCCATCCGGACCCTGGTGATCACCGCCCGGGAAGACCTGCAGATCGCCGGCGAGGCGCGCAGGCTGCTCGGCCGGTAACGAGCCCGGTCAGGTGTACATCAGCGATCCGGGCGTGGTAAGCAGCTTGCCGGTCTCCAGCCACGTCTTCAGGCCGGAGAGGATCATCGGCCAGCCGCCGTAGAGCTGGCTGTTCGCGCCCTCGCGGAGCTGGTCGTGGGTGACGGTGAGCCGGCAGGAGTCGCCGACCGGCTCGATCTCCCAGGTGACCCTGGAGGTTCCCTCGCTCCGCACGTCCTCGCCCCAGAGCGCGGTCATGCTCTGCACGAGCCGGCGCGGCGGGTCGACCTCAAGGTTCTCCCCCTCGCCCAGCAGGCCGGGGGCGGCCGGGTTCCCCATCTCATAGCGCGAGCCGGGCGTCCAGTCCGAGGTGATCCAGCTGCCGAAGTTGTACTTGCTCCTGATCTCGCCGTCGGTGATCGCCTCCCAGAGGCGCTCCGGGGTGGTCTGGATGTAAATCTCGAAAATCTTCTCCATGGGACTCTCCAGTCTGCGCTTGAGGCCGCTGAGCCCGGCGGTCCAGGGCTCGGCGTACTTGCTGACCCAACGGTCGTGGACGAGGCGGATGGGGACCGGGTTCAGGAAATGGAGCTTCTCGCGCCCCCGCCGCCTGGTGACTACCAGGCCCGCCTCCTCGAGCTGCTTGAGGTGCTTCATCACACCGAAGCGGCTCATCGAGAAGCGCTCCTCAAGCGCGCTCAGCGTCTGCCCGTCCTGGCGGAAGAGCTCGTCCAGCAGGCTCCGGCGGGTCGGATCGGCGAGGGCCTTGAATACTTCGTCCACGCATCCGACCATAGGTGACCTTTTAGTCACATGTCAAGCAGCGTGGTCTCGGTTGCCTCGCCGGGCCCGGCGTCCGCAAGCAGGACCGGGGCTGCGGCATCCGTGGACGGCGGCGGAGCCGTGGCGTCCGGGGACGGCGCCACGGCGTCGCCGGGGCGGTTCTCCGAGATCCAGGTGTCGATGCGCTCCCACCAGTCATAGAGCCACTGCACCCGGGCCTCGTGATCGGCCGCGCGCGGCACCTCGTCGACGGGCACCCGCCACCATTTCGCCCGGACGACCTGGTCCATCGGCAGGCTCCGCCAGACATCGGCGACGCTGACCAGCAGGTCCAGCCCGGCGTGGGCCACGAAGATCACGTCGGCATCGGGGCAGGCGGCCACCGCCGCGAGCGCCCCGCCGGTCCGCGGCGCGAGCAGGTTGGGCATTTCCCGCGCGCGGGCGGCCAGGTCACGCCTGCCCAGCCGCTCCAGCCGCTGGATGCCGCGCTGCCACCGGCCCGGCGTCCAGTTGCCGCCTTCCGGGAAGATCACCAGCGCGCCGAGCGGGCCGAGCCCGCTGGCCAGCCGCTCGATCTGCTCGATGAAGATCTTCTCGCCGGTCCGGCGGCGGGAGATGAAGACGTTGGGCAGCCGGTTGGCCATCACGTCCAGGCCAGGATCGAACTGCAGGGTCGCCTTCATGACCACCCGCGGCCGCCGCCCGTAGACGCTGAGCAGCTGCCGGACGAGCAGGAACGAATCTCCGGGCCCGGCATGGCGGCTGAGCACGATGACCGGACGGGTCAGCCGGGCCGCCTGCTCGTCGGCCGTGAGTTCCGGCTCATCGACCTCGACCCGGACGCCGAACGTCCTGGTTGCCGTTCGGTAGAGCAGGTCCAGGTACCACCGCATGATCGCGTAATGGCGGCTCTGATACGGCTCCGTGCGCAGCCGGCCGCCGAACCCGCTCGCGATCCACAGCCCCAGGCACATGAACAGCGCGGCGGTCTCGGCGGCCAGCCAGATGAGCGTGAAGTACAGCAGCCGGGTGCCGCGCATCCGCCCGGGCCGCGCATGCCCGACCAGGCCGAAGGCCAGGGTCAGCAGCGCGAGCAGCGGGGACAGCACCACCACGGCGACCGCGATGACAATCGCCAGCGGGGCCAGCACGAGGCGGCGGACCAGCCTGGGTGGGAGCATGGCCGGCCCCTCCCGTCCCCGGCGGCCGGGTCAGTTTCCGGCCAGCCCGGCGAGATAGCTCGCGGACGCTGTGTACGCACGCTCGATACTCATCCCGACCTTAGTCTTGTCCCGGTAACGCAGCTGGGAAAGATCTGGCGGCCGCTGATCTCCGCCCGCAGGCAGCACGTGCACGCGCACGTCATCGGGCAGCGCCGACATCTCCTCGTGGAACCGGTGCCGGCGCGCGATCTCGAAGGCGACAAGGCCCACCTGCCACGGGCGGCGCGGCACCGCCAGCGGACGGTCGATCCGGCCCACCTGCAGGACGTAGACGGTGCTGGCGCCCAGGGCGACGGCCCGCCCGACCGGGATCGAATCGACCAGGCCGCCGTCGAAGTAGTGCTCGCCGCCGATCTCAACCGGCGGCAGCAGCCCGGGCACGGCGCATGAGGCCAGCACGGCAGGCACGATCGGCCCGCTGCTGAACCAGCGCGCGCTGGCATGCTCGATGCTGGCCGCGACGCACTGGAAGGGCAGCTCGAGGCCGGCGAAGTCGCGCACCGGCAGCATGTCGCCGAGCATGCGGCGCAGCGGCTCGATCGAATGCAGGTGCGTGCCCGAGCGCGCCAGCCGGGCCGCGCGGCCCCACAGCGACTCGCTGAAGGCCTCCTGCAGGGCGGCGCCCTGCCACATCTGGTCCAGCCGCGCCGCCGCGCCCGCCGGGTCGGCCGCTACGAACACGCCATTGATCGCGCCTACCGAGGTGCCCACGACCACGTCGGGCCGGATGCCGGCCTGCGCCAGCGCCCGGAGCATGCCGACCTCATGCGCCCCGAGCACGCCGCCACCGCCGAGCACGAACGCCGTCTTCACCCGGATGCCTCCTCGCGGTCAAGCTAAGCAGACCGGGCCGCGGCGCCCGTGGGATGGTGGTCCCTGGCTATGCGGGAGGACGGCACGTGGACGAGCAGGTAGTCACCATCGGCAGTCAGCAGATCGGCTTCCTGCAGAGCGCGGGCAGCGAGCGCACGGTCATCCTGGTGCACGGCAATTCCTCTTCGGCCCGGACCTGGCGCCGGCTGATGGCTGGCCCGTTGGGGCAGCGTTTCCGGTGCCTGGCCCTCGACCTGCCCGGGCACGGGCAGTCCGCCCCGGCCAGCGATCACTCGGCCTACTCCCTGCCCGGATACGCCGCCACGCTGACCGGGTTCGCCGGGGCTCTGGACGCTGAGGACGCGGTGATCGTCGGGTGGAGCCTGGGCGGGCACATCGCGATCGAGTCAGCGCCTGGCCTGCCGCGGGCGGCCGGATTCCTCATTTTCGGCACTCCCCCGGTGGCGTCGGCCGCGCAGCTGGCGGATGCGTTCCTGCCCAGTCCCGTGCTGAACACCGGCTTCAGCGCCAGCGTCAGCCCGGCAGAGGCGCTGGCCTATGCCGGTAGTTTCGTCGCCCCGGGGTCGGCCTTGCCGCTGGACGACTTCGTGGCGGACATCCTGCGCACCGATGGCGCGGCGCGCGCGGGCCTGGCCGCGAGCATCGCCGACGGCCGGTTCGCCGACCAGGCGGACATCGCCGCCACGCTCGGCCGGCCGCTGGCCGTGCTCCAGGGCGATGGCGAGCAGCTGATCAGCCTGGGATACCTGCAGCGGCTGGTCATACCCACGCTCTGGCGCGGCGCGGTGCAGATCATCCCCGCGGCCGGGCACGCACCGCACCAGGAGGCACCGGAGGAATTCGCCAGCCTGCTTGAGCAGTTCATCACCGACCTGGACTGACGGCGGCGACGTAGGCGTCGAAGCGGTCCAGGCTGGTCTTGAAGCCCGCCTGGGCTTCCGCCGAGCGGAACATCGCGGGGAGGTTCGCCTGGTGGGTGATGACCTCGGTGCGGCCGTCACCCAGATCGGCGAACGTGATCGTGGTGATCATGCCGCCCTCGACATCGGGCTCGGTCCACACCAGCCTGCCGGGCCGGTCCACCTCCAGGTAGACGGCCCGCATGATGTACTCGCCGCCGCCGCCACCGTCGTCGATCATGGCCGTCTCGAACACCCCGCCCGGCCGCAGGTCGACGGTGATCCTGCCGATCGGCGTGGTGGTTCCGGCCGGTCCCCAGAAGTGCGTCAGGTGCTCCGGCTGCGTCATGCAGTCGAACAGCAGCTCCCTGGGCGCCGCGTGGATTCGCCGGTAGGTCATCTCGCCGGTGTTGTCGCTCATGTCGTTTTCTCCCTGCTGGGGTTGCCGGGCGGGCCTTCCGGTCCGGCTGGCGGCTGGCCGAGGGCGGTGAGGTGATCATCAAGCCGGTCGAACCGCGCTGCCCAGACCTGCCGGTGGCGGCCGATCCATTCGGCGGCGGTGTCCAGCTGCTCTGGTTCCAGCCGGCAGGGCCGGGACTGGGCGGTGCGGGAGCGGGAAATAAGGCCGGCCCGCTCCAGGACCTTGAGGTGCTTGGAGATCGCCTGCTGGGTGATGGTGAAGGGCTCGGTCAGCTGGCTGACCGTCGCCTCGCCGCCGGCCAGCCGGGCCAGGATCGCCCGCCTGGTCGGGTCGGCCAGCGCCGCGAAGGTGGAGCTCAGCCGGTCGTCGGTGACCGTCACCGGCTTGCGTATCCCGCGATGCGGGCGGCGCCTGCCCCGCTGAGCGCGCCCGGCTGGATACGGCGCCCGGTGAGCAGCAGCGCCAGGTCCTGCGCCCGCCCGAGCAGCGGCGCACCGTGCCCGTTTGACCAGTCAAGGTCAGTGGCCCGCAGCTCGACCCCGTCGGTCTGCGCCCCGAAGTACCGCCGGGTCTTCGGCGCGGACACCGCGTCGAGTACCGTCCGCAGGGACCCGGCCGGGAACGGATGCTCGATCCGCAGCGGGCTGGTGATGTCCAGGGTGTGGATCACGTCATGGACCAGGGCACCCTCATAACCCCCGCCCGGCGGCTTCCACGGGTGCTCCGCGTTGTCGCGCACCGCCGCGACCAGCTCCGCGGCCGGGCGCATCGCGTCCCGGCGGGCGACGGCATCGGACATCCGCTGGAACCTGCCGCCCGCCAGCGCGAGCTTGAGCACGAACACCGGCGCCGAGTACCGGAACGGCATCGTGAGGTGAGCCACCACATGCCGGACGGCCCAGCCGTCGCACAGTGACGGCGCGTCCCACTGCTCCGCGCTGAGCCCGGCCAGCATGGCCGCCAGGGCCCGGCGCTCCGCCGTGATCGAGTCCCTGATCATGGTTCCGCCCTTCTACAACTAATAAGTTGTACAACCATCTAGTATTTATAACGCAGCAGCCGGTGCCCGTCAAGCGCCGCCAGAACGGCCACGCCACCGGCGCGGGCCGGTCCGGGCGCGCCATCCGCGGGATACGGCCGGCGATACGATGAGCGGGACATGAGCACCGCACAAGCGCACCCGAGCGCTACCGGCCTGCCCGGCGGCGAGCCGGATGCGATCATCCATACCGAGGACCTGAGCAAGGTCTATCCGGGGACGGACTTCGCCGCGGTCGACAAGCTCAACCTTGACGTCCGGGCCGGTGAGATCTTCGGCTTGCTCGGGCCCAACGGCGCGGGGAAGACCACGACGGCGGGGATGCTGACCACGCGCGTTGTGCCGACATCCGGGCGGGCGTTGCTGGCCGGGATCGACGTCGCGGCGCATCCGGCGCTGGCGAAGCAGCTGAGCGGGATCGTCTCGCAGCAGAACACCCTGGACCGCCAGCTCACCGTCTGGGAGAACCTCTACTTCCACGGCCGGCTGTTCGGCATGGGGGCAAAGGCATCCCGGCAGACCGCCGATGAGCTGCTCGAGCAGTTCCAGCTGTCCAAGTGGGCCAGGGCATCGGTGTACGCGCTGTCCGGCGGGATGGCGCAGCGGCTGATGGTGGCGCGGGCCATCTTCCACCGGCCCTCGGTGCTCTTCCTCGACGAGCCGACGGCCGGGCTGGACCCGCAGAGCCGGCTCGCGCTGTGGGACCTGCTCGGCGAGCTGCACCGGGACGGCCAGACCATCCTGCTCACGACCCATTACATGGAAGAGGCAGATCAGCTCTGCGACCGGGTCGCCATCATGGACCACGGCAAGATCCTCGCCCTCGGCACGCCGGCAGCGCTGAAGCAGAGCGTCGGCGCCGACACCGTGGTGACCGTGAAGACCACCGGCGACGCCGGTCAGCTCGCCGATCTGCTCACCCGTGACGTGGCCGGCGTGACCAGGACCCGCCAGGTGGATGGCGGGGTCGAGCTGCACATGCAGGGCAGCGACCGGCTCGTCCCGCGCATAGTCCTGGCGGCGGAGCGCGGCGGGTTCGATCTTGTCGACCTGTCGATCTCCGAACCCAGTCTCGAAACGGTATTCATCAACCTCACGGGCAAGGAGCTGCGGGACTGATGGCCACGTCAGTGACTTCGCAAGCGCAGGCGCCGGCCCGCCGGATCGGCGGCGGCCCGACCCGCTCGGTGGCCGCGGCGAGCTGGACCGCACTCGGTGCGCTCATGCTGCGCGACCTGGTGGTGCTGCGCAAGCACGGCTGGGAGTTCGTGCTGCGGACGATCATCCAGCCGTTCCTGCTCTGCTTCGTCTTCCTCTTCGTCTTCCCGAAGATCGGGCAGGGCATCGGCGGGCACGGCACAGCGGAGCAATCCGCCTTCGCGACCATCCTGGTTCCCGGCGTAGTCGGGATCTCGATCATGTTCCAGGGCGTGCAGTCGATCGCCCTGGCCATGGCCCAGGAGTTTGGCTTCACCCGCGAGATCGAGGACCGGGTCCAGGCGCCGTGCCCCATCTGGCTGGTGGCCATGGCCAAAGTGCTCTCCGGCGCGGCCCAGGGAGTGATCTCGGCGATCATCGTGCTGCCGATGGCCTCGGTCGTGCACGCGCCCGGGGTGCATGCCCACCTGACCCTGCACTGGTGGATCATCGTGACGATGGTGCCGCTCGCCTGCGTCGCGATGGCCGGCCTCGGGCTGGTCCTGGGCACCAGTTTCGAGCCACGGAACATCGGGCTGATGTTCGGTTTCATCATCCTGCCGATCACCTTCCTCGGCGGCACGTACTACTCGTGGACGAAACTCGCGCCGGTGACCGTCGGCGGCTGGCACTGGCTGCAGACGATCGTGCTGATCAACCCGCTGATCTACGTGAACGAGGGGATGCGGGCGGCGTTCACTGAGGCACCGCACATGCACCTCTACGTCATCTATCCCGTGGTGTTCGCATTCGGCGTCGCGTTCCTGGCTATCGGCCTGCGCAATTTCCGGCGCCGCGTGCTCTCCTAGCCAGCGAGGCGCCGCTCACTCCGGCTGCCGCTGACTCCGGCTGCCGCTGACTCCGGCTGCCGCTCACTCCCGGTGCCGGCTCACTCCCGGTCCGGCGGCCTGGGCGCAGGCCCCCATGGCGGGCTGCCAGATACCTTCGGCGAGCGGACAGTCCCCCGCCCCGGCGCCGGGCGGGCTGCAGAGTCCGTTGCCGGGCTGGTGGCCGGGCGGCCCGCGGGATCCGTCGCGGGACGGGCTGCGCGATCCGTCGCGGGACGGGCCGCAGGATCCGGCTGGCCGGGCTGTAGCGTGACCGGGAAGGACAGCTCTGGCGCGGCGCTGGACTGCGTTCCCGCTGGCCGTGAGCCGGGCGCCACGGGCCAGGCAGGCACCGGCCAGACGGGCGCAGGCCAGGCGTGCCCCGGCCGCGCATGCCGCGGCGCGGGTGGCAGCGCGGGCCTGGCGGGCACGGGCGGCGCGGGCTTGCTATCCCCGTCGGCCGGCCCTGCCCACCGGGGCAGCCGGATCACGGCGAATAGCGACATCACCAGGAGCAGTGACAGCAGCACCAGAAAAGACATGATGCCGTCATTAACCATTGCCGCCCGGGGGCTGACGAGCGCTGCCCCGCGGCTGCGCGCGCCCGCCGCTGCCAGTGGCGCCGCGGCGGGACGCACCGCGACGATGACCGCGCCGGCCAGGGCCGTCGCGCGGCCACGGAATCTCAGTGACACGACGTGCAGATCCTCCCTCCGGGCAGATACCGAGAACGACCGGCAGATATCGGGATTCTGTCATGATCACGCGATTACCCAGTGGCCGCCGGGCTTTCCGCCACCATGCACGACCCGACGACGCCCGCTGGGTGACCGCGCCGGGTATCCGGCGCAGCCGGCCGCGTTCCCGCATCCTTGATACAGGAGAATCCATGGCCACTCAGTGGAGTTTGACAATCGGCTGCGCCTACCTGGCCGATCCGGCCGGGGTCGCCCCCAGCCTGTCCTTCCTGAAAGTGCCGGAGCCGAAGGTGACGAAGAACCGGCTGCACCTGGATGCGCAGGTCGGCGGTGACCGCGGCGGCACTCCGTGGGAAATCCGGTGGATGCCAGCGCGGAACCAGCGAGCCACCGGACGCCCGGCTGCGATCGCGATCATTGCTCGGGCGGGGCGGGGCTAACGTGGCCGGCCAGCAGCTGCTGATCCAGTGCGCCGAACGTCACATATCCCCGCCTGCTCGTCTAGGTCGAAGCGCCAGATCACATCGAACCGGTCATCAGGCCAGGACGTGGGCACGTCGGCCGGGTTGGCGACCGGCACGGCGGCGGCCACGGCAGCAGCGATATTGACCAGGTGATCGCGCTCCCAGCACATGAGCACGATGACGGCCTCGATCGCGAGCAGACCGGCGGCCGGGGGCCAGTTACCGGCGGCGGTAGTCCCGGCGGTGGTCCGGCCAGGGGCCGTAGCGCAGCCAGAGGATCACCAGCAGCCCGATCAGGAACCAGGGGATGTAGGAACGCATCAGCGCCTGGCCGCCGGCCACGGTGAGCGCGATGACGAGGACCAGGAACAGGACGCGGTGGTGCGGCCGCCCGTACTGCGGGTGCCCGTGCGGGGCCTGGCCGGGCTGGCCGGGAACCGCGCTCGCGGCCGCCTCGCCCTCCGGCAGGTCGGTGAACAACCCGTTCAGGTCCTGCCGGGTCTTGGCTCTCATCGCCTGATCGAGGCGCTCGTTGAACTCGGCCTGGTCGAGCCGGCCGTCGCCGTAGTGCTTGGACAGGCGGTCAGCGACCTCGCCGCGCTCGGCATCGGAGACCCGCATGCTGGGGCTGGCGGAGCTGGCCGCGTGGACGGAGCTGGCGCGGAGGCGGGATGCGGACTCGCGCATCCACGGCGTGCTGAACAGCGCTGGCATGCTGATGCGACCTCCTGGGTCGGTAGCGGCGTTGGCCGGTGCGGTCTTGGCCGGTGCGGTCTTGGCCGGTGCGGTCTTGGTCAGTGCGATCGGGACTGCAGGGACTGGATGAATCCGGCCGCGATGGACTGCTCGGCGCCCTCGTCGGGGATCAGCAGCCAGCCGGCCAGGTAGATGGGCACGCCGACGCCGCCGACCACGGCCAGCACGGCGAGGACGATCCGCACGACGGTGACGTCTACGTCGAGGTAGCGGGCGATGCCGGAGGCAACTCCGGCCAGCATCCGGTCGCGGAAGGGGCGGCACAGCGGCGGCGGCCCGGCCGGGTCGACGGATTCCGGGTTCGTGGTGGTCTGGTCGACGGCTTCTGGATTCGCAGCGGTGGTGTTCATGACTCCAGCGTGCGGGCGGCGGCCCGCGCGCGCCATCGGGAAGACCCCCTATCCGACCCTGATGCCGCGCCGACCGGATCAGGGTCCATCCGGATAGCCGGCCGCGCGCTGATGGCGCGATGATAGACACGTGGAGAAACCAACCGGCTCCGCGTGGCACTGGCACGGCGCCCGCCGCGCAGGCGGATCCTGGCAGCGCTGGCCAGATATCGGCGACGAGGCGGAGGAACGCTGGCCGCGCCGCCGGCGCTTCCGGCGCCGGGGCGCCGGCCTCTGGGGGCCGGGACCCAGGGGCACCGGGCCGTTGCGGCGCGGGCAGGAAGACCGGCTGGCCGGCGGGGTGGCGGCCGGCCTCGCGAACTGGACGGGCCTGGACGTCACGGTCGTGCGGACCGTGTTCATCCTGGCCGCCCTGCTGGGCGGCTTCGGCGTGGCCGCCTATGTGGTGGCCTGGCTGCTGATACCCGCGGCCGGCGCGGACGCCAGCATCGCGAGCACGGCCAGGACCGACCGGCACGGCATCGCGTTCGCCGCCGGCCTGGGGTCGCTGCTGGTCGTGGTGCTGCTCATCGCCCTGGTGTTCGGTGCCGGCCGGCTCAGCTTCCTGATCTGGCCGCTGTTCATCAGCGCGGCAGGCGCCGTGCTGATCTGGCGGAACGCCCCCGCGGACGAGCAGGCGATCATACGGCGCCTGGCCGAGCCGCTGCTGGGCCTGACCGAGGACAGCAGGCGACCGGGGACCGGGCTGCGGTTGCTGATCGCGGGCCTGCTGCTCGCTATCGGCCTGACCACGCTGGTGTCCGCCCACGAGAGCATTGCCCTGCTGCGGCCGCTGGGCGGGGTGGTGCTGGTGATCGCCGCGATCGCGGTGGTGCTGGGCCCGTGGTGGCTGCGGATTGCCCGCGACCTCGTCGTCGAGCGGCAGGCCCGTATCCGGGCCGAGGAGCGGGCTGACATGGCCGCCCGGGTGCATGACTCGGTGCTGCAGACGCTCGCCCTGATCCAGCGCCGGGCTGACGATCCGCAGCAGGTCGTCCAGCTGGCCCGGGCTCAGGAGCGCGAGCTGCGCTCCTGGCTGTTCGACGGCCGGGCGCCCGGCTCGATGGACGACGCAGGCCTGACGCTGGCCGGCGGGGTGCGGATCATCCAGCGGGAGGTCGAGGCCCAGCACGGGGTGGCCGTCGAGGCCGTCACCGTCGGGGACTGCGATCTCGACGATGACCTTGCCGCCCTGCTGGCGGCCGCGCGCGAGGCGACGGTCAATGCCGTGAAGTGGTCCGGTGCCAGCGTCGTGTCGATCTTCGCCGAGGTGGAGCCGGCCGAGGTGTCGCTGTTCGTGCGGGACCGCGGGCGCGGATTCGACCCCGGGGCGGTACCCGGTGACCGGAAGGGGCTGGCCGAGTCCGTGCACGCCCGGATGAACCGCCGCGGCGGTTCCGCGACCGTCCGCACCGTCCAGGGCGAGGGCACCGAGGTGTCCCTGACGATGCCCCGCGCCGCCGGGGAACGCCAGCCGAGCCGGGCGTGAACGCGACCGGCACGCCCGGCCAGGACGGCCGCCGGCCCCAGCACGATGACCGGCCCAGGGTCGTCCTGGTGGACGACCATGGCCTGTTCCGCTCCGGGGTCCGGTCCGAGCTCGGCGACCAGGTCGAGGTCGTCGGCGAGGCGGATGACGTGCAGCCCGCGATCGCGCTGATCGCCGAATGCCTGCCCGATGTGGTCCTGCTGGACGTGCACCTGCCCGGCGGCGGCGGGCAGGCCGTCGTCACGGCGATCAAGGCCGCGCACCCGCAGGTGCGTTTCCTCGCCCTGTCCGCGTCCGACGCCCCGCAGGACGTGATTGCCGTCATCAGGGCCGGCGCCCGCGGGTATGTCACCAAGACGATCTCCGGCACCGAGCTGGTCGATGCGGTCCGCCGGGTCGCGGCCGGCGACTCGGTCTTCTCCCCCCGGCTGGCCGGATTCGTGCTCGACGCGTTCGCGGCGCTGTCCCCCGCCGCTGCGGACCGCCCGTCCTTCGATCCCGAGCTCGACCAGCTGACCGCCCGCGAGCGGGAGGTCCTGCGGCTGATCGCCCGCGGCTACACCTACCGGGAGATCGCGCGCGAGCTCTTCATCTCGGTCAAGACGGTCGAGAGCCACGTCTCCTCGGTGCTGCGCAAGCTCCAGCTGTCGACCCGGCACCAGCTGACCAGGTGGGCAACCGAGCGGCGGCTGACATAAGCCACCCGGAATCCGTTAATGCATTACCCCGTGGTGTCGCACTGCGGCGGGTTCCCCGACGGCAGCTGACTCAGACAAGCGGCCTGGTGCGGGCCGGCGCGCGGCAGGACCGGCCGCCGGGAGGTAGCTATCCCCGATTCGCCGGTGTTGGGATCTATCCGGTGGTAACTGGCGGCCCGTCAATGTGAAAGTAGACGTGTTCCAGGCCGCATAACTTCACATTGACGGCCGGAGCGGCCCAGCTGACTGTGCCCAGCGGGGCTTGCTGGGGTCAGGGCAGCCAGGTCAGCCAGGTGCCGTGCGGGTCGGTGCGGGCCAGCGCCTGCGTGCCGTCCTGGACCAGCACGAAGGACCCGTCGTGACCGGGCGGGACCTTGACGTCGGGGAGCACGCCGGGGGCCTCGTTGGATAGCCAGACCGCGCCGAGCTCGCGCACGGCAGCAGCGAACTCCCGCCGTTTCCGCTCATCGACATAGGCCAGTACGGCGGAGTGATAGACGATCAGGGTCGCATGCGGCGGGGCTTGCCCGGCCAGGCCCGGGAGGTCATCGAGGAGGTCGCCGCGGTGCAGCGCCGGCGGTGAGCGTCTTGCCGTCGCCAGTGGCCCGGCCAGGTGTTCGGGTTAGCCGCAGGTCGATCAGGCCTGGTCCCTCACGGTGCGCGATCTCCCTTGCATCCAGGACGAGGGCCGGCTTGTCGCCGTACCGTGAGCCGCCCTCCCCGGTGGCGCCCAAGGCCAGCATGGCGTCGACGAAGGCGTCCCAGACGGGATCGTCAGCCGCGTCGCCGGTCATTTTGCGAGAGTACGATTCCGTCACCAACGGCACCATGCCGGGGCCAGCGGTGCCCCCCTCTCACCGCCGCTGCCAGGCCGGTGAACGCACCGCGCCGCTGGCGGCCCGGCCAGCGGGATGAGATCAGCGGGCCAGCACGGGCATGGGGCGCGGTGAGCTCACGCGCTGCGATCGCCGCGGGCAGCGACCGCCTGCAGTTCGATCTTCGCGCCGAAGGGCAGCGCGCCGGCCTGGAAGGTCAGCCGGGCCGGCGCCTCGGCCGGGTCGGGGAACTGCCTTCGCCACCAGGCATTGATGTCGCCGTAGTTGCCGATGTCGCCGAGCAGGACCTGCACGTAGAGGAAGTCGGCGGTGGAGTATCCGCCCGCGGCGGCGATGGCGAGGATATTTGCCCAGGCGCGGTCGGCCTCTTCATCGAAGGTTCCGGGTACGAATTTCCCGGCTGAGTCGAGCGCGGGCATGCCGCTGATGTAGAGGGTGCCGTTCGCCTCGCTGGCGAGGCTGAACGGGAAACCTGCCGGGAGTCCTGGACCGGCGGTAATTCGGCTGATCGTCATGGCCGGTCCTTAATATCGCTCGACGAGATGGGCGCGGCTGGCCGGCAGCTCAGCGGGCACAGGCCAGAAATCGGTGATCCCGGCGACCAGGCCATCGTCGTCGAGCTCGAAGAAGCAGAGGCCGGGATAGCGGTCACCCTGATCCGACATCTCGATCCAGCTTGCCGCGGACCGGCCTTCGGCGACGATCCGCTGAACGGTCAGTTGCCAGTCGCCGGGGAAGCCCTCGGCGTTAAACCGGAGATACGCGGCCCGACCGCGGACCCGCTCCCGGGTCTGCGGGGCTTCGTACACGACGCCGGCGGCGAGCATGGCACCGAAGGCGTCCCAGTCCCTGGCCGCGGCCGCCGCCCAGTAGGCGGCCACCACCTCATGCGCGTTAACCACGACGGCAGCGTACGCGAGGGCGCCGCTGGCCGCATGAGGCTGGTTAGCGGAGCGAGGTCGCGACCTGCTCGAGGTGGTCCATCGCTTCCTGCATGCCGTCTTCCATGCCGGAGTTGATGTGCGCATCGCGCTGCTCCCGGGTGGCGTGCTGGACGAGCATGGTGAGGGTCGTGCGGCCGTCCTTCTCGGTGAACGTGGCCGTGACCACCGCTTCGGCGTCGGGCATGCCCTCGAAGATCTCAGTCGAGACGATGCGCTCGCCGGGGACGATCTCCCGGTACTCGCCGTGGAAGGCGACCTCGAATCCGCCGTTTGCCGTCATCACGTAGCGCCACGCGCCGCCCGGCCGCAGGTCGACCTCGGCCATCGTGACCTCGCCGCGGTCGCCGCTCCACCAGCGCTTGATGAGCTCGGGCGTGGTCCACGCCTTGTAGACCAGGTGCCTGGGCGCGCCGAACTCCCGCGTGATCAGGATCTGCGTGTCCGTCAGCAGCGTCACCACTGCCGCGCGGCTACTCGTCACTGCCACCATCTCCTTGCTCCGTTTCCGTGAGTTCCGCCAGCACGGCATCCAGCCGGCCGAAGCGCTCTGACCAGGACTGCTCGTAGCTCTTCACCCAGTCATGGATGGGCTTGAGCGGGTAGCCGTTGAGCCGGTACATCCGTCGGCGCCCGTCGTCGCGCACATCCACCAGCCCTACCTCGCGCAGCACCCGCAGGTGCTTGGACACCTGCGGCTGCGCCAGGCCGAGCAGCGCGACGAGGTCGTTCACGGGTCGCTCCCCTCCGGCCAGCAGGTCCAGGATCTGCCGCCGCCGGGGCTCTGCCACCGCGTTGAAGGCATCTGCTGTCGTCGCTGCCCGGGCCATGAGAAAATCATATGCCCATATAGGCATGTGTCAAGAACGGCGGGCGAGACGGCACGGTCCGTGCGGGCAGCCGCGTTGCGGCCGGCACCGGATGCGTACGGGCCGGGTGCGTTACGGCCGGTGCAGTCAGGCCGGTGCGTCACGGCCAGGACCGGCGCGTTGCGGCCAGGACCGGGCGCGTTGCGGGCCGGTCGTGTTACGGGGCCGCTGACTGCAGGCGGCGGCTGGCTTCCTCGTAGAGGTCAGCGGGCAACGGTCCCTTCGCGGCGACGACCAGGTTGGAGCGGAGATGATCCATGCTGGATGTGCCGACGATGGTGCTCGACAGGGCGGGATGGCTGAGCGTGAAGCGCAGCACGAACTCGAGGCGGCTCATGCCGTCGAGAAGATCCGCCACGCCGGAGGACTCCCAGCGGCGCCGGCCCTCACCCTCGCGGAGCCCGATCGGTCCCTGACTCCAGTCCTTGTCCTCCGCCGGGGCACCACGGGCCGCGCCGCCCCGGATGAGCGTGCCGGCGCCCGCCGCGGCGGCGGCGGTGATGAGATCCTCGTGCTCACGCTGGATCGCCGAGTACGGAATCTGGAAGACATCGAAAACGCCCATGGCGATATGGCCGGGCAGATGAGGCAGGGTTCCCGACATGCCGATGAAACGGATCTTGCCTTCGTCGCGCAGGGTCAGCATGGTCTCGACGGTCTCGTCCGCCGCCAGCTGGGCGCGGCTGGGCGACATGTGGACCTGCACGAGATCGAGCCGGTCCGTGCCCAGCCTGCGGAGGCTCTGCTCGATCCCGGCCCGGACGTTGGCGGGGCTGTAGTCGTGCGGGAACGGCGGCATGGCGCCGGGCGGCGGCTCGCCCAGGAGGCATCCGCACTTCGACGCCAGGAAGTACTCGTCGCGGCGATGGGCAAGATACCGCCCGATGAGCTCCTCGCTCCGGCCGTAGTCGATCGAGGTGTCGATCAGGCTGATTCCCCCGTCGAGTACCGCATTGAGGACCCGGCCGGCGTCCTCGTCGTCAATTGCCGGTCCCCGAGGCCGGCCCCGCAGTTCCATGGCGCCGTAGCCGAGGATGGTCACGTCTGTTCCGGTGCGCCCCAGCGGGCGCGTCTCGATCGTCATAACGGCACGCTATCGACCCGGGCTATCGCGGGCGGCACGCGCTAGCCGGCCGGGTGGGTTCGGCTGCCGCGCCGGGCTCTCAGGTTCCGGTTCTTGATGAGATTGCCGCACGCAGCCATGTCGCACCAGGCCCCCCGGCGGCTGTGGGAGCGGTCGTAGAACGCCCAGAGGCAGTCATCGTTGCCGCAGACTTTCAGCCGCTGCCAGGTGCCGTCCCGCTGCGCGTCGCGGATGATGATCAGGAGGCCGGCCAGCCCGTCCGCCAGCCGGCCGCCCGGTCCTGGATTCAGCTGGACCTCGCCTGCCGGGCTGACCGTGAGCCGCGGCTGGGATGCGTGCGCCAACGCCTGGAGAGGGCGCAGGTCACTGGCGGCGGACGCGGAACCGGGGCTGTTGCGGGCCAGCAGCGCGCGGATACCTTCCCTGACCTCGCGGGCGGCGGACAGATCCGCCGGCCCGGCCGTGGCAGCTGGCCCTAGCAGCCCGGACTCGCGCAGCCAGCCGGTGGCCGGGCCGGCGTCAGCCAGCAGGTCCGTGCCCAGGTCGAGGTCCCTGGTGTTGACGAACGACTGCACCAGCAGCAGCGGCGCCGGGGCCGGCTTGAGCTCATCAGGTGGGACCCACGCGGGCAGCGTCATGACATGAGTCTACCCCATGCATGACCAGTTAAATCGTTTGACTAGTCACGCATGACCTGTATAAGTTATTTACAGGTCACAAACCCGGGCGCAGACGGCGAGCCGGGGTGGCCTGGAGGTGCCCGATGCTTGTGCTGCTCGAAGAAGACGGCTGTCCTGTCGCTCGCACTGTCCGCCCCTGGGACCGGCTGCTGGCGCGCTGGCGCGCCTGCCGCCTCGACCGCGACCTGGCCCGCGGGGCCTCGCCTGATGCCACCGTCCCGCTGGCGTTGCGGGCCCGGCTGCTGGTGCGCGGGCCCGCCCGGCGCGATCTGGCCCGGAGCGCGAGCCGCGTCCTGGCGGCGGCGACGCAGCCGCCAGCGGCCGGCCGCCTGCCAGTCCCCGTGCGCCGGGACCAGGTCAGGGACTGCTCGGCGGAGTTCACGGAGCTGATCGGCCGCCTGCTGGCGGCCGGCCCGGTGCCCGCGCAGGGCGTGGCGATGGCCAGGATCCTGCTGACCGACGCGAGCGGGCCGCTGTATCACCGGGCCGGCGGGGGCGAGCTGCGCGCCAGCGTTCGCGATGCGGCTGACGCCCTGGGCGCGCCGCTGATTCCCCGTCCCGGCTCCGGATGATCACGAGAGCAGGATGCATGGCGCGGGCCTGGACCTTTAGCGACGGCCAGTCTCGCCGTGTCGCGGTCCGCCATGCGGCTGTCACGATAGGTTGACCCGCATGCTGCGAGGGCTCGGCGTCGTTGTCGGGCTGGCGGCCGCCGTTTGCCTGGCGGCCTGCTCGCCCTCGGCGGGCCCGGCCGGCAGTGCCGCCACGGCCCGGGGCGCTGCGCCGGGACACAGCCGGGACGCTGCCGCCGGTGCCGCCGGGACGAGCAGGAAGAACTCGAGCCCGGCCGGCCGCAAGCCAGCGGCCGCGGTGACCATCTCCGCCGTCGGCGACACGATGCTCGGGAACACGCCGGATCTCCCGCCGGACCCGGCCGGGTACTTCGATGCGGTGAAACCGGCTCTTGACCACGGCGCCAGGATCGTCTTCGGCAATCTCGAAGGAACCCTCACGACGGCCGCGACCAGCAAATGCGGCCGGCATAGCCACCCGGGCAAGGACTGCTTCGCCTTCCGGGATCCGCCGGACTACGCGGACTACCTCAAGGACGCCGGCTTCACGATCCTGAACGACGCCAATAACCACTCCTTCGACTTCGGTCCCGCCGGGCAGGCCCAGACCGTCCGGGCCATCCACGCCGCCGGGCTGACCCAGACCGGGCTGCCCGGCGAGATCACCGTGGTCAGGGCGCACGGGATCAAGGTCGCGTTCGTGGCGTTCGCGCCTTACAGCTACGACGCCAGCCTGCTGGACCTGCCCGCAGCCCGGGCGCTTATCGAGCAGGCCGGCCGGCGCGCCAGCGTCGTCGTGGTCTACATGCACGCCGGCGCCGAGGGCTCCGACGCCGACCAGGTGACCGGCCAGGACGAATATTTCCTCGGCGAGGACCGCGGTAACGCCGAGGCGTTCGCGCACATGGCGATCGACTCCGGCGCCAGCCTGGTGATCGCCAGCGGCCCGCACGTGCTGCGGGGCATGCAGTTCTACCATGGGCATCTCATCGCCTACAGCCTCGGCAACTTCGCCAGCTACGGCGACTTCTCCACCGACGGCGACCTCGGCATGAGCGTCATCCTGCACGTGCGGCTGTCCGCCACGGGCCGGTTCGAGCGCGCCCGCATCTACCCGGTCCAGTTCACCGGGCAAGGCCAGCCGGTGCCCGGCGGCGGTGCCGTCGCCTTCATCGCCCGGCTCTCCGCGCAGGACTTCGGCGCCCGGGCGGCGCGCATCTCCCCCGCGGGCGCCATCCACGCGCCGTAGAGCCCGGCGCGGCGGCATGGCCGCCCCGGACGGAAGCTCCCGCCTCGTTGCGCGGAGTATGAGCAGCAGGACCGACTCTGCGAGGACTTGGCCATGCGCGGCATTATCAGGAGCGCCGGACCGGCGGGGTGGCTGGCTGCCGCGCTGACGGCGGCACTGGCGGGCATGCTGGCAACCGGGTGCTCGGCCGGCCGGCCCCGTACCAGGCAACCGCGCAGAGCTGCTTCGCCTTCGGCGTGCGGGCACTTGAGCGGCACGTCACGGTGACCACCGGGCCGCGAGCCTGCGCCGGCCTTAGTCACGCGCAGGTCAATGAGGCCGTCGCCAGGGCTGTCCGGGACGTGACCGGAGCTCGCCACCGGGCCGCCGCCCGGCGTATCGCGCAGCAAGAGGGCCGCTATCTCGGACAGCTCATCGCTGCCGTCCCGCCGCCCCGGCCGGCGCCGCTGGCCGTCGCGCCAGCCCGGCAGTCGGCCGACCTGCCGGTCAGTCTCGCCGCGCTGGCCGGCTGGATCCTCACCGCTGCCGCGGGCTCTTTCCTGCTGGCCGGCTGGCTCGGGTCCGGCGGCCTGCGCCGCCGCGCCCGGGCCGCGGGCGTGCCGCCAGCGATCATCGTCAGCCACTTCGCGCTGGCCGTTGCCGGGCTGGGCATCTGGATCGCGTTCGTGGCCGCTGGCCTGGCCGTGCTGGCCTGGATCGCGGTCGGCCTGCTGCTGCTGATCGCCGGGCTCGGCATGGCCACGCTGGTCACCGGCCTGCCGGAAGCCACGGCGGCCGGCGGCCCGGAAGCTGCGGCGGCCGGCGGTCCGGCCGGCCAGTCCTCGCAGCTGGCGACGCAGCTGGCCGCGGCGGCAGTGACCCGCAGGCCGCGGGCGCCGGTGACCGTCATCGCCGCCCACGGCGCGCTCGCCACGGTGACCATCCTGCTGGTGCTGCTCGCGGCGATCGGCGCCGCGTGACCGCGGCGGGAGCGGCCGGCCGCGGCGGCCTGGCTGTCCGGATCGTGCTCGTTCATGCTGGTTCGGAGCACCGGGTGCCGGGCAGGATGGGGTGATGATAAGTTCCAGCGGTCCGCGCGTCCTGCCGGTGATTGACGTGGCGCCGCTGCTCGAAGAGGCGCCGGACCGGGCTTCCCGGGCGGCGAGTTCCGGCGTGGCGGACCAGATTCAGGCGGCCTGCCGTGCGCGCGGGTTCTTCTACGTGACCGGTCATGATGTGCCGGCCGGGCTGCTCGGGCGGCTGGAGGCGGCCAGCGCCGAGTTCTTCCGGCTGCCGCTGCAGGACAAGCTGGAGATCGCCATGGAGCGTGGCGGCCGGGCCTGGCGCGGGTACTTCCCGGTGGGCGCCGAGCTGACGTCGGGGCAGCCTGACCTGAAGGAGGGACTGTACTTCGGCGCCGAGCTCAGCGCCGATGATCCGCGGGTACAAGCCGGGGTTCCGCTGCACGGCAGCAACCTGTTCCCGCGGCAGCTGCCGGAACTGCGCCCGCTGGTGCTGTCCTACACCGATGCGCTGACCAGGCTGGGCCAGGCGGTGCTGCGCGGCGTGGCGCTGAGCCTCGGCCTGGACGCCGGGTACTTCGCCGCCACCTGCACCGCCGATCCGACGATCTTGTTCCGGATCTTCAGCTACCCGCCGACACGGCAGGCGGACGGCTGGGGGGTGGGCGAGCACACCGACTACGGGCTGCTGACCCTGCTTGCCCAGGACAGCAACGGCGGCCTGCAGGTCGCCGCGCCGGAAGGCTGGATCGACGCCCCGCCCATCGCCGGAACGTTCGTCTGCAACATCGGCGACATGCTGGACCGCCTCACCGGCGGCTGGTACCGCTCGACGCCGCACCGGGTCCGTAACCTCAGCGGCCGCAGCCGGCTCTCGTTCCCGTTCTTCCTCGATCCCGGCTTCGCCGCCGAGGTGCCGCCGCTGCCGGAGCAGGCCGCGGCCGGCCACGGCGGGCGGCGGCGGTGGGACGGCCAGGATCTGCGCGCCTTCAGCGGCAGCTACGGCGACTACCTCCTGGGCAAGGTGTCGAAGGTCTTCCCGCAGTTGCGGGACGACGTGCTGCGACCAGAGCGCAGCTAGGAAGGCGCCGGGCCGGCCGGGCCGCTGCACCGCGTCAGGGCTTGCGGCCCGCGCGGCCGCGGCCGGGCTCAGGCCGGGCTACCAGTACTGCGTCGTCGCACCGGAGGTGTTGACCACCGAGCCGACCATCTCGGGATGCTCGAACACCGACTGGATGACCACCCGGCCAGGTCCCTGCATGGTCAGCCACACGGACTTGGCCTGCCATCGCGCCGAGCTGAACCAGTAACTGCCCCTCGGGTACTCGAAATGAAGGAACATGCGGACCGTCGGGTCTTTCCAGAGCAGCCCGCCCGGCTGCACCAGGATGCGCTCGTTGGGCGCCAGGTCACGGATGAAGGAGTTGCCCGGGGCGTGCAGCAGCAGGAGGCCGGGGCCGCCCTGGGCCATGAAGCGGTCCATCGTCCGGCCGAGCGGGTAGTGCGTCTCCTGGTCGTCCCCGTCCTGGGTGGAGAACCACACCCCGGTGGACTCCCACTGGTAGTTGACGTTGCCGGTCGCGACCAGGAAACGGTGCTCGACCACGTCGACGGCCTGGTTCTGCTGGAGCGGCACGGCGATGGTCTCGCCGGCGTGATCGGCGCTGAAGGCGATGTGCCCGGGCCCGCGCGCACTCATCATGATCAGCGGCATCCCGGCCATCATCCGGTTCCAGCCGCGCCCCATCTTCACCGAATCGAGCCGGACCTGCGGATCGGTGTGCAGCAGCACGTGGTGGGAGAAGTAAACCCAGTCCTCATCATGCAGGTTCATCTCGGTCACGGGAACGTACTTGCCGCTGATCTGGCAGGTGGAGCGGTTGAAGTGGATGCGGGCCATATCGCGGATCGGCGGCTGCTCGGCCCACCCGGAGCGCGACACGCGCGCCCGGACGTCTATCGGCGCGCCGCAGCGCGGGCAGGTCCCGCCTCCGCCGTCGCTGGCCATGCGGCAGTACGGGCAGGTGTAGGTGCTCGCTGCTGTCGGCATCGACATGTGGGCCGCCTACTCGGAGCCGTGGTGGACGTACATGGACTGGATGCCGACCCGGCCGGGGCCGGTCATCTCGGCCAGGTACATGCCGCGACCCATCAGCCCGGTCTTGACGTTCTGCTTGATCGTGTTCATGGCCACGGACGAGTCCTTGTAGAGGAAGCCGCCCGGCTCGATCAGGATCTTCTCCCCCGGCTGCAGCGTCTTCTGGAACACGTTGCCGTAGCCGTGCAGGAGAAGCAGGCCCGGCTCGTTCTGCGTGACGAACCGGTCCATGTACATGCCCTCGCCGCCGTGCATCATGTTGGCCATGCCCTTGATGCGCACGAAGGAATAGGTCAGCGAGTGCGTCCCGGCGAGGAACGCGTGCTCGCGCACGTCGAGTTCCATTGACGGGTGCAGCGGCAGCACGACTACCTCGCCGGTGGCGTCGCGGGAGAAGGCGATGCGGCCTGGCCCGTGCGCGACGCTCAGCACGTGCGGCATGCCGCCCATCATGCGCTTCATGCCGCCGCTGGTGTTGAGGGCCGACATCGGCACGGCGGGCTCCTTCCAGAGCATCACGTGATGCTCGAAGAAGACCGAGTCCCCCTGCGCCAGCGCCAGCTCGGCCACCGGGACGATCTCGCCCTCGATCTGGCAGGTGGAGTTAGAGAAACGGAACTCCGTCATGTCCCGCAGGCGCGGCGCCTCGGCCCAGCCGGAGTCGGAGACCAGGTTCTTCTTATCGAGCGGCGCGCCACAGGTGGAGCAGCTTGTTCGCTCCGGCTCGTTCTGGGCCTTGCACCACTGGCACTCGATCCGATCCATCCGGGCAGGCCTTTCTCGTCAGGGGCCCTGGTGGACGCAGGGGGAACGGCCCCTGGTGGACGCAGAGGGGAATATCGAAGCGATGGTAGCGGAGGACCGGGGCGTAGCTCTCGGTTATGACGCCGGCGGGCTGGCGGGGGTGCCGCACTCGGCGCAGAACTTCGCGCTGGTGCTCAGGCTGGCATTGCAGTTGGTGCAGTGCTTCTGCATGGGCGTGCCGCATTCGGCGCAGAACTTCGCGCCCGCATGGACCTGGCTGTGGCAATTGGCGCACTCGGCCGTCGCGGCCGGCCCGGGAGCCGGCGCAGCCTCCTGCTGCGGTGCCTGCTGCTGCGGCGCTTGCTGCGGTGGCTGCTGCTGCACGTAGCCCTGGCCGCCCCCGGCGAATCCGGTGCCAGGAGGCGGCGGCGGCGCGGCCGGGGCCTGCCCGGGAGCCTGCATCATCTGGTTGGCCATGCCGAAGCCCGCGCCGAGGAACATCGGGGTCACCGCGGCGCCGCCCTGCGCCATGCCCTCGCCCGCGCCCTGCATCGCCTCGGCCTGGGCTGCCTGCAGGAAGCCGCCGGCCAGCCGGCTGTACGCGGTGTCGCCCGCCAGCTTCTTCAGCCGGGCGTTGTCGTCATCATCGAGGTTGACGTCGACGTTGCCCAGGCGGGTGATGGATATCCCGTAGTCCGCGAGCTCGATGTTGGCGGCCCGCATCGCCTGTACCTCGATCTCCGGGCTGTGCATGGACAGGCCCAGGATCGGCCAGGCGCCCGACATGAGCTGGGTGGTAACCGTGGTGCGGGTGACCTTCAGCAGCTGCTGGGCGACCCAGCTCGTGACGGCGTCGTTGCTCGTCACGTCCACGGTCCCGACCAGGTTCAGGATCAGCTTGGGGGCGTCGACGACGCGCAGCGCGTACTCGCCGAACGCGCGGAGGGTGACGATCAGGCCGGTCTGCGGGTCCTGCACCTCGTCCAGCCGGCCGCCGAAGCGGAAGCTCGGGAAGTCCCGGATGCCGACGAAGTAGATCTCGGCCTTGAAGGCGTTGCCGCCGCTGGCCCAGTCCGCGAACATCCCGAGGAACGGGAGCTCCTGGGCATCGAGGGTGTGCCGGCCGGCCAGCAGCGACCCCATGACCTGGCCCTGGCTCATGAAGACGGCAACAGCATCCGGCTCCACGATCGCCTTGGTGAACTTGCGGATGTTGTGATCGGGCCACTTGTAGACGATCTGGCCCTTCGAGCTGTCAGGTGCTGCGATGAATTCGCGGCGGGCCTCGTTGAGAATGCCCATCGAAACGCTCCTTGATGCCTGGAGTGTGACCCTCGCTGCCGCCCCGGCCGCGACTAAGCGGATCATACTTCGCCGGAGCGTTCCCTGCTGCACGAGCGCGTCGCGCATGTCCCGGCCGGGCTGGTGTGAATAGTGAGGGGGAATGAATGCCCGGGCTGTCACGATCTGCCTGATCAGGAGCGGGCCGGCGGCGGGTGCGGGCCCGGAGCGGAGGCCGGCCGGTGCGGTGCCAGCACATGGTGCGGGTCGGCGCCGCCGTCGGGCTGCGGGTCGGCGTGCACGAGCGCGGCGGCCAGCCGGGGGATGGCATGCAGCAGCGCGTGCTCCGCGGCGACGGCGACCTGGTGGGCCTGGACGGCCGTGATGCCGGGGTCGACGATGACTTCGCATTCCGCGCGGATCTGGTGGCCGATCCAGCGCATCCGGACCTGCCCGGTACCCAGTACCCCGGCAGTGGCCTGCAAGGTCTGCTCGGCCTGGCCGACGAGCGCCGGGTCAACGGCGTCCATCAGCCGCCGGTAGATCTCCCTGGCCGCCTGGCGGAGCACGGCCAGGATCGCCACGGTGATGAGCAGCCCGACAACCGGGTCGGCCCAGTCCCAGCCCAGCGCGACGCCGGCCGCGCCGATCAGCACGGCCAGTGAGGTGAACCCGTCGGTGCGGGCATGCAGGCCGTCGGCGATCAGCGCCGCGGAGCCGATCTTGCGGCCGGTCCGGATGCGGTACCTGGCGACCAGCTCGTTGCCGGCGAACCCGGTCAGCGCCGCGGCGGCCACCACCACCAGGTCAGACACGTGGCGGGGGTGCATCAGGCGATGGACGGCCGCGTAGGCCGCCAGCGCCGAGGACGCGGCGATGGTCAGCACGATCGCGATCCCGGCCAGGTCCTCGGCGCGGCCGTACCCGTAGGTGTAGCGGCGGGTCGGCGGGCGGCGGCCCACGACGAAAGCCACGCCGAGCGGCACGGCAGTCAGGGCGTCAGCGGCGTTGTGCAAGGTATCGCCGAGCAGCGCGACCGAGCCGGAAACCGCGACGACGACCGCCTGGATCAGCGCGGTGACGCCCAGCACGCCCAGTGAGATCCACAGCGTCCGCATGCCCTCCTTGCTGGCTTCCATGACCGCGTCGACCTGGTCGGCCGGCTCGTGGGAATGCGGGCGCAGCAGGTGCCGCAGGCGGCCCAGCCGCGGTGATCCGGGGCGTTGCCCGGGCCCGTGCCCGTCCTCAGGCCCGTGGCCATGGGCAGTGGCCGTGGCCAGGCCCGTGATCGTGGTCATCGGCGTGGCCGTGGCCTCCGGCCGGGGCGGGCGGATCGCTCATGATCCCCAGCATGGCGGCAGAAACTGGTGGCGGCACCCCGGCCGCAACGCCGGGCCGGCGATCACGTCGCCGCGGGTGCGCCCGGCCGCCGGGCCGTGCCAGTAGCCTCGGACTTCCAGTCCGGCACGCTGGCCCGCCAGCTACTACGCATGAAGGAGCGCCGATGGATGAGGACCGGGCACGGGAGCTACTGCGGACGGCGCGAGCCGAGGTGCAGAGGTCGCTGGAGTACACCGAGCGGGCCGGCCGGGAGGACCGGGCAGCCGAGAACGACACCGGGGACATCGCCGATCCCGCCCAGTCGCTGACCGCCGAGGGGATGGACGACGCCATCGCGGCCAGCCTGCGCGAGCGCCTGGACACCCTCGACCGCGCCGAGCAGCGGCTCAGCGACGGCACGTACGGACGGTCTGTCCGCAGCGGGCTGCCGATCCCGGATGAGCGGCTGGAAGCCGACCCGGCGGCCGAACTGACCGTCGAGGAGGCCCAGCAGGATTCAGAACGAGCCAGGTGACCAACCCGGCAGGCCACCCGGGCCGCACTGCCGGTCCGGCTACGGGATGAGCACGATCTTGCCGCTGACGTGGCCGGTCATGATCGCACGGTGCGCGGCCGCCACTTCCGTGAGCGGGAACTCCTGCGCGACGAAGACCCGCAGCCCGCCGCTGCCGGCGAGCCGGGTCAGCTCCAGCCGCGCGGCGGCGCGGATCTCGGTGCCCGGGTCCGCGCCCGGGGCGCCGCCGAGCACCTTGATGCCCGCGCCGGGCCCGCGCGCGAACGCGGCGATGGTGGCGATCCGCGCCCGGTCGGCCACGAGCTCGAGCGAGACGTCGATCGCCTCGTCGGTGCCGACCAGATCCAGGGCCACGTCGATCCCGCCCGGCGCGGCGGCGCGGACTCGCTCGGCCAGGCCGGGGCCGTACGGCACGGGATACGCGCCGAGCTCGCGCAGGAGGTCACGGTGCGCCGGGCTTGCCGTGGCCACCACCGACGCGCCGCGGGCAGCGGCCAGCTGCACCGCTATCAGGCCGACGCCGCCGGCCGCGCCGTGGATCAGCACCGTGTCGCCCTCGTGCACATCGGTCGCGGCCAGCGCATGCCATGCCGTCACGCCGGTCAGCATGAGCCCGCCGGCCTGCGCCCAGCCCAGCGCGGCCGGCTTGGGCACCAGCGCCCCGGCCGGGACAACGAGCTCGGCCGCGTAGGCGCCGGATGCGCGGAACGCAATCACCTCATCGCCCACGGCGACCGGGCCGGCCGGTCCCACCGCATCCGGCCCGGCCGCGGTCACCACGCCCGCGGCCTCGGAACCGAGGCGCATCGGCAGCTGCGACGGGTCCGCGCCGAAGATCCCGCTGTACGCCTTGTAGTCGATCGGGTTGACGCCCGCGGCCCGGATCTCGATGCGTGCCTCGCCAGGTCCGGGCGCCGGAACCGGCTCGTCGACGACGGCCAGCACGTCCGGGCCGCCGAAGGCGGTTGCGATCACTGCGAGTGGCATACCGCCCGCAACACCGGCGAAGCCGCCGCGCATTCCGGCGGCGGTCGCGCATTCCGGCGGCGGTCGCGCATTCCGGCGGCCGTCGCGCATTCCGGGCGGCTCCCCCGCGGCGCGTCCGCGTACCTTCCAGGATTCATGGAGGATCCTTGCCGGATGCTGTCAGGATTGCCCCTTAGCCTGGGCCTGCCGAGGGCATGACGGGATGAGCCGGGGACGGCGTGAGGTAACCAGGAAGGGCCGGAATCGTGCGTGAGAATGTGACTATCTCCTACCGGGGAGCGAGCTACGAAATCGGGCGAGGGCCGGACTTCTACGGGATCTGGGCCGCCGGGGCGCCGCGCTCGCAGCCAGCCGAGCGCTGGCCCAGGACGCCCGAGGGCTGGTACGGCGCGTGGGCCCGGTTCGCCGGGATCGAGACGCCCGGCACGATCGTCCCGGTCGGCCCGGGCACGGTCCCGGTCAGCCAGCCCGCCGCCCCGGTCAGCCAGCCCGCCACCACGGTCCCGGTCAGTCAGCCCGCCGCCCCCGTCAGCCAGCCCGCCGCCATGGTCAGCCAGCCGACTACGCAGATCAGCCAGCCGACTACGCCGATCAGCCTGGGCACCGTCCCGGTCAGCCCGGGCACCGTCACGATCGGCCAGGCCGCCGCACCAGTCGCCGCTCCGCGCGCAGCCGCCACCTCGCGCAAGCGCGCCGTCATCGCGGCGGCGCTGCTCATCATCGGCATCGCCGCCGGGATCGCCGGGCTCTTCCCCAGCTATCTCGGCGGCGCGAGCCTGGCCAGCGATCCGGCCGAGTGGGTGCCGCATGCGATCTACCTGGCCGGCTGGGCCGCGAGTGCCATCCTCATCCTGCTCGGCGGCACCCGGCAGCAGGTAGGAGCGCTCCTCGGGATAGGGATCAGCATCGTCACGTTCGGCCTGTTCTTCGCGGACGCCGGCACGGCGATTGCCGGCGGCGCGGGCCTGGCGGGCGCCGGCCTCGTGCTCGGGCTGGCCAGCTGGCTCGCCTGCGCGGCCGGCTCCGTGCTGGCCTTCGGGCTCCGGCGGGACGGCGCGCCGGGCAGGCCGCGCGGCCAGGACATGGGTCCCGTCCTGATACTGATACTCGCCGGGCTCGGCGCGGCGATCGCGTTCGCCCCCGCGTGGGACAGCTACACCCTGCGGACGGCCACGACGGTGCAGACCCTGACGGCGGGGAACGCCTTCGCGAACCCGGGCCTGGTGATCGCCGGGGACGTCGCCGTGATGGTCGCGCTGGCCGCGGCCGTCATCGCGGCCGCGTTGTGGCGGCCGGTCTTCCTGGGGGCCGCGCTGCTGGCCGGCGCCATCATCCCGATGGCAGCGCAGGCGATCTCGGCGCTCGTCTCGCTCGGCGAGGGCACCTCGCCGGCGACGTTCGGGATCCCGGCAGGTGAGGCCGCGCAGGCCGGGCTCACGATCAGCTCCGGTGTCACGCCGGCGTTCTGGCTCTACTGCGCCTTCGTCGCCGTGCTCATCGTGATGTGCGTGCGGATGTTCCGCCCGTCCCGGCCGGCCGCGGTGGACGCTGCCGCGCCCACCATGGTCTCCGTCGGCTGAGCCGGACGGCTAGAGGAACTTGCCCATGCCGCCCGCGACGTCGATGGACGCGCCGGCGATGTAACTGGCCCGGTCGCTGGCCAGGAACGCGACCAGCCCGGCTACCTCGTCAGGCCGGCCGAACCGGCCGAGCGGCACCTCATCCGCGGCCAGCTTCCCGAAGAACTCCGCTGCGGGCAGCTCCGGTGCGCGGCGGCGGTGGATGTTCTCCCACTGCGGCGTCGCGACGAAGCCGATATTCACGCTGTTGACCAGGATTCCCTCGCTGCCCAGCTCCATGGAGAGGGCCTTGGACAGGCTCAGGCAGGAGGCGCGGTTGACCGACGAGGCCAGGAATGCCGGATCGGGATAACGAGCATAGACGGCGTTAATGTTGATGACCCGCGCTGATGCACTCCGCCGGAGCTGCGGCAGGGCCGCCCGCGTGCAGCGGATCTGCGAGAACAGCTTCACCTCGATGTCCTCATGCCAGTCGTCGTCGGACAGCGTGGCGAAGCGGCCGGGCCGCGCGCCGCCGGCGTTGTTGACCAGGACGTCGAGCCCGCCCAGCGCGGCGGCCGCGGCGGCCACGAAGGCGGTCACCTGACCGGCGTCGGTCACGTCGCACGGCATGGCCACCACCGTGCCGGCACCAGGCCCGGCGGCCTGCTCCGCCAGCTCCTCGGCCGCTGCCGTCAGCTCGCCGGGGTGCCGCGAGCAGATGACCACGGCCGCGCCCTCGGCCACCAGCTCGGCGGCGATCGCCTTGCCGATCCCCTTGGACCCGCCAGTGACAATGACGCGGCGGCCGGCCAGCCCAAGCTCCACCTATGCCCCGCTCGCCGACCCGCCCGCGGCCGGCCCACCGGCGGCCGGCGCGCTGGCCGCCTGCGGTCCGGCGGCCTGGTCATGGGCACCGTCCGCGCCAGCGGCGTGCGCCTCGGCCAGCTTGAGCAGGCTCTGGCGGGGCGGGCAGAACACGTCGACCTCAAGGCACCGGCTGTCCGTCGTCCAGGCCCCGTGCGGCACCCACGCCGGGACGACCGCCACGTCCCCCTTGCGCATCGTGCGCACGTCCCCGTCCAGGTCGAAGGTGAATTCCCCCTCCAGCACGATGACGATCTGCTCCTCCTCGTGCACGTGCCGCGGCGCGGTCGAGCCGGGCTCGAAACTGACGAAGTTCGTCATCGCGCGCTGCCCGAGAACGGGCCGGAACCCCAGCCCCGGCAGGAACTCCACCGGCGTCAGCGTGTCTATGTTCACGTACCGGCCGACCCCGGCCGGCTCGCCGCCGGCCTCCGTGGTGAAGTGGCTGGCCGCGTCGCCAAGCGACTCGCTCATTTTCCCTCCAGTGCGGTCCGGAGGACCTCGCCGATCCGGCGGACGCCCTCATCGATGAGATCGTCGGCGACCCGGCTGTAGGCCAGCCGGATCTGGGTGGTCCCGGCCTCGTCCGGGTAGAACGGCCGGCCGGGCACGTACGCGACCTTGCGCGCCCGGGCCGCGGCCGAGAGCGCTACCGTGTCCACGCCGTCAGGTGCCGTCAGCCAGATGTAGAACCCGCCCTCCGGCGTCGTCCACGTCGTGCCGTCCGGCATATGAGCGGTCAGTGCCGCGGCCATCAGCCCGGCGCGGCGCGCGTACAGCTCCCGTGACCTGACGATCTGGCGGTCCAGGTGCCCGCCGCGCCCGTACTCCTCGAGCATCCGCTGGCCGAGCGCGCCTGCGCACTGGTCGGAGTTCTGCTTGGCGACGATCAGCCGGCTGATGATCTCGTCCGGCCCGGCCGCCCAGCCCAGCCGTACCCCGGGGAAGAAAATCTTGGAGAACGTGCCGGCCTGGAGCACCACGTCGGGCGCAAGCGACCACAGGCTGGGCGGCGGCGCGGCGCCGAAGCCGAGCTCCCGGTAGGCGACATCCTCGAGGATCAGGAAGCCGTAGCGCCGGGCCAGGCTGACCAGCTCCCGCCTTCGCTCAGCGCTCAGCGAGAGCCCGGTCGGATTCTGGTAGTCCGGGATCGTGTAGAGGATCTTCGGCCGCAGCCCCCCGGCCAGCATGTCGCCCAGCACATCGACGCGCATCCCGTCGCTGTCCACCGGCACGCCCCGCACGTCCGCCTCGTAGCCGCGGAAGGCCATGATCCCGCCGAGATAGGTGGGCGCCTCCACCGCGACGACATCACCCGGGTCCAGGTAGCTCTTGGCCAGCAGTTCCATGCAGTCGATGCCGCCGCTGGTGATCATCAGGCCGCCGGCCCCGGGCGCCGAGCCTTCCATCGACTCAATCCGGCCGGACACGTAATCGCGGACCCCGGCGAGTCCCTCGGTCGCCGAGTACTGCAGGGCGACAGCCGCGTCCCCGGCGATCAGCCGGGCCGCTATCTCGGCCAGGACGCCAGTCGGGAAGGTCGCCGGATCAGGGAACCCGCCGGAGAACGTGATGACATCGGTCGCGCCGGCCAGGGCGAGGATGGCGGTGATCTCGCCACCGCCCAGTGCGTGCGTCCGCCGGGCGAGACCGGCGCTCCAGTCGTGTTGCTCCAGGGCTGCAGTCATCTGCCTGTTCCGTCTCTTGACACCCGATCTTACAAATGTAAAAATCCCACCACATTAGCGTTTATATTGCCAAACGCATGACGCGAGCATAACTCACATCACTAGGTTCCATGACGGGTCACCTGGCAAATGGCAACGATCTCAGCCCCGCTCGCCAAGCTGACCGAGGTCTCCTCGCCGCCCACGCCGGAGGCCGGGATAGATGACCTCGACCTGGCCCTGCTGCGTGCGCTCGCGGTGGACGCGCGGCAGTCCCAGCGTGCCCTCGGCCGGGCCATCGAGATGTCCCCGCCCGCGGTGGCCGACCGGCTCGCCCGGCTGGAGCGCAGCGGCGTCATCCGCGGCTACCGGGCGGACATCGACTGGGCGGCGCTCGGCTTCCCGGTTGTCGTCTACCTCGCGGTGACGGCCGGACCGGGCATGGACCTGAGCGAGATCATCACCGCGATCCGCGCGCTGCCCGAGGCGCAGGACATGAGCGTGGTCACCGGCGGCCTGGACCTGCTGGTCCGGCTCAGGGTCTCCGATCACGTGCACCTGCGCGAGCTGCTGCTGGCCAAGATCTTCCAGATCAACGGCGTGCAGCGGACCGAGACGTTCCTCTCGCTCGCCGACGTGGAACCGGACAGCTTCGCCATCGCGATGCTGGACCTGATGCGGGCGCGCCGGGGCAGCGAGAAGAAGACCTGACCGTCCCGGCGGCCGCGCGCCGGGGATCCGGCGCCGTCACCGGACCTGATCGGAGGTTAGCTAGGTGGGAAGCATCCCGGAGAGCAAGCTCCGCAGCGGCAGCCCGCATCTGGTCGACGGCGTCGGCCAGCGCGGCTTCGTCGCCCGGCATGGCCTGTACACCGACGAGCAGTCCGCCGCGGCGGAAGCCGTCGCCGCCCGGATCCGCGAGCTAGACCTGCGCACCATCCGGCTGGTGGTGGTCGACCAGCACGGCATGCCGCGGAGCAAGTCGCTGTCCCCGGACGTGGCGATCGCCGCCATGTCGAACGGCCTCGACTTCTCCGGCGCGATCTACAGCCTCGACACGGGCAACCAGGTGTTCGTTCCGGCCTTCGCCGCGGGCGGCGGATTCGGCATCGACGAGTTCACCGGGTTCCCCGACGTCGTGCTGGTACCTGACGCGGCCACGTTCCGCATCCTGCCCTGGGCGGATCGCACGGGCTGGATGATCTGTGACGTCTATTTCGCCAGCGGCAAGCCGATGCCGCTGGACGGGCGCGGCCTGATGCGCCGCGCGCTCGGCGAGCTCGGCGAAGCCGGCTACGACTTCCTGGCCGGCATCGAGATCGAGTACTACATCGTCAGGCTCGACTCCGACCGGGTCACCCCGGAGAACGCCGGGTTCACGCCGCCGCCGCCCGCGGTGAGCATCTTCGAGCGCGGCTACCAGTACCTGTCCGAGGTGCGGCTGGACAGCGTGACCGGCACCCTTGAGGCGCTCCGCGACGGCCTGTCCGCCGTCGGGCTGCCGCCGCGGTCGATGGAGGACGAATGGGGCCCCGGGCAGATGGAGTTCAGCTTCAGCCCGATCGGCGGGCTGGCGGCGGCTGACGCCGTCGTGCTGTTCCGCTCGGCCGTCAAGCAGCTGTGCCAGCGCCGCGGCCTGCTGGCAACCTTCATGTGCCGCCCGGCCCTGCCGAACTTCTTCTCCTCCGGCTGGCACCTGCACGAGTCACTGCTCTCCCGCGACGACGGCCACAATGCGTTCAGCAGCGCCAGCGACAGCCTGTCCGCCGAGGGCAGGCAGTTCGTCGCCGGGCTGCTCGAGCACGCGCTGCCGATGACGATGTTCGCCGCGCCGACGGTTAACGGCTACAAGCGCTACCGGCCGTACTCGTTCGCCCCCGACCGGGTCTGCTGGGCGGTGGAGAACCGCGGCGCCCTCATCCGCGTCCAGGGCGCGCCCGGCGACTCCAACAGCCACGTGGAGAACCGGATGGGCGAGCCTGCCGCCAACCCCTACTTCTACATGGCCGCCAACATCGCCGCCGGGCTCGATGGCATCCGCCGGAAGCTTGAGCCGCCTGCCCCGGTCGAGGCAGACCCTTATGTAACGGAGCACCCGATGCTCCCGGCCTCGCTGGCCGCTGCCGTCGGCGCGCTTGCGGAAGACGGCTTCTTCCGCAAGGCCTTCGGCGACACGCTGGTCGACTACCTGATCCAGATGAAGCGCGCCGAGCTGGCCAGGCATGACGCTGCCGTCGCCGAGAACCCGCCCGCCGACGGGCAGGACGTCAGCGACTGGGAGATGCGCGAGTATTTCGAGTTCTACTGACGACTGGCCGGGAGGCCAGCTGACTAGCTGGCCGGAGCGAGAGGAACGGAAACATGGCCAAGACCAGTCCCGACCTGATACCTGGCGCCGCTACCGGCGAGCTTGCGCACGGCTCGCTCCGGCTCTGGGATGCCATCGCGATCTCGGTGTCGGTGCTCGCCCCCGGGATGGCGATGCTGCTCAACGTGTCCGGCGTCGCCGCGGTGGCCGGTGGTTCCACGCCGCTGGCATTCCTGCTCGGCGGCATCGGCTGCCTGGCCCTTGCCTTCGTCGTCATCGGGTTCACCCGCCGGATGGCCTCGGCCGGCTATGCCTACACCTACGCCAGCCGGAGCCTCGGCAAGGGGGCCGGCTTCATGGCCGGCTGGCTCTACTTCTTCGGCATGATCTGCTTCGTGCCGATGACCATGTCGGCTGTCGGCTTCCTCGCGGCGGACCTGCTCGGCCTCAACCCGAAGCTGTGGATCCTGTTCTTCTTCATCGGGATGGTGCTGTTCCTCGTCCTGTCGACCATCAAGATCAAGGTCACCACACGGGTGCAGCTCATCGTCGGCATCGTCACCGTGGCGATCATCCTGATCGTCGACGTGGTCACCACGGCCAAGGGCGGCAGCAACGGCCAGGCCCTGTCGGCATTCACTTTCAGCCACACGAATGAGGGCGGGTTCACCGGCGTCTTCTACGGCATCATCTTCGGCGTCACCTCCTACATCGGCTTCGAGACCGCCGCCGACTTCGGCGAGGAGACCTCCAACCCGCGCCGGTACATCCCGATCGCGGTGATCGCCGCGACGGCCTTCGCGGTCGTCTTCTACCTGTGGACGACGTACTCGATCACGATCGGCTTCGGCGTCAACCACGGCGTGGCCATGGGCGCGGACCCGGTTGCCCTGAAGACGACGGCAACCGCCTTCGTCGGCGCCTGGCTCGGCACGCTGGTGGAGATCGGCGGCATGCTGGCCGCGTTCATCGTCTGCGTCGCCTGCGCGACGGCCGCCGCGCGCACTTTGTTCGCGATGGGTCGCGAGGGAGTGCTGCCCACCGCGTTCGGGCAGACGTCCGCCCGGTTCAAGACGCCGGTCAACGCGACCATCTCGGTGGCCGTGATCGCCACCGGAATGGCGCTGCTGATGGGGTACCCGCTCTCGGACGCCGCGTTCGGCCAGCCGTTCAGCAACTACTACTTCTGGGCCACCACCGGCACCCTGGCGATCATCGTCGTCTACATCATGCTGTGCCTCGGCGGCATCGTCTTCTTCTACCGCACCCGGGCCAGCCGCAACTGGAACCCGCTCGTGCACGTCGTCGTCCCGCTGATCGGCGCCATCGTCTTCGGCGCGGCCCTCTACGGGTCGGTGCACCCGACGCCGCCGGGCATCCTCAAGTGGACCCCGTACGTGGCGGTGGTATGGCTGGTGGTCGGCTTCGCGGTGCTGGCCTGGCTGTGGGCTCGGCGTCCTGACTCGGTGGCGCAGATCGGCTCCATCCTCGGCGAGGAGGGCGGCACCGACGCGGCGATACTCGACCGGTAGCGGCTCGCCGCGATCATGGGACCCGGGGGTGCCAGCTGCGCTCCCGGTGCGCCTCAGGTGCTGCCCGGTGCGCCTCTAGCGATCTGCGCGATGCATTACCGGCCTGGGAGCATCAGCGGCGTGGCCGGGCCCGGGTCGGCGGGACCCATGAGCGAGACCATCGTGCCGCGATTGGCGGGACCCATCAGCGGGGTAACGACGGCCGGGGCGGCCGGGCCCATCAGCGGGGTAACGAGCGGCCGGGCCCATCAGCGGTCTGGCGCTACCGTGGTTGGCTGGGCCTGTGAGTGGGACGGCTGTACCTCGCTCACCGGCTCGGTCAAGGACGGACCTGGGCAGGGAGATCTCAGGGACCTCGACGTCTTGGTATGGGCTCCGGGTGTTCATTGCATTTCCTTTCCGTTGACCGGGCCCGCGCCCGGCGTACAGCCTTGCGGGCGGATGGCTCTCCTGGCTCGGCGGCCATCAGCTGGCGGGCGAGCATGAGGGGGTGCGCCGGTCGGCGCCCGGCCAGGCCGCCGCCTCCATGAGCGCATCGATCTCGAGCTGGATTCTCTTCTCGCTATCTGGCGGCGGCGGTGAGCGGGGCGGCGGCTGGCAGCGGTGCACGTTGGGCACTGCGCAGCGCGGACACAGACGTGATGTGCAGGGCGAACAGCAGCGGCACGGCGGCTGTCGGGATCAGCGCGAGCGGCAGCTCACTGATCGGCGCCCCCGACGGGGTGACGTTGAGCAGCTGGAATCCTGCGAGGGCGCCGAGGGTTAGGGCCACGACCAGATCGGTCATGCCGAACGCGTTGAACCACAAGGCCGCGCGGCGGCCCCCGCCCTGCGCGAGCCTGAACGCGACCAGCGGCGCAGCGATACCGGCAGCGATGTCGCCCAGGCCCGCGGGCAGGGCGAACAGCGCGGGCAGATGGCCGAGGGCCATGATGGCCAGGAAGGCCGTCCCCTCGACCACCCGGAACGAATGGGGGAGCTCCAGGCGGGCCACCATGCCCGGCGCCGCCAGGGCGCGGGCCACCACCGGGATCCGGCGCAGCGCCAGCAGTGTGCCAAAGAAGCCGGCCACCGCCACCGGCAGCCATGGCACCCCGTGGCCGAGCCGCGCGTGGTACCAGCCGTGACCCGCGATCACCGCGCTGGCGGTGAACCAGCCGCCGAGCACGACGACGGCGCCGCCGGCGAGCAGCGCCGCACGCGGCCGGCCCAGGCTGCCGCGCACCGCGCCGCCGTACAGCACGACGCAGGTCGCGGCCGGGATCGCGATGATTCCGGCGATAGTGATCGCCCACAGATAGCCAGCCGGGTCGTACATGACACCCTCCTACGATCGAGTTAAGTATCTACAAGATAGTAGGTTGTAGATAGTATCTGTCAACTAGTATCGTGGAGGGCGTGACAAGGAACGTCCGCACCTACGACCACTTCTGCCTGACCGCGCGCGCCTTGGAGCGCGTCGGCGACCGGTGGAGCCTGCTGGTGATCCGCGACCTGCTCACCGGCGCCAAAAGGTTCACCGACCTGATGGACCGCCTCGGCGGGATCACCCCCAAGACGCTCAGCCAGCGCCTGCGCGAGCTTGAGGATGCCGGGATCGTCACCGCCGACCGCAAGCCGGGCCGGCGGGAGGTCTGGTATCGCCTGACACCGGCCGGAGCCGACCTCGGACCCGTCCTCGACGCGCTCGGCCAGTGGGGGCTACAGCATGCCTGGCGCCGGCCCCAGGCCGGCGAGCCGCTGCACGCCGAGCATCTGCTCCGCTCCGTTACCCAGGCCATCAACCTCGCCGCCGGCGACCACGAACCAGCCCGCTGGCACTTCCGGCTCGACGGTGCGGACTACCTGGCCGAAAACGACGGCCGCCAGTGGTCGCTCACCGCCGGGGCCCCACCCGCACGAGCCGACGTCACGATCACCGCGACCACCCAAGCCCTGACCGCCCTCATCTTCGCCGGGTCAGACACCGGCATCGACATCACCGGCGAAACCGGGCCAGTCCAGCGATTCCGGCGACTGATCAGCACCATGGCCACCGTCGTACACCCGGTCTAGATGCGGCACAGTACCCGTAGACGGCCACAACCGCAGCCAGCGGTGCTCCGAGCGGGCGCCCAGCAGCACCTGCGCCACCGCCGGGCTCACCAGCTCGGCGCCGGACAGCCGTTTGGGCTAGCCGGGCCTGCGCTGCCCAGAAGGGATCATCTGGTCATCGATCTCTACGCACAGTGCGGTAAAGCGGGTGTCCAGGTCTGGCGTCACAACCGACCATGGATTGCCTCCTCCTCTTTCATGACCAACCCGCCACGCCGTGATAGCCCAATCAGGAATCGCTCATCCAGGGCTGGCCGGCGTGCCGCGGCGCTGGTAGCGGAGCAGGACGACTCCGTTGCCGAACGTCCGGGTGCCGGCCAGCCGGAGATCGATCCTGATGTCGGCCGGCCGGAACAGGGCCGGCCGCGCCCGATGATGACCGGGTGGACGTAGAACCGGTACTCGTCGATCAGGTCGTGCCGCATGAAGGCCGCGGTGAGGTCGGCGCCGCCGAGCATCAGGTCACCGCCGGGCTGTGCCTTGAGCTCCATGACCTCGCCGGGGACCACGTCCCGGACGATGGTGGCGTTCCGGCCGGCCCGCTGCAGCGTCCTGGAGTAAACGATCTTCGGCATGTCCACCCAGATCCGGGCGAACTCGGCCATCAGCGGGGTGCTTGCCGGGTCCGCGTCGGCGGCCGGCCAGACGGCGGCCATGAGCTCATAGGTGACGCGCCCGTCCAGGAAGGCGCCCATCGCGCCGAGTTCCTCGTTGAAGTGGCCAAGCAGCTCGTCATCCACGAGGTGCCAGTCGAGTTCACCGTCCGGTCCCTCGAAGAAGCCGTCCAGGGACACCGACATCATGAAGATGAGCTTTCTCATCACGGTCCTCTCCGGGTTCACGTTCCTCCGCGTTCACGTTCCTCCGGGTGCACGTTCCTCCGGGTGCACGGTCCTGTCCGGGTGCACGGTCCTGTCCGGGTGATTCAGGTGCTGACGAGCTGGCCCGGATGGCGGGTGGTGACGGGCTGGCCGTCGCGCCAGGTGATGACGCCGTTGACGAGGACCAGGCTAACTCCGGCGGCGTGCTCGCGCGGCGCGTCGTAGCCGGCCCTGGCGGTGATGCCGCCGGGTCCGATGACGCAGATGTCGGCGGCCATGCCGGGAGCCAGCCGCCCGCGCGTGCGCAGGCCGTAGGCATCCGCGGCGTTCGCCGCCAGGTGCCGGGCGATGCGCTGGTATCCGATGGCTGCGCCCGCCGTCAGGTGGTGCTCTGCCAGCCGGGCGAACGCCCCGTATCCGCGCGGGTGCGGGTGCTGGCCCTGGTAGATGCCGTCCGAGCCGCCGCACTGACGGTCGCCGGACGCCAGCCAGGCCAGCTGGGCATCGGTAAGGCCCGGCCGGTCAAGATGCGCCCCGGCATTCAGCCGCGTGCTGACGAGCAGGTCCAGAACCCATTCGCCTGGCGTCCGCGCGCCATCTGCCGGCCCGGGCCCGGCGGCCGATGCCGGGCCGGCCGATGCGGCCGCGGCCGCTGGTGCGCCGGCCGCTGGTGCGGCCGCCGCCGCGGTAACCGACTGCCCGGCCAGCGCGGCGTGCGAGCCGGGCAGGCAGCCCAGGTAGACATGCCGCAGGAACTCGGGGGTGAACTTCTCGCCCGCGAGCAGCTCCGCCCGCTGCCGTGGGCTGGTCAGCGCGGCCAGCGTGGGCCCGGGGCCGCGGGACTGCAGGCTGGCGGGCAGCAGCAGCATCGCCAGGATCGTGCTCGACCGGCGATAGGGATACATGTCGTAGCTGACGCGGACGCCACTGGCGTCCGCCGCCTCGAAGGCGGCCGTGATGTCAGCTGGCTCCCCCCACAAGTGACTCGCGTGCACCCGCACCGCGGCAGCGCGCCCGACAGCCACCAGCTCGTCCAGGCCGCTCCGGACATCCGGCCCGTATCCGCGAAGATGTGACACGTAAGGACGGCCCGCCGCCGCCAGCGGCATCGCCATCGCGGCGATCTCCTCGATGCCGCCGGACCGGCTCGGCAGGTAGTCCAGGCCGCTGGACAGGCCGACGGCGCCGTCGGCGAGCGCGTCCTCCACCTCCCGCCGGGCGGCGGCCTGCTCGCCAGGGCCGAGCGGGCCCGCCGTCATGCCCGCCACGTTGTGCCGGATCGTGCCCTGCGACGCCAGCACGGCCACGTTCTGCGTCAGCCGGCCGGATAGCGCGTCCCGGTAGGAGGCCACGCTCAGGTCGCGGGCCGGATCCAGCGCGCCGTTCACCGGGGTGAAGTACTGGTTCAGGTACCGCGCGGTCGCCGCGGTCGCGCCGATCCACGATTCGCCGTCCTGGCCGACCACCAGAGTGGTCACCCCCTGAGCCAGCGCGCCGTCCACCCGGCCCGCCGCCAGCAGCGGTCCCTCGGCGTGCACGTGCGCGTCGATGAAGCCCGGGCAGATCACGCTGCCCGGGGGCAGGTCGATCACCTCGCAGTCCGGCGCGGCGGGACCGCCGGTGCCGATCGAGGCGATCAGCGGGCCGTCAATCAGCACGTCGGCGAGCTGAGTCGTCGCGCCGATCCCGTCGGCGACCATGCCGCCGCGTAGCGAAATCCTGGTGGTCACTGGCTGAGCCCCCATCCCTCGCTGGCCATCCTGCTCCGGCCATTGCCCAGCACCCGGGCCGGCCTGCCGGGCCAGTGCCAGCCGCCCGGATACCCTGTGGCAAACGTCCCGCCCGGATTCGGAGCCAGCATGATCAGGCACAGCGCATGACCGCCGCGGATGGACCGGGCCCGGGCATCGTCCCCCAGCTCTCCGTGCGGCACGGCCGCGCCGCCATCGAGTTCTACCAGTCCGCCTTCGGGGCCGTCGAGGACTACCGGGTCGGTGGCACCGACGGCCATGAGGCCGTCGTCGCCCAGCTCTCGGTCGCAGGCGCGTCCTTCTGGGTCGCCGACGAGTCGCCGCAGCACCAGAATTTCAGCCCGGAGTCGGTCGGCGGCTCGACGACCCGGATGCTGCTGATTGTCGAGGATCCGGCAGCCACGCTACAGCGCGCGGTGGCGGCGGGCGCCAGGGAAGTGCGGCCGGTCAGCGAAGAGCACCGCTGGCTCCTCGGCCGGATCGAGGACCCCTTCGGCCATCACTGGGAAATCGGCAGGCCGCTGATCCCCTGGCCGCCCGGAGATCACCGGCCCGGTCCCGGCTAGCGGCGCCCGGTACGGTGGTGCCATGGCCGACGAAGGCGTCGTGGTCTGGTACAACCCGCGCTGCTCCAAGTGCCGGGGAGCGGGCGAGCTGCTGGCCGCGTACGGCGTACCGGCGCGGCGCGTGCACTACCTCGAAGATCCGCCGCCCGCGGCCGAGATCGCCCGCGTGCTGGCGCTGCTCGGAACGACGGATCCGCGTGCGCTGATGCGGACCGCAGAACCCCGCTACTCCGAGCTAGGCCTGGCGGACGCGACCGCTGACGAGCTCATCGACGCGATGTCACGGTATCCCGAGCTCATCGAGCGGCCAGTCGTCATCTGGGCGGACCGGGCGGTCGTGGCGCGGCCTCCCGAACTGCTCCTGCCGCTGCTGGAGACTGACCAGCATCCGGCGTCACCCTGACACGCTCGGCTGGCTAGTCGCAGCGGGAGAACGCGAGAGGAAGCACGGCATGTATCACCACGAGCTTCAGCAGCGGTTCGCGACGCTCACCACTGCCCACCTGGCGGATGCGTGCATTCGCGGCGGCCTCCCGGTGCGGTGCGGGCCGGCGCTGCTGCGCGCTGTCGTGCCCGGCAGCCGGCTGGCCGGCCGGGTGTGCCCGGCCCGGCATGCCGGCAGCGTCGATGTCTTCCTTGAGGCGTTCGAGAAGGCCGCGCCCGGCGACGTGCTGGTGGCCGACAATGGCGGACGGCTCGATGAGAGCTGCGTCGGCGATCTCATTGTTCTCGAGGCTCAGTCCGCCGGGCTGGCGGGAATCGTGATCTGGGGGCTGCATCGTGACACGGCTGACGTGCGGGCGATCGGGCTGCCGGTCTTCAGCACGGGAACGATCCCGGCCGGCCCGCAGCGCCTCGATCCGCGCCCGCCGGATGCGCTGGAGTCGGCCACGGTCGGCGACTGGACGGTAGGCAGAGCGGACCTGGTGCTGGGCGACGACGACGGCGTGCTCTTCGTGCCGGCCGACCGGGCCGGGGACATCCTCACCCTGGCCGAGACGATCCGCGACACCGAGCGAAGGCAGGCCGACCGGATCCGGGCAGGTGCGTCACTGCGCGGCCAGGTGCAGTTCGCTGCCTACCTTGCCCAGCGCCGGCAGACACCCTCGCTGACCTTCCGCGATCACCTGCGGGCGGTCGGCGGGGCGATCGAGGAATAACCCGGCGGAATAGCCCGGCATCGCCGCGGTGATCAGCCCCGGCCGGTCCGGCGCTGCACCAGATCCGCCCCGAGCTCAGACATCATGCGACGGCCGGTAAGCGCCATGGTGCGCCGGATGTCGGATTCCAGCAGCGCCAGGACATGGTCGACTCCCCGCTCGCCGGCCGCCCCCAGGCCGTACAGGTACGCCCGGCCGATCATGCACGCGCGGGCGCCGAGAGCTACCGCCTTGACGATGTCACTGCCGCGGCGGATGCCGCCATCGCAGATAATCTCGGCCCGGTCCCCGATCGCGTCAGCCACCGGCGCGATCAGCTCGGCGGGCGGCGGTGAGCCGTCCAGCTGACGGCCGCCGTGATTGGACAGCGCGATCGCCTCGACGCCGGCGTCCGCGGCGAGCCGCGCATCGTCCACTGACTGGATGCCCTTGAGCACGATGGGCCCGTCCCAGGCCGCCCGGAACCAGTCCAGGTCCCGCCAGGAAAGAGCCGGATCGAACTGGCCGTTGATGTACTCGGCCAGGTTCACGGCCTCGGCGCCGTCCGGCACGCCGGTCCCGGTGATGTTGGCGAACGTGATCGGCTCGGCGCGGACGAAGTCCCAGGTCCAGCCGGGATGCAGCGCCCCGTCGAGGAGCGTGCCGGGGCCGAGCCTGGGCGGCAGGGTGAAGCCGTGCCGCACGTCGCGCTCGCGGCGGCCGAGCACCGCGGTGTCGACCGTGATGACAATTGCCTCATAGCCGGCCGCCGCGGCCCGTGCCAGCATCTCCTTCATCATGCCGCGGTCCCGCCAGACGTAGACCTGGAACCACTTGCGGCCGCTGCTGACCGCCGCGACCTCCTCGATGGACCGGGTGCCCATCGTGGACAGCGTGTACGGCAGCTCAGCCCGCGCCGCGGCCCTGGCCACGTCCAGTTCCCCGCCCGGGCTCGCGATCCTGGTGAAGCCGGTCGGCGCCAGCACCAGCGGCACCGGAAGCGGGCGCCCGAGCAGGGTGGTCGAGATGTCAACGGCCCCCACGTCGCGCAGCACCCGGGGCCGGAACTCCAGCCGCCGGAAGGCCCCGGCGTTCCGGCGCAGCGTCAGCTCGTCCTCGGCGCCGCCGTCGATGTAGTCAAATACCCCGCGGGGCAGCCGCTTGCGGGCGATCAGCCGGAGATCCCTGACGCTGGCGGCCCTGCTCAGCCGCCGCTCGACCGGATCCAGCTCAACCGGCCGGAACCGCAGGACCGACCGGAGTGTCTTGATCATCGCGAAGCCCTAGGCGTCATGCCTTACATGTACCACCTGCAGGCCGGCAATCCGAGCGGCCCCCTCCAGGCGTTGATCTATCGGCCCGGCCGCGAGACGCTGACAGCGAGGTCACCGGATCACCGAGGAGGGGCCATGGCCCAGGTAGAGTCCGGCACGGCCGAGGGCCTGGGCAGCGGGAAGCCCGCGGATTCCCCGGCGGTGAGCGTCGGCACCGACGCCGCCTATGCTCCAGCCGGGCCGGGCGCGGCGGGGCCGGCTGCCGCCGGTGCCGCCGCGGGACCGGCTGCCGCCGGATTTGCGGGCGCTCGGACGGCCGGTGCCGGGGACAGGCCACTGCGCAATATCTCGGAGATGCGGCATTTCTTCCGCACCAACGACACTCCCATCTACTTCATCGGCGCAACGCCCTTCAACCTGCTCGGCCTGGACCGGTGGATCAGGAACTTCAGCTACGTCAGCTACTACGACGGCTGGGACGGCGCGCACCCGCGCGTGTTCACGCCGCGCGGCAAGCCCTACATCGAGTTCAGCAGCGGCGAGGAGATCAACAACTGGCTGCTGGAAAACGCCGAGGTGCGGGCCTTCATCGACCGGCGCCGGGCGGGCGGCCTGCGGCCGAAGATCGCGATGGTGTTCTTCGACGAGGAAACCGAGCGGATCTGCGAGGAACTTGGCTACGACCTCATCCTCCCGTCGGCCCAGCTCCGCAATCACCTGGACTCCAAGCTGGTCACCACCAGGCTGGCCAACGAGGTCGGCGTCGCGAGCGTCCCGAACGTCCTGACATCCGTGCACGACTGGCCGGAACTGGCCGAGGCGGCCGACCGCGCCGGGCTCGGCTCGGACCTGGTGGTCCAGACACCGTACGGGGACTCGGGCAAGACCACGTTCTTCATCTCGTCGGAGGCCGACTGGAGGCGGCACCGCCAGGACATCCTGGGACAGGACGTCAAGGTGATGAAGCGGATCAACCACCGCCCGGTGGCGGTAGAGGCTGTCCTCACCCGCCGCGGCACGGTGATCGGGCCGTTCATGTCGGAGCTGACCGGGCATGCGCGGCTCACGCCCTACCGCGGCGGCTGGTGCGGCAACGAGATGTACCCCGAGGTGATCACCGGCCCGCTGCGGGCGAAGGCCGCCACGATGATCCGGCGGCTCGGCGACCGGCTGGGCGCCGCGGGCTACCGCGGGTTCTTCGAGGTCGACGTCCTCGTCGATACCGATGCCGACGAGGTGTACCTGGGCGAGCTGAATCCCCGCATCAGCGGCGCGTCGGCCATCACCAACGTCACGGCCGGCGCCTACGCGGACATGCCGCTGTTCGCCTTCCACCTGCTCGAGTTCATGGACGTCGACTTCGACTTCGACGTCGGCGAGATCAATGACCGGTGGGAGCAGCTTGCCGGGGCCGACGTATGGAGCCAGATGGTCATCAAGGAAACAAGCCCGATCGTCGAGCGCCTCGAAACCGCGGCGCTCACCGGGCAGTACTCCCTCGACGGTGACGGCGCGCTGGTCTTCCGCCGGGCGGCGCTGGACTGGCATCAGCTGCAGAACGAGTCCGAGGCATTCTTCCTGCGCATCAGCGGAGCAGGCGACTACCGCTGGAAGGGAGCTGACCTCGGTGTCCTGGTGACCAAGGGACGGCTGCAGATGCGGTCGGCCGCGGCGCAGGGCGCGCTGACGATCCGCGCCAGGCATTTCATCGATGCGATCAGGGCGCAGTATTCCGGCGTCCCGCTCGTCCCGCCGGGCGGCCCGCCGACAGCGATGGGCAGCAAGTCGCTCTAGCGGCGGGAAAGCAGTTCTAGCGGCGGGAGGCAGGCCACCCTGGCCGCCGGGAGGAGGCCGCTCTGGCCGCCGGAGCCTGGGCGCTGCCGATAGACTCCGTGGCAATCGACCCCGGCCCTGCGGGTGGCAACCGACCCGGCCCTGCGGCTGACGGCCAGAGCGGGAGCTAGGGAGACGCGCAGTGATCGGCGAGAACGCGAGCCGTCCCGCCAGCGGCGTCACGCTGGACAACTGGCAGACCGCGCCGCAGCTCTCGTGGTCCTTTCAGCACATCGCGGACCTGTTCCCCACGGCGGCGATCCCGTGCGGCAGCGGTCCAGTACATCCGCTGCCTGCCCGGCTGGCACCGATCGACGACATCCCGGTACTGCTGTACGACGGCACCCGTTCGAGCACCGGCGCGGTCATGACGGCCACGGAGACTGACGGGTGGATGGTCATGCACCGCGGTGTCGTGCTCGCCGAGGAGTACCTGGACAGCATGGCGCCCGGCACCCAGCATCTGCTGATGTCGGTCAGCAAGTCCCTCATCGGCACCGTAGTCGGCGCGCTCACGGCCGACGGCACCCTGGAACTGGACCGGCCCGTATCCGATTACGTGCCCGAGCTTGCCCGGTCCGGGTACTCCGGTGCGCATCTCAGGCACCTGCTGGACATGCGCTCGGGTATCGCGTTCTCGGAGGACTACCTCGACCCCGCCGCTGAGGTCCGGCTGCTGGAGCAGGCGATCGGCTGGGCGCCGCGCCGCGATCCGGACGTGCCGGGCACCCTGCAGGACTTCCTGCTGACGCTGCGCAAGAAGGGCCCGCACGGCGGCCCGTTCGAGTACCGCAGCTGCGAGAGCGACGTGCTCGGCTGGGTGTGCGAGGCCGCCGCGGGGACGCCGATGCCGGAGCTCATGTCCAGCTTGCTGTGGAGCCGCCTGGGGGCGGAGCAGGACGCGAGCATCGCCGTCGATGCCGTCGGCACCGGGATGTTCGACGGCGGGATCTCCGCAGTGCTCCGCGACCTTGCCCGGTTCGGGGCGATGATCCTCGCGGACGGGACATCGCTGACCGGCCAGCAGGTGGTCCCCGCCGCCTGGGTCCAGGACACCGCGGCCGGCGGCCCGGACTCGCGGGCGGCCTTCGCGGACGGCCCGGTGGACAGCGGCATGCCCGGCGGCATGTACCGCAATCAGTTCTGGATCCCGTACCCGGACACCGATATCCTGCTCTGCCTGGGCATTCACGGTCAGATGATCTACATCAACCGGCCCGCCCAGCTGGTGGCCGTCAAGCTGTCCAGCTGGCCGCTGCCGCAGGATGCCGGGAAGTTTTTCGCGACAATCCGCGCGTTCGATGCCATCGCGGCCTGGGCCGGCTAGCCGCCCTATACCAGAGTCTTTGCCGGTAATCGCCCTATTCTCGCATTTCCCCGCGCCGCGGCCCGGGCTCCAGTAAGTTCCCCGGAGACAGGCGTTACCCGCGCCACCTGACTGGTCCCGTCAGCTCGCCGGGTCGAACGCGGAGCCGCACGGAGCGGAGAGTGATGCCCGCACCATCCCGTCATGCCAAGCCCAAGACCAAGACCGCCGCCACCAGGCTCAGGGCGCCAGTAGTGGCCGCAGCAGTGGTTGCGGGTGTGGTTACGGCCTTCGTGTCCATGCAGGGCGGATCGGCAGCGCCCAGGCCTGCACATGACGCGATCCCGGTGTCGAGCGCAGCATCAGCGTTCACCGGCTACCGGATGACCACCACGGTGCACCAGGACGCCGCCACCGTGGAGGCCCGCGCGGTCCGGCGGACCGCCCAGCGCAAGCACTCGGCCGCGCTCGCCGCCCGGCACGCCAAGCAGGTAGCCCGGCAGGCGGCCCAGCAGGCCGCCGCGCAGCCAACGCCGACCCCGACGCCGACCGCGACGCCGACCCCGTCGCCCGCGCCATCGGACAGCGGCGGGGACGCTGCCCACTCCGCCCTCGGGATCTGCATCCGCAACGCGGAAGAGGGCGGCAGCTATGCCTGGGGACCCGGTAACGGCGGCGGTGCCTACCAGTTCGTGATCGGCACCTGGGAGCACTACGGCGGCGCGGCGGGCGAGTACGGCGTGGCCGGCCCCTCTTACCAGGACCAGATCTTCGACAACGCCATCGCCGCAGGCGGCGCGTCGAACTGGACGGCCTACGACGGCTGCTGACGAGCCCCCGGACGAGCCGGCCGGTACTCAGCGCCGGATGATCCTGGTGATCCGGTGCCCGCCCATTGTCCACCTGCGGTGACAGTCGGTGCAGCCGAGCATGTCCCCGGACGGATCGGCGATTGTCCGCACCGTGCCGCCGCACCGGCAGCGGTCCCTGGTCACCGTTCGCCGCACGACTCTTCGGCGCCCCGCTGGCTGGGGCTGTTCAACGATCCGGTTTTCATGGCGCACGTGCATGGCGCCCGCGACGAGGCAGACCACCAGCACGATGAAGGCAACCGATAGTACGTAACCCACGTGCGCCTCCAGCGGCGAGATCTCCATCGGCGGCAGTGCGCGCCGAGCACGGGTACCAGTGCCCCGCGCGGGCCGTTCGAATCCCCGGCGCGCGGCTAGCCGGTGACGAGGCCCGCGTCGTGGGCGAGCAGCCCGGCCTGGGTGCGATTCGCGCAGTCCAGCTTGACCAGTATTCGCGACACGTAGCCCTTGACCGTGGCTTCCGACAGGTACAGCCGCGCGCCGATCTGGGCGTTGGACAGGCCCTCGCCGAGGCAGGCCAGCACCTCGGCCTCCCGCTCGGTGAGTGACCCGGCGAGCTGCCGGGCGCGATCACGGGACTGCTGGCTGTCGGCGGACGCCGCGATCAGCCTGCGGGCGGCGGTGGGCGACAGCACCATATGCCCCTCGGCGGCTACCCGCACGAGCCCGATCAGGTCCTCCGGCGGCGTGGACTTGACCAGGAAACCGGCCGCGCCGGCCCGCAAGGCCCGCAGCACGTACTGGTCGGCGTCGAAGGTCGTCAGCACCACGACGGCCGGCGGGCTGGCCAGCTCGCCGATGCGCTCGATCGCGGTAAGCCCGTCAACGCCCGGCATGCGCAGGTCCATCAGCACCACATCCGGCCGGTTGCGCACCACCGCGTCAACACCAGCCGCCCCGTCGTGGGCCTCCCCGACGACCTCGATATCGCCGGCCGAGCCGAGAATGGTCCGCAGGTGCGCGCACACCATCGGCTCGTCGTCCACGACAACCACCCGGACCACGGCTCACACCGCCGGTTCCGCCGTCGGCACGTACGCGGGCAGCACGGCCTCGACGCAGAACCCGTCGTCCGGCGCGGGTCCCGCGTGCAGCGTGCCGTGCACGAGCTCGATGCGCTGCCGCAGGCTGGCGATGCCCAGGCCGGAGCCGGTGCCGGCCAGGGATGCGCGCATGGCCAGCGGAGGGGCAGCCAGCACAGGGCCGTGCAGCGCAGGGCCGGCCAGCGCGGTGCCGGGCTGGCCGGGCGGCGGCGTGTTGCGGATGGTGAGGCGCACCTGGGCCGCGTCGTAGCTAACCCGCACGACCACCCGGGCGCCGGGCGCGTGCTTGCGCACGTTGGTCAGCGCCTCCCGCACGACGCGGTAGGCGGTGCGCCCGACCACCGGCGAGGCCAGCGCCGGGTCGCCCTCCTCGATCAGCTCGGCCGGCGTGCCCACCGCAGTCGATTCCGCCACCAGCGCGGCGAAGTCAGACGCCGACGGCGCCTCGTCCCCTTCCGGCGCGGTACGCAGGATGCCGACCAGGTCCCGCAGCTCGTCCAGTGCCTGGCAGCCCGCCGCGCGCAGTTCCTCCGCGGCGCGGCGGGTCGGCTCGTCGGGTGCCGTTATCCGCAGCGCGCCGGCCTGCAGCACCATCAGGCTCACCCGGTGGGTGACCACGTCATGCATCTCCCCGGCGAGCCGGGCTCGTTCCTCCGCGCGGGCGCGCTCGGCGAGCAGGTGACGCTCCTCCTCGGCCCGCTCGGCGCGTTCGGTCAGGGCCTGCACCAGCCGCCGGCGGGCGTCGAAGTACAGCACCAGGAGCGGGCCGACGGCGGTGCGGAACAGCCCGATCGCGGCGACCGAGGCCGACAGCTGCCACGGCCGCGCGACGATGACCGTGACGGCAGCCAGCGCGATCAGCGCCGTCCGCCGGTCCTCGCGGTACAGGAACGGCCCGTAGGCCGCCAGCACCGTCCCGTACGGCGCCCACACATTGCCGTCGTGGGCTGGCGTCAGCAGGCCCAGCGGCGAGATCAGCAGCGTCACCGCGAGCGTGAACCCGGCCAGGATGACCACCACGGTGAGCGGCGCACGGCGGCGGACGACGAGCGAGCAGCAGGCGATGGCCTGCAGGCCCAGCATGGTCCAGGCCAGCGTGTCCGGGTGGGCCGGCCACCAGCTGGCGCCGGCCAGCGTCGCCCCGGTGTCGAGCAGCACGAAGAAGACCGCGATCGCCACGTCGAGCGCGACCAGGTGCCTGCGGTGCCACGTCACGATGGCCGCGTCGAGCGCGAGCCGGTGCCTGCGGTGCCATTGTCCGTCCTTCACCCGGCCTACGCTACGTCGCACTCGCGCGGACTGCCGCTGACGAGCACGCCCGGCCGACCTTCGGCCCGCCAGGACCCTACGAAAGTCGCAGCCCGGCTCGCCCGGGCAGCCCTTCGTCGGCCCGGGAACCGACGGCCAGCCCTGCCGCCCGGCGCCTGCGCGGCCATGGAATGGGGGCATGCAAACGAACCGAGAAGACACCCGGGCCACACAGTGCGTACGGAAGTGAAAGCGGTGGCCGCAGCGGGCGGTGCCGGCGCCGCGGCGCCCAGCGCCGTCGTGGTGGCCGGGCTGCGCAAGAGTTACGGCGCGGCCGAGGCGGTGCGCGGGGTGAGCTTCGCTGTCGCGCACGGGGAGATCTTCGCGCTGGTGGGGCCGAACGGCGCCGGCAAGACCACCACGCTGGAGATCCTGGAAGGATTCCGGGCGCGTGACGCCGGCCGCGTCGAGGTACTCGGCATCGATCCCGGCGACCGGGCCACCGGCCGGGCGCTGCGCGAGCGGATCGGGCTGGTGCTGCAGGACATCGCGGTCGAGCCCTACCTGACAGTCCGCGAGACGGTCGCCCGCAACGCCGGCTATTACCCGGCGCCGCGGGACGTCGACGAGGTGCTCGGCCTGGCCGGCCTCGGCGGGCAGGCGCGGCAGAAGGTCAAGAGCCTCTCCGGCGGCCAGAAGCGCCGCCTGGACCTCGCGCTGGGCCTGATCGGCAACCCGGAACTGCTGTTCCTGGACGAGCCGACGACCGGGTTCGACCCGAGCGCCCGCCGGGACGCCTGGGAGACCGTGCGGGGCCTGCGCGGTGCGGGCACCACGATCCTGCTGACCACCCATTACCTGGAGGAGGCCCAGGTGCTGGCCGACCGGATGGCGGTGATCGCCGGCGGCCAGATCGTGGCCGAGGGGACCCCGTCGGCCATCGGCGGACGCGACAGCGCCCGGACGCGGATCCGCTTCGCGCTGCCCGGCGGGTGCGCGCTCGCCGATCTGCCGGCCGACCTGGCCGCCGGCGCCACGGCGGGCGACGGCCTGGTCACCGTGCAGACACCGGAGCCGACCAGGACGCTGCACCAGCTGACCGGCTGGGCGCTGCGGCGCGGCGCGGTGCTCGGCCGGCTCACGGTGGACCAGCCGAGCCTGGAGGACGTCTACCTGCGCCTGACCGAGCAGCGCGCACCGGAACCCGTGATCGAAAGGAGCCCACGATGAGCATCGCCAGCCGCCGGCCACGGCGCAGTGATCTGGCCTTGCTGTGCCATCAGGTCCGGTACGAGCAGCTGTCGTTCTGGCGCAACCCGCAGAGCGCGTTCTTCACGTTCCTCTTCCCGGTCGTGATCATCACGGTCTTCGGCGCGCTGCTGGGCGGCGGCACGCAGAGTCCCTACTTCTACGGGCTGTCCGCCCTGCAGTACTACGTGCCCACGATCGCCGCGGTATCCGTGCTGGGCTCCTGTTACAGCCAGCTGGCGATCGTGCTCGCGATGCGGCGTCAGGACGGGATACTCAAGCGGGTGCGGGCCACGCCGCTGCCGGCCTGGACGTACTTTCTCGGGCTGCTGGCGCACTGCGTCATGGTCAGCGTGGTCGATGTCGCGCTCATCGTCGGCGTCGGCCGGCTCTACGGCGTGCCGCTGCCCACCCACTGGGCCGCGATCGCGGTCACCCTCGTGCTCGGCGCGGCCAGTTTCTGCGCGCTCGGCGTCGCGGTGGCCTCGCTGATCCGCAATTCCGAGGCCGCGCCGCCGGTGGTGCAGCTGGTCCTGTTCCCGCTCGTGTTCATTTCCGGTACGTACATGCCGATTCACTCCGCCGCGCTGAACCGCATCTCCGGCCTCTTGCCGGTCCGGCCGTTCAACGAGGCACTGCTCGGCCCGTTCGCCCAGCACACCGGGTTTGACGCCCGGAGCCTCGGCGTACTGCTCGCCTGGGGCGCCGTCGGGGCGCTGGTCGCCGTCCGCCGCTTCCGCTGGAACCCGCGGCCCGAATGACTGCCGGTGAGCAGGATGCGATCACGCCGCCTTCCCGGTGAGCAGCACATCCAGCGTGTGGGCGCCCTTCAGGTCCGTCCAGCTGAGCTGGTAATGGGCGGTGAAGGTACCGGCCTTCGTCGGGGTGAAGGTCACCGGGAGGGTCAGATCGTAGCTCGGGTTGAACGGCAGGTCCTTCTCGGGCCGGATCGGGTCCGTGAAGGGCGACGGCAGCGCGGCGGTCCCGGTCACGGTGGCGGGCGTGTTCCCGCTGTTGGTGACGTCGACATACACGGTCGCCTTCCTGGCCACGCCGATGGTGCCGAAATTCACCACCGGCCTGGCCGCCGTCAGCCGGCTGACCGCACCGGTGCCGACGGCGGACAGGGTCACGGTGGTGCCCGGCCCGTTCGTGCCGGCCACCGTGAACGAGCCGCTGGCGGCACCCGCCCCGCTCGGCGCGAACGTGACCTGGACGGGGATCGACTTGCCCGGCATGATCTGGGTGCCGACGCTGGGCAGGCCGGTCGCGGTGAACGGGCCGGACGGCGGCGTGACTGAGGTCACGGTATCGGCGGTCGTGCCGTAGTTGGTGATGTCCACCACCTGCGGCACCGCGGTCCCGACCGGCACGTCGGTGACTCCCTGGTCGGGTGCCAGCGGGAAGGCGACCGCCGCGGGCTGCGCGTCCAGCCCGGCCTGGGTGCCGTCACCGGCCAGCGGCACGGCCAGCGCCGGGAACGCCGCGGACTTGGTGGCGAAGGACAGGGTGCCGTCCGCGCCGCCAGGGGCAGCCGGCCTGAAGGTCACCGCCGCGTTCAGCTTGTCGCCCTGGCCGAGCGTGACCGGGAACGTCACCGCGACCGGGGCGACGCTCCCCTTCGGGGTCTCGGTCACCTGGCCGACGGCGAACTGGCTGGCGGGGGCGAGGGAGTTGGACGCGCCGGTGGCCGCGGTCACGCCGGTGACGGTGACGGTCTTCGCGGCCGTGATGCTGACCGTCTTGCTGACGGCGGAGCTGACCCCGGTCTGCCCGAAGGCGGCCGCCGCGCCGGTGACCGGCGCCGCGGCCGGCGGCGCGCCGAATCCGTACACGTGGCCGTCTCGCGTGCCGACGTAGACCCGCCCGTTGCTGGTGGCGGGGACGGTGAACTTCGCGGCGGTCCCGATCGGCGCGCTGAAGATCGGCGAGAGCGAGCACGGAGCGGCCGACGAGCAGCCGGCCAGGGCACCCGACGACACGTCGTAGGCCTCCAGCTCGCCGTTCGCCCCGGTGGCGCTCGGCACGTACGTGTCCCATACCACCGGGCTCGTCGCGTCGGTGCCGTTCGAGGTCACCGTCGGTGACCCGGAGGTATACCCGAAGGAGAGGGAGCTGTTGGCCACGTCGGCCAGGACCGGGTCACCGGCCGCGTTGACGCCGAACTTGAACACCCGCAGCGGGTCGTTCTTCCCGACGAAGTACAGGTAGTTGCTGGCGCTGGCGGCGTTGGCCGCGGTCAGCGGATTGGTGTCGGCGAACACCGCCGGGTGCCCCCACTCCCCGCCGAACGGCGTGGTGATGCTGAGCGCGCCGCCCTGCTTGCGGCCGCCCAGGCTGTCGCGGTTCAGCATGAAGATCCGGCCGTCCTTGGCCGCCTGGGCCAGCACGTCCGGGTAGCTCTTAGTGCCGCCGCTGGTACCGAACGGCAGGCCGACCGGCGCGCCGGCGCCGAAGTCGCGGTCAGCCGCGTCCAGCGAGGGGGCGTTGTCCGGGCTGTAGAAATCCTTCGCGGTCAGCGCCCCGGTGGTGCCGACCGCGAGCCGGATCACCGACTCGGCTAGCTGCCCGGGCGGCGCGGTGCCCTTGCCGGCCGCCGGCGAGATGCCGTTGCCCGAGGTGACGAAGATCCGGCCGGCCCCGTCGGACATCACGCCGCCGCCGCCCTGCCAGATGCCGGCCTCGTTCTCGCTGACCCCGGACTCGTCGGTCCACAGCGTCGCCTTCTTGGTGGTGACGTTCACCCCGGAAACGAACCCGGCGTAGGGCTGGTGATCGCAGTGCGACCCGAACGCCGCGTAGACCCACCCGTTCATCAGCAGCAGGCCGGGCCGCTCCAGCTGCTTGGCCGGGCTGAAGGTAATGTGCGAGTCGTTGGCCGGCTTGCCCCCGATCGCCACATGCTCGGTGATGGCCCCGGTCACCGGGTCGACCCCGAACAGGCCGTAGCCCGGGGTTTTATTCGTGAGCGTCTGGGCCACCATGTACACCGTCCCGTCACCGCCGGCACCCCCAGCGGGCGGGTCATAGACCGGTGTCCCGGTCACCCCGACGTCCGGGGTCAGGTCGCTGCAGCTCGTGATGTGGTAGGGCGTGCCGAGCGAGGTGTGCCACAGCACCGCGCCGGTGGCCGCGTCCAGGCCGTAGACATTGTCTGTCTCCGTCGCCACGATCACGGTCGAGCCGACGACCAGCGGCTGCGCGTACACCTGGCCGTTGACCGCGGTCGAGAACAGCTGGCCGAAGGTCTTCACGTCAGCCGGGGTCATGGCGGGCTCGGCCGGGTCCCAGCCGGTGCGCAGGTCATCCTGGGAGACGGTGACCTCGTCCGCGCGCACGGCTGCCGTATGCGCGCCGCCGGCCACCGCCCCGGCGACATCGGGCCCGGCGGCCAGCGTCAGCGCGAGGCCGGCCGTGACCGCAAGCAGCCCGGCGAAGCGGTGGTGAAAGCGCGGGAGCCCCGGCTGGCGCATAGGAGTCCTCCAGGTAGGCACGGCAAAGGGCGCATGCCACCGCGGCGATCAGGAAAGCGACGAACGGCAACGCGGTCGCTCAGCTGCGCAAATGTCCTGGCTTCGGAGGCATGCTGCTATACAGACGGGCGACGGCCGATTTGGGATGACACGGGCCGGCGAGTTTCCGCCCCGCTAGTTTCCGCGGCTGGCGCGGCGCGGCGGCGCGCGCCGGGCAGCCGGCGGTCAGCGGCGTCGGCCAGCCGGGCCAGCGCGCGCTTGAGCCGCGGCGCGAACCTGACCTCCACCAGCCGGTGGATGGCGTAGGCCGCGCAGCCCATCCCGGTGATCATCGCCGCCAGCAGCACCCAGCGGTTCACCGCGCCGCCGAAGATGTTGAAGAGCGTGAACCCGTTGTAGGCGTGTACCAGGTACAGCGGGTAGGTCAGTGCGCCCGCCGCGGCGAACCACGGCCGCCCGAACCGCCGGGTGACCCGCAGCGCAATGAGCGTTATGGCAATGAAGATGGCCGTGATGACGACGGCAATGACCAGCGGGTGCAGGACCTGGTGATAGCGGCCGGCCACCCGGTGCGCAAAGTTGACACCCTGGTAGACCGCATTGCCATAGGTAAGCATCAGTATGGCGCCCAGCTGCCAGCAGAAGCCAGTGCGGTAGACCACGCACAGCGCCATTCCGGCGATGAAATAATGTGACCACTGCGACTGCACGATCAGGTCGATTCTGGCCGCCGGGCCGGCCGGCAGGACGCGTGCCTCAATGATCGCCGTCGCGGCGAGCCATAGCCACAGCATGGTAATGACCCGCACCCGGGTGATCCCGATCCACGCGAGCACGAAGACCAGCAGGTAGAAGCGGATCTCTGCCCATAGCGTCCAGTAGACGACATCGACGTTGGCGATGTTGGGCAGTGAGTTGACCATCGTAAGGTTCGCGACGTACTGGGCCGGCGTGACCTTGAATAGCCCGCGGCTGAGCGTGAGCGCGACGATGGCGGTGAGGGTGACGGCCACCCAGTACGCCGGGTAGAGGCGGACGATCCGGGAAATGACGAACTCGCGCGGCCGCCGCCCCCAGGCGCTCAGCAGCACGACGAAGCCGCTGATGAGGAAGAACATGTCCACGCCCAGGTAGCCGTAACGCGTCACGGCGCTGATCTCCGGGTACCCGACGCGGGTGAGGTGACCTGCGTAGCCGGAGAACGTGTAGTGGTAGACGACGACGGCAAGCGCGGCGGTGATGCGCAGCAGGTCGATCTCGTAGAGGCGGTCACGGCCGGCCGGAACGCCGGCCGTCAGCCGGGCGGCCCGGTGCCGGCCGGACTGCTGCCGGCCGGACTGCTGACGGCGAGGTGGCGTCCCGGGCCGGTATGCCAATGTCAACGTAAAGAACCTTTCCTGGCCGCCCGGCACCGGCTCTAGCATAATCGGCGGAAAAGCCTCTCGCTAATCCTCCGGATCATTAACTGGAAATGCAGATTGCATTAACCAGAAATGCAGGTTTGGGTCAGCGAAGCGCCACGATTAAGTAAGGCGATGGCAAACTTAGAAGCCGTTCAGGATGGAATTATTATCAGCCGGGATCTGCCGCTGCCTGGATATCCCCGAATAAGGGTTACTGTGGACCGGACTTTAGGCAGCCGGAATGCCGGAGGGCTGAGCTGATTCCTGGTCATGAGCTGACCGAGTCCCGGACCGGCTGATAGCGCGAGCGCGCCACCCGTTGGCCGGGCCGCCCGTGCATGGGCCGCCCGCGCATGGCCGCCCGCGCATGGGCCGCCCGTGCATGGGCAGGCCGCGCATGGGCAGGCCGGCCGCGCGGCCCGGCAGGCCTCCGGCTGTCGATCTTCGGCGTTTCGCTGGGCCTGTTCATCGTCCGCTTCGCAGTTCCGGTGCCGGTCGGACAGGCGGACAACCACGATGGCCCCCGGCTGATGTGCGGCCTTGGCGTGGGACCGCGGGTGCCCCCGGGTCACGCCCGCTGGTTCAGCTATGCCTACTTCGAATTCGTTCCGCATGCCTGTGCCGGGATCACGCCCTACCCGTCATCGCAGCTCGTGCCGCTCGAAGCGGCCAGGCTGCTGACACCGCTGCTGGGCCTGCCCGGGACCGTGAACCTCATCGCGCTCGGCCTGCTGACCTGCGTGATCGCCTCGTTCGGGATTGCCAGCCTGGCGACCGGCCTGCGGCTGCGGCCATGGGCTCAGCTGGCGGTGGCGGCTGCCGTCTGGCTGATCATGGCGGATGCGGCGTTCTTCGACGTCTACGCCAGCCCGTTCAGCGAGCCCGCGGCCCTGATTGGCCTGCTGCTGGTCGCGGCGGGCGTGGTGTACCTGGGGCGGAGCCGCCGGGCGACGGTGTTCGGGCTGATCGTGGCCGGGACCGGGGGCTTCCTCGCTGTGCTGGCGAAAGAGCAGTACCTGATCCTCGCGATTCCGATCTGCCTCACCCTGGTACTCGCCAGCGCGGCCCGCGGCGCCGGGCGCGGGCGGCGCCGGTTCCGGACCCGGCAGGTAGCCGCGGCCGCCGCGGTCGCCGCGCTGCTGGCGATGACGGCCGCGGCCTACGGGCTCTGGGACACCATCAGCCCGCTCGGCCAGCGGCTGCACCAGAAGCAGGCCGTGAACATGATCTTCGAAGACATCGTGACCAGGCATGACAACGCGCGCGCCGACCTGCGCGCGCTCGGGCTGCCGGCCAGCTGGGCCAGGTACGCAGGTCACAGCTCCTTCAGCCCGGTCTCGGTCCGGCGTGACCCGCGCTACCCCCGGTACGCGGCGAGGCTGTCCGACGGCAACATCGCGCATTTCCTGCTGACTCATCCGGGCGACATCATCAGCGTGGGGCAGCACGCGGCTGTACTCGCCCAGCGCTTCCGGGTCACGACGCTGGGGAACTACGCGCCCGGCGCCGGCCACCCGCGCGGCGCCACCGAATCCCGCGTGGTGGCGCTTAGCTGGCTGGTGCACCAGCTTCCGGCGCGCCTCGGCCTGCTGTGGCTGGTCCCGGCGTGGACCGCGATGGCGGCGATCGCGATCGCCGCGCTGACCCGGCGGCGGGAGCGGACCTGGCACCGGGACGGCGCGGTAATGGTGCTGTGCATGACGGGATGCGCCATCGCCGCGTTCATCCCGCCCGCCTACTTTGACGGCATCTCAACGACCAGGCACATGGTCGGCATGAACATGGCCACCGCGATCGCGTTCCCGGTGAGCATCGCGCTGGCCCTCTCGATGGCTCGCCGCCGAGACGGCGGGACGCGTCCGGCGGTTGCCGCGCGCGATTCCGGCGATCCCCAGCGCGGCACCGGGAGTTGCCGGGCGGGCGGATCAGTCCCTGAGCTTCCGGAGAATACGGGCCAGGTGCGCGCGGTCTGCCTGGCTGAGCCGGTCGAATGCTCGTTCTGCCGCTGTGCCGCTGACCGCGCGGATCGCATCGAGGACACTCGTGCCGTGCCCGGTCAGCTCGACCAGGGTGGCCCGCCGGTCGCCGGGGTCGGGGCGCCGTTCGACCAGGCCGCGGGCCTCCAGGGCATCGGCAACCTCGGTGGCCGAGCGCGCCGCGATGCGCAGGTGCTCCGAGAGCGCCGACAGGCGCATCTCCCCGTGCCGCGCCAGCACGCGCATCGCCCGCAGCTGCGAAGGGGTGATGTCCCAGGGAGCCAGCGCCTCCTGGGACGTTTCGCGCAGCTGGCGCGCGACGGACCGGAACGCTTCGGACAGCGTCTCGTCACCGCCGGCGTCGCGGGCCCCGGCCGGACCGCCGCCGGCCGGGCCGGGCCGGGGCTGCGTGTCGCGGTCCTGGGTCACGGGAATAGCGTATCAGCGATTCCTGTTGTAGCCTCATATTGAGGTAGCCTCATTACCTGCCTTCCCCTCGGGGCCGCGCATCCGGGCGCGAGCCCGGCCCGACAGAATCGAGCATCCTCTTGGCGTCAGCACCCACGAATCGAGATACCAGTAACACGGGCCGGACTCGCGGCTCGAGGACAGTCACGGCCGCGGAGAAGGCGCAGGCCCGCGAGGTGTCGCTGCGCCGCATCGGGCGGCTGTTCACCCCTTACCGCTGGCAGCTGGTGATCGTGACGACCATCATCGCCGCCTCCTCCATCGTCGGGCTGGCCTCGCCGTTCCTGCTCCGCGCGGTCATCGACACCGCGCTGCCGGACAAGAACGTGCGGCTGCTGGCCTGGCTGGTGGCCGGCATGGTCGCCGTCGCCGCCGTCACCTCGGCCTTCGGCGTGATCCAGACCTGGATCGCCACCAAGGTCGGCCAGCAGGTCATGCACGGGCTGCGGACCAGCGTCTTCGGTCACCTGCAGCGGCAGTCGGTCGCGTTCTTCACCCGCACCCGCACCGGCGAGGTGCAGTCCCGCATCACCAACGACATCGGCGGGATGGAATCAGTCGTCACCTCGACCGCGACCTCCATCGCGGCGAACTTCACCACCGCGATAGCCACCGCCGCCGCCATGATCGTCTTGTCCTGGCAGCTGTCCCTGATCTCGCTGGTCGTCATGCCGCCGTCGATCTACCTGACCCGCAAGGTCGCCCGGATGCGGCGGGCCATCACCACCGAGCAGCAGCGCGAACTGGCCGACCTCAACGTCACGATCGAGGAAGGGCTGTCGATCAACGGCGTCCAGCTGGCCAAGACGATGGGCACCGGCCCGTCGCTGGTGCAGCGGTTCACCGCCTCCTCGGCCCGGCTGATCGACCTGGAGCTGCGATCCCAGCTGGCCGGGCGCTGGCGGATGGCCTCGCTGAGCATCATGTTCGCCGCGATCCCGGCGATCATCTACCTGGCGGCCGGCCTGCCGCTTACCGCGGGCGTGATGACCATCGGCACCCTGATCGCCTTCACCACCCTGCAGAACAGCCTGTTCCGGCCGCTGACCGGCCTGCTCGGCACCAGTGTCTCGGTGATCAGCTCGCTGGCCCTGTTTGCCCGGATCTTCGAGTACCTTGACCTGCCGGTCGACGTGGACGACCCCGCCGACCCGGTCGAGATCGACCCGGCCCGGGTCGCCGGGCACGTCAGCCTCACCGGCGTCAGCTTCAGCTACCCCGGCGCCGACCGGCCCGCCCTGGCCGGCGTCGACCTGGACGTGCCGGCCGGCCGCACGCTGGCCCTGGTCGGCGAGACCGGATCCGGCAAGACCACCCTCGCCGCGCTGATCGCCCGGCTGTACGACCCGGCCAGCGGCACGGTCCGCATCGACGGCACCGACATCCGCGACATGCGGCTCGCCGACCTCGCCGCGATCGTCGGCGTCGTCAGCCAGGAGACCTACCTGCTGCACACCACCGTGCGGGAGAACCTGCGCTACGCCAGGCCCGGGGCCACCGACGCGGAAATCGAGGACGCCGCCCGCGCCGCCCAGATCCACGACCTCATCGCCGGGCTGCCGGATGGCTACGACACCATGGTCGGCTCCCGCGGGCATCGTTTCTCCGGCGGCGAGAAGCAGCGCATCGCCATCGCCCGGACCCTGCTGCGGGACCCGCGCGTGCTCGTTCTTGACGAGGCCACCAGCGCGCTGGACACCGAGACCGAGCGCGCCGTGCAGAAGGCGTTCGACACCCTGGCCCGGGGCCGCACCACCATCACCATCGCGCACCGGCTGTCCACCGTGCGCAACGCCGATCAGATCGTCGTGCTGGATCATGGCCGCGTCGTCGAGGCCGGCACCCACGCCAGCCTCATCGCCGATCAGGGCCGCTACGCGGTCCTGGCCGCGTAGGCCGGCCGGATGGCCCGCTGAGGCCCGGCCACCCGGTCTCGATCGCGGGCTAGCTGCGGCCCGGCCCGCAGGCGGGTTCTGTGCGGCCGGCGGCCGGAACATGAAGAAGCGAGAACTCACGCGAGCCGTGCTCGTTAATCCTGAATCAAGCCGCACGGGCAGTACTGAGTCCCTCCCTAGCGGCCGCTAGCGTTCGGGACATGGCGATGCACGGTCATGACCTGTCGGTGAGCACCGCGGAGAACTACCGGGCATTCGCCCAGGATGCCCGCGACCGCAGCCCGGCCTATGAGGCACTGGCCGCGTCGGTCGCCGGTGACACCGCCGTACTGCGTTTCCTCGGCTCGCTGCCGCCGGAGAAGCGCCAGCCCAACCTACTGTTCGCGGCGGCCCGCTACCTACTGGGCGAGCCCGCCGGAATCACCCGGCTGCGGGCGCTGGTCCGCCGCGACGGCGATGAGCTGTCCGCCGTGATGATGGCCCGGCGAACCCAGACCAACGAGCCCGCCCGCTGTACCACGCTGCTGCCGGCGCTGGCCCGGCTGCCGCAGCCGCTGGCGCTGATCGAGGTCGGCGCCAGCGCCGGACTCACCCTGCTGCCCGACCGTTACTCCTACGACTACGCCGGGCACCGGATCGCCGGCCAGGACCCGCAGGCGCCCACCCTGCGGTGCGTGCCGCACGGGCCGGTGCCGCTGCCGGACCGGCCGCCCGTGATCGCCTGGCGGGCCGGGCTTGACCTCAATCCGCTGGACGTCAGCTGCGACGATGACGTCCGCTGGCTGTCCTGCCTGGTCTGGCCCGGCGAAGGCGACCGCGACCAGCGGCTCACCGCCGCCATCGCCGCCGCCCGCCGTGACCCGCCCGTGGTCCATCGCGGTGACCTGCTGACCGACCTGCCCGCGCTGGCCGCCCGCGCCCCGGCCGGTGCGACCCTCGTCGTGTATCACTCCGCCGTGCTCGCCTACGTCACGGCAGAGAACCGGCAGCGGTTCGCCGCCACGGTTCGCGGCCTGCCGGCCGTCTGGCTGTCCAACGAGGCACCGGCCATCCTGCCCGGCATCACCGTGCCCGAGGTCGAGGGCGCGCCATCCGTCCTGGTCCGGGACGGCCGGACACCGCTGGCGCTGGCCGACGGGCACGGAACCTGGCTGCGCTGGCTGCCCGCCGCCGGGACGGCCGCGGCGCTGGCGGAATTATCCTGACGTGCCCTGCTGGCCTGTGCCTGCTGGCCCGTGCCCTGCTGGTTGGTGTAGGCCTGCTGGGCGAGCGAGTGATCCGGGCCGAGGATCAGCGGCACGTTGGCCCTTTCGGCGGCCTGCTTCTGCTGGGCCAGCTGGGAGCCGGGCGTGGCGTAGAGCACGTGCACCGATGCGTCTCCGCTGCCTCGCTTTTTCACCGGCGCCACCGCTGCCGGGTTGCCCTGCGCGTCGGTGACCCAGAGCTGGAAATCGTCATATTTGAAGAGCTGGATGTCAACGATCGGCGTGGGGTAGTGGTGTACCCCGGCGGGGTCCTGGCCTGCGGCCGGGTCCGCCGCGCCGCCGTGGGGCAGTACCCCGGTATGGAAGCTGGGCTGCAGCGGCACCCCGGCGTTAAAGATCGAGTCTGTCCACTGGGCAACCCCGGCGGCGTCCTTGATGACCGTGTCCAGCAGGCCGCCGGGATCGAGTTGCTGCTTTATTTCCGGCGCGAGAAGGTCGTACAGCCGCTTGGCGTTCTGCCGCAGCAGGTCCACCTTTGCCGGGTCCGCGCAGAACTGCGCCGACCATTCAATCCCGGCAAGATTGCGGACCAGGAACCAGCCCTGGGCGTCTTTCAGCCACAGGGCGCCGCCATGGTGATCCTGGAACGGCGGCGGCCCGTAGACCAGCCCCGTTGCCTGGCCGGCGATCTCGTTCATTTTCGTGCGCGAGGCCACGTACTCGGGAGAGTCGGCGCGTGCCGGGTGGTCAGGAACCTCGATGGCCCACGGATGCGTCTCGGACTCTGGGTGAACGGGCTCGGTGCTGGTCATTGGCTTTCCCTCCCGGAGGGGCAACGGCATGCTGGCATGTCCAGCGGCCGGCCAGGCGCCCCCTGACTATCCCGACATGGTGCCACCGCGCCCGGGCAATGAACAGGCCGGGAACTCCCCGGGAGCGCGCGACGCGGGCCGGCACCTGGCGCGACGCGGGCCGGCACCTGGATAGCGAAGACGGCCCGGGGGGCTCAGGAACTCCCGGCAGGCGCGGACGCGAGGCCGGCCAGGACCTGGTGGCGCCGGGCCGGGTCGTCCAGGATGTCCCGGGTCAGTTGCTGCATCCGGTCGGCGAGCTGGGCGTCGAGCTCAGCTGACCAGCTGCCGAGGAAACTGGTGAGTCCTTGCTGGCGGGCGCGGACAAGCCGTTCGATGGCGTCGGCGCCGGCCGGGGTGAGCTGGGCGATCAGCGGGGACCCTGGCGATCCGGACGTGATCGTCACGAATCCGGCCCCGGCCAGCGGGGCGAGCAGCGCGCTGAGCCGCCCGGGCGTTACCTCCAGGGTCGCCGCGAGCGCCGACAGGTCAAGGCGGGGATGGCCGTCGAGGCGGAACAGCACCCAGGTCGAGCGGGGATCAAGATCGACTGACGCGGCTGCGGCCAGTTGCTGATACACGCGGACCCGGTCTTCCTTCCGGGCAAGCACCGACAGTGCCCGGACGACCTCGTCGGCGGAGTCCCGGACTTCGGGCACCGCGTTGGGGACGAGAACCTGGGCCGGGTCGGGGGCGCTGGCCGCCTTGCGCAGGGGGACCTCCTTGAGCAGCCAGGTCAGCGCGAAGGCCACCGCGGCGATGGGCACGGCGATGAGGAACACGGTATGCAGGGAGGCCGCGAAGGCGTGGATGTAGCCCGCGTGCACCGCGGGCGGCAGCTTGGCCAGGACGGCGGGGCTGGCTCCGGCGGAGGCGTTGAAGCCGGCCGGGATAGGAGTCCCGGCCAGGTAGCGGGTCAGGTTGCCGGTGAGCTGGCTGGCGAAGATAGCGCCGAAGGCCGCGGTGCCAAACGACCCGCCGATGGACCGGAAGAAGGTCGCGCCGGAGGTGGCCACGCCGAGGTCGGCGTAGGGAACGACGTTCTGCACGGCGATGACCAGGACCTGCATCACGGCCCCGATGCCGACGCCGAGGACGAACATGTAGCCCGAGGCGGCCAGGGTCGAGGTTGTCACGCCCAGGTGGGACAGCAGGTACATGCCGATGGTCATGAACGCCGTGCCGAAGATCGGGAAGACCTTGTAGCGGCCCCAGCGGCTGATCAGGAACCCCGAAAGCATCGAGGTCAGCAGCAGGCCCGCCATCAGCGGCAGCAGCTGCAGGCCTGAGCTGGTGGGACTGGCGCCCTTGACGACCTGCATGTACTGCGGCAGGTAGGTGATCGCGCCGAACATGGCGAAGCCGACGACGAAGCCGACTGCGCTGCTGACGGAGAAAACCCGGTTGGCGAACAGCCGCAGCGGAAGTACCGGCTCGGCGGCCCTGCGCTCCACCAGGACGAAGGCCACCAGGAACACGATCCCCGCTGCGGCCAGCAGGATGACCGGCGCAGACCCCCACCGGTATGTAGTTCCGCCGAGGGTGGTCAGCAGCACCAGGCTGGTGGCGGCCGCGGCCAGCAAGATCGTGCCCAGGTAGTCGATGACGTGGTGCACCCGGGTCAGGGCGCCCGGCAGCACGACGGCGGTTACCACTAGCGCCACCACCCCGACCGGAAGGTTGACGTAGAACACCCACCGCCACGACAGGTTCTGGACGAAGAACCCGCCGATCAGCGGGCCGATCACGCTGGTCACCCCGAACACGGCACCGAAGATGCCCTGGTACTTGCCCCGGTCCCGGGGGGCGACGACATCCCCGACGATTGCTTGCGCGCCGATCATCAGCCCGCCGCCGCCGATGCCCTGCACCGCCCGGAAAGCGATCAGCTCCAGAATCGAGGTACTCAGCCCGGACAGCACCGACCCGACCAGGAAGATCACGATGGCAGCCTGGAAGAAGATCTTGCGGCCGTACTGATCGCCCAGCTTTCCCCACAGCGGGGTGGAGGCGGTCGAGGCGAGGATGTAGGCGGTGACGATCCACGACAGGTCAGCCAGGCCGTGCAGGTCCCCGGCGATCGTCGGCAGGGCAGTGGCCACGATGGTCTGATCCAGCGCCGCGAGCAGCATCCCCAGCAGCAGCGCCCCGATGATCACCAGCAGCCGCCGCTGCTCGATCGCGGGCGGCCCGGACACCGCGGGGCTGCTGGTCATAGCGCGCCTCTCATCCTGGTGCTCGCCCGGGCCGGCACTGACGACACCGGGGAGATCATAGCTGGCGGGAAAAAAGGGAAGGGTCGCCGCTGAGGTGTCCGGTGGTTTGCAGGCCGGCCAGGTGGATGTCGAGGAATCGCTGCCAGCCGCCGGGTGCGATTCCCCCGGTGGCCTGCACAGGTCCCCCCGTGGCCTGCACAGGTCCCCCGGTGGCCTGCACAAGCCCGCGCATCGCCCAGATAAGGGCCATGACGTCGCCGGCGGTGGTGTCCGGGCGCACCGTGCCGGCCGCGGCGGCGCGTGCGGTGAGCTCGCTGACCGCCGCCCGTATGCGGCGTGCGGTGGCGTCTTCCGTGCGGCGCTGCAGGAGCAGGCTCGCGTAGCGCGCGTGGTCGGCGAAGGATTGCCCGAGGGCGCGCAGCAGTTCCTCGAGCCCGTATCCGTCGGTGCGCGCCAGCGCCCGTTCGGTGGCGGCCAGCACCTGCGCCAGGGCCAGCTGCAGCAGTTCGTCGATGAGGGCATCCTTGCTGGCGAACCGGCGGTACACGGTGCCGACGCCGACGCCCGCGCGCGCGGCGATGACCTCCATGGAGGCATCGGCGCCGGACTCGCCGAGCACCTCACGCGCGGCGTCCAGGATGCGGTGATAATTCCGGACGGCGTCGCGCCGGGTCGCCAGTGCCCGGTGCTGGGGCGCGCCCCGTGGCGGCACCTGGGTGCTCACGTCGCTCCTTCCCGGTACAGGCCCGCGGCCGCCGCCGGCGGCACGCGGCCCTCGGCCGGCGGTCACTCGCTCTTGTCGCCGACCACCGTCCCGCCGGCGACCATGGCCAGCTCGGCGTGCTCCGGCTCGCCGGCCGTCCGCCGCAGCCCGCGCGCCGACGGGATCAGCAGGCCCGCGAGCGCAGCCAGCACAAGCCCGGCGGCCATCACCGCGAACCCGGTCGTATAGCCGGACTCCTCCGGCAGCCCGGACGGCCCGAGCTGCGAGGTGACGATGCTCGCCATGACCGCCGCGCCGACGCTGCCGCCGATCGTGCGGATGTTCGCGTTCATGCCGCTCGCGACGCCGGTCTGCGAGGGCGGCACCGCCGCGACCACCAGCGCCGACATCGCCGAGAAGACGAGCCCGAACCCGACCCCCATGATCGCGGTCGCCAGGTAGATCTGCCACACCTGCCCGTGCGCGAAGGCGAGGATCGCCATCGCCGCGGACCCGATCAGGCACCCGGTGACCACGAGGATCTTCCCGCCGACCAGCCGGGTGAGCCGGCCCGCGGACATGCCCACGGCGAACATCGTGATCGCCGAGGGCAGCAGCATCAGCCCGGAACGCGTGATGCTCGCGCCGAACCCGTAACCGGCGGCGGGCGGCGTCTGCACGAACTCGGGCAGGAAGGCGAACGTCGCGTACATCCCCACGCCGATCAGCAGGGCGACCAGGTTATTGGTCCACACGGCCGTCCGCCGCATCATCTGCATGTCGATCAGCGGCGTGGCCGCGCGCAGCTCGGCAAGCACCCAGGCCGCCGCAAGTACGACCGCCGCGGCCAGCAGGCCGATCACCCGGCCGGAGTCCCAGCCCCAGTCCGGCGCCTCGCTCAGCGCGACCAGCAGCGCGACCAGCCACCCGGACAGCAGCACCGCCGGCAGCCAGCTGATCCGCCCGGGGGTCCGCACCGGCGACTCGGGAACGAACAGCACCGCGGACACGGCGGCGATGATCGTGAGGATCATCGGCAGCCAGAACAGCCAGTGGTAATCCAGCACAGCCACGATCGGGCCGGCCAGGACGATGCCGAGCCCCGCCCCGACCGCGGTCAGCGACGCGAGAATGCCCACCGCGCCGGTCACTTTGCCGGCCGGGAACTCATCCCGGATGATCCCGAACGCGACCGGCACCATGCCGCCGCCGGCCCCCTGGATCACCCGCGCCACGATCATGACGCCGATCGACGGCGCGACCGCCGCCAGCAGGGAACCCACCGCCAGCGCGATCAGCGTGCCGACGAAGACCCGCTTCTTGCCCGACATGTCGCCGACCCGCCCCAGGATCGGCGTCATGATCGACGCCGACAGCAGGTACGCGGTCAGCACCCACGTCACGGTGCCCTGCGTGGTATGCAGCTCATGCTGCACCGTCGTCAGCACCGGAATCACCAGCGACTGCAGCAGCGCGAACGCCGCGACGCCCAGGGCCAGCACCGCGAACGTCACCTGATGATGCCCGGGCCGGCTACCGATGGCCACGAAACCTCCGCTGAAACGGAACCATGCTTCCGATTACGTCAGGCTAGCAAACCGGAACCCGGATTCCGATAGGGCGGACCCGCCTGGAGCTGCCAGACCCGCCCGGGGCTGCCGCTAACGGCAGACACGCCTGGGGCTGCCGCTAACGGCTGGTCACGGCCAGCCCGCGCCCGGCGCGGGCGCGTGCGCCATCAGCACCTGCCCGGTCCGGGCCGCCACCGCCTCGTCCACGTGCTCAGTGCCGCGCCAGTCGGCGGCCAGCAGGAACAGCGTCCGCCCGTCCGGCCCGCCGAGCGCGCACGCGAAGCAGGCCCGGTCGGTCTCGACCCGGCCGAGCACCTCCCCGCCCTCGCGGACCCGGACGACGGCTCCTTGCGGGGCGCCCTCGCGGTGCGTGTGCGCGAACGTGTCCGCGGTCTGGGCCCAGATAGCGCCATCGGCGTCCATGCAGATGCCGTCGGGGCCGAGGCCCTCAGCCCACGCCCTGCGGTTCGACAGGCTGCCGTCGGCGGCGATGTCGAACGCGGTGAGCCGCCCGGCGAACGACTCGGAGATGACCAGCGTCGAGTTGTCCGGCGTCACCACCATGCCGTTCGGGAACGCGAGGTCGCCCGCGACCGCGCGGGCCGAGCCGTCCGGGGTGACCAGCGCGATGATCCCGGGCGTGGGCGGCTTGCCGCCGAGGAAGTCGAAGCCGATGCCGTTGAGGTAGATGTTGCCGCGTCCGTCCACGACGATCTCGTTCCAGCCGTGGCCGGCGACGCCGGTCAGGTCGGCGTGCCGGGCCATCGACCCGTCCGGCTCCTGGCGCATCAGCTCCTGGCCGGTGACCAGCAGGCGGCCGTCCGGCAGCCAGTCGATGGACCAGCCGAGATGGTCCGGACCGTGCCCGGCGACCTCGGCGTTGCCGTCGAGATCGACCGCGACTATCTCGCCCGTCCCCCAGTGGGCGAACCACAGCCGGCCCTCATGCCAGCGGGCTGACTCGACGAAGGCAAGCCCGCTCAGCAGCACCCGCGGCTCGGGTCCGGATGACGCTCGCGACATGACCCCTCCACTAACCACGCTCGCCCGCTCGCCGGGCACATTGTCATACTGGACTGTCCAGTACTCTACTATGCGTCAGACTGGACTGTCCAGTACCATTGCTTCCGTGAGTGACAATGGCACCGCTGGCAGGCAAGGCCGCGTCGGCCAGACCCAGACGGCGCGCAAGCGCCAGGCGATCCTGGCCGCAGCCACCACGCTGTTCCTGCGCGAGGGGTACCTGGCCACCAGCATGGACAAGATCGCCGCGGCGGCCTCGGTGTCGAAGCAGACCGTCTATAAGCAGTTCGCGGACAAGCAGAGCCTGTTCCGCGAGATCGTGACGGGCACCGTCGCCGAGGTCGGGGACCCCGTTTCTGAGCAGGTGGCCGGCTTGCGCGACAGCAGTGACCTGGAGACCGATCTGCGGGAACTGGCGCGCGCGCTGCTCGCCCGGGTGATCCAGCCCCGGGTAATGCAACTGCGCCGCCTGGCGATCGGCGAAGCGGGCCGCTTCCCGGAACTGGGCCGCCTGTTCTACGAGCGCGGCCCCGAGCGGACAATTACCGCGCTGGCCGCCGCATTCGAGAGCCTCGGCGCCCGGGGGGCGCTGCGGCCAGGCGATCCGAGGCTGGCCGCCGAGCACTTCAACTGGCTGGTCATGTCCACTCCGCTCAACCGGGTGATGCTCTGCGGCGACACCGAGCTGCCTGCCCCGGCCGACCTCGACCATTACGCCGACGCCGGGGCCAGGGCATTCCTCGCTGCCTACGGCCCGAACTGACCGGGCTGGCCGCCCGCTGGACCGGCGCTCGCAGGCACCGAGTTGCCTAGTCGCTGATGTGGATAAGGTTGCCGGCGCGCATGGTCAGCTACGTCCCTTGAGTTAGCTCCCGAAGCTGATGCTGTCCGCCTTGACGTCGACATCGATCCCGTTCGAGGACGAGTTGAGCCCGCCGGTCATCCGCAGTCCCAGCGGCAGTGACTTCAGCGGCAGCTTGATGGTCTGCGCTGAGCTCGCCAGCCGCGATGGCAGCCCGTGGCTTGACACCAGCTGCAGCTCGATCTCGTCTGGCCCTGTCGTCACGACCTTCCAGGTGGCCGTCCAGGACACCAGCCCGCCGACCAGATTCAGGCTGCCTTTCACCTCGGTGTTACCGACTGACACGACCTTCAGCCCGCCGCCGCCCAGGAAGCCGACCAGCGGGCCAGCCTGTGACAGCGTGTCCCCGAGGGCCCCGAGGCTGATCAGTATCGTCCCGTGCACCGGGCCGGTGGTACCGCCGTTGAAGCTGGAATTGACCTTCACGTCGTCCGCGACCACATTCAGGCTGGTGATCGTGACCGGTCCCTTCTTGATGTTCGATGAGCTGATGGTGATCTGGTGGATATCCCGGGTGGCGGCCTGGGTCAGGAACGGGAAGCCGGCGATCGATACGCTCGGCTTAGCCGGGAAGCCGTTCGACTGGATCTGGGACGCGATCTTGCTCTCGGCCAGCGCCTTGGCCCCGAAGTCGAGACCGACCAGCACCACGACGATAACCACGATCCACACCAGCCATTTGCGGCCACGACTGCGCTGCCTGCGCTGCTGTGGCTGGTCGTTGCGCAAGCCAACCGCCTCCCGGTCCGGGCCTGGAACCGCACGCCACGACTGGCTAGCTCTAGCCTGCGTGCAGGGCGTCCTGGACTGCTGACAATAGCGCTCCGCCGGCTAGGCCGAGCAGTGCCCCGGTGATGAAGGTCTTGGTGTCGTGGTTCGCCTGGCAGTGTGGTTGATGCCGGACGCCACCCGCCCAGCCGTGTCGCCGTAATCGTAAATGCTGCCGGGGGGCTGCCTCCGTCCATGCGGCGCCGGAATTGCTGAGCGTGGCGGGCGGGTCGGAGGACCAGTCGTAACTGTCACGGATATCCAACGCAAGGCTGGTTGTCAGCCTGGCTATATCTGGGTGGACCTGGTCAACCGTATAGCAATGCCACCGCAGGCAGGTTCGCCTATCGGGCCGGACGTTGTAAAGCCCGGGAATGCCGGCCGGCCCGGGGACAGGTCAGCCGAGAAGTGACCGAATTCGCCGCAGTCTCGGAACTAGTTCATTGAGCGCTGCCTGAGAGCGTTCCGGCTCACCCTGGCTCATCAGGCGGCGCAGCCCCGCGTCGCCAGCAGCGGCACCCGTCGGGATCCAGTCCAGCATCAGTTGTATCCGGCGGGGCACGGCATCCGCGATCTCCGCCGGATGGACGCCGCCGTACGCCGAGCAGATGCGCCGGATGCGTTCCGCGGAGGCCTCATCCCCGATGTCGCGCCACAGCGGAACACAGTTCCACGCGATAAACGCCAACTCCATCAGCGGCGTCGTCGGGCCGGCCATATCCCAGTCGAAGACCCCGGTCACATCATCGCCGTCAAAGCAGACGTTGTAGGGGGCGATGTCGTTGTGGCCGATCAGGGACGCCTGCGGCGCGCGCGGGTACCTCCACGGGCCGGGATGGCCGAACCCGGCGACTACCTCGTGGAAGGTGCGCGTCCACGACACGAGCGAGTCGATCTGACCCGGCGTCAGTAGCTCCGTGTCGACATCGACGACCCGCCCTGGCAGGAAGGTGAGAACCTCACGGCCCCGCGCGTCGAACCCGAGAACCCCCGGAGTGTGCTCAACACGCGGGGCGAGGAAGCCGAGCAGGGCATGAACTGCCGCCGTCCACGGACCAGTGGCCCGGTGTACCGTGCCGCCGATCCGCCACGCGCCGCCCACGTTGCCGGCCAGCCACTCCGGCTGCTCCCCTTCGCCCCCGCTGGCATCACCCACGCCTGCAGTATCCGGTGCCAGCCTTCCCGGCGTCATCCCTTGCCCGCAGTCATCCGCCCGGGCCGCAAGGACGGCGAGGTGAGGAGTACCGGCGCTGGCCGCGTAATGGCTATGATGCTATAATGAGCGGTTCGCACGGGTCATCTCCTGAAATCTCATGGGACAGGAAAAACTAGTGGAGAATACGAGTGAGTTTTGGGCGGATGTAAGCATGGTTGTTGTATCTCCAGTTGCGATTGCCGCCGGGTTCGCCAAGGGTGCCTATGACGCATCAACTGATAATGGAGCTTTCAGTGAGGGGTTCAATTCAGCTGCGGGCCCCATTATGAAGGAAGCCAAGAAGTTTGGTGCGGAGCATTCGGCAATTATTACCAGAGGAGTGCTTACCGGCGCTGCTGGCGCGTTCGGCGCTCGCATGGTGAATATCGGACTCAAGCGCCTGATCGGTTAGCAAGCAAGTCATCGCTCGGGACATCCGCGGTCATGGCGGGAATCGCGGGCGGCGGCGCGCAGTCCGGGCGGCCGGCCAGGGCACCACTACGGCGACGCGCAGCCGGCATCTACGGCACGATCATCACCGCGGCGGTCCTCGCCGCCACCGGAGACCACGTCGCTACCCTGCCGCTGGCGATCTCCGTCCTGGTCACGCTGCTGGTGTACTGGGTCGCCGAGGAATACGCCGAACTTCTGGGTGAGCAGCTGGAAGCCGGGCAGGTGCCCGCCTGGGCAGATATCCGCGCGGCCGCAGCCAGCAGCAACTCGCCATCACCTCGATCGCGGCCGCCCTGGGACTACTGATGATCATCCTCAAGGACGTGATCCTCATCCACCTGCACTAAGACCCGGCCGTCAAAACGCTGATCAGCAGCAGTGCCGCGCTGGGGGCACGGCCGAAAGAGGGACCGGCCCAGCCGGCACCCGAGAATGCGGCTGAACATAGCCGCAGCTCAGACGCCTGACCGGGCCGGCGCTCTCTGCCTAACTGCCGTTAGGCCTCCGGCCCGGCTAACCACCGGCTCCCCGAGGGGGACCCGATCAGGCCAGGACTTTCGCCTTCTCGCGGTCGAACTCCTCGGCTGTGATGACTCCCCGGTCGCGGAGGTCAGCCAGCTTGGCCAGCTGGTCGGCGGTACTCGCAGGCGCCTCCGCGGCAGCCTGCTGGATGTACCTGCGGGCTTCAGCGTCCTGCTGCTGAGCCTGCCGGGCCGCCCGCTCGTGCATCTCCCCGCCGCGGGCGATCAGGTAGACCAGCACGCCGATCAGCGGGATGAACAGCACGAACAGGAACCACAGGGCCTTGGCCCAGCCGGACAGATCATGACTGCGGAAGATGTCGATGAACACCATGATCAGGATCCAGATCCAGATCACCCACAGGAAAAACACGAACATCGTCCAGAAGAGGTTCAGCAGAGGATAGGAATTGGAGGCGGCAGAAGCGAGCAGCATGGGTGTCCCCTAGAGGCATTGGCGCAAGCCCCGTGGCCTGAGAGCGCCACGGTAACTGTGAGGCGCTGCGATCATACCGGGACCAGCGTTCACTCGTCCCGCAAAGACGATGACAACACTGCGATTCGCTCGCGGTCACCTGCTGCCCGAGGAGAAGATCCGCAGGAAGAACAGGAACACGTTGAGTACGTCAAGGAAGATCGACGCGGCCAGCAGAGGCGCGGAGCTGATGTCTTTCGAGCGCCGCAGCCGCTGGAAGTCGATCATGGTGAAGCCTGCGAAGATCACCAGGCCGATCACCGAGTAGATCAGCCAGCCGCTCGGGATGTGGACGAAGATCATCACGATGCCGAACGCGATGAGCGCGATCAGCGCCCAGAAGCAGAGCCGGGCAATAGCTGAAAGGTCCCGCCGGGTGGCGTAGCCCGCCGCGCCGAACCCGGCGATGAACAGCGCCGTGGCGCCGCCTGCGTTCCACAGCGCCTGCGGATTCGTGCCGGCGTAATACAAAAGCGTAGGCGCCATCGCCAGGCCGATCAGGAGCCCGAAGGCGGCCAGCAGGCCGATCGTCAGCTGACGGGATCGCCGTACGGCGAAATTCATGCCGATCAGGCAAGCGATGGCGGCGATGAACCAGACGATGCCCAGGCCGTAGGGAAGATCACGACCGAGGTAAGCGCCCGCCGCGAACAGGCCAGCCGTGATCGCGACGTAGCCCATCGTCTGACCGAACAGGGTGCGCGTCCGATCGCGGGCCGCCTGGCCCAGCCCCGGGTAGACGGCCGATTCGCTCATGAGGCTTTCCTTCCGGTCATGGCCCCCGACGGCCGGCTTACCGAGCCGGCCTGGCCAGCCCAGGCCAATCCAGCCGCCGCGGCAGCTACCAGGGTTACGCGGTGAGCAACCATAAGCAAGACCATGGCAGCCTCCGGCGACCCACGCGGCCGGATCGTGCTGCTACGGCCGCCGCGAAAGGCGAGCCGGGCATGGCTCGATCCGGGTGCCGCCGCCAGTACCGGGGCCAGCCAGCGTCTCGGCGAGCAGGCCAGCGGAGGTGATCACCGCAAGCTCCCCGCCGTCGTCAAGGAACCGCAGGGCAGCCCCGATCTTGGGACCCATGCTGCCGGGCGGGAACTGGCCTGCGGCCAGGTACCTGGCCGCCTCGTCGGCCGAGATGGTGGCCAGCGAGGTCTGCTGCGGCGTGCCGTAGTCCAGCATTACCCGGTCAACCGCGGTGACCAGGAGCAGAGCCTGCGCGCCGATCAGGGTCGCGAGCAGCCGCGCCGCCCCGTCCTTGTCTATGACCGCATCGGCATACCGGCTGCGCGGCTGCCTGCCAGCCGGCCGCGCGGCGTCGTGGCGCGGCCGGAGCGTCCCGTCGTCACCCGGTGGGAGCGCGGCGTCCCAGCCCGCCACCGGAATGCCGCCGCCGCCCGCCGCGATGACCAGCAGCCCCGCGTCGACAAGAGCGCGGATCGCCTCGATCTCGACGATGCCCGTCGGCTCCGGCGAGGCAACAACGCGTCGGTAGCCATGGCCTGAGTCCGGTTGCACCACCCATCCTCGCTCGGCGGCCAGCCGCTCAGCCTGCGCACGGTTGAAGAACGGCCCGATCGGCTTGGTGGGCGCCAGGAATGCGGGATCTGCCTGGTCTACCGTGATGTGCGTGATCAGGGCTGCGGCGCTGCCCGGGCCGCGGAGCAGGTCGATCGAGAGGGCGATAAGACTGCCCAGCTGGCCCTGGGTCATCGCGCTGAGCGCGGCCAGTGGCTGGGCGGGCACCAGCGTGGTGGATTCCTGCTGGAGTGCCAGGTTGCCCACCTGCGGACCGTTGCCGTGCACGATCACGACCCGCCAGCCGGCCTCGATCACCTCATTGATCGAAGCAGCCATCGCCCCGGCGCTAGCCAGCATCTCGCCGAACGTCCCTGCCTGGCCCGGCAGGGTGAGGGCGTTGCCGCCGAGGGCAACAACCGCGGTCTTGGTCATGAGATCCTGCTGCCTGACTGGTGCTGGTAGCCCCCTCATTATGGCAAGGCCGCGAGTAAGAGCGGCGCCGCGCTCAGCGCAGCGGGAAGGGAACGCCGCGCTCGCTCTCCGGCCGCGTGCCGTGGATCCGCCGGTCCGTCTCGTCGATGGCCAGGTCGTTGATGCTGGCCTCGCGCCGGCTCATCAGGCCTTCCGCGGTGAACTCCCAGAGCTCGTTGCCGTAGCTGCGGAACCACTGCCCGCGCTCGTTATGGCTCTCGTACTGGAAACGCACGGCGATGCGATTGCCGTCGAAGCTCCACAGTTCCTTGCGCAGCGCGTAGTCAAGCTCGCGGCTCCATTTCCGCCGCAGGAACTCGACGATCGCGGCTCGCCCGGAGACGAACTCATCCCGGTTGCGCCAGACCGAGTCCTGCGTGTAGGCCAGCGCGACGCGCTCCGGCTCACGCGTATTCCAGCCATCCTCGGCGGCCTGCACCTTCTGGCGCGCGGTCTCCTCGGTGAACGGCGGGAACGGCGGACGCGGGTTCACGGGGCCTCCTGACGCTGGAGAAACGATCGTTCTCCAGCGGAGATATCGTAGCGACGGCAGTTCGGCCTACCTGGGGCGGCGGGACCGGACGATCATTGTGCCCGGTCAGTAATCCGGAGGTAGTACCCGGCGGCATCGAGGATCCGGAAATCCGTCAGGCCCCACGGGCGATCCCGCAGATCCTCCTCTAGCGGCCACCCCGCGGCCACGACCCGGTCACGTTCACCAGCGACATCGTCAACCTCCAGCACCAACTCGGCGCCTGCGGGCGGCACCCGCGCGGCACGGGCGCCCGGAACTGCCCTCCTGGCGGCACCGACGCGCACGCTGCCCCGCTTCAGTGAGACGTACGCGGCCTCCTCGCTGCGCTGATCCGTCATGACGACGAACCGCAGGACGCGTGAGTAGAAGTCAACGGTGGCGTCCAGGTCATCGGGAAAGATCTCAAACCTCAGCGTCATCTCCACAACCGGATGGTCGCATATCCGCCAGATAGCGCTGCGATGCGTCGTCAGATCTCCAGCCGCGTCCGCGTAGGGGCGCGGGGACGGCGCTGATACATGCGGCGGCGAGTCACCGCCAGGAACTCAGGCACTGCAGCTGCTTCAGCCCGGCCTGTGTCAGTGACCGGCGATCTGGCCGCCGTCGATGTGCAGGATCTCCCCGGTGATGTACGGCGATGCCTCCAGGAACAAGATGCCGTCGACGACGTCGCTGACCTGGCCGACGCGCCCGAGCGGGGGAAGCCGGTCACCGAGTCCTTCGTAGCTTTCCGCCGGGTGCACCGGCGTCTGGATGATGCCCGGCGAGACGGCATTGACCCGGATGCCGCGGGAGGCGTACTCGACCGCCAGGGACCGGGTGGCCGAGGCCAGGCCGCCCTTGGTCAGCGCGGTCAGGACCGAGGGAGTGCTGGAGTCCGCGTAGTCCGCGATGGTGGCCGAGATATTGACCACGTGACCGCCGTGACGCTTCAGCATCTCGGCGATGACGCGCTGGGCCAGCCAGAAGAAGCCGGTGAGGTTGACGCCGACCACCAGGGCGTAGTCCTCGGCGGTGTAGTCGGTGAACGGCTTGGCGACGAAGACGCCGGCATTGTTGATCAGCGTGTCGATCCGTCCGAACCGCTTCAGTGCTCCGCCGACAATCCGGTCGGCAGTGCCGGACTCGGTGATGTCGCCGTCGACCGTGAGCACGTCAGGGTCCCCGGCCGGCTTCATGGTGCGGGCGGTAGCGACCACGCCCCAGCCTTGCTGGCGGTAGGCCGCGACCAGGCTGGCGCCGATGCCCTGGGAGCCACCGGTGATGATGGCGACCTTCTGGCCAGTCTGGTTCATGGCGTTCCCGTCGGCGCCGTCGCCGGAGGGTAGTTGATCGCCGGGTCGCTAGGGTGCGGCGAGAGCGGGGTGACGTCGTCGGTGCGCCACAGGCGCAGCAGGTGTCCCTGGGCCGCGAGCTCGCGGGAGCGGGCGGCCTCGCGGGCGCGGGTGTCCTGGACGGCTTCGTCCGGTATCCCGGCTGGCACGTGGGTGGTCATGGTGACCAGGTATTCCATGGTCAGGCACCTCCCGGACCGGCCGCGGCGCCATGCCCCTTTACGGCCAGCTTCAGCAGGTCATTCACAGGGCTCCTCCTCCGTTCGCGCCCGGCTGACGCGTGCTGCCAGGATGCTCCCGGCCGGCCTTTGACGCTACGCCCCGGTGGCTCTCTGCCTGCTCGCTCCCCTACTGACTAGCCTGGAGGTTCCGGAACGTCCGTTGCAGAGGCGGCCGGGCGGCGAGTCTCCTCGTCCTGCCCGGCCGGGCAGGAGAAGCACTCGATGGCTGACAGCACCGGCCGCGGCCCGATCGTGATCGTCGGCGGCGGCATGGCCGGGGGCAGCGCCGCCGTGACGTTGCGGCAGGAGGGCTACCGGGGCCGGGTCGTGCTCATCAGCCCGGAACCGGGCGTCCCGTTTGGCCGGCCGCCGCTCTCCAAGACATACCTGCGTTCGGAAGAGGATCTCGACGGATGGTACGTCCGGCCCGCCAGCTGGTACGAAGAGCACGAGGTCGAGCGCCTGGGCCAGGCCACCGCGCTGAGCGTTGACGCAGCCGGGCATGCGGTGCTGCTGGACTCGGGTCAGGAACTCGGGTACCACAAGCTCCTGATAGCGACGGGAGGACGGAACCGGCGGCTTGAGATACCGGGGGCCGGCCTGCCCGGCCTCCATTACCTGCGCACGGTTGCCGACTGCGACGCGATCAAGCGCGAGGCCCGGCCAGGCCGGCGCGCGGTCGTCGTGGGCATGGGCTTCATCGGCTGCGAGGTAGCAGCCTCGCTGACCCAGCTCGGGGTGCACGTGACCGCCGTCTTTCCGGGCAAGGTTCCGCTTGAGCGGGTCCTGGGCAAGGAGGTTGGCGCGGTGATCGGCGCCTACCACCGCGCGAACGGCGTCGAGCTGCTGGCCGGGGAGCAGATCGCCGCGTTTGAGGGCACCGGGCGGCTGGAGACGGCCAGGACCGCCAGCGGCCTCCGGATAGCCTGCGACTTCGCCGTCGCGGGCATCGGGATAGATCCGGATGTGCCCGCCATGGCCGGCCCGCCAGCCGCGCAAGACAATGGCCTGCTCGTGGACGAGCTGTGCCGGACGACCGCGCCTGACATTTATGCCGCCGGCGACATCGCGAACCATCTCCACCCGCTGTTTGGCCGGGTACGAGTCGAGCATTACAACAATGCCGAGAAACAAGGCAGCGCGGCGGCCAGGTCGATGCTCGGCTCGACCGCTCCCTACGACTACGTTCATTCGTTCTGGTCCGATCAGTATGACCACAAGCTGGAGTACGTCGGCCACGCCGCGACCTGGGATGAGTTCGTGGTCCGCGGGAGCCTGGACGAGGGAAAGCTGATCGGGTTCTACCTGACCGGCGCGCAGGTCCAGGCGGCCGTCGGGCTCGACCGCGGCGGCGACCCGGAGCTGGATCTCGACTCGGAGATGGCGGCCAGCGCCCGCCTGGTAGCCCGCCGGGCCCGGCCTGCCCGCGCCCTGCTCGCCGACGATCAGGCGGACTTGTGGTCGCTGGCGAACGAGGCGTAACTGCGGTCTACTCCGGCTGGACGTTGGAGAAGAGCGGGATGTTCGCTCCGCTGGCCGGGGCAAGCGGGCTGTCCAGCAGCGCGACGATCAGGTTCGCGACGTCAGCAGGGGTCAGGCCGGGACGCAGGTCGGGATTGGCCCGGCGCAGCATCTCGGTGTCGACGGCACCCGGGCTCACGCAGATCGCGCTGATGCCATGCGGCTTGCCCTCGACCGCGATCGCCTCGGTGAGCCCGATGACGCCGTACTTGGAGACGTTGTACGCGGCCAGTCCTGGGAACTTCTCGGTCGCGTAGACGCCGGAGAGCGAGCCGATGGTGATGATCCGGCCTTCGCCGCTAGCGCACATGGCGGTGAACGCCGCGCGACAGCACAGGAAAGAGCCGGTCAGGTTCACCCGCAGCGTCTCGTCCCAGCTCTCCGGCGTGATCTCGGCGAACGGCGCCACCGCCAGCACGGCGGCCGCGCATACCAGAGCGGTGACTGTGCCCACCGCCGAAGCAGCGGCGAAGAGGCGCTCGACGTCCTCCGCATCGCTGACGTCAGCGGGCGCCGAGGTGGCGTCGCCGCCGGCGTCGCGGATGCGACCGGCGACGGCGGCGAGAGCCTCGCGGTCACGGGCCGCGAGCACGACGTGCGCACCTGCGGCGGCCACGGCCTCGGCGGTGGCCGCTCCGATCCCCCGGCTCGCGCCCGTGACCACCGCCACCCGCCCGGCCAGCCAGTGCCGCCGGTCACCAGCTGACTGCGGTTCCCGCACCGGGGCTGACCACCTGCCCGTAGAGCTGCTCATGAGCGTCCAGACTCCGTTCCAGGTCGAGATGACGCTCGGCATGGCCGCGGCAGGCCGAGCGCGAGATACCGGTCACCCTCCGGACGCTATCCGCGGCGGCCGGCAGGTCGTCAGGCGCGACCAGGAAGCCGGTCACCCCATCCGCGATCATCTCGCCGAGGCCGCCGCGGCGGAACGCGACTACCGGGGTCCCGCAGGCCTGCGCCTCGGCGGCGGCCATGCCGAACGGCTCGTCCCATCGCGCCGGGCACAGAACCACTGCCGCGCGGGCCATCACCGTCCACAGGGATGGTCTGGTTACTCCCGGGTGGACACTGACGCCGGGCAGGTCACGCCGCCTGCCGATCTGCTCGCGGGCGTAGTCCGCGTCATAGGCGTCGCCGTACACGTCGATCTGCAGGCCGGCCAGCCGGGCGATGTCGATGGCCTCAGCGGCTCCCTTCTCGGGACTCAGCCTGCCCGCGAAGACAGCGCCGCCGCCGGCGGCAGACGACCAGGGTATGAGGCGCGTCGGCACGTACGGCGGCAGGATCGCGTCCACCCGGGCGACCTGGCTCCAGGCGCTCGCCTGGAATGCGGACACGCCGGCCACGACCGGCGGCCGGGCGCCGCTGGCCGCGTCGCGGAGCGCGGCCGCGATGGCCGGGGATGGCGGCAGGTGCAGAGTATGGACCACGGGAGCGTTCACTGAGCCGGCCAGCGCGATGGCCGGGGCGTCGAAGGCGTGATTGTGGACGACGTCGTAGCGGGTTTGCCGGACCCTGGAGTAAACGCCGGCGAAGGCCCGCGCGGCCGCGTCCTGATCGCGGGGCGCCGGGCCAGCGGCGCGGTAGAGCGTTGCCAGCAGGGACCCGGGATCGACCCCCGTGTCGATCACCGTGACACCTGGTACCTGTGATCCGGTGGCCGCGTAGACATGGACCTCATGCGCCCGGCCGGCCAGGCCGCGGGCAAGATCGGAGACAAAGGCCTGCGAGCCGCCGCCCTGCGGCTCACGGATGGCCGACACAAGCGGGGCGACGATCGCGATCTTCATCGCGCGATTACCTTGAACGCGAGGTCGCGTGGCGGGTTGATGCCCAGTACGTCATAGGGCACTCGCGAGCTGCCCCGGCGGCGGACCTCGCCGATCGCGTCGGGATAGAAGATCTCCGCCAGCTCAACCGCCTCGCGGTGGCTCGCGAAGTCGACCGACATCGGCCCGGCAAAGCTCGCGTACTGGTAGCCATGGGAGGCAAGCCAGTCGATGTTGTTCGGCCAGACAATGGCGACGCAGCCGCCCGGCCGGCAGGCCCGCTCCATCTCAGCCAGGCCGGCCTCGCCGCCGTGGCCCGCGGCGGGCGTGACGACCGAGCAGGCGATGACCAGGTCGGCATGGCTGCTGGGGACGGGCAGGTCATCGAAGAACCCTCCGGCCACCCGCACGCGGTCTCCATGGCCAGCCTCGGCGAGCTTGCGCCCGAGAATCTGCCGGAATGACGCCACGGGCTCGATCGCCACGATCTCTCGCCCGCGGCCGATGAGCTCCAGCGTCAGCCTTCCTGTGCCCGCGCCTACCTCGACGATCCGGTCCGCGCTGCGCGGCAGCCAGCCGAGGACACCTGGGTGGAGGTGCTCCGCGGTGGCCAGCCGGTCATACAGGTCAGGTTCCAGCCGGTACAGCAGCTCCCAGGCCAGGGTGACGTCGGCTTGCGGATCGCCGCCGCCCCCGGGCACAAAGCGGCTTGCCTCCTCGCGGGTAAGCACCGCAAGGTCGGCAGCCGTGTAACGGCTGCGCAAGTCCCGTCCGAGGCGCGCCACACCCTCAGACGTGATCACTGACCTCGGCCCAGTTCTTGTCAGTCTCCGAAACGCGGACTGACCGCAGCAGACCCTCGGGTAGCTCGGGCCGCAGCCGTTCCCAGATGGCCACTGCGAGATTCTCGGCCGTCGGGATGCGCCCTTCCAGCCACGGCACATCGGTATTCAGGTTGCGATGATCAACATCCTGGATGACCTGCCGGCACATGACGTCCGAAAGCTGCTTCAGATCCAAGACATAACCGCTGGCGTCATCGATCTTGCCTGACACGACGACGTCCAGGACATAGTTGTGCCCATGCAGATTCACGCATTTCCCGAACAGGCGCCGGTTGTCATCGTCTGACAGGCCGGGATCACGCAGCTGGTGCGCGGCGTTAAACGATTCGCGGCGGCTGACCAGCACGGTCAGCTTGCTGGTCATGGCCGGAAGCCGCCAGCAGCAGTGCCTATCCTGGGATGTCCCTGATGAGCCATGTCATGCCTCCAAGCTCCTCGCTGAGCTCGCCAGCGGCCCGACGATGCCCCTCAGTCCGGTCGTGTCGAGCATCGAGCAGGGTCGCCGACCCTCCGCGACGCTTACCGGGCAGCCTCTCCCACTGCCTGGCTCCGCTGCCAGGACATTCTACGTTCCGCCCGGTTGCGCGCAGCTGGCTAGCGTTTGCATGCTGGCGCGTGGCGCGTTGCCGTCGGTGATCCCGACAGGCTGCTGGAGGACTGCCGCCAATTTGCAGGCAGCGCCGCACGGCATGAGTCCGCTGCCTCCTACTGCCGGAACCAGGCTTCGCCGGCCCAGCGCAGTTGTACCGGGAGAACCTACGATGAGGTTTATGTACTGGTGGCCCGGCCGCGGCTCTGAGAACGGCGAGGAAAGCGAATGCGCATGACGGCGCCCGGTGGTACGCCCCGCACGGCAATCGTCACCGTTGACGACGACCCGGGCGTGTCCCGCGCGGTGGCCCGCGACCTTCGGCGCCGTTACGGTGAGCGGTACCGGATCGTGCGGGCGGAGTCCGGGGCAGAGGCGCTGGACGCGCTGCGCCAGCTGAAGCTGCGCGGTGACCTGGTCGCGGTGATCCTGGCCGACTACCGGATGCCGCAGATGAACGGCATCGAGTTCCTCGAGCACGCGATGGATGTGTATCCGGGGGCGCGGCGGGTGCTGCTGACCGCCTACGCCGACACCGGCGCCGCGATCGACGCCATCAACGTGGTTGACCTGGATCATTACCTGCTGAAGCCGTGGGACCCGCCGGAGGAGAAGCTGTACCCGGTGGTCGACGCGCTGCTGGATGCGTGGCTGGCCTCCGATTACCGGCCGGTCCCGGAGACGAAGGTCGTCGGGCACCGCTGGTCGGCGCGCTCGTCCGGGGTCCGTGAGTTCCTGGCCCGCAACCAGGTGCCGTACCGGTGGTATGCCTCCGACGAGCCGGAAGGCCAGCGGCTGCTCGCGGCGGCCGGCGCGGACGGCCTGGCGCTGCCCGTCGTGTTCACGCCCGATGGACAGGCGCTGGTGGAACCGACTGACGCCGAGCTGGCCAGCAGGGTGGGACTGGCCACCACCCCATCGAAGGATTTTTATGACCTGATCGTCATTGGCGGCGGCCCGGCCGGCCTGGGCGCCGCGGTGTACGGCGCGTCCGAGGGACTGCGGACCGTGCTGGTGGAGCGGACTGCCACCGGCGGTCAGGCGGGCCAGAGCTCGCGGATCGAGAATTACCTGGGCTTTCCTGACGGGGTATCCGGCGCGCAGCTGACCGACCGGGCGCGCAGGCAGGCCGCCAAGTTCGGCGCCGAGATCCTCACCACCCGCGACGTGATCGGCCTGGACATCAACGGCTCGGCCCGCCGCGTCCGGTTCGCGGACGGCAGTGCCATCGACGCGCACACCGTCATTCTCGCTACGGGGGTCTCCTACCGGCAGCTGACCGCGCCCGGCGTTGAGGAGCTGACCGGGCGCGGGGTCTACTACGGTTCCGCGCTCACCGAGGCCGCCGCCTGCACCGGGCAGGACGTGTTCATCGTCGGCGGCGCGAACTCGGCCGGGCAGGCCGCCGTCTACCTGTCGCGTGGCGCCAAGTCAGTGACGCTCCTGGTCCGCGGGCCGTCGCCGGAAACGTCGATGTCCTACTACCTCCTCCAGCAGATCGCGGGCATCAGCTCGATCTCAGTCCGCGCCTGCACCGAGGTCATCGCCGCGCACGGCGACGACCACCTGGAGGGCCTGACGCTGCGCGACAGCAGCACCGGCGGTACCGACACCGTCGATGCCCAGGTGCTGTTCGTGTTCATCGGCGCGGCTCCGCTCACCGGCTGGCTGGACGGCGTCGTGGTCCGGGATGCGCGCGGCTTCGTGATGTCCGGCCCTGACCTGTCCGCCGAGGGACAGCGCCCCCCGGGGTGGGAACTGGACCGGGCGCCGTACCACCTGGAGACCAGCGTTCCGGGTGTGTTCGTGGCCGGAGACGCACGGGCCGAATCTGCCAAGCGGGTCGCCTCCGCCGTCGGCGAGGGCGCCATGGCCGTCATGCTCGTGCACCGCTACCTGGAGAAGCTATAAATGACCGGGCCGGGAAATCCGCTGCCGTGCAGCGCCGACGAACTCCGCACGCTGTTCCTGTTCGAGAAGCTGACCGACGAGCAGCTGGCGTGGCTGTGCAGCCACGGGCACGTGCAGCGGGTCGAGCCCGGGCAGTTGTACGCGGAGGGTGACCCGGCACGGTGTCTGTATGTCCTCCTGGACGGTGCTCTGGTGCTGTCACGCCGGGTCGGCGCGGATGATGTCGAGGTCGTCCGCACATCGGAGCGCGGTGTGTACGCGGGAGCCTTCTTTGCCTACCTCGGCGACCGGGTGCCGCAGGCCTACAACAACTCGCTGCTGGTGACGGAGCCCTCGCGGTTCTTCGTCCTGGACGCCGGCGTGTTCGCCGGGATGATGCGGGACTGGTTCCCGATGGCCGTGCACATGCTCGAGGGATTGTTCTTCGGCGTCCAGAACACCCAGCAGGCGGTCGGCCAGCGGGAACGGCTGCTGGCGCTGGGCTCGCTGTCAGCGGGCCTGACGCATGAGCTGAACAACCCGGCCGCCGCCGCCGTGCGCGCGACGTCGGCGCTGCGCGAGCGGGTCGCCGGGATGCGGCACAAGCTGGCCACGATCGCGGCCGGGCCTTATGACCGGACCACCCTGGAGACGCTGATCCGGCTGCAGGACGACGCCGCCGACCATGTCTCGAAGGCACCATCGCTTGACCCGATCGTGGCATCGGACCGCGAGGATGCCGTCACTGACTGGCTCGACGGCCACGGCGTTGCCGACGGCTGGGATATCGCCCCGACATTCGTGCAGGCTGGCCTGGACGCCGGCTGGCTCGACCACGTCGCGGCGGCCGTGGACGAGGCGGCCCTGGCCGGCGCGCTGCGGTGGCTGAGTTACACCGTCGAGACTGAGCTGCTGATGAACGAGATCGAGGACTCCACCAACCGGATCTCGGTTCTGGTCGGCGCGGCCAAGGGGTACTCGCAGCTGGACCGTGCGCCTTACCAGGTAGTTGACGTGCACGAACTGCTGGACAGCACGCTGATGATGCTCGGCGGCAAGATCCCTCCCGGCATTACCGTCGTCAAGGACTACGACGCTGCGCTGCCCGCGATCCCTGCTTACGCGGCCGAGCTGAACCAGGTGTGGACGAACCTGATCGACAACGCAGTGTCGGCGATGGGCGGGACGGGAACGCTGACCGTACGGACCGGGGTCGACCGCGGCCAGGTGTTCGTCGAGTTCGCCGACACCGGCCCCGGGGTGCCCCCGGAGATCCGGGAACGGATCTTCGAGCCGTTCTTCACCACGAAACAGATAGGTGAGGGAACCGGGCTCGGGCTCGACATCTCCTGGCGCATCATTGTGAACAAGCACCACGGGGACCTCCAGGTGGATTCGGTCCCCGGCGATACCCGATTCCGGGTCCGGCTCCCGCTGGCCGCCCCGGAACCCGACAGGCAGGAGCCAGGATGACCGAGGTGCCAGGGATCGATCCTTCCGTCCCGCCGAGCGGGACCGGCTGCCTTGACTGCGACGCGTCCGGCGGATGGTGGCTGCACCTGCGCAGATGCGCCCAGTGCGGCCACATCGGCTGCTGCGACACCTCACCGTCCCAGCACGCAAGTGCCCATGCGGCCGCTACCGGACATCCGCTGATCCGCAGTTTCGAGCCCGGCGAAGACTGGTTCTGGAGCTACCAGACCGAGGAGTTCTACGAGGGCATGGAACTAGCCCCGCCCGAGCACCACCCGCTCAGCCAGCCGGTACCCGGGCCAGCCGGCCGCGTTCCCCACGGCTGGCAACGCCACCTGCACTGAAGCCGCACGTTCCGCCGAGCCTGGCCGGGCTACAGCCGTAGGGCAAGTAAACAAGTAGCCGCGACATCAGGTAGGTGCTGACTCGCTGATCTCCACAAGCTCGCTGATCTCCACAAGGTGGCCGTCGGGATCTCGCAGGAAGCAGCGGATTTCCCCGCCCCAGTCATATGGCGGGGCGAGGAAGGTCGCGCCCCGTGCCGTCAGTGCTTCATAGGATGCACGGCAGTCGGCGACCCGGAGTGTCATGGCGTGACTGACCCGATCGGGGTCATCGGGCGGCTGGAATGTGATCCCGGGCTTGTCGGCCGTCGGGCTCCCCCCGCTCACCAGCAGGAGCCATGTCCCGGCGAACTTGAGCACTACGCTCGTCCCGCCGTACTCCCGGTACAGCTCGGCGCCAAGGACGTCGATCCAGAAATCACGAGACAGCGGCGGGTCAGCGACCACCAGGATGTGCGTCACCGCGATATTGGTTCCCAGCGGCCCGGACTTCTGGTCCATCCCGCCCTCCCCATCGAGTTGCCAGACGATCCGTGTCAGCCATGTCCGGCCTGCATAAGATTCACCTGGCGGGGCTCACGCCGCGGTGAGTCGATGAGCACGGCGTTCCTCAGGCGTCCCTGGTCATCATTCGCCATGCGCCGAGGATCGTCCAGCCCGCCAGCCAGCCGATGACGACGCAGATGGCCTGGGTCGCCGACTCGGGCAGCAGCACATTGCCGGGTCCCCCGACGCCACCGGTTACCCCCGGCAGCCCGGCTGCCATCGGCAGCCCGGAAGGCTCCAGGCGCGCCACGGCCAGCCCGACGACCGCGCGCTGCAGGTCCTGCAGATGGGGAATGGCAACCCCGATCAGGATCGGCATCAGGATTATCTGGAAGACGATTATCAAGATTACCGGGCCGGTTCGCTGCCCCATCAGCGAGGCGAGCCCGAGTCCGAGGATGAATCCGACGGCCGCATCGAGTTCGATCCACAGCCCGGCCTCGATCATGAGGGAGTTCGGCGGGTAACGGAAAATGCGGGTGTAACCGGGGTAGTCCTGGCTGGCCGCCTTGACGGCCAGGGCTTCCAGCCTGGCGGGCGCGGGCCGGCCAGGGGTGAGCGCTGACTTCGACCAGGTAGTCGGCCCGGGGCACGCGACATTCCCCGGAACAGGCCCGTTGTCGAGGGCGCAGATGACCGGCTCGGCGTGGTCCCGAGCCCAGTTCTCGAAGCCGGCGCGTGACAGGCCGGGAGGTATGTTCACGTTCGAGTCATCGATGAAGGCCGGTGCGGCGAAGACGCTTACCGCGCAGACGATCGTGTAGCCGATCGCGATCATCGGCACGACAATCGCCAGTCCGGCGGGGATCCGGGCCAGGTAGAGCGCCAGCCGGGACCGGCCGGTCACCACCAGGTGCCGGAACATGCCTTCGGTGAGGTCGCGCGATCCAGCGGTGCAGCCCACCGTGGCCGCCATGATGAAGCCGAAGGTGGGCAAGAAGCCGGCTACCAGGATCTTGAAGATCAGGTCATTGCCGGCGGGCTGGTTGGCGTGCGGCGCGAACGCGTGCAGGAGCAGCCGGATGAGCATGAACAACGCCGGGAACCCGATGTTCAGCACGATGAGGGCGATCATGAGGCCGCGCCGTTTTCGCAGCTCCATGACTCTGCTGGTGATCATGCCGGCGGTGGGAATCGGGGATCCCCTGCGGTCGCGCGAGTGACCGCCCGGCGCTCTCTGGTCGGGCGCCATCCGGCCGGGCGCAGCCTGGAGTGCCGGGCCGGGCACGGGCACGCCGCTGGCGGGCGTGATCGTCATTCCGGGTCCTCCAGCCTGCTTGTGACCTGCAGGAACCACGATTCGAGCGAGGTCTGGACCGGCTGAAGCCGGTAGACGGAGATTCCGCCTGTGACGAGAACGCGGTTGATTTCGGCGATCACGTCGCGTCCGGTGCCCCCGGGCAGCGTGATCTCCAGGCCCAGCGCTGACGGCACGGGCTCGATGCGGGCGCCAAAGGTGGCGCCGGCGGCGGTGCCGAGGGTGGTGCCCGCGAGAAGGGCACTAGCCCGTCCGGGTTCGGAGCATTCGACCTGAAGCGCGACCGGCGCATCCGCCAGCAACTCGGAGATCGGTCCCTGCCGGATGATGCTGCCGCGATCAACGATGGCGACGGCGTCACATGTCCGTTCGACCTCGTCCAGGAGGTGGGAGGACAGCACGACCGTGCGGCCCTCGGCCACCAGCGACAGGATCATGTCGCGAATCCCGGCTATCCCGGCGGGGTCAAGTCCGTTCATCGGCTCGTCCAGAATGAGCAGCTGCGGGTCTCCGAGCAGGCAGGCGGCGACGCCCAGCCGCTGGCGCATGCCCATCGAGTACTTCGAAACCCGGTCGTCGGCGCGGTGCGCCAAGCCGACTCGCTCCAGGGCCGGCCCGATGCGGTCCCGCGCGGCCGGCTCTCGTGCGGCGGCGATAAGCCGCAGGTTCTGCCTGCCGGTCAGATGGCCGTGGAACCGGGGCTCGTCGACGATGGCGCCGATACGGGCGAGTGCCGCGTCGCGATGCCGCGGGACCGGGTATCCGAGCAGGGACATCGTGCCTGCATCAGCTCGCGTCAATCCCAGCAGCACCCGGATGAGGGTGGTCTTGCCGGCGCCGTTCGGGCCGAGGTAGCCGAACGCGGATCCCCGGGGGACCAGGAGCTCGACGCCGTTCACGGCGGTGTTCGCCCCGAAGCGCTTGGTGAGCCCGTGGGTCTCCACCGCCCAGCGGCCCTGGGCGGCCAGCTTGCCCGGGGCGCCCGGCAGCGCCGTGGTATTCATCCGATGCCCCGGCCTGCTACCGCCGCCGCCAGCGGCGGCCTGACGACAAGCCGGCCTGACGACACGCACAGAGCGATGAGGCGGTCATGAGATTCTCCAAAGGCGGCGGGGAGTAAGCGGCACGGAGCCTTGGCGTTGCCGGGCTGAGGTGCAAGTGTGCGATACGGGAGGAGGGCATGTCACCGGCGCGGGGTTGCACATTTGCGAATCCGCCACGCTATAACCCAGGGTCGAGGCGTATCCACCCTGCGTTAGACCAGGCCGTGCAGCCGGGAATTTGGTACCGCCGCGGCCGGCGCGCCGTAGTGTTCGTCAGATGAGCACAGACGCCGCGGGCAGCCCGGCCCTGGCCGCGCTGCGCCGGGCGCGGGCGCAGCAGGAAGCAGCCCTCCGGTGGATTCGCCGCCTCGCTCCGCCCCTGTTCGTCGTGGTGGTAGCGGTCACGTTCAGTAGCGGCCGGAGTCCGGGGTTACCAGCTCGCGACGTCGCTGCCGTTCTCGCGGTGGGCGGGTTCGCGCTTGGCGCACTGGGCGCGCTGACGGCCCGTTACCGGCGCGCGGTAGTCCGCATCGTCTTCGCCGTAGTGCTAGTGGCCAGTTCGGCACTGCTCATGGAACTGCGACCCGATGGACCGGGCCTGGCCGGGCTCTTGGCGGGCCTCGTGCTGCTCGCCCCGCGGGTGCCAGATCGCTTCCCGATCGCATTGTCTATCGTCGGCATCACGTGCCTGGCGGCGGCTGCGGTGGCCGTCAGCCACGATTCGCCGGCCGCGGCGCTGCTCAGCGCCATCGCGATTATCGGCTTCCCTGGCATGACGTTGCTGGCAAGACGGCTCGGGCAGGCCAACGACCAGGCCGAACGGCTCCTGATCGAATTGGAGGGCACCCAGGCGGCGCAGGCGCGGGCGGCTGGACTGGCCGAACGGCAGCGGCTGGCCCGGGAGATGCACGACGTACTCGCCCACTCCCTGTCCGGGCTCATCCTCCAGCTTGAAGGCGCCCGGATGCTCGCGGCCGGTAACCCCGGCGATCCCCGGCTGCCGGAGGTCATCGAGCGTGCCCACCACCTGGGCAAGTCCGGGCTCGAGGAAGCCCGCCGGGCGATCGGGATGCTGCGCGACGACGAACTGCCCGGGCCCAGGCGCCTGGCCGGACTCGCCGCGCAGTTCCAGGAGGTCAGTGGCATCCCGTGCCAGTTCACGGTGTCCGGCCAGGCGTACGAACTCCCGTCAGAGGCTGGGCTCGCGGTGTACCGGGCAGCGCAAGAAGCGCTGACGAACATCACCAAGCACGCCTGCCCGGAACGGGTCGAGGTGCGCCTCGGTTACGAGCCTCGCGGCACTTGCCTGACGGTCGAGAATTTCGCGATGAACGGGGAACCGCCGCGCGTGGCCAACGATGGCTCCGGTTACGGCCTGACCGGGATGCGCGAGCGGGCCGAACTGCTCGGCGGCGAACTCACCACGACGATGACACCCGGTGGCTTCCGGGTGGAGTTGCGGGTGCCGGCGTGAGCCAGCCGATGCGCGTTCTCATCGCTGACGACCAGAGAGTGGTCCGTGAAGGGCTCGCCATGGTGCTCGGCCTCCTGCCGGACGTCGAAGTCGTGGGCTCCGCCTCTGACGGCGATGAGGCCGTCGCCATGGCCGCTGATCTGCTCCCCGACATTGTCCTGATGGATCTGCGGATGCCCCGCTGTGATGGCGTCGAGGCCACCCGCCTGCTGCGTGAGCGCGTGCCAGCGGCCAAGGTCGTCGTGCTCACCACCTACGCGGATGACCGATCCGTGATAGGCGCCCTGCGGGCTGGCGCACGCGGTTACCTGACCAAAGACGCGAGCGGGGCAGAAATCCGCCACGCCCTCAGGCAAGTCCTCGATAACCACGCCGTCATCGACCCCGCCGTCCAGCATCACGTGGTCGACGCCATCGCCACCGGATCGGCGGCCCAGGACCGGCGACCGCTTTCCCCCCTTCCCGCGGGTCTCACTCCCCGGGAAGCAGAGGTACTGTCACTCATTGCCGCAGGCATGTCGAACAGCGAGATCGCGGAACAACTCGTCGTCAGCGAAGGCACCGTCAAAAGCCACATCAACCACCTGCTCGCAAAGATTGACGCACGCGACCGCGCCCAAGCGGTGACCTTCGCCTACCAGCACGGGCTTACCCGCTGCGGGACAGCGCCGGCTGAGGTTCCCAGGTAGTTCAGGCCGCCCGGCCACCGTGGCGTCGGCCGCACAGCGTGAGCACGCGCTATAGCCGCCCGCGGTAGTTTCCCCCCGCACCTCCCTCGGTGCCATGACGAGCGGGGTGTCTCAGCATGGAACAGGAGTACGGAGCCGGACGGGGTACGCTCCGCCCAACGGTGCCGTCCGTTAACAGCCCGCGCAGCTGGCCGGCGCCGTGGGAGGATCCGCCCGGATTGTGCATGCTGATGTCACCGCGGAGGACTTTATGCCAGCAGGCACCGGCGAGGCCGGCGGCTCAGCGCCAGTCTCCCCGCCCGGGCCGGCAGTCGCGGTGCTCCGGGTGGAGAACTGGCATCATGACCTGGTCACGCTCATCGACAGCTGGAGCTGGATCCGCACGCTAAACGACGGGCTGACCGCCGTGCTCGGGCCGTGGCGCGAAAAGCACCAGGGCAACCCCGTCCTGGAGCTGATGCACGGCGGCCGGTGGCTCGGTCACCCGCTGCATCCGGCGCTCAGCGACCTGCCGATCGGGCTGTGGGCCGGCGCCCTGATCCTTGATGTCACCGACCGCGACCCGGCTCCCGGGCGCAGGCTCGGCCCTGCGGGCCTGTTCACCGCGGCCGGTATCGCGGCCGCGGTCGCGACCGCGGCCACCGGTGTAGTCGACTGGACCGTCAGCGACGACGAGGATCGCCGGCTCGGCTTGTTCCACGGGGTGCTCAATACGGCGGCCCTCGGGCTGCAAGGCATGTCGCTGGCGGCCCGGCTGGCCGGTTACCGGCGCCCAGCCCAAGGGCTGGGCGCAGCCGGCCTGGCCGTCACCGGTGCCGCCGCCTACCTCGGCGGACACCTGGTGTTCGCCAAGGCGGTGATGGTCAGCCGGGTGGCGGGGGCCGACGGGCCGCGGCGCTGGGTCCGGGTGATCGAGGAGGCCGACATGCCGGACGACGTGCCCACCGGCGTGCAGGCCGATGGACGGCCGATCCTGCTGTACCGGCACGACGGAACCCTCCACGCGCTCGACAACCGGTGCAGCCACGCCGCTGGCCTGCTCAGCCGCGGCACTGTCGAGGGCATGACCGTGACCTGCCCGCTGCACGGATCGCAGTACTGCCTGGCCGACGGCTCCGTCAGCCGTGGCCCGTCACATCAGCCGCAACCGGTGATACGCACCCGGGTCCGCAACGGCTGGATCGAGGTGCGTGGTAACCAGCCTGCTCCCCGCCGGCCCGTCAACGGAAGGAAATAGTCATGGCCTTTGTCATCGTTGCCAACCTCGACGACCTGGAGCCGGGCGAAACCCTGTTCGTCGAGGAGCTTCGAGAACCGATCTGCCTGGTGCGCCTGGACGACGACGACGTCCGTGCCGTGCACAACACCTGCACTCACCAGCAGCAGCCCCTGCACGAGGGCACCGTGCAGGACGACGACACCCTGGTCTGCGCGTCGCATAACTCACGATTCGACCTGACCACCGGCGAGTCGGTCGGCATTCCCGTGGTGCCCACGCTGCCCGTCTACGCCTGCAAGGTCGAGGGTGACGCGATTCTTGTCGACATCGACCAGCAGCTCAACGACGCCCCTATCCCGCACCACCCGTACCACTGACGATACGGGACAGGCAGCAGCCATCCCAGTCGCTATCACGCGCGGACCGGTTAGCCCACTTGGGCGGCGGAATTGATCACCAGTTGCCGGTGAGCGCGCGCGGCCCTGGCTAGTTTGTCCCTGCGACGGCCTCTGCTAGCTCCCCGGGTCCGGGACGCTACCCGCCAGTGCGGCGGCGTGCTTGACTGTGCGTGGGGGTTTGGGCAGTGATCGACTATCGGCTTCTCGGCCCGCTCGAGGTCGGCGCCAACGGCCGCGCCGTCGAGATCGGCGGCCTCAGGCAGCGGGCGCTGCTGGCGATGCTCTTGCTCCGGGCCAATCAGGCCGTTCCCCGCGATGTTCTGGTTGACCAGCTATGGGGCGGCCGTCCTCCGGCGGGTGCGCAGCGCACCTTGGAGGTGTATATCTCGCGGCTGCGCAAGACGCTCGAGGAAGCCGCCGGGTGCCAGCTGGTGGTAACCCGGCCAGGCGCGTACCTGCTGCGGGTCGAGGACGACCAGGTCGACGTGAACCGGTTCGAGCGCCTGGCCGGGGAGGGGCGGCAGGCACTGGCTGCGGACACGCCGGCTGAGGCGGCGGCGGATTTCTGCCAGGCGCTGTCACTGTGGCACGGCGCAGCGCTGGCCGACCTCAGCTATGAGCCGTTCGCGCAGGCGGAGATAGCGCGGCTGGAGGACCTGCGGGCCGACGTCGTCGAGGACCGGATCGAAGCCGAGCTCGCACTCGGCCACCACGCCGACGTTGTCGGCGAGCTCAGGTCGCTGGTTGCCGCGTGCCCGCTGCGTGAGCGGCCGCAAGAGCAGCTGATGGTGGCTCTGTACCGGTGCGGGCGGCAGCCGGAAGCGCTGGCCGCCTATCAGTCGGCCCGCGGCGCCTTGGTGGAGGAGCTCGGCATCGAGCCGAGCCCGGCGCTGCAGCGTGTCGAGCGAGCGATCCTCTCGCAGGACGCCTGGCTTGACCCGCCGCCCCGCGCCGCACCGCCCGGTGCGCGCGCCCGGGCTGATGACGGAGAACGCTCGCTGGCCGGCGGCACCCGCCGCAGGCGGCTGCTGGCCGTGGCCGGAACCACCCTCGCGGTTGCGCTCGCGCTGCTCGTGACCAACTCGGCCGGGGATGCCGGCAGGCCTGCGCCCGTTGCCGCCGGGCCTAATGCCGTCGGCGTTATCGACGGCAGCCGGAACGTCCTGAGCGCGGTGGTGAGCGGCACCGGAAGGCCGGGCGGGGTCGCCTACGCGGTGCGCGCCATCTGGATCACCGACAGTTCCGACGATCTTTTGCTGCGGGTCGACTCGGCGAAGAAGGTCATCGACCGCATCCCGGTCGGACGTGGGGCCGCCGGAGTGGTGGCCGGGGACGGCGAGATCTGGGTCGCCAACAAGCTCGACGGCACCGTCTCCGAGGTCAACCCGGACGCGGGAAAGGTCGTGGCGACGATCCGGGTGGGGAACGGCCCGGACGCTATCGCGTTCGGCTACGGGTCGGTCTGGGTCGGCAACGTGACCGACAACACGCTGTCCAGGATCGATCCGGCCGGGGGCCGCGTCGTCGCCACCATCGCCCTCGGCAGCGCTCCGGCTGGCCTGGCGGCCGGAGCACGGGGGATCTGGGTGACCAGCGCGGACACCGGGCGGCTGCTGCTCATTGACCCGGCCCGCAGCCGTGTCTCGCGCGCGTTCCTGATCGGCGGCTCCCCGGCCGGGGTGGCGGTCGGCGCGGGCAGCGTCTGGGTTGCCGATTCGGGCACTGTGGCGCGAGTCAATCCGGTGACCGGCCGCGTGCAGATGATCAGGGTCGGTGGCGCCGCGGCCGGCATCGCCTATGCGGACGGCGCCGTATGGGTCGCCGACAGTCTCGGCGGCAGCGTCGCCAGGATCGATCCACGGACAGCAGCGATAAGGCTCGTGCCGGTTGGCAACGAGCCAACCGATCTCGCGGCAGCGGGGCACAACCTCCTGGCGACGGTGCTCCCGTCGCTGGCAAGCCACCGCGGCGGCACGCTCATGGTCGTCGCGCAGCTCTCGCCGCACGACCTGTCCGGCGACACGGCAGTCGCGTGGAACACCTACCTGTGGCAGATCCTCGGCATGACCAACGATGGGCTGGTCGGCTACCGCCGCGTCGGCGATCCCGCAGGCGGCACACTCGTTCCCGATCTTGCTACCGCCCTGCCGGCGCCCACCGACGGCGGCAAGACGTACACGTTCCAGCTCCGCAAGGGCATCAGGTACTCCAACGGCGCCCTAGTCAGGCCGGAGGACTTCCGCCGCGCCATCGAGCGGGTCTTCACCAGCAACCACGGCGCCGGCCCCGCGTCCTACTTCTATTCGGGTCTCGTCGGCGCAAGCAGCTGCGAGCGGATCCCTCAGCACTGCAGCCTCGCCCCGGGGATCGTCACCAGCGACCAGGCGAACACCGTGATCTTCCGCCTCACGGCGCCAGACCCGGATTTCCTCGACAAGCTCGCCCTCCCATTCGCCGACGCCGTCCCCGCCGGAACGCCTGACCATGAGATCAGCCCGGCTCAGCTTCCCGCCACCGGCCCGTACATGACGCAGTCGTTCGCGCCGCGGAAAAGCTGGATCCTGGTCCGGAACCCGCTGTTTCGCCGGTGGTCGGACCAGGCGCAACCCGGCGGTTACCCCGGCCGGATCGTCGTGCGGCTTGGCGTCGCGCCCGAGGCGGCCGTCAGCGCAGTCGAGCACGGGCACGCCGACGTGCTTTTGACTCCGCCGCCCGCGAGCAGGATCCACGAGCTTGCCACCCGCTATGCCAGCTTGCTGCACACCGGTCCCATGGCGGCCACATTTGCGCTGTTCCTGAACACGCGCGTGTGGCCGTTCAGCGTTCTCGCGGCGCGCCGCGCGGTCAGCTACGCCATCGACAGGAACCGGGTGATCGACCTGGCAGGCGGGCCCCTTGCGGCGCAGCCTGCCTGCCAGATCCTGCCGCCGGCGACGTCCGGCTATCAGCCCTACTGCCCGTACACAACCGACTCCAGCCCTGGCGGCGCCTGGACGGCGCCCGACCTAGCACGAGCAGAGCAGCTTGTCCGCGCCTCCGGCACCCGTGGCGCCAAGGTGACGCTGGTGGCCGGTGGCTTCGGCGCCGCCGGCCCGGCCCGGCCGAGCGGCCGCTACCTCGTCTCGGTACTCCGCAAGCTCGGATACCGGGCATCGCTGCAAGTGATCAACCCGGGAACGTATTACCAGCGGGCAGGCGACTCCCGCGAGCCACACCCAGATCGGCGAGTTCGACTGGTATCAGGATTTCCCCGCGCCGTCAGACTTCATCGACCCGCTGTTCGCCTGTCGATCCTTCCTCCCGGACAATCCGGGCAACATTAACGACAGCGAGTTCTGCAATCGGCGGATCGACGCCCAGATATCGCATGCTCATGCGCTTGAAGCCCGTGATCCCAGCGTCGCCGGGAACCTCTGGGCGCGGATCGACCGCGAGCTGGTCGACCAGGCGCCGTGGGTTCCGCTGTACAACCCACGCGCCCTGGTCGCCCTTTCCGCACGCGTCGGCAACTACCAGTTCGATCCCTACCGGACGCTGCTGATCGACCAGCTCTGGGTCCGTTAGCAGGGAATATTCACGATCCAGCCGAAACGAGCCCGCTGCCAGCTCCTCGAGACCGGCCATCATCGCCTGAGCCCGACCCGTGCGCGTCCGGTAGGGCGATGTGAGCTTTTTGTAGGGTCGCCGCGCGAGGATTCGGCGACAGCACCATAGCGGGCTGGGCCCTGCCAGTCACCAAGGCTAGGAGCAAGGCATGAAGCTCTCGACACGGCCTCCCCGGACGATCACGTGCTCCCGGGTCGTCGCGCCGTTTTTGGCGGCCAGCTGCGCGGCTGTAGTCCTGGCCGCCTCGGGTACCGCGGTTGCGTCCAGCCCGGCGCGGCTGGACGCCGCGGGCGCGGCGTCACCGGCCTCCGCGGCGGCTGCTCCGGCCAACGGCCGGATCGCGTTTTCCCAGTGGGACCTGCTTCCTGGGGGGAACCTGTCGGGGCACTCGAACGTGTACACGATCAATCCGGGCGGCACGGGGCGGCGCCAGCTCACCCACGTGGGCGCGGCCCATGCGGCTGGCGCGCCTGCCTGGTCCCGGGATGGCGCGAAGATCGTCTACGAGAGCAATCAGAGCGGTGATTACCGGATCTGGGTCATGAACGCGGACGGCTCCGGAAAGACGCGGCTCACCAGCGATCCGGGCTTCGCGGACCTGGAGCCCGCCTGGTCTCCCGACGGCGCTCGCATCGTGTTCAGCCGGTGCGACGATCACCTCGGCTTCATCGCAGGTTGCGATCTTGATGTGATGAACGCTGCGGGCACCGGCATGCGGCGGCTGGCCGGCGGTCACTGGACCTACGTCCGCGCGGAATACTCCCCGGACGGGCGGCACATCGTCGTCGGGGCGGACCGGGGCGGCTTGCTGAGTGCCCTGTGGGTGATGCGCTCTGACGGGAAGGGCCTGCACCGGATCACCAGGCCGTCGCTTCAGGCATTCTGGCCCGGCTGGTCCCCGGACGGCCGCCGCATCGTGTTCACCGACAACTGCTGCCAGTTCGGGAGCAACATCTGGACGGTGCGCCCGAGCGGGAGAGACCTGCGGAAGCTCACTCACTTCAGCCCGCAACCGCTGCAAGGCGCTTTCGCCAGTTACTCACCGAACGGCCGGCGGATCGTCCTGCAATTCAACGGGAAATGCCCGGCGAGGGGATTGTGCCGGTACTTCTACGTCATGAAAGCCGACGGCTCCGGCCTGCATGCGGTGCGCACGGGCGTGGCCAACACGTTCCTCACCGACTGGGGCCGGCCGCCTAGCAGTGCCCTGGACCGATGGCCGGGTCGTCGATACCAAGGAGAACCGACATGAGACGAGCAGTAGCTGCGCTCCGGACACTGGCGGTGGCCGCCTCGCTCGCGGCCGCGTGCCTGGCCATCCCGGCCGCGCCTGCCATGGCCGCTGGTCCGCCCGCAACCGGCCGGATCGCCTTCTCCGACTTCGTGACCAACCAGATCTACGCGGTGAACCCCGACGGCACCGGGCTCGCCCAGCTCACCCATGAGCCAAGCGGGATCGCGGCGCGCTGGCCCGACTGGTCGCCCGGCGGGTCCCGCATCCTGTTCGTCCGGTTCAACCTGTCGAATGGCGGGGGGCGGATCTGGATCATGAACGCTGACGGAACCGGCCAGCGCCGGCTTGCTTCCGATGCACCGGGATATCGCGACTACCAGCCCAGGTACGCCCCTGACGGCAGGCACATCGTGTTCACCCGCTGCTCGCCGGGCGACGGCCTGTGCGCGATCTGGATCATGCGGTCCGACGGGACCCGCCGGCGCCTCGTGGTCCCCTTCATCCAGGCCCCCAACGAGACCAACAATCTCTACCCGGCGGTCTCGCCGGATGGCCGCCGGATCGCCTTCACCCGATTCGGGTTCGATGGCATCATCGCGCAAGTCTGGGTGGCCAGCATCAGCGGAAGGCATGCGCACCCGCTGACCGCTCCGCGGCTGGAGGCACTGGCGCCGAACTGGTCACCGGACGGCAGCCACATCACGTTCACCAGCAATTCCGACCGGCCGCAGTCCAGCATCTACGTCATGCGGGCCAACGGCACCTCAGTCACCAGGCTCGCCACATCGAAATGGCCGACCAACAACTTCGGGTCCGCGTACTCCCCTGGCGGCGGTCAGATCGCCTTCTCGAGCGACCGACGGCACCCGGACCTGTGCTGCGAGGAACTCTTCGCGATGCGCGCAGACGGCGCGCGCCAGCACCTGGTGGACACCGGCATTCAGGGCGTCGTCGACGTTGCCTGGGGCTCCGCGCCGCTGGTCCCGGCGGGATCGCCCGGCACGCTCTCGCGGCCCCCGGCTAGCGCGGCTGCCCCCGGCGCCGCTCGCAACGGCCGCTGCCGCGAAGCACTAGCCTGGCTAGCCAGCAGGTGCGGAGACGGTTTCGCCGCGAGGTAATGAAAAGGTAATAGAAAGGTAATAGTCATCTTTTCATCCGCTATGGCGCTGGAGTTTCGCCGGATGTTAACGTCAAGCTCCCCGAGCGCGAAGGGGCGCCGCGATGACCGGACCAATGACCTGGCACCGGACCGCCGGACGGCTGACCCTGGCGGCGGCGCTGGCCGTGCCCGCCGCCGTCGCGGCGGGCAGCGGCGCGGCGGCCGCGGCGAGAGCCGGTGACACCGCGCCCGCCGTCCGCGCGAACCCGGCCATCGCCGCGGCCAGCGCGACCCACGGCACGCTGCGCGGATGGGGCGGTGGGGCAAAGGGCCAGCTGGGCAACGGGCACCGGAGGACAGCACAGGCCACCCCGGTCCGGGTGCGGCTGCCGCGGCGCGTCCGGATCAAGTCCGTCCGGGCCGACTGCGACGACGCGATCGCGCTGACCACCCGGGGCCACGTGTACGCCTGGGGCGGCAACACCTCCGGTCAGCTCGGCAACGGTTCCACGAAGAGCACGGACAAGCCGGTCCGGGTCAAGCTGCCGACGGGCACGAAGATCAAGGCGATCCGGGCCGGCTGCTCCTTCAACCTGGCGCTCACCACCAAAGACCACGTGCTGGCCTGGGGAGACAACGCCTCCGGCCAGCTGGGCATCGGCACCAAGCGGAGCCACGACCGGCCGGTCCGGGTGAAGTTCCACCATGGCACCAAGATCAAGGCCATCAGCGCCGGCCTCGGCGACGGCCTGGCCATCACCACCAAGGGCCACCTGCTGTCGTGGGGATTCAACGATGACGGCGAGCTGGGCATCGGCACTCAGACCGCCAGCCTGCGCCCGGTGCGGGTCGGATTCCCCGCGGGCGTCAAGATAAAGATCGTCGCGGCCGGCCAGCAGCACAGCCTGGCGGTCAGCACCACCGGCCAGCTCTACGGCTGGGGCTTCAACCAGGACGGCGAGCTCGGCAACGGCACCACCATGGACACCGACACCCCGGTCCCGGTCAGCCTGGACGGCCCGCTCATGCCCGCGCGGCCCGCGCGGGCCGCGGGGGCGCCCCGGATCGTCTCGCTGGCGGCCGGCTGCTTCCAGTCGTTCGCGTTGCTGTCCAACGGCTTCTTGCTGTCCTGGGGCGACAACTCGGCCGGGGAACTCGGCGACGGGATGGCCGCCGGCAGTGACGTGCCGGTCCGGGTCGCGGTGCCGCCGGGTAACACGGTGACGGCCATCTCCGCGGGCTGCGTGAACGGCCTCGCGCTGACCAGCAAGGGACACGTGCTGGCCTGGGGTGACAACACAATCGGCGAGCTAGGGAACACCGTGCCCGGCCAAAGTAACGTCCCGGTCCGGGTGCATCTGGCCTCAAGGCTGCGGGCGACGGGCATCGGCGGCGGCCCGCGGTCACAGACCTTCTTCGCAATCGTGCACCGGAAATAGCAGACCTGCGGGCCGGATGGCGGCGGGGCGGACATCAAGAGGCAGCGATGACAGAGCCGGAAGCTCAGGACCGGGCCAGCCAACGAAGCCGGTGGCGAAGGTGGCCACGGCCGGCCCGCCCGGCGATGACCAGCCTGGCCGTGGCCGTCGCCGCCGCGCTGGCGGTCCCGGCACTGACCATCGCCGGCAGCACCGCGATGGCAGCTACCGCAGCCAGGAGGGCTCCGTTTCAAATAAAAATTGGCCGGGTCAGCGCGGGCGGTACCGCGGCAGCGGGCGCCGTGGCCGCAGGAACAGCGAGCCGGTCGGTCCGGGCCTGGGGCCACAACGCGTCCGGGCAACTCGGCAACGGCACCACAGCCGACAGCGACACGCCGGTCAAGGTGAAGCTGCCGAAGGGCGTCAAGGTGCGGCAGGTGCGGGCCGGCTGCGCGCACACGCTGGCGCTTACCACCAAGGGACACGTGCTGGGCTGGGGAGACAACGCGTTCGGGCAGCTCGGCAACGGCACCACCACCGGCAGCGACACCCCGGTCCGGGTCAAGATCCCCAACGGCACGAAGATCACCGCGATCCGGGCCGGCTGCGACTTCAGCCTCGCCCTCACCTCCAGGCACCACGTGCTGGCCTGGGGAGACAACGGGTTCGGGCAGCTCGGCAACGGCACCACTACGGACAGCGACAGGCCGGTCCGGGTGAAGCTGTCCAGGCACAACAAGGTGACGGCCATCAGCGCCGGACATGATTTCAGCCTCGCCCGCACCGCCAAGGGTCACGCGCGGGCCTGGGGAAGCGGCGCGTTCGGGCAGCTCGGCAACGGCGCCACCAGTAACAGCGACGTGCCGGTCAAGGTCAGGCTGCCCAAGGGCGCCACGGTGAAGGCGCTGGCCGCCGGCGATGCGCACGGCCTCGCGCGCACCTCGGCCGGCCTGTACTCCTGGGGCTACAACTCCAGCGGGCAGCTCGGCGATGGGACCACCACTGAACGCAATACACCCGTCAAGGTCGTCATCCTGATCCGCGGACGGCCGCGCGGGCACGTCACCTCGCTGTTCGCCGGGTGCGACCACAGCCTCGCATTGTTCTCCCGCGGGGCGCTGCTGGCCTGGGGAGACAACGAGGACGGAGAACTCGGCAACGGCACGACCACAAGCAGTTCCAGGCCAGTCAGGGTGCTGCTGCCGGCGGGCGCCAAGGTGCGGGGCATCAGCGCCGGCTGCGTCGACAGCTTCGCGCTGACCGCTAAGGGACACGTGCTGGCCTGGGGCGCCGGTGATCATGGAAAGCTCGGTGACGGCTCGACCAGCGGGAGCAGCATCCCGGTCCGGGTTCACCTCCCCAGCGGCAGGCGCGCATCCGCGGTGGGCGCCGGCCCCGACGCCAACCACGCGCTCGCCATCCTGCGCCGGAGGTAAGCCAGCGGGCGCAACGGCACGCGTACTTGCGCCTCAAGGTTCCGCTGGTCAGCGCCGCCCGTGACCGCAGCCCCGTCTGAGGCTGCGGTCACGGGGACGATCACTGCGCGGCGGGCGGCGTGTGGATGAGCTTCTTGTTGACGAACTCGTCGATGCCTAGCGGGCCGAGTTCGCGGCCGACGCCGGACCGCTTGGTGCCGCCAAAAGGTAGCTCCGGGCCGCCGAGTTCGGCGGTGTTGACCCAGGCCATCCCGACGTCGAGCCGGTCGGCGACGTCCACGGCCAGCTTCTCGTCGCTGCAGAAGACGGCGCCGCCGAGCCCGAACGCGCTGCTGTTCGCCAGCTCCACCGCTTCATCGGGCCGGCCACCCGGTAGACCACGGCGGCCGGGCCGAACAGTTCCTCCCGGTAGGCGCGCATGCCGGGGGTCACGTCGGAGAGCACGGTCGGCGGCACGAACGCGCCGGGCCCGTCGAGGCGATGCCCGCCGAGGTGGACCGTGGCGCCCTTACTGACCGCGTCGTCGATCTGGGCCATCAGGTTGCGCGCCGCCTGTTCGGAGGACAGCGGCCCGTAGCTCGTCGCCGGGTCGGTCGGATCCCCGGTCACGTAGCCGGACATCGCGCTCGGTGAACTCGCGCAGGAAGTCGTCGTAGACGGCATCGGCGACGATCATCCGCTTGGACGCGTTGCAGGCCTGGCCGCCGTTCTCCATCCGGGCCGCTGCTGCCGTCCTGGCCACTTTCGGCAGATCGGCGCCGTCCAGCACGATGAACGGATCCGAGCCGCCCAGCTCCAGCACCACCTTCTTCAGGTTCTGCCCGGCCACCGCGGCCACGGCCGACCCGGCCCGCTCGCTGCCGGTCACCGACACCCCGGCGATGCGCGGGTCCGCGATCATGCCGGCGACCTGCTCGTTGCTCGCGAAGATGTTGATATAGGCGTCGGCCGGCAGCCCGGCGTCGCGGAACAGCCGCTCCATGGCCAGGGCTGACTCCGGGCACTGCGGCGCATGCTTGAGCACGATGGTGTTGCCGATCATCAGGTTCGGCGCGGCGAACCGGGCCACCTGGTAATACGGATAGTTCCACGGCATGATGCCCAGCAGTGCGCCGATCGGCGCCTTGCGCACCCACGCCGTGCCCGGCACGTTAGAGGCCAGCGGCTGATCCGCCAGCAGCGCCGCCCCGTTGTCGGCGTAATACTCGTAGATGGCCGCCACGAACCGCAGCTCACCCTTTGCCGCCTTGGTGATCTTGCCCATTTCCCGGGTGATGATCGCGGCCAGCTCGGCGGACCGGTCGCGATACAACTGGGAAACCCGGCGCAGGATCGCGGCGCGCTCCTCCATCGGAGTCCGCCGCCACGAGGCGTAACCCCGTTCGGCTCTCGCCAGCACGTCACCGACCTCTGCGTCCGTCGCCGTCGGGTACTCACTCTCGACCTTCCCGGTGGCCGGGTTCACTACCTGGTACATCATCGAGCCTGCCTCCATACAACATCGGGTCCGTCCGTCCATTACACGCCCGGACGGCGCGCAGCGGGATCAATGGGGTTCGGTTTCCACGTCGGCCGTGCCCAGATCCAGGTGCAGCCGGGGTCTGCGGGTCAGCCGGCGATGATGATGTCGCTGACGGGCTGGGGTTCTCCCACGCTGGTGGCAGAGGTGCCCCGGCGGACGAACTCGCGGGCGGGCGGCCACATGGCCACGTGCTGGTCACCGGTAGCGTCGTCGTAACGGATGAACGCCACCTCGCCGATACTGACGGCAAACAAGTGGAACCGTCCCGGATCGGGGTTCCACCCCAGGCTGTCGGCCACCTCCCGGGCGTAGCGGGCCTGCACGGCCGGGTCCTGCACTGCGCGCGCACTACCGCGGATCTTGAATTCCCCTTCACCGCCGTCCCGGCCGGTGACCACGCTGTGCACCAGGACGCGCGGGTCCCGCAGCAAGTCGGCGGCCTTCCTGGACTGCCACATCATGGACAGCCACAAGTCGCCGTCCATGACAAACGGCTCCACCGGGCTGAGTCTCGGCGTGCCGTCACCGCGGATCGTCGCCACCAGCACGACGCCGGGCTCCAGCAACCGCTGCCGCCCGAGCGCGGCCAGGCCCGGCTGGCCGTCCTGCATCTCCGACCAGCGCATGCTTTCCTCCGGTCACTGTCAGCGATCGCCTTTGCGCCTGCTTACCACGCCCTGCCGACAGGATCCGGGGACGCCAGCTGCTACGGCTTGCTGACCGGGAGACTGACCATTAGCACATCACAGACGGGCGAGGCCGGGCCAGTGCGGGTTCGGGCTACCTTGCGCCAGCCCCAGGAGCGGAGGGCGCTCTGCGCCGGGGTCACTGCGGGCAGCACAGTGAGCGTAGCCCGTTCCTCGGGCCGCCCGGCGAGGATGAGGTCATGCAGGGCCCGGGCGATGCCCTGCCGCCGCCAGGACGCGCGCACCAGCAGGTCGGCCAGCGCGAAAGTGCGGCCCGGGTGCTCGGTGGTGACCTCCTCCGGCAGCGGGGTGGTCAAGTTCCGCCACCAGGAGGTCGAGGGGCGCAGCGGTATCCCGGACGCGTAACCAACCAGGTAGCCACCATGGCGGGCCTCGGCCAAGACGAAGCCCGGCTGACGGCACTGGATCTTGAACCGGCGCGCGAACGCCTCGGCGTCATCGTCGCGCCCGTACGGCGGCTCCGCGTACACCTCAGCGTGCAGGGCTTGCAGCTCGTCAGCGTGCCCGGCGGCCTGCTTCCCGCCGAGCAGCCGGAACGTTAGCTCAGGTGCCGACACGCCACCTCCCCGTGCTCAGCCAAGGTTCCCGGGCGAGCGCTCCCAGGCTGCAGCTCGACCATAGACGGCCCCTGGCGGCCAGGCTGCCCCATGACCAGGGACACTGCGGAAGCGAACGCCTTCGTAGCTAGCGACCGTGACGGCGAACCCCGTCACGCCCTGTCACAAAGGCATCCGCCATGGCCGTACTCGGCGGCGCTATTGCGTGGCTGGGCGGCGCCTGCTAGGCCGACCGCTACCACGTCACCGCCCCGCAGTTCCCGGAGACCTCTTCGTCAAGCACTTCGCGGCCGACGTTGACCCGGCCCGGGCCAAGGTGATGCATGCCGTGCAGCAGCCACTTGCCGGTTCCACCTTCAACGACGTGATGGGCGTTCCAGCGTGGAAGTCGCTGCCGTGCTGGTACCTGGTCGCCACGCAGGACCAGGCGATCCCGCCCGACGCCGAGCGCATGTTCGCCAGCCGCATGGGCGCGACCACCATCGAAGTCCCCTCCAGCCACGTCGCGATGGTCTCCCACCCAGCCGAAGTGACCCGCCTCATCGAGTCCGCAGCCGAAACCTGCGCCACGACAGAGGCATGACCGGCGGCCCGAAGGTGAGCTTCGGCAGACCAGCCACCCCCGCCGAGCCGACCGTGGGTGCGCCCCGAGAACGCTGACGTCGTCACGCTGGCCGCGGGGAGCGGTCAGGTGGCGCCGCCGCTGGCCAGGCAGACAATGGCGGTGATCTCCTGAACTGACGCGGCTCGGCCGGCTGGTGCCCGCGAGGCGGTCTGGCCGGCCGCCTCGCCCCACATCTCGGCCGCGGCGCTCGCTGAACTGGCGGGGGGACACACTGAGGCTAGCGAGGAGCGCCAGGGAGGTGCAGTTGGCGGGGAATGAGGGTGAAGGGTACGGCTCGGTGCGGCTTGCTTCGGCCGCCGGTCGTTGGGTGCTGGCGGTGGCGGTGCTGGGCGAGGCGATGATTCTGCTGGAGGCGACGGTTGTCAACGTGGCGTTGCCGACGATCGGCCGTGATCTCGGCGCGGGCGTCACGGGGTTGCAGTGGACGCTGAACGGCTACGTGCTTACGCTCGCGGCGCTTGTCCTGGTGGGCGGTTCGCTCAGCGATATCTACGGCCGGCGTCGCATATTCATCCTGGGGGTGGTGGTCTTCGTGGCCGCGTCGGCGCTTTGCGCGGCCGCCCCGACGATCGGGCTGCTCGTTGTTGCCCGGTTCATTCAGGGGATTGGGGGGGCTCTCCTTACACCGGGGAGCCTAGCGATCATCGACGCGGTCTTTCATCCCGATGATCGCACCCGGGCGATCGGTGCGTGGGCAGGTCTGGGTGCGGTCGCGGGCGCGATTGGCCCCACCGTCGGCGGGTACCTGACCGACGCGGTGTCGTGGCGCGCGGTCTTCCTGATCAATCTTCCGCTGGGGGTTTTCGTCGTCATAGCGGCGGTTCTCCATGTGCCAGAGACCCGGGACCCGACGCGTGCTGGCGGCCTGGATCTGCGCGGCGCCGCGCTCGCCACGCTGGCCATCGCGGGTGTGTGCTTTGCGCTGATCGAGGCGTCCGGGGGCCTGACACCAGCGGTGATTGCCGCCTCGGCCGTCGGCCTGGCCGCCGCAGCTGCCTTTGTCGCCGTTGAGCGGCGGGCCAGGAACCCTATGCTTCCACTGGAGTTGTTCCGCTCCCGCCAATTCGCCAGCGCCAACCTGCTCGCGCTGGTCACCTACGCGGCGCTCGGCGGCGTGATCTTCCTGTTCGTCGCGTTCCTGCAGGTCACACTCGGCTACACGGCACTTCAAGCCGGTGCCGCCACACTGCCGATCACCTTGCTGCTACTGACCCTGTCCACCCCATCGGGGGCGATCGCCCAGCGAATCGGCCCACGGATACCGCTGACGATCGGAGCTGTCCTGGCCGGTGCGGGACTGCTGCTGATGGCACAGATTCACCCCGGCGACAGGTACCTCCCCGCGGTGTTGCCCTCGCTGATCGTATTCGGGGTCGGTCTCGCCGCGCTGATCACCCCGATCACCGCGACGGTCCTGGCGAGCGTCGATTCACGGCACTCCGGGATCGCTTCCGCCGTTAACAACGCGCTCTCGCGCCTCGGTCAAATGATCGCGGTTGCCGCCCTTCCCCTGGCCGCGGGGCTTTCCGGCTCCGCCTTCGAGGACCCGGCCGCCATGGCAGCCGGCTTCCCGGTTGCCATGGCCGTTGCCGCAGGGGCGTGTTTCGTAGCCGCGCTGCTCGCCTGGACCACGATCAGCGACGACGTCCTGAGCCGATCCAGTACGGACACCCAGCAAGTACCAATGGAACTGTCGCCGTCCCTCAGGCGGCACTGCCCGGTGGCCGGCACCCCGCTTGCCGTGTCCCTGAATTCCCCGCCTAGTTCCCGCCCGCCGACGGCCAAGGAGACGTGACTGTCGGCCAGCGGAACCCATCACGGGCCAGCTCTGCATGATGAGCGGGCTCGACATCGCCGTACTCTGGGCAGGCGCTCGCGTGGATAGCAGCTGAGGGGAACTGATCTTCCATGACCAGGTACGTGATCGGTCCGGACGTCGCCATTCGACTCGCTCACGACGAGGCCGTGATTCGCGACGAACATCAGATCCTGGCCCCCGCGCTTCTTCGCTCGCAACTGCTGTCGCTTCTCTACCAGGCAGTACGCCGTGGTGAGATGACCAGGAAGGATGCCGAGCGGCAGCTTAACTACGTCCGGGGGCTACGGATCCGGCTGCTCGGAGACCGCGTGCTTCAGAACGTCGCATGGAAGGCCGCTGGCCTGCTCGGGTGGCCTGACACCTTTGACGCCGAATACATCGCTCTGACCCAGCTTCACGCCGACGCGTTGATCACCCTCGATCGGCAACTCGCCCATGCTGTGAAGGATCTGGTGAGGGTCGCACCTATCGAGGCGCTGTACTAACCGAAGCAGAACTTACGAACGGCACTGCCACGCGAATGTCCTCTCTTCCGCCGGTTGGTGCCACACGTGTGTGCCACTCATTTCTTGCCTACGTGTGTGGGATCCAGGACGGGCGGTGCGTGCATGACCGCCACTCAGCGCGCGTCGAGGAACGGCGTGATCAACGCGAGCACTTCGCGCGGGCCGCCGTGTCACGCCGACGTGCGTGGTCCCGGGGAGCACGGCGAGCTGCGCGTCCGGCAGGAGCCCGAACATCTCCACCACATCTGGCAGCGGTGAGAAGTCGCGGTCGCCGAAGATCAGCAGGGTCGGCGCCTGCAGTGATCGCAGCTCGCCGGTCCACCCCGGGAACTCGTGCACCATGGTCGACGTTTTGGCCGCGAACTCGTCGAAGTGCGCGGGGTCGGGAGCGACCGCGTCGTAGGCGTCGCGCATCGCCTGGAAGTCGGCGGGCGTCGGCATGCGGTCGTCGTCGAGTGGTGCGCTCTCCCGGCCCGGCGGGCGGTGGGCGTCCGCCGAGGCGGCGATCAGCTTGCCGACCCGGGCGGGCGCGCCGAGCGCGACCGCGTACGCGACGAGACCGCCGAGGCTGAAACCGAGCAGATCGGCCTCGGCGATCCCCAGCTGGTCGAGCAGCGCGACGACGTCACCGGCCAGCGCCTCGATCGTCATCGCGCGGCCGGTGTCGGCGGTGTGCCCGTGGCCCTGCAGCTCCACCGCGATCACCTGCCTGCTCGCGGCAAGGGGTTCGAGCAGCGGCCCGAAATTGAGGTCGATGGTCATCAGGCCACCGTGGAGCAGGACCAGTGGCCTTCCACTGCCGCGGATCTCGTAGTAGAGCTGCAGGCCGTTCACCGGTGCGTACGCCATGACCGGTATGACGGTACGCGGCCCGCGAACTCATCGCCAAGCTCCGCGCATGCCGCAGAGCCGCACGTAGCCGTGACGCGCCGATGCGACTGCTCGACGCGAGCGAGGTGTACGACCCGACTTTTATCAAGCTAGCGCCCCCCACCCGCCGTTGTTGATCTTGGTTAGGGCCTCGTGGAGGTCGTCGGGAGAGGGTCAGCGGCGGTGATGACGTGGTCATCGTGCGTCTTCTGGTCAGGTGCCTCTGTCATTGCTGTCCTTTCGTTCCGGTGGCGTCAGCGCGCGGCGAGCGTCGCGTCAAGATCCCGGTAGACCGGCCAGTTGGCGGCGATGTCAGGGGCGACCGCTGCGATGGCCGCGAGGGCCGCGTCCTGATCTTGCTTGGTGCGCACTTCCTCCATACCGAAGTACTGCACCAGGGCGAGCGTTCCGCCGGGAACAAGCACGTCAGCGGCCCGCTGCCAGCTGACCTCGGGGTCAACCCAGTGAAACGCAGACGCGGAGAACACGGCCCGGAACCGCTCGCGGGGAAGCCGGGCGTCCTCGAACTGAGCGTCCACGAACTCCACGTCTCCGGCACCTTCCAGGTTCTGCCTGGCCAGCGAAATGAGGCTGGTGCCCGGTTCCAGTGCCGTCACCCGCAGTCCCCGGCCGACCAGGGAACGCGTGAGCTGGCCGCTTCCGCTCCCGACCTCCAGCACAGGATCACCGCTCCTGATCCCCGCGACCCGGCAAGCCTGATCGATGAGCTCGTCCGGATATGCCGGACGGTGGCGGTGGTAAACGGCTGGCGGCCGGGCTCGCGTATGCGCCACCAGTCATGCGGATTCCGGCGCTAAGGGAAGCTTGATGCCAAGCGCCCGGCGGATCTGTGTGCGGCCCGGCTGGCGGCTGACCGCGCCGCTGAGCCGCGCGCGTGTCGTCAGCCCCCGCTCCAGGGATTCACGGGCTACCTCACGCACCAGGGACGCCTCGCCGGCCCGCGCCAGATCGATCAGGGTGCGCTCCACCGCGGTGACGAGCACGTCGTCCCAGAGCCGCCGCTCGTCCAGGCCTAGATCCTGGTGATGGAGCCGTATCCCAGGACGGGTGCCGGTGAAGGAACGCGGAACAGTGAGGTGGATGGCGGACGGCATTGCCGAGGCGAGCCCGTACACGACGAGCGCGCTCTCATGGCTGATGGCGCTGGGGCCTCCCGCCCACAACGTCGCGGCGATCATGTCACCGTGCGAGTGCGGCGGGTAGCTGACCACGCGGTACACGCCGTGCATCACGCGCTCCAGCGCACCCGAGCCCACGTGGTAGGACAACTGGCGGAGCTCAGGCCCGCCTGGGACGCTTCACGCGTCGTGAAGTAGCCGCCATGCCTGATGGCCAGATCATAGAATGACCTGGCCGCGGTTACCTTCACAGAACTTACAATAAACGTAAGTTTGATTGTTCGCAAAGTTTATCATCAAGAGATGCAATCGAACTCCGGACCTCTTGCATGCCATACTCGGCCGCCGCCGGGCGTGGCGGCGTGGCCCTATACGGAGTTCACCTGCGGCTTCTGTGGCTGGGCGTGGTCTGGCGCTGACCGTGCGGGTTTGCGCGGTGGCCTCGTCGGTCCGGCCATGCCGGACTGCCGCTCGGAATGTCGGAACACCCGGACGTGCTCGTTCTTGACCTGGTCATTCCCGGGCCGGCACGCGGCCGGCCGCCAGTCCCCGGCACGTTTCGCGGCGAGCGCCGGCACCGTGTTTGCGCCTGCGCCGGCGGTCAGGTCACTCTCACCGGCCGGATCCGGCAGAGCGGCTACAGCACCGCGCGCTACCGTCGCGGCCCGGCCCGCACGGCGTCGGACACCTTCAGCTCGGGCCGGCGCGGCGGTCACCTGGAAGACCAAGGGGCGTGCCGGTAAGGTGCCGCCGAACGACTTGCGCAGCCCGGTGACGGAGACGTGCCTGGCTTGCCGCGTGGTACGGCATGCGCCCATGGTTGGAGCCTGACGCAGGTCAAGGCCGAGCCGGCGCTGTCTGGCGAGTGGTTGTCCACGCCCGGCGGCACAGGCTTACGGCACCCCGTGGGCGGTCAGTGCGTTCGCGACCTCTTGCGTGGTCTGGTCCCAGCCGCGCAGGGTCGACCGCCGCTGTCGTGCGGCGGCCCGTAGCCGGTATCGGTGTCGCTCGTCACCCAGCCAGTCTCCGAGCGCGGCGGCGAGGGCAGCCGGATCGCCGGGAGGGACCAGCTGGCCGGGCCGGGTGCCATCGGCGGTGGAGCCGAGCGCTTCGGGTAGCCCGCCGACAGCGGCGGCTATGACGGGTAGGCCGTGGGCGAGCGCTTCGGTGACGGTCATGCCGTAGGCCTCCGACCGGGACGGCGCGACGAGCAGGTCGGCGGTGGTGTATGCGTGGCTGAGCGCCGCGCCGGTCAGGACGCCGGTGAGCCGGACGCGGTGGCCGTAGCCGAGGCGCGCGATACGGGCCTGCAATTGCTCGACGAAGTCCGGGTCGCGGTCGAGCGGTCCGGCCAGCACGCAATGCCAGTCCCGCTCAGGAAGGTCGGCGAGCGCCTCGACGAGGAGGTCCTGCCCCTTGTGGCGGCTGAGGACTCCGACGCAGAACAGGTGGCCGCGGACGGGCCGGGCCGGGGCAGCGACCCGATCGACGCCGGGCCGGGCGACGTGCACCTGGCGGGCCGGGATCGCGTATCGGGTCAGTACCTGCTGGCGGGTCCATTCGCTGGTAGCGACCACGCCGGTGGCCGCGCGGAGCACGACCCGTTCGGAGCGCTGCACGCTGGCATCATGGTGTGCGTCGAGGACGGTGGCCGGTGGCATGTGCAGCAGCACTGTCATTCGTATCCGGCCGGTGTGTGGCAGCAACTGCGCGGCGGCCGGCGAGGCGATGAGCCCGTCGATCAGGACGGTGGCACCGTCGGGGATGGCGGAAACGATGCGGGCCAGGTCGGCGCGGGCGCCCGGGCCGGGTACCGGCCACGCCGCGGCGACGGTCGTGACCAGCACATCCCATCCGGCCTCGGCCATTCCGGCGCAGACGCGCCGGTCGTAGATGTTGCCGCCGGTAGGCTGGCCGGGATCGTCGAACCCCTCGGGGGCTATTACATGCACCCGCTCGATATTCCGGCCCTCCAGAGTACCTGCCGCACCGAGCCAGCTTCCGGCCTGCGGCCGAGCTGAACCTTCCCCGCGGTCCTATACCGAAGGTCCAGGGCCGCGGGACCCGGCAGCGAGGAATGCGGTTCCGAAGAACAACTCGGTCCAGGAGGGGTCGGCCAGTTCTTCCTCCATGGCTACGCGGATCGCCTCCCACGGACGGCGCATGGTCCACTCATCTATGGCGGCGAAAGGCCGCACAATTGCGGTTCCGAGCTGCGCTAGCCACCCAGGCGTATTGTCGGGAACCTTGAGGTCCAGCACGACCCAGCGTCCCCCTCCGGAGAGGGCCGCGGCGCCGTGGGCGATGACCTCTGCGCACTCGGGTACCTGCGACAGGGCGTACGTGGACAGGATCGCGTCGACCTCGGCTGGGAAGTCGAAGTCGGCCGCGTCGGCTTGCACGAGGCTGATATTGCCCCAGCCGTTCGCCTCTATCCGGTCCTGGGCCTGGGCGAGCATCGCGTCGGTCAGATCGACGCCGACGATCCGGCCGCCGGGACCGATCGCCTCCTCAATCAGCGGGAAGTTCAGACCCGTGCCGCAGGCGATATCGATCACGCTGTCACCCGCGCGAAGGCCGAGCGCTTGTACGGCCTGGAGCCGTTGTCCCCGCTGGGGGTAGCCGGGCGCGGGATACAGCCGGGAAGTGATGTCGTAGTGCTTCGCCTTCTTGCGGTATGTCTCGATCAGGTGCTCTCGGGTACGGTCGATCTGGCTCACGGTGTGCTCCTCGATCTCGTTAGCGTCGCCGTAGAACCGCGCCACCCCATCTAAGACTCCGCGCCTTCCCGCGCAGCGGACTCGACAGCAGCCTTGATCGCCACCATCTCGAGATCGCTCACGCGCTGAACTCTGCCTTTGAGACTGCCGGCCGGGATGGCACGCATGATGCCCGCGAGGTCGACCTCAATCCACATCATGGCGTCGGTCTGCTTATCGTCCACCGGCTCGAGTTCCATTCCCCAGCGCGCTGCGGAAGTACCCATTGGCCCGGCGAACGCCACATGACTGGGCGCCTCGACAGCGGTCACCCCCTGGCTCCGGCCGCGGCTCGACCCGAGTATCCCCTTCGCCCGTTGCTCCACCCGCGAGCCGGGCTGAAGCGGACCTCCTCCGCGAACCCGGCATTCGAGAACCGTCGGCGCCCACTCCGGCCAGCGTCCGACATCACAGACATACGCCCACACCTCACGGACGCCGCTGGCGATTGTTATGCGGCTCTCGGTTCTGAATGTCATCGGGCGGACGCTCCTCATGCTCGTCAAGTCGGCTGGCCGGGATCGTCGAAGCCCCGGGACCTAGTACATGCACCCGCCCGGTACTCCGGCCCTCCAGACCGCCTGCCGCACCGAGCCAGCTTCCACCCGGCGGCCGGGCTGAACCTCACCCGCCGCCGATCCGTCTTACCTGGCACAGGATGGTACGTAGCAGCGGTGGACGCGGTTCAACCCAAACGATTGGCGTCCGCTCGACACCAGCGCGGCGCGGCAAGTAGCTCTGCCGGGCCGGGTGGCACCGGCTCCGCCGGGCCAGACACCGTGCGGGAGCTGATGTGAGACAGGATCAGCAAGCACCGTTCTTGGCGGCGCTTGAGCGGGCCCGGGCGACCGCCTACCCCGCGGGCGAGTATGTAGGCCAGCAGAGCTTCATGCGGGCGAGCGAGGTCCGGACGCTGGCTCACCAGGCCCGGATCGGCACCGGCGTCTCCGTGCTCGACCTGTGCTGCGGGGCGGCCGGCCCTGGCCGGATGATCACGGCGGAGTCGGGATGCCGCTACCTGGGTGTCGATCACTCCGCCAGCGCACTGGCCACGGCCCAGGAGCTGGCCGGGAATCTACCGTGCCGCTTCGAGCAAGCTCACCTCCCGCCGCTGCCCGAGGGCCGCTTCGAGGTGGTACTCCTGCTGGAGACGATGCTGGCCTTCGCCGACAAGGAGGCCTTGGTGGGTGAGGTGGCGCGCGTGCTGGAGCCGGGCGGGCGTTTCGCTTTCACGGTCGAGGAAGGCCGGCCGCTCACCCAGCAGGAGCGGGCGCGGATGCCCGGCGCCGATACCGTCTGGCTCATCGAGCTGGCGGAGTTGACGGGCGTGCTGCGCGAGGCGGGGTTGACCGTGATCTGGCGGCAGGAGTACAGCTCCTCGCATCACGCGACAGCGACGGCGCTGCTTCGCTGTTATCGGGCTGATTCACCCCAGATCGCCGACCAGACCGGGACGCAGGCCACCGCCGAGCTGATCACAGCTCATCAGCTGTGGAGTGACTGGCTCGGCAGCGGCCGGGTGCGCAAGTTCGCGATGGTAGCCGAGAAGCAGTGACTTGCTTCGATGAAGCCTCGATGACCTTCGACTATGCCCGCTACCTGGCGGCGAAGACGACCGTTGACGACCGGGCGCTTAACCGGCATGTGCTGGCCGAGCTGCGCCGCCTGATGCCCGCGGGTGCGCCGCGAGTGCTGGAGGTCGGCGCCGGCCTGGGGACGATGGTGGCCCGTCTGATGGACTGGGGCGCGGTCGGCGCCGGCGAGTACATCCTGCTGGATGCGGATCGGCAGCTGCTGGATTGTTCTCGCCGGTGGCTGTGCGATTGGGCGGCCGCGCGGGGCCTGCGCAGCGACCTGCTGCCGGATGGGCTGCGGGTGGGCGATCTCCGGGTGCGCCTGGTGCACGCCGAGCTCGGCAGTTACCTGGAGGCCGCTCATGGGGCGCCGGCCGATGTGCTGATCGCCAACGCCGTCCTGGACCTGGTGGACGTGCCGGCCGTCCTGCCCGGATTGTTGCGGTTGCTGGTCCCCGGCGGCGTCTACTGGTTCACGATCAACTACGACGGCGAGAGCATCTTCGAGCCCGGCCACCCCCACGACGACCAGATCATGCAGGCCTATCACCGCGACATGGATGAGCGCTTTCGCTACGGCCGGCCGGCCGGGGAAAGCCGAACGGGCCGCGGCCTGTTTCACCACCTGCGGGATGCGGGGGCGCCCGCGCTGGCGGCGGGCTCGTCGGACTGGGTCGTGTACCCGGCCCCGGACGGGAGCTACGCTGCCGACGAGGCTTACTTCCTCCGCAGCATCCTCAATACGATCCGGGACGCATTGCGGAATCGCCAGGACCGGGTGGAACCGGCGCACCTGGCCGACTGGCTGGCCGTGCGCTGCCGGCAGCTGGCTGCAGGCGAGCTGGTCTACATAGCTCACCAGCTTGACTTCGTGGGCCGCTCGCCGGGCTAACGCTCCGCCAGCGCGCAGCGACGGCCGACTCTCCCGGCCGCAGCTGCCGCAGCCGGGCCGACATCGCCTGCCGGAGCGGGATCCAGCCCCGGTGCCGCTGGAAGGGAAGCTCGAACACGGCGGCGAACATCCGTGCGAAGCAGACGGTAATGGGCAGCAGGATCGCAGCCAGCACGAAGAACATCGGCGTCCCAGGGGTGACGCGGCCCAGCACCAGCCCGTAGGACACGGCGATAACGATCGGCCCGTGCGTGAGGTACAGGCTATAGGAGCAGGAGCCGAGGCTCCGCGGCATGCGGCTGTCAAGGAAACGTACGACGAACCGCGGGCGCGAGGTGGCGACCGCGGCGAGGAAGCAGCCGATCGCCGGGGCCCAGGCCAGGTCGAGCCAGAACAGGTTGAAGTACGACCAGACGGCGCCCTTGACCACCATGAGCACGATTGCCGCCACCGCGGCGGCCAGCGCGAAACCGGCCCAGGGCCGTGATCGGGTCCGCTCGTCGGCGGTGACGATCCCGGCGGCCAGCAAGCCGACAGCGAACAGCACCGCGAGGTCCGGGGTGAACTTGACCAGGGCAGTGTTCATGAGCGCGACATGCGGTCCCAGCACGCCGACGGTCACGACGATGGCGGCCACCAGGCCCACCATCGCCCGCGCACTTACCCGCCGGACGACCAGCAGCAGCAACGGCAGCAGGATGTAGAGCTGGGCTTCGATGGCGATCGACCAGAACGCCCGGTTGGGGCTGCCCACGGCGAAGACGTCCTGCACGAGCAAGCCGTACACGGCGACGGACTTCCCGTTGGGCACCGGCAGGTGCGGCTGGGCGAGTATGTACCAGGTCATCACCAGGCTGAATCCGAGCGCGGCCCAGTACGGCGGCAGGATGCGCCAGGCCCGTCGGTGCGCGTACGTCCCGATCGACTTGAACCGCCACCCCGAGCGCGCCGGGCCGAGTCCCAGCGAAAAGCCCGACAACGCGATGAACATCGCGACCGCGCCCCGGCCGTAGCTAAGCCCTACCGCCCAGAACGGGGCGTGAACGGCGCCGGGGTACCCCGACCAAGCGCGCAGGAAGAGGTGGTAGACAACGACGTACAGGGCGGCCAGGCCCCGGATTCCAGTCCAGGCCCACGACGCGGCCCGGGCCAGTGGCCGCCAGCGCACGCGCCTCGGGCGCAGCGGGCGCGCTGGCAGGCGGCGGATGCTCGCGGTTGGCTGTCATATGCCCTCGAGCCCTGGCTCTGCGGTACCGGCCAGCGGACCCGCGCGCCGGTGCGGCTCGGCGACGCGTTCAAGTCCCCGCGAAAGCAGATCGTGCCCGCCGCGCCTGGCCTTGGTGGCGAGGTAGGCGGCGTTGGCTCGGGTGAGGTGCAGCCCGGTAGGCACCTGCCTGGCGATCGTGATGCCCAGGCGGGCCAGCTGAGCGCCCTTGTCCGGGTTGTTACTCAGCAGCCCGATGCGGTTGGCGCCTAGCGCGTGCAGCATCTGGGCCGCGCTGGTGTAATCGCGCTCGTCGGCACGGTGACCGAGCGCGAGATTCGCGTCGTAGGTATCCAGTCCATGATCTTGCAGGGCGTAGGCGTCAAGTTTCTCATACAGTCCGATGCCGCGCCCTTCCTGGCGCAGATACAGCACGTAGCCGCCGTGCTGAGTGATCCGCTCGACCGCTTCGCGCAGTTGTGGGCCGCAGTCGCACCGCTGACTGCCGAATACGTCGCCGGTGAGGCATTCACTGTGCAGGCGCACCAGCGGCAGGCCGGCCGCGGCGGGCCGGCCGAGTTCGAGGGCCACGTGCTGCTGCGCGTCGGTCAGGCCGGTGAAGCTGACGACCGTGGCCGTGGTTGAGTAGTCGTCAGCGAAACGCAGCGGGATGCGAATACGCCGCCGGATCGCTGCCGCCTGGACCGCCCCGGTCACGGGACGAGCCGCTCGGCCTCGCGCCAGGTCGAGCGCCTCGTCAGCGGCATGCCGAGGCCAGTCACCGGGTATGGCCGGTCAGCCACGAACGGCCTCCAACGGCTGCGGCGCCGGATCGGGTGGTCTCGACTCGCCCGGTTGTCCCGGGTCGCGACGGCGGCGAACGGTGTCTCCCAGCAGCAGGACAGCGCCCGGGGCAACCGCAGCCAGCATGAGCACCGCATAAAGGATGGTGACCGTGACCCCGGTGGCCGCGCCGAGCCCGGCTGCGGCGAAGGCCCAGGCGGCGGCACCTTCCCGTAGCCCGTATCCGCCGATACTCAGGGGGATCACCACCGCAGTCTGGACCACCAGCAGTAGCGCGACCAGTTCGCCCAGGGGTGCGGTGCAGCCGGCGACCCGGGCCGCGATGACGAATGTGGCCGTGTGCCCGGCGACGACGAGCACCGAGGCCAGCGTGAGCCGGGGCCATACTTCCCGGGCCAGCAGCCGGCAACGCAGGTCGTCAGAAACGGCCCGGGCGGTGCGTGCCAGCCGCGACCGGCCGCGGCGAGCAGCGCCGCGCACGACGAGCGCGGCACACCCCGCTGCGCCCGCCACACCCCCCAGAACGTACGGCAGCGCGGGCCGAACCGGCGAGGCCACGATGAGAAGCACCAAGGCGGTCGCCACGGCCTGGATGACCTGGCCGAACAGCCGTTCCCACGCCACCGCCCGCAGCCCAAGCGCCACGTCCCCAGAGCGGCGGCCGTGCGTGACCGCCCGGTGCACGTCGCCAAGAACCCCGCCGATGAGCACGGAGTTGAGGAACAGGGAACGGTAGTAGGCGCCGATCGCGGCGGGCAGGCCGAGGCCGACGCCGAGGGCCCGGGCGACGACCCGCCACCGCCAAGCCGAACACACCGTGGTCAGGAAAGTGAGCGTGACGGCGCCTGCGACCGCGGGCCAGGTGACCGCCCGCAGCCCGTCCGTGAACGGCCCGGTGCCGACTTGCCGCCAGAGAAACCACAGCACGGTGCCGCCGGCGGCCATGCGCAGCAACGCCGGGCCGGACCGGCGGACGGCCGGACCGGCCCCGACCGGAGAAGAGCGCGCGGGGGCCACAAAGGTTATACGGGCCGGCCGGACACGTAGTTCAGCCGTCCGGCTGCGACAGCAGCGCAGGAACGCGGCCGGTCGCGGTGAACCGGCGTGACCGCGGACCCGTTCTTCCCGTTGGAAACGGCGGCATGTAGCTGCGGGACGGAGGCACGATGCGTGCGATCAAGCCCGCAGACGAAGACGAGATTAAGCCTGCGGACGAAGACGCTAGGCCTGCGGACGAAGACGCGCTGCCGACGATTCTGCGTGCGTCGATCCTGGGGATGCTCGCCACAGCCGCCCTGCTCGGCGTCGTGTCCGCCACGGCCGGTCTCGGCGTCGCCGGCTGGATCGCCGGGCTGGCTACCGGTTCGGCGGCGACCGCGCTGCTTGTCACCGCCCGCATGCGCAGCGACCAGCCGGCGATTCTCCCGGCGGACTGGATCACCTTGACCCGGGCGCTGCTGATCGCCGGGGTCGCGGGACTGGTTGCCGACTCGTTTAGCCGGCCGGTGTCGATCACAGCGCTGGTCACCCTGTCCACCGTCGCGCTGGTCCTCGACGCGGTGGACGGGCAGGTGGCGCGCTGGACCGGCACCGCCACCCCGCTGGGCGCCCGAATCGACGGCGAGGTCGACGCGTTCCTCATCCTGCTGCTCAGCATCGTCGTGTCCCAGGACTACGGCCGCTGGGTGCTGCTCATCGGCGCCGCCCGCTACGCGCTGCTGCTGGCCGGCTGGCTGATCCCGTGGCTGGCCGCCCCGTTGCCGCCCCGGTACTGGCGCAAAGTCGTGGCCGCGGTCCAGGGCATCGTGCTCACCGTTGCCGCATCCGGAGTACCCAGCCGCCTGGCCGGGATGATCGCGGTCGCCGCCGCGCTGCTGTTGCTGGCCGAGTCGTTCGGCCACGACGTGATCTGGCTGTACCGCACCGGCGCCAGCCCGCGCGCCCGCCGGGCAGTGCGGATCGCCATCGCCGCGCTGGCGCTCATGGTCCTGTGGATCGACCTTTTGGCGCCCGACCGTCTCTGGCAGTTCTCCCTCGCCGCTTTTATCCGCATCCCGGTGGAAGTGCTGGTCCTGGTTGCTGTCGCGCTGGTGCTGCCGCCCTGGCCACGACGGATCGTCGCCACTATCGCCGGAATCCTCTTCGGCCTGCTCACTGTCGACAAGATCCTCAACATAGCGTTCTACGAGGAGCTCGATCGGGCGTTCAACCCGGTGAATGACTGGAGCAGCATCGGGCCGGCTAAGGGCGTAGTACGCGACGCTATCGGCAACACGCTCACCAACATCGTGCTCGTCGCGGTCGTGATCGGTTTCATCCTGCTCTTCGTCGCAATCACCGCGGTAACGATTCACATCACCGCTGTGGCCGCCCGTCACCGCCGCGGCGCCGTTGGCGGCCTTGCTGCGCTCGCAGCCATCTGGGGGCTGTGCGCGGGCCTGTCACTGCAGCTCATCTCGGGGTCTCCGGTCGCCGCGGCCAGCGCCACCGGGCTGGCCGTGTCGCAGGTGCGCGCCAGCCAGGCAGCGCTCAGCGACCCGCGCCGTTTCGAGCTGGCCATCCACGGCGCCGACCCCGAGGCCGCCGTCCCCGCTTCGGACCTGCTGACCGGATTGCGCGGCAAGGACGTCATCATCGCCGTGGTCGAAAGCTACGGGCAGGTCGCCGTCCGGGGTACGAGCTTCTCGCCGGGAGTCGACGCCGTCCTGCGCCAGCAAACCGGCATGCTGACCCGCGCCGGCTGGTCCACGCAGAGCGCCTGGCTCACCTCCCCGACCTTCGGCGGGATCAGCTGGCTCGCCCACTCCACCCTGCAGTCAGGGCTGTGGGTTAATAGCAACCAGCGATATGGCGAGCTCCTCGCCAGCAAGCGGTTCACTCTCAGCGACGCCTTCAACAAGGCCGGGTGGCACACCGTCACCGACGACCCGTCTGACAACAAGATCTGGCGACCCGGTACGTACTTCTACCACTACGACCAGGTCTACGATCGGTATCAAGTCGGCTACCGCGGCCCGGCCTTCAGCTACTCCTCGATGCCCGACCAGTACACCCTGGCCGCGTTCCAGCGGAACGAGCTCACCCCCGGCCACAAGCCTGTGATGGCCGAGATCGACCTGACCTCCTCGCACATACCCTGGGCCCCGTTGCCGGCCATGGTGCCCTGGAACAAGGTCGGCAACGGCTCGATATTCGACCCTCAGCCCGCGGAGAGCGAATCCGCGACCACGGTCTGGCGCAGCAACAGCACCGTGCGCCAGTTCTACGGCCAGTCGATCCAGTACTCGCTGACTGCCCTCACTTCATGGGTCACAGAGCTGAACGACCCGAACCTCGTGCTCATCATGTACGGCGACCACCAGCCCCACACCGCCGTCAGCGGCGCCGGGGCCAACCACGAGGTGCCGATCTCGATCATCGCCCGCGACCCTTCGGTGTTCAGGCAGATTGCCCCCTGGCACTGGCAGGACGGGCTGATGCCTGGTCTCGGCGCTCCGCTCGAGCCCATGGACGCCTTCCGCAATCAATTCCTCAGCACCTTCAGCACGGCCTCGTCCCAGGCGACATCGGCCCATCAGTAACCTCCAGATCACGCAGCCGAGCCGGGCCGGTGAGTCACGGCAGGTGGCTGGTGTCGTTGACGCGATGGACGGCGGCAAATCCACGGCCGTGCCATTGGATTTCGTTAATGCAGGCGGAGCCGAGATATAGCCGGTAAAGGGTGCTAAGCGGGACGCCGAGAGCCCGGCACAGCAGGATCTTTATCGGGGTAACGTGACTTACCACCAGGACGGTCTGGCCGCCGTGATCCCGCAGCAGCCGGTTACAGGCCCGGTTCACCCGGTGAGAGGTGTCGGCGAAGCTCTCCCCGCCCGGCGGTGCCTGTTCGGGGTCGCGCCGCCAGGCTGCCGCGGCTGTGGGCCATCGCTGCTGGATTTCTTCCAGGGTGAAGCCATCCCAGTCACCGAAGTCGGTTTCACGGAGATCATCATCGATGGCTGCGGTCAAGCCCAGTTCGCCGGACGCAATGGCGGCGGTGGCGACAGCGCGCTGCAATGGCGAGCTGACCACGGCGTCGATCGGAGCGCCGCTGGCGAGGCGGCAGGCGGCGGCCTGGGCCTGCCGGGTGCCGTTGGCGCTAAGAGGAAGGTCGCGCAGCCCGCTGAAGCGGTGTTCGGGTGACAGCTGGGTATCGCCGTGCCGCAGCAGGACGGTGGTGGTGGGATCTGCTGTGGGGTTATCCCAGCCCAGAGTCATATGGCTGCCCCCACGATGATAACGAAAATGGTTTGTGTTCCTATGACAGCAGACGAAGATGCCAGCAGAACGGTTCAGCCGCCCCGCTCTTAGCCTCGTCACATTACCCATGCCGCACGACCTGGCCGGGCGGTCACACCGATTTAGGCACCGGTACCCGCCCGTCAGGATGCCCAGGTCGCCCGGGCTATTCAGCAGAGTGTCAGCACCGTGCGCGGTATCCGCCAAACGCGATGGGAGTTTCCCACACCCGCACGGCCAGTGCCTCGCCGCCTGCGGCGGCGACGGCGGGCGACAGGCTGTCATGCACCCAGCGGGCGAATACCTCGACTGTGACCGCCTCGGCCCCGACTGGGCGTATCTCCTCCAGGTTGCGGCCTTCGACCCGGCTGGTCAGCTCGGTGAGCGCCGCTTCCAGCACATCCAGATCACAGACCATGCCCCGCCCGTCGAGCTGCTCGCGGTCCACCACGATCTCAATCCGGTAGTCATGATCATGGAGTTGCCCCTCTGGCCCGGGCAGTCCCGGCATGATGTGGAAGGCACGGACGCTTCGGCTCAACCCGACTTCACAGGTCACCGGCAGCACTCCTGTCGTAGTCAAGAACGGCATGCATCAACCCGGGTTTCCCCTGGTCCACGGCTCGGAACGCCTCGGCGGCGTGGCCAAAGTCGAAGACGTGAGTGCACAGCTGTGCCAACGGTAGTTCGGGCAGCAGCTCAACGGTCTCCCGGCGGCGCCGAGACCGGGTCCAGGTCCCGGACAGCCGGGCCGGCACTGTGGAGACTTGAGTGCTGCGAATCATCAGACGCCGCCGGTGGAAGGCGCCGCCGAGCGGCAGAACCACGGGTTTGGTGCCGAACCACGACGCGATCAACAGGGTTCCCTCGTGCGCCAGCATGTTCAGCGCCATCGCGGGCGCATCCGGGTTACCGCTGGCGTCAATGACCAGTGGAACCTCCTCTCTCACCAGTTCCGCCGGTGCTGCGGTGGTGACGCCGAGGCTGCTGGCGATCGCGCGGCGCCACTCCTGCGGCTCGGCAATCAGCGGCCGCCACCCGGAGCGCTGCAGCAGCAGGCCGGTCAGCAGCCCGAGGACGCCGGCGCCGAGCACGATGACCCGGTCGCGATATCCGGTCCCGGCATCGAGCGTCACCTGCATCGCCGTCTCGACCAACGGGAACAAGGTTGCGGACGCGGGATCGATGGCGGGCAGCGGAATCAGCTCACCAGCCTGCGCCGTGAATACGTCCTGGTGCGGATGGAAAGCGAAGACCGTCTGGCCGGACTCCGCTACTTCGCCGACGCATGCATACCCATAGGCGAAGGGATAGGAGAAGGTACCGCCAAGCCCGTCGATCGTGTCGTCCAGCGCCAACTCGGCAGGGATCTCGCCGCGGTACACCAGCCGTTCGGTGCCACTGCTGATGCCAGAGCACAAGGTGCGGACGAGGACCTCACCGGCCGCAGGCCGCGGTGTGGGCAGTTCCCTGATCTCCACACAGCGCGGCGCGGTATGAAATAGCGCTTGGGCGGGCACGCAGCGCATTTACCCGCCATCTATCTACATAAAACGATGGATTCGGCCACTTGAGAGCTCTGTGCGGCCCAACCGAAGGTAGCGTCGCCCAGCTTGCTGGCCGCTCGGCTGGTGCGGGCATCCTGCACGGCTTCCGGCTCACGACGTCGCAGAAGGTGACGTGCCTGCTCACCGCTGCTCTCTTGGAGAGCGGCTGGTGAGCAGGCATGTCTTCCCGCCGGTGCAGCGGCCAGCGGCTAAGACCGCGCCGTCGATGCCTCGGGGGCTTGGGGCTGCGTTACCGGCGGGATCTGGTCGCGGTCTTTGAAATATTCCTCGCCCTCGATGCTGATGTGGGGCAGGACCCGGCCGAGCCAGTGGGGCAGGTACCAGTTGTGCTTGCCCAGCCTGACCATGCGCGCCGGCACCAGCAGGCAGCGGACGATCGTGGCGTCCAGGATCACCGCGACGGCCAGGCCGATGCCGAACTGCTTGACGGTCGGATCGCCGTTGAGGACGAAGCTGCCGAACACGAACACCATGATCGTCGCCGCGGCGGTGATCACGTGCCCGCTGGTGACCAGCCCGGATATGACCGAGCGCCTGGTGTCCTCGCCGGCGTCGGCGTGCTCCTTGATCTGGCTGACCAGGAACACCTCGTAGTCCATCGAGAGACCGAACAGGACCGCGAACATGAACAGCGGCACGTAGGAGACGATCGGCACCGGGCCGTCCAGGCCGATCAGGTTGTGCAGCCAGCCGAACTGGAAGATCGCGACGAGCACGCCGTAGGCGGCTCCTATGGAGAGCAGGTTCATGACGGCGGCCTGCGCCGGGATCACCACGCTGCGGAAGGCGAGCATCAGCAGCAGGAAGCTGAGCGCGATCACGACCAGGATCTGGAGCAGGAGCTTGCCGGAGATGTCCGAGGCGAGATCCACGTTGCTGGCGGTGCTGCCGCCGACGTAGGCGTGCATGTTCGTGCCCTTCTCGGCATCGGGGATCACGCTTGAGCGCAGCTTGCTGACGAGGTCCGAGGTGGCCTGCTCGGCCGGGCCGGCCGTGGCGATCGCGTTGAAGTAGGCGGTGGTTCCGGCCTTGTCGATTTGGACCGGGGAGACTACTGCGACACCGGGGGTCTGCGAGACGTCTTTCTCCAGCGTCTGCAGCCGCGGGTCGCTGGCGCGTGGGTCGCTGTCCGCCGAGCCCTGGGAACTGGCCGAGCCCTGGGAACTGGCCGAGCCACTGGAGGAGGCCTGCGCGGGTGAGCCGAGCGTTACCGCCACCAGCAGCGGCCCGTTCACCCCGGGACCGAAGTTCTCCGAGATCAGGTCGTACGCCCGGCGGGCGGTGGTCGAGGTGGACAGCGCGGCGACGTCCTTTTGCCCCAGGTTCAGCGACAGCAGCGGGGTCGCCAGCGGGATCAGGATCGCCAGGGCCGCCAGCGTCGAGATCACCGGCCGCCTGGCCACACCGGCCGCCCACCGCGCCCACGCGCCCGGCTTCGGGTGAGCCGCGGGATGGCGGTTACGGACCCGCAGCGCGTTGATCCGCGGGCCGATGATCGCGAGCATGGCCGGCAGCAGGGTCAGCGCGGCGAGGACCGCGACGACGACCGCAACCGCGGCCATCAGTCCCATCGTCGTCACCAGCGGGATGCCGGCCACCGCGAGCGACACCAGCGCGATCGTCACGGTCCCGCCGGCGAATGCCACAGCACCCCCGGAGGTCGCGGCGGCCCGGGCGATCGACTCCTGCATGTCCAGGCCGTCCTTCAGTCCGCGGAAGTGCCGGGTCACGATGAACAGCGCGTAGTCGATGCCGACACCGAGCCCGATCATCGTGGCCAAGGTCGGCGCCACTGTGGACACGGTCATCGCGTGGCTGAAGATCTGGACGATCGACAGCGTCGAGGCCAGCCCCAGGATCGCGGTTACGATCGGCAGCAGCATCGCCGCCACCGTGCCGAGCGCGAACGTGAGGATCACCATCGCCGCGATGATGCCGATCAGTTCGCTGGTCTCGGTGGACGGCTTGGACACCTTCTGGCCTAGCTGGCCGCCGGTCTGCACCTGGATCCCGGCCGCCTGGGCGGGCTTGGCCGCCGCGTTGATGATCGTCTGAGCGTCATCGACGGACAGCGACCCCGGGCTGACCGACAGGGTCACCGAGAGGTATCCCGTTCTCTGGTCCTTGCTCAGCGCGGAGGCGCCCTGCGCGGTGAGCGGGCTGACCACCGAGGCCACGTCCGGCGCCTTGGCCACGTCGGCCGCCGCCTGGTTGACCGCCTGCGAGTACTTGGAGTCGGTCAGCTTGCCGTTGCTGACGTGCAGCACGATCGGGCTTGACCCGTTGGCCTGGTCGGGGAACGACTTGCTGAGCGCGTCGGCGGCCTGCTGGCTATTGGTTCCCGGCAGGGTCACATTGTCGTTGGTGTGGTCGCCGAGGCTATGCGAGGCGGCGACCAACGCGACGGTCATGAGAATCCAGACGGCGAGAACCGCGAAACGATACCGGACGCAGAACCGCGCCAGCCGGTAGAGCACACCTGTCATGACCGGGCTTCCTTCTCTTCATCAACGTGTTCACCCGCGCCAATACGGGATTCACGCCAACATGCCCGGCGGTCATGACTAGTCACAAGGGAGGAACCCCGCAGCTTTCCCCTACGGTTTTCCGAACGGCGCAGCCTTGTGGGTTACTCGCCGATCGCCGACGCCAGCTGGAAGCGAGAGCGGATGCCCAGCTTCTGGTAGGCGCTGCTGAGGTGGCGCTCGACCGTCTTCTCGGTCACGAACAGCGCCTGCGCAACTTCGCGGTTGGTCTGCCCCTCTGCCACCTGACGGCACACCCGCCGCTCCGCCGCGGTCAGCGCGTTCGGCCCGGTCAGCTCGATCCGTGCCCGGCGTCCTGGGCCGGCCTGCAGCCCGGCCATCGCGCTCTCCGCCAGCGCGACGGCACCGCAATGGCCGGCCAGGTTGATTGCCCGGCGCTGGGCATCCCGGCCCTCCGTCCGCCTGCCGGAGCGGCTCAGCTCTGCCCCGAGATCGGCGAGCGCATGGGCTAGCTCGAGCCTCGCGGCACTGCGTTCGAGGACCGAGACCGCCTCGCGGAGCAGCGCCAGCCGTTCGTCCCCGCCGATCGCCAGGGCCGCGGTACGCAGCGACATGCCCAGCGCGCCAGGCGCGCCGACCCGCCGCGCGGCCGCCACCTGATCGCGCGCGAGCTTCGCAGCCCGCTGTTTGTCTCCTAGTGAGGCGAGCGCTGGAGCTGCGTATGCCCTCCAGGCGGTTGGCCACACCACCGCCCGCGCCTCGAGCCGCTGGCTGCACCACAGGAGGTCCGCGACACCCTCCTCGAGCTGACCCTGGGCTATCCGCAGCCGCCCGCGCGCGGTCAGGAACTCGGTGACGTAGGTCCGTTCTTCGGCGATTCCCATCGCTTCGCCAGTTCGTGCCAGACCGGCCGCGGCATCCAGTGCTCCGCGCTCGATGTGCACAGTCATCGCCACCGTGACGAGCAGCTGCGCGATGAAATGCGGGTGCTCCACGAGCAGCAGCCCGGTCTCTGCCTCGACCTGCGCATCGTGCAGCGCACCCTGCGCGAGTGCGCTCTCGGCGTGCATCGCGTGGATGATGCCCTGTCTAGTCGCGTGCCCCTCATAACGGGCACGCTCCATCGCGGCGTCCATCAAAAGGGCAGCCAGGTCATACCGCTCGCCGACGATCAGCGTAAACAGCGCTGAGAGCCCGGCGGTCGTCTGCGCGCTGGATGGCAGGCCGGCCATGAGTGCCGCCTGGACCTCATTCGTGGCGGCCGCGGCTGGACCTCCGTGCAGGAGCTGCTCCTGGGCGCTGACGATCCTCGCCACGGCCTCGAATCCCGGACGGTCCCGGGCCAGATCACGAAACGCCCGCAAGCGAGCGGCGAGGCTAGGGCGCAGTTCCGGGACGGAGCCCGCGACGATCAGCAGCTCAGAGCCCAGCTCGAGCGAGCGCTCGGGATCGGCTGGCCACAGTTCCTCAGCCAGCGACGACAGCGCGTCGGCCGCAGAGCGTGCCGAGCGGCCGCCGGACACGATCGCGCACCGCCCTAGTGAGGACGCCGCGTCGGCCCGGGTAGCCAGCGTGGCACCCGAAGCCAGGGCGGCGCGCAGGTGTTCCTCCGCCGTCCCGAACTGCATCGTGGCTATCTCATACCAGCCGAGCTCGGCCAGGATCTCCCCCCGCTCCTGCTCGGCCGGGGACTCAGCCAGCGCCCGCCGCAGGCGCGCGGCGGCCGCGAGCGGAGCGCCCCGGTGCGCCGCGTCTGCCGCTGCCGATCTCAGCGTGCCGACCCGGCGCTGATCCCCCGTCGGAGCGGTCAGCAGCAGGTGCGCGGTGACTCGCTCAGGTGGAGCGCCGTCGCGGGCCAGCGCTTCGGCGGCTGCGGCGTGCCGCGCCTGTCGTTCACCCGGCACGAGATCCTCATACAGCGCCGCTCGTACGATCGGGTGCACGAACCCCAGGCGCTCATCCGGAATGAAGATGTCCGCCCGGACGAGGTCGTCGGCCACCTGCCGGACAGCGCCCTCACTCAGCCCCGCCACCCGGGCGGCCAGCAGCGGGTCGCTGTTGTCTCCAAGCACGGCGACCGCTCGCGCCAGCTCGGTCGCCGCGGGACCGAGCGCAGCGAGCCGGTGTAGGACGAAACGGCTCACCGCGGCCGGCCCCACGTCCTGCACCGCGCTCGCCGCGGCCGCCGACGGCACCACCCCGGCGGCGGCCAGAGCTCCCAGCAGCTCCCGCAGGAAGAGCGGGTTACCACCGGTGGCCGTGTGACAGGCGCGGCAGAACTCCTCGGCTGCCTCGGCGCCCAGGCGCTCCCGGGCCAATGTCACCGCGGCGGACTGGCTCAGCGGCCGCGGATACAGCGCGGCCGCGGCGGGGCGCGAGGCCAGCTGCGCCCACAACGCCCCCGCCTCGTCTCCGCCGGCGTCTGGGGGGCGCACGGTGAGCAGCATCGTCACCGGAAGCCCCTCGATCCGCTGCGCCAGGTAGGCCAGGAACCGCAATGAGTCCCGGTCGGCCCACTGGCAATCGTCGACCAGCATGAGTACCGGGAGCTGGTCGGCGATGTTCACCACCAGCCAGTACAGACTGTGCAGCGCCTCAAAGCCGGCATCAGTATCCAGCGGCCGACGCTCCCCTGGCTCAAACAACCGCGCCGCGGGACCGGCAGCGCCCGCGAACAGATCGGTCTGCGCAGGCTCCTTGCTGATCACCGTCTCTAGCAGCTGGCGCACCACCCCGAACGCAAACGGCTGCTCAAGCTCGGAACCCCTCGCCTCGAGTGGCATCATCCGCGCCCGCTCGCCCGCCGCTCGCGCCTCCCGCGCCAGCACTGTCTTACCGGCGCCGGCGGGCCCCTCGATCAAAAGCAGCGTGCCTTCGCCTGCGCATGCGCGGTCAAGCCCCTCACGCAGCGTCTCCAGCTCACGTTCGCGCTCGAGCAGAACGCCCCCTGAAACGAACGGCACCATATGACGCTACTCCGCAGGCTAGCGACATGGCGAGACAAAACCTGCGGGGAAACCCTCGGGGATCCTCCCTTGTAGGAGCAACGGCGCAGCCAAGAGCATGGCGCAGATGAAGAATGTCAGCGAGCTCAACAAGCTCAGAGTCCGGCTGTTCATCGAGGCGGTCCTCAATGAGGGACGGCTCGATCTGATCGACGAGCTGGTAGCCGCCGACTACGTTGGCCACATCCGCTGCGCCGGGCCGGAAGTGACCGGCTCAGCAGGCGTGCGACAGCTTGTGTCAAACCACCGCCGCGCCCATCCCGGCCTGTACGTCAAGATCGAGGATCAGATCGCTGAGGATGACCGCGTCGTGACGCGCTGGCACGCGACGGTTCCAGCACGAGAAGCTCAAGCTCCCCTCGCCCCCGCCGGGCGCGCTGCGCGCTGCGCCGGAATCTCGATCACCCGGCTGCTGGCAGGAAAGCAAGTCGAGTCCCACACCGAATGCACCAACCTCGCCGCCAGCCCGGCCCTGGCGAGTCCGCCCAATAACACCCAGAGCTAGGTCATAGCCCACCACCGGCTGCTTCAGCGTGCCGCGCCTTCGGGGCGGAGCGTCGCAGAGCCGGTATTCACCCACAGGAGGATCCATGTTTGCAAGTCTTCGAGAGCGCTTGGCCAATTCCCGGAGGTGGGCTGTTCACCTCGGTATCTGCGTCCTGGCTAGCGCCGGCCTGGTCGCGGCGCTAGCGCCGATGGGTGCCGCCGCCAGTACCCGCCCGGCGGCGCCGGCAGCAAGACCTTTCTTCTCCGTCGCCCAGAACTACACGATCCGTTACTATCCCCGCTTCCTGACCTACGTTCAGCAGAGCCTGGGAGGCTTCAACAATCTCGCCGGCCCCAACCGCGTCGGTCCCCTTTATGGCTACGTCGTATCCATAAACGTCGACACCCTCTATGCCAGCTTCTTCCTCGACCTGTCTTCAGGCCCGGAGATCTTCACGATCCCCAAGACAGACGTGACCTACTCGCTGCTCACCCTCGACGTGTTCGGGAACGTGCTCAAGACCAAGATCAAGTCCCAAACGCCCGGGACATACGGGCTCGTCCCGGATGGCTGGAAGGGGAAGTTGCCACCGGGCGTCACCAGGATTACGGTGCCCTACCCCGTCACGACCTGGATCATCCGGGCTGACAAGTACAGCTCCACCGGCGAGAACCAGATCGACCAGGCAGGGGCGTTCCGTAGCTCCTTGAGACTGGCCCCACTGGCGACCTACAAAAAGAATCCGCAGGCAGGAGCCACGAAGATAGTGCGGCAGGCGTTTTTCGCCCCCCGGATGAAGGCCGTCGCCGATGACACGGTCAAGTTCCACACCACCCACTTCTTCCGGGTTCTGCAGGCGGCACTGCGCTCGCCTGCCACCGCCCCGCTCAGCAACTCCGACCTCCAGCTGTCCAGGGAATTCAACCGGCTGTTCACAGCGGCCAACACGGCGGCCCGACACGGTAACTCCGGCCCCCTGTCGCAGATGATCAGAGGGGCCCGCACCGCCCACGCCATGATCATCCACAGGTGGCTCTCCCATACCGACGCGAATCACTGGATCTACTTCCGCAACTTCGCCAATTGGCACCAGGCCTACCTTGACCGCGCCGCCGGCAACGAGTACATCCAGTACGGCAACAACACCGCCGCCGCCGGCTACTACAACGCCTTCACCGATGGCAACGGCGCTCCCCTCAACGGCTCCAGAGTGCCCGCCTACCGGCTGACGTTCACTAAGAAGCAGATTCCCCAGGCCGACCGCTTCTGGTCGCTCACCGCCTACCTCCCACGCGGCAACACCCTGGTGCCCAACGCCGCGCGCAAGTACGAGGTCGCGAGGTTCACACCGGGCCTGGTGACCAACCCCGATGGCTCGATCACCATCTACATACAGACGACACCGCCGCCGGCGGCGCTCAGGCCCAACTGGCTGCCCGTGCCCCGGGGACCGTTCGACCTGCTGCTGCGGGTCTACGGCCCTGAGGGCAACACCAGCCCCGGAGCAAACTACCTCCCGCCTATGATCCAGCCGTAACCTTGCGGCCACGGCGGGAGAGCGGGGGCTCCCGCCGTGGCCCCGGCCCCATTCCGGGAATTGCCGAGAACACCATCCGAAGGTCAGCGGTCGCGGGCGGTCAGTGAGCTCGCAGCGAATATGCGAGCCGCCATTCTGCAGCAAAGAAACTCACCCGCCTCCTCTCCGTGGTGATAGCCGTTTAGCATCCGTCACAGGCCGACGCGCGGGCCTGTGGTGGATCGTCGGCGCCTCGGCCAGCGACCCGGTGGGCACCGCCACGCTGGAGAACATCACCGTGACTACGTCGACGGCAGCCAACTCCGCCCAGTACATCAAGGACCTCGTGGTCAAAGAACGTCACCGGCGGCAGCGCGCCGGTGACGGGATAACTCGGCGCGCAGCAGCGCGGCCGCGGGAGTGCGGCCGGCTAGCCGACCCGGTAGCAGGGCCACAAGGTTGGCGAGGACCAGCGCGCCGAGCACGATGAGGACGACGGTCAGCGCCGGGACGGTCGGCTCGGGCACGACGCTGATCTGCCGCGCGAACAGGTCCCACAGCGCGCGGCCGAGCGCGATGCCGAGCGGGACGCCCACGATGGCGCCGGCAGCGATCGCGGCGGTGGACTGCCAGGCCACGGTGGCGGACAACTGGCGCCGGGTGAACCCCAAGGTCTTAAGCAGCGCCAGGTCCCTGCGGCGGCGGCGGACCGACGACATCAGGGTCAGCAGCAGCGAGCTGAGCGCGCCGAGCACGAGAGTGCCGGCCAGGATCACAGGCGCGGTGCCCATCGACTGGAAACCGGCGATCTCCGCCGGGCGCTGCACGGGCAGCACCACGCCGCCTACGTCGGCCGGGACGATGGTCTGGAGAACCTTCTGCTGTGCGGCAAGGTTGGCGCCGGGGACCAGGGTGACCAGGATGTTGTTCGGCTGGTTGCCGTTGGTGCCGGGGATGTCCTGGTAGGGCAGCACCGCGCCGGTGCCCATCTCGGTGTGCAGGGTGGCCGCGACGCCCATCGAGGGCAGGGTGGCGGTGCCGACGATCCGCAGCTGGAACGGGTGCGGGCCGCCGTCGGTCACCGTGACCACGTCCCCCACCCTCTTGTGCAGCTGTGCGAGGGTCGTCGCGCCGAGCACCACCTGGCCCTGCCCCTGCAGGCCGTGCCCGGACAGCAGCGGAGGCGCCACCGGCGCCTTCGTGTCCGTGCCGAGAACGGGGACGGTCACGTCGTCGATCTGCGCGGTGCCGAACCAGACGCCCGTCCACGCGGCGACCTCCGGGTCGTGGTCGAGGACGGCCGTCGTCTGGTTGTGATTGACGTAAATGACCCCTGAGCTCAGCGCGTACGTCCAGTCCCAGCCGTACAGCGACGGATGGGACACGAGCCTGGTCAGGCTCGCGCCGAACGTGACCGTGGCCAGCAGGACCACGGTGGCTAGCACCGTGCCGAGGATGGCCGACCTGACCGGCGCATTGCCGCGCTCCGCGCGGGGGTCGAGGGCCAGCCGGACGCCCTCGGCGGCCGGCGCGGGCAGCCCGGCCGCGGAGGCGGCACGCACCACGGCCGACCCGGTGGCACGGGACGGCGCGACGCGGGCGAGGGCGCGGTGCGGCGCCCGCCGGTACGCGATCACCGCCGCGGCCGCGGCCAGCAGGCAGACAAACAGAGCGAAGCCGGCGCCGAGGACGGCCCAGTCGAACGCTACGCCCGGGTACGGATAGACGGCGCGTATCGAGCCGAGCGGCGCGAGCGGCGACAGGCCGACGGCGAAGGCGCAGGCCAGCAGCGCGCCGACCACAATGGTGCCAAGCACGCCGGGCAGCCCGTCGCCGGTCGTCACGGCCGGGCTCGCGCCGAGCGCGCGCAGCGTGCCGAGGTCGCCGGCACCGAGGCGCAGCTGCCTGCCGATGACCTGGCCTGCGATAAGCAGCGCGGCCACCGCCGCGATCCCGCCGAAGACCGCGAGCGCGAGCGAGGTCGGCTCGCTGGCCCGCTCCGCCTTGGCCGCGGTGAGCGACGTGACGTAGAACTCGATGGGGAATCCCTTCGGCAGCACCTGCTGGATGCTGGCCTCGGCGGCGGCCACGCTGGTTCCGGGGTCGAGCTGCACGGAGGTTTCCGTGAAGTTGGCGCAGCACCTGGCGAGCAGTTGGGTCAGCGCGGGGGTGAACAGCGCGCCGCCGTCGCGCTGGACGTCGGCGTCGTCCTGGGTCTCTTCCGAGCTGTAGACCACCTTGCCGACGACCTTCATGGCGATGGTCAGGTGTGGCTTGACCGGCCGCGTGCCGAAGCCCGGCGCCGTCACCTGGGCGTTCGTGTAGAAGCCAAGAGGCGCGACCGAGCCGACGTGGACCGGCCCGGTGGTCCCCTTGGCGTCGATCACCGCCTCGTCGGTCTTGCCGGGGTCAGCCATCCGGCCCTGGACGACGGTCACCCGGTCGGTGGTGAAGTACTCGCCGTCCAGGCTGCCGTACAAACCCTGGCTGCCCGCCTCCTCCTGCTGGTTCTGTCCGGATCCGAGCACAGCCACGTTCAGCCCTTCGTAGCTGGTGACGTGCCGGACGCCGGGCAAGGCAGCGACCTTCGCAATGATGGCCGGGTCGTAGCCCTTGCTCCCGGCCACCCCGTACAGGCCGGTCAGTACCGTCAGGTCGGACGGCTTGGTGCTGGCCAGGTAGGCGGGAAACGCGGCCTGGGTGCGCCGGGCGGCGGCGACCGAGCCCATCGCGAGGCCGCCGAGCAGGCCGAGCAGCAGCACAAGCGCGAGGTACCCGGCCCAGCGCTCACTCCACGTGCACCGGAATCTATACCACGCGACCCGGAAAGTGTCCGCACCCCGCATGGTCCCAGTATCCAGCTCCCGCGAGGGATACCGGGAGGGAGCCAGCCTGCCTGCCATGGGTGTGCCAGCACCCGGCCGGACGGCGGCGTGCCAGCACGCGGCAGGCCTGAGGCGAGAGTGGCGAGTTCCTCGAACGTGATATCAGCGTTCGGGCCTGCATCGAGCCAGCGGCAGAGGCGGGAATCACCTCGTACGACGTGGCCCTGTAGGGTCTGGGAATCTGCCGCGCGGTAGTAACCGGGTAGTTGTTCCCTGGCGCGGTGTCCGTCTTCCGCCCTCTCGACGCTTTGGCCGAGGCGGCGGGGAGGCCCAATGTAGTCTTCCCTGAAACGTCGGCGACGACGATACCCTCGCAGGAGCCGTCAGGACCCTCTCGGGCGCAGCCCGCTAGCTGTCGCGTCAGGTCCGCGCGCCTCGGCGAACTTGTCCTCTTGCTCCCCGTGTTGCTTCCGGCTTACTCGCCTTTCGATAACGGCTTAAGACATGCGCAAATAGCGAGGAACTTCTAGAGTGCGCCTGCCTGATATGCAAGAGGTCGCGCGGCCGATCCACGGATAGGCGTATACCGCCTCTGACCTGCTCATTCGCATGTCAGCCCCTCGATCGGCTGGTGATCATAGAAGTACGACGCCGTCAGTCCCGCGCCGAACAGATGATCGGTGCGCGCTCATCCCACCCCGGCGACACGGGTGTATCGCTGAGTACGAGCGGCTGGCGGGAGCTCCAACCGGGCTGATGGCCGTATGCAGATCACGTGTGTTCTCAGCTTCCTTGATTAGATAATCGAGGCATGCGCCAGCTCCCGACGGGGACCGTGACGATGCTCTTCAGTGACATCGAAGGGTCGACAGCGCTGCTGGCCCGCCTGGGTGAGCTGTACGGCGAGGTGCTGTTCGCTCAGCGCGCCCTGATGCGCGCCGCCTTCTCTGCCTGCCGTGGGCGGGAGATGGGGACCGAGGGGGATAGTTTCTTCGTGGTCTTCGAGTCGGCCGGCGACGCGGTGCGGTGCTGCCTGGCGGCGCAGCGCGCGCTGGCAGGCCATGACTGGCCCGGCGGTATCGCGGTCCGGGTCCGGATGGGCCTGCATTCGGGGGAGCCGGCCGTCCATGAGAACGATTACATCGGCATGGATGTGCACCGCGCGGCGCGGATCGCGGCGGCCGCGCACGGCGGGCAGGTCGTGCTGTCCGATGCGACGCGGCACCTGGTGGAATCGCGGCTGGCCGCTGATGTGTCGCTGCGAGACCTGGGCTGGCACCGGCTGAAGGACATCGAGGCGCCGGAGCATATCTACCAGCTGGTCGCCGCCGGGCTACCGGATCGGTTCCCGTCGCTGAAGAGCCTGGGCGCGCAGACCAGGCTGCCGGTGCCGCTGACGCCGCTGGTCGGCCGGGAGCGCGACCTGGAGCGGGTCATCGCCACGCTCATCGGACCGGGGATCCGGCTGGTGACGCTGACCGGCACCGGCGGCGTCGGCAAGACACGGCTATCGCTGGCCGCTGCCGCAGCGCTGGATCAGGACTTCCCGCACGGGGTGTTCTTTGTCGCACTGGCGGCCGTCCGCGATGCCGGGGTGATGTGGAAGACCATCGCCGACGGCCTGGACGTGGTCGGCGACGGGCCCGCCGCCGACGCGGTGGCCGGATTCCTGGGCAACCGCCGGGCATTGCTGGTGCTAGACAACCTTGAGCAGTTGGACGGCGCCGCCGGCGTGGTGGCCGGGCTGCTCGCGGCCGCCCCCAGCCTGGTTGTGCTGGCGACCTCCCGACGGCCGCTGCACCTGCCAGGTGAGCGGGAGCTGCCGGTGCCGCCGCTGCAGGTGCCCCGCGAGGCGTCCATCGAGGAGGTGTCCGCCTGCGGTGCGGCGCGGCTGTTCGTCCAGCAAGCGAGCATGTCCCGGCCGGGCTTCACCCTCACTGCGGCCAACGCCGCCGACGTCGCAGCCATCTGCGAGCGCCTGGACGGGCTGCCGCTGGCCATCGAACTGGCCGGAGCCCGGATCAAGCTGCTGGCCCCCCGGGCACTGCTGGCCCGCCTGGACCACAGCATCGATCTGACCGCCGCCGACGTCGGGCGGTCGTCGCGGCAGCAGACCCTGCGGAACGCCATCGCCTGGAGCTACGACCTGCTGACCCCCGACCTGGCCGAGGCGTTCCGCCGCGTCGGGGTGTTCGCCGGGGGCTGCGGCCTGGACGCACTGGCCGCGGTCGCCGCGCCAGAGCACGGCCCAGGCGCCCAGGGGGTCAGGGCCGATCCCCTGGATTTGGCCGCCGGGCTGATGGACGTCAGCCTGGTCACGGTGACCGACGGCGCCGACGGCGAGCCCCGCGTCGGCATGCTGGAGACGATTCAGGAGTACGCGCTCGAGCGCCTGGAGAGGGCCGGGGACCTGGACGACACCCGGCGCCGCCACGCTGAGTACTATGCCGGACTCGCCGAGCGGGCGCACGAGCAGCTGCGCAGCTCAGGACCGGCGCACCTGGTGGCCCTGGACCAGCTGGAGGCCGAGCATGACAACCTGCACGCCGCCCTCACCTGGTCGCTAGAAACCCCGGCCGCAGGCCCGGCGCCTGCCGACCGCGAACGGTCAGTCACCGGCTTGCGACTGGTCCAGGCGCTGGCCCTGTTCTGGTACCGGCACGGCTACCTGACCGAAGGGCGACGGTGGCTGCAGCGGGCTATCGACCTGACCAGCGAGAATGGCGGAGCACCGCTGGCGCAGCTGGCGCACTGGCTCGGGGTACTACTGCAGCAGCAAGGCGAGCCGCAGGCCGCGCTGCCGCTCCTGGAGCGCAGCCTGGCGATCTGGCGTGACCTCGGCGACCGGGACCAGCAGGCACGAGAACTCAACAGCCTCGGCATCACCCACCATCACCTCGACGAGCTGGACACCTCGCGATCCCTGCTGGAAGACAGCGCCGCCATCTCCCGCGAGATCGGCAGTGACATGCGGCTCGCCGCGGCCCTGACGAACCTTGGCCAGTTGGAGAGCGATGCGGGCAACTTCGACCGCGCCACGCAGGTGCTACAGGAGGCGCTCGCGATCGACCGGAAGCAGGGGGACATGCTGGGTGTCGCCCTGGACCAGCAATCGCTAGCCGGGGTCCACCTCCGGGCGGGCCGGGCCCGGGAGGCCCGCGACCAGCTGTCCGACATGGCCGACTACGTCGTCAGCTGCGGTGACCCCGAGCTCCTGGCCACCACCTTGGAAATGTCCGCCGCAAATGCCGCGCAACTCGGCGAGGTCCTTCGGGCGGCCCGCCAAACCGGCGCCGCGGAAGCCATCCGGCAGAAGTCCAGCATCCCGATAAAGCAGTCAGAAATGCTCGAGGATGTCCTGGCTCGCGCCCGCGCGACCATCGCACCCGAGGCGTGGGATGCCGCGCTGGCCGCCGGGCGCGCGCTCAGCCAGCAGCAGGCGGCCACGCTTCTCACTTCGCCATCCCCACACGACACGCTCAAGTGAGTCACCATCTGGCTCCCGGAGGCGTCGTGCGGGCGGTGAGCGCGCAGAGCGGACCGGTCTGGCTGTTGCGGAACTGCGAATCGGCTAACGCCGGAAGGGCCAGCGCGGCGGGTCGCCGGTCTGCAGGGAACTCGGTGAGCTTGCCCGCAAGCTCGCCTGCAGCGCTGTCATGCATGGCAGGTTCCTCTCATTCTGGTTCGTGCTGGTCAGGTGGCGGCTGGCCTCCGGACAGTGAGGGAAGCGGAATGTGGTCGGGCAGACGATGAGATCCAGGCGCGCGTAACGTCATCATTCGCAGCATGGGATGACAGCCCCGGAAAGGTCCTTCGGAGGAACATGATGAGCGACACGGGCACCGGAAACGGCAAGGTTGTCGTGAATAGGTCGATGTCGCTGGACGGCTTCATCGCCGGTCCCGGCGACGCGATGGACTGGATCTTCGACTTCATAGAGCCGGACGCGGCCGTGGTTACGGAGACCGCGGCGGCCACCGGCGCCATGCTCGTCGGCCGGCGGACCGATGAGGTAGGCGACAGGATGGACGCCAACAACGAGCGGGGGGCAGCATCGAGCGACGAAGGCTACCCCTTCTCCGGACCCACGTTCGTCCTCACCCACAGGCCGCCGGACCCGCCGGCCCCGGAGGTCACGTACCTCACCGGTGACATCGGGGAAGCGGTCGCCACGGCACTGGACGCGGCGGGCGGCAAGAACCTCGAAATCCTCGGCGCTGACGTGGCCGGCCAGTGCCTGCGGCGGGGACTCGTCGACGAGATCCTGGTATACGTCCTGCCGGTGCTGCTCGGCGACGGCATCCGGTTCTACTCCTCCCCGGGCCTCGCCAGGATAGATCTGGAACCGGTCAGCAGCACGCAGGCCGGCGGCGTCACCATCCTCCGGTTCCGCGTCCGCAAGTAGTTCCCGGCTACGTCGTATCAGGTTGCTACTGCCGCTATAGCCGGTCGTCCCGGAGCTGGCGGAGACATCCGCGAAACTGGCTGCGATCCGTTCGTGTGGCTGCCCACTGTCCCCCCAGCCGCCGAGACTGAAGCAAACCGCCTATCTGGTCGGGGAGGCAGGCTGGAGCGGTCGGCTTGAGTATGTCCCGGACTGGTCGTTATGGCCCGCTCGGTGTGGCTCTTGGCTAAGCGCAGCAAGGCGCCGCCGCCTGTAGATCACGCCCGAGGCGAGACGTGGCGGGGCGAGGTGATCAGGGTGGTAGGCCCAGGCTGGGACGGGTCAGCGAAGTCAGTGCCGGTTTCGGCGCAGATGGCGAATTCGACGCCGGTCACCTGCGAGCCTGGGCGGATCTTTACGTATGGGTGCTGGTGGTGTACGAAGTGAATAATCTGCTGGCGGGGGTTGGATATGACCGAGCGGGTTGCCGGCGCCTGGATGCACGAGAAGATGGACTGAGGCCACGATGCCCACGATTCCCGGCAGTCTTCGGTCCACCGCCCGGCGTGTGCCGGGCGATCCCGCACTGGCCTTTGGCGACCGTGCCTACACCTACGCTGAACTGGACGCGGCGGTCGACCGAGCGGCGAGTGCGCTGGCCGGGCTCGGTCTGCGCCGGGGCGACCGGTTCGCTCTGATGGCGACGAACTCCGACCGTTTCGTCGTGGCGTTCTACGCGGCGCTGCGGTGCGGGGCGATTGTGGTGCCGGTCAACCCGGCGTCCGCGCCGCCCGAGATCGCGTATCTGCTGGAGGATTCCGGGGCAGCGGTTTTCGCGTTTGATCCGGCGGTCGCGGCTGCGGTGACTATGGCGCTGGAGGCGGGGCGGACCCCGATGGCCGTCGCGCTCGGCGTGGCCGAGGGGTTCGCCGATCTGACCGAGCTGGCCGCGCCCGCGCCGGAGGAGGAGGTGACCCCTGCCGTCAGCGAGACGGACGACGCGCTGATCCTCTACACCTCGGGCACCACCGGCCGGCCCAAGGGGGCGCTGTTCGATCATCACCGGGTGATGTGGGCCGGGTTCACCTTCGTGGCCTCCTGCGGCATGCGGGCCGGCGACCGGTTTCTGCACGTCGCGCCGCTCTACCATGCCGCCGAACTCGGCATCATGCTCATTCCCGGTACCATGATCGGGGCCAAGCACGTGATCCTGCCCCGCTTCGACCCGGCCACCGTGCTCGACACGCTGGAGTCGGAACAGATCACGATGTTCTTCGGCGTTCCCACGATGTACCAGTTCCTGCTGCGCCTGCCTGACCTCGCCGACCGCGACCTGTCCTGCTGGCGGACCGGACTGTTCGGCGCCGCCCCCATGCCCGCGAGCGCAGTCGAACGACTTGTCACCGCATTGCCGCAGGTGAGCTTCATCCAGCTGTGCGGGCAGACCGAGGGTGGCCCGGGTGGCGTGTACTGCGACGCCGAGCAGGTCAAAGCCCGTCCCGACGCCAGCGGCCGGCAGGCGCTGCCGTTCACCGAGGCGCGCGTGGCCGATCCGGAGGGCCACGACATCGGCCCAGGCGGCGTCGGCGAACTGCTGCTTCGCGGCGAGTCGGTGATGAAGGGTTACTGGAACAAGCCCGCCGAGACCGCCGAGGCCCTCAGGAGCGGCTGGCTGCACACCGGCGACCTGGCCCGCGTCGACGCGGATGGCTACCTGACCCTGGTCGACCGGCTCAAGGACATGATCATCACAGGCGGCCACAACGTCTACTCGATCGAAGTCGAGGGCGCCCTGGCCGCGCACCCCGACGTCGCCGACGTCGCAGTGGTCGGCCGGCTGCACCCCGACTACGGGGAAAGCATCGTCGCAGTGATCACCCCGCGCGACGGCGCGACGATCACCCTGGACGACATCCGGGCGTTCCTGCGCGACCGCCTCACCGAATACAAGATCCCGCACTACGTCATCACGGGCACCATCCCGCGCAACGCGTCAGGCAAAGTCCTTAAGCACAGGCTGCGGAAAGCGGTGGCCCGGCAGCAAGCCACGGCAAGCTGACCGGCGGCCCGCCCGGCTGCCATCGGCCGTCATGACCGCCACGACACGGTTCGCTGGCCGGCCGCCCGGTCCGCCGTCGGCACCGACGCGTGATCGAGATCAGGCGGACCGGCGACTGCACGAACCGACATAATCCGCGCCACCGTCGTTCGCCCGCTCGCTTAACGCCGACGCCCGGTCATAGCCGAAATGAGGGCGATCGTTCTGCGACCTGGCTGCATTAAGTTCGGTCTGTCAGGATCCGACCGGAGCAGCTACCGTGAGCGCAACGGCGCGAGGAACCGCAGGCCGCGGCATGAAGGGGTCACCAGCAGGATCGTAACGCCGCACCTCAGCGACCATGATGCGGTTCCGGACCCTGCGGGACACCAGCGCCGGGGTTAAGGCCGTCTTGTCCGCGGCGGGGATCATGCCCCGGCGGGGGTCCGGCGCGGGCCTCCTCCGCGGGAGTTACTCCTCGCCGATGTCGGCCAGGCTCTGGCGCAGTTCGGTGATCAGCGGATCGCCATCGGGCAAGATGCGCTCCAGGCGGTCGACCGTGTCGCGCAGCAGCGCGCGGGCGTCGCCATAGCGCCCCAGCCGGCGATACACCTGGGCCAGCCCCGCACGGCTCCGCAGCGTATCAGGATGACGAGGGCCGAGCACCCGCTCGAACCCGGCCCAGGCTTGCTCGCAGGCCAGCTCCGCCGCCGCCGTCTTGCCCGTCTTCTGGTAGGCGGCGCCGAGATCGCTCCGCGCCGTAAGCGTGTCCAGGTGATCGGGCCCAAGGACGCGCTCCCGGTCGGCCACCACCCGCTTGTAGGCCGCGACTGCCTCTTTTGCCCGGCCGCTGGCCAGGTAGGCGTCGGCCAGACCGTGACGCGTAGTCATCGTCTGCGGGTGCCGGGCTCCTTGAGCGCGCTCCCGGTCGGCCAGTGTGCTCCGGTAGAGGGTGATGGCGTCGGAGTACTGGCCCGCAGCCAGGTAGGCGGCGGCGAGCTCGTCCCGCGCGCCGAGCGTGTCGGCATGCCCGGGCCCGTAGGCCTGCTCGAATTGGGGAACCGCGCTTTCAAGGACGGCGATCGCAGCCGGGAGCTGGAGCGCCGCCACGAGGGCGTGGCCGAGGCGTCGCCGCGCCTCGATCACCTCACGGTGATCCGGCCCGAGCTTGCGGGTCAGGCTGTCGAGTACCCACTGGAACCACGGAATGGCGTCGTCCGCGCGCCCGGCTGCAAGGTAGGCGTCAGCCAGCCGCTCGCCGGCCAGCATCGTGTCCGGGTGCCCGCCGCCGAGCAGGCGGCCGCCGGTCGTGGCCAGGTCGCGCCAATGGTCCACCGCGGATTCGGTCAGGCGGGCGCGGTCCAGGCTGTCCCCCGCCCGCACCAGCAGGGGATGGCAGCCGCCGTCCCACAGCAGGTCTCCGGTGATCCGCCGGAGGGTCGCCACGCAGGATCGCAGGCCAGAAGCAGGCCAGCCGGGCAGCTCCCGTTCCGGCCAGGCCTGGAGCAGCGCGTCCGCCACCGAACTCGCCGCCTGATCCGGAATGCCTTCGAGCATCGCGGCCCGCAGCGCAGCCTGCAGCACTGGGCTGATCCGGACCGTCGGCGGTGCCGTCACCGGTTCGACGGTCAGCAGGCCGGCCTGTTCCAGCGCCGCTAGCGCCGCGCGGGCGCGCTCGCCGCTGGCCAGGACATCGTCGCCACCCGCGAGGAAATCGCCTGCCGCAGGAGCGGCGAGGACGGTTTGGGGAATGCCGTGCCCGTCCAGCAGCGCGGCCAGGGCCAGCAGCAACTTGGCCAATCCGCCCGACGCCAGCTGGCCCACCCGTCCGAACGAGAACGTCCACGTCACCGCGGCTGCCGACGGCCGTGCGCTGGACGACTCCGCCAGCTGCTCCCGCCTGCGCACGAAATAGGCCTGGTACTCGCGGCACGACAGCGGGGAATTGGCGATCACCGCGCTGGCCTGGGCCAGCGCAACCGGCTCGAAGTCCAGATCCTGAGCCAGTTCGACCGCACCATGCCGCTTGTCCGGGTCGGCCGACAGTCGTCCGCTCAGATAGCTAATGGCCTCACGCATGCTGAACGGCCCGACCGGCACGACCCGCATCCCGCTGGGGACGGCCGCAGCGTCGGCAGAGGTCACCAGCACCCGGCCGGCCGGGCCCGGCCACAGACCATCCAGGTTCGCCGGGCCGACCAGGTCATCGAGTACCACCAACCACGAACGGCTGGTCTCGCCCAGCCAGCTGAGGAACTGGGCAGCGACTGACTCACAGCTGCTCGCCTGCTCCCGGCCGGTCACGGCGGCCGTCGCCGCAGCGTAGCCGGACAGCACCGAGGCCCGGCTCGTGGCCTCGATCCAGACCAGCAGGTCTACACCGCCTGACTGCCACAGAGACTCGGCGAAAGCTGCCGCGAGCTGAGTCTTACCCGACGACCTCAGCCAGTCCTGCGCATCGACAGCCGCCACCTGGCCGGGGAAGGCAGCCGTGGCCGCCGCCCGATCGGGGACGAGCGCGACCGCAGCCCCGGCCGACAGCGCAGCCGCCAGGCCGGGGGCCGTCTCCAGCCTGGCACTGAAACCGTCGGCCAGCGCCGGCACCGTCCCGGACCGAATGGGCCAGGACGGCCGACCGGGGGCCGGGCCCGCGGGCGGCACTGCACTGCTCATGGCGCGCTGCCCACGGCCCGCCGTACGCGGGCAGCGCCGCCGGCACGGCTGGCTGAGCAGGTCATGTCAGGGTGCCCCTTCGCGCATACGTGGCATAGCGGGCACCCGGCCAGCGGGCGCGCGGAGCCAGATCCGGCTCACTAGCTGCACCGACGTCGGCTGGCCGAGCTGAAGAGGCCATATCCTTTCTCCCCGCTGGCCCGGCCGAGTCCGCCTTCGGCGGCGGAATCAGCTAGCGGCCAGACTGCAACATCGTTGCCCTAGCCTGCCAACTATCAGCGCGAATTGGCAATCCCCCCGGTGACTAGGCCGTTTCCCGGGTCGACAGCGTCCGGATGCCGCCCGCCCCGGCAAGACGCGGCCCGATCGGGGAAGGCGCAACAGCGTGCCCGACGTACCGGGCCAGCCGCCGACTCGTCAGTCCCTGGTTCGATGTCCGGCGGCGGCTGATCCAGCGCCGGCCTGGCTCACAACTCCTGGTTAAAAACCATCACCGGAGAGGTCCTGGTGAGTGTTTCCTTGCGGAAGAAGGCAGGGGCAGTGACGCGCATGAAAGCAAAGCCGATCACTCCGGCCACCGCGGCCAGCGCGGCGATGATGAAGATACCGCCAATCTGCCAGTGCAGGACCGGCACCGTCCACGTGGTGTAGCTGTTGGACGCGACCCAGTCGCTCTGCAGGCTGTAGAAGCCAGCCCCGTACATGATCAGCCCGCCTAGCCCGGGCAGGATGCCGCGCATCCACAGATTCCGGCCGCTGCTGGTCAGCGTGGCCCGGTAGTACCAGACACAGGAGAACGCAGTCAGCCCATAGTAGAACGCGATGTACAGGCCAATCGCGGTGACCGCGTCAGCGATCGGGTTGCCGCCGGCGATGTAATTCAGCGGGATGTACAGCGCGATTGAGATCGCGCCCATCACGAGAGTGGACACCGTCGGGGTCAGGTACCTGGGGTTGATCTTGGCGAACGACTCGGGCAGCGCGCCGTAGGCGGCCATCGACAGCGTCGTGCGTGCGGTCGGCAAGATCGTGGTTTGGGTCGAGGCGGCGGCCGAGCTGAGCACCATGAGGATCAGAAGCCGGGACAAGACCGTGCCGAGCCCGGAGGTGCCGAAGATCGCGCCCCCGGCCACCGACAGCACGTCGAACTGGTGCGCGGGATTTGTCAGCCCCACGCCCTTGCCGCCGATGCCGGCGAACGCCTGCACGGCGATGATCACGATCACATAGGTGACGAGCAGCACGAGCGTCGAGATGATCGCCGCTCGGCCCGGCGTCCGGGACTTATCCGCGGTCTCCTCATTCACCGACAAGGCGGTGTCCCAGCCCCAGTAGATGAACAGCATCAAGATGATCCCGGACACAAAGGCCGAGATGGGCAGGTGCGACGGCGACAGCCAGCTAAAGCTCAGGTGCAGCGACCCGGGCGGCGGATGACTGCCGAACACCCGGACCAGCGCCGTGACCGACATGACCAGCAGCATGATGATCTCGATGGACAGCAGCGCCTTCTGGAAGTTGGCCGAGGTCTCGATGCCGCGGTAGCAGATGTAAGTCATCGTGACGATCCACAAAATGCCGACCAGCAGCACCCAGCCGCTGGAGGCGTTGCCACCGATCGCGCTGTTCGGTCCCTGGATGAGGAAGAACACGTACTGCCCGGCCACCTGGGCCAGGCTGGCCATAACGAGGACGTCGGCCGCCACGACGGCCCAGCCGCCGGCCCAGCCGGTTTTCGGCCCGAACGCCCGGGCCGCCCAGATGAAAGTGGTCCCGCAGTCAGGATCGGCCTTGTTCAGCTCGCTGAAGCCGATCGAGCACAGCAGCATCGGCACGAACGCCAGCACGGCGACCAGCGGGGACTTCAGCCCGACGGCCGCCACCACGAAGAACAGCGTCGCGGCCAGGCTATAGGCCGGGGCGGTCGAGGACACGCCCATGACCACGCTGGACACCAGGCCAAGAGCGCCTGTCTTGAGACCCTTGTCCCTGGGCTCCTCCACTGGCCGCAGGCCAGGACTAAAGCTGGCCATGGCTCGCCTTCCTGTTAGTCGCCCGATCGTGCTGCGATTCCGCCCCGATCGTGCCCGGGACATGTTAGCGCGGGACCGCGGCCGACGACTTTTCAGACTGCCTTCGGCAGACGTAAATCACCCGCTGGCTCCCCACTTGGCTCCCGGCCGGACCCAGTCACAGCCGCGATCTCCGATCAGCGACGTAACAACGCGCCGACCTGCGAGAACACCAGGTCATGCCAACTCGCCAGATAATGTGACCTCTTGCACGATTAGCAAGCGGTCAAGATCGGCGTAAATGGCCTCTGACCTGCGGAAATGTGGAGCTACGGAGACTCGAACTCCGGACCTCTTGCATGCCATACACATTCCGCCCGTCGCCGCATGTGGCTGGGCGTGGCCCTGCATGGCGATCATCTGCGGCCTCCGTGGCTGGACGTGGCCTGGCGTCGCCTGGTGCCTGCCCGCCTTGGCTCCCCACTTGGCTCCCAGAGCTCGTTAGCGCCGCTAATCTTCGAAGTCCGTGTAACGGCCACGCCGGGACGGCCGCCAGCACCGAGCCCGGACATCTGAGGACCAACCCTGGCAGGCAACGCGCGGACCGGGCTGCCAGGCGGCCCGGACCCGATGGGGCTGCCGCGGTTCCCGGCAGCCCCGGCCAGCGCCCGCAAGCCACCGGAACCAGAATGAAGATGTCATCACCGCCAGCGGCCAAGCACACCACGATGGCACCGACCACATCACAGCAGGCAAGCAGCATTCCCGCCCCGCTGCCCTGGGCCATCACGACCGGCGCGACACGGCTCGCTGGCCAGTCACCCCGTCCGCCGCCAGCACTGGCGTGACCGAGATCAGGCAGACCGGCGACTGCACGAACCGCCATGACCCGCTGCCGTCCTCGCCCATCCCGCTTACTGACGACCGGTCATGCCGATGTGAGGACGGGTCCGGGGAAGACGTATATATTGACGATCCGCTATACTGTCGAGAGTGGACTCCGGAAAACTGACGGCTGGCGCGCTGCTGCGGCAGGCGCGCCGGAGCGCCGGCCTGTCACAGGTGGAACTGGCCGCCCGGGCGGGCGTCACGCAGAGCGTGATCAGCGCTTATGAGTCCGGGCACCGGCAGCCCTCGGTGCCGGCGCTGGCGGCGCTGGTCGAGGCGGCCGATTTCGAGCTGGTCACCAGCGTGCGACGGCAGCCCCGGCGGCTGAGCAGGCTGTCGGGGCCGGTAGGCCAGCGGGTCCGGCGCCGCCGCCGCGACGTGGTCGCGGCGGCGGCCGCCCACGGGGTGTCCGGGCTTCGCGTGTTCGGCAGCGTGGCCCGCGGCGAGGACCGCCCCGGCAGCGACGTGGACCTGCTCGCCGACCTGCCGCCCGGGGATGAGCCTGTTTGGGCTCGGGCGCGTGCAGGCGGAGCTGGAAGCCATCCTCGGCACCCGGGTCGACCTGGTGCCGGCTGGCGATCTCAAGCCGGACGTGCTCTCGCGCGCCGGCCGTGACCTGGTGGCGCTGTGAGCTACCGAGACCGGCAGCGGCTGGCCGATATCCAGGCCGCCATCGACGCGATCCGCTCGCACCTGCAGCGCGGCACCCTCGCCGACGGGCTGGTGTTCGACGCGGTCCGGATCCGGCTGCTGGAGATCGGGGAGGCCGTCAAGGCCCTGCCCGCCGACCTGCTCGCCACCCAGCCCGCCATCCCGTGGAGCCAGATCGCCCGGATGCGCGACCACCTGGCCCATCGGTACTTCGACACAGCCCACGCGATCTTGCAGGCCACCGTCGATGATGACCTGCCAGAACTCGAACGCGCCGTCCGGTCACTGACCGAATCCCTGGACAACGAAAAGGACGATGAATAACCGTCCACGGTCGACCGCACATGCATGAATTGAGTGCGCCTCTTGCACTCGATTCGGCATGGGCGTTATTTGCAGACGTCGAGTTTGGCCAGCGGCACGGTAGCTGCCCTGCGGGTGCAGCGAGCCACGATCCGCTACCTTTAGCTCGCCTTTCCCATCGATCCATTGCAGGATTAGCGTTGCACGGGCTGGTCGCTGCGGGGGGACTCGATGGCGGGCAGGGGGTGGCCGGCCGTCTCAATGTTCTGAGCCAGTTTCCGGTCAGTCTCCGGGTGGGATTTATCGTCGTGGGCGGATCAGTCAGGCCAGGATAAGATAGCTGCGCCGTGGACGGGTACGACCAGTCGCGGGGAGACCGCTCCGGAGGGGTGCGGCCTATCGGGAGACCAGCAAGGAGGCGGACTGGCCAGGAGCGGCAGCTGGCTGTCACGGCTAGCATGCCCCTGGCTGATCGCCAGGCTGTCGGCAGTCCTGGGGGACGCGATGAACCTGCCCAACCTCTGGATTTTCCTGGGGGCGCTGCTTGGTTCGGGGTTGAGTGTCTATCTCGTTCACCGGTACTGGGCGCATGAGAAGCGGCAGGAGCACACCGAGGTCGCGGGGTTCATCTTCGCGGGGGTTGCGGTCCTGTACGCCGTGCTGCTGGCCTTCGTGGTCATCGTGGGGTGGGAGACCCTCAGCAGCGCGCACGCCACGACCTACACCGAAGCTGACCAGCTGTCCAACATCTACTGGATAGCGCGCAGCCTTCCTGCGCCTCAAGGACCAGCCATCGAGGACCTGGACCCTGAAATATGCGCATACTGTCATAGACAGGGAATGGCCTCTGATGAATGAGGGGAAGAGCAGCCCCGTCGCGCAGGACCTGCTGACTCAGATCCGCGCCGGCGTGTTCCGGTTCTCCCCCCGCACCAGCCAGCAGCGGGTCCTCTATGAGCAGGCAGTGGTGAGCGTAAACGGCCTGACCGCAGCGCGGAGGGATCGGCTGGATGCGATGACCGAGGAGGTACCGGAGCCCATCTGGGTGGCGCTGATCGCCGGGGCTGTCATAGTGATTGCGTTCTGCCTTCTCTTCGGGCTGAAGAGCACGGTGTGCGAGATGCGGATGGTCATGGCGACAGCTTTGATCACGATGAACCTTATTCTGATCAAGGATCTGCAGTATCCTTTTGCTGGCAATCCCCAGGTTGGCCGTGAGGTTTCGAGGTGTTCCTCAGGCAATCCCATCGCCCCACTGTAAAGCGAGCTACGCTGGTGGTTACCCGACCCGCCGACGCCGGCATTGCCAATCTAACTGAGTTAAAGATAGCCATCCAGGATCGTGGGTCCCTCATCTGCCGCGATTCGCGCGCGGTGAGTTGGTGGGCCGGACGGGTGGCAGGGCCGCTGGCTCCCCGTCATGGCGCCGGCGGGTGCTTCGCGTCGTAAGCGGCGAGCAGCCGCTTCGGGGCGCAGATCCGCCAGGCCTCGGTCACAAGCTCGGCCACCTCGTCGAAGCCGGCCTGTCCGAGCCGAACGAGGACCGCCGGGTAGCCGTCGTAATGGGGGGTGATGAAGAACCTCTCCGGTTCGGCTTTGAGCAGTTCGTCGCGCTCCTCGAGGTTCGCACAGCGCACGAACAACACGTCCGGCAGCTCGTGAATGCGGATGAACAGGCTGCTGCCCACCCGGAAAGAGGGGAGCCGGTTGTAGGACTTCTCGACGGTCGCAGGCAGAGACAATGCGACCCGGCGAACGTCGTCCTCGGTCACCATCCACCGATGCTAAGGCCGCTAAGGCACGCCGCCTTCCGCTTCTGCCGCGACTTGAGCCTTTGCCCGTCACTGATCGGTTGGCGGCTCGATGGTCGGCAGGTAGTCCACCACGCAGGCGTAGTAGCGCATGGCCAGCACACCTCGATCGGGGTCGATGCTGCCCTCGCCGATGGCGATGACGTCGTTCAGCCAGTCATGCGCGGCGTTCTCGGTCTGGAACCTCATCACGTGGACCCCGCTGCCGTTGGTGAGCGACGACATACCGGTGAGGCTGAACAGTACAAACCCGCCATCTGCCACCTCGACGACGCCGCGGCATTCCGGAAAGGCGTAGTCGCCGCGCAGCTGGGGGTAGTTCGACCACTGCGCCTGGCCGGTCAGCCGCCCGGTGAAGGTCGCCTCGCCCTGGCCGTAAAGCCGTCCATCCCCGTGCGGGGAGGGGTCCACAGACCGCATCAGGTCATAACGCCAGTTGACATCGAAGAGAGGGTCAAGCCGCATGTCACGCTCCCGTCCGCCGTGCCGGATCACCTCTGCTAAGCATCCCAGCAGCACGCGGCGGACACGGAGGGCGTTATCCGGGTCCAGTCGTGCCAGGTAGTGGCCGGTCACCGGCGACCTCCGCGGCACGACGGGCTGCACGATGGTCCTGGCAGGCGACCTCATCCGCACTCGGCGCTCGAGGACCAATTACCACGCCGCGATGACGGCGAAGGGCTAGCGTGCCCAGTGCCAGGCCTCCAGAGCCAAGGCGCGTGTTCAGATCGACAAGCAGCTTGCGCCGCAGGGTGAGCCGACACGAACGCCAACTGGCGGTCACACGACCTTGGGGCAATCTGCCCTCGAGCGCGGCCGCACCGGCCTGCTGACCGCCCTCACCGGTCCACTGCCTAGCCAGAGATCTCATTCGTCCGCGCCACAAGCGAAACAAGATCTTTCGCTCCGGCCATGGCATAGGGGCTTACGCATATAGGCGTGCACCGTTGGAGGCCCACCAGACGCCGGCGGCTTCCTGTTCGCGCGGCGTCACCCACGAGAGAGTGACCCAGCCTGCATGTTTTTACACAGCTGACTGGCCGCGGCCAACGCGCTCTTCTGCCGCGAGTAGTCGGGTCTGCCTGCGGGATGGGTCAAGCTTGATCGCACTGCTCAGCCAGTCAGGCGCAGTTGTCGCACACCCCGGTCAAGGACATCGTCTGGTTGCAGGTGGGGCACAACGCGCCAGCCTTGCCGTCTCTCCCGTCCGGGCGGCTATCGCCATGCTGCCCATGGCGAGTCTCGATACACGTCTTGCAAGCACGCAGGGTCTGCATCTGTTCTTCGGTGGCTGCCTGTGGGCTGCCAAGGACGGTTCCGTCCCGCCATTCGAAGTGACTGCAATTCGACCGGATAGACCACAATCATCTCCTCGGCCAGATCGGCACGTTCCCCGCCAGGGAACTGATCGCCGGATGGCTGAAGGCAGGCGTGGTCGAAAACGGCCTGCCACCCCGACCGAAGAGGGCACCCCGCAAGGTGGGGTGGTCAGCCTGGCGCTGCTGAACGTGGCCCTGCACGGGATGGAACACGCCGCCGGAGTCCGATACCAGCGCGCCGGCAACGGTGCCGCCGCTGCGGCAAAAGACTCCCCCGTGCGGATCAGGTACGCCGACTTATGCCGAGCGCGGCATAAGTCGGCTTATGCCGAGCACCGGATTATGCCGACCCGGCTGCCCGGTGCCCTGGTCAGCGGAGGGCTGGCCGTTTCGGGGTCGGCATAATCCGGCGGTCCCGGCGGTGATCTGCCTGTCTGGTTGGAGTCAGTGATCCCTCCAGACGGGAGATCATCATGGGCACGGGCGATGACGGCGTGGTGCTGCTGGCGAGTTCGGCACGTGGCTGCAGCGTGAGCGGGGCCTGGCTCCGGTATCAGTGCGGTGCTATTCCAACCAGGCCAAGGAGTTCCTGGCGGGTCGGCGGGGCGGGAGCGGTCAGCGTGCTGGATGCGGGCAAGGTGACCGCGTTCATGGTGGATCACTCCCGGGACCGCAACGGGTGGTCGGCGAAGGCGATGGTGACCTCGGTGCGGGCGTTCTTGCGGTACTTGCACGGGACGGGTTGGTCGGCGGTCCCGCTGGCCGGGGCGGTCCCGGCGGTGCGTGGTGGCGGGGGCAGCTGCCGCGCGGCCTGACGACCGCCGAGATCGAGCGGCTGCTGGCCAGCTGCGACCGGCAGACGGCGGCCGGCCGCGGATTACGCGGTCTTGACGCTGTTGGCGCGGCTGGGTTTACGCAGCGTCGAGGCGCCGGCCTGGAGCTTGGAGGACGTTGACTGGCGGCCGGGGCGATCTCGGTCACGGGCAAGGGCAGCCGGATCGAGCGGATGCCGCTGCCGGCCGGCCGGGGCGGCGGTCGCGGCCTGGCTGACCGGCGGGCGCCCCGGTCCGAGTCGCGCGCCGTGTTCGTCCGGGTCCGCAGGCCATACCTGCCGTTGACGCCGGTGGCGGTCCGGTCGGTCGTCGCCCGGGCGTGCGACCGGGCCGGGATGCAGCGCCGGGGCGCGCACCGGCTCCGACACGCGCTGGCGACCGAGCTGCTCCGCGCCGGGACGTCGCTGGCCGAGGTCGGGCAGGTGCTGCGGCACCGCAGCCAGCTCACCACCTCGATTTATGCGAAGGTGGACCAGGCCGCGCTGAGCGCGCTGGCGCGGCCCTGGCCCGGAGCCGGGCGGTGAGCGCGCTGCGGGCCAGGGCCGAGAGTACCTGGCGATGCGCCGCGCGCTGGGGTTCAAGCTGACGACCAGGCCGGCACCTGATGAGCTTCGTCGATTCTGCGAGGAACGCGCCGCCGGACACGTCACCGCCGAGCTGGCGGTCGAATGGGCGATCACGACCCCCCGGGCCAGCGGTCATAGGTTTCGGGCCCGGCGGCTCGAGGTCGTGCGGATCTTCGCCCGCCACCTGCAGGCGCTCGACCCGGCCACCGAGATCCCCCCGACCGACGTGCTGCCGCGCCTCACCGGCGGATCCAGCCCTACCTGTATTCCCCGGCCGAGATCGCCGCGCTGCATGGACGCGGCAGACGCCCGACCCGCCGCTCCGGGCCGCGACCTACCGGACCCTCATCGGCTTGCTGGCCGTGACCGGCATGCGCATGGGCGAGGCGTGCCGCCTCGACCGGGACGACGTCGACCTGCCGGCCGGGACGATCGTCATCCCGGATTCCAAGTTCGGCAAGTCCCGGCTGGTCCCCCTGCACCCGACCGCGATCACCGCGCTGCCGCCTACGAGCAGCCCGCGACCAGGCTCCCCGAGCCCAGGCGGCCACGTTCTTCGTGTCCAGCCGCGGCAGCCGCTGGACAGCACCACGTACCCAGCACACTTTCACCGCCTGTCGCACGGCCGGCATCCGGCCCCCCCGGGCAGCCGCCCCCCGGCTGCACGACCTGCGGCACACTTTCGCGGTCGCCACCCTGCTGGACTGGTACCGCGACGGCGCTGAACGTGCAGGCCCGGCTGCCGCTGCTGTCCACCTACCTCGGCCATGTCGACCCGAAGTCCACCTACTGGTATCTCCAGGCCGTCCCCGAACTGCTGGCCCTGGCCGCAGCCGGCTCGAGAGGCAGACCGGGCGCCCCCGTGACCGACCTGGCCCCGATCCTGCAGGGCTTCTTCACCGACCGGCTGACCCGGCAGACGAAGGCCAGCCCGCACACCATCGCCGCCTACCGCGACACCTTCAGGCTGCTCCTGACTTCGCCCAGAGCAACCGGGAAGCCACCCGCCAGGCTCGGCGTCGCCGACCTCGACGCCGCGCTGATCGGCGCGTTCCTGCACCACCTGGAAGCCGACCGCGGGAACAGCATCACCACCCGCAACGCCCGGCTGGCCGCGATCCACTCGCTGTTCCGCTACGCCGCCCTGCGTGCACCCGAACACGCCGCCTGATCAGCCAGTCCTGGCCATCCCGCCCCGACGGCGCGACCGCGCCGTCGTCGGCTACCTGACCCCCGCCGAGACCGACGCGCTGCTCGCCGCACCCGACCGGACCACCTGGCTCGGCCGCCGCGACCACGCGCTGCTGCTGCTCGCCATCCAGACCGGGCTGCGGGTCTCCGAACTCACCGGCCTCGACCTGCCAGGACGTCCACCTCGGCGCCGGCGCGCACGTCCGCTGCCACGGCAAGGGCCGCAAAGACCGCTTCACCCCGCTGACCGCCCGACCGCCGGTGCTGAGCCTGGCTGGCCGAGACGACCCCGCGGCCCGACCCGCTGTTCCCCACCCGGGCCGGCGGCCGGCTCACCCGCGACGCCGTCGAACGACTCGTCGCCAAACACGCCGCCGCGGCCGCGGTCAGCTGCCCGTCGCTCGGAGAAGACGTCACCCCACACACCCTGCGCCACACCGCCGCGATGACCCTGCTGCACGCCGGCGTCGACACCTCCGTCATCGCGCTCTGGCTCGGCCACGACACGCCGAGACCACCCAGGTCTACCTCCACGCCGACATCACCATCAAGGAACAAGCCCTCGCCCGCGTCAGCCGCCCGGCACCGCCCCGGCCGCTACCAGCCGCCCGACACCCTGCTCGCCTTCCTCGACAACCTCTGACGCCCCAGACCGCAGGGTTATGCCGCCCATAAAACGGCCAGCCCTCCTCTGACCAGGGCAACTGCACCGCCGGCATAATCCGGTGCTCGGCATAAGCGGACGACTTCGTCGTCCTCGTCCACGGCACCACGCGACGTCGAGGCCCTGCGCGAAGAGATCGCTGATGTGCTCGCCCGCTGGGGCTGCGGCTGTCACCAGCCAAGACCCGGATCGTGCACATGAGCGAGGGGTTCGACTTCCTGGGGTTCCGCATCCAGTGGCGCCGCAAGAGGGGCACGACAAGTGGTACGTCTACACCTTCATCGCCGACCGGCCCGTCCGGTCGTTGAAGGCCAAGATCCGTGCCCTGACCCGCAGGACGTCGCAGCAGGACCTCAGGGACGTGCTGATCCGGCTCAACCAGATCATGCGCGGCTGGGCCAACTACTTCAAGCACGCCGTATGCAAGCACATCCTCGGCAAACTGGCCAACTTCACCTGGTGGCGGGTCATCCGGTGGCTGCAGGACGCTGCACCGCTGGAGGTGGAAGGACGTCCGCCGATCGCTTCACCACCCCCAACGGGCGGTGGCAGCCGATCGACGGCGGACGGGATCGAGCTGTTCAACATCGCGACGGTGCCGGTCACCCGATACCGCTACCGCGGCAGCACGATCCCCAACCCCTGGACCCTGCGCAACCACGCCTGACGGCAGAAACCGTGGAGAGCCCGTTGCGGTGAGAGCCGCACGGCGGGTTCGGCGAGCGGCCTGGGGAAACGGACCGGGAGCAACCCGGCACCGCGCCCCAGGCCGACTCAACCACGGCCAACCCCGGCGCCTATCAGGAGGACGACGATCATTCGACTCGTGGTATCCGCTTAACCGGAACCAGCCGCCACATCTCGACGCCTACGAGGACGACTGACGAGAGGAGTTGCCAATGCCTGGTCGTGCTCCTCGTAGCTCGCGGATCAACAACCGAACAGCTTGTCTACGAGCAGGCCTGCTCGACCCTGGCTGGAGCCCAGCATGTGACCCAATCGACCAAAGCTAGTGACAGCCCTTGACTCTCCCTTGCAAGAACGCTTAGTTGTTCACATGAGTGAAACCTCGGCCAAGATAAGGCAGGGGACCAAGCAGGATGAACGACGACTATATTACGGTGGGATGGCAGGCAAAGCCACACCCATTCGGTTCGGTCAGTGCGGTGCCTGTAAGAAGGCGCAAGAGTGATGCCGAACGAGCTATGACTAACATGCTCAGGCTGGCCGAAACGGCTGGCGAATTTGAGGACTGCAAGAATAAGTTTGAAGAAGCAGCCGAGATTTGCCGTGAATACGGCCTTCAACTGTCACCACCGCCTCCCCCGCCGCAAGGTGGAGGTCTGTTTGGTCATGGAGCTAGCGTCGCATGGATGTGTGGCGCCTTATCACCACAGTCATCCTTGTTCTTGGCGTGCTCGCCGTAGTCGGCTGGTCACTCATCTGAAAATGCAACCGCTGCTGCCCAGTACGTAGCTCCGATAAGTGGACTAGCTGGAATCTGCCTAGGTTGGCTTTTCACCCAACCAGCAATCTTCACCTTCCCCGAAAGAACAAGAACTCAGAGCTATGAGCCCTGTCCTGACACTTAGCGTCAACATGTACAGCAAGGAAGTACTGCATAGGGGCGCATAATCACTCGCGTGAAGTACCGTTCGAGCTGCTTCGCTGTCGACATGTCGAAAGCCGAGCATGACGCTTGCACTCCTCTCGGGAGCGTGCCCGCTACGTGCCCGATGGGTCGGTCAGTGGCTGTGCCTCGCAGGTACCGACCTGGGTCACACTGGCCTCCGCCGGAAGCAGGACATAAGAACGAATGCCCAAGGGGATCACAAGGTCCGGAGCAGTTTGCCGGGATGGGTCCGGCCAGCCACTAGCGCCGGACCGATGGCCAGGGCGTTCGCGACGACCAGAACGCCCGCTGCCAGCAGCGCAAGATGCCCGGCCGGGACCACTGGCACCGGGACGACACCGAGGTTGGTGGCAAACACCCGCCAGATGACCCGACCTGCCGCCACGCCCAGCGGCAGCCCGAAGATGACGCCCAACAGGGCAACCGTTGTGGCCTGCCAGGACACGACAGCTGCCACCTGATACCGGACGAAGCCCAGCACCTTAGCAGTCCTGCTTCCTGCCGCCGCCGGGCCACGCTGATTAGCAGCAGGTGCACGAAGGTCGCTATCCCGAAGAGGGCCAGGACCAAGCTGACCACGAAGGGGAAGTTCACCGACAGGCCGAAATTGACCAGCGATGTAGGCACCGTGGCCGCACCGCAATCGACGGGTATCGGCTGACCTCGCTGGCCAGCGCTGCCCGGCCCGCGGCCCCGGACTCCGCGTGCGCCAGCATGATGTACTCGAGACCTTGCGGGGCAGTCCGCAGGCAGGAGCGATGGTTCGGGCCCGCGGGGCACTGAGCACCGAAATACCCGTCCATGGTGAGCGCGGCGCGGTGCCCAGGCTGCCGGTCCCGAAATCCGATGGAAACGACGTCTGGCCCACGACCCGGAACCGCACAGTGCGGTCGTGCCCGGCCAGTGTTGTCACCGTGACTGGGACAATGGACCCACCTGCACTCCGGCCTGGTGCATGGTCGTCGTGCCGAGCGAGTCTGTCTGATTCCGGTCGGCGCCGAGCCGCTGACCATGGATAGCAGCGCCCGGCCGTGCACGGCACGGAAGGCGATGGCCGGACCTGAACGTGGTTCACGGTGATCTCGGGCCCGATCGCCAGGGTCATCCGGTCAATCGACGGGTCGCGCTGCAGGCTCTGCTGCACTGGCCCGGTGACGGTATGCGGATCCTGTGAGTCGAAGTACACCGTGAACGGATCGCCATACAGCGGAGGGGAGGCGATCAGATGGACAGGCTCGCGCCGAACACAGCCGTCGCGGCTAGCGCGGCCATGGCCAGGATGGTCCCGACAAGTGCCGTCCAGGCCGGTACCGGATGGGCTTCCCGGCCGCGCTCCAGCGCATGCCGAATCCCGATCACAGCGCTGGGCGGCGCGCCGCCCAGCGCAAGGCCGCGCGCAACGCGGACCGGAGCCGTCCTGGCCGGGCGCTCGGGGCTGGGTATCAGGCGGGCGCTGCGCATTGTCGGCCGAATGGCGAGGCCGAGCACCGCGAGCACGGTAGCCAGCGCGCCCAGGGACAGGATCAGCGGATCAAGCGCCAGGCCCGGGGCAGGCTCCGCCACCCGCGCCTCTCCCAGCGGAGTCAGCGGAGATAGCGCCGCGGCAATGGCCACCGCCCGGCGGCGGCCGCCGTGGCTATCACCAGGGTCCGGAGGAGACCCAGGACGGTCAGCTCGCGCGGCCGCATGCCCAGTGCGGCCAGGGCGGCATTGTTGGCACCGGTCGCGACGGCCTGCCGGGTCAGGGCCTGCCCGATGACGGCCAGGCCCGCCAGCGCGGCCAGACCGGCCAGGACCCACCATCCGCGGCCTGCGGCCGGACGAGGCCATGACCGCCGCTGCCCCGCCATCGAGGTGCACGTTGGTCACCTGCTGCTTCGTCTGCTTCTCGAGCTGCCGGATCCCGGCGTCGAAGGCCGCCAGACTGGCAGGCCCATGCCGCAGCCGGACGTAATAGAAAGTGAATGGCAGGCTGCGGGGGTTTTCCGAGTTCGCGAACGCCCGGGTGGCGTACAGGTCATAGAGCGGCGACTGCCCGGACGGAAACTCATTCTCGGCGGCCTCGATGCCGACCACGCGCAGGGTGACCTGCGGTCCGCGCGGCAACGGAGAGGCGCCGCCGGCTACGGCCGCCGCCTGCTGCCGTCCATATAGCGGGACATGCAGGACAGATCCGACGCGGATGCCCTTGTCCTGGGCCAGCGTGAAAGAGGCCAGTACCTCATCAGCGGCCGACTGGCGGGGCAGGCGCCCAGCAACCAGCTTCGTCAGCCGCCCCAGGCTGGCCGGCGGCACTTCCAGAAGCGCGAAGTTGTCGCCGATGGGCTTGGCGCACGTGCAGGTCACCACACGGTCTGCACAGACTCGACCTCGGTGACCGTGGCCACCCCCGGCGACGTGCGAAGTGCCGGGAGCGGCTTGAACGGATACAGGATGGCGTCGTAACCATGGGCGGCCACGAACCGAGGGACTGCCGACTCGGTCCGCCGGGCGGTCGCGGCCGCAGCCATCGTGAATCCGCTGACGAGCGCGATCAGCAGGGTGAGCGCCAGCCAGGCCGCCATTGCTGGCGGAACTGAGTCCGCATCACCACAGTGACAGCCCGCACCGTACCTCCCGTCTACAGTGTCGCCTCCGGCGAGGTGCCCGGAAAGGTAGTCACCCGCCGTAGCCTCCTCGTGCTGCCACCACCAGACCGCCTCGGCGGGCAGCCAGCGCGCCTGCTGCACTCAAAACGCCCCAGCGCCGGGGCCAGGCATATGTCTTAAGCGGCAAGACGAAGCCCGCGGACATCTGTGATCGCCTGGAAGCGGCCAGCTCGTAGCGATACCGGCCGCCAACGCCGGGACCGAGACGCTACTCGTACCAGCAGCTCGGCAAGACCGGGCCCCACGCGGCGGACAGGATGACGGCCGGGCTGGGTAGTGCGCTGCGGGGCGGAGAGTGCCGTCCGCATGCACTAGAGACGATCAAAAGGCCGGGCACATCCACGTTCACCCAGGCCATTGGCGGGCGCCTGCGGCGCCGCTGGCGTGCTCCGTCGCCGGGCTCTGCGCTTGAAAGCGGCAGGCCGGCGCAGGCGGGGCGCGCTGTTCGGGCTGGCTTCAGATCCGCCCAGCTCATTGCAACAGAGTCGGTGCATCGTGGGCGGGCGTCTTCCTCGCTACCGATTGTCCAGCTCGCGGCCACCGCCTCAAGGGTGCTCCCCGCGGTCGCATCCCTCCGCTTCGCTCCGGGCAAACCCTTGACCCATGCCCGCTGGCCTGAAGTCCCGGTAGCGCTGCCGCCCCAGCGAGTGGCTGGTGGTGCTGGCCTGTGCACCATGGTGGTGCCGGCGGTCGAGCACCGCAGCCTGCACCCGCTCTCGTCAGCATGAGGGGGTATGGCTCCGATGAAGCTCAGTGAGCTAAACGAGCTGAGGCTCACCGGCCCAGCTGACGCGATCACCTCTATCTACTTTGTCGCGCAAGCCGCACGCGACGATACCTGGCGTCAGGCGGCGATGCTCGCGGTCTTGGTGGGCTTGCTCGGTGCCGTCGCTCTCGCCACCTGGGTCGCGCCGCGCCGGAGCGCGAGCGCCTACGGCCGTTACCTGTCCGCGAGCAACGTGAGCGACGTGTTCGTGAACGTCTCGGGGCGGCTCTGCCCGGCATGTCAGCGAGGCATTCCATCTCGCTGATCTCGTCACTGCGCGGTGCGGTCGGTCATGCCGCGGTCCTGGGACTAGGCGGCACTCCGCTGGTCCGGCAAAGGGTCGCTCTCCTCGTTTCTTACCGGCAGCGTCAACGGCAGCCTGGACGGTGAATTTTTCCAGCAGAAGCGGCTGACCGTGGTCGCCAAGCTGAACCAGAGCGGCATCAACAAAAAGAGATCGTGCTGACGCTTGTGGCCCGCATGTTCACGACCGATGTCGGTGGCCGGGTGACGTATGCGTTCCTGCAGCCGGTGGAATACGCGCCGGGAACCCGAAGGGCCGACTGTTCACCCGCTCTTACCGGGTCGCGGCCATCGCCGAGGTGCCGCAGGCACTGGTTGAGCCAGACCGACGAGGCTCAAGGCGCCATCCTGCCGC